>JAHDPO010000004.1 GCA_018434325.1 Clostridia bacterium | reverse complement strand
GTCCGACGGCCAGCATAAAAAGCTGATTCGTAAGCAGTTCAACGAATTCAAGGCTGCCATGGAGGATGGCCTTTTTTAATTTCCTTTAGTTTAACATACCCTCATGCCTGTTTACAGGTGATGCCCGATTTTACGCTTACGCTTGAAATATAACCATTGTGGAATGTAAAGCTTGGACAAGTCAAGCGTAGTTGCAGGATTCCACGCTTGAAATATAACCATTGTGGAATGTAAAGTATTAACATTGCCTGTAGGATTTCGCCCGAATACACTTGAAATATAACCATTGTGGAATGTAAAGTCCAATTGCTGGCATTGGCCAATTAAATCGCCGCCCTTGAAATATAACCATTGTGGAATGTAAAGATCAACGACATGCCCCAGGGCCTCACCCAGCTGGCCTTGAAATATAACCATTGTGGAATGTAAAGACCACCGCCGGGATCTTCGCAGCTACTGGCATAAACTTGAAATATAACCATTGTGGAATGTAAAGTGGGTATTCCTTTGCGCAATTTTCGTTGGGTGGCTGCCTTGAAATATAACCATTGTGGAATGTAAAGCTCAAAGACGAGAATGGTAATAATGTATCTGTTATCTTGAAATATAACCATTGTGGAATGTAAAGTATTCTTCGGCAATTTTCATGTAATTTTCAGCGGTCTTGAAATATAACCATTGTGGAATGTAAAAAGAGCGACAATATCATTAATGCCTGCTGGTTGGAACCTTGAAATATAACCATAGTGGAATGTAAATTCGATGTCTGCAGTAATGGTATTCTGATCGAAATTGACCTTGAAATATAACCATAGTGGAATGTAAGTTATTCCTGTCGCTCAACAAATTCGTCGTGCTGAGATCTTAAAATATAACCATAGTGGAATGTAAACCAGATCAGATGGGGCATAGTATTCGTTTATTTCGTCACTTGAAATATAACCATTTGTGGAATGTAAACGCGGATAACAAGCAGGGCGCCGCAAAACCGAGACTGGCTTGAAATGTAACCATTTATGGAAAGTAAAGAAAAGTCAGCAGATTTTGTACAGTTAGCTTCTCTGTCGTCAATGACCCACTAACTTACTACTATAATCTATAACCGGGAAATCAAGGCTTAAAAAAATACCGATATTAGTATATAATATAAGCAAGTTTACTATAGCTAATTGCGAGAAACACTAAAACTTGGAGAAAGACATTATGGAGATCATCACTTCGGCCCAGAACCAATGGGTGCTGGAGGCCAGAAAACTACAGCAAAAAAAGTTTCGGGAGGCCAAAGGCCTTTTCCTGGTGGAAGGCTTGCGCCTGGCGGAAGAAGCGGCCAAGTCTGCTCTGGTGGAGGAGGTCTATTATCATGAGACCCTGGCGGCTACGCCAAGAGGCGAGGAGCTTTTAAAAGCATTGTCTGCCAAGGCTCGCCGGTTCTTTCAGGTTACCTCTAAAGTTTTAAACACTTTGGCTGAGACGGAGACCCCTCAGGGGATTGTGCTGGTTTGCCGCTTATCCCCTGCACCGTTGAAGGATTTTCGGCCGGGCCAAGGCCCGGTTGTCGTACTGGACGGTCTGCAAGACCCCGGCAACCTGGGTACTATTCTGCGCACCCTATGGGCGGCGGGCGGCCAAGGTCTGATCTGTCTTCAGGGCACGGCGGACCCTTTCGGCGGCAAAGCTGTGCGGGCTTCCATGGGCGGCATCTTTCATTTGCCGGTATTCACGGAGGTGACCTGGAGCGCTGCGGCCAGATGGGCTCTGGATCAAGGCTACAAAACGGTGGCTGCCGACGCCGGCGGCGGCAGAGATTATCGCCGGCTGCCTTGGCAAAACAAGACGTTGCTGTGCATCGGCAATGAGGCCAGGGGCCTTTTGAGCATTCCCTTGACTGAGGTGGATGAAAGGGTATTTATCCCGTTAGCTCAGGGTGCGGAATCTTTAAATGCCGCGGTGGCGGCAGGTATATTGATTTATGAAGCCGTGAGACAATAATAAAAAAAGGATCAGACAGACGATATGACAGAGCCAAAAGAACAGGCCGGTAATCCGGGCTACACGATGTATGAAGCGATAAAGGAAGCCAAGCGCTGCCTGCGCTGCAAAAACCCTTCCTGCCAAAAGAACTGCCCTATCAATAACGATATTCCCGATTTCATTTATCAGCTTTCCAAAGGGAATTTGGGAGAAGCCAGGGAGATATTGGCCAGGAAAACCAATCTGCCCGCCGTTTGCGGCAGGGTATGTCCCCATGAAAAGCAATGCGTAGGCCATTGTATATTAAATGGCAAGAGTGCTCCCATCCAGGTGGGCAAGCTTGAAGAATTCATTGCCGATTTTGATGCGGAGATGGGCCTGATCAAAGAAAGCCTGATCCATAAGACCAGAGGCAAGGTAGCGGTAATCGGCTCCGGGCCGGCGGGCCTTACCGTGGCCGGCGACTTGGCCAGGCAAGGCTTTAATGTGGTGGTTTATGAAAACGAAAGCGAGCCCGGCGGCGTGCTTCTTTATGGCATACCGGAGTTTCGCTTGCCGAAGGAAATCGTCAGGCGGGAGATCAAAAGGATCGAAGCTCTTGGCGTCAGCTTCTTAACCAATGTGATGGTGGGACGGGATCTTACTATCGACGATATGTTTGCTCAAAATTTTGACGCCATATTTATTGGCACCGGTACGGCTCTGGCCAGGGATTTGGATCTTCCCGGCCGGCGCAAAAGCGGCGTGCTGCAAGCAACGTATTTTCTGCGTATGGTTACCCTGCATAATGCAGGCGGCGTGGGGCGGGATGAAGTTCCTGTGAAAGAAGGGGATAAGACAATCGTCATCGGCGCCGGCAATGTAGCGATGGATGCAGCCCGGACGGCTTTAAGGGTAGGGGCGAAATCCGTCACAGTGGTGTCCAGGAAAGGCTTTGAGGAGATGCCGGCTTTGCTGGCGGAGTACAATAGCGCCCTTGAAGAAGGGGTGGAATTCCTTTGGCATGCCGAACCTCTTGAGTTTACCGGCTATGAAAGCGTAAAAGGATTAAAGTACAAGACGGATGGCGAGATAAGAGAAATCGAGGCGGATACCGTGATGCTTGCCGTAGGCTCAAGGCCGGCCAGCCGGATAGTGTCCACCACCACGGGCATAGAGGTCAATGAAAACGGCTATGTAATCACCAAAGAGCGGCCTTACGGCATGACCATGAGAAAAGGCGTCTTTGCCGGCGGCGATGTGGTGCATAAGCCTGCCACGGTGGTTCTGGCCATGAAAGAAGCCAAAAGGGTGGCGGAGGGTATAGCCTCCTATGTGGACGCCATCAAGCTCCTGGACCTGTAGCTTAGCCTGGGAGGGTTGCCGGATCATTTTTACGCAAAATTGCAAGTTTAAAGTGTGCTGTTCTTTCAGAATGGCGGTCATTTCCTGAAGAAGACACTAAATACGGTCAAATACAGCCGAATAAAGCAGGTAAGCGTTGTTTCGGACACTTTAAACTTGCAATTTTGCTCATTTTCCAAGGCTTGCAGATGTTAAACGAATGCCGCTAACCGACGGCGACCGGCCGGATGCTTATGCATTAAGGCTTTAGCTCCTGTATAATGGCAAAAAAAGCTCTCAAGGCGACCGGCAAGTCATCTTGAGAGCCTCTTTTATTTATATTGCTATAACCTGGCTTTTCGATATAAGGATTTTTATAAGGAATTTTATATAAGGATTTTTATTGACCGTTGACGATGAAAGAGCCTTTGCTGTCTTTCAGAGCCACCGTTTGGTTGAAAACTCCCGGCGTATGGCTGTCCAGGGTAAAATAGCCGGTACGGACGAACTGGAATGCTTGACCGGGCTGAGCCTCGCTTAGCGCTGCTTCGATTTTGGCTTCTTTTCTGACCTGGAGAGAATCGGGGTTGATATAATCGTCGTAGTCCTTGCCTTCGGGAATGCTATTGACATCTTCAATCGTAAAAAGATTTTCATAAAGGCGGACTTCGGCGTCTTGAGCGTGGGCGGCAGAAAGCCAGTGGATCGTGCCCCGGACTTTGCGGCCGTCGGCGGGCATGGCATTGCCCGTCTCCAAATCGGCGGAGCAGCGCAGCTCCACCACCTTGCCGCTATCGTCTTTAACCACTTCGTCGCAGCGGATGATATAAGCTCCCATCAGCCGTACCTCGCCGCCGGGCTTCAGCCGGAAAAACTTATTGGGGGCATCCTCCATGAAGTCGGATTGCTCCACATAAAGCTCCCGTGTAAAGGGCAGCTGGCGGCTGCCGGCTTCGGGGCTTTCCGGATGATTGGGCAGAGAAAAATACTCCGTTTGATCCGCCGGATAATTGGTAATGACAACCTTAAGGGGTTCAAGGACAGCCAGCCGCCGCAGGGCTGCGGCATTGAGCTCTTCCCGAATACAATGCTCCAGCAGGCGGATATCGACGATGCTGTAGACCTTGGAGATTCCGACTTTGCGTAAAAAGTTGAAAAGAGCGGAAGGGGTATAGCCCCGGCGGCGCAGACCGGAAAGGGTGGGCATCCGGGGATCATCCCAGCCGTCGACCAGACCGGTTTCCACCAGCTTGCGCAGATAGCGCTTGCTCATGACGGTATTGGTGATATTTAATCTGGCAAATTCATATTGGTGGGGAGGATTGGCAAAGCCGATTTTCTCAATGACCCAATCGTAAAGGGGCCGGTTATTAGTGAACTCCAGCGAGCAAAGGGAGTGGGTGATCCCTTCGATAGCATCCTGGATAGGATGGGCGTAATCGTATAAGGGATAAATGCACCATTTATCCCCCTGGCGGTGATGGTGTACCCGCAAAATCCGGTAGATGGCCGGGTCCCGCAAAACGATATTGGGGGAGCTCATGTCGATCTTGGCCCGCAGCGTGCGACTGCCATCGGCAAATTCGCCGTTTTTCATCCGGACAAAGAGATCTTCGTTTTCCGCCGGCGTGCGGTAGCGATAGGGGCTTTCTTTGCCGGGTTCCGTCAAGGTGCCCCGGTATTCCCGCATTTCTTCGGCGGAGAGATCGCAAACGTAAGCGTCGCCCTGGCGAATCAGCTTCAGGGCAAACTCATAGCATTGATCAAAATAATCGGAGCCAAAAAAAATACCGCCGCTGGGCTCCTCACCGATGAGCCAGCGGATATCTTCTTCGATGGAACGGACGAAGGAATCATCTTCCTTGGCCGGGTTGGTGTCGTCATAGCGCAAGTTGAACTTGCCGCCGTATTTTTGGGCGGTGGTATAATTGATCCAGATGGCCTTGGCGCTGCCGATATGGAGGCAGCCGTTGGGCTCCGGCGGGAAACGGGTATGGACGTGGTTTTCCCGGCCGGCAGCCAGGTCCCCGTCGATCACATCATGAATAAAGTTTGGTATAGTTCCGCTCATACGATCATATCTCCTTAAATGACAGTATGCTATGCCTTTGCATACACATATTTATGTGACATTATAGCATTACCATGGCCAAACAACAAGCAAAATGCGCGTATGCAGGAGATTTAGCCGGCTTCGCATGTTCGATTGCGCATGTGTCTTCCCTCATTTTTACAGATTGTTTACGCCTGCTCTGCCCGAAAATGCCCAATGTTCCTTGTATATCTTTTCACGATCCGCTATAATTATTATTATAAGGAAAACTTTTGGCGAAGGAGGAGTAGGAGTATGATGGCGATCATGCACACTGTATATATGGTTTGTCTGCTGGTCGGCGCTTTGTTCAGCCTCCTTTCCTTGCTGGCGGGCAATCTTTTGGACGGTTTGGACTTCGACTTCGATTTTGACTTTGACATCGATTTCGACTTTGGCTTGGGGGCTATTTTACCTTTTAAGCCCTTTACTCTGATGGCCTTTGCCGCAGTTTTCGGTGGCGCCGGCCTGATTTTGGAAGCCTTTCTGCCGCCGGTTTTCTGCTTGCTGCTCAGTGTTTTGGCGGGTCTGGCAGCCTCCGCCATTCTTTATCGCTTTGTTTATCTCAAGCTCAGGAGCTATGAAACTACCGTGCCCAGAGAGGAAGACGCCTTGCTGCTGCGGGCCCAGGTGGTGGAAGCCATTGCGCCGGGAGGTTTCGGCAAGATATCTTACACCCTTGAGGGTAATATCCTTTCCGGCAGGGCCAAGGAGAGAAAACCCGGTCCGGGCATCGCTAAAGGAGCAGAAGTCTTTATTGTGTCGATTCAGGACAATATTCACTATGTTTGCGAAGATTTGCAAATCTTTTCAGCAAAATAAATCAAAGGTCAGGAGGTAAACATTAATGAACAATCCCATCATCATTTCGGCAATAGTCCTGGGCGTCCTCATCTTGCTGGTCGTCAGCGTCCTGTCTATGTGGCGCAAGGTGCCTCAGGATAAGGCCCTCGTCGTAACCGGCTTGAAAAAGAGAGTGATTTCCGGCGGCGGCGGCCTGGTCATACCGCTTTTGGAAAGAACCGACGCCATCAGCTTGGAAAATATGCAGATTTCCGTTATTGTCCGAGGCTTGACCTCCACCGGCGTCGATATCGAAGTGGGCGCTTTAACGATTATCAAAATTAAGAACGTTACGGAAAAAATCCTGGCCGCCATGGAACAGTTCAATACCGGCGACATTACGGGCACCATCAGAAATATTACCGAAACCTCAAAAGAGGTTTTGGAAGGCAAGTTGAGGGAAATTTTGTCCGGCATGACTGTGGAGGAAATCTATCAAAACCGGGAAAAGTTTGCTTCTTCCGTGCAGGAAGTGGCTGCTAAAGAGCTGGAAGATATGGGTCTTGAAATCAAGGCCTTTACCATCAAAGAAATCAAGGATGATCAAGGTTATCTGGACTCCTTAGGCAAAAAGCAAGTGGCCGAAGTGAAGAAAAACGCTTTGATCGCCGAGTCCAATGCCTTGCGGGAGCAAGAGATTACCATTGCCCAGAATGCCCGGGAAACGGCTACGAAAACCGCAGAACTCCAAAAAGAAACGGCTATTCTTCTGGCTATCGCCAAGCAGCAGGAGCAGGAAGCCCAGGCGGAGGCAGACATTAAGATCGCCAATGCCACTAAAGATAAAGACTTGATCGTTCTGGCCAACATGGAAGCTACCCAAAAGAAACAGGCCATGACCGACGCCGCCTACCAGATCGAAAGCAACCGGGTGCAAAAAGAAATCATTGCCACCCAAATGGACGCCCAGCTGGTCCAGGAAGAGAAAAACGTAGAATTGACGAAAGCCCAAATGGAAGTGGAGCGTACAAGGGAAGAGCAGGAAACCACAGTGGCCCGGCAAAAAGCCTTGCGCCGCCAGGAAGAACTGAATTCCGAGGTTCAAAAAGAGGCAGAGGCCCAGGCGGAGAAGATGCGTACCATGGCCGACGCCGAGGCTTACCGCCGTCAAAAAGAAGCGGAAGCCAGAAAATATGAAGATATCGCCAAAGCCGAAGCGGAAGCCGCCAAGCGCAAGCTGGAAGCGGAGGCTGAAGCCGAAGCGGTGAAGGTCAGCGGTCTGGCGGAGGCTCAGTCCACTGAGGCCGTCGGTAAAGCCAAGGCTCAGGCTATTCAGGCAGAGGGCTTGGCGGAGGCTGAGGTTATCCGGGAAAAAGCCTTTGCCGAGGCTGAGGCCAAGCGGAAGCTGGCAGAAGCTTATAAGGAATACGGCGAAGCGGCCATGATGGAAATGGTGGTCAAGGTGCTGCCGGAGATTACCGGCTCCATTACCCAGGCCATTGCCGAGCCGGTCAGCAAAATCGGCCAGATCACTATTGTGGATTCCGGCGACAGCAACAAAAGCATATCTAAAGTAGCGGGCTATTCCGCCGAATTGCTGACTCAGGTTCCCGCTATGGTGAAAACCGTTTCCGGCATCGATCTGCAAAGCTTGCTGCGAAATGTGGTCAACAATGTGGAGCTCTTTAAAGACAAATCCGGTGAAAGCTTCGGCAGCCAGAATCAGGAATGATGTTTAAACTGCCGGTGTTGAAACTGCGTGGATTTTTGCCCCTTGTCAGCATAGCCCCGATCATGATACAATCAGCCATATATTTGCAAATAAAGAGGAAAGACAGTGAACGGGAGCTGCACCGAGGGCGGTGGCTACAGGGAGCAAGGGGTAACTGAGAACCTTGCGCTGTTGCCGGTGGCAGGTTCGCCCGGGAGTTGTCTGCCTGATAGGATAGGCGGTCAGTGATGATGGATCAATGATGGCCGGTTCTGGTAGGGCAGACCGGCAGCCGCCGTTATGGGCATAAGAGTGAACGCCGGCATGGATCAGCTTCTTCCTGTTGTGAGGAAGGAGAGAGGAGCCAAACCGGCCGTTAATCAGGGTGGTACCGCGGAAAGAGGCTTTTCGTCCCTAGGGAGAAGGCCTCTTTTTTTATATGATAAATACTTGTTAAATCTGAAAAATCGTTAGCGGAGGAGAGCATATGCGGGAACAACTACGGGAATTGCAGGAAAAGGCTTTAGCCAAAATCCAGGCGGCCGGCTTACTGGAAGAACTGAACGAATTAAAGCTCCAATACACCGGCAAAAAAGGCGAATTGACGCAAATTTTACGGAATATGGGTAGTTTGTCGGCGGCAGAACGGCCGGTAATGGGCCAATTGGCCAATGAGGTCCGAGATAAGCTGGAAGAGGCTTTTGCCAATATGGCAGAGCGTTTGCAGGAGCAGGCTTACCAGACCCAATTAAAGCGGGAAACTCTTGACATTACGCTGCCGGGCCGTCAACGTCCCCTGGGCAGCCGCCATCCCTTGTATCAGACCATGGATGAAATTGAAGAAATTTTCATCAGCATGGGCTTTGGCGTTGAGGAAGGCTATGAGGTTGAGACGGATTATTACAATTTTGAGGCCATGAATCTGCCGAAAAATCATCCGGCCCGGGACATGCAGGATACCTTCTATATCAGCGAAGAGATTTTGCTGCGCACCCATACTTCCCCTACCCAGACCAGGGTTATGGAGAAAATGTGCCCTCAGCTGCCCGTCAAAGTGATCATCCCCGGTAAAGTCTACCGCCGGGATGATGACGCCACCCACTCCCCGATGTTTCATCAGGTCGAGGGTTTAGTCATCGACGAGCATATCCGGTTTTCCGATTTGAAAGGAATTTTATTATCCTTCATCAGACGGTTTTTTGGTGAGGATCAGGAAATTCGCCTGCGGCCCAGCTACTTTCCTTTTACAGAACCCAGCGCCGAGGTAGATTGCCGCTGTGTCATCTGCGGCGGCAAGGGCTGCCGCACCTGTAAAGGCACCGGCTGGCTGGAGATCTTGGGCTCCGGCATGGTTCACCCCAATGTACTGCGGATGGGCGGCTATGACCCGGCTAAGGTCAGCGGTTTTGCTTTCGGTATGGGTGTAGAGCGCCTGGCTATGCTGAAATACGGCGTAGACGATCTGCGGCTCTTCTTTGAAAATGATGTGCGTTTCTTACGGCAATTTTAGCAGGCCATGAGCTGACGGGAGGAAAAGAAAATGAGAGTATCCTGGAAATGGTTAAAAGAACTGGTTGATATAAATATAACGCCGGAAGAAGGGGCGACTATCTTAACAAAGGCCGGCCTGGAGGTAGAGGCGGTAGAATATCTGAACAAAGGCGTGGAAAATGTGGTAACCGGCCGTATTCTGGAAGTGGAGCCCCATCCCCAGGCGGACAAGCTGGTGGTGGCTAAGGTGGACGCCGGTTTGGGAAAGCCCCTTACTATCGTAACGGGAGCCCCCAATGTCAAGGCCGGCCAATGCGTGCCGGTTGCTTTAGTGGGAGCAAAGCTGCCCAATGACAACCATCCGGAGATCGTCCTTTCCCAGCTGCGGGGAGTCTGGTCCGAGGGGATGATGTGCGGCGCCGATGAAATCGGCTTGGACGTCTCGAAGCTTTCCCCCGAGGAAAAAGAAGGCCTTTATCCCCTGCCGGCAGATACGGCGCCGGGACAGCCCATCGTGGATTTTATGGGCCTGGATGATGTGGTGCTGGAGTTGGGATTAACGCCTAACCGGGCCGATTGCATGGGTATGATCAATGTGGCCAGGGAGCTGGCGGCCCTTACCGGCAGTAAATTGACCTTGCCGGCCGTCAGCCCTTCGGAGCCCGGCGGTCAGTGCGCCGCCCTTGCTGCCGTGGAGGTTGAGGAAGAGGATGCCCTCTGCTACCGTTTTGGCGGCCGTATGGTCAAGGATGTAAAAGTGGGGCCTTCTCCTCAGTGGATGAGACAGAGGCTGATGGCCATGGGCATGCGCTCCATCAATAATCTGGTGGATATCTCGAATATTGTAATGCTGGAAATGAATCGGCCCTTACACTTTTTCGATTACGACAAATTAGCAGGCCATGGTTTGTGGATCCGCCGGGCTAAGGCAGGGGAGACCATGGAGACTCTGGACGGCCAGTTACGGCAGTTGACGGAGACCATGACCCTGGTAACGGATCAGGCAGGCCCTGTGGCCATAGCCGGCATTATGGGCGGCGCCCGCACCGAAGTAACGGCCGCCACCGATAAAATCCTCATCGAGGCTGCCTGTTGGAACGGTCCCAGAACCAGAAAGACGGCGCAGGCCCTGGCCTTGCGTTCCGAAGCCGCCCAGCGCTTTGAAAAAGAAGTGGATATTCAGGATACCATCGCCGTGTTAGACCGGGCGGTGCAGCTGATTGAAGCCTGTCAGGCCGGTGTTGCCGTGCCGGGCCATATCGACGTCTACCCCAAACCTCAGGGGCTGCCGCAGACTCGGGTCAGCCTGTCCCGCATCAATTGGCTCCTGGGCATAGAGGTAACCAGGGCTGAGGCTGCCGCCATTTGGCAGGCCTTACAGATTAAGGTAATCAGGGAGGACGGCGACGGCTGGCTGTTGGAAGCCCCCTCCTGGCGCAAGGATCTGCGCATCGAGGAAGACTACGTAGAAGAAATCGTGCGCCTCTATGGCTATGACAAGCTGGCGGCCACTTTGCCGGCGGGGCCCGTTACCCAGGGCTACCGGCTGCCGGGTCATCAGCTGCGCCGCCGCTTAAGCCAGGCCATGATCGGCTTGGGCTACCGGGAAGTCATCAATTATAGCTTCATCAATCCCGCTAACCTGGACCGGCTGCAGGTGCCCCAGGATCATGTCTGGCGGCAAGCCGTGCCTTTAATGAACCCTCTGTCCGAGGAGCAGGGTATTTTGCGGACTACCGTATTGCCCAGCATGATCCAGCGGGCTGTCTTCAATATCAACCGGCGCAACAGAGATTTGCAGCTTTTTGAAATGGGCAAGACCTATCTGGCCAAAAGCGACGGCAACGGCCAGCCGTTGGAGCGCTGGACCTTGGCGGCCCTTTGCACCGGCGTCAGCCCCAAGACCTGGCTGGCGCCGGAAAACCCTCTGGATTTTTACAGTTTAAAAGGGGCGGTGGAAACCTTGCTGGCTGCCGCCGGCATCAATAACCCCCGCTTTGAAAGAGCTCAGGATATCCCGGGCCTTCATCCTGGCCGCAGCGCCCGGATTTTCTGCGGCAGCAAAGAACTGGGCTATATCGGTGAAATCGATCCCAAGGTAGCGGCGGCTTTTGAAGCCGATCAGCGCCTTAGCGTTGCTTCCCTTGACGTGGAAGAGCTGCTGGCCGCCTCGATTCAAAGAGAGTACCGGCCTTTGGGCAAATATCCGGAAATGACCCGGGATCTGGCGGTGGCTTTGCCGAAAGAAGTGGCGGCAGCAGACGTTGAAGAAAAAATCAAAGTCTGCGGCGGCGGCCTGCTGCAGGAAGTACAGCTTTTTGACGAATACCAGGGCAGCCAGTTAGGGGAAAATCAAAAGAGTTTAGCTTTTGCCTTGACCTGGCGCTCCGATGAACGTACACTAAAAGATGAGGAGATCCAGGTGTTGCACCAGGAGATCGAAAAAGAGCTGGCTACTGCCTTCGGCGGCATCATCCGGGGCAGATAACCCGGGCATAAAAGGAGTGAAAGAATATGCCTCAGAATCAGAACCGCATGCAGGTGCAGTTTTTGGGAGAGACTTTCACGGTAAAAGGAGCTGCTACCAAGGACGAAATCAAGAAGACCAGTGATTATCTTAACCAGCAGCTGGATTATCTTCATAAGCGCTGTCCCTTGCTGACCCAGAAGAATCTGGCTATTTTGACGGCCTTTAATTTGGCCGATGAGCTTTTGCGGGTTAAACGGGATTACGAGGATTTGGTTGCTATTTTGGATAAGCAATGACCTGAAAGCTCCGGCAGCGGCAAAAAGACGAAATAGGATCACGGACGGCCGGAGCTTTTTGCACCGGCAACAGGAGAAAGATGAAACAGGATCATGGACGGACGGAGCTTTTAGCTCCGGCCGGCAGCCCCGAGGCTTTTATTGCCGCCGTAGAAAACGGCGCCGACGCCGTCTATTTGGGGGGCAAAATTTTTAATGCCCGGCACTTTGCCAAAAATTTTGAGGCTGAAGAAATCCGCAGCCTTACCCGCTATGCCCATCTGCACGGCGTCAAGGTTTATATCACCCTCAATATTTTGGTATTGGACCGGGAGCTGCCTCAAGCCTTAGCCTATGCCTATGACTTGGCTCTCGATGGAGTAGACGGCTTCATCATCCAGGATCTGGGGCTGGCGGCTGCCCTGGGCCGGCTCTTTGGCGGCAAGCCGGAAATTCACATCAGTACTCAAGCCACTTTGATGAACAGCTGGGGAGTGGCTTTTGCCGCCGGGCTGGGCGCCAGCCGGGTAGTATTGGCCAGGGAGGTTTCCTTAGCCAATATCAGCCGTATCAAAGAGAAAAACCCCATGACTTTGGAAGCCTTTGGCCATGGTGCTTTATGCACCGCCTGGTCCGGTCAGTGCCTTTTCAGCAGTATGGTGGGGGGCCGCAGCGGCAACCGGGGGCAATGCGCCCAGCCCTGCCGGCTGCCTTACCGCCTGCTCAAAGGTCAGGAAGTACTGGCCAGGCCGGAAGAGTATTTGCTGTCCACCAAGGATTTGCGGACGCTGGAGTTTCTGGAGGAAATGGCGGCGGCCGGAGTCAGCTCCTATAAGCTGGAGGGCCGGATGAAGCAGCCGGAATATGTGGCGCTGATCATTCGCCAATACCATGAGCAACTGCTGCAAAATAATCAGGCTGCCAGAGAGGCTCTCAATAAAACTTCCTTAAAAGATCAAGAGCGGCGGCTGGAGATATTGAGCCGTTGCTTTAATAGAGGCTTTACCGACGGTTATTACCGTCAGCCGCCCGGCCCTCATCTGATGGGCCGGGACAAGCCCAATAACCGCAGTGAGGTTGATGAGGAGCTGCTTCAGGGAGCAAAAGACAGCTTCCACCAGCCCGGCCTTCGCCGCCGCTTGCCCATAACCATAGAGGCCAGGGCTTTCGTTGGAGAGCCTTTAGCTTTGAAAGCCAGGGATCAGGACGGCCATGAAGTGAGCCTGCAGTCTGCGGGCTGCTGTGAAAAAGCCAGCGGCGCCGGAACCGGAGAAGAACGGCTGCGGGCGCAGCTGGATCGTTTAGGCAGTACGGTATTTGCTTTATCGGAGCTAATCGTCGACAGCGACGGCCAGGCTTTCATCCCGGCCAGCTTGCTTAACCAGTTGCGGCGGCAGCTGACGGAAGAGCTGGAGGAAGCCCGCTTAAAGTCTTATCGGTTTACCGCAGAAGAAAAACAAGAGTTAAAACAGCGTTATGAGCAGTTAAGCCGCAGCTTGCCGGAACCGCAATCTATAGCCGGCGGAGATCAGGAAAAGATCAGGCCGCAGCTGACCATCAGTGTGGGCAGTCCGGAGGCTCTGAATGCGGCTTTAGCTGCCGGGCTGAAAGAAATTTATGTGGACGGCACTTTTTGGGGCGGCAAAAGCCACAAAGGCCGTCTGGCTGATTTAGAAAAAGCAGGCCTTGCCTGTGCCGCCGCCGGCGCTTCCTGGCAATACCGGATACCCCGGTTTATTCAGGAAGACCAGGTTGCCCGGGAGAAGGAAGCCTGTCTGGCAGCCAAGGCTTGCGGCGCTGCGGGCTTTGCGGCTGCCAATCCCGGCGCTATTGCCATGGCTGAGGATTGGGATTTGCCTTTACTGACCATGGACTGGCCCTTGAACGTCTGCAACAGCTTGACGGCAGAGCTGCTTAAGGGTTATGGCCCCGAAAGAATATGCCCGTCGCCGGAACTGACCTTATCTCAGATCAAAGAGATAGCTTTGGCGGGCTGCCAAAAAGAAGCCCTGGTCCATGGCAGGCTGCCTTTAATGATCCTGGAGCACTGTCTGCCGGGGACTTTAGTTAAGGATAGGTCAGGCAGGCTTTGCTCAAGATGCAACGGCCCGGGAGAGAAGCCTTGCCTGCAAGGCGACTATTTTTTGGAGGACCGCCTGGGATTGCAATTCCCGGTGAAGACGGACAGAGACTGTCGCAATTGGCTGTTTAATGCGAAAACCCATTGTCTGCTGGAACATTTGTTCGCGTTAAGCCGGGCCGGAATTCGCTATTGGCGAATCGAGGCGGCGGACCAAAATGCTCCCTGGATTGCTGCGGTGGCTGAGATTTATCAGCAAACCATAGCCGCTATGGACAGAGGAGAAAATGGCAAAGCGACGGCCAAGAGCTACCGGCCTGCTCTCCAGGAACTGGCGCCCCAAGGCTATACCACGGGCCACTATTTCCGGGGTCTGGCTCAGGAGGTTTAGAATGCTGTTTTATACGCAGAATCAACCTGATCAGATTATCATTGTGGTAATCATTTGCCGGTATCGGGGCAAATGGCTGCTGGTCAGGCATCGGGACAGAAATACTTATGAATTTCCCGGCGGCCATGTGGAACCGGGGGAGAGCCCGGAAGCGGCAGCCCGGCGGGAGCTGTATGAAGAAAGTGGCGCCGCGGTCTTTCACCTGTGGCCTGTTACGCCTTATGGGGTTTTAAAAGGATGTACGTCCAATTACGGCATGCTCTATTTTGCCTATATTGAAAGCTTCGAAGAGATGCCGGATTATGAAATGGAAGAGCGCCGCTTTTTAACGGATCTTCCCGATAATCTGACGTATGCCGCTATTCAGCCAAAGCTATTGCAAAAAGTTGAGAAATGGCTGATCAATAACCGGACGCTGCTTTATGTGGTGTGCTATGGAGAAGAGCCTCTCCAGACGGGTGGACTAAGCCGAATACTGGAGGATTGCCATTTGGACCGTATTTATTGCGGCCCTGATCAGGCTATAAAAAAAGTCATGGAAGTTCTGGCCAAAGACCGGGGTCTGCCCTTACAGGCGTTGGATTGGTTGTCACCGGCGGGTCTTGAAGAGCAGGCATTGGAAGAGGACGCCGAGGAGCATCAAGAGCAACTGCTGCTGTCAAAGGAAGAGCTTCTGAAGCGAAACCTGGCGGAGCTGATTAAGAAAGAAGACAGACATTCGGTGGCCATCAGTTTATGCGTTCCTCTTTTAGCCATGGGCTTTCACAAGGGCGACCCTACCGGCCTATCAGGTCGGGATGGCTTAATGCCGGACCGGAAGCCCCGGGTTTTGCGTTTGGAGTTTATTGATGGCATTTTGATTGGAGAACAAATTTTATGGAAGAAAAAGTTTTAATAAAATTAGAATACCCGCAGATTATCAAGATGCTGCGGGATTCCGCCGCTACAATTACCGGCAAGGAAAGAGCCGGAGAGCTGCTGCCCATGAAAAGCCTGTATGAGATCAATCTGGCTCTTGAGGAAACCAGTCAGGCCAAAGAGCTGCAGCGGCTATACCCCACTTTTTCGTTGGGCGGGGTTCATGACCTGCGGGCCATGGAAAAACGGGCCTTGATGGGCGGTATTATTGAGGGCCATGAGTTTTTGCAGCTGCTGGATACCCTGCGGGCCTCCCACCGGATCAAGGATTTCCTGAAAGGGCCGGAATTGCCTTTCCCGGCTTTAAAGGAGATTGCCTATGGCCTTCATCCCTTGCCACATTTAGAAAGCGCCATTAGCCGCACTATCACCAATGAAGGTGAGGTGGCCGATAAAGCCACTCCTGAATTGGCCAGATTACGGGCCAAGCTGCGCTCTCTTCAGGGCAAGGCCAGAGAGAAGCTGGAAGCGATGATCCGCAACCCGGATATTTCGAAATATTTGCAGGACCCTATTGTCTCCATACGGGGGGACAGATACGTCTTGCCGGTCAGGCTGGAGTACCGGCAGCAGATACCGGGTATTATCCATGACCAATCCGGCAGCGGCGCTACGATTTTTGTGGAGCCTATACAGGTGGTGGAAATCAACAATGAAACCCAAACCTGTGAAATCGAAGAGCGGGCGGAGGTTACGCGGATACTGCGGCAGCTGACGGAGCAGGTGAAGGACTGCGGCGATCAGTTGGCGGATATACGGGAAAGCTTGACTCAGCTTGATTTTGCTATGGCTAAAGGCAAGCTCAGCGCCAGCCGGGATTGGGGCCGTCCCATCATGAATGAGGAGGGGCGGATTGCTTTGAAGCAGGCCCGCCATCCCTTGATTACCGGCAAGGTTGTGCCGGTAACCGTAGAGCTGGGCCGGGCTTTTGATGCGATTATTGTCACCGGCCCCAATACGGGCGGCAAAACGGTACTGCTTAAAACCATTGGCCTGCTGACCTTAATGGCTCAGGCCGGGCTGCACGTGCCGGCGGAAACCGGCACGGAGATGGCGATATTTCAGCAGGTTTTTGCCGATATCGGCGATGAGCAGAGTATTGAGCAGTCCTTAAGCACCTTTTCCTCCCATATGACGAACATTATTGCCATTACGGCCAAAGCCCGGCGAGGCAGCCTGGTGCTTTTGGATGAGCTGGGAGCCGGCACCGACCCGGCGGAGGGGGCAGCTTTAGCCATGGCGATCATCGAGGACCTCCTAAGTAAAGAAACGAGGCTGGTGGCCACCACCCATTACAGTGAGCTGAAAAGCTTTGCTTCCGGCCGGGAGCGGGTGGAAAACGCCAGTGTGGAATTTGATGTGGAGACTTTGCGGCCTACTTACCGCCTGATGATGGGGATTCCCGGCCGCAGCAACGCCTTCGATATATCCTTGCGGCTGGGGCTGGACCCGGCTATTGTAGAGGGGGCCAAAAGCTTCCAGTCAAAAGAAGAGGCCCGCACCGCCAATCTGATCCGAGATTTGGAGACCAACCAGATTCTGACGGAAAAAGAACGGCAGGAAGCGGCGGATATGAGGAAACAGGCGGCGGATATGCTGGCCTGGATTCAAAAGAAAGAAGAAGACACCAAAAAACGGGTGGCTCAGGCTTTGGAAAAAGCTCAGGAGGAAGCTCTGGAGCTAGTGACCCAAGCCCGCAAAGAAAGCGAAAGCTTATTAAAAGAAATCCGGGAAATGCAGAAACTGGGCTATAAAGCCATGGATGAACAGGCTGCCCAGAAAGCCAGGGAAAAGCTGCGGCAGCAGGAAGGCCGCCTCTACGATAACCTGGAGGCCAGACAGCCCCAAAATAAACATTTAGCAGAAGAATTGGAACCGGGGGATTTGGTCTATTTGCGGAAGCTGCGGCAAAAGGGCCAGGTGCTGGCCAAGGCTAACAATCAGGGAGAGGTTCTGGTTCAGGCCGGTATCATGAAGCTGACGGTCAAAGCAAAAGATCTGGAGCCTCTGATGGAAGAAAAGGTCGAGGCGCCTCAGGGGAAAACCGGCGCCGGCGCCATCGGGGCCGCCAAGGCCAAGAGCATCAGCGCGGAACTTGATCTGCGGGGCAAGCTGGTGGATGAAGCTATTGAAGAGGTGGAAAAGTATCTCGATGACGCTTACCTGGCAGGGCTTGGCCAAATCAGCATTATTCACGGCAAAGGTACCGGCGCTTTACGTAAGGCTATCCGGGATCTGGTATCGAGACATCCCTTTGTGGCCGGAGCCCGGCAAGGCGCTCATAATGAAGGCGGCGACGGTGTGACGGTGATTACGATAAAGAAATAGGCAGCTTGCAAAAACCGGAGTGGGGATTACCTGCTCCGATTTTTTTTATATTTCAAATGACACCCTTGTCATAAGGTCTTGTCCTATGGTAAGATGAAGCAAAGGAGGACGCCTATGCCAACAGAAACTTTTTACCGACTGCCGGCGGCAAAAAAACAGCGAATATTTCAGGCGGCTGTGGGGGAGTTTGCCCGCTGCCGTTTTTCCGAGGCCTCCATCAATCAGATTGTTAAGCAAGCCGCTATTCCCAGAGGCAGCTTTTATCAGTATTTTGCAGGCAAGGAAGATTTGTATCTTTATGTGCTGCAGGAAATCAGCAAAGAAAAGCTGAAAGTCTACAGCAGCTTTACGGCTGCCGATAGCAGCCAAGGCTTTTTTGATGTGTTGGAGCAAGCGATACCCGCCATCTTTGTCTGGGCTGACGACAATGAAGAATATAATATGATCGGTCTGCGGATGGTTCAGGACAATTCCGATTTTATGCGGGAAACCATAAGCAAGATGTCGGGTTCTAAAGGTGCAATGACCGCTATTATTGAAGAGGATCAGAAAAAAGGCAAGATCAGGCAGGATGTAGAGGCGGAGACCATATTAGAACTTATTCAGAATCTCACCGGCCCGCTCATCCAGGAGTATTACAGTTCGAAGAATCAAAAGGCAGTTATTGATAAAATCAAGCTGTATTTTGATATTCTTTTTCGAGGCCTTCAGGCAAAGCAGGAAGAAGGTGGCCGTACATGAAAGAGGCAGTATTGCGGGGAGAAAATTTAGGCCGTTATTATGGCGGCAGCGGCTTTAGCGTCACGGCTTTGACCGGAGCGGCTTTTGAGGTTTATGCCGGCGAATTTATTGCGGTGCTGGGACCCTCCGGCTCAGGTAAATCCACGCTCTTAAATATCCTGGGAGGTATGGACCGGCCCAGTGAAGGCCGGTTTTGGTATAAAGATCAGGAGATCACCCATTACTCCCAGGAGAAGTTAGCGGAATATCGCCGGGATGTGGTGGGCTTTGTATTTCAGTTTTTTAACCTGATCCCCTCTTTGACAGCCCTGGAAAATGTGGACTTAGCAGCCAGCATCGTGAAAGATGCCATGGCGCCGAAGGAAGTATTGAGCATGGTGGGGCTGAAGGGCCGGGAAGGCCATTTTCCCGCCCAGCTTTCCGGCGGCGAGCAGCAGCGGGTGGCCATTGCCAGAGCCATTGTCAAACAACCGGGATTGCTTCTGTGCGACGAGCCTACGGGAGCGCTGGACAGCAAAAACAGCGCCGCTATCATCAGGCTGCTTATGGATATAGGCCAAAGGCTTCATTGCCCGATTATGGTGATAACCCATGATCTGTCCATTGCTAAGGTGGCCCACCGGATATTTTATATGAAGGACGGCAGGATAGAGCGCCAGGAAGTCAACGACCAGCCTCTGTCCCCGGAAGAACTGACATGATAAGATTACTATTCTTAAAAATGTTCAGAGAAATCAGAAGAAGCGCCGGTACCTACGGCGTCTGCATCCTGATCATCGCCATCGGCTTTTGCGGCTATTCGGTGCTGGCTATTGCTTCCGATAAGCTGAGGGCAGCCAGCCAAAGCTTCTACAGCCAAACTGCTTTTCCCGACGCCATAGCCGAGGTGGAGCAGGCGCCTTTGCAGGCTGCCAAAAAGCTTCTGGCCATCGAAGGCGTGGAGCGGGTGGAGGGGCGGCTGACGGCAACTCTGCGGGTGGCGGGACTGACAGCGGCGGATAGCATCAAAGAGGCTGAATTAAAACTTTTCTCTTTAGGACCGGAAAAAATGGCGATGCCTTTGCTTTCCCAAGGGCAAATGCCTCGGGCCGGCCTGCGGGAGCTGGCGGTAGGCGACAATTTTATGGCTGCCAACGTCCTGAAGGTTGGGCAGGATGTGGAGCTGGTGGTTCAGGGGCGTAAGCTGAGCTTCACGGTTTGCGGCGGCGGCCTGTCGCCGGAAAATATTTATATGCTTAAATCCGTCAGCGATATGCTTCCCGACCCCGCCGGTTATGATGCAGGCTTCATCAGCTATGATACGCTGTCAAAGCTCTTGGGTAAGCCGGGCATGGTCAATGAATTTCTGATTATGCTGCGGCCCGGCACGGTCTGGGAGGACGCCAAGGAAGAGATCCGCGATGCCCTGGCCCCTTATGGCTGTTATCAGGTATATCCCCGCAAGGACCAAATCTCCGTGGCGATGCTGGAAATGGAGCTGGAGCAGCTGGAGAAAATGACGCTGGTGGTGCCTTTTCTGTTTTTGCTGGTGGCAGCGGTTATTCTTTATATATCCCTCCATCGGATGGTACAGCAGCAAAGGCTGCAGATCGGCTGTATGCTGGCCATCGGCTTAAAGCCTAAGGTTATCAGACGCCATTATCTGGGCTATGGCGGAGCGGTGGGCTTTGCCGGCGGCCTGCTGGGCATTCTGCTGGGTTATGCCGCTGCCGGTCCTATGGTGGAATTCTACCGGACCTATTTCAGTCTGCCGGACATCGCTGTACCCGTTTCTTTGGGCTATGTGGTGACGGGGCCTTTGATGGCCACCTTGTTTTGCGCCGGTATCGGCTGGCTCACGGCTTTTCAGCTGGGCAACCTGATGCCGGCAGAGACGCTGCGGCCGCCGGCCCCCAAGGCTGCTCGGCAGTTTTTCCTTGAGAAAATCCCCTGTTTTCTTGCCATGCTGACGGTTCCCGGTATTATGGCGGTAAGAGGCATTGCCAGAAATCGCCGCCGCTCCCTGCTCTCCCTGGGGGGAATAGCCATGGCTTATATGATTACCGCTACTTTGGTATCCATGTACAGTATGTTTGATGTTTTTCTCTTTGATTATCTGGAGGTCACACAGCGGCAGGACATTTCCGTCCATTTCGAGAGGCCGGTGGAGGGGCGGCAGGCTTTGGCAGCACTGCGCCATCCGGCAGTGGAATATGCGGAGGGCATCATGGAATTCGGCGGCACCTTAAGGGGGCCGAAAGGTGAGATCAGCGGCGCTTTGCAAGGGATTAACCGGGACTCCCGGCTCTTTCAGCTTTATGATGAGGCGGACCGGCCTTTGCAGGTTCAGGAAAGAGGTATAGTGATTTCTACCCATATGGCGAAAGCCCTGGGGGTAGGCGCCGGGGATTATCTGGAGCTGGAAATCGAATACCCGAAAAAAAGGCAAACCAAGCTTCCCATAACCGGTGTGGCGGCTCAATATATAGGCAGCACGGCCTATCTATCCCATGAAGCAGTCCGGACCGTCAGCGATTATGGCGGCGCTTACACTACGGTGCTGATCAAAGGCAATCAGGGGGCAGCCAAAGAAATTGCGGCAGCTCTGGATGATGCACAGCTGGTCAGCGCTGTCACCAGCCGTCAGGAAAAGCTGGATATGTACCGAAATACCATGGGCAATATGAACGGTATTATGGCTTCTATGGCAATGATCGGCGTGGTCATCGGCTTAGCGGTGGTTTACGTCAGCTCTCTGATCAGCTTTGAAGAGCTGAAGCGGGAGATTGCGGTAATGATGGCTCTGGGCATGAAAAGCAGGCAGTGCCTGGAGGTGGTTTCTGTGGAGCAAGGGCTTTTAACCCTTGGCGGTATTATCCTGGGGATACCTCTGACCATGTGGATGAGCAGGCTGGTGTCTGCTTCTATCGCCACGGATATGTTCACTATCCCCAACTTTGTGGACGCCTCCTCGGTTTTACTTTCTATTTTGCTGATTTTAATGGCGGGATGGATCAGCGGCCAGCTGATGCACCGAAAAATTAAAAAACTAACGCCGGTGGGCCTATTGCGGGAAAGGGAGTAGGAGTATATGAAAAAGCAATACAAAATCATTTTTGCAGTAATTATAGCGGTGATTTGCATCGCATATGCGGGCTGGTCCATGACCCGCCCCTTGGCGGTGAAGACCTTAACCCTGACTGCCGGGACTTTGCAGGAGAAGTATACCGTGCAAGGAACCCTGCTGCCCAAAAGCAGCCTGATCCTCAACGCCGGTGAAAGCGGCACAATAACCAGGCTGCCTTTCCGGGCCGGCCAGCCGGTAAAAGCCGGGGAGGCGGTGGCGGTGCTTAGCGGCGAAAGCAATACGGAAACGGAGCTGCGCCTGGCCCAGCTGCGGCAAGGTTTGGCAGCGGCCCGCCAGGAATATGCCGCCCGTTATGGCGATAAAGGCGCTGCCCAGGCCAATTTGGAGCTGGCTCAAGGGGAATACGACAGGGCAAAATGGGATTACGACGCCGTTCTCCAGATGAATGGGGCCATTGCCGGCACTTATACGGCAGCGGAAGTCAAGAGCCTGGAAAGCCGCTTAACGGCAGCAGAGCAGAATCTGGCCTTAGCGCAGAGGGAAAACAGCCAGGCCACAAAATCCTATTACCAAGAGCAGATTGCTTCCTGGGAAAGTCAAATTGCCGCCTTGGAAAAAACCATGGAAGCCAATCCGTTGACGGCTCCTTATGACGGCCTCTTATGGGAGCTTTTTGTGGAAGAAGGGGCATATGTATTAAAAAACCAGCCTTTGGCTAAGCTTTATCAGGAAGGGGAAATGAAGCTGGAAGCTGCCGTGCTGACGGAGGATGCCATGAGCCTGGCCCCCGGTGATACTGCTTACTGCACGTTGGCCGACGGCAGTGTTTTTAGCGCTCAAGTCATCTATATTTCTCCCGTGGCCAACAAAGGCTTATCGGCTATCGGCATAGAAGAAAGCCGGAATCTGGTTGAGATGTCCCCCGGAGCTTTACCGGCTTCCGTCGGCGCCGGTCATCAGGTGGACGTGGTCTTTACCAATGTGGAAGCGGAAAATGTACTGACAGCACCCATATCTGCGATCATTCCTTTGCCTTCGGGAGAAGATGGGGTTTATGTAATAAAAGATCAGAAAGCCTTATTGGCGCCGGTGGTGACCGGCAAGAAGGGCGGCGGCTACGTAGAGCTGTCCTCCGGTGTGGCGGCCGGCGATCTGCTGATTTTGAATCCTTTTGATCAGGGAATCAAAAACGGTATGAAGGTGGCAGCAGAAAATTGAGATTGAAATTATAGCCATAGAGCCGGTAAAATAGAGGCAATGAAGCGGAAGGGAGTGAAAGGGATGGACGAAAAATTTATTCCGGAGTTTAGCGGCAATTTACGAAGCCATATGATCAAAATACCTGAGAGCATTTACAAATGCGGTGGTATCCGTATTTTTGGCAAACGGATCAAATCCATTGTTTTTTCTACTGATGTGGCGGTGATCCGCAATATTAATGCCGATGCGGTTATTGCGGTATATCCCTTTACACCCCAGCCCATCATCACTCATGCCTTGATGATGGCGGCAGATATTCCCGTATTCTGCGGCGTCGGCGGCGGCACCACCACCGGCGCCCGGGTAGTACAGCTGGCCTCTGATGCCGAATTTCAGGGAGCTATGGGCATAGTGGTAAACGCTCCTACTCCCAACAGCACCATTGAGGCCATTTGTCAGGTGGTGGATATTCCCGTAGTGGTTACCGTTGTCAGTGAGAAAAACGATATCAAAGGGCGTTTGGCGGCCGGCGCGGCCATTCTCAACGTTTCGGCGTCGCTGCAAACCCCGTGGCTGGTAGAAAAGCTCCGGCGCCAGTTTCCTGAAGTGCCGATTATTGCCACCGGCGGTCCTACGGCGCATTCGATTTTGGACACGATAAACGCCGGCGCTAATGCCATTACCTGGACGCCGCCCACACCGGGAGAGTTGTTTAAAGAAATGATGGAACGCTACCGCAAGCAGAGTGATATAGAGTAAATTTTTATAGAAACGGCTACCGCTGATGACTCGATTATGATATACTGATGGATAATAGACAGCGAGGAGGGTATTCATATGGCATTTTTTGATAAAGCTCTCGAACTAGGTAAAAAGGTAGGAGAAACCACGGCATCCGTTGCCAAGTCGGCAGCTATGGCTGCCAAAGAAAAGTCGGAGCAGGCCATTGAGATCGGCAAGCTGAAAAAAGACATCATGGTGGAAAACGGCAAGATCACCAAGCTTTATGATGATATCGGCAGGCATGCTTTTGATATTTATTGTAGTTCCCAGGATTATTCCGTATTGGAGCCTTTGTTCTTACAGATCAGCGGCAGTCTGTCCAAGATTGAGGAGTGCAAGGCCAAAATCGAGGAAGTGAAGCTGGCCTCCAATATTGAAGATGATGATATTCCAGTGGATGAGGAGTATATGCCGGCGGATCCTGATGCCATTTTGGAAGATGAGGTCAAAGATCCCGCTCAGGACTACGTTTCCAGCAACGAGGAATAAAGAGAATAAAATAGCAAGATAAAATGAAAGCCAAGCTGGGAAGCTATTTCTCCAGCTTGGCTTTTTGCTAGGCGCCTGCAACCTTCTTTTAGGCGATTGCTTTGCATAATTTTGGGGCTGATCCCTTATAGCGGACAAGGAAACTGCTCAGCCGGGGCGGGGCAGTGGGGGGGGGCACTGACTGTACATTTTTTTCGTTTGTATGCAGATTCTCAGCGTTGCCTGTACATTTTTTTCGTTTGTATGTAAAATGCAGCGCCTGCTAGGCACGTTCTAGACCAGTTTCAGGCCAAATCTGTACAAAAATTTCGCTTGTATGCAGCTTTATAGGTCGTATGGGGATTGCGAGGGATCGCATATTACATACAACCGTAAATTTTGTACAGTACCTCAAGCGCTATTGCATACAGCCGTAAATTTTGTACAGAAGCACAACCCCCCAAGCAATTTCTCTAATCCTCCGCATCGGATCAGTCATGGCAGCCTTGGCATAATCGGTCCGGCGCCATGGAGATTATTAGAAGGCCATAACTGTCCATCTGGAGCAGGTTCTCCCAGCAGGATTGAATCACGCTGTACGTTTAAGTCGAATAATTGTTATATGGATTGAATTTTCATATATGGAATATTTTTCTTGATAGTTTTAAGGTTTTATACTATAATTTCCACATGAAAGAGTTTTTGAGTCATTTTTCGGCGGCAGTCTATTGGAATATTCCCTATGCGGAAACTGTATTTGGTTTCGATCCTGCCGAGTCGGATACAATTGATTATACTATTTTCCAGCGCAGCGCCTTATCACGGATGAAAGGGTGTAAAATCCGTTTATGCCAATCCCCTCTGCCTGCCGGTGCGGCGATAGCAAGGGGCGGCAAGATAATCGCATCACCGGAATTGCTGTTTCTCCAGCTGGCGTCTGAATTAGACATCCATAGGCTTATCTTGCTTGGTCTGCAGCTTTGCTCACATCCGCCGGGCGCTCCCGCTGCAGCAATTACCACAAAGGAAAAGCTCAGCTCTTTCCTGGCCAGGACCTCCGGCCATCACAGCCACAAAAAGGCTTGGCGGGCACTGAAGTATATAGAAAACGGCTCTGCTTCTATCATGGAGTCCATCGTTTATATGTTTCTGACACTGCCCCATTTATTGGGAGGTTATGGCCTTGGCGGCGCCGCTTTCAATTATGAAATCAGACTGGAAGATGAAGCCGGCAAGCGCCTGCGGCAAAAGCGCTGCTTTATGGATCTGTATTATAAAGCGGCCAAATTGGCTATAGAGTACGAAAGCTTTGCCTTCCACAGCCGGCCCTCAGAGCAGGGCAAGGATGCTATCCGCTCCGCAATTCTTGACCGACATGGCATTGAGGTAATGCATTTGAATACTATCCAGCTATACGATAAGACTGCCTGTAAGGATTTCGTTTTAAATCTCTCCTCTCGCCTTGACAAACGCATACATATTCGGACAGAGAAGTTTGATGAGATGAATGATCGTCTAAGATCTTTGTTGCCCAGAGGAAACTCCCTTTCAGACTGAAGATAAGTTCAAAAGACTCATGAGAACGATTAAAGTGTTCATGCGTCTTTTGCTGTTGAATAAGTGAGCAATGATGCAAGGAGGACGAATAACTCGGCAGCGAAGAGCAGTGCTGTACAAAATTTTCGTCTGTATGCAATCCCAGGCTTTGGCCTGTACAATTTTTCCACTTGTATGTAAATTGCAAGCGCTACCAGGCCAAATCCGGGCCAGCTCTGGCCCGGTTCAGATCAGTTTCAACCCAAATCGCTGCATTTATTGCGTTTGTGGGCAGGTTCACTGACTGCCTGGGCTTTGCACTTTACCCACAAACGAAAATTTTGTACAGCCGATCTCCTTCAATTGCGTATAAGCGGAAATTTTGTACATCAGTGCCCCCTGTCAGGAGGTCACTGGCGCTCCCGTGATCATTAAGAGTGCCCTGAACCGAGAACCCTAAGGCAGACTTCGGCTCGGCCTGGCTAGAACATGCTATAAAAACTTTTTCCTTGACATCTTAAAATCCCTGGCGTATAATTTGCCACAACAGAATACCCACAAACCTATGACTGAGAAGAGTACCCTGTTTCAAGCTTACTCAAAGAGAGCCGCCGGTGGTGAGAGTGCGGTAGTAGCGAAGCAGGAGAATGGACTCACGAGGGCGGCAAGAAAGCGATCAGCGAGTAATGGCCGACGGGATCTTCACCCGTTACCAAGGAAGCATGCATGTTGGTGCATGGAGCAAGTGGGCGATTTTTCGCCAATTTGGGTGGTACCGCAGAAGTTCACGCTTTTGTCCCTTTATAAGGACAGAAGCGTTTTTTTATTGCAGTAAAGGAGGGATTCCATTGGAATTGGAGCAGAAACGATGGCGGCTGTGCTTCTATAAATCAGTAAAGGGCAACAATAAGATAAATACGATAATCGTGCAAACATAACCTGCCGAAAGGATGAAAACGATGATTACTAATATATTGAACAAATTAACAAAGCAAATAGAGTTGACCGGTGAAGAAATTTCCGGCCTGATCAGGGCCATTAACGAGGATAAAATCAGTCCGGTACAGATTGCCGGCTTTCAGGTGGCCTTAATGATGAAAGGCCCTACCTTGGCGGAAGTATCGGCCATTGCCCAAGCCATGCGGGACAACTGCGTCCAGCTTTCTCCCGATGTATCCGGTGACCTCATGGACACCTGCGGCACCGGCGGCGGCCTGTCCACCTTCAACATTTCTACCGCTGTAGCCATTGTAGCGGCTGCGGCAGGCATCACGGTGGCTAAGCACGGCAGCCGTTCCATCTCCAGCCTTTCCGGCAGCGCCGACGTACTGGAGGCCCTGGATGTGGCCATTAACATTGATCCCGCCGACGCCTCCAAAATGATGGAGGACATCGGCATCGCCTTTTTGTATGCGCCTCTGTTTCATCCCGTCATGGGCAAAGTGCTGCCTCCTGAAACGGAGCTGGGCATCAAAACCATTTTCTACACCATTATCGGGCCGCTGATCAATCCGGCGGGAGCAAAGCTGCACCTCATGGGCGTATATAAGCCGGAGCTGTTAGAAACCGTAAGCCAGGTGGCCCGCAATCTGGGCTACCGGCGGGGGCTTTTTGTCCACGGCACCGACGGCTTGGATGAAATTTCTCTGCTGGGGCCTACTCTTATCCATGAGCTGAGGGACAGCGAAATAAGCCGTTACGAAATCACCCCGGAGCAATTCGGACTGAGCCGCTGTACCATTGCCGATATTGCAACGGGTACTCCGGCGGAAAATGCCAATACCATTCGGCAGGTGTTTGCCGGTATCGACAAAGGCCCCCGCCGTGACTCCATCTTGCTAAATGCAGCGGGAGCCCTCTATGTAGGCGGTCTTGTCGAGAGCATTGCCGAGGGCCTGACTATGGCTGCCGGCCTGATTGACAGCGGCAAGGCCCAGGCAAAATTGCAGCAGTTATCCGAGACTTCCAATATGTATACCAGAAAGAAAAGAGAGAAGGAGCCGGCATGAGATTTAGCAGTGAGCTTGAAAAAAGAAAGGCTGCCGGCTTTTTAACGGTAATCCCTGACCTGAAGCGCAAATCTCCCAAAGAGGGGGAATTATTCAAAGACAGGGAACTTCGGGAGCTTGCCGAAGCCTTGCAGAGGGCGGGGGCTCCAGTCCTGTCGGTGGTCACCGAACCCCGGCATTTTGAGGGCTCTCTGGCGATGCTAAAGGAGGCCGCTGCCACGGGGCTGCCCGTCCTGCGCAAGGATTTTATCAAAACAGAAAAGGATATCGAGGAGACGGCGGCGGCTGGAGCAGCAGCAGTGTTGCTTATTGTCTCAATGCTTGATGAGGAAACGCTGGCCCACTTTTTTACCAAATGCGGCTCCTGTGGGCTGGACGCCCTGGTGGAGGTCCACAATGCCGCGGAACTGGAGATCGTCAATCAGTTAGGCCCCAAGCTGGTGGGAATCAACAACAGAGATATCCTGCGGCTGGAAAAAGATAATGGAACAGTGGCCAACACCGCTGCCCTGGCGCCTCTGGTCAAAAGGCCGGCCTTGGTGATCAGCGAAAGCGCCATCAGTGACCGGGAGGATGTGCGGCAGGCTGGGGCAGCCGGAGCTAATGCTGTTTTGGTTGGCACCGCCCTTTTGCAGGCAGCGGATATCGGTGCTAAATATAGAGAATTGCAGGTGGCTCTACCATGATGCCGGTGAAAATTTGCGGCATGACCAGTGTAGAGGATATTCTCATGTGTTCGCAATTGGGAGCCCATGCCCTGGGTCTGGTTGTGGAATATCCCTTGCCTGTTCCCTGGAACCTGACGGCAGAGCAAGCCCAGGCCTTGCGCCAGGCCATTCCTGCCAACGTGACGGCCTGTATGGTCAGCGGCGGCAAGCCGGAGGAGATTATTGCCAGGGCTAAGCAGGTGCGGCCCCAGATGGTGCAATTGCACTTTGAAGAGACACTGGAGGAAACAGCCTATATCGCCAAGGCTCTTGCTGCCGAGAACATAGGCGTAATCAAAGCCCTGCGGGTAGGGCCAGAGGGACAACTGCTCTTTGAGGTTACCGATCCCGTTGAAGCGGCCCGCATGACTGCCCAAACCGGTGTAGCTGCATTGCTGGTGGACTCCGGTACGGCGTCGCTGCCCGGCGGCAGCGGCCTGGTTGTGGATCAGGCGATTTATCGGGCTATTGCCGGAGCCAGCAGCCTGCCGGTGGTGCTGGCGGGAGGGCTGACTGCTCAAAACCTCCGGGAGATCATTCCCGCTGATCTGCCGCCCAGCGCAGTAGATGTGCTGAGCGGAGTGGAAGTCCGGCCCGGCCAAAAAGACAGAGAAAAAGTCAGCGCATTTCTGCATGGAGCAAAATCGCTGCCGAAAAGGAGTGGAAAACTATGGATCAACCCATAAAAAAAGGGCGCTTCGGCGTCCATGGCGGCCAGTATGTTCCTGAGACGCTGATGAACGAGCTGCTGAAGCTGGAACAGGCCTATACGCAAGCAATGGAGGATGCGGAATTCCGGCAGGAGTTAAATAGGCTGCTGGCCGAATATGCGGGCCGGCCTTCCCTTTTGTACCATGCCCAAAAAATGTCGGCAGATTTAGGCGGTCCTCAAATCTACCTGAAGCGGGAGGATTTGAACCATACCGGCTCTCACAAGATCAACAATGTGCTGGGCCAGGTGCTTTTAGCAAAGCGTATGGGTAAAACCCGGGTAATTGCCGAAACCGGGGCCGGCCAGCACGGCGTAGCTACTGCCACGGCCGCCGCTCTTCTGGGCCTTGAATGTGTTATCTTTATGGGCAAGGAGGACGTGGAGCGCCAGTTGCTCAACGTTTACCGTATGGAGCTTTTGGGAGCCACGGTAATACCAGTAACAACGGGCACCATGACATTGAAGGATGCGGTAAACGAAACCATGCGGGAGTGGACCCGGCGGGTGGAGGATACCCTTTATGTGCTGGGATCGGTGATGGGACCCCATCCCTTTCCGACGATGGTCCGGGATTTTCAAAGCGTCATTGGCAGCGAAACCCGGGCCCAGATTCTGAAAGAAACCGGCAGCCTTCCCGCCGCTGTGCTGGCTTGTGTAGGTGGAGGCAGCAATGCCATGGGCATATTTTATCCTTTCATTCAGGATGAGAAAGTAAGGCTGATTGGCTGTGAGGCTGCGGGCCAGGGCATTGAGACGGAGAAGCATGCCGCCACCATTGCCAAAGGCAGCCTGGGGGTTTTCCATGGCATGAAGTCCTATTTCTGCCAGGATGAGTACGGTCAGATTGCGCCGGTTTATTCTATCTCGGCGGGACTGGATTATCCGGGCATTGGCCCGGAGCATGCCCATCTCTACGATAGCGGACGGGCGGAATACCGGCCCGCCACCGATGAAGAGGCTGTCCAGGCTTTTGAATACCTGGCCCGGACGGAAGGCATTATTTGCGCTATCGAAAGCGCCCATGCCGTAGCCCAGCTCATGAAAATGGCCAAAGAATTCACAGCCCGGGACAGTGTTGTAATCTGTCTGTCCGGCAGGGGGGATAAAGACGTGGCGGCCATTGCCCGGTACAGAGGGAGGAATATCTATGAATAGAATTGCCCAGGCTTTCGAGGCCAACCGGCCTTTTATCGGCTTTATCACCGGAGGAGATCCATCAGTGGCCAAAACAGAAGAGTTTATTTTGGAGATGATCGCTGGCGGCGCTGATATCATCGAGATCGGCATTCCCTTTTCCGATCCTATAGCAGAAGGCCCCGTCATCCAGGAAGCCAACCTGCGGGCTCTGGGCAATGGGGCCAACGTAGACAAGCTCTTTGACATGGTGGCTTCCCTGCGGCTGAAAACCCAGACGCCGCTTTTGTTTATGACCTACCTGAACCCGGTTTTTCGCTATGGCTATGAGCGGTTCTTTACCCGCTGTCGGGATTGTGGGCTGGACGGCATCATTATCCCCGATCTGCCTTACGAAGAGCGGCAGGAGGTGGAGGAGGCGGCAAGCCGGTACGGTATAACGCTTATTTCCATGGTTGCGCCTACCTCCAAAGACCGGATCAAACAAATTGTAGAGCAGGCCCAGGGTTTTATCTATACCGTCTCTTCCATGGGGGTTACGGGGGTGCGCAGCAATTTGGACGGCAGTATTGGAGAATTGGTGGAAAGCATCAAAAAAGAAACCCAAGTGCCGGTGGCCGTGGGTTTTGGCATCAGCAATCCCCAGCATGCCAGGGCGGTAGCTGCATTTGCCGATGGGGTAATTGTGGGCAGCGCTTTGGTAAATATAGCAGCTATCCATGGCGAGAAGGCCGGCCCTTTGCTGCGGCAATATGTGCAAGAGATGAAGGCGGCCATGGCGGAGGCATAAAGTTTAGCAGCAAAAAATTTCTCGGCAGTATCTTTCCGGAAAATTCCGGGGGATATTGCCGATTTTCTTTTTCAGCGGAATATCTTGATTTAATTTGTTTAAACGAATACTCTGGAGAGAAAATAGAAGCAACTACAGGTAAACTACAGGTTGCCGTGTTATCTTTCTATAATGGAGGATACTGTTTATGTCGATACGAATTTTGCTTGTCGAGGACGATGAGCATATCTGCAATACGGTCAAAATTTTTTTATCCGAAGCGGGATATCAAGTTGATGCCTGCATGAATGGCGATGAAGCATATACCAGGTTTTACGAAAATATTTATCAACTCGTCATTCTTGATATTATGCTGCCCGGTATGAGCGGTCATGAACTTTTGCGGGGATTTCGCAAGCTGAATAATACGCCCGTGCTGGTGGTGACTGCGCTTTCAGATGACGAAAATCAGATCAGGGCATTTGACGCGGAAGCGGATGACTATGTGACGAAGCCGTTCAAAATTCAACTTTTGCTCAAACGGGTAGAGGCCCTGCTCCGGCGCAGCGGTGTGCTGGCAAAAGAAGTCCGCTATGGTAATCTGATGCTCCTGCCCGAGGATTTTGGGGCAAGCTATGCCGGTGAGGAACTACCGTTGACACGCAAAGAATTTGAACTGCTTTTGCTGCTGGTTCAGAGCAAAGGCCGAACGCTATCCCACGAAATCATATTATCCCGCGTGTGGGGATATGACTTTGATGGCGACGGTAGTACCGTGCATACCCACATCAAAAATCTGCGGGCAAAGCTGCCGGAGAATATTATCAAGACTGTTCGTGGCGTGGGCTACCGATTAGAGGAGAAATCCGAATGAAAAAGCATGGAATTTTCATTAAGGTATTTACCTACACGGTAATTGCCATATTGCTGCTCGTTAGCGTGATGGCGGTACTGTTTTCAGGACAATTTATGTTGCTCTACAGAACATTACAGAGCCGGCAAATAATAGCTTCTTATGAACCTTTGGTACGACGGATTCAGACAAGCAATAGCAATGACATTGCCACAATGGCCCAACGCTTTCATGAAAACAATCAGTCCTTTGAGTTCGTCATTATGGATAATAACAACAATCCCATATATGCCACAGAGAACGCTGATACATCAGACAATTTTAGCGGTGATTTTTTCTTTGTTGTACATAAGGATATGGATACGGGCTTCTCGATTATTGCTCAAAGCAGGACGGGGTTAGAATCTCTCTACCGTGATTTAGCGATCAGGGTATTTATTGTGTTTGCCGTAATGCTTGCGCTCAGCCTTTTTTGCGCATACATTTTTGCGAGACAAATAACTAAACCAATCAGGCAGCTTGTAAATAGCGCCGGGAAAATGGCAAATCTCGAAGAAGTCCCGCCGCCGGCAGAACGTAAAGACGAGCTTGGCATCTTGGCCCATGACATTTATTTCATGTACAAAAAATTGAAAGAAACCATAGCCCAATTAGAAGATGAAATTTTGCGTGTGCGTGAGTTGGAAGAAACGCAGCGGTATTTCTTTTCAGCAGCTTCCCATGAGCTAAAAACGCCTATCGCAGCAACAAGCGTTCTGTTGGAGGGTATGATTGAAAATGTGGGCGACTACAAAGATCATCCTAAGTATCTGCGTGAATGCATTAAGATGATGGATAGGCAAAGCAAGACAATATCCGAGATATTGGAGATTGTCAGACTAAACGATGGAAAAATTGTGCCGGTGGCTGAAAATTTGGAAATAAAAAATATTATTTCCTGTATTCTATCTGACGTTCATACGCTTGCCGAGGCAAATGAACAGCGTGTTGTTCTGGATATTGCAGACGGGCAAACCATCCTTGCCGATCCGAAAATGCTGAAAACGGTACTCTCCAACATCATATTGAACGCCATACAGAATACGCCTAAAGGCGGGGAGGTCCGGATATGGGGCGAACCGGCAGCGGAGCAATTTCGTTTTTGCGTATTGAATACGGGAGCGAGAATTGACGATGCTGTTTTGCCAAAACTGTTTGACCCATTTTACCGCATTGACCAGGCACGCAGCAGAAAAAGCGGACGAAGCGGCTTGGGGCTGACCATTGTACACAAAACCCTTGAGGCCATGAACATAGCCTTTGCGTTAGAAAACACTCCGGATGGTGTTGTGTTTTGGATGGATTTACCACAGACAAAATACAGATAGACTACAGATTAACTACAGGAGAAATGCAGATTTTATTGTCATAATGGAAGCCATAGTACATGAATCCTTCCTGTTTTACAGAGGTGAATTCATGTTTTGCAGAGGAGGCTTTCCGGCGATGAATAAAAACGCAGATAACCGCAATTTAAGGCGGCAAAGGCAAAAAAGCAGATCACATCAAATAATATCCTTTATTTCAGGGGTTTGCGTCCTGCTGACGATAATTGGCCTTTTGCTCTGGGGAAGGGAAATTCTCACCCCCAACGTCAGCAATTCACCTGCACCCTATCCAAAAGAAGCCATAGATGAAGAGATCATTGATGAAGAGGTCATTGATGAAGCAGAATGGAGTTTGATTCTGGTAAACAAATGGAATCCAATCCCCGCAGAATACAATGTGGAATTAACATGGCTATCAAATGGCGAGGCTGTCGACGCCCGGATTTATCCGGCCCTCCAAAAAATGTTTGACGAGGCAAAAGCGGCGGGCGTGTATCCGGTTGTCGCATCCGGATACAGAACGGTGGAAAAACAGCAAGAAATTATGGATGAAAAAATTGCAGCATTCAAGGCGAAAGGATATCCCACTGAACAGGCGCAAAAAGAAGCCGAAACTTGGGTAGCCATTCCGGGAACAAGCGAGCATCAGTTGGGGATTGCGGTGGATATCAATGGGGATGGCATTCATTCAACCGGAAACGAGATTTATGAGTGGCTGGATGAAAACGGACATCATTTTGGATTTATCCGCCGCTATCCTCCCGATAAAACACAGGTCACAGGCGTTAGCAATGAGCCTTGGCATTACCGCTATGTGGGTGTTAAAGCAGCCACCGAAATTCACAATCAGGGCATTTGCCTTGAAGAGTATCTCGACAAAACAAATTAGGGAAATTTATTGCTTCGACCGGCAGGGTTATCTCTGCCGGCCTTTTTATTTTTTTTGCTACAGATAAACTCCAGATTAGCTACAGGGAGACTACAGATTGCCTTGCCATAATAGTAACCGTGGCATAGGCAAATTACTGTTTTAAGGAGGAAACTGAATGTGCAAAAAAAGAGTGACGAGGTTCTTATTGCAATGGAGATGACAGTACGCCAAATCTCCGCCGCTTGTGGCGGAAAATTGCTCTGCGGGAATCCGGATACGATAGTAACGTCGGTGGTGACCGATAACCGGGAGGTGGTCGACGGTTCCCTGTTTGTCCCCCTCAAAGGAAAAAGGACGAATGCCCACACCTTTCTGCCCACCGTATTCGCCTCAGGCGCAGTAGCGGCGCTGACGCAGGAGCATACTCGGATGGAAGCGAAAGAAGCCTGGATTGCGGTGGATTCGACTCAGACGGCACTCCAGCGCATTGCCGCCGCTTATAAGAAGAGATTCCCCATCCCGGTGGTTGGAATCACGGGGAGCGCCGGGAAGACAACGACGAAAGAAATGACTGCCCTTACACTCTCTGCAAGATACAACGTAATGAAGACGAAGGGAAATCGCAATAGCGAGATCGGACTGCCGCTAACGATGTTCGAGTTTTCCAAGGAGCACGAAGCAGCAGCGGTGGAGATGGGAATAAGCGAATTCGGTGAAATGGCGCGCCTTGCAGGGGTCGCCGAGCCTAAGTACGCTGTTATTACCAACATCGGAATTGCTCACATCGGCCAGCTTAAAACGCAGGAAAACATCTTGCGGGAGAAACTGCACATCACTGACCGGTTTACACAGGATTCTGTGCTGTTTTTAAATGGGGACGACCCGCTGCTCGCCGGTCTTCGCGGAAAGCTGCCGTATGAGACCATCTTTTTCGGTACGGCGTCTTGGTGCGATTTTCGCGCAGAGGAGATTACGGTTCAAAAGGAAACCACCGTTTTCCGCTGTATTTCTTCGAAAGGGGAGTGGGTCGATGTAACCCTGCCAGCACTTGGCATGCACCTTGCTCTGGATGCACTTGCCGCTCTTGCCGTGGCGGAGCGGCTGGGTGTGCCCTTGGCCTTGGCTGCCGCTGCGCTCAGGGATTACCGCCCGCTGGCCATGCGCCAGCAGATTTACCATGTGGGCGAGGTTACCGTCATCGACGATTCCTACAACTCCAGTCCCGCTGCAGCCAAAAGCATCCTGAGCGTCCTTGCGGGGTTTTTGGCTGGCCGCAGAGTAGCCGTATTAGCGGATATGCTCGAACTTGGGGAATATTCCGGGCAGGCGCATTTTGAAGTCGGCGTCTTTGCCGCGGAAAGCGGAGTCGATATTTTATTTACCGTCGGCCCGCAGGCGAAGGTGATGGCCGAGGGCGCCCGTTCCGTCCGGTCCGGGATCGACTGCCGCGTTTTTGACAATAACGATCAGGCCGCAGCAGAGTTGAAATCCATTTTGTCTCCCGGCGACACGGTTCTGGTCAAAGGCTCTCGCGGCATGCATACTGAAGAGATTGTAAGGGCGCTTCTTTAGCTTCCCGCTTCTCTGGAAGTGATTTTCACAGGTGATTCAAAAAGAAAGGATAAAGCTCAGCCATGGAAAAATCCGGAGTTACGATTTATGGATGTGGCCAGGACGAGGCGGATGTGTTTCGCAGGCTGTCGCCCCGCTTTGGCGTCGTGCCCACTATTATAAGCGACGCCGTATCGGAAACCAATGCGAAGTTAGTAACGGGTGATCAATGCATCAGCGTGGGACACAAGTCCCGGGTTTCAGAATCCACTATTGCCGCGCTGAAAAATGCGGGAGTAAAATATATTTCTACCCGCAGTATCGGCTGCAATCACATAGATATAAATGCCGCCCAAAAAATGGGTATCACTGTTGGTAATGTGGCATATTCGCCGGACGGTGTTGCCGATTATACCCTGATGCTGATGTTGATGGCGATACGCAACGCAAAGTCTATTGTGCGTTCTGTGGAAAAATATGATTTCAGGTTAGACAGCACCCGTGGAAAAGAATTGCGGGATATGACTGTCGGTGTGCTGGGAACCGGTGGCATAGGCAAAGCGGTTATTAATCGGCTGCGCGGATTTGGATGCCAAGTGTTGGCTTATGACCGCAACCAGAAAATAACGGCAGACTATGTTTCGCTTGAGGCATTGCTGCACAACAGTGATATCATTACGCTGCATCTGCCCCTGGGTGCGGATACGCACTATATTATCGGGCGCGAACAAATAAAAAGAATGAAGCAAGGAGCGTTTATTGTCAATACGGGACGCGGCGCGCTTATCGATACCGATGCGCTTATTAAAGCCTTGGAAAACGGAAAACTGGGCGGGGCCGCATTGGATGTATTGGAGGGAGAGGAAGGACTCTTCTATTTTGACTGCACGGACAAACCAATGGATAATCAATTCTTACTGAAACTTCAAGGTATGCCGAATGTGATAATTACACCGCATACGGCTTACTATACCGAAGGGGCGCTGTATGATACCGTTCTTAAAACAATTAAGAACTGTTTGAATTTTGAAAGGAGCTTGACCCATGGATAGATTAAAGGTTGCAATCCTGTTTGGCGGTTGTTCGGAGGAGCATGACGTGTCGGTAAAATCCGCAATAGAAATTGCCGCAAATATTGATACTGAAAAATACGAGCCGATTTACATTGGCATCACAAAATCCGGCGTTTGGAAAATGTGCGCAAGGCCTTGTGTAGAATGGGAAAATAGCGATTGCAGCTTGGCTGCAATTTTTCCGGATAAGAAAACACAGGGATTGCTTCTAATGAAAGGCTATGAATATGAAATCAGGTCCATTGATGTGGTATTTCCCGTTCTGCATGGCAAGTCGGGGGAAGATGGCGAAATACAAGGTCTGCTTGAACTAGCCGGCATTCCTTATGTGGGCTGTGATATTCCCAGTTCCGCAATCTGCATGGATAAATCGCTGGCATATATCGTTGCAAAAAACGCCGGTATAGATACTCCTGCTTTCCGGATTATCGGCGATGTTGACAAACCTATGACTGATGAGCTGATCTATCCTGTTTTTGTGAAACCGGCACGGTCGGGTTCCTCTTTTGGCGTGACAAAAGTGGGAAACGCCGATGAGTTGGCTGCTGCGGTTAAAGCAGCAAAGCAATATGATAGCAAAGTCTTAATTGAGCAGGCAATTTTAGGCTGTGAGGTGGGTTGCGCCGTATTGGGAAACGGTTCTGAGTTGGTTGTTGGCGAGGTAGACCAAATTAGGCTGCGGCACGGTATCTTTCGCATTCATCAGGAAGATGAGCCGGAAAAAGGCTCGGAAAACGCAGTTATAACTGTCCCCGCAGACCTGCCTGCAGAGGAGCGCAGACGGATACAGGAAACGGCAAAAAAAATATATGGGGCCCTTGGCTGTAAAGGCCTTTCCCGTGTTGATATGTTCTTACAGGAGGACGGTGGCATTGTACTCAACGAGGTCAATACCTTGCCCGGATTCACCTCTTATAGCCGTTATCCCCGTATGATGGCCGCTGCGGGTATATCGCTGTCCGAACTGATTGACCGGCTGATCGTATTAGCTCTAAAGAGGTAACCGGTATGGAAAAGGGGTTTGTTTATTTAGATGAAATGTTGCAGGGAGTTCGCTGGGATGTAAAATATGCCACATGGGACAATTTCACAGGGAAACCGGTAGACGGATATGAGGTTAATCGTATAGTGGGAACACAGGCCTTAGCCCTTGCGCTGCAGGAGGCGCAGAAGCGAGCAAGATCTCTTGGGTATGGTTTGCTGTTATGGGACGGCTATCGGCCTAAACGTGCGGTAGATTGTTTCATGCGTTGGGCAAATCAACCGGAGGACAATCTCACCAAAGAAAGATACTATCCGAATATTGAGCGGGCTGAGATGGTTACAAAGGGATATGTGGCGTCGCAATCAAGCCATAGCCGTGGCAGTGCAATCGATCTTACGCTTTACCACTTGGATACGGGGGCTCTTGTCCCTATGGGAAGTGGTTTCGACTTTATGGATGAGCGTTCGCACCATGAGGCAAAAGGGATTATAGAAATGGAAGCAGAAAATCGCAGGCGCCTGCGTTCCATCATGGAAAACAGTGGGTTTAAGCCATATTGCTTCGAATGGTGGCACTATGTATTAAGAAATGAACCATACCCGAACACTTATTTTAATTTTACGGTTGCCTAGGTAAAGCACCAAAAGAAAAGGACAGCATGCAGGATTTATCCTGACGCTGTCCTTTGTATCTAACTTAAAACAACTGCCTACCCAAAATCAAGGTATCGTGGCATACAGCCGGCTGGAAGGGGATATAGGTGTATTCAGGGTCATATCCATGCCGGCTACCCGGTAGTAGTAGGTTTTGCCGCTTTCCACAGAGGTGTCGGTATAGGAATTGGTTTCCAGATTGCCGGCGGCAGCAAGCAGGGTGGAGGCACTGATATCAAATCCGGGGTCCTCGGAACGATAGATCTGATAAACGGCATGGTTGCCGGGATTGATCTCATTCCACAGCAGCTGGACGGCATGCTTGGAGCCGTAGGGTATCAAAGCGCCCTCCAAACGGGGAGAGGTCTGAGGATTGCCGCCGGGCAGCTCGCCGATGACGGCTTTAGTCTCCGGGGAGGAACCCAGCACCTCGCCGTTGGTCTTGTCGATGGCCTGCATGTAATAGTAATAGGTGCCGTAATCCGTAGGATTAAAGGCATCGGTATAAGTAGCGCTTGTGCTGTTGAGCACAGCGATCCTGGTGGCAGCGTTGACAGGGGTTCTGGGCTCCGTAGCCCTGTAGATATGGAAGGTGGTATTGGCGTCGGCTTTAGCGGCATACCAGGAGAGGCTTACCGTAGTCTGGTCGTTGCCTCTGTCCACATGGCTATAGAGCCTGAGGGGCGTGGAGCCGTCGCCGGGGGAATCGATATAGCCGCCGGGACCGTGAATGTTGCAATACTCCGTGGGTACTTCCAGTATGGCATCCTGGGGAGCGATATCGCCTACCCAAGGCACTTGCCGCCGCAGGAAGGTCTTCAGCTCCGTATGAGGGCAATTGTCCGTCAGCAAAAGGCCGCTGTCGGCGCATACGGGAGCCTGTACCCAGACGTTTGACTCTTCCGTAGGAACGTAATCGCCATTGAATTTCTCGGAAATCGTGAACTCTTTTGGCGTCAGCTCCGAAGGCAGCATGCCGGATTTGGCGTCGATCGTAACCGTTCTGATGTTTTCCGGCACAGGGAAGTTGGTCACCGGCAGATCGCGGTGGGCCACCGCCATGATTTCCTTCCAGACGGGAGCGCAATAGGTGCCGCCGAAGACGCCGGGCATTTTCTCAGAGATATCATAGCCCATCCAGACGGCAGCGGCCAGATCGGGGGTAAAACCGGCAAACCAGGCGTCGACGTTAAGAGAGGTGGTGCCGGTCTTACCGGCAGTGGGGCGGTCCAGCCGGGCTCTCGTACCGGTACCGCTGGATACGGCGGATACCAGCATATCCGTCATCAGGTAGGCCGTCTGAGGCGACATAGCCACATGGCTTTCCAAGGTGTGCTCATAAAGCACGTTGCCTTTGTAATCCTCGATACGGCGGATCGCAAAAGGTTTATTGTAAACGCCGCCATTAGAGAAGGTGGCAAAAGCGGCAGTCAGCTCCAGGGGAGAAACGCCTTTGGTGACGCCGCCCAGAGCTACAGCCGGACCTAAGTCGTTGTAGCTGCCAGATTCCACCAGGCTGGTAATGCCCAGCTTTTTGGCGAAGGCAATACCGTTTTCTACGCCGATTTGCTCGATGAGCTTGACGGCGATGGTGTTAAGGGAGCTTTGAACGGCGGCCCGCAGGGTCACCAGACCCCGGTAAGTATTGTCGCTGTTGACGAATTTCTTTTCTGCCACCATAAAGCCGTCGGGATAATCGTCAAGCACGTTGCCGGGATTCCAGCCCATCTCCAGTGCCGGCCCGTAAACCACCACAGGCTTAAAGGAAGAACCGGGCTGGCGCAGAGCGTCGACGGCACGATTGAAGCCGCGGACTTCGTTAATATTTCTGCCGCCGATCATCATGAGAATCTCGCCGTTTTTGACATTGGTCACCACCATGGCCGATTGGATGAGTTTGCCTTCACCCTTGACCTTGGGGAATTTCTCATCGTTGGCATACAGCTCTTCGGCCTTGGCCTGGGTAACCACATCTAAAGTGGTGTAGATGCGGTAGCCGCCGGTATACATCCGGATGGCGTTGGATTGATCGATGCCTAAAATTTTGCAGGCTTCATTGAAGGTGTAATCAAGGAAGGACTGGTTGGCAAAATCCCGGTCTTCCACACTGCTGGTGGCTTTGACTACATTTAAAGGAGCCTCTTTGGCGACCTTGGCCTCCTCGTCGCTGATGTAGCCCATTTTCACCATTTCATTAAGAACGATGGCCTGACGGTTTTTGGCCTTGTCCATATTGCGGAAGGGATCAAAGACGCCGGGGCCGTTGACAACGCCGGCCAGGAAAGCGTATTCGCCGATACTCAGGTCATTGATATCCTTATCAAAGTAATTTTGAGCGGCGGTGGCGCAGCTGTAAGCCCGCTGGCCATAGTAGACATTGTTTAAATAGAAAGCCAGAATCTGCTCCTTGGAGTAAACCTTCTCAAGCTTCATGGCGATATAGGCTTCCTGAATTTTGCGGTCGTAGCTCTTATCCGTATTGCTTACATCCAGGATGACTAAACGGGCAACCTGCATAGTGATGGTGCTGGCTCCCTGACCCCGGCTGCCGGAAAGCAGATTAGCACGGGCGGCGCCCAGTATACGGATGGGATCCACGCCCTTGTGCTGGAAAAAACGCTGATCTTCGATAGATACAATGGCTTGCTTCATTCGCAAGGGGATTTCCGTAGGTTCTAAAGGAACCCTGTCTTTTTCGGAATGAAAAACGCCGATCTGCTCATTGCTGCGGTCATAAACATAAGTGGTCAGCTCGCCGGAAAGTACTGTGAGATCCATATCCGGCATAGAATTAATTACGTTGTAGACGTAACCGCCTACCAAACCGGCGGCCACAAAACCAAGAATAACGCAAATAAAGAAAATCAGCGAAAGTATCCGGCCGGCGATTTTAACTGGTTTGCGGCGGCCTTTGCCTTTGCTCGCTGCCATAACATATTCCTCCTTAGTGGGATATACCTGCAAATCTACAAAAATCATTATATCACAAAATATTCAAATGGCTATAGAGTAAAGAGAAGGAGAGTCCATGCTGAGAAGGAAAAAGCTGCAATTCCGGGGTGGCTGGCGGCTGCGGCGGCTGCCGGCAGGCCGCCCAATCCGGCGGCCCGCGTGGCAAACGGCAGCGCCGGGCAAGGGAAAAGCAGAAGGGACGGAAAGGGGCCGGGGCGGCGAAAGGAACCGCCGGAGGATAATCGGCTATGCCGCTGTGGCCTTAGTGCTGTGGCTGGTTTTTTATGCTGTTGCTTTTGTGGATAACCGGCTGAAGCCGGCGGTAATCGATATTGCCTCTTTGGCGGCCCACCAGATGGCCACGGAGATCATTTACAGAACCATGTATCAGGAGATACTGCCGGAAATTGATTATCAGGAACTGGTCATCTACCGCCAGGATGAAAGCAGCCAGCTGATTTATCTCAAGGTCGACAGCGCCAAGCTGGGACTGCTGGTGACGGCCAGCGCCGCCGCTATTAAAGAGCATTTAATAGAGATGGAGCAAAGAGTCGTCGAAGTTCCTCTGGGCCAGGCAACGGGTATTTATCTCCTGGCCAACTATGGACCGGTTCTCAAAATCCCCATCAAGCCGATGGGCATAGTCGATATAAAAGTAGAGGACAGCTTTCAGCAAGCCGGTATCAACCAGGTTAAGCATACAATATATATGGATATACAAACAGATGTGCAAATTGTGCTGCCTTTTATGTCCCATAAGGAAAAGGCAGGCTTAAGGCTGCCTGTGGCCGATTCTGTTATCGTGGGCAAGGTGCCGGAGGTTTATTTGGCTCCCGGCAGCGGTTTGTTTTCGGGACCGACGGCTTTGGCGGAGCAATATCCTTAATATAACGAGAAAGCCGGATATGCCCCCGCCTTTTCAGCTGGCGGGCTGCGCTTATATTTTCAGACGGTGGGCATATCCCCTGCCTCGTTGAAACGCTCAGAGGTAAGAAAAATTTTCTACTGATACGTTATAAGACGAAAAATATCGATTATTTGTTCCCTCTATATACAACGGCCAAATTTCATCATATAATAATTACGAAATGGCCGAAGATTGAGTGCGGAAACGGGGGAAAAGGCATAAAACCTAAGGTGGAACGAGGCCTGTTAGAAATGACATGGCCGATTTTTTTTGAATTGATTTTGCAAATGCTGGTGGGCAATGCCGATCAGTTTATGATCAGCCGCTATTCCCAAACGGCGGTGGCCGCCATCGGCAACAGCAATCAAGTTCTCAATGTGCTGCTCCTGTCTTTTGGCGTAGTCAACACGGCAACCGTCATTCTGTTTTCCCAATACAAAGGGGCGGATCAGCGGGAAAAAATGAATCAGGTAGCCAGCCTGGCTTTGCTGACCAACATGCTCCTGGGCCTTTTGATCGGCGGGATTTTATTGGCTGCCAAGGGCAGTATTTTCACCTGGATGCAGGTGCCCCAGGACGCTTTTGACCAGGCCTGCCAATATATGAATATCGTGGGCAGCTGCCTGGTTTTGCCGGCTGTTTTTATGACGTTTTCCGCTATTTTCCGCAGCAATGGCTGGTTGAAGGAAGCATTAGGTATCTCCGCTGTAATGAATGTGCTGAATATTGCCGGCAATGCTCTGCTGATTCATGGCTTTGGACCTTTGCCGTCTTTAGGCCTCAGAGGCGTGGCCTATTCCAGTAATTTTGCCCGTTTGGCGGGCCTGTTTTTGTTTGTCTGGCTTTTGCGCCGCCGCCGGCAGCTGAAGATATCGGCAGCCTATCTTAAACCCTTTCCTTTTGCTCAGGAAAAAAGACTTTTATCCATCGGACTGCCGGCGGGAGGGGATTCCTTATCCTATACTTCCGCCCAGGTTTGCATTTTGCGCATGATCAATACTTTCGGCACGCCGGTGGTGGCTGCCGGTATTTATAGTAAGATGTTTGCCAATTTATCTTTTTTATATTCACTGGCCCTGGCTCAAGCCACCCAGATTTTGGTGGGCTATCGTATCGGCGCCGGCGAAAAAGATAAGGTGGACAAGCAAGTCAGCAAAACGGCGGGCCTGGCGGTGATGATCTCTTGCACCATGTCGGTGATCATTTTTCTTCTGTCGGAGCATCTCTTTGGTTTATTTACGCAGGATCCTCAGGTCATTGCTTTGGGTAAAAAGATTTTGCTGATCGATATTCCGTTGGAAGCCGGCCGGGCCGTCAATATGGTGATGGTTCGTTCCCTGCAGGCCGCCGGCGATATTCGCTTTCCCGTAGTCTCCGGCATTCTTTGCGTCTGGCTGATCGAAGTTACGGGCTGCTATGTATTCGGGGTACGGGCCGGCTATGGCCTGGTAGGTATTTGGGCGGTCATGGCTTTTGACGAGGTGTTTCGGGCGATGATCTATCTTTGGCGCTGGCGCCGGGGTCTGTGGCGGCAGCGCAGCTTAATATGAGAGAGAGGGAGTAGGAGTGGATAAGACTTATGTGAAACAAATCAGGGAGTTTTTGCCCGGCTGCCTTCAGGAGACGGCGGATAAAGAGCTGATTTTACAGCTTTGTCTCCGGCATTCTGACATCTTGACCAGGGAAAATCTGGTCGCCCATTTGACCAGTTCCGGGTTGATTCTTAATGAAAATTTAGATAAAATCCTTATGGTGCATCATAATATTTATCGCACCTGGACCTGGACCGGCGGTCATGCCGACGGCGATGAGGACCTGGCGGCTATCGCGCTGAAGGAAGCAGCGGAAGAGACGGGGGTGGGGCAAGTCCGTTTGTTGCTGCCGGCAATGGCTTCTTTGGATATTATTCCCGTCTATGGACATATGAAGAAAAGCCGGTACGTCAGCGCCCATTTGCATCTTAATGCCGCTTACCTTTTGCAGGCGTCGGAGGCGGAGAGTTTGACCGTATGCCGTGAGGAAAACAGCGGTGTGGCCTGGGTGCCTTTAACGGAAGCGGCGGCCCGTTCCGGCGAGCCGGAGCTGATCAGGATTTATGGAAAAATGCTTAAACGTGCAGATATTCAGTTTTAACGAGGAGTGGCTCTTTTGAAAAAAGCAGAACCGCAGCTGCCCCGCATTGGCATGCGCAATATTAAGACAGGCCTGTCGGCAACCCTTTGCGCCCTTATTTATGAGTTGGGGGACAGAAACGCGACCTTCGCCTGCATCGGTGCAGTCTTTGGCATGGACAGCAACCTGCAGCGATCCTGGTATACCGGAGGCAACCGTTTGATCGGTACGATTATCGGCGGTTTCCTCGGCATGATCCTTTTTTATGTCTATCGTATGCAATCCAGGTGGAGTATCCCTTTTCATCTGCCCCTGCCTTTGCTTTTGCTGGCCGGGGTTACTTTATTGATTTTCCTCAGCCAGATCTTTCATGTTACCGGCAGCATCCAGGCCGGTTCTGTGGTTTTCTTTATTGTCATGCTGAATACGCCGGAAAACGAATACGTCAGCTACGCCATCAACCGCATGATCGATACGGGCTTCGGCGTCTTGATGTCTATTTTGATCAATGACCTCTTGTCCGTGGAATCTCTGGGGAGGTTTACCCGCCGCTGGGAAAAAGGCCACAGCAAACAGATAAATCAAATGAATAAAGCCAACGGCTTTGACCGTTGGCTGGAAAATTACCGCCATATACCTGAGCCTTTGATCTGGGCCCAGCATCATCATGATAAAAAAGACGAGGAAAAGAAGGGTTAGCTTTTCTTACCGGGGTACACCAGGCGCAAGCCTTCGTACCCTTTTTTTGTGGGAAAGCAATAGCTATGGGTAGCGCAAGAGAGGCAGGCATTTTGATCCCGGATTTCCAAAGACCAGTCGGACTGCGGGTAACGGTCATACATCAGAGTCCACATGCAGATAGCTTTTTCCAGGCCGTCGCCGGTTTTGAAATTCCAGACCTCATCGGGCTGAGCCAGCCGGGAACTGTCATAAATCGAGTCATGATCAAATTTGCGCAGGATTTCATATAAAGCCATAGGAGAACGGCGTCGCCCTGCCTCCAGGCACACCGGGTTGCGTTCAAAAGCTGCTTTGAGAAAGGGCTCCCAAGGAGATAACTCCATGTCCCGATAGGCCATAAAGGCCAGGTCGGCTACGCTGGAAACGCTCCGCATGGATTGGAGATAATCGATGATCTCCTGGCGGCTGTTAAGACCTTGCAGATTTAAGGCCGGTTGAGGCAGCCAGGTTTTTTCGTTGCCGGGCAAACGGGGGATGATCCGGCAAAAATCTAAAAACTCCCGGCGCAAGAGTTCCGGCGCTTCTTCATAAATAGCTTCCAGATCCTTGCGGATCAGTACCCGGTTTGCTAAAGGCGCCTCAAATAAAGCCTCTTGAGGCAGCGAGACGGCCAGTTTGTTTAATGTGGCTTCATTGGCGGTAAAGTTGGAGGCGGACTCCAAAGCATACAGCGCTTCAGCAGCCACATAATAATGACCGCTTTCCAGATTGAGGCGGAATTGGAAACCCTCTTGCCACTGAGGAGCTTGCCGCAGGAAATTGACCAGCAGGTCCTGATTGGGCTGGGAATCCAGGAAGCTGGTGATCTGCTTGCAAAAATGATCATAGCGTTTTTCAGGCAGGGTGGCTTCGGGATAAAGGGTGTGGACGTAACCTTCATTGGTGCAGACAATGGTAACCTGCTCGTTTTCCAGCGCCCGCCGGGCTTTGGCAGAAAGCTCCGTACCGTTGCACCACATGGCTTTCGTCACCAGCCGCCGGTTGTTGGTCAAAACGCCCTCTTTCATATCAATGAAGTTTTGGGAATGCAGAGGGGTAGCCATCATGTACATGTCTTCCAGAGGGATGCCGGCTAAAACATAGAGAGCGGCATAATAAAGCACGGAGAAAGAGACGCATTCGCCGGCGCCTCTGTCATAGCCTTCCTTGCGGTAAAAAGCGGCCATGGCTTCCAGCGTCTCCGTCTTCCAATAAGGGATCACGTTGGAATGGTATTTATCCAGGCCGAAATGGCGGCGGATATCGATATCGAAATAATATTTATCCCCTTCGTAGCCAAAAAGAGCATTGCTCTGGGATAAGGCTTTCTCATCCACAAAGGAACTGAACCTGGCCAATTCTTTTTCTTTGGTGGTCAGTCCCCAGGTATCCAGATCCAGGTTGAAGGCAAAACGGTCGATGATGAACTGCTTTACCCGCAATACCTTGCGGTAAGGGGAAAGCTTTTCCAGACCTTCAAACCAGGGGTCCTCCCGCCAGGACCAGATCATGGGCGACATAATATTGGCTAAGGCCAAAGCAATGATCAAATCAGGGAAAATAAAAACTTCCATATCCGACAAACTGACGGCAGAAGAATATTTTTCTAAATCCGCCGGCGTAAAAGGCGGTAAAGGTAAAGGATCAATTTCCTTAAGATTTTTTTTGCTGCTGCGAGAACAGTTATTCGTACGTGGACTCATAGGGAACCTCATTTCTGGGTAATGTCTTTTCATATTGAATTGGTAGATATTAATTATACACAGTTCTCTGTATAATGCAATGTTTTAGGTATAAAAAATGTTAAAATTGTCCACTCTATTAATAATTCTTTTTAAATATGGGGTGGAAAAATGAAACGATATTTGAGGCTAACCTTGTTTTTATGCGGCCTTTTTCTGCTTAGCTTCGGCTTTGCTTCTTACACTGATCACCTGGGCCCGCCCCTGCCTTACTATCGGGAAGAAACTCAGGTCAGCTTTCCGGTAAAACCGGCGCTGGTGGAAGAGGGAACCATTGTGTCCATCCAGGAGAGCTATAGCTTTTGCCGTCAAAGCGGCTTTAGCTGCGCCGACAGCCGGCTTTTAACGGGAGAACCCCGCAATGCATTAAACGGCAAGGGTAGCGAAGAGATATCCATATTATATAGCAATGCCGAGGGCTGGCAGGTCGGCTGGGAGGACGGCGGCGCCGAGCTGCGGATCTGGCGGTCGAGGGAAGGCTTTTGCCCTGAGCACATTCATTACTGGCATTTTGAAGAAGGCGACAAAGGCAATATTGAGGTATATCAGGGCCCGGCCGGTAGCGGCAAACTGGGGGAGCTGACTCTTTCCACGACGATCAAGGTGAAGTCTTTGCCGGAGCCTTATCAGGAAAAAGTCAGAGACGGCAGCTGGCAGTTCAAAGACAGAGACGATCTGCAAAATGTTATCGACAGCCTGGACAGCTAAACATCAGGGAGAAAATCTGCAAAGGAAGGGCAAGCCGGCCGCAGCAAGCTTCAGGTCAGAAGCGAGCACAGGTCGGTTTGCTCTTTCTTGTAGTATGCTCGCCTTGCAGAAGCTGATTCGGTGAAGTATAATATAGTGATGAATAAATGAAATTGCAGGTGTAGGCAGGGGAGGAAATAAAATGTCAGGTCATTCAAAATGGGCCAACATCAAACATCGTAAAGGTAAGCAGGATGCGGTAAAAGGCGTAATGTTCACCAAGCTGGGCAGAGAGATCATCGTGGCGGCCAGAGCCGGCGGCGGCAACCCCGAGGCCAATTTCCGCTTAAAGATAGCTATTGCCAAGGCTAAGGCGGCCAACATGCCTAATGATAATATTAAGAGAGCTGTAGAAAAAGGCGCCGGCGGAATGGACGGAGCCAACTACGAAGAGCTGACTTACGAGGGCTACGGCCCCGGCGGAACCGCCGTTATGGTTAAGGCGATGACGGACAACCGCAACCGGACTGCCGGCGAGATCCGTCATATCTTCTCCAAAAACGGCGGCAATATGGGGGAGACGGGCTGCGTCGGCTGGATGTTTAAAGAAAAGGGCCTTTTGACCATCGATAAAGAAGAATGTAAGCAAAGCGTGGATGATCTGATGCTTTTGGCTTTGGAGCTGGGGGCCGATGATTTGCAGGAAGAGGAGGACACCATTGAAATCGTTACGCCTCCCGATGCTTTCCAGGCGGTCAAAGAAGGAATGGAGAAGGCCGGTGTGGTCTTCAGCGACAGCGAAGTAACGATGGTGCCGGAAAATTCAGTAGTGGTCACCGATCTGGACCAGGCTAAATACGTCTTGCGGATGATGGAGGCCCTGGAGGATCACGACGACGTACAAAATACCTTTACGAATTTTGACGTGCCTGATGAAATTGCCGAGAAGCTGGCCTGATTAGCCAAATATCCGATATATTCGGCATAAATCGTTTCCAAAGGAGAAGCAATGATCGTTTTGGGGATAGATCCCGGCACCGCCATTATGGGCTACGGTGTGGTAAGCTATCAGAATAGTAAGCATAAACCTCTGGCTTATGGGGTTTTACGTACAAATAAAGATGAGAAGACGGAAGACCGGCTGAAACAGCTTTTTCAAGGGATCAACGAACTATTGGACGAATACCGGCCGGATGTGATGGCGGTGGAGGAGCTGTTTTTTAACCGCAATGTCACCACGGCCATTACCGTGGGCCAGGCCAGGGGCGTGGCCTTGTTGGCTGCCAGCCTGCGGGGGATACCGGTGGGCGAATACACGCCTTTGCAGGTGAAGCAGGCGGTAGTAGGCTATGGCCGGGCTGAAAAGCAGCAGGTGCAGTACATGATCCAGCGCATACTGGGGCTTCAGGAAGTGCCGAAGCCTGATGACGCAGCGGATGCTTTGGCGATTGCCATTTGTTATTGCCAGTTTGGCGGCAAAAGCAGCTGGCGCAGCAGCAAAGGCTGAGCTATTACAGCCATTGGATGAAAGCAGATGAGGGAGATCTTGCATGTTTGAGTTTATCGAAGGTGAAATCATGGCTAAAGAGCTGCAAAGGCTGGTGCTCAAAACCGGCAGCATCGGCTATAGCATGATGGTTTCCAATCAGACCTTATCCAGCCTGCCGCCGGCCGGCGGCAAGGCTTTGGTATTCACTAACCTCCAGGTGCGGGAGGACGATATCAGCTTATATGGCTTTGCTACCAAAGAAGAACGTTCCTTCTTTGAACTGCTGATCCAGGTTTCCGGTGTGGGCCCCAAACTGGCCTTGACCACGCTGTCGGCTTATCCCATCGTTACGCTAAAAAAGGCTATAATCATGGGAGATTTGGCCGCGCTGACCAGCGTTTCCGGCATCGGCAAAAAAACGGCCCAGCGCCTGATTTTGGAGCTTAAGGACAAATTAGGCAAAGAAATGCTGCCGGAATATGAGGGCAGCGAATTGGCGGCGGCAGCGGCCGGCGACGGCGAGGGAATTGTGGGACAGGCCATCGAAGCCCTGGAAGCTTTGGGCTATTCCCGCAGCGAAGTGATGAAGGTCTTTGCCGGCAAGGAAATCGGCAGCCTGGATGTGGAAGGTCTGATCAAACTTGGCCTGAAGCAGCTGGCCAGGTTCTAAATGCGGAGGGAAGGTAAATAAGGAGGCTACATGGAGGAGGAACGTCTGGTCAGCCCTGATGCAGGGCGGGATGAAACGGAGGAAAGCAGCATCCGGCCTTTGCGGCTGGCGGACTACATCGGCCAGTCCAAGGTCAAGGACAACCTGGAGGTCTTTATCACTGCCGCCAGGCAGCGGCGGGACCCCCTTGATCACGTCTTGCTTTACGGCCCCCCGGGCTTGGGTAAGACCACCTTGGCCAATATTATTGCGGCGGAGATGGGAGCCAATTTGCGCAGCACCTCGGGGCCGGCTATTGAGCGGCCGGGGGATTTGGCGGCTATTTTAACGAATCTGGAACCTATGGATGTGCTGTTTATCGACGAGATCCATCGGTTAAACCGTTCTGTGGAAGAAGTGCTGTATCCGGCTATGGAGGATTTCTGCCTGGATATCATGATCGGCAAAGGGCCCAGCGCCAGGACTATTCGCATGGATGTGCCGCCTTTTACCTTGGTGGGAGCCACCACCAGGGCCGGCCGGCTGTCGGCTCCTTTGCGGGACCGCTTCGGCGTCATCAACCGGCTGGAATATTATAATGTAGATAGTCTGGTGACCATTGTGACTAGGGCGGCCAGGATACTCAATATCGATATTGAGCCGGAAGGGGCCAGGGAGATCGGCCGCCGGGCCAGGGGCACCCCCAGAATAGCCAACCGCTTGCTGAAACGAGTCCGGGATTTTGCTCAGGTAGTCAATCACAATATGATCGATTATGCCACCGCCAAGGAAGCCATGGACCGGCTGGAGGTAGATGAATTGGGCCTGGATGCGGTGGACCGCCATATGCTTTTGACGATTATTCAGAAGTTCGGCGGCGGGCCGGTGGGACTGGATACCCTGGGCGCTTCCATCAGCGAGGAGACGGAGACCATCGAGGACGTTTATGAGCCCTATCTTTTGCAGATGGGACTTTTGCAGCGGACGGCCCGGGGCCGGATGGCCACGGCGGAGGCTTATCAATATTTGCGGCAGCCGCTGCCTGCCGATAAAGAGGCCAGAACTGCTCAAGGCAATATTTTTAATGAGGAGCAAGCAGAGGGGCAGGAAGAAAGCGGTTCTTCCCGCCTTAGCATCAGTCAGCGAAGCTTGTTTGAGTAGGAAGGATTATGAGCGAAAATAAGATTTTTTTGCATAGCTGCTGCGGCCCCTGTACACTGTATCCTTTGCAGGCTTTACGGGAGGAGGGCTTTGCCGTGGAGGGCTATTTTTACAATCCCAATATTCATCCTTACCGGGAATTTAAAGCCCGGCTGGATTCCTACCGTCAGATGGCCGCCGCCGAGGATTTGCCCGTGCAGGTGGAGGAAGATTATGGTTTGGATGTTTTTATGAGGGAATTGCAGGATAAGGACCCCGGCGTTTATCAGCCAAAATCGCCGGAGCGCTGTCAGAGCTGTTATCGTCTGCGGCTGGCCCAGGCGGCGAAAGCCTGCCGGCAGGCAGGGCTTGGGGTTTTCAGCACCACGCTTTTAGTCAGCCCCTATCAGCAGCATGATCTGATTAAGGAAGCCGGCGAAGCAGCTGCCGCCGCCGAAGGGGTAACTTTTCTCTACCGTGATTTCCGGCCCGGCTTCCGGTTGGGTCAACAAAAGGCCAGAGCCTTAAATCTGTATATGCAGGGCTACTGCGGCTGCGTGTTCAGCGAATACGAGCGTTATGGCGGCGCAAAGTAAAATTTCGGCTTGGGAGGCGGCATGGAAAAAAAGGGCTTATTTAAAAAAGCATTCACTCTATTATCCTTCTGTATATTGATGCTATTGCTTGTTTCGGCGCTGCCTTGCGGCAACTCCGGGGAGTTGGCCGCTGCGGCGGTCATACCCCAGGGAGCCGCTATCGTCCGGGTAGCGGTGGCTGTGGGCCAATCCAGCAGCGTTTTAACGGTACGGGAAGGCTCCTATAGTTTGGGCGATCCGGACAAAGGCACAGAAGCGGGAGTTGTCAGCGCCGGCCAAAAGCTATCCTTAAGCCCCGCCGGCAGCGGTTTATCGGTGAGCCAGGAGGGCAATACCGTAAATATTACCGGCAGCCGGCTTTTGCTGACGCCTCAAGGGGAGGGGCGAACCCTCATCAACTGCGGCAGCCGTACTTATCGGGGCAGCTTTTTGGTGGAAAACAAAAATGGCGTTTTGAATGTAATCAATATTTTAGATGTTGATCTCTATCTTTTGGGTGTGCTGCCTATGGAAATGGGCATGAGCACGGCTCCGGCGGAAGCGCTAAAGGCCCAGGCTGTGGTCAGCAGGACTTACGCTCTCCGCAAAAAAACGGCCGCCGCTTCTTATGACCTGGTCTCCGGCACTGCCGATCAATTATATGGCGGCTACGGCAACGAAAAATCCTATACTACGGCAGCAGTGGAGGCCACAAAGGGACAGGCCATATTTTATGACGGTCAGATGATCGAAGCTTTTTTCAGCGCCAATGCCGGCGGCTATACCGAAGATGCGGAAAACGTCTGGAACGAGGCCTTGCCTTATGCCAAGGCCGTGGCTTCCCCTTATGATGCTTATGCTTTGGAAACGCTCCAGGATAGCACAGGCTATCCCGGTTATACTTATCGCTGGCAGGTTCGCTATACCATTGCCGAATTAGAGAGCCGAATCGCCAAATGGAATCAGGACAATCCCAGCATCCCGATCAATATTGGCGGTCTCCGGCAGCTTAAAGGCTACTCCTTGGCCTATGACGCCAATACGCGCAAGATCACCGACCGCCAAAACAGCTCCGGCCGAATTACTAAGCTGGAACTTGTGGGCAGTACGAACACCTTTGCGATGCATCGGGAGACGCTGCGTTCTTTCCTGAGCCTGCGCAGCACTTTATTTACCATTACGCCGGAAGGCGGCACTACGGTGCTGGGCGGCTCTGGCGCTGCGGTAATGCTGGGCCAAAGCATCCGGGAATCCCGGGCTGTGGCGGCTTACGGCAAAGCTGCGGAAATCAATCCCGGCAGCAACAGCTTTTACGTGATTACTGCCGAAGGGGTCAAGGAAATGAAAAAAGATGAAGCCGGCACTGTGACGGCTTATGTTTTTGACGGCAAGGGTTATGGCCACGGCGTGGGCATGAGCCAGTGGGGGGCTATCGGGATGGCCCAGCAGGCAGGCATGACTTACGGACAAATCATTGAGCATTATTATAATCAGGGCAAAAACGACGGACGCCTTGTGATCAAAACGGTGCAATAATACTATTTTCTAAAGAAAGGCCCGGGTTAGATGGAGATTTCCTTATTTGATTACGTATTGCCCAAGGAGCTGATTGCTCAGCATCCGATGGAGCCCAGGGATCATTCCCGGATGTTGGTTTTGCCAAAGGATACAGGCCTTATCCACGATCACTTTTATCATTTGCCTCAATATCTGCAGCCGGGAGATTTGTTGGTTTTTAATCATACCCGGGTTTTGCCGGCCCGGCTTTTGGGTCGTAAAGAAGGCAGCGGCGGTCAGGCGGAATGCTTTTTATTGCACCAGGTGAAACCGGGTCTTTGGGACTGTCTGGTCAGGCCCGGCCGGCGCCTGCAACCCGGCGCCAGGCTGATTTTTGGCCAAGGTGAGCTGAGGGGGACCATAGAGGAGCGTACGGAAGCCGGAGGGCGTCTGGTGCGCTTTGAGTGGCAGGGGGATTTTGAAGAGGTGCTTAACCAGGTAGGCCAGGTGCCGCTGCCTCCTTATATTCACGAGGACCTGGCCGATCCGGAAAGGTATCAGACGGTATACGGCGACAAGGCCGGTTCAGCGGCAGCTCCTACGGCAGGCCTGCATTTTACGGAAGGCACTCTGGCGGAGCTGAAAGGAATGGGTGTGGAGCTGGCCGAAGTCTTGCTCCATGTGGGCCTGGGAACTTTCCGGCCGGTGGAAGCCCCCCGGATCGAAGATCATAAGATGCATAAAGAGTATTATGAGGTCAGCGAAAAAACAGCGGCAGCAGTGAACCGGGCCAAGACCGAAGGCCGCCGGGTGATTGCCGTAGGCACCACTGCCGTCAGGACGCTGGAATCCATGGGGCAAACGGGAACCTTGCGGCCGGGCCAGGGCTGGACTGATATTTTTATTTATCCCGGTTACCGGTTTAAGATTATTAATGGACTGCTGACCAATTTCCATCTGCCCAAGTCTACGCTGCTGATGCTGGTCAGCGCTTTGTCCGGCAGAGAACGGGTATTGGCGGCTTATGAGGAGGCTGTCCGGGAGCAATACCGATTTTTTTCTTTTGGCGATTGCATGCTGCTACTATAAAAGAAACGGAGAAATAAAGCTTAATGAAAGTAAAATGGACCTGTTTAAAAAAAGATGAAAACTCCATGGCCCGCCGGGGCCGGCTTGAAACACCTCACGGCGCCGTTGAGACGCCGGTATTTATGCCGGTGGGTACTCAGGCCACCGTAAAGGCGATGACGCCGGCGGAGCTGGAGGAGATGGGGGCCAGGATACTGCTGTCCAATACCTATCACCTTTATTTACGGCCCGGCGCCGATCTGGTGGCGGCCCACGGCGGCCTCCACGGTTTCATGCAGTGGCAGGGGCCGATCCTGACGGACAGCGGCGGCTTTCAGGTCTTCAGCCTGGGAGAACTGCGGAAAATCCGGGAAGAAGGGGTAGAGTTCCGTTCCCATATCGATGGCTCCAAACATTTGTTCACGCCGGAAAGTGTTATGGATATTGAGGGGAAGCTGGGCGCCGATATTGCCATGGCCTTTGACGAATGCATACCTTATCCGGCCACCTACGAATATGCCAAGGCTGCCACAGCCCGGACGGGCCGCTGGGCCGCCCGCTGCAAAGCCGCCCACTGCCGGGAAAATCAAAGTCTGTTCGGCATCGTTCAGGGGGGCATGTACAAAGACCTGCGGGCTCTTAGCGCCGCCGAATTAGTGGAAATGGATTTTCCCGGTTACGGCATCGGCGGCTTAAGCGTGGGTGAGGAAAAGCCTTTGATGTATGAAATATTGGAGCATACCACGCCTCTGCTGCCCCAGGAGAAGCCGCGTTACCTGATGGGGGTGGGGTCGCCCGATTGTCTGGTGGAAGGCGTGCTCCGGGGCGTGGATATGTTTGACTGCGTATTGCCCACCCGCATTGCCCGCAACGGCACCCTGTTCACTTCTCAAGGCAAGCTGGTGATTCGCAACAGCCAGTACAAAGAGGATATGCGGCCCTTGGATGAGCAGTGCTCCTGCTATGCCTGCCGCTATTTCACAAGGGCCTATGTACGCCATTTATTCATGGCCGGCGAGATATTAGGGGCCAGGCTTGCCACTATCCATAACCTTCATTTTCTGGTGTCTTTAATGGCAGAATTAAGGCTGGCCATTGAAGAAAACCGCCTGAGCCAGACAGCGGCCAGACTCTTAAATGCCTGGGGTTATTAAAATAGGCTTGCATTCTTCGCCGCTACAATGTATTATTCTCTTTGGAGAGTTTTTGTATTATATTTAAGGAGGTTTTTGCATGGGCCAATATGGAAGCCTCATCTGGATCGTCGTTATGGTGGCCATGATGTACTTTCTCATTCTGCGTCCCCAGAAAAAGCAGCAAAAAGAAAGAACGACGATGATGGATAGCCTGAAAAAGGGCGACCGGGTTGTGACCATCGGCGGTATCCATGGTATCGTCAGAGGAATCAAGGAAGACCGGATCACCCTGGAAATTGCTTCAGAGGTTTACGTCCATTTTTCCAAGTCGGCTATCGGCAGCATTTTACGCAGCGAATCCAAGGCTTCAAAATTACCGGAGCCTGAGGTGCTGTCGGATGAAGGGGAAGACATGGCAGATGCCGATTACGTCATTGAGCAAGATCAGGACGCCGATCAGGAGCATCGTTAAAAGGAGACTTCCTTAATGACGGCGCGAACCGCCAGGGTTCGCGCTTTTTGTTTTGACAAAGCAAATAAACAGCCATATAATATTGCAGTAATCCGGAAACAGTATAATCCATGATGGAGGAGGACGAGCAATGAAAACCGGAAAGGCAGCGGCCGTAATATTGGTCCTGATCTTGACATTGGTCAGCGGTTATTTGGGTGTGACCTATTTGGGCAGCCATCTGAAGCTGGGCTTGGATCTGAAGGGCGGCGCCCAGGTTCGGGTTCAAGCTACCACGGAGGTAACCCAGGCGGAGATGGATAAGGTTATGTCGATTATGGATCTTCGGATCAATAGCCTGGGGGTGACGGAGCCTACCATACAGCAGGAAGGCGGTAACCGGGTGCTGATCGAACTTCCGGGGGTTCAGGATCCTGAGGAAGCTATTGCCATGATCGGTAAAACCGCTTATCTGACCTTTCGCACCTTTGATAAGGAAGGCAATCAAACAGTAATTTTGGACGGCAGTCATCTGGCCAATGCTACGGAGGCCATACAGACCAGCAACCGCCCCGGCGCTATAAAAACTGACGAATATGTGGTCAAGCTGGAATTTGACGATGAGGGCAAGAAGATTTTTGCCGAAGCCACCAAAAACCTGGTGGACTCTTATCCTGATTTGACGATTGAAGGCGCTTTAGCCAATGGCGATTTGCGTCGCAATATTGCTATTTATCTGGATGAAGAAATGATTTCTTTCCCCTTTGTCAGCACGGCTATTCCTACCGGCGATGCGGTGATCACGGGATATAGCTCGCTGCAGGATGCCCGTCAGTTGGCATTGCTGCTGCAGTCCGGCGCTTTGCCGGTACCGGTGGAAATTGTAGAGAAAAGAACCATTGGTCCTACTCTGGGCGCCGATTCTATTCAGAAGAGCCAGAAAGCCGGTGTTGTGGGCATTGTTCTGGTGGTAATTTTTATGATTGTGATGTACAGGCTTCCCGGCGTCATTGCCGGTTTTTCCCTGATCCTTTATACGGTACTCCTATTGGCTTCCATGGCCTTGATTAAAGCCACACTTACTTTGCCGGGTATATTGGGCATTGTGCTGACCATCGGCATGTGTGTGGACTCCAATATCATCATCTATGAACGGCTGAAGGATGAGCTTTCCCGGGGCAAGACTCTGCGGGCTTCCATTAATGCCGGTTTTTCCAGAGCCTTATGGACCATCGTGGATTCCAACGTGACCACATTGATTGCCGCAGCTGTGCTATTTTGGAAGGGCACGGGCAGCATTAAAGGTTTTGCCGTGACACTGAGCCTGGGTATCCTGATCAGTATGTTTACCGCTATCGTGTACACCCGGTTCCTGCTGAAAAACACGGCTGAGTCCGGTATGTTTACCAATCCCTGGTTATATGGCGGGAAAGGAGCAGGAAAATGAGGATCAATTTTTATAAAAACCGTAAAATCTACTATATAATTTCTGCTCTCCTGATTGCTGCCGGTTTGGTTTCACTGCTGGTTCAAGGCTTGAACCAAGGCATTGATTTTCAGAGCGGTACCTTGCTGGACCTGAAGTTCAGCAGCGATGCCGTTACGATGGAACAAATCAGGGATGTGCTGAAAGAAGACGGTTTGGACAATAGTACCATCATTCAGGATGGCGAGGGTACCTACATCATCAAATCTGTAGAAATAGATGAGGCTACCCAAAATAAAATACTGGATGCTTTTAAAGGAACCCTGGGGGAATACGAACTGAAGCGTATCGAAAGCGTCGGGCCGATTGTCGGCAAAGAATTGACCCGCAATGGTTTGATTGCCCTGGCTCTGGCAGCAGTTTTGATGCTTATCTACATTTCTCTGCGTTTTCAGTGGAAGTTTGCTGTGTCCGCCATCGTATGCCTCCTGCACGACGTCATTATTATGCTGGGCTTTTTCTCTATTTTCCAGTATGAAGTGGAAAGCTCTTTTATTGCTGCAGTGCTGACGATTATCGGTTATTCTATCAACAATACCATCGTCGTCTTTGACCGGATCCGGGAAAACATGAAGCTAAACAGCAAAATGAAGGGCAGCGAGCTGGTGAATACCAGTATCAATCAAACAATGAGCCGCTCCATTAATATGTCTTTGACTGTCTTTCTGGTGCTGTTATGCCTGATCTTTTTAGGCGGCGAAACCACCCGGGTCTTTGCCATTGCTTTGATGGTGGGCAATATAGCCGGTTTTTATTCCTCGGCATTTATTTCCGGCAATCTTTGGCTGGAATTTAAGCCCGATGGCCTAAAACTCAACTAATACTAATCTGCGTGGGCAAAGCCCACTATAGCTATTTATGTGGGCTTGCCCACTGCCGCACTCTGTGCGGCAAATTAAAAACTAAAGATTTTTAATTGCAGATTAGTATAATCAGCGGCCTTCATTTATAGGGCAATATAAAGAGATATAAGGAAAATCCAGGATTTGCAGAATAGTATTAAGCAAATCCCGGATTTTTTTGTAGAAAATATTTTGCTAAATTGCCAACTTTGTACATATATTCTTCTTAAAGAGGTGAGAATAGACCTCAGGAGGTGGATACGTTGAAGAACAACAAGAAAATCAAGGGTCTGGTTGCTATTGCCTTGGCCTTACTTATTTTTGCCTGCCCTTTGGCAGAGACTCAGGCGCTGGCTACGGCTCAGCTGCCGGTAGAGGTGGAGGCAGAGTCGGCCATCGTCATGGAAGTGGGTACAGGCATGGTTCTTTATGAAAAGGAAGTTCAGGAGCGCCATTATCCTGCCAGCACGACGAAGCTGATGACCCTGCTTTTGGCGGTAGAAGCGGTAGAACGAGGAGAAGCAGGCTGGGATGACCGGGTTACGGCCAGCGCTTTGGCAGAATCTTACGGCGGCTCCCAAATTTTTTTGGCGGAAGGAGAAGTTCTTACTTTGAAAGAACTGGCTCTTGGGGTGGCTCTGGCTTCCGGCAATGATGCGGCGGTGGCCATAGCCGAATATCTGGCCGGCAGCCATGGCGCTTTTGTGGAGAAAATGAATCAAAGAGCCAAGGAATTAGGAATGGAAGGCAGCCATTTCGTCAACGCCAATGGTTTGCACGACGAAAATCATTACACCACTGCCTGGGACCTCTGCCTGCTGGCTCAGGAGGCGGTAAAGCATCCTGACCTGTTAGAAATGACGTCTCTCAAGCACTACAGGATTCGAGAGCATACCAGCAGACCTTTTCAATATGACAATAAAAACAAATTGCTTTGGGAATTTGAGGGCGCCAAAGGACTGAAAACCGGTTGGACTTTGGAAGCCGGTTATTGTCTGGTGGCTTATGCCCAGCGCCAGGGCATGAACCTTGTTGCCGTGGTGCTGCAAAGTCCTAAAGCTAAAGGCCATACTGCCGATACAAAAGCTCTGCTTAGCTGGGCCTTTAATACTTATGTCAATTATAAGCCGGCGCCCCAGGAAATCCCTCAAATCATGATCAATGTCAATAAAGGCAAAGTTTCGCAAATTCAAGGAACTTTACCGGATCAGTGGGGTATACCGGCAGTAAAAGGCCGGGAAACCATCCTGCATTATACCTGGGAGGGCCCCGACCATATCTCAGCCCCTTATGACAATAGTCAGCCTTTAGGTTATCTGCTGGTTGCCAATGATCAGAATCAATTATTGGTCAAACTGCCTGTTTGCGGCGATCAATCGGTGGAACGGGCCAACATGGGCTTTATGATGAAAAATATTTTTACAAATTTGCTTTCCTGATTTGCAGGATACTGGTAAAATATGGAGAATAAGCATATAATGATGAATAGACAAACTACTAGGAGGTAATGGGATGGCCTTAAAACTAGAATGCCGGAATGATGCGCTGCTGGTCTGGGTCAACGGTGATTTCGACCTGGTATCAGCCGCAGAGTTCCGGCAAAAGGTGGATACGGCTTTGGAGGATCAAAGGCCGAGGCATTTGATTGTCAATATGTCCAAGATGACCTTCATGGATAGCTCCGGCCTTGGTGTGCTCCTGGGGAGATTTAAACTTATACAAAACCGGAAAGGAAGGATGTTTTTGACCGGCGTACGGCCAGAAGTATTAAAAGTATTAAATTTGTCAGGGATCATACCTCTTTTGCAGATAACGAAGACAGAGGATGAGGCTATGGCGTTGCTGCGAAAGGGGGCCGTAAAATGAACAGGGACAAGCTTAAGTTGAATTCGGTGATGATGACGATGCAGAGCAAAGCCGTGAATGTGGCTTTAGCCCGATCTATGGTAGCGGCTTTGGCCTCCCAGTGCGATGCGGTTACCGTTAATGCTTTGGAAGAGTTGAAGGTGGCCGTATCTGAGGCAGTGTCTAATGCCATCATTCATGGCTATGAGAATCAGGAGGACAAGCAATTGACTCTGCGGGCTGATTTACTGGAGGACGGTATATTGATTGCCGTGGAGGATGAAGGAGTAGGGATAGCGAATATCGCTCAGGCTATGGAGCCTTCTTATTCCCAGGATCCGGAGCGCATGGGTCTGGGCTTTGCATTCATGCAGTCCTTTACCGATCGCTTGGAGGTAGAATCTGCTCCCGGCCGGGGCACCACGGTCAGAATGTTTAAATATTTCTGCCAGGGAGATCAGAAAAACGCTTGTCAGGCTTAGGTGGGGATCATGGGCTATACAGAGATGAATTTACCCCGCTATCCCAGACTCTCCGATGAAGAGATGGTGCATAATCTCAACGCCGCCCGGCAAGGAGATGAAGAGGCACGGGAACGCCTGATCCAGGGAAACTTGCGTCTGGTTTTTACCATAGCCTCCCGTTTTCAGGGCCGGGGCCCGGAGAAAGAAGACCTTTTTCAAATAGGTGTTATCGGATTGATCAAAGCCATCGACCGCTTTGACCTTTCTTTTGACGTCAAGTTTTCCACGTATGCCGTTCCCATGATTTTGGGAGAAATCAAACGTTTCTTGCGGGATGACGGCCCTGTTAAAGTCAGCCGGTCTTATAAAGACAATCTTCGGCTGATCCGCCAGGCTCAAAGCCAGCTGGAAGAAGCGCTGGGCCGGGAGCCGACCTTGGCTGAACTGGAGGAAAAGCTGGATATGCCCCGGGAAGTGCTGATCAACAGCCTGGAAGCCACCAGCTTGCCGGTTTCCCTTTATGAGTCGGTCAACAATGACCAGCAGGATCCCTTATACCGTTTGGATCAAATCCGCAGCCAGGATGACGAAGAAAATACTTTCCGCAAGCTGATTCTGGAAGAGGCTTTAGAGCAGCTGGCGCCTCGGGAGAAAGAGATCATCAGGATGAGGTTTTATGAAGACAAAACCCAGGCCCAGGTGGCTGCTAAGCTGGGCTTGTCCCAGGTGCAGATATCTCGCCTGGAAAAAAGCATTCTGGCCCGCTGCCGTACCTTTTTGAAGGAGTGAGCGGAAAAGCAATTCTGAAGAAGGGATGATTGCCTTAGCGAACATTCGCAACCGTCGAAATCACCTTGATTCGGCAGAATATTCTTTCTAAATAAGGCAGGATAGATTAGTCCAAGTGAACATTTGCAGCCGATAAAATTACTTTAATAGATAAGAACCTTTTCCAGAAGAAGGGATGATTGCCTTAGCGAACATTCGCAACCGTCGAAATCACCTTGATTTAAAACTCTTATTTGATTTCGTCGGTGAGAAGAGAGCGGGGCAATCATCTCTTCTTCGTATAAACTCCGGCAAATAGTGGATACTATATTCAGTATGGACTGAATGACTATTAGCTGGAGGTATATCACATGGCTAAAAATCAAAAAAATAAGTTAACCCCTGAGGACTTGCAGCAGAAAGAAAAAATCAGGCGGCAGCATCAGGAAGTATTAGCCCAGGAAGCCAAAGCCACCGATGAGACAGAAAAACAAAAGCTGCGCAGCCGGCGATTGGCTCTGGAAAAAGATTTAGAGGATATCCAAAAGAAAATGCAAAAGACATATTTGGATAGCATCAAGGATATGCCTACGCCCGCTCCCTGGTTTAAAAATATGGTGATGGCTTTTATTGTAGGCGGCTTAATCTGCACCTGTTCCCAAGCTCTAAACATGTGGTTCTCCAATAAAGGTTTGGATGAAAAAATGGCTAACGCAGCCGTCGTTTCCGTTTTGATCGTCATTACCGGTATTTTAACCGGCATCGGCATTTTTGATGAAATCGGCAGAAGAGCGGGGGCAGGCACCATTGTGCCGGTTACCGGATTTGCCAACTCCATTGTTGCTGCTGCCCTGGAGTTCAAGAAAGAAGGCTTCATTTACGGCGTTGGCTATAAACTGTTTACGGTAGCTGGCCCGGTAGTAGTGTACGGTACTCTTGTTTCCGCTATCATTGGTGTCGTCTACTTTTTTATGGGCGCCAAATAAGAGCTATCAGGATTAATTAAAAAACAGGGTATGCCGCTAAGCTTTAGTTGCCGGCATACCCTGTTTTTAGTTCGAAAGAGTGGATCGGGGAACATGCTATGCTCCGAAATTTGTGTTAGGCAGGGTATTAGATGAGGTAAGGGTATAGGAAGACGCTGCCCCTTGGCGGTAGGAAGGCATACTTCCTTCCCGAAGCTTGAATTTTTCAATCTCCTGGTGCAGTATGGCAGATTGTGCCGACATCTCCTCGCTGGTGGCGGAGTTTTCCTCGGCGGTGGCGGCGTTAGTCTGGACAACGGCGGAAACCTGGTTCAGGCCATCCTTGATTTGCTCAATAGCGATGGTTTGTGCCTTCGAGGCCTCTTCAATTTTACTAAAGCCCTCGACTACCCGCTCGGTATTTACTCCTGTATTCTGCAATTCCTGTGCCGTATGTGAGGTGATTTGCTTTCCCCGTTCCACTGTAGCTACGGAGGCTGCAATCAGCTGTGCAGTTTGGCCGGCAGCTTCGGCAGACTTGGCGGCAAGGTTACGCACTTCGTCGGCCACAACAGCAAAACCCTTTCCGGCGCTGCCGGCCCGGGCGGCTTCGATGGCGGCATTCAGTGCGAGAATGTTGGTTTGAAAAGCGATATCCTCAATAACCTTTGTAATGTTTGCAATCTGGCTTGAAGAGGAGCTGATTTCTGCCATTGCATAGGAAAGCTGCTGCATATATTCGTTGCTGGTATTCACACCTGCGGCAGCCTGGTCAATATATCCTGCGGCCGCTTCTATAGTGGCCAGGTTGGCGGCGGCTTGTTCGGCGATCTGTGTAATCGAAGCGTTCAGTTCTTCTACGGTGGCAGCCTGCTCTGTGGATCCGGAGGCCAAGGCCTGGGCCCCGCTGGAGACCTGATCTGACCCTGCAGCTATCTGCTGGATGGAGCCCTTGATGCTGGAGAAAGTGGCGTTTAAGTTTTGAGAGATGCGGTTGAGGGAGTCTTTTAACTGCACAAAGTCGCCGCGATACTCCTGCTGGGTTACGCCGGTACAGTCACCCTGGGCCAGATTGGCCAGCAGCTGAGAAATCTCGCCGATGTAACCGTTTAAGCTCTCCGTGGTCTCGCGGAAAGAGGCAGAGAGTGTCTCCAGCTCGTCCCGGGTGTTGACCTGAGGCACCGGAGAGGTCAAATCTCCCGCAGCCAGACCACGAATACGTTCCACCAGCTCCACGATGGGCTTTACGATGGGGGTTGCAATACGGAAGGCCACCAGAATTGAAACGATAACAGCAGCAGCGATCAACAGTATTGCAATAGTGAGGGAGGTCCGAAAGCTCTGCAGCAGCTCGTCGGGGCTTGCGCATACTCCGATGGACCAGCCATCCGTATTGGGGATGGGCATGTAGCTGGCAATCAGCTTCTGACCGCCCATGTTTACCTGCATCATGCTGCTGTTTCCGGTGCGCATATCCTCGAAAAGCGCGATAAGTGATGGATCTACATCGTTTTCCTTGGCCTCCTCAAGATAATTAAGCTGCTTGTCCACTATCTCAAGGTTGGGGTGGGCGATGATTTTACCGTTCTTGTCCGCAATCAGGCCATAACCCTGTTGACCGATTTTAATACCGTCAACCATGGCGCTAAAGGTACCGCTGTCCAAGGTTGCAAAAGCTACCCCGCGAAAACCGGGGTGATTGACGGGGGCTGCGACCATCAGCGTTGTCTTGCCGGTTCTTGCATTGGTTAAGGTAGATGAGACATAGGTTTCGCCTGCCATAGCCCGTTGGTAATGCTCCCGGGAGCTTACGTCAAAGCCGTCTACGGCAAAGCCTTTATCATCGGCGAGCATAAGGGCCGCAAAATCATAACGCTTGGCTACCTCATCAAAACGGGCTTCCAGCTCTGGTACCGTAAGATTGGCGTCAGTCAGGGTCTCGTCACTGGCAATGGCCTCAATTCTAGTCTTGAAAATCTGGATAGCATATTCAACGGACTGGGCATAAGCATTTCTGTTTTCTTCCAGGCGAATCTGCATATTTGTTGTGGCGTCACGGTACAGCAGCAGGGCGTTGACTGCCCCTATCGTCACGCTGATGGCCACGGAAAGGCCAATGATGGCAATGAGGAAGGTTCGCTTGAGGGAACGTCTTTTGGACTGCGCCACTTTGCCAGGCTGGGGTTTTGTCTGTCTCATATAATCTCTTCTTCCTAATATTTTTTTATAATATTATAACTTTCTTATTTGGAAATAGCAACTTGTGTTAAGTTTTATAAGGAATTAGATTAAAAGCTAAAAAAATTTAAAAATTTCGTGGGATTTTGCCAATCCACTTGTATAGTAGAATAAGGGAGGAGGTGAGCTTGTGCAGGATAAAATGATCGGAATGATCAAAAGGCAAGATGACAAGGGAATAGAGCTTTTGCAGCAGCAATATTCAGGAATGATGCATTATATTGTCGGTCATATTTTGCAGGATACAAATGATATAGAAGAATGTATCAGTGATATCTGTATGAAAGTCTGGCATTCTATCGAGAGCTATTCTCCGGAAAAGGGCCAATTCTCTACATGGCTCACCACCATATCCCGCAATACGGCTCTAAATTACCAGAAGCGCGGATCCAAAGAACATGAAGAGCTAAAAGAAGAAACGGCCCGCACTCCCTCTCTGGAGGAGGATGTTTTGCGGCGGGAGCAGGCAGAAGCTTTAAATCGGGCCATCTCGATCTTGTCAACTGAAGAACGGCATATTTTCTACCGCAAATATTATTACTTGCAGCAGACCGCCCAAATCGCTGCAGAGCTTGGCGTGAGCCAGCGCAGTATAGAAGGAAAGCTGTATCGCTTACGTAAAAAACTACAAACCGAATTGGGAGGTGATTGCAGATGAGCGAAAAAGATCTTCATTTCGACCGGCAGATGATTGAGGGGCTCAGTGAAGCGGCGCCTCCGGACGAAGAAATCCGCAGAACCAACCCCTGGAGTATGCCCCTGGATCGTATTATTGGCGGCTTGATCTTGACAACGCTGCATCTGAATTTTTTATATCTGCAATACCTTTTGCCTACTATAGGCACTGTATTGATCTTTCTGGGCTTTCGCAGCTTAAGGAATGAGAACAGCTATTTTAAAACCTTGTGGCTCTTTTCTATAATCAAGCTGTTTGTACAGTTGGCCAGCCTGGTTTGGCTGTCCACCCCTTTGCATATATCGAATTACCCCGAGCTGACAATAGGATTTGTCATGCAGGTTTATCAAATAGCGATGTTTCTGCTTTTTCACGCAGCGCTAAAGGAGACGTTCAAAAAAGCTGGAAAATCAATGGGAGAGACTCCTTTGGTCTGGGCTGCTCTATGGACGGCGGCGGCATTCCTCGTTGCTTTGTCTCCCCTTGCCGGCAGCTGGCGGGTTTTTATTCCGATGATAGCTTGCTATATTTTTATTATCCGGCTATTGTATCGTATAGAAGGCCAATTGGCGGATACGGGATATCTATTAATCAACGCCCCGGTCAGGATTAATGGCAGAACCTTTGGAAAGGCTTATTGTCTGACAGCTTTGATTCTGGTTTTGGTTTGCAATTCTTTTTATAATCATTTAAGCTTGGAGCCTCGGGAATATCAGGCTCCACAGATTACGGAGGCAAGGCAGCGGCTGCTTGAGCTGACTTTTCCGGCCGAGGCTTTGCAATGTCTCAGCGATGAAGATGTGATGATGCTAAGCGAAGCCGTGAATGTGGAGGCCTTCAGCAAGCAGCTGATGTTTGACCCGAAGAAAATTGAGAGCAGGGAGATGGAGCTAGGTGCCATTTACATAACCCATACTTATGAGCCGGGCCAAAAAAACATGGAAGTCACCACGATCTACGCCGAAATGCCGGAGAATAGGGTCTATGTTATGCAATATTTCACCTGGCAGGGGGGAAAGCCGGTTTGGCAGGACGGCTTTTTGATCTCAGATGGGACGGGGACAGAGGCTAAAGAAATTATCAGCAGCGGCTTGTTTTACAGTAAAAAGGGGGCCAGATATAAGGCGGATTTTCCCCGCCTTACCTGTGAGCCGATAATCCGGAATACGATGTTTGGCAGCTACCGCTCCACGCCCATCACAGCAGCCATAAGTTATCCCTTTGGCGCCGAGGAACAGAGGGGCTATGTGCTTTACCGCTACACCGTTATGGCCGATAGTGATGTTTATTCTACTTATTCGTTGTTCACCTATATTCACCGCACAAATCCTTTACGGATTCCCTATGCCAGGACGGAAGACCTGATTCTAAAGGGCGCTTATGTTATCGAAGACGAATTGCAGCAGCATTATACAAATTATGAGTCTTTGGCCTTAAAGAAAGTAGAAGAGAATGGGGATTAAAGGCCAAAGGGGCTGGGATTGCCTGACGGATATTGCGGAGGAAAAATTAATGAGAAAAAACATAAAAACTATTGCAGCATTTTTGATCGTCATTCTGATTGGTGTATGGTTTCTGTTGCGAATGCCGTTTTCAACGGCTATAAATCAGACAATAGCTGCAAAAGCATATGTAAACGGTAGTGCGGTCCAGGAGACGACAGTTCATATTGACGGTATAAGAAGCAATTATTTGTTTGCCGATGAACAGAATTTTAATGGACAGTTCTATATTGAGTATTATGAGAGAACCGGCCGCAACGGCATGAAAGCCGGGATAACCTGGCATAAAAATCAAGACATGCAATTCATCATATATTATCAGAACGCTACATTTCCTTCATTGGAAATTGATCACGACATTGTCATTAATCGAGATATGAATGAGTTTGCCCTGGGTTTTGCAGATGGTACAATTGTCGCAACCTCCGATGAAATGTATCAGAAATATAGGATAGTGGAATAGCTTATTGACAACTCTATATGTTTTGCCCTATTATTATGTCATACGATATATCGTATGACATAATAATAGGCAGGGGGATCATATGCCCAACGCAGAAACGCCAATGACGGAAGCGATGTATTACATACTCTTAGCTTTAATAAATCCCAATCATGGTTATCAGCTAATGGCTGCCATTGAGCAAGTATCAAAGGGACGCATTAAAATGGGTCCCGGAACACTGTATGGCGTTCTTACCAGGCTGCAAAAAGACCATCTTATTGAAATATTGCATGATGATGGCCGCAGAAAGACGTATGCCATTACGGAAGCGGGCAAAGCAGCCCTTAAAGGGGAATATAAAAGGCTGCAGCAAATGATTGAAGATGGAAGAATTTTAGAGGAGAAGCGATAAATGGGCAAGTTAGTAAAAAGACTGATGCTTGATGATATTTATGCTATCGGCCGCAATGAAAGCTGGTTTTCGGCTATGGCTAAGCAAGGTCTGCATTTAAAGAAGTTCGGAACTATATTTGTTTATTTTGAAAAGTCAGAGCCGAGGAAAACGAGATATCGAATTGATTATATAAAGGGTAAGCCTTCTCCGGAGCAATTGGAGGTTTATCGTGATTGCGGCTGGGATTTTGTCGCAAAAAACGGCGATTTTTCCATTTTTTCAGCACCTGAGGATTCCTGTGTCGCCGAGCTGCACACCGATACGATTGAACAAGGCTTTTCCTTGTTGGAGTTAAACAAACGGCTCAGAAATAATTTAATTATTATATCCATTGCCATGCTTTGGTTTTTCGGGATGACAGCCAGTATCTATATCTTTAATGATGAACCCTTCTTATTCATGATAAAAGGGCAGTTTGTCCAGCAAATGCTTCTTATAATTGTTGAACTCTACGTCTTTTATACGGTAATACGTAACTATGTGGTGGTTCGCCGGCTTAAAGAATCCTTATTTCAAGGGCGAGAAATTAATCATCATGAGGATTATAGAGGAGCCAGATTGCTGGGAGGCATATTGACAGCCATATATTTACCACTCGCCTTAATTACCGTTTTTATCCCGTTCATCGATATTGCCAGAAGCAAGGACTACACGCTGCCGGAGGCTGATGCCAATCTGCCGGTTATCAGGCTTGGGGAAATAGAAAAAGATGCTGGCCTTATGCGCAAGACAGGTTATCAGGACAATAATGTGGATTGGGAAAATCGGGTCAGCTCTGATTGGAGTTTGTTAGCCCCTGTTCAGTATAAAATTGATGAGAACGGCATTATCGAAGATGAAATGTGGGATGACCAAAGCGGCATATATTCGCCAAGCATAACCACCCGGTATTATCAACTGACTTTCGGCAGCATGGCGGAAAACCTTACTGCTGATCTCATTCATCGCTATATTTATCGTGATGATGTTGAGGTCCGGGAAGTTAACCATTCCGGACTTGATAAAGCTTATATTGCTGAAGAGGGTACCCGAAAACATATATTTGCCTATTCGGCCAATCAGGTGATCCATATTACATACTATGGCAAGGAGAAAGTGGAAGGTATTGTGCCTTTGATTCCTCAGCGGCTGCGTTATCAGGAGCAGGGGGTCAAAGAAGAATAAGGTAGTGGGAACCTTTTGTTCATCCAGGGAGTCTAATCAATAAAGAAACCTTAAAGATGAAGGGGGGCGCTGCCAATGAAGAGAACTACCTTGATTTTTCTGGCGACGTTAATCGTACTGACTCTTGCTGCTTGCTCGCAGTCTATTTCCTGCCCACCCGGGCCTGAAGCCCAGGGGAAGGATGATCCTAATGTTTCTGAGGCAATTTTGACCGCAAAGGTTATCGATATCAATGGTTCATCCATCTTGCTGGCCAATATGGCGGAAGATGCGGGGCCGGCAGATATCTACCGGCTTGGCGGTGATAAAATAGAGGTTATTGCTGAAGATGGAGCAAAGCCAGGCATTGATGCTCTGGAGCAGGGCATGCTGGTGGATGTGGCTTTTGACGGCACGGTGCAGGAAAGCTTTCCTATGGGCCTTGGGGGTATAAAAGATATCTGCATTAAAGGCCGGGGTGAGGATATTTCGGGACTGTATAGGACAGTGATTGACGACTTATATAAAGTTGATCCCGGCTTGAATGGCAATATCAGCATTCTGGCCTTTGATTTCACCAAAGCCTCCAATTTGACGGAAGCAGAAAAAACAGCGTTGCTTTATTTGCTTAGGGAAACCTATAGCGAGGAGATCATGGCGGCAACCTATGCAGAACTAAGTGAACAAGGCTATATTGACAAGGATAAGCTGTATTTTGAAAAAGGTCTGTTGTTTACTATTGAAGATACAGCTATGTCAGGTGATCAATTCACCTTTAATGCAAGAAAATGGCGCAGCGGTCTGGGAGCCTATTTCTTTCACGAGTGCACGGCGCAAAAATCAGAGGGCATCTGGACGTATACCATTGGCGCTGAAATGATATCCTAAAGATTCAGCAGCAAAGTCATGGAATGAAATATCAACCCGACGCCGATAAGAGCCATAACGGTAGGCGCCAAAATATTAGACCACTTCGCAATTTGTGTTTTAATCACCAGATAAAGTCGGTCAAATTTATTCTGGGCTTTGATATAGACAAAATATAAAACTATTAAAGGCAGGGTGTAGATCGTATTGTAAATGACAAGGATAAATGATAATTGTAAAAATGAGAGCTGATAATTTAAGAGAACAGCCAAAAAAGCAAAGTAAGGCAGGGCCGTTGTCAACTCAGAAAGGGTTGCGCCTGCTCCTAAAATTATTAAGGCAAGAGGGGATACCGATTTTATTTTTCGCAGAGCTTCCCCTTCATCATTTTTATTGACCTTTTCTCCGGATTCTATGGATTGAATCCGGTTTTTTAATAAGGAGATTTTGCTGTTTTGAATAAGAAAGAAAGCGCTGCTGCAAAAAATGATACCAAGTATTAATTCAGCAATAAATAAAAACTGTCCATAGCTTTCCGTAATTCTGCTAAAGAAGTTGGCAATGAAAGCAGCCAGCCCGAAGTATACCAAAAAGCCGCCGATTAAATTGACGACGCCTGTCGGCACAATAAAATACCATATGTGTTTTGGTTTTTTGAGCATGCCCTGCAAAACAAATTGCTGAGTTATAGCAAAGGGATTAAGGCTATCCGCGGCGCTGGTTAAAATTGTTGTTAATAACAGTCCCCACATTTTACTGTCCTCCTTTTTGTTCAGGCAAAAAAATAAGCCCGGGAGATATCGTTAAATAACTCCTAGGCTTTTATCCTACCGTGTACATAATCTATGAGATTATGGGTTTTCTCTCGGTCCAGACCAACAGTTCTTGTTGCGGAACCCTAGAAAACTAAAGCGTATTAAATTTTATGGGTAGTATATCAACGTATTCAGATAATGTCAACCGCTGTTTGAATGCGCTTGCTACATCTTTAAGGTCCAGTCCTTCTTGCGAACAGCAATCCAAATTTCACTATAAGCGTAATCTTTTTTGTCTTTAGCCATTTTGGTAAAAGAGAAGGAGGGGACGTTGATCAATTCATAATTGGCAGAAGGAAGCCATTCTGCATATATTTGGGCCATGGTTTCTTGCAACGTAGCAGGGAATGGCCCTTCATTGGGGAATATGGCCCAGGTGCAGGCTGCGACCGGCACTTTTTCCAAGCGCTCACTTATTTGATTTTCAGTCGTCAAAATACCGATCAAATGAGTCAGATATCCTTCTTCTTTTAAGAAATCGCTGTCGGAATCATAAGAGGCGTTAACGATTTCATAAGGCGCAATATTTTGGAGTGAATGCATTTCTGTTTTTTGTTCATCCGTAATGCTTTCCGCCAGCTTGACAATCTCCATATTAACGCCTGTAAATTGCATCGGCACGCGTCTGCTTACTCCGACTAAATTAAAAGCCGGTTTGTCTTCAATTTTAAATTTCATACTGATTCCCCCTTTAACGGTTATTACAAATGTGAATTTGGGAAAAGACTTGCTGACCCCTTCTTTGATTACCTCTGAAGGTAAAAACCCGCTCCATTTTTTAAAAGCCCGGGAAAAACCATCCATCGACTGATAGCCATATTTAAAAGCAACATCCGTTACTTTTTCTCCCTGTAGCAACTCTTGATTTGCTTCGGCTAATTTTCTGTTTTTGATATATTCACTAAGGGTCAGCCCTGTAAGATAAAAAAATATCTTTCTAAAATGATAGTCGGAAACCCCGGCATATTCAGAAATTGTTTCCAAAGGCAACTCCTCGGTCAAATGCTCTTCAATATAATCAAGCACCTGATTTAACTGGCTTAACATACGCCACCTCCTTGGTATCTACATAATACCAGAAACGGATATTGGAAGGCTCGACTTTTTTAATATAAAAAATATCGAATCCTTAAAAGAAAAAGTCACTGCCCCCACCGGAAGCAGTGACCCTTGACTTTGTTTGATTGAGCTAACTGCTCAAGCTTAGCGGCGAGAACTCGCTGTCGCTATTTTGGTAATTAAAATCTGTCCTGTTACTTCATCATATTCCACTGCAGCCCCCAAGGCTTCAGCGATGAAGCGCAAGGGGACGAAAGTGCGGCCAGGAGGCAGAGAGACTGCAGGCTGATCCAGTTGGACAGCCTTGCCGTTGATAAAAGCCGTGCCGGAGTTCAGGGTTAAAATGATCACCGTACTTCCTTGAGTTATTTTAACCTGTCGGGAAGCATTATCCCATTCCACCTGAGCGCCAAGAATTTCGCTGATGAAACGTGCCGGCATCATGGTGCGATTTGTTGTCTTATCAATGAATGGTATAGCATCCATAGTATAAGTTACCCCATTTACGATGGCTGTATTTTGACCGATGGTCAGGCTGATTTCCTGGTGGTCGCCGGCCGGTGGCGCCGGCGCCACCGGCACTACCGGGGGCGTATAGTTGCTGCCGCCGGAATCATTGGAACCGGCGCCGACGGTGACCTGCAGGCTGACTTTCCTGGTCAGTCCCTCCGGAAGCAGGTAAGAGGTATCCACCAGCTCAAAGGGGACGCCGAAGTCTGCAGCCGTAAGGTCGCCGTAATAGCTTTCATGATCATAGGACCGGGACTGTTCAGCATAGGGCTGCAAGGTTGCGGTGATATTCGTTGTTCCCTGCATCAGGGGAATGAGCGTCCCGTCCTTTAATACTGTGGCCACTGCCGGGTTGGAGGAATTCCACTTGACGTCCAGGTGAGAGAGGCCTGACTCAGCCGCACTGCCGGTATAGTCCGCTGCCAGCGGAACGGCAGCGTTAGCTCCGATGTATAATCGAGTGCCGTTGGCCAAGGCCGTACCGTTTTTGGTAATACTGAAGCTCTGGATATTCTGTAATTCATCAAAGGCTTCGGCGGAAACCACCCGTTTGATTTCCCCGGGGCCTTCGAACTCGCCGAACTTAAAGGTCAGGTTCAGGGCGTCGTACTTGCTGCCATCCTCAGCTGCCATCAATGGGTCGAAGGCTGCGCCGGTGATGTCATATTCAAAATTGAGAGTCTGCGTCTCACCGGCAGCCAGGGTCACCGGTTGGGTATGCAGCGTCCTGTTGCCTGCCCTAACGGTACAGGCCTGATCGAAGGCCTTATTGCCGTTATTGGTTACATAAAGGCTGGTGTAAGCCTGATTCTCCCCGATCAGCAGGCTTTCCAGTTCTGTAATAACGAGATCCGGCGCCAGCGGAATTTCTTTTTCCGTGTAGGTCAGCACATTGCCGTCCTCACTGCGCACCCGGAAGCCGAGAATCATCTCCGCTGCCTCTTCAAGGTTATCCGGCATGACAAAGCTGTCGAAAAACTGCTCGGCGGAGCCGCCTAAGATTAGATCGGCATGCCTTTGGTCATGTGCTTCCCCAGTCAGTTTGCTCTCGTAATACGGTTCTCCATCCACGGTGACGTAGAATTGGGTATCGTAGCCCGCTTCAGGGTGCAGTCCGGTATTCTGTACTACGGCTTGCACATAGACAGTTTCTCCCGCTCCGGGGTAGGCGGCATCCAGGGTAAGTTCACCCGCTGCCGGCTCATTGGTGATGAAGAAGGTTCTTAACGCCAGGGTGCGGACTGACTGATCATCGCTGAAATGTCCGGCCTCGTCGTCATAATGCTGAACATAACGGGCATAGGCTGCGGTCACGGCGGCGCTGCCGTAGACGGAATCTTCATGTACGATAAAGGAAAGATCGGAGAAACTCTGTCCTGGGTCAGCAGTTAACTGAACCGGCTGTGACCAGGGATAGTCTTCCAGGGCACAGGCGGCAAAAATATGCATTTCTTTATGGATGTTGGCTGGGTCGTTGGCATCCTTATCGTCAGGCTTCACACCATTCTTATGGCTGATGTTCAGCTCCGTCCAGAGGGCGTAAACGTCGTCACCGTTTGTGACCAGGTGATATTCTTCAATGGGATTATTGCAGGTCACCGCCGTCTGAATGTGGCCGTCTTTGCCGGAGCCGGACTTATCGATGAGATAGAAGGTTTTGCCGCCGATGGTTTTTTTAACTAATCTGCTGGGCTTGAATAATTCGCTGACATTGGTATAGACAATCTTGCTTTTATTGGCAAAACCGCCTTCCTCCAAATCCTCGGCCCAGTCGTTCTGCAGCCAGTACAGATACGTCTGATCACCCACATGGGCAAACTGCGGCTGGGTATCCTGCTTCTCATTATTGGCGATCTCAATCGGGTATGAGAATTCTTCTGCGGCGTAGTCATAGGTCTGGATGTACAGTCCCTGGTCATGAGGCGTCTTCAGATTGCTGTCATAGTCCAGGATATAGGCAAATATAGCCTTGCCGTTATGGGTGGTCAGGTCAAAAGCCACTACCCGCGGATCGAGCATGCCTTCGTAGGCGCTGACCGTCTGGTCGGTAACGGGATGGGGAATCCTGATTGTGCTGGTATACCCTTCATCACCGGTTATGATGACGTCTTCAGTTACCATTCGTTCCGTCTCCGTTATTTCCGCGGCCGGGGCCAGATCCAGGAATCGCTCCCCACCATAAATCATATCGGTTACCGTGGTATCATCCCAGACAAAGCTGCCGCCGGTATAATCGGCATAGCGGTAGGCAATAGCGCTATAGCCATTGATAATATCGCCGTAAAGCGCCTTTTCACCCCCGTCCGGTTCTTCATCATGGGGGACTGCCTCACTGATCACTTCGCCGCTATTCCAATCGTCTTCATCCGGCTCGGCATAATCGGTCTTGTTATAATAGACCATTAGTCTTTCTTCAGTAGGGTCATAGGAGATTTTAGGGTTGATATCCCCAATGGTATCGCCGCCCGGGGCTGGCTGGGTGATGGCAAAGGGTGGGCCGCAGCTTTCCGCCGCCGGGTCAAACCAGGCCCCGCTGATATTCATGGCGCTTAAAATACCGACATGTGTATCCGCCGCGATAAATTGCCGTCCGGCATCCGACCAGGTAATCAAAATCTTATTATCCACCCTGAAAGCGTCCGGGTTCTCATCCCAGGTTCCGTCAACGTCTATAGCGACAGGGTCAGAGGCAATTCCGTCCTCAACAATTGCATAATAAAGGGAGGCGCGGTTGTAGCTATCTCTAGCCCCGTCATCCTCAATGAACAGGAGGAGGGTTCGCTCATCGTCAATTTTAATCATCTTGGTCTGCGGGTACGGGAATACACCCTTCTGCAGCTCTTGTTCGGCGCCGGGACGGACGCTCTGCATACGGCTGTCGGAGTTCCAGCCGCCTTTTGCGGAAAAATAATCCCTTGACATTACGTCTTCCGGCGAGATTGTTCCGGCTGCTTCATAAAGATAATCCTGATAGGGATCTCTCAAAGCGCCCAGCATTTGACCCTGCGCCCGCCCGGAGGAGAAAAGGCTTATATGCTTGCTTTTATAAAGGGTCCAGCTCTTGGTGACCAAGAGAACCTTCAGCTTCAGCTTGGCCGAGATAGTCAAGCCCCCGCTCCCTGAATTGGAAACGCCGGAATCACCAAAGATAGGCGCGTTAAAATTAAAGTCCAAATCCGCCCGGCCGGAAATGCTTAATTCCAGGTAATCAAAGCCGCTTCCTGCGGAAAGCTCTACATAGGGAGTCAGGTAAAACTTGGCATAGACGTCATAATTCTTCGGATTGAGGGACATTTTCCCGTCTACGGGGTTGAGCTGATACTTTACATTATAAGGATCCTTGTGATTCGCCTCGATCCCGAGCACTACGGCGGCATTACCGCCCGCCTCCAGGGTTACCTTGACCGGAATGCCAACAGGAGTCATAAAGGTATTGCTCTTTGTGTAGCTGGCGTTTGCTGTAGCCATGATCGTCAGGGCGCTGAAATAATAGTGGCCGTCTTCCCCCCAAAGCCCGTTTCCCTTGTCTTCTTGTCCGACTTCCAGGGCCAGGGCCAGGGAAATGCTGTACTTCATCTTGAAGTCGCCGCCGCCGTTATTCTTTTCATCGGGATTTTTCTGATTTTCTTCCACCGTCTGGGCTACGTCAGACGTACTATCATCGTCCGCGGATTCTTCTTCCAGATCCTTAAGATTGCTTTTTTCTTTCTCGTCTTCACTGTCATCATCGTCGTCATCATCGGGGTTGTAGCCGTAATCCGTAACAACAATCTTGTCGCCTTTGGTATTTTCTTTGAATTTTTTAACATAAACGTCACTATAACCAAAGGTGGCGTAAATAACCTTGCGTACCGGATGAATATCGTCATAAATGGTCAGATGGTCGGCAATATATTCTTCGGTAAATTTGACCTCCCGGCCCAAATCAAACTTGTTGGCAAGGGTGCCGATCATGGAAAGCGTCGGCTTGTTCAGCGCCTCAAAGCTGGCCAGGGCAGTGACGGAGCTCAGCTCATCCATAAAGGTCAGACCGGTGCGCACCTCTGGATATTCCTGAACGATCTTCCCATCAGCATCTCGGAAGACCCCGGCAAGGGTCACCGTACCACCGGATTTAATACCAGTGGCAAAGGGATCGGCGATGGTATAGGAGAATTCACCGTCACTGTTGGGCCGTCCGGTGTAGTCTTCATAAATTTCTTTGCCGGCGCCGTCGTAAATGCGGATGATCGAATCAGTGGCTTTAACACCCGCTTTCCCGGAATTAATCCGGTATTTGAAAGTGGTGGGGGCTTCCGGTACCGTCATAAAGGTCTTCTTTTTATCTAATAGCTGATCTTCCAAGGTGGAAGCGTCTTTCTGAACATAAACTTTGAAATCATGAGGCCTCATCAAATCGCTGGTAAATATCTGAACCTGTACCGGGTACCCGCCTTCGGCGGCAAAATTGAAGATCTGTCCTTTGTAAAGAAGCTGCCCCAGGTAATGGTTGCCCTCCGCATAATCAAAATCGTAATCCTGGTACTTGCCGTCTATTATCCCGTCCACGGCGTCGTCAAAGATCTGCTTTCCGCCGACGTAGACCTCGGCGTCCTTGATAGGCACGTCATCGGATTGCGTATCAGGGTTTAAAACGGTGCTGTAGATCTCAGACAAAGAGAAATTCAGCCAATTGCCTGTCGTGGCCCCGGAGGGTTTTTCAAGACTGTAGTAAATTTTAGCCGGGTTAACAAGCCAGGGCCGGAAGGTAAAGGAATTACCCCAGTAAATGTTGCGGTCAAAGGAAGCGGGATCACCGCCCAGAGCCATCAGGTCCGTTTGCATCTTTTTTAATTCATCATCCGTGATATTGCCGTCGCCGTTATAATCGTTGGAACGGTCCCGCCAGGACGCGACAAAGCCGGGGGAGGTGAGGGCCTGCATTCGGTAATAAGCACGAGGGTTAGGATTGGCGTTATTGACAATAACCTTGTTCTGGATATCGCCCTGCCAGATTTGTGTACTGTCCTCAATTTCCGGGGGCAGTACGACGATGCCGTCCCGGGATTCCCTTAAGAAATCAATCACGATCTCCTGGGATTGGGCGGTCCGGCCTGCCGACCCCACCTTGCGGTCGCCGAAGATGGTCACGGTGGCGAAATCATCCAGCTCCCAGCCCAAATCCTTGGGGTTGCCGGAGAATTTGAAGGAACCGTTATTATAGGGAATATCTATCTGATAGCGCACCGTATCCGGGTCATTATGATCATAGACCTTCAGCCGGGCGGCGGTTATCTTGCCCAGCTCGTTACGGTACATCCCGCTGGGGTCAGGAAATTCCGGATTGAACTGATAGGAGAAGGCCATCTCCAGCTGAGGATTGGCATTTTTAGGCGCAAGTATGGGCGGATCTTCCCCCAGGTCAGGGCCTAAATATACCCGCTCCATTTCCGCCGCAAAGCTTTCCCGGTTATACGAGATGCCGTCCAGCATATACTGGGGCGTGGTAATTCCGTGTTTATAGGTGTTGGGGTGGGCCTGCACAATCAATGTCTGGGCCTTAAATTCAAAACCCAGAGATGTATTGATATGCTCCAAAACATAATCAATCTTAGTTTTGCCAACCGGTTCGGTAACGATAATATTTTCCGGCGCCGGCCAATATAAAAAATTGGAGCCTGCGCCCATGGAATTCCATAAGGGCGGTTTGGCCACATAGTAGTTTTCCGCCTCCAACCCGGTGATGACGTCCCCGACATAAATATCGGCAAAATCCATCCTTAATTCTTGGTAATCAGGGCTATTAATAAAAAATCCGGATGTATCACCGGTCCTGAAATTCTTAAGTCTGCCGTTTTGCAGGACGTAGTAAGGTTGATTATAAAAAACAGAGAAATATGCCGGCCTTTTTTTGAAAATGGGCCTGACCAGAATTTTCTGCGCATTGTATACTTCTTCAGCGATACCGGTTTTGCGGAAAAAGTCGGCGTTCAAGACCAGCTCTCTCTGATCCGGAAACTGCAGCCAGCTGCCGCCGGCTTTAACCTCAAAGCCGGCAAATTGGGCATATTTGCCGTCCGGATTGTCCTCGCTGTAGCGATAGCCAAAAGCTATATTGTCGGAACGGTAGACTTTAGCGGTGGTAAAAGCGGAGTTATCACCGGCAGCATTGCCTTCTTGATAATTGCCCACATTGGAATAGACCCGGGAGATATAGAGACTGCCGGGGCTGTATTCTTTGGGGATGTCCTTGTTATAGAGCGCCTCGGCTATGGACTTAAGCTCACTGTTTTCGATGGTGTACTGCTTCCGCTGCAATTTAGACGGTGCTGAAATCTGTAAATCTAATTGATGTAATCGCAGTAGTACATTATTGAAGGTGCTTGAGTAGCTGGACGAATTGGTTTTGAAAGTTAGCTCCCAGGTATCTTTCCAAATTTTAGAGCTCAATGCGGATACAATTACATTACCTTTTTGACCGTTTGCAAATTCTAAATAATAGCTTGAATCATAATAGATACCCGATTTCCCCGAATTAGGCGAGACATAATCGAAGGAAACACCGTTCACACCCCCGAGGCCGACAGGGAAAGAGACCATAGCGCTGGAACCCGCTGAGTTATTCTTAGAAAAGGTAAAACCCGTTTCAGTGAAAGATAACTGTTTAAAATTAACTTCTTTGGTTATGTTATTTTGCAAAAAGTTATCATCCAGCGCCCATTGTCCTTTAGCCGGAGAATGTCCTTGGGGAGTAATTTTTTCTGCATTGGTATTTTCCGCCGGGGCCATTGCGGCGGCGGCCATCATGGTCGGAACCATCATCGCCCTGGACTGCAACCGGGCGGCCGGGGCATTTTCTCCGGCAGGAATGGTGACCACTGCTTCAGATCCGGAGCCTTTGACATTTTTATTTTCCCGGTCCAGGGCTACCGTAAAGCTCCTGGTCGTGGTCAGGTCCGGATTTTCCGGGACGTTGACCAAGACGTTTTGCTCCGTCATACCCGGCGTAAAGAGCAGCTGCGCCAGGCCTGGCTCATAGTCTTCCCCGGCTTTGGCACTGCCTTCCTCGGTGCCGACGGTGACAGAAGCATATTGGTTGATTCCGCCCGTCCGGTAGACTTTAATTTTTGCTATGCCGCCTTCCGCCGCAACATTAGGCGTGGTGATTTCAAAGAGGGAGTCCTCCGGGTCCTCGTCGTCCTTGATATTTACATAGCCCATATAGAACTCGCCCCGGCTGGCTCCGCCCTTGGGACGCTCCAGGGCCAGCATGATCTGTTCTTCGCTTTCGGATAACTTATCATTCAAGGGTACTATGTAGATATATTTGATGTATTCATCCTCGGCAAATTCCAGGGTTGACTCAGTCCCCGGCATCCTCTCCAGGAACAGGTCGTATTCTTCTTTTAATTCTTCCACCTGACCCTCGTCCACAGCCTGCCAGTCGGGACGATCACTCTTTCGCCCCAGATAGGCTTCCCGGGCCTGGCGCAGAGCACCTCCCTGAGGCGGCGCTTCCCGCTTGATTGCTCCGTCAAAAGTCACCTCTGTTTTTGGCAGCTCAGTGTAATAGATATGCTCAGTAGCAGAGGGCTGCACCGGCCCCGGTTCGGGGACGACCGCCAAAGGATTATCCTCATAAATAAAATCAGTCGCTGAAGACTGGCCTGGGTAAATATATTGGCTTATGTTCACCGTATTGTTATCCAGGTTATTCTCAACCAACGGCCTGGACTCATTCGTCTTTTTTATTTCGTTTCTCCGGGCGTTTTCATATACACGTATAACATAGTCTACGCCATACTCCGCACTGATATCAATAACCTTGAAGTCTACGGAGACCTTGCCCTGAGTACCTCCTTGGCGCACAATGGGGATTTCCAAAAAATCATTGGATTCATACATCTCAAACTGCGTTCCCAAGAGGTTAAAAAGCCCTTGGGGGAACTGCTCCACCCACCTGGCGCCCCCCCGGACAGCCTGGCGCATTTCCTCCTCGGTAACAAAGTCATCCACACTGAAAGCCATGGCCGGCAGGCTTTGCAGCAGCATCAGGAGCCCCAGGATAATTGCCGTAAACTTCTTAAACATTTTCTTATCCTCCCGTTTTCTTGAGTGGTATATATATTGAAATAATCAGTATACAAAGATATAATGGGAGCAATGAAATAATGACCGTCCCTCACTGACTGATATTCAATGACTACAAGTCATTTTATAGTATTTTTTATGAAATTTCAATAAGGAGATTAGCTCATGAAAAAAGAAAAATCCAGCCGGAGGCAGGAACAGGCAGCGGAAACAAAAAGAAGACTATACGATAGCGCCGCTCAGCTTTTCGGCCAATACGATTATGACGAAGTAACCATTGACGCCATTGTGCAAAGTGCGGGTGTGTCCAAAGGCTCGTTCTATGTGCATTTTCCTTCGAAGGCTGCTTTGATCGATGCTTTCCTCTCCGATTATATCAATGGTCTGGACGTCACCTATCAATCCTTCATCGTTTCTCTGCCCCCCGGGATCAAATCCTCTGAGCAGCTCCTTACGCTGGCCGCCAAAGTAGCCGATGTGCTTACGGACACCATCGGCTATAACAGAATGCGGACTGCTTATAAGATGCAGCTCACCAAAGCCGTCAATATGGAAACGGTTCTGAATTATCAGCGGGATTTGTATAAAATATTTGCCGAAATTCTTAGGCAGGGTCTGACGCAGGGAGAATTCCAGTCGGAGCTTTCGCCAGATGCTTTGACCAGATATTTTGTCATGGCCATCCGGGGACTTTCCTATGAATGGTGCATTCGCTACCCCGACTTTGATTTAAAGAAAGAATGCCTTGAGTATTTTCGGATACTGTTGAAGGGCATTCAAAGCTCGGAGATCCTTTAAAAGACGGCGAAAACATCCCATTTATGTAAAAAAACAGGGTATTGCGCTGTTCTGAAACGCAATACCCTGTTTTTTTATGCCTGATTAGTTATTTTTGTTTGAGTGCTGCCTGGGCCGCCGCCAGTCTGGCTACCGGCACCCGGAAGGGTGAGCAGCTGACGAAGGTGAGCTTGACTTTCTGGCAGAAGTGGATGGAGGCAGGGTCGCCGCCATGCTCGCCGCAGATACCGAAGGACAGATCCGGCTTTACTGCCCTGGCCCGGCTAATGGCAATATCCATCAGTTCGCCCACGCCTGCTGTATCCAGTACGGCGAAGGGATTTTCCTTAAGGATTTTTTGGTCCAGATAGTCGGTCATAAATTTGCCTTCAGCGTCATCCCGGCTGAAGCCTAAAGCAGTTTGGGTCAGGTCGTTGGTGCCGAAGGTCATGAAATCGGATTCCTGAACCAATTCTCCCGCCATCAGGCAGGCCCGGGGCAGCTCCAGCATAACGCCCACTATGCATTCCAAGTCTAAACCGGTATTTTTCATGACATGTTCGGCTTCTTCTCGAATAGCCTGCCGCAGAATGCTTAACTCTTTTTGATCAATGACCAGGGGAATCTCTACCTGGGGCTTGGGATCAAAGCCCTCTTTCTTTAACCGGGCAGCAGCCTGGAAGATAGCTCTGGCCTGCATGCGGTAGATCTCGGGATGACGGATGCCCAAGCGGCAGCCACGGGTGCCCAGCATGGGATTAGCTTCGTGGAGGGTGCGAACTTTATGGAGTAAAGCCTCCAGCTCCTGACATCTTTTTTCATCTTCCTGCGTAATTCTTAAAGTGGTGATTTCCACCACCAGGCTTTCCAGAGAAGGCAGGAATTCATGGAGAGGGGGGTCCAGCAAACGGATGGTGGTTTCTAAACCGTCCATGGCCTTGAGAATGCCGTAGAAATCCTCTTCCTGGAAAGGCAGGAGTTGGTCTAAGGCTGCCTTGCGCTGCTCCAAGGTGTCCGACATGATCATTTTCTGCATGATCGGCAGCCGGTCCTGACTCATGAACATATGTTCGGTGCGGCAAAGGCCAATACCTTCAGCGCCCATTTCCCGGGCCTTGGCAGCGTCTTCCGGCGTGTCGGCATTGGTATAAACCCCCATGGTGCGGAGTTCGTCGGCCCATTGCAGGAAGGTAAGGAAAGCGCCGCTGAGGACAGGATCGATTAAGGGCACTTGACCCACAATAACCCGGCCGGTGCTGCCGTCCAGAGAGAGCAGGTCATTTTCTTTCAGGAGAATATCGCCTACAGCAACAGTTTTCTTAACCAAATCAATTTGCAGAGCATCGCAGCCGCAGACGCAGCATTTGCCCATACCTCTGGCAACCACGGCGGCGTGGCTGGTCATACCGCCCCGGCTGGTCAAGATTCCCTGAGCCATTACGATGCCGTGGATGTCGTCAGGAGTGGTTTCCGGCCGCACCAGGAGTACTTTTTCGCCGGCTACGCCCCGGTCGTGTGCCGTATCGGCATCGAAAACAATTTTACCGCAGGCGGCGCCGGGAGAAGCAGGCAGGCCCGTAGCCAAGACTTCAAACTTAGCCTTCGGATCAATGCGGCGGTGGAGCATCTGTTCCAAATCAGCGGGAGCTACCCGCATGATGGCTTCTTCTTTGGTAATTAAGCCCTCGGCCACCATGTCCACGGCTACCTGAACAGCCGCTTGGGCGGTACGTTTGCCGTTTCTCGTTTGCAGCATATACAGCTTCTGATTTTGAATAGTGAATTCAATATCCTGCATATCCCGGTAGTGATTTTCCAAATTGGTGCAAATTTCCTGGAACTGCTCGTAGATGGCGGGAGAATCAGCTGCCAGCTTGGCAATGGGCTGGGGCGTTCTGATGCCGGCCACCACGTCCTCGCCTTGAGCATTCATCAGATATTCGCCATAGAGAGCTTTCTCACCGGTGGAAGGATTGCGGGTAAAAGCTACGCCGGTACCGGAATCGTCGCCCATATTGCCAAAAACCATGCACTGGACATTGACGGCAGTACCCAACTCCTCGGAGATCTTGTTGATCCGCCGGTAAACCTCGGCCCGGGGATTGTACCAGGAAGCAAACACTGCTTCAATGGCCTTGAGCAGCTGCTTTTTGGGATCGCTGGGGAAATCTTCGCCGCTTTCTCTTTTAACCAGCTGTTTGTATGCCTGAATCAGAGCCCGCAGAGATTCGGGGCTCAGGTCTTTATCTTCTTTAACGCCTTGGGCTTTTTTCTGATCTTCTAAAGCCAGCTCAAATTGATAATGCTCTACGCCCATAACCACATCGCCAAACATCTGAATGAAGCGGCGATAGCTGTCCAGAGAAAAACGGGGATTACCGGTGGCGGCAATCAGACCTTCCACAGTGTCGTCATTGAGTCCCAAATTTAAAATCGTATCCATCATGCCGGGCATGGAGACAGGAGCGCCGGAACGGACGGAAACCAGCAGAGGATCCTTGACGTCGCCGAAAACCTTGCCGATTTTCTTTTCAATGAGGGCCAGTTTCTCCCATAATTGATCTTCCATGCCGGCGGGAAAAGCTTTGCCGGATTTAAAATATGCTTTGCAGGTATCGGTGGTCAGGGTTAAACCGGGAGGTACGGGCAGTCCGATATTGGTCATTTCCGCCAGGTTGGCGCCCTTGCCGCCCAGCAATAGCTTCATGTCCGCCCGGCCTTCTTCAAAAAGGTACACAAATTTCTGTTCTGTCATGATTACACGCTCCTCTGCATGATTTGCATTATTTTTCCTGCTGTTTCTTCCATTGCTTTATTTGAGGTATCAATGATGGGACAGCCAAGTTTTTTCATGATTTCCTGACCGTATTCCAGTTCTTTTAATATTCTTTCCATGTTGCTGTAATGAGTTTCCTCATAAAGGCCCATTTCTTTCAGGCGGTTTACCCGGATAGAATGGAGAACATCGGGCTGGATGGTAAGGCCGATAACTTTAAACCGAGGCAATTGGAACAATTCCTGGGGAATTGACGTCTCTGGAACTAAGGGGACATTGGCGGCTTTGATGGCCTGATAAGCCAGATACATGCAAAGAGGGGTTTTGGAAGTACGGGAGATCCCCACAAGAACCACATCGGCTTCTTTCAGACCACTGTTATCTTTGCCGTCATCGTATTTGATAGCGAATTCAATTGCCTCTACCCGCTTATAATAAGCCTGATCCATTTGGTGGGTCAGCCCCGGTTTCAGCCGGGGATCAAGATTAAGCATACGGGCTACCTGTTCCATAAAAGGACCCAGGATATCCATGGTCACGATATTTAACGCTTTGCCTTTGTTCAGCGTGTAGGCCCGCAGCTCCGGAGAAACCAGGGTAAAAGCGATCATGCCGTTTACCGGGTTGCTGTTTTCCCGCTGGTAATCCTCAAATACTTTATCGATAGTGAAGGTATCCCGGACAAAAGGAAAGCGGCGGATTTCCAGGTCATCAATGGGGAATTGGCTGGTAGCCGCCTGGATTACTTTGGTGCCAGTTTCTCCGATGGAGTCTGAAATGACGAAAATTAACATGAAAACGACCAATCCTTTTCAGCGATTTTAGCTCCTGCATTTATGCCGTGAGACTTTAGGATCCCAGGCCCACAAAAGCCTTGACAATGGTTGTTTTGGTTATCCTGCCCAAGGGCTGAAGGGTCTTGGCGCCGCTTATGGGATCGTTGCCTATTACAGGTAAGCTGTCGATCTGGTGGTCCTGGAGCTTCTGAGCTGCCGACAGCAACGTGTCTTCAGGCCGGCAGGTGATCAGATTGGGCATCCGGGTCATAATCAGTGAAACCGGCATCTGCTTGATATCGCCCTGGCCCATATTGGCCCGAAGCAGATCTTTGCGGGATACGATGCCTACTAAACCTTCGTCTGCGGCTGTAATAAATAAACTGCCTACATCCCGCATAAACATTTCTACAATGGCATCATAGACGGAGAGCTTGCTGTCGATGACCTTCGGCACGCCCATCCAGTCGCCGACAATGAGCTTATTCAGCTTACTGCTGATCTGGTCGGGAATGCCCCTGCCATCGTAATAATAGCCTACCCGAGGTTTAGCGCCAATAATGCCTGTGCGGGTAAGAAAAGCCAGGTCCGGCCTCAGCGTAGCTCTGGCCAATCCCAAAGCGTCGCCGATCTCTTCGCCGGTGATGGGGCCTTTCTTTTGTACCAAAGTCAAAATAGCCTCCTGACGCTTGCTCAGTAAAATAAAATTCACCTCCTACTAAACTGGCTGTCGTTTGCCGCCAAACCAGTATATATGATGACATAATTGTGTTTTAATCAATAATAATGTTATACTATATAACGGACTGTTTGTCCAGTATTACTTTTTTATTTAAAATCTTAATGATAATTTAAGTTTGAGTTTCTTTTCTAATGGTTTTTTTCGTGATATCATAAAATTTGGGAAGGAGAGTGACCTTGTTGAAAAAGAAAAGCTTTTACCTGCTCATGATTTTGATTTTGTTAGCGATTACCGCCTGTGGCAATAAGCCTGTAGAAACCCCGGTTTCTCCGCCGCCTGCCGCCAGCGATCCCGAGAATAACCCGACGGAGGATACAGAGCCGGCAACGGACGCCGAAGCGGATAAAGAGAAGGATCACCAAGAGATCCACGCCCTTTTATCCAAAGGCCTGGACATCCAAAACATCAGCTATACCGCCAAATTTAACAGCAGCAATAATGAATTTATCTACGAATATTACAAAAAAGATCAGCTGGTCAAAATGGTTACCCGGGAAGGGGAAAGCCAGTCCGTATCCATTTGCGACGGCCAGTCCACAGTATATTACAGCTTGCCGGAAAAGATCGGTTACCGGATGATGGAAGCCGGCGACGATATGGGCCTCGTTCCCAATACGGAAGCTTTGCTCAATGATCAGGTCTACCGTTTCAAGACGGTGGGGGAAGAGACTTTGTCCGGCTTATCCTGTCAGGTGGTGGAGACGGAGGATGAGTTCGGCGTTTTAAAAATCTGGATCAGCAAAACCTTAGGCTTGCCTGTCAAATATATCGGTACGGATGATAACGGCTGGTACAGCCTGGAGCTCACAGAGATCCAGACCGGTGCTCCGGCAGACAGCCTGTTTATTGTGCCGCCGGATGTAGAGATGAATAATTAGTGAATATTTCCTTCCTTTCCTAGGCAGAATAAATATGACTGCGAAGGAGAGGACGGATAATATGGCGTTAAAGAAAATGGGCGCTCAGACAATTTCTTTTCCCAATCGGCCGGTAATCCTTAATTGGGCTGCGATAACCGGCCCAAGAGAAGGGGAAGGACCCTTGGGAAGCTATTTTGATATGGTGAGCGAGGACCCATTATTGGGTCAGGACTCCTGGGAAAAAGCCGAGCAGCGGCTTATGCAATACAGTGTGGAATTAGTGCTGGCCAAAATGGGCTGGCAGCCTCAGGATTTGGATTTCCTTTTTGCCGGTGATCTTCTTAATCAAATCATTTCCTCCAATTTCACGGCCAGAGAGCTGGGTGTACCTTTTTTTGGTCTTTATGGGGCTTGTTCCACTTTAGCGGAAGGTATAACTTTGGCAGGAATATTGATTGACGGCGGTTTCGGCGAAAAAATAGGCGCGGCTGCTGTCAGCCATCATAACTCCGCCGAAAAGGAACTGCGTTTTCCTACAGAACTGGGCAGCCAAAGGGCGATGACCGCTCAATGGACCGTCACCGGCGCCGGCGCCTATATTCTTGGCTCTGCTGAAGCCGGCGGCACTGCCAACTGGCGGCTGACCATGGCTACCATAGGAAAGGTTAATGATCTGGGGGTGCAGGACAGCAACGATATGGGCTCGGCCATGGCTCCGGCAGCCTTCGATACGATTATGGCTCACTTTGCCGATACCGGCAGGGGAATGGCTGATTATGATTGTATTGTCACCGGTGATCTAGGTTCCCTGGGCAATAAGGTTTTACTGGATTTTTTCAAAAAAGCTAATTTAAATGCGGAGCCGGTTACTGATTGCGGACTATTTGTTTACAACGAAAGCCAGGATGCCCATAGCGGCGCCAGCGGTTGCGGCTGCTCGGCGGTGGTGTTAGGCCCGTTGTTTTTAGAGGGACGCTGGAACAAACCTTTGAATCGCATTCTTTTTGTAGGCACCGGCGCTCTGCTGTCTCCGGCTACCTCTTTCCAAGGGGAAACTATACCCACTATAGCTCATGCAGTCTGCTTGGAAAGGGGGAATTAATATGTCAGAAATGCTGCCTGTTTTTTTAAAAGCTTTTATTACCGGGGGAGCTATTTGTGCTCTCGGTCAACTAATCATGGACTTGACGCCTTTTAAAGTCACTCCGGCTCATGTCCTGGTAGGTTACGTCAGTGCCGGCGCCATTCTCAGTGCTTTTGGACTGTATAAGCCTCTTATCGATTTCGGCGGCTCCGGGGCGGCAATACCTTTATCGGGCTTTGGCCACTCTATGGCTCAAGGGGCTATCGAAGGGGCTAAGGAAGGTTTCTTGCAGGCCGTTGGCGGCGGTTTAAAGGCCGGAGCCGTGGGTATTTCTGTAGCTATTATCATGGGTGTGATCGTGGCTGCGGTATGTAATCCCAAAGGTTGATAACGACAAAGCAGAGGTGTTTTATGGATTTTCGTCTGCAACTGCAACACAAGTTTTGGCCTGCCCAGTGGCGATTATGCCGCCGGCTGGGTTTTCAGCCTTGCTATGAAGGCGACGCGGGCGCCGGCGAGGCGGAGAAGGGGGAGATCCCCCTTTTCCGCCTCAAAAAGGTGATGGTGCGATATTTGCGGCAAGAGCCTGTTTGGCGCTGGCACCGTCTTTTTTTAGCTCTTGAAGAATATTGGGAATGTATGAGCTATTTGTCATTTTTACAAAAAGAGGCCCGCCGGGTCATAAGACCCTGGAATGAATCGTTAGCTAATCAAATTTTGGAACAAGGCTATCGGGACTTTATCAGGGAGGCTCCCGATTATTGGCCGGAGTTAACAGGTCTGATTACCCAAAAGCTCAGACATTTGAAGTATTATGATGAGCTGAAAGGAAGTTTACCAGCTGAGGTTTTTAATTGCAGATAAGTATTACGAGAGGAAGTAGAGGATATTGCTCTTTTTTCACAATATTGTTATAATATAAGCAGAAACTAAACCGGGGGCGAAGCTCATGCAAATGGGGGAATTTAAACAAGAAATCATTAAAGTCAATAATAGGGTCAATATGGAAGTGTTCAACCAGGGTTTACGCTCACAAAAAGTAGAGATATTGCAGGACAAAATCTTGATTATCGCTAATAACAGCCGTGTCAAAGTTCTCTCTATGGTTGATAAAAAGGATACCACTACGACGAAGTTAATGGATATCGCCTTGATTATTGAGTTTAAAGACCGTTTCGTCCGGGCTATGGAAGAACATTTTGGCCTGAAGGTTCTGGCCCATTTAAAGGACTACGACCCCCATTTGGAGATATCTATAAGTATAACTATATTAGAACGCCCCTTAGAAGAACTGTTGCCTACGTTAAAGCTGAAAGAAGGCGGACAGTCTGTGGATTTTCCATTAAAATAAAGAATAGAAAAATTAAAACAGGCGACTGCCCAGTTGCCTGTTTTAATTTTTTTTAACACATGTTTAGTTTAAAAGAAGGAGAAACAAATTTTTCGTCGAATTATTTCACAACAAACTATATAGGTCGGGTGAATTGAGAACTCAAAAGGGATCGCCAAGAAACTCACAATCATAATATGACATAGTATTATGTTGAGGGTTTAATGGTAAGTGCCGCTAAGTTTACGAGTGCTGAAGACAACCGCAAAATTCGGGAATAATATATGGTTATACCCGTTATTTTGCGGTTTTTATTTTTTCGTAAATGGCCAAAGGTTGAGCTCTCAACGCTTGATCAGACTATCCAGGCTGGTAAGATCCATAAGGAAAAGTCCCTGGCCTTCCCAGTATACTTTCATCAGAGGTGAGAGCAAAGGCACAGCAAATTCCCGATCATTGCAGTAAACCTTTAACCGATAGTAAGTCTGCAATTCTCCTTGAGACATGATGGAATTATTGTCCAGCCATAGGGATAATCCCTTAAAATCTTCCTGAGGCACTTCGATAGGACAGGCAGGGGTGCCTTGGTAGATCGTCAGCCCCGGCTCGTAGCTGTGGAGAACTTTACGACCGGTACCGGTTACGGGATAATCAGCCAGCAGCATGCCATTGTAATCAAAAGTGTCCTCGCCTAAGGAGTCCTCCAGCACTACATTATCCTTTTTCAAATAGAGTTTAAATTTGTGATGAGGAGCAAAATGTACAGGTAATCCGGTAATCAGTTCAAAGGCCAGCTTCATAAGGCCACCTCCCTTTCATTTATGCCTTACTTTATGGAAAGCAGCAGGAAAAGGTGCCTGGCCCAAAAAAGATTGTTGGAATCAATCAGACAGGGCGGTAATAGAGATAGGGAATAATCGGGTTCTGCCGTCGTTCTTGTCATGTCATGATGCAAGTTTGCAAATTTGATCAAAATGGAGAAAAAGCGGATGCTATCATTGTCGGAATTACGTCAGGAAATCATGCGAATCAACAATCAGGTCAATACGGAGCATTACGGTTACGGTGTGAAATCGCAAAAGGTTTATTTTGTTAATGATGAAATCATTCTGATTATGGCTCACAATAAACGTATCACTGCCTTAGAAGTATTGGACAAGCAAGGTCATAGCACGGCGGAAGTTCATCATGTTTTATTGAGCAACTTCAAGAAGAGGCTGGTGGCATTGCTTGAGCAGGAGCTGGGCATCAAGGTCAGCTTTATCAGCAAGGACTATGATTCGCCTACAGAAACCGCCACGACTGTCATAAGGCTGCAAGAGCCAATTTCTACCTTTGCCGTGTAATCCTGTGTGCGAGTCGGAAAGGGCCGCTTTCCCTAAAACTACAATTTCATGACAACTGGCTGAGGGACCATTAATTGAGCCCAACAAGACCGTTACTCGAGACGCAGTTTTTCTTGATTGCTCCTTGAAATATAAAAAATATTTCGGGAAGCAAAAAAGATTTGACTGAGGAGAGTACGGTTTTTTCTTTTTATAGGGTTATGGAAGCATGACATTAAAATGGTTAGCTTATAAGGAGGTGATCGGAAAAAGAAAAAGCCTGACATCGGTTTTGGCTTGCGGGGGCAAGCTGCGGTGATTTTTCCTGTATTTGTTTTATTTTGTGTTTCTAAGTCCGCAATTATTGTAATTAAGACAGGAGGAAAATAATGAGTACTGATAAACAAACAATGGATCGCAAAAAGCTGGCGCCGATAGAATACGTGGGTCTTGTCATAGTGGCTCTTTCCATTGTTGTTCTGTTGTTTTTCCAAGAAGGGTTCTCTGGCATGTATGATGCTATGTTTAATAGAGCTTGGAAAATTTTTGGTTTCTATATTTATGAGCGCAATTTGGGCGCCGCCATCGTCGTCAGCGTTATGACCGGCCGCATTCTGGAACGTCTTGGTTTTACCGATGCCCTGATGCGTCTCTTCGTTCCTTTGATGAAATACATCAAGGTTAACTCCGCTATCGTCGTTGGCGTCATCTACAATATCCTGGGCGACGTCAACGCCGCCGGCCGTATTGCGGCTCCCGTAGTTATGAAAGCCGGCTGCACCAGAGACGAGCAGAAGATCGCCGTTGCTACTCTGTGCCAGGCTCCTTGCTCTTTTTCCATCATCGTCTTTGGCATCATGGCTTTGACTTATGCTAAAATCAGCGTTTTCCCCGTAATCGTTGTAGGACTGATTTTACCGATATTTGTGGTGCCCCTGTTTCTGCGGCTGTTCTGGAGAGACACCAAGGCTGTGGATATCGTCGATCTGCCCCGCTTTACTCCTACCACCAGCCCTATGGATACGATCTTTGGCGCTGCCCGTGAAGGAGCTCAGTTGGTCTTCTTATTCATCATTCCTGCCGGTGTGGTTATCTTCTCCATTATCGGCGCTTTAGAATATTTCGGTATCTGGCAGCCCCTTGACGGAATCCTGAACAGCTTCCTGGATATCGTAGGCATTGAGCCTAAGAGCGGCGTTTTGACGATTATCACCTCCAACACCCTGGCCATGAGCACCTTAGCAAAGGACCTGCAGGAAGGCGCTCAGCTTCTTCCCAAACTGGTTGTCGGTTCCTTCGTGCTGGCCAACTCCGCTTTCCCCATCCAGGTTCCTTTCGGCCAGATTCCTGCCGTTTGGTCTCCGATTCTGGATCTCTCCGAAAGCGAATGCATGGTCGCCGCTGTTATCGGCTGCGTCATCCGTTTGGTTTACGCCATTCTCTGCGCATGGCTGTTAACTCCCCTGGTTTCCTAGTTTTTAGTTTTTTATAGTATCTAGATTATAGTTTTAATTATTTTTGATTGAATCGCAGCCCTGCCCCCGCAGGTTTTAACATTTTTAATTGGGCCTTAGCCGGAAAGAGGGGTAATAAACGTATGACCTATTATGTAAAAGATCTCTTAAATACTTTGGATGATATTACGAATGGACGTTGTTTAAAAACCTCGGCAGATTGGTCTTCGGGTAAAAATCCTTTTGTAGTGAGCAAAACCTCCAACATCCCCGGCAAAGCTATTACAGAACTGCCTGGCTTAGTCTGGGGTGATCCTGAAAAAGAAATCAAGAAGATTGCCGTTATGATGACTCTGACGGAAAGTGCCATCGAATTGGCGGGAGGAACGGGGGTAGACGCTATTGTTACCCATCATCCCGTTGCTGAAGCTACCAACTCCGGTGGCGTACTCTTTAATGTCTATCTCAAACTATATAATTTAGCCCTTTTTGAGCTCCATGAGGCCTTCCATGGTCTCCATCCCGGCATCCCCTGGCTCCATGGCCATAAACCTTATTATACCAATATTGCTATGGGTGGCATTCAGGGCTGTGTGGTCAATGTAGGCGAAGCCTTACCGGAAATCTCCAATGTGGGAGAGTTGATTGACCGGCTGAACTTGCTGATCAATAAAGAAGAGGATGAAAAGGTATTGGAGATGGAGCGCCAGCTCCGTAATTGTCCGGATTTGGAAGAAACCTGCATCAAGGTCGGCGCTAAGATTTATTTGGGTGAAAGAGAGAACCCTGTTAAGCATATTGCCCACATCCATCCCCATACGGGATTTAATGTAAAGCATCTGGAGCAATTGCTGACGGAGCATCCTCAGATCGATACCATACTGGCCTCGATCAGCCGTGTTTATCCCGGCCACGAATTAATCGCCAAAGCTGAAGAGCTAGGCCTCAATTTTATCTGCGGTAACTCTCATGCCATGGAGATTTTCGAAAACGGTGTTCCTTTAGCTCAAGCTATTCAAAATCACCTGCCGGAAGCTGAGGTAGTGATTTTCCGGGAAAGAATGACCAGCATTCCCCTTGCCGCTATCGGGTCGCCGGAAATCAGGGCTTACGGTCAAAATATTGCCGGAACTTACTTAAAACGGAAATAATGAATTCAAAAGGAGAGAAGATAATGACCTATCGCGTAAAAGATGTGCTTCAGGCCTTAGATGACCTAACTAACGGCCGCTGCATAAAAACCTCCGGCGATTTTGCCAGCGGTAAAAATCCCTATGTCGTAACGAAAACCTCCAATATCCCCGGCAAAGCTGTTACGGAAACCCCCGGTCTGGTCTGGGGCGATCCGGAGATGGAGGTAAAAAAGATTGCCGTGATGATGACCATGACGGAAAGCGCCATTGAGCTGGCAGCAGCCACCGGCGTTAACGCTATCGTTACCCATCATCCCATTGCTGATGCTGCCAACTCCGGCGGCGTATTGATCAAGTACTACCTGGGTACTTATAATCTGGCAGCCTTCGAGCTCCATGAAGCCTTCCATGGCATGCATCCCGGTTTGCCTTGGCTCCATGGCCACAAGCCCCATTTTGCCACGGTATGCTATGACGGCATCCCCGGCAACATCGTCTACGTTGGTGACGTTTTACCGGGAATCAATACGGTAGGGGATATGATGGCCCGGCTGGATCAGCTGATGAATGTAGATGAAGATTTAGAGATGCTGGCTGCCGAGAAGAAAATCCGCAAATGCGAGGATATCGAAGAAACCAGTATCGCCGCCCGCTGCAAGATCCTGGTAGGCAAGCCGGAAAACCCCATGAAAAAAGTAATCCATATGTTCCCCCACACCGGCTTTACCGCCAAGCATCTGGAAGAGCTGATCAAGGTCAATCCTGATGTGGATACCTTGCTGGCCACCATCAGTCGTGTTTATCCCGGTCATGATCTGATTGCCAAAGCCGAAGAATTAGGTCTGAACTTCATTTGCGGCAACTCCCATGCTCTGGAGATTTTTGAAAATGGTATGCCTATGGCCAACGCCATCAAAAAACATCTGCCGGAAGCAGAGGTCGTTATTTTCCGGGAAAGAATGACCAGTATTCCTTTGGAAAAATGCGGCTCCCAGGAAATTCGGGATTATGCCGAAGATATGTCTACCACTTACTTGAAACGGAAATAAATTAGCTTATTCCTGCCTTATATAATGTCCCTTTAAGTCCCTAAAACCAAGAGCCGGCTGCTTCATGAAGCAGCCGGCTCTTGGTTTTACAATTATTAACCCCAAAGAGAGAGGGGATAATAGTTATCGGAAGTTATTAGAACATATGAACAAAACCTACAACCTTGCCTAAAATCTCCAACTCATCGGCGCTGACCGTGATAGCCTCGACAGGATCCTGGCTGTCGTCGTGCTCAGCCTGCAAGCGAATTTGCCTGAGACCTTTCGAATAAGTTCTTACGAAAATTTCGCTGTGCAATCGTCCCAGGATGATATCGCTGTTGTTTGCCGTATTCTGCCGGCGGACAATCAACAGGTCTCCGGCAGATAACTGACGATTATGCATGGAGTCGTCGGGCATCGGCATTAAAAAATAATCCGCATCATCGAGCTTGGCGGCAGGAATCAGCCAGGAGTCTTCATCGGCGCCATCGCCGCCGTCAAAGGGCAGCAAAGGCAGTTTTTTTAGATTTGGGCTGAAAAACGGCTTGTCAGAATGCCCTGTAAAGCCTCCAAAAGCAGCTTCAGATGATATATTACCTGAAGAATTATTCAAGCCCTCGGTCTGCACGACCATAGCCCGGGGTTTAGCGGCGTCACGGTGCAAGAAGCCCAATTCTTCCAAACGCTTGAGATGACCATGAACGGTGGAGCTGGAAGAAATATTTCTGGCCTTGCCGATTTCCCGGACGGAGGGAGCATAACCTTTGTCTTCAATATATTGCTGGATGAAGAGCAGAATGGCCTGCAGATGAGAAGGCAGCATATCAAAAGTAGTCATATTAATCACCTGATTAAATTATACCTCATAAATGGAGAGATTGCGACTGCCGAAATGGCAACCATTTATTTATTTCGCTTCTCCTACTTCCGATAATAAGTATTTTGTAAAGTAAAATTGCCTAAGGGGCAGACGGGTTTTTTCAACCCCTCCCCCTTAGGCTTCTTCCAGCTGACTGCCGGCTTCTTCCCATTCCTGATAAGCAACAGGCAATCGCTCATGAATAGCCTGTAATCGTTGATTGAGTCGAATCACCAATGTATTGGCGTCGCTATCGTTGTACGTCTCCGGATTGCTTAAAGCTGCCGTTGTCGCGGCTTCTTCAGATTCCAGCTCGCCAATTTCTTTCTCCAATTCCTGCAGCCGTTGCCGCAGTCTGGCTTTGGCAAAGCGGTCTAACGGCTTATTTGAGTTCCCCTTAGTATTGCTTTTTTCTAATTTGAGCCCGTCTCCCGGATTTTGGCTGTCAACGCCTTTATTCCCTCGCGAGAACGTTTGTTCGGACAAATCTTTTTGTTCTTTGAGGCGGCGTTCTTCTCTTTCCTTGCGTTCCTTCCACTCCCGATAATCGGAGTAATTGCCGGGGTAGGAAATCAGTCCTGCCGGCGTCAGCTCCAGGATCCGCTCTGCCAGAGCATCCAGGAAATAGCGGTCATGGGAAACCATTAGGAGTGTACCGGGATAATCGGCCAGGTACTCCTCCATTACCTCTCGCGATTGAATATCCAAGTGGTTGGTGGGTTCGTCTAGGATCAGGAAGTTGCCCTTTTCCAGAGTCAGCTTCAGCAGAGATAAACGGCCTTGTTCGCCGCCGCTGAGTTTGTTGATTTCCTTATCCCACTCTTCGGCGGTAAAGAGAAAACGGGCTAAATAGCCTTTCGTCTCTTCTACGTTCAGATCGTACTGATTGAGTATTTCTTGAAACACCGTATTGGAGGAGTTGAGGTTTTGATGCTCCTGATCGAAATAAGCCGGCTTTACGCCGGAACCCAGGTAGACGCCGCCTGTTTGAGCCTTTAGCTGGCCCAGTATCAGTTTAAGGATGGTGGTTTTGCCGGCGCCATTGGGGCCCAGAAGAGCCACCCGCTCGCCGTAGCGGATTTCAGCATTTAATTGTGAGAACAACTGTTTGCCAGGATAGCTATAGCTGAGCTGGTCAAGAACCAGCACTTTTTCGCCTGTGCGGCCCTCAATACCAGCCTGACCCATGCTCATTACCGATAGCTGTCCCGGTTTTTCCAGCCTGGCCAAGCGGTCAAGCCTGGTCTGACGGCCCCGGGCCTGCTTTGATTTGATCCCGGCTTTAAAACGCCGGATATAAGCTTCTGTTTCTTGGATCTCTTTTTGCTGTTTCTCGTAAGCCCTAGTTTGAGCTTTCGTCTCTTCTTCTTTTTGCAGGGCATAACGGCTATAACCGCCCTTATAACGCTTCAGCCGGCCATTTTCCAAATCGAAGGTTGTTTCCGTTACTTTGTCGAGAAAATAACGGTCATGGGAGATGATCAGCAATGCCCCCGGATAAGTCTTCAAATAGCCCTCCAGCCATTCGACGGCAGTTAAGTCCAGATGATTGGTAGGCTCGTCCAAAAACAGTAAAGGGTGTTGCCTGACCAATATTCGGGCCAAACCGATCCGCGTCTTTTCGCCGCCGCTGAAGCTGGAAAAATTGCGGTTGAATTGTTCTTCCGCAAAGCCCAGGCCAATGAGCACCCGCCGGACTTGGCTTTCGCAAGCAAAGCCGCCGCAGCGTTCATATTGCTCCCGTTCATTGCCGTAACGGGCCAAAATACGCTGCAGCTCCTCCCCCTGGGCTTGACTCATGGCTGCTTCTAAATCGGCCAGGCGCTGCCGCTGCTCAAAAACATCAGCAAAAACCGCCATCACCGACGATAACAAGGTATCTTCCGGAGCCATTTCCAGAGTTTGCTCCAAAAAGCCGATGGAAGCATAGGGCTTAAGCCGGGCCAAGCCCCCCTCCACCGGCTCCCGGCCGGCCAGGCAATTGAGGAGAGTAGTCTTGCCGGCGCCGTTTGCCCCCACCAGCCCTGCCTTCTCTCCTTCTTCCAGAGCCAGGCGAACCTGAGCAAAAATGCAAGTGGCGCCAAAATATTTTGTTAGCTGGTCCGCTTCCAATATATAGGCCATAGTTACAGTCTGGCTCCTATTTCTTTGGGGTGATCGACAACCAAAGCTGCACCTGCTTCCCGTAGCTCACCGGCAGTGCCGTAGCCATAGGTTACGCCGATGGTGGGTAACCCCCAGGCTTTGGCACCCGCCACATCATAAAAACGGTCGCCGACCATCACTGCTCTCGTTGCAGCCTGCCTCATCGCTGCCCTTGCTGCTGCCGGAGAAGCTGCTGCCGCAGAACCGGGCAAGGATAAGGAATGCTCTTGTCCCTTTTGACGTCCGGCGGACAAGGGGTTTTTGCCGGAATAATGCTCCAGTAAAGCCTGCAAAACCAGGGCTTTGCTGTCTAAGCGCCCGTCGATATAGCAGCCGAAAACCGTATCAAAATAATTGCGCAGCCCGAAATAGCTCAGGACCCGATAAGCTAAAACCCAGGGTTTGGAAGTGCCGACGGCCAGCAAATAGCCTTTATTGCGGAGATCCTGGAGAAGCTCCGGTATACCGTCATAGACGTCAGCCTCATAAATACCCTGTTGGTAATAAAAGCGGCGATAACAATAAAGAGCCTCTTCGGCTTCGTCCGCGGTCAGGCCAAATTCCTTTTGGAAGGAGACCCGCAGGGGCGGCCCGATAAAGCTGTTCAGCTGATCATCCGACTTAGCCGGCAGGCCCATCTTCCCGATGGCTTTGCTGATGCTGTTTTTGATGCCGGGGCCGGAATCCACAATGGTGCCGTCCAAATCAAAAATTATCAGACGGCATTCAATGGATCCATCCTCGTTAAAAGTTGCCGGCAATATGGGAGGGGCGGAAAATGGGCTGGCTTTTGCCCCTGATAAAGATGCAAACATTTTACTACTGCCTTTCTTATACGATCAAAACGAAGCGGTAAACTGCTTCTTTCATAACGAATCCCTTGACAAAGCCTGCCAAGGGATTCGACATAAAAACCGTTGTTTCGTTAAGGCCGTTTATTTACGGTTATCTGACGGCTTATTCTTCAATGGCCTCATTGACGGCATCCGTCTGGGTCTCATCCTCTTTCATCTCTGCTTCTGACGGAGCTTCCTCAGCGGCGGGAGCTGCCGGGGCGGCTTTTTCTTCCTGGACTTCGTCTTTCGTCAGCTTAGGCAAGTCAATAGCTTCCTTGACGCTCAAGCTGATGCGTTTCTTCTCCAGATTGATATCCAAAATCTTAACGGGGATTTCCATGCCTTCGGTGAGCACGTCTTCCACCTTATTGACTCTGAATCTGGCCAGCTGGGAGATATGGGCCAAACCTTCCAGATTGGGCTCTAATTGAATGAAAGCACCGAAGGAAGCCCCCCGCATTACCTTACCGGTGTAGATGCCGCCCACCTGATATTTCTCGGAAGCCAGATCCCAGGGATTGGCGATGAGTTTTTTCAGGCTGAGGGAAATCTTTTCTTTTTCCCGGTCTACTTTTAAGACGTAAACTTCGATCTCGTCATTGATGGCTACTACATCGGAAGGCTTAGCAACCTTGCCCCAGCCCATCTCCGACACGTGGAGCAGACCGTCGCAGCCGCCGATATCCACAAAGGCGCCGAAATCCGTCAGTCTCTTCACTACGCCTTTTCTGGTCTGGCCTTCTTCAATGGTGCTCCAGAAGCTCTCTTTGATTTTCTGGTACTCTTCTTCCAGCAGCGCCTTCCGGGATAAAATCACCTTGCGGCCCTGGCGGTTCAGCTCCAGGATCTTGAAATCCAGAGTTTGCTTCAGGTATTCGCTAAGATCTTTGACGAAGCCACGCTCAACGTGAGAAGCGGGAACGAATCCTCTCATGCCCACATCCACCAGCAGGCCGCCTTTAACTACATCGATAACCGTGGCTGTAACCGGTTCACCTTTTTCTAAAGCCTCTTCAAGAGCATTGATGCGCTCTTCAAACAATGCGTTTTTACGGGAAAGGATAACGTTGCCTTCCCGGTCTTCCTTCACCACTTCAACACTGATTTCATCCCCTACTTTAACTACCGATTGGGGGTCAACTTTGGTGAAAGCAAGCTCAAAGGCAGGAATAATTCCCTCTGATTTGTAACCGATATCCACCAGCACCTCATCGGGAGAGACTTTAACCACGGTACCTTTAACTACATCGCCGGGATGGAATTCCAGACAGCCCATCTCCGCTTCCATGTCGGAGAAATTTGCTTCCACCTCGTGATCCGTTTCGTTTTCTTGAGCAGCAACCGCCTGCTCTTGTACTTGCTCCTGGTCTTTGAACTCTTCCATCATCTCAACAACCTCCTTGATTATCCACTCAGGGGTAGAAGCCCCTGCGGTGATCCCTATAGATTTTAGTCCTGCCAGCCATGAAGGATCGATATCTTTTTTCGTCTCGATCAGAAAGGTCGGCGTAAATTTTTGGCAGTATGCCGCTAAGTTTTTTGTATTGGCGCTGTTTTTGCCACCGATCACCACCATAGCATCCACTTGGGCGGCCAGTTTTTCTGCGGCTTCCCGCCGTTCCTTTGTGGCGCTGCAAATTGTATCTAATACTAAGGGCTGATAGCCTCTGTCATGTAACCAATCCACAAACCTGACAAACTCTGCTTGGTTAGCCGTTGTTTGAGCCATCACTGCCAGCTTGGCGGGCAGTGCCAGGTTTTTCAGCTCCGCCTCAAAATCTTTAACGACCTGGCAGCTTTCTCCCAGCCACTCCTGGTAACCCAGAACTTCCTCGTGGCCGGGATCGCCGTAAATCAGCAGAAAATATCCTTCTTCCCGGAGGCTTTTTGCTTTTTTTAATGCCTGAACTACGAAGGGGCAAGTGGCGTCAACAAGGGTGCCACCTTTGCTCTCTATTATATCATAGATAAAAGGGCCTTTGCCATGGCTGGGAATAATGTATACGCCGCCGGCTTTCAGGTTTTCCGGATCAGCGCCGCTGATCTCCTCAACGCCCTGGCTGGCCAGCCATTCCGATACCTGGCGGTTGTGAACCAGCTGTCCCAATACCCGGGCTTCACTGCCGTCTCCGAGGCCGGCGCCGGCCTGCCGAGCTAAATCCAAAGCCCGCCGGACGCCAAAACACATGCCGGCTTTATCTGCTAAAAAAACTTCCATTGCTTTTTTGGAGTTGCTGTCTTCCCTCAAGCCTGGGCCGCCTCCTCTTGCAGGCTGACGATGCTCTGCTGGAATTTTTCCGTCATACTGTCCAGTAAAGCTGAGTCGCTTTTTTTGCCTTGAAATTCCATAAGATCCAACGGTTCGCCGCAAATGATTCGGATTTTTTGGCCAATGGCTCTGGGAAAGGTTTTTGTTGTATTTTTAAATAATACCGGAACAACGGCTGCTTCCGCCCGGTGGGCAAAGAGGGCTGCTCCTTGCTTAAATGGCTGCAGCTCCCCGCTGCGGCTGCGGCTGCCCTCAGGAAAAATCACCAGCAAGTCTCCCTGCTCCAAAACCTGGGCAGCCTTCTTTAGGGCCTGACGGTCAAGGCTGTTGCGCTTTACCGGAAAGACATTGATTCGGCGCAACAGGAAACCGATGACCGGTATGTCAAAGAGCTCTGCCTTGGCCATGAAATAAGTGCGCCGCCGGATCAGGCAGTATAAATAAATAGGATCCCATAAGCTGATATGGTTACCGATGATCACTGCCGGACCCTGAGCCGGAATGCGCTCCAGGCCGCTGACCTCCACCCGGTTAAACAGCTTGAGAAAAGGACCGACAATCCATGGGGCGACAATATGATAAACAAATTGATACAACATGCAATCCTTCTCCGTTTATTGAGCTTGTACCGAGCGGACAAGAGCAAGAGCTTTTTCGACAACCTCCTGAAAACTCAGTGCCGTAGAATCAAGCAATATGCTGTCGGCCGCCGGCCGCAAAGGGCTGGTAATCCGGTGAGTATCTTCGTAATCCCGCTTGGCAATATCCTGGACGATATCCTCCAGAGCCTGATCCTGGTCTTTGGCCCCCATTTCTTTCCAGCGGCGCAAAGCCCGTTCCTCTACGGAAGCCGTCAAATAAATCTTACAATCAGCTTGAGGCAAAACAACGGTGCCAATGTCCCTGCCGTCCATGACCACATCCCGGCCGGCGGCCAAACGCCGCTGGGCCTCAGTCAGCGCTTCCCTGACCCCCGCTACAGCGGCTACCCGGGAAACTGCCCGGCTAACCTCCTGGCTGCGAATCACTTCCGTGACATTTTGCTCTTGACAAAATACCTGCTGCTTTTCCTCAGGAGAATCGGCTTGCTGGAAATCGATGACGGCTTCTTGGGCCAAAAGGCTCAATGCCTGCTCATCCGTCAAAGGAACATCCTGCTGCAAAGCCAGCCAGGTCAGGGCCCTATACATAGCGCCGGTATCGATATGGATAAATCCCAGCTGGGCAGCTAAGGCTTTAGCCACGCTGCTTTTGCCTGCACCGGCAGGTCCGTCAATACTTACCTGGATGAGGCTCCCTCCCCTGCTGCCCTGAGGTCCGGCGCTACGCGATGAGCCAGACCGATGGCAATCTCATTCAAATGAAGAAGACCAATGGCCAAATAAACGCAGACCGTAATATGATCACCGCTGCGGGCAATAGCCAGCTTCCCGCCAACATTAAGACCGAAGGCTTTATTTAAAATCTGGCCCAGGGCTTCCCGGGTAGCGCCGGCTACGGCTCCCTCATCGTAATGGTTATCCTTGATGACTTGCTCCCGTTTTGCTGCAACGATGGCTCGCTCAATGATCTTTTTGGTAGACATGGCAAAATCACCGCCATAATCTACTGCGACGGCTCGGATACCGATTGAAGCTAATTCCTTTTTTAAGGTCTGCTCATCCTCTCTTGTGTCCGTCAATGCCATGCGAATTGCAGCCGATGAGATTTTCTTTGATCCGTGTTCCATTAATGCGCCTCTACCCTCGTCAATGTCCAATCTTGATTTTACTATTTTCTGCTCAATATTGCAAGGTATTTCAGGACTGGCCGACTAATGCCTTTAATTTTTTCACTTCCTGAGCGCTAAGGCGCCGATGGCCGCCTAAAGCCAGGCCATTTAAGTTCAAAAAGCCCATTTTCGTGCGGCAAAGATAGACGACGTTCAGGCCGATAGCCTGACACATTCGCCGTACCTGGCGGTTGCGGCCTTCGGTGATGGTGAGATAAAACCGGCTGCCTTCCTGGCTGTAATATTCGATTTTCACCTTGGCCGGCTGAGTCAGCCCATCCTCCAGCTTAATTCCTTTAGCCAGCTTTGCCGCTTTTTCTTCGGTGATTAAGCCGTCGGTTTCCACCAGATAGGTTTTGGGGATTTTGTATTTGGGGTGAGTCAGCCGATTGGCCAGCTCGCCGTCGTCGGTGAGCAGCAGCACACCCTCCGTCTCATAGTCCAAACGGCCTACGGGAAAAAGCCGTTCTTTGCCGGGCAATAAATCCAGCACCGTTTTGCGCCGCTGGGGATCCTGGCAGGTAGTGACTACGCCTGCCGGCTTGTACAGCAAAATATAGGTCTGAGCTTCTTTAGTTCGCAGGCGGCGGCCCTCTACGGCCACCCTGTCTTTCTCCGGATCGATCTGGGCCCCCATTTCTGTTATTACTTTGCCGTTGACTTTTACTTTACCTTCCCGGATCATTTCTTCAGCCTGCCGCCGGGAGGCTAAACCGCAACGGGCGATATATTTTTGTAAACGCTCCAAAATATCTCTTCCTTTAATCTTTTTTTAATCGTGTTTCGCCAATTGCTATCCTGTCCTCGCCTAGTATACCAAATGTTTATTTAAGCAGCAAGGTCATCCAAAAAAGCCCTGCCCCATAAACAACGAAATCCGCCGTCAGGCAGGTTCTTAAAGTATGGCGGTAATTCCTGATCCCTACGGAGCCGCAATAGACAGTAAGCACAAAAAAAGTAGTATCCGTGCCTCCCTGATAAATAGAGGCCAGCAGGCCCGCCGCTGAATCAGGACCCTGACGGCTGAAAATATCCGTCAATATGCCAAGAGAGGCGCTGCCGGAAAGGGGCCGCATGATCATTAGCGGCAGGACTTCGCCGGGCAGCCCGATAAAAGCCAAATAGGGGGCCAGCTTATCGCAAAGGGCTTGGGTCAGTCCCAGACCCTGCCAAAGATATACCGGGAATAAAATAGCCAGCAGATAAGGAATCAGGCCCAAACCGCTTTTAATGCCCTGGCTGGCTCCGGTGATGAAGGAATCATACAAATCCACTTTGCGGCAATAGCCGAACAATAAGATAAAGCAAAGCAGCAGCGCTATTCCGTTATCCATAGTCACCACCCTTTTTTCCGTCGGCGCAGCAGCCGGTCGGTTATTAATGCAGCCGCCGTGCCCGTCAGCCCCGTCAGTACCATAGGCAGCAAAAAAGCTGCCGGCCATTGGGAGCCCTGAGCCAGGCGCAGGCCTAAAACAGTAGTGGGGATAATGGTGAGGCCCGCAGCATTTAAGGCCAGGAAGGTGCACATGGCGTCGCTGGCTGTGCCGGTGTGGCCGGCCAGCTGATCCATCTGCTCCATAGCTTTCAGGCCAAAGGGAGTTGCCGCATTGCCCATGCCGAGAAAATTGGCAGTAAGATTCAGTAAAATGCTGCCCAGGGCCGGGTGATCCGGCGGCAGGGAGGGAAACAGCCTGACCAGCAAAGGCCGGCAAAGCTTGGCCATTTTTTCAATGAGGCCGGAACGCTGGGCCACTTCCATAATACCCAGCCAAAAAGCCAATATTCCCGCCAGCTGCAAGCCGTTTTTCACTGCCGCCTCCGCTGCGGCGATGGCAGCCTGGAGTACGGCACTGCCCTCCCCTTTTAATAAGCCGTAGGCCGTCCCGATAAGAATCATACCCAGCCAGATTTTTGACAACAACTGTTCCACCTCCCGCCTCTTCGTTTAACTTATGGGGGGAGGCTTTTCTTTATTCTTGCCAAATATCCATAATACCCTAGTTTGACTTTGTGTCGCCGGCAGAGCTTGCCGCTCCGTCATTTTTACTCAGCACCTGCTTCAGCTTTTCAATGGCCTTCGGTGTCAAATCAGCCACTCGTTCCACCAGATTTACCGTGCTGTCCGAAGTCACCAGGCGCACCTGATCTCCCTGTACCACCAAAAAGCCGATGGGCGTGATGCCGACGCCGGCGCCGCTGCCGCCGCCAAATGGAAAGGTCGGTCTGGCGCTGCCTGTGCCGGGCAGGCCCGCAGGGCTTTGCGGATTGCTTTCTTTTTGCTGAGAATTGCCGCTGTTGTTGCTGTTATTGCCGCCGTTCCCGTTGCCATTGCCGCCGCTGCCTGAGCCGCTTATTTCCAGGCCGCCAAACTCGCTGCCGCCGGAAATAAAGCCGCAGCTGACTTTGCAGATCGGCACCATAAATATGCCGCTGCCGGTGTCAATGGGATCACCTACAACGGTGCTGACGTCCACCATATCCTTGATATTTTCCAGAGCCGTGCGCATCAAACCTTCAATAGGATGCTGTTCCATAAGCTATACCCTCCCTTTTTCGCAACCTTCGCTGCCGAATCATAAAAATTCCCAAACTAACCACAATATGCCCCAGGTTCAGGCGCAGCATACATAAAAATTCCCCGGTCAGGCTATAGTCGCCGCCAAAGCTTGGTTTCAGGCTGTAAGACACTACTCTGTTACGGCGGCCGCTTTTGACCTGCAGCCAGCCGGCAGCCAGATCGCAGCAAGTAAGCAAGAAGCCGCTGCTTAAAGCCAAAGCTGCGGGGTCAGGTAAAGAGTAGGCCAGCTGCCAGGTAATTTTTTTGATTCTGATATGCCCCATCAGGTGTTGAACTGCCGGTAAAGCCGAGATGCCGCTGCCTTTTGGCATATCCATCACCCTGGCCATGCTTTTGCCTGGGAAAAGGGTATAACGAATGGGCCCCACTTTCACTTTGCAATGAAAATACGGCGGACTTTCTTCCAGCCGGCCCTTGATCTTAACGGTAAAGGGCCAAAGCAGCAAAAGCATGATAAAAATGAGCAGAGAAATGATCGTGGTAAGCATGGCTTTAGTGTTGGCTAAGGTTTGGCAAAATATACAAAAGAAAACCGGAGAAACGGCTTGATGCGGCCAATTCTCCGGCAGAAATTCTCATTACAAACAATATTGTTCTTTCCAAGTCATTATTTTTTCTATATTGACAACGGCGCCGCCGCAAACGATGATCACGATATTCTTATAATCCTGCAAAACAGGGCTATTGTCGTAAACAACGGACAAAGACGCCCCACAGGCCGGTTCAATCATCGTTCTGTATTCTTCGAGAAACCGAACGCAAGCCTTGTTTGCCGACTCATCGGACACTAAGTAAGGGGAAATATTATACCTGTTGGCATATTCCAAGGCTTTTGGTGTCACCTGCTTTGCGCCTAAGCTGCTTGCGCTGGTATCAATTTTATCCAATTGAAAAAGGCGGTTGCTTTTGACTGATTGATATAATGAGGCCGCGCCCTCTGTCTCGACGGCAAGAATACGGGTGGCTTCCCAGCGGTTTTTGAGCAGTCCCTCCATCACGCCGCACATAAGACCGCCACCGCCCACAGACAGCACAATCAAATCCGGTTGTTCCGCGCAGTCTGCCTTTAACTCGTCTATCATTGTGGAATGGCCTTCCCATAAGGCAGGATGGTCAAAGGGCGGGATATAAGCGGTTTCCCTTGTCGAGACCAAGGATAAAGCGTAGGCGTTTGCCTCGTCCCAGACCCCTCCATGTATTATTACCGCAGCCTTTTCTTTTTCAAGCTTATCGATGACAAAAGCCGGCGTGGTTTTCGGAAGAACCACTGTAGTTTTTATTCCCAGCTTCCTGCCTGCATAAGCTGTGGCTAAACCGGCATTGCCGCCGGAAGAGGAAACCAAGTGCCTCGCTCCCCCATGAATCGCCTGTTTGCACAAGGCTTCAATTCCTCTTAGCTTAAAAGAACCAACAGGCTGGTAGGCTTCCATCTTCAGGCTGACGGATCTGTTAATGCCGCTGTAATCAAGCATCTCTAAGAGGGGCGTTTTGATGTATAAGGACACTGTGGGTACCTCCCCATATTGCACAGTTTGTACTTGAATTTTCTACTTGTTATCGGAGGGGCTTGCTTCCCCCGGCTCTAAAGCCGGCAAATCCTGCAAAGAGGTCAGGCCGAAATACTTCAGGAAATCCGTGGTCGTCGAAAATAAAATCGGCCGGCCCGGCGCGTCTTTGCGGCCTGATTCCCGAATCAGATTGCGCTCAAGCAGCGTGTTGACGGAAGAGTCACAGCTGACGCCGCGGATTTCTTCCATCTCAGCCCGGGTGATAGGCTGGCGGTAGGCAATAATCGATAATACCTCCAAGGAAGCGGGCGTTAAGGTAGAAAGCCGGGGTTTGACCAGTTTTTCTATATAGGGTGCATGCTTAGGAAAAGTGGCAAACATCCAGCCACCGGCGATCTCGCAAATTTCAAAGCCTCTGCCCTGCTGGACGTATTCCTGCTGCAGATAGCCCAAAGCCTCTAAAATCTGGCCGGATTCATAGCCGGTGATTTCGATGAGAGCAGACAAGGTCAAGGGCTCGGCAGAGCAAAGCAGCAAGGCCTCCAGTATTTCTTTAGTCTCCTGCTGATACAGATTCAAAGGCCGGCTCCCCCTTTTCCGGAAAATTGTTGATACAGACGAAGATTTCACCAAACAAGCTGGTTTGGCGCACCCACACCCGGCCTTTAGCCAAAAGCTCCAGCAGGGCCAGAAAAGCGGTTACCACTTCCATGACGCTTTGGCAAGGCTCCAGCAAATCGGCAAATTTAACGCCGCCGCCATGGCGGGCCAGGGTATCCATCATTAAATCCATGTGCTCTTTTAAGCTCATAGTATCTTTATGCAGGGTAATGGTCTGCCCTCTGGCCGCCATCAGTCTGAGCACCTCTTGAAAGGCCGTATGCAGATCGGCTGCCTTTAAATTGCCAATGGGGTTAGGCGGCGGAAAAAGAGCCAGCAAACGTTTGTCATCCACTTCCCGGTAATAGATCCGGGTTTGGCTGGTTTCCATTTTCTTTAGCTCCTGGGCATTTTCTTTATAAAGGCGGTATTCCAGCAGCTTTTCCACCAGCTCATCCCGGGGGTCCAGCTCCTCAACGCCTTCTTCCGTCTCCTGAAGCCTTTTAGGCAGGAGCATTTTGGCCTTAATGGCCAAAAGAGTACCGGCCATTACCAGAAAATCTCCGGACAGATTCAAATCAATCTCCTCTGCCTGCTTCAGATAATCCATATACTGGCCGGTAATAAAAGCAATCGGGATATTATAAATATCCAGTTTATGAGTATCGATCAAATGCAGGAGCAAATCCAGGGGGCCTTCAAATACTGGCAATACCACTTGATAGCTCATATTAGCCTCTTCACTACTAAATATTGACGCTTATCGGATTAAAGGTTCATGGCTTTTCTGACTAAAGCCATGGTTTCTTCCGCCTGCTGATTGGCCTTGGCGTCACCCTCGGCAATGACCTCCGCCAAAAGTCCCGGGTTTTGAGCAAAAGCTTCCCGCCTTTCCCGAATGGGAGCCAGCTTGGCGTCGATGATGGCGGCAAGCCGCTTTTTGCATTCCACACAACCCATTTGCCCCTGACGGCAGGCTTCCTGCAGTTCAGGTACGGCAGCTTCATTATAGATTTCGTGGTATTTGTTGACCACGCAGACTTCGGGGTGGCCCGGGTCCGTCTTTTTGATGCGGGCGGGATCCGTCACCATATTGCGCACTTTTTCGGCAATTTCCGCCGTAGTGGCGCTGAGGGCGATATCGTTGTGGTAGCTCTTGCTCATCTTCCTGCCGTCGATACCGGGCAAAGAAGCGACCTTGGCATATTTCGGCTGGGGCTCCGGGAAAACATCGGCATTATACAGATGGTGGAAGCGGCGAACCAGTTCCCGGGAAAATTCCAGGTGAGCGCCCTGATCTTCCCCTACCGGTACCAGATTGGCCCGGTAAACGAGAATATCGGCGGCCATTAAAAGCGGATAACCCAGGAAACCGTAGGTGTTGATATCTTTGCCCTGCTTGCCCAGCTGCTCGATCTGATCCTTGTAGGTAGGCACTCTCTCCAGCCAGGGCAGCGGAACGTTCATGCCCAGGAGCAGGGTCAGCTCCGCATGGGCCTTGACATGAGACTGAATGAATATGGACGACTGCCGGGGATCCAGTCCGGCTGCCAGCCAATCCAGCAGCATGGTTTGGCGAAAACCGTCGATGCGGGAAGTATCGTCATAATCGCTGGTTAGAGCATGCCAATCCGCCACCATATAAAAGCATTGATAATCCTGCTGTAATAGCGCCCAATTCTCCAGGACGCTGAGATGACCGATATGCAATTGGCCGGTGGGCCGCATACCGCTCAAGATAATGCCCTTTTTTTGTGACATGGATGATCCTCCCTTAATGAGTTCGTTAATTAAAGAAGCCGAATAATTTTGAAAAACTATTAATCAGGCCGCTGGAAAGAGGCCCGATGATTCTTGATGGGACATTGCTATATATTAGCAGCAATAAAATAATAAAGCCGTATTGTTCCACTATCTGAGCTCCGTGGTAAAAACGGTCGGGCAAAAGGCCGAAAAGAATTTTCGAGCCGTCTAAGGGCGGCACCGGAAGCAAATTAAAAAAAGCTAAGCTGGCATTAATGGAGCAGAAAGAGGCTAAAAATCTACTGAGCAAAGGTACAGTGTAGAAAACATGATTAGGTATAAAGGTGTATATGCCCACGCCGATAAAGCATAGTAAAACATTGGACATGGGCCCTGCCAAGGCCGTAAGCAGCATACCGGTCTTCTCATCCACATCCCGGAACTGGTAGGGGTTCACCGGCACGGGCTTGGCCCAGCCAAAACGAAAGAATATCAAGGCCAGCAGGCCTATGGGATCAATGTGACGCAGAGGATTAAGGGACAGACGGCCGGCGTTCTTGGCCGTGCTGTCCCCTAATTGATAAGCGGAAAAGGCGTGGGAAAACTCGTGAAAAGATAAAGAGATAATGATTGCCGGTAAAATAAGCAGCAAATCACTAATAAAATTAATCAACAGGCACCTGTCCCTTCGGTAACGTAAGCTTCTGCCATTGGTGGCCGTGGTCCCAAAGCAAATGCTCAGGAATTAAGTCGTTGCGGACAATATCCTCAAAGGTTTCTCTCTTGACAACGATATGCGCCTTGCCCCCGGAAACCATCACCACGGCAGGCTTGGCAATGCGGTTGTAATTGCTGGCCATGGAATAATTGTAGGCGCCGGTGGTGGAGATAGCGAGAATATCGCCGGTTTCCACCCAGGGCATAGAGGCGTCCCAAAGCAGCATATCGCCGGACTCACAGCATTTGCCGGCTACAGACGCCACAATCTGATTGGCGGCCGTCATCTTGTTGGCCAGGCACATTTCGTATTTGGCCTGGTATAAGGCCGGACGGGGATTATCGCCCATACCGCCGTCAATGGCCACATAAGTGCGCACCCGGGGAATGGTCTTGATCGAGCCTACGGTATATAAGGTAGTGCCGGCGTTGCCCACAATAGCCCGGCCCGGCTCAATGGAAATCCGTCTGGGCATGGGGTGATTATGCCGGTTAAACTCTTCCTGCAAAGCTTCGTAGATGGCCTTGGCAAAATCAGCGGGCGTCACCGGCGTATCGCCTTCCCGGTAATAAACGCCGAAGCCGCCGCCCAGGTTGATCTCAGGCAAATGGAAGCCCAAATTATCGCTGGCATAGGCCATAAAGGAAGCCATGATTCTGGCGGTCTGAGCAAAGGATTCCACTTCAAAAACCTGAGAACCGATGTGGCATTGAATACCCACCAGCTCCATATGCTCTTTGGCATGCATCAGGTGGAGGGCTTCCATAGCCTGGCCGGTAGAAATGCTGAGGCCAAACTTGGAGTCGATCTTGCCGGTTTGAATATACTCATGGGTATGGGCTTCAATGCCGGGCTGCACCCGCAGGAGCACCATCGGCCTTACGCCCATACTTCCGGCAATATCGTCAATCAACTGAATTTCCGTAAAATTATCCACGATGATCCGACCTACCCGGTTTTCCAAGGCATAGTGGATTTCTTCGGGAGTCTTGTTATTGCCGTTAAAATCGATACGGGAAGGATCGGCTCCCGCAGTCAAAGCCGTATAAAGCTCGCCGGCAGATACAACATCAATACCCAAATCCTCCTGGGCCGCCAGCCGCATCATGGCCAGGCAGCAAAAAGCCTTGCTGGCATAAGCCACCTCGCCGCCGGGAATCCCTTCGATAAAAGCTTTGTGAAAGGCCCGGCAGTTTTGCCGCAGCAGATCTTCATCCATGACGTACAGCGGGCTGCCAAACTCTTTGACCAGCTCTACCGTATCACAACCGCCGATGACCAGATGGCCCTCTTCGTTTACTGTCATTGTACCGTGTCTTTTCATGTTCTTCCTCTCCTTTTTTTGATTTGATGAGATAGTGCTCCACCATAATAATGGTGACAGTCCTGCACTTGTTCAGTACAGTCCCAGCCCCGGACCTTGCCAAGCCCTGACTTCGGCGGCGGGCCCTTTCCTCCCCTTCATCGCCTGCCGGCTCCCGGGAGTACTATTGCCATCCGCAACCTCTACCTCATCTCGGGAGAGATGAGGCTTTATCTGTATATATTACCACTAGATGCCTTCCATGACAAGTGTTTTCGCCGCTAAGAGCAGGCCCAGCCGTATTTGTGCCAGAGAAAAACCGCCCTGGAGATAAGCTATATATGGCGGCCGCAAGGGACCGTCGGCACTAAGCTCGCTGGAGGAGCCCTGGATGAAACCGCCGCCGGCCATGACCACCGGGTGATCGTAGCCCGGCAACAGATCTGGCTCCGGCAGGAAAGTGCTGTCAAGTGGGCAAGCCTGCTGAATGGCCTGACAAAAACGGACCAGTTTATGGCTGTCCTCCAGCTTGATGGCTTGGACGATATCGGCTCTTTGGCTGGGAGAAGAATCTATGGCTGCGGGCAATACCTCATAGCCCAGCTTTTGAAAGAGAGCGGCAGCCAGGAGAGCGCCTTTCAGCGATTGGCCCACGGTTTGGGGCGCTTGAAAAAAGCCCTGGAAGGCCAGACGGTTAAAACCCAAAGAAGCTCCCAGATCTTTGCCTAAACCCGGAGCGGAAAGCCTTCTGCCGGCAGCTTCCACGCAAGCTTTTTTGCCGGCAAGATAGCCGCCGGCCGGGGCCAGAGTACCGCCGGGATTTTTGATGAGAGAGCCGATGACCAGATCCGCCCCCACTTGCCCCGGCTCTTCTGTCTCCACCATTTCACAATAGCAATTGTCCACCAGGCAGATCACATCTGCTTTTTTGGCTTTTATTGCTTCGATAACTTCTTTTAGCTCCCCTATCGTTATGGAAGACCGCCATTGGTAGCCCTTTGACCGCTGCAGCAGGATCACCCGGGTTTTTTCATTGATGGCCTCCAGAAGCCGGGGCAGGTCGATAACGCCGCCAGCGTCAGGGCTGTCTTTGAGGCAAGCAGGCTGATCTGCCGTCTCATTCCGCAAAGGTATTTCTTTATAAGTTACGCCCTGATCCAGTAAAGAATCGGTTTCCCCGCCCAGGCCGATGACTTTAAGCAAGGTGTCGTAAGGCTTGCCGGCGGCGCTGATCAGCTCCTGACCCGGACGCAAATTACCGTATAAGCCTAAAGCCAAGGCATGGGTGCCGGAAAGGATCTGGCTTCTGACCAAAGCCGTTTCACCGCCGAAATATTCGGCAAAAACAGCTTCCAGGGCATCCCGGCCCACATCGCCATAACCATAGCCGGTGGAGCCGTTGAGATGAAAATCAGTGATGCCGTTTTTTTGAAAAATGTGCAGCAGCCTGGCTTGATTATAATAAACCCTGTTTTCAATGGAGGCGAATTCTTCTTGAAGTGAGGCCTCCGCTTCCTCTAACTTCAGAATTAAATGCTCCGGCACTTGATACGTCTGCTGTAAAAAAATCCGGAGCTCTTTATTTGAATCGGAGCTGAAAGCGCTGTTGTTATTCCTGGTCATTCGTTTCATCCTCAGTCAGATATTGGCGGTACTGCTCCGCCTGATGCTTGGGCAATATAACGGTGCCGGTTATCCGATGAGCCTCATAATTAACCTGGCTGACGCTGCCCAATTGATAAAAGCGGTTTAGCAGGCTGCCCTGATCCTGGCCTAAAACAAAATTTCTGGTGACCAGGGGTTGAGGCAAATGTTCTGCCAGCAATTTTTTCAGCTGCTCTATGCCTTCGCCGGTTTTGGCTGAGATCATCACCGCCGGCTGGTAATCCGACAGATAATGCTGAACATCCAAGGGGTCCGGCAATAGATCGATTTTATTAAATACATGGATCATCGGTCTTTGTTCGCAGCCTACTTCTTCCAGTACCCGGTGAACCGTTTTGATCTGGCCCGTCAGATCTTTATGGGAGCTGTCGGCTACGTGAATAAGAACGTCGGCATAGATGGCTTCTTCCAAAGTCGCCCGGAAAGCGCTGATCAGGGAATGGGGCAGTTGCTGGATGAAGCCTACGGTATCCGTAAGCAATACTTCCGTTTCGTCCAGCCGGAAGCGGCGGGTTGTGGGATCAAGGGTAGCAAAAAGCTTATCTTCCGCCTTGACGCCGGCGTCGGTTAGCGTATTGAGCAGTGAAGATTTACCGGCATTGGTATAGCCGACCAAGGCCAACACCGGTATCTGGTTTTTCTCCCGTCGGCCCCGGTTGACCATGCGCTGCCGCCGTATCTGCTCGATTTCATTTTTGAGATTGTCAATGCGCTGCCGTATATGGCGGCGATCTTTTTCCAGCTGACTTTCACCGGGTCCTCTGGTGCCGATGCCGCCGCCCAGACGGGAAAGCTCCTTGCCCTTGCCGCTGAGGCGCGGCAGCAAATAGCTGAGCTGGGCCAGCTCAATCTGCAATTTTCCTTCTCTGGTGTGAGCATGATCGGCAAAAATTTGCAAAATCAATGCCGTCCGGTCAATAACCCGGCAAGGCAGCCGCTGGTCTAACTGATTTTGCTGCCGCACCGAAAGCTCATCGTCAATAATAGCCAGATCGATAGCCTGCTCTGCAATGATTTCTTTGATTTCGTCCAATTTGCCTTTGCCAAAATAATGGGCAGGATCCGGCCGGTCCCGATTGGCCATCAGGCTATCAATAACCAGACCGCCGGCAGTTTCCGTCAAACCTGCCAGCTCCTGGAGGGAAGCCTGAGGATCAAGTTCGCCGGGAGTACGATGGTTGCTCAAACCTAAAAGCAAAACTCTTTCCGGTTGATTATTTTCTACCAGGTGGAGGGTCTTGCCGCCTTTTTTTTGATTGGCCAAAAGGATTTCATCAGGTAAAACACCTTCTTCAAAAAAAAGATTTTCTTCTTGTTTGCTATTGTTTTCCAGGTTGTCCAAAATTTCACGAATATCCGTCATAGGCGCTCCTTTATAATTAATGATTTTCGCCATTTAAATCCGGCATAGCTAAGGATGACGGTGGCATACTAAAAACCGGAGGTGATAAAAATGAAAAGGTCTTTAAACAAAGCTAGCAGGTCGGCTTTAGGAACCGGAGCTTTAATCACCGGAGCAGGCGCCTTGATCGGCGGACGCATCGGTTTTAGTATTGCCGGTTTTGGCGTTGCCCAAATGATCCTTGGCGGTTCCAATATGATCCAGGAAAGCCATTCCCATTTGATGAAGAAAGTCTCTGATCTTATCTGAAGCCCAGTCTGATTCTTCCTCTGCACTCTCGCTTACTCTTTCCCTCTCTTGAAGAAATGCTGCTAATATCTCTGCGCTTCTTTCTTCCTGCATTTTTTTGCCGTTCAGCCAAAAAATATGGGGATTACGGCGAAACCAGGTCAGCTGCCGCTTGGCATAGCGGCGGCTTTCCTGTTTTATGGCTTCCAGAGCTTCTTCAAAAGTATAGGCGCCTTCCATAAAAAGCAGCAATTGCTTATAGCCGATAGCCTGACCTGCCTGACTATCTAATTTTAAGCCGTTTTTTTGCAAAGTCAGCACTTCCGCCGGCAAACCTGCCGCCACCATTTGATCAACGCGCAGATTAATCCGCTGATACAGCTCCTGACGAGGCATACTCAAACCAAAAAAAATAGTGGGATAAATCAGTTGAGGGGCTTTATAAGCTTGTATATTTTCGGAGATGGGTTTGCCGTGGATTTGTTCGTACTCCAAAGCTCTGATGATTCGCTTCGTATCGTTGGGATGCAGACGTTTTGCCGACTGGGGATCAATTTGAAGCAATTTTTCCCATAAGCCTTGGGGGCCAAGGCAGGCGGCTTCAGCTATTAAAGTTTCCCGTAAAAGAGTAGCTTTAGTCTCCTCGGCTGCTTCTTTATTATATTCATAATTGTATAAAACACTGTCAATATATAAGCCGGTGCCTCCTGCTAAAATCGGCGTTTTGCCCCGTTGAAAGATATCGGCAATATATGTGCGGGCCAGTTTTTGATACTCCGCTGCGCTAAAAGGTTCTCCGGGCAGCCGCAAGTCCAATAAATGGTGGGGAATACCTTGACACTCTTCCCGGGTTACCTTGGCTGTGCCGATATCCATGCCCCGATAAATCTGCATGGAATCACCGGAAATAATTTCGCCGTTCAGCGCTTTGGCCAGGTTGATGGCCAGACCCGATTTGCCCGAAGCCGTGGGGCCGACTATGGCAATTACTTTTTGTAAAGCTTTATTCGTCACCAGGTATCCCTTCCTTTTCCCAGATGCCGTAAGCCACAGGACCGTATTTTGTCTTTTCCAGCCGGGTGACTTCCAGTTTTTTAAAAAGCGGTGAAAACCAGCGCTCTTTCAAAACAACCCGCCGGCGGCAAACCCGAAAGGCCTCGGTCAGCATCTCCTGATTAAAAGGAGCATAACAAGCCACGGGCCGTAAGCTGTTGATACCGGCGGACTGATGATTGGCCGCCCGAAACATGGGATCAAAGTAAACCACATCCCAGCTCTCCGTTTCCTGCATACGCAAATAATCCAAAGCCTCTATGGCCAGTACACTGATGCGGCGGGATAAAGCGGTAAGGGGCGTTTTTTTGCTGTCAAATTGCGACGTTTCCCGTCTGAGGCCCCAATCGGTAATGGCGGCAATGACCGGTGAGGCCTCAAGACCCAGCACCGCTCCTTCTTCGCCTACGGCCCAGGCTGCGACCAAAGCATCGGCAGCCAGGCCCAGGGTACAGTCAAGAATCCGCTGGCCTGCCCTCAGTCCGGAGGCAGCTAAAAAGATATCCGGTTTGCCGACCGCTATCTGGCGCAGCCGGGGCACTGCCATCGAAGGATGCCAATGTAACGGCGGCTCCTCCATAAATAAATGGTAATCCCTGTCCAGGGTAAGCAAATAATCCAAGCCAAGAGCGCCTTTTAATTCGTCCAGGCTTGAGGTTCCCCGGGGAACATAAGGCACATGATAGCGGTCCGCCAGCTCCCGGGCTTTCTCCACCTGATCTCTGCCGCTTTTGCTGCTGGTGGTCACGGCCCAACGATAGCCCGGCATCAAGAGGAACGCCCAAAGGCCTGAATCAGGCGCTGATAAGGCAATAAGTACATAATAGGTCGGCCGTGGGGGCAAGTCATAGGGTGGCTGGTTTGCTGCAAGCCTTTGAGCAGCGCCGCCATTTCCTGCTGGCTTAAAGGCGTATTGGCCTTCACCGCACTTTTGCAGGAGGCCATGATCAGTAAAGCTTGCTTTGCCTGCTCCGGATCACTGCCGGGGCCGCCCTCAGCCAGCTTCTCCAAAAGCTCCCGAAACATGGCCTGATCCATGGTTTGCCCTGCCGGCACGGAGCGCAGCACGTATTGACGGGGGCCAAAGCGCTCCACGATCAGCCCCAGATCATTAAGAAGCAAAATATGACGAATCAATATTTCCTCCTCGCCGGTAGTTAAATTCAACGATATGGGCTGCATCAGCATTTGCGCCGCCGTCTCTTGCTGCCGGGCTTTAGCTAAAAGCCTTTCATAGATGATTCTTTCGTGGGCCACATGCTGGTCTACTACCAGGAGACCGGCTTTTACTTCCGCCAGAATAAAGGTAGCATGCAGCTGGCCGATAACGGTGAATTCCACATCGGGGCCGAAAAAAAAGTCCGACCGCCGCCAATCGTTGGCCAAGGCCTGCATACTTTTGTTATGGGAGCTGACGCCCCATTGACCCGGCAAAAGCTCTGCTGTCTTCTCCTCAAGGCCTGCGAACAAATCAGCGCTTTCAGCGTCGTATTGGCTCTTGGCGGCTGCATACTCTGATTTTGCGTCTGGTTTTAAAGGGGACAAACCGGCAGATACCAAACCGGTTAATTCTAAGCCGGCCGGATTTTCAGCCAGATTGCTGACTAAAGAATCAGGATCAATCAGCCGGCTCAATTGGGATTCTCCTTCGGCGGTAAAATTATATAAAGTCTCCCATTGCCGCACCGGCTGAGCAAAGCTGATCTGGCCGCCGCCAGGCTTAGCCGCCGGACTGCCGGATAAAAGTTTTGATCCGTTATCGGAAACATTGAAATCCTTGCCGGGCTGGGCAGCTTGATCAGGAACTCCTGTTCCCGCCACCATGCCCAGCTTGCCGGCATCCGGCAGCAGCTGGCCGCCGGAAATAGCAGTTCTCAAGGCCCTGGTAAGAGACGGATTCAGATCCGGGTCATTAATTCTGATCTCCAGCTTGCCGGGATGAACATTGACGTCAAGAAGGTCTCCCGGCAGCTGAAAAGCCAGTATGGCCAAAGGAAAGCGGCCTTTTGGCAGCACGTATTCAAAAGCTCTTTCAATAGACCACTGCATGTCTTTCACCGCAATGCGGCGGCCGTTAACGTAGACGTGAAAGCCTTTTCTGGTGCCCCGGCTGTAGGGCGGCGCCGTGATCCAACCTGTCAGCCGGCCCTTGGACACCGAAGCTTCAACGGGTACTAATGCCTGCCGGGCCTCCCTGCCATAGAAAAGCTCCACCAGATCTTCGGTATTGTTGATGCCGGCGGTATCTAAAATCATTTTGCCCTGATTCTCCAGCCGGAAATCAATGGCCGGATAACCCAGAGCCAGCTGGATAATCAAATCGTGGATCAGCCCGCCTTCATAACCCGGTGTTTTCATAAACTTTAAGCGGGCCGGCGTGTTGAAGAACAAGTGTTCCACCATAATGCTGGTGCCTTCAGGACAGCCGGCCTTGTTGATAACCGGCTCCTCCGCCTCACCTTTGACCTTCAGACAGTGGCCTTGAATATCGCCGGTCTTGCGGGTGATAATCTCCAAAGCGGCAACGGAAGCTATGCTGGCCAGAGCTTCTCCGCGAAAGCCCAGCGTTGTCAAATCATCGAGATCCTGAATCTGCCGCAGCTTGCTGGTGGCGTGGCGCTCAACCGCCAGAGGCAGGTCCTGGCCGTCGATGCCGCCGCCGTTATCGATGATGCGGATCAAGGAGAGCCCACCCTCGCGAATTTCAATTCTGATTTTGGTGCTGCCGGCATCAATAGCGTTTTCCACCAGCTCCTTGACCACCGAAACCGGCCGCTCAATGACCTCGCCGGCGGCAATTTGGTTAGCCGTCAGGCTGTCCAGCCGCCGTATCCTGTTTTCATTGCTTATTCTTTCCATAACTATTCTCTTTCTATGTATAGATGCCTGTCCCTTCCGCCTCTTTGCCGCAGGCTGCAGAAAGGACTCAGCTGGTATGCAGGCTTTGCTGCAGCCTATGCAGATAGTTTAAAGCCTCTATAGGCGTCATGGCCATAATATTTTTTTTCTTCAGTTCATTGATGGCTTTCCATTCTTTTTCTTTTAAAGGTTTTTTGGCTATCCCGGCTGTAGACGAAGCCGCTCCCAGCTCTCCCAATTCCCCGTCTGCCGCCTCTCCTGCCTCGGCAAATAAGGCCAATTGAGCTTGACGGCCTTCTTCTGCCAAACCTTTTTTTATGAAACTGCCGTCAGGCGGAGCAACATGGATTTCTTCCGCCGTTTCCAGGTAGCCTGGATAAATCCGGGAGTTCTCCACCGGCCAGGGCAGAGGAAGCTTCTCTTCCTGATAGATTTCTGCCTGCTCAAGCTCTGCCAGCTTTCCCCGAGCTTGCTGGATAACTTCCTCCGGCAATCCCGCCAACCGTGCCACATGGATGCCATAGCTCTTGTTGGCTGAGCCCGGCAATATCTTGTGGAGAAAGACGATCCTCTCCCCTTCTTCTTCGACGACCAAAGATAAGTTTTTGACTGCGGGATACTGTTCTTCTAAGGTGGTCAGCTCCAGGTAATGGGTAGCAAAAAGAGTTTTTGCTTTAATGTGAGATACCAGATACTGGCTGACTGACCAGGCCACGCTGAGGCCGTCATAAGTGCCGGTTCCTCGTCCCACCTCATCCAGAATCACCAGGCTTTTTTGGGTGGCATGCTGTAAAATATGGGCTACCTCATTCATTTCCATCATGAAGGTACTTTGACCGCCCCGCAGATCATCGCTGGCTCCCACCCGGGCAAAAAGACGATCCCGCAGGGGCAGCACGGCCTGGGCAGCCGGTACGAAGGAACCCATCTGCGCCATGACAAAGGCTATGGCCACGCTGCGGCAGTAGGTGCTTTTGCCGCCCATATTGGGTCCTGTAATAATAAAAAGATTGGTGCCGTCGTCCATGATCAGATCGTTTGGTACAAAACGGTCCTGATCAAGGATTTGCTCTACCACAGGATGACGCAAGTCCTTGATGCGAATGAAAGAGGATGCGGCAGGCTGAAACTGCGGCCGGCAGTATTGACGGACAGCCGCCAGCTCCGCCAGAGACTGAAACACGTCCAGCTTGGCTAAAGCCGCTGCCGTAGTCTGCACCCGGGGCAGTGAAGCCGTCAAAAAGCTTAGGAGCTCCTGATAAAGCTCCAGCTCCAGAGCCACCATCTTCTCTTCCGCACCCAGTACCAGGCCTTCCAGACGGATCAATTCTTCCGTAACGTAGCGTTCACCGGAAGCCAAGGTCTGTTTTCGTTGAAAATAATCGGGCACGGCGGATAAATTCGATTTTGTCACATCGAAATAATAGCCGAAGACCTTATTAAAACCTACCTTAAGGGATTTGATTCCCGTCTTTTCTCTTTCTTTTTGTTCCAGCTCCAGCATCCAGCTGCGGCCGTTTTGGGCGCTATCCCGGTATTCGTCGGCTTGGGAATGGTAACCGGGGCGGATGAAGCCCCCTTCTTTCCAATTGTTGGGCATATCATCCACTAAGGCGGCAGCCAGCCGCTCATGGAGATCTGGCAGCTCATCCAGCTCCCTACTGATACGGGCCAGTTCCGACTGAGGGCTTTCCTGGCTCAGCTCCTCTGCCAGGCGGCGGATAGCCGGCAGCGCTGCAAAGGATTGGCATAAAGCCTGAAGCTCCCTGGGTGTAGCCCGCTGATAAGCCACCCGGGTCATCAGGCGCTCCATATCATAAATATCTTTTAGTCGGCGGCGCAGCTCCTGGCGGCGGCTCCAATCGCGATTAAGCAATTCTACGGCGTCAAGCCGGGCTTCGATGGCAACTTGATCCACCAAAGGCCTTTCCAGCCAGCTGCGCAGCAAACGTGCCCCAAAAGCTGTGCGGGTTTCGTCCAGCAGATCCAGGAGGCTGCCCTTCTTCTCATAGGTTCGCAAGTTTCTGGTAATTTCCAGGTTTCTGAAGGTAGTGGGATCCATGATCAGACGATTGGCGGACTGATCCAGCTCCAACTCCCGAATTTGGGCCGGAGCAGTTTTTTGGGTTTCTTCCAGATAGCCTAAGATAGCGGCGGCACAATCACCGGCCAGAGGATAATCCAGCCATAAGGGCCTGCCGAATCCAGGAGCAAATTGCGAAGTAATTTGCGTGCCAGATCCAGGAGCAAATTGCTTGGTTAACCGCTCTTGCCCCGCCTGCCGGGCAAAGGCGGAGCCGGGCCGCAGCGTCACGATGCTGCCTTCCTTGTCCTCGCCTGTCCATTGGCGGATCAATTCGGTCAAAGTCAAATAATCGTTTTCGGAAATCAGTATTTCCCTGGGCTTTAACCGGTAGATCTCTCCGGATAATTCCGTCAGGCAGCCGGGACCGCTAAACTCCGACATCCGCAGCTGTCCCGTAGAGACTTCGCACAGGGCCATGGCCCAATGCTCCTCATCCCCATGGAGCAAAGCGGCAATGAAAGTACTTTCTTCATCGCTGCCGCCCACTTCCATGGCAGTACCCGGCGTCACAATCCGGACAACGCCCCGCTTGACTATGCCTTTAACGGATCTGGGGTCTTCCAGCTGTTCGCAGACGCAGACCCGGTAGCCTCTTTGCACCAAACGGCTTAAGTATTGCTCCAGAGCGTGATGCGGGATGCCGCACATCGGAATGCGTTCTTCCATGCCGGCGTCCCGGCCCGTCAGCACAATATCCAGCTCCCGGGCAGCTATCCGGGCATCCTCGCCAAAAAACTCATAAAAGTCCCCCAGGCGAAACATGACCAAAGCGCCGGGATTTTCTGCTTTGATATCAAAATACTGCTTCATCATCGGCGTTTTGACGTCGAAATCACTTTTGGCCATGGGCTTCTCCTTTTAATGTCCAGGTTTGGGCCTCCTTCACCTTCACTTGATGGAAGGCTCCCACTCCTGCCGCCTCGCCGGGAAAATGGATCAATTGATTGCCGTCGCCACGGCCGGATAAAAAGCCGTTGTCCCAGCTTTCGGCCAGCACATGGAGGGTCTGTCCCAGCAGCTCCTGGTGGAGGCGCAGGCTATTGCGGGCCTGAGCCGCCATCACTGCCTGAAGCCGGATCTTTTTCTCACGCAAAGGAATCTGCTCCGCCAGCTTGGCTGCCGGCGTACCCTGGCGGGGGGAATACATAAAGGTAAAGGCGGAATCAAAGCCTACCTGATCCAATAACTCAATGGTATCCTGCAGATCCTCCTCCGTCTCTCCGGGAAAGCCTACGATAATATCCGTAGTAAATACAGCCTCCGGAATCTGCCGGCGGATACGTTCCACCAAAGACAGGTAATCCTCCCTGCTGTAACCCCGGTTCATCTGCCGCAAAATACGGCTGGAGCCGGATTGAACCGGCAGGTGGATATGACGGCTGACTTTCGGGCAATCGGCAATAGCCCGGATCAGATCCTCACCAAAATCCCGGGGATGGGAGGTCATGTAGCGAATTCTTTCCAGGCCCTCGATCCCTTGAGCCCGATAAAGCAAATTGGCAAAACTGGCCTCTTTATCCTTGCCTTCGCCGTTCTCGTCCGGCAGCGTCTTGCCGTAGGCATTGACATTCTGCCCCAGATACATCAATTCCACAGCCCCTTCCGCCACCCGCCGGCGGCTTTCCGTCAGGATATCCTCCAGGCGGCGGCTGCGTTCCCTGCCTCGGACATAAGGCACGATGCAGTAGGTGCAGAAATTATTGCAGCCGTAAGTAATATTGATCAAGGCTTTAAAAGGATAAGGCCGGATAGCCGGCAGAGCCTCGACGATCTCTCCTGTCTCTTCCTGGTCCCACTGAAAGCCCAGACCACCCTGGACATTGCGGATCATCTCCGGCAGGCGGTGCAGCTTGTGAGTGCCCAGCACCAAGTCGACCTGAGGAGCCCGGCGGCGGATCAGCTTGATCATATCCGTTTCCTGGGCCATACAGCCGCAAAGGCCGATGACCAGACCCGGCTTGTCCTGCTTATATTGCTTCAGCGTCCCCAAATAGCTGAAAACCTTTTGCTCCGCTTTTTCCCGGATGCTGCAGGTATTCAGCAGGATTAGGTCTGCTTCTTCCTCTTGCTTTGTCTCTCTATATCCCATCTGCTCCAGCATGCCCAGGATCGTCTCGGAATCCCGTTCATTGGCCTGACAGCCGTAAGTGGCAAGGTAAACCTGCATAATATCCTCCCTGATCTGAATTTCGCTATGGATCAAATTATTTTATCATAAAAAAGACGGAGATGCATTGCTTCTTTTCATTCCGATACTATTCTTTCTTATCTCCTATTTTACCATATTCTTCTATCTTGTCATTGTTTTTATAGCCGCTTGAAAATAAACAAAAACCCATGGCCGGGGCCAATGGGTCTTTGTTTGGCTCTATAAATTAAAATCGATCCTTTGCCGTGGAAAACTTAATCTTCTTCCGCGCTGTCATCCTTTGGCGCAAGTATATTCAGAATAAAGGCTACCAGAAAGGACAGAACAATTGGGGATTTGCCCAGGATATTCTGCAATTCCGCAGGGAAAAATTGCAGCGAAACGGGTACTGAGCTGATGCCAACGCCTAAGGCCAGCGCAATGCCGACGATCATCCGGTTGCGGTAGTTTAAGGGCTGCTGGGAAATCAGCTGAATACCGGACATGGTGATGGCGGCAAATACGGTGATGGTAGCGCCGCCCAGCACCGGATAAGGAATGGTGGTCATTAAAGCGCCAAACTTGGGCAGAAAGCCGGCAACGATCATCAAGCCGCCTACAATTACAAAGACACGCTTGGCCACCACTTTGGTGGTAACGATCAAACCGACGTTTTGGCTGTAAGGATCCGTAGGCAAACCGCCGATGCAAGCGCCCAGCATGCCGCAGATACCCTGGCCTTTGATGGCGCCGCCCAGCTCGGCGTCTGTGGCTTCCCGGTTAAAGCCGCCGATGGTGGTGGAAGAAACGTCGCCGATGGTTTGCACCGCTTGTACAATATACATCAAAATCATAGAAATGATGGCGGAAACATTAAAATCAAGACCCCAGGGCAGAATGCTGGGAATGGCCACCCAAGAGGCGGCGGCTACGTTTTGAAAGGAAATCATGGGCTGCCCTGACAGCTGACCCCAAACCAGGGATATAGTGTAGCCGACGCCAATACCTATAAGCATTCCGGAAACCTTGATGTAGCCCTTGCCCAGCAAATTGCAGGCCAAGGTTGCAGCCAAGGTGATCAAGGCAATAGCCCAAAAGCGGGGCTCGCCAAAATTGCTGGCGGAGGCGCTGCCGCCAGCCATATAGTTGACGGCGGTGGTATATAGCGAAAGTCCTATACTTAGTACGACGGTACCGCTGACAATAGGCGGGAAATACTTGCGGATTTTACCGATGGCCATGCCAATAAAAATAGAGACAAAGGCAGCTACCAGCTGGGCCCCAAAAATAGCCCGTATACCGTAAGCAAGGCCAATAGAGGTCAGTATCGGCATGTAAGCAAAAGCAACGCCCATGACGTTGGGCAGGCCCATACCGAAACCAAAGATAGGGAAAAGTTGAATAAGAGTTGTGATGCCGCCGATCAGCATGGCGGCCTGCATCAGCAGAACCTTGCTTTCCTCCGGCAGACCCAGCAATTGTGCTACCAAAATAGGCGGGGTGATGTTGCCTACCAGCATAGCCAGAATATGCTGCATGGCCTGGGGAAAAGCAAAACGCAGGGGTGGCTTACCGTTTAACTCAAACAAGGCTGAACTACCTAAACCGGAGGCTGCACTTTTCATGGAAACACCTCTTTCACCTGTTTTTATTGGGAGACGGCCACGGATAAAATGAGTGTAAAACCATTGGCTAAAAAAAGTTTAGTAGCACACAAAAATATTTTTAAGATTAGTATAAACCTCTCTTTCGCTTCTGTCAATTGTGAAAATCTAAATCCAAGTTAATTTTTAAAAAGAAAATTTCACCCCAGTGATAAGGCGAAATTTTCTTTGGTCTTTTCGGTGATCTTTTCCGTTTCTCGTTATATTTCTAAGTCTTAATGTTTACGCCACCGGTGTCATCTTTGACTGATTCTTTCTATGCCTGATGGCGGCAATTGTACAGATCACACCACAGATACAAATACCGATAATATCTGTCTGCAATCCGGGTTTGATCAGAAGCAGCGAACCAAATGTGGTGACGAGGCTTTCGAATCTGTTCAGCCGAATGTGCATGGCTTGCTGCTGTATCCCAAAAGATAGGAAGGTGGCGCCAATGATTGCGGTGACCAGCGTGGTCATGATCACGGTCCCCGAACCTTCCCAAAGAAGAGCAGGCCCATAGCAGAACATATAGGGGATAACAAAAGCGGAGATACCGACCTTGCACGCTGTCACCGCTACCTGCATAGGCCTTGCCTTTGCAATGCCGGCGCCGGCATAAGCCGCCAAGGCAACCGGCGGGGTGATTGCCGAGATGCAAGCGAAGTAGAAAACGAACATGTGAGCCTGCAGTGGAGTAAGCCCCAATTGGACCAGGGCGGGTGCGGCCACTGCCGCACAAATCAGGTAAGAGGCTGTCGTGGGAAGACCCATGCCCAGCAGGATGCTGGCAACCATTGTCAGCACCAATGCCAGCCACAAGCGGCCTCCCGCCAGTTGGACGATGGCGCTGGCGAATTTCAGTCCTGTGCCGGTGACGTTGAGCACGCCCACCACGATGCCGGCAGTTCCGCATGCCGCAATGACGCTGGTGGCAGATAGGGCGCCGTCGCCGCAGGCTTTGAGAATGGTTTTAGGTCCCATACGCGTATTCTTGTGCACCCAGGAAACCACGATGCAGGTGATGATGCCCACCAAAGCGGAACGGATGGTGCTCCAGCCAAGCACGGTCAGCACGAGGATCAGCACGACCAGCGGCAGGATCAGATGGCCCTGTGTCAGCATAATTTTCTTGAAGGAGGGCAGATTTGCCCGCTCCATCCCCCGCAGGTTGTGCTTGATCGCTTCCAGATCCACCATCAGGAAAACCGTGTAGAAATAGAGAAGCGCAGGAATGACGGCGGCGGTGACAATGCGGCTGTAGGGCGTACCGATGAGCGACGCCATGATGAACGCTGCCGAACCCATGATCGGCGGCATGATCTGGCCGCCTGTAGAGGCCGTCGCCTCAACTGCGCCTGCAAAGTGGTTTTTGTAGCCAATCGACTTCATCATTGGGATGGTCATCGAGCCGGTTGTTACCACATTCGCTACAGAGTTGCCCGATACCGTTCCAAAGAGGGCGCTGGAAAGGACCGCAACCTTGGCGGGGCCGCCCCGGGCGTGTCCCGCTACACTCAGCGACAGGTCGATGAAGAACTTCCCGGACCCTGAGGCCGCAAGGAATGCGCCGAAGACGATGAACAGGAAGACCATCCTTGCGGATGCGTTCATCGAGGTACCGAAGATGGCGTCCATGCCGATCATGTAGGAGAGCACCTTAGACCAGGAATATTCCCTATGGCCCAGCATTCCCGGCAGCAGGTGGCCATAGCGGCCGTATAGCAAGAAAACAATCGCAATAACAGGCAGGATGTTGCCGCAGGTGCGCCTAGTACACTCCAGCGTGATGAGCACAACGATGATGCTGACGAGCATATCCATCGTAGTCGGTGAAATGCCGATGCGGTAAACAATGGTGTTCATCTCACGGATCATGTGGGACGCAGCAAAAACCATCAGGGCAATGAGAACCAGATCGTAAACGGGAACTTTGTCCTTACTGCTCTTTTTAAAAGGCGGGTAATAAGCCAAAAGCAGGGAATAACCGGTGCCTACATGCAGTGCAAACAGGAAATACCCCGTTACAGGCTGCACAGCAAGGAAGTAAATATGGGCAATAGTGGTGAGGACGGCAAAGGTGAAGAAAATCTTCTTGTAGACGCTTGAAAGTTCCCGTTTTGCAGAAGATTCCTGATCGAGTTCCTCTACATTAATATCCTCAAGGACTTTATTTGCTTTTTTGAATAACATGTGTACCCCCTATTACAAAAAAATAGGTTACTTGAGTGAATCAGGAACGGTGACGCCTATTTCCTCGTAGTAGCGCAGTGCGCCGGGATGCAGCGGAATCACGCAGTTGGTGACCGCTTCGGGCACGGTCATCGCCGCAGTCGGGTCCACAGCGATCAACGCTTCGTTCTGTTCGAATGTGGTCTTAACCAGGTCGTAAACCAGATCGTCATCCAGATCTTTATGGCCTACCATCATATTCCAGAAAGCACAGACCGGAACATCTTCCGGCTGGTTTTTAAAGGTATTGGCGGGAATGACATTCCTTGACCAGTAGGGTTGCGCCGCTAAAATTTTATCGAAATCCGCGTCGCTGAGTCCGATATGCTGTACGTCGTGGGTGGTCTCAAGCTCCAGCATAAAAGGCCCGGGGATGCCGGTGATGGAGAAGCAGGCATCAATGGTGCCGTCCTTGAGGGCGCTGAGCTGGCCATCCGTAGGCAGGCTTGTAACACTCTTTACTTTGATGCCGAGGATTTCCAGAAGAGCCCGTCCTGCCAGATCGCTGGTGGCGCCGGGAGAGCCCACAGCAATATTCTTGCCTTCAAAATCGTAGACCGACTCGATGCCGCTGTCTTTAAGTGAGTAGATGTACATGACGCTGTAGTAGGTGGCAAACATGCCTCGCATTTTGTCATACTTCTTGCCTTCGGTCCAGCCGGTGCCGCTCCAGCCTTCACCGCCGAGCCAGGTGGTAACAAAGCCGAGCTCCATCTCATCCTGCTGAATCAGCTGCATATTGGTGTTCGGACCGCCGGTGACTTCGACTGAGCAATCGACATTGTCGACCTTTTCATTCATGATTTTCGACCAACCTGCGCCCCAGACGTAGTAGGTGCCGCCGACGCTGGAAGTTCCGAGGAGCAGGCGGGCAAGAGGACGCTCAGGGGCTTTGGCCTCAGTAGGCGTTCCGGCGCCGGCGGAAGTGGCGGTGGTCGGAGAAGTTGCAGGAGCCGGAGATGATGTGCAGCCGGAAAATACCGCCAAAGCCAGGATAACCGCCAGACATAGGGATAAGCATTTTTTCATGGTAGATCCCTCCTCATTATTAGTGCTCTTATTCCTTAGTGGTTAGGGTGCCATTCAAAATCACCGCATCAGGCAGGCGCCTTACAGCTCGATTTGCAATTTCAGCCTGTCTGAATTGACGATGCTTTTGGTGAGAATGATGGGCCGGTCGCCGCTGTATCCGATACGGGATAGGAGCAGCACAGGCCTGTTTTGGCTGCACTTAAGGCAGCCCGCCTCTGTTGGCGTCAGCAGCGCCGGTTCGATCAGGTTCTTAAATCTGGTGAGCTTGATTCCCTCGTTAGCTTCGAGGAAATCGTACAGGCGCTTGTTGAAGTCAATCAGTTCCATTTGAACATTCAGGCTCTTCGCAAAGTAGGCTTTCTCGAGAATCGTTGGGATGCGGCGCTCGTCGAACAGATAACGAAGCCGCGAAATCTCGTATACTTCGCTTTTCGGTGGCACTTCAAGGGTCTGAGCCAGGCTTTCCGAGGCGTGTATAATTTTAATCTCAAGCAAGCTGTGGTGGGTACCGGCCTCGGCGGGAAAAAACATTTTGAGATAGTCCCATTTATAAGTCGGCATTGCGACAAAAGTTCCGGCGCCCCGCCGGCGGTTGAGGAAGCCTTTGGCATGGAGCTGGGATATGGCGTGCCGCACCGTCTCCCGGCTCACCTTAAATTGCGCCGCCAACTGTGTTTCGGAAAGAATTTTGCTGCCTGCCTCCCACTCTCCGCTGTCTATCTTCATCTGTATATAGTCTGCAATCTGCTTATAAAGTGATTCGTCGACTGCTTTGCGTTTTGGCATGGCTAAAGCCCTACCTCTCCGGCTTAGTGACAAACCTGCGGATTTCGGCGTCGAGTCTCTGCTCTGCTGCCTGCAAGCCGTCCAGCAATTCCTGGTAAGATGCCCTGTCCTCATCCAATTTTTTGAGCAGTTGGTCGATCATATTCCGGCACTCCTTCGGCGAGGGTGCGCCGTAGTCGTACTTGTTGTGCACCGAATTGACCGAATCCAGCAGGCTGCTCAGTTCCTGCCGGCTCCAGTCAAAGGTTTTCGAAGCAAATTCCTTGCCGGCATTATTGAGCATCTCCACCGTCATCTGGGAGGCGTCCAGACCTTTATCCAAACATTCGCCTACCATGCTGCCTACGATGTGATGGGCGACTCTGAAGGAAAGCCCCTCCCTTTTGACCAGCTCGTCAGCCAGCTCAGTGACTGTACAGAAGTTTCGATCGGCCCGGTTTTTCATGTTGTCCGTCTTGATCATCAGCTTTTCTACCGTTTCCCCCAGCAGGTTGAGGATCGCTTCCATCTGAGTCGCCGCATCCCAGAAAGGGGCGATGCTTTCGCCCGCAATATCGCGGCAGTGGCCGTAGGGAATGCCCTTCATGCAGCTGAAGGAAGCGACATAAGCGCCCAGGAGGTGTGAGGTCTTTGCCTTACAATGCTCCAGCGTCACCGAATTCTTCTTTTGCGGCATAATGCTGCTGCTGGCTGCCAGGGAATCGTCGACCTCGATATAGGAGAACTCATCGGTGGCCCAGATATACAGATCGTTGACAAAGCGGTTGATGGTAGCGCCGCAGCTCACGAAAGAGCTAAGCAACTCCAGGAGATAGTCCCGGGAGGCCACCGCATCCATATTGTTGTACATCGGCCCGTTGAAGCCCAGGAGGTCGGCGGCATAATGGCGGTCGATGGGAAAGCTGGTACCGGCAAAGGCGCCGCTGCCCAGCGTGCACTGGTTGAGGCGCTCGTAGGCCGCCGCCATACGGGCATAATCGCGCTCAAGGCCCTGGGCCACTGCGGTGAAATAGAAGGCGACGGAGATCGGCTGGGCCGGCTGCATGTGGGTATAGCCGGTGAACACCGTCTCCTTATGCTCATCCGCCTTTCTGAGCAACACGTCACGCAGGTTCAAAACCAGCGGATACAGCTTAATCATTTGGTCGCGCACATTCATGCGGCTGATTGTGGAGTGCAGGTCGTTGCGGCTGCGGGCTGTATGCAGCTTGCCGCCGACTTCCATGCCAACTTTGCCGATCAGATAGTTTTCAATGTTGAAATAATAGTCCTCAAATTCGGGGTTGAGGTTGAAAGAAGCATTTCCCTCCTTCTCCAGATCCAAAAAGGCTGCAAGGATTTTGCCGGCTTCATCGGGCGTGATAATGCCCTGCTTGCTCAGCATGAGGGCATGAGCAATATTTAATGACAGCATGTTGTAAAAAGAGCGTTTGCTGTCGGCAAGAATAGCGGGCTCAAAGAGGTACTTGCAGACAGTCTCGCTGGGTTTGGTCTTCAGTCTCTCTCGCATGATCTCACTCCCTCCTTGCAGCGGTTTTCCCAGTCATCACGTAGTCGATGATCTCCTTAGCATCCATGCCTGCAAGACCCATTTTCTGCATCGAAGCGCCTTCGGCATAAAAGTCGCGCCGGCGGACAATATTGGCCAGACGAATCATCGTATCAATGACCGGCACCTCCATACCCAGCAGCCGGGCAAATTCTGCAATGGGGACAATGCCCATGGGCACATCCTCGTCGATGTAGCGGTCAGGCGCCTGTTTGGCGGTAGAGGGCAGGCCGGAAGCCTCCTTCTGGGGAATCGGCACATAGTGCTTGCCATTGTAGCAGAGCTCGTTAAAGCCGTCGTAGGTAATCACTTCGAGACCCAGCGCCTTCATTACCTGACAACGCTCCTCGTCTAGCTGGTGTTTAATACGCTGCACCGTTTCGGAGCCCCAGGCGTGGAAGTCGAAATCTGACGGCCGCGGTGTTTCCACTTTGTCCATATTCATTAGATAAGGCACGATATGGGTGGTGGGGTTGACGTTGTTGCAGCCGATGCTCAGCGAATCCTGGCCCAGCGCCGCCTCAAAGATAGCCGGCTTGATGCTATCAAGCAGTTCTTGATTGCGCGCCGCCGGGAAGGCCGCCATCGGTAAAACCAGCTTGCGTGCCTTAATGCCTGCATGAGCCGGCTCAATCAGGCGGGTGGCGTAAGGAAAGCTGATTGTCTCGCCGATGAGGGGCAGCTCTTTGACTCCACTTTCCTGCAATGCCTTGGCAAACATGATAGAGCTGCCCACATAGCCGGGGATCAGCAGGAAAGTTTGATCCGGTTTAACAAAGGGCGCCACCTGCTTTGCAAACAAGTTGTATATATTGGATGTGACACATACCAAAAAAACATCGCCGGAGCGGACAGCTTCTTCGAGGCTGGTGGTAGCGCCGGATATAGGCGCAAAGCCTTCCACAACGGGACCGCTCATCTTGATGCCGCCCCGCTCCCGGATGCTTGCAATAGTGGTTTCGTTTATGTCGTAGATTGCCTTAGGTGTAACGCCTCTGAGAACCATGTCGCCCGCAAGGGACTGACCGCCATTGCCGGCGCCGATAATAACATATGATTTTGCCATTTGATCCCCTCCCCGTTTTTATCCTTTGCCCTGCAGATAACCAGACAACTTAAAGATTTAATTGCCATACTTGTCTAGTCAATTTATTTAACCATGATAATCCATAATAGTCAATAATTGGTAAAAAATAATTCCATCCCAATGAATGAGATGGAATTAGCGAGGCTTTCTTGACCAGTTATTTTTTGATTAGTTATTTCTTTTGTTTCCCCAGAAGAAAAGAGCCACCGTACCGGGGCCGGTATGGCTGCCTATAGTGGTGCCGACGCTGTTGATTTCCACGGGGCCATTGAGTTTCGGAAAGCGTTCTTCCACAAGGGCTGCAACAGCCTCTGCGTCTTCAGGGCATCCTGCGTTTGAAATGTAGCACTTCCCTTCATAATAAAGGCCGCCTTGGGCATATTCCTCCATTTTGCTTACGATCTCGTGGATAACCTTCTTCTTGCCTTTTATCTTAAAGCGGGGAACGAGGGTTCCCTGATGATCCATGTTGAGCAGGGGGCAAATATTCAACATGGTGCCAACCCAGCCGGAGGCTTTGGAAATGCGGCCGCCTTTGACGTAGAAGGTCAGATCCGTGGAAAAGAACCAATGATGCACCTCCAGCTTATGTTCGTTTGCCCAAACGTATAATACGTCGACGTCCATGCCCTCGTCGCGGAGGTCGGCAAGCTTATCCATAAGAAGACCGTAGCCGGAGGAAGCACCCAAAGAATCCGCGATGTGGATTTTCCTGTCCGGATATTTTTGCAGCAGGCTGGTTCTGGCGATATTCGCAGAATTATATACGCCGGAAAGGCCGCTGGACAGACTCACATGCAGGATGTCCAATCCCTGCTCCAAAAAGGGCGTAAAATAGTCGATGAATTCTTCCACATTGACTTGAGAAGTTTTTGTTTCAGCGCCCTTAAGCATTGCTTGGTAAAACTGGTCAAAAGGTATGGATTTACCTAAGTCGTCATCGTACTGTTTTCCGTCCAAGGAATAGTGAAAGCAGACGAAGTGAATATCTCTTTTCTTAAAATGCTCTTCGCTTAAATCAGCCGTGGAACAACAGCTAAGTATGTATTTCCCCATAATTATTTTCTCCTTAACTTTCTAGTATTGGTACGCCGCAGCTATAGAGCAATAGATTGAGGCGTCTGGAAAAATTTACAATCATCTTGAACTTATTATATAAGTTCTTTTTACTTATTTCAACTATATATCACCTGGAGTTTTCCAAAGTCATCGTTGAGGGCTTTGCTCTTTTGGGTGAATAGAAGTTTTAGGGGCCGGATGCTCAAAAAAGCGAGTTGTGTGGACTTGCATCCACTTATCGGCGGGGATTCCGACTATATTATTTTACAAGCGGCAATTCCACAAAGGGAACAGTTGTTTTTGTTTTTTCACCTTTTTCTGAAACACCGCTGCGGCCATTTTCGTCAATGCGGTTGACGACAAACCTGATTTTTATGCCGTCTAAACTATTGGTTTCAGCTTTAATAACGTAAATTAATGTTCCGTCATCTTCATAACTCCAATTAAGCCGATTGTGGGCGATTTCACCGCCGAAAAGTCCCACGCCGATTGCTTTATATTGCTCCGGGTTTAACGAGGGAATTTCGTCATCGCCGGCAACAAATTTATTCTCTTCGCTTGTTACCTCTGCTCTAATATACAAATTGCTGCCATCAAATAAAAATTCACGGGATTTGAAGGTTACACCCTCAACGATTGCTTCAAGATTTGTTTGCTGTACTAAGTCTTGCTGTTCAGGTGTTACATCTTTATTTGACAATAGGAAATCGAATAAGCCTAAACTATTAGCAAATGCACCGGCTATCCCCATGGTTAGGATAACTAAGATAGCTGCCACGGCTGTTGAAAATTTCATGAATGCAGATTTTTTGTTAGACTTCTGTTCAGTCATATTTAATATCTCCTTTTCTAAATACTGTGGCATAGTGATTTTACTAAAAGATTTTTTGAAGGTTTCTTTATTCTTCATTATCCCAAGCCTCCTTTAATGTTGCTTTCAGCCTCTCTCTTGCCCGTTGCAATTGTTTTCGGACAGTGGCTTCCTGTGTTTTTAAGGTTTCGGCAATTTCAGCGGTTGAGTACTCCTCATAATAGAAAAGATAGGTGACAATACGATATTTTTGCGGCAGATCCATCACCGCTTGCCAAACTTTATCCTCCGTTTCAAAAGGTATTTCGTCGACAAGGGTTTCATCAAGAGGAATAATCTTCTTCATCCAGCTTGATAAAAAGTAATTCTTGCACTCGTTTATTGCAACCCGGATCAGCCAGCGTTTTACGTGATCGTCGTCGTTAAAATCGTCAAATTTTTTATACAGTTTTAAATAGACATTCTGTACAATATCATCGGTATCAAAGCTGTTTTTCATATGGGTTCTTAAAAGCTTTTTCACTTATATAACAAATTACATAGGTGAAATGTGACGCCGGCCAGGTTTATTTTCACAATTTAAATATAAATGAGCTTCCCGGAACAGGAAGCCCATTGAGGTGTTTTATCTTACCATTTCGGTCTTTGGTTAAAATGGGTGACCTTGCCCTTCAGAGTATCATAATAATCAATTATTTTGTTAGTGCAATCTTCAAACTGCTTTTGGGATAAAATTTTCTTTGCCAAATTATGCAGTTCCTTTTTTGAAGAGATATTCTCTTGATAGATTACGGTAATACATCGAATAATTAAGCTGTGTATGCTAGCGGCAACGGATTTAAAATCCGCATTCTCAATATCGGAAAATGAAGCGCCGGAATGCACTAATTTATTTCGAATATCCGAATAAATGTACTCGAAGATTTTTAAATCCTGTTCGTAAATATGAATATCGCCGCCGGAGGATATTGCGGCTATATAACTGCGATGCTTCCAGGCTTTCCAATTGGCATCCGGTAAACAAAGACCGTCAAGGGCAAATATCAAGGCCAGAAAGCTTACTTCTTCATAAGTAATATAAAATGCTTGGCTAAGAGCTATTATGGAGCTGCGTATCGCCATTTCGATTTCATTATTGACGTCACCTTTCAGAATTCCGGCAAGCCATTCCAGATAAGGGTCATTGGTATATTCCGCTTCTAAGCCTAACCAATTATTTGATGTCCGAATAGGATATACAATATGCTGAAGTAATGTTTCTTTGTATTGCCTTAGTTCGGGTATAAAATAGGCGACAGTAAAGCCATTGGCTAGCTGCCCTGCTCTGTCAGGTAAATATTCAATTTTTTTAAAATGACAGCTATTTATTCTCAATAGATCTAATGCCCTGTCAGCTTGCTGACTTGCTATTTTGAGCAATCTAATCTGAGCATTAAGATCATTTGCAATTCCCAGTAATTCAGATTCATCCATATTAATATTGACTTCGATTAAAGGGTAACGTAAAAGATCTTCTTCTCTTGTTATCTCGCCATCCCATTGGCCTAAAGCTTGCCCCTCACTCTCAAAAAAGGAGGGAGACGCACAGTATTTAAACAAGGGGTGGTCGCTAGCGGAAAATCCGTCCTTTTCCATCGGTGGCCAAAATTTGAAATCGCCTATCTTAAATGAGTTTTCTATCCATAATTTTCTGATCGGGACTAAAACCGTGCATCGGTATTTTTGCCTTTTAAGGATTTCTGCCATTTTACTCGGAAAATCTGATCGCTTACATTCTTCAATCTCAATCCACTCAAACGAATTTTTGAAATCCTCAAGCGCCTGCTCAGCCGAGTAATCTTCTTTACTAAAGGTTATACCGTCGCCTTCCCGAAAAGGACTGGCCCAATAGCCTAGACTGCAAATTTTATTAAGCGATGCAGATATCTTGTCTTGCACAGATTCATTTCTTAAATGCCAACGCAGATTACCGTTCATATGCTCTGTCGGATGAAGCAAAAAAGCTTTTTCCATCTAATCGCCTCCATCTCATGCCATTATACAAATAATACACCGATTATACCAGCCTGGCCAGTACTCTCTTGACCACTACTTTAATCACCGCCGCCATAGGCGCCGCCAAAAACATGCCGAAAACGCCGAAGAATTTACCGGCAATCAGCAAGGACAAAACGATAGCCAAAGGTGGCAGCCGCAAAGAAGCCCCCAATATCTTGGGCGTCAAAAAGTCGCCTTCAAACTGTTGGATCAGCACCACAATCACCACTGCCGCCGCCGCTTTCCAGGGTGCTTGCAGCAAGCCCAGGAAAATCACAGGTACTGAGCTGAAGAAAGCGCCGAAATAAGGGATCAGGTTGCCCAGGCCCGCCAGCACCGCCATGAGGCCCGTATATTCCAAGCCCAGGATTTTCAGCCCTATGTAGGTTAAGATAGCCACCACTAAAGAGGTAAAAAGATTACCTTTGATAAAAGCCATGACGATTTGACGGATCTCTCCGCCTACAAAAACCAGATCTCCCTGGAAGCTTACGGAGAAAAGATTTAAGACCCAGCCTTTGATCCTTTCCCATTCTTTTAGAAAGTAAAAAGCCAATACCGGCGCCAGCAGAAAATCCACAAGATGGCCAAGCCCTGTGCCGAAGCCCGAAAGCAAAGTGCTGATCTTCTGAGCCCCTCCTGCCTGAGCTTGGTCCAGCAGATCCTGCCAGCTTTGCCAGCTGATTTGGATGCCCAAACGGGCTGCCACCAAAGGCACCTGTTGAATCAGCCTTTCCAGCCGGTCAAAAATCTCTGGCAAGGCCCCCAAAAGCTGACTGAATTCCTTTTGCAGCAGGGGCATCAGCAGAAGGACGCCCAGAGCCAGGACGGCGACTAAAGACAGCAAAGACAGCAAGGCGGCCAGGCCCGGCTTTCTGCCTTTTTTCTGAAACCAATCGGACACCGGATAGAGGCCGTAAGCCACCAAAAGCCCTAAAAGCACCGGACGCAGCAGCGCTTTTAAAGGCCATAGCAGCAGCAAAATGCCCAGCAGCAGCAAAAGGCGCACCAGTCTGCCCATGAGGGAATATTGGGGTTGATACAGTATGGCTGAGGGCTTCACCAAAATCATATCCGGCCCCCATTTTTCAATATCTTTATTCATCAGCAGGCTGCGGCCCTGAAGCACATCCTTCACCAGCCCGTCGGAGACCTCCAGCCCCACGATTTCATGATCCTGCAGCAATATATCGGAGGCCCGGCCGGGGCTCAATCCCTCCGCCGAATAAATCGGTACTGCCGGTCTCGGTTCCCGGATTGCTTTTTCCGGTGATTTATCCAGGATCACCGCCTCAGCCTGGGGCTTCAAAAATACCGCATCCTCGCCTAGCGTTTCTACCTGATCCCGGGAGATCATCCGCCAGCGGCCTTCCAAATCCATGAAAAATAGGCCTTCCGTCCGGTCGCTGCCGCCATACTGAAAGCCCATCATATAGCCGGCTTTCAACCCTGTTGCTCTGTCGTAAACCGGCAAATGATTTATTTTTCTGCTTTGTTTAATTTGCATATTCTCTCCCATAGTGATGATCAAATGTCTTTCTCTATGGTTATCATGCGCCCAAGCTTTAGAAATATGCAAAAAAATAAGAGTCTGCGCAATTGCGGCGTGCTCTATTGTGCGGTCCGTAATTGGGACAGCGGGCCAAATGTGCAGCGGTTGTTTGGAGGCGACTGAGAAATTCGGTCAAGTCTCAGACTTTGAGCAAAATTGCAGGTTTAAAGTGTGTTCGCTTATCAAAATAGCGTCTACTATATTGACAATACACTGGATATAGCCAAATGTAATCAAATACAGCCCCCAAAACGGTTTCAGACACTTTAAACTTGAAATTTTGCTCATTTTTCAGTGGCCTCAACTGTTTTGCCAGCCTACTTATCCAAATTACATCGCATATAAAGATGAGGAATTCCATCCTCCAGAAACTCTTCGGAAATGGCGTTGAACCCGAAAGAACCATAAAAATCTCTCAAATAAGCCTGGGCGGAAATAGTGACGGCTTCGGCCTGCCATTCCCGGCGCAAATGCTCAAGAGCCAGCTTCATCATCGCTTTGGCGATTCCCTTGCCCCGCCATTCCTTCCTGAGGGCAAAGCGGCCGATGCTGGGGTTGTCGTAAAGCACTCCCGCCGGTAAAAGCCGCAGGCAGCCGATTACCATCCCGTCAGCCGTCGCACTCATATGCCGGGCCAGGTTATCATTGCCGTCACAATCCCGGTAAAGGCTGTTTTGCTCAATGAGAAAGACGTCAGACCGTAAGGTCAATATCTCATATAGTTCCTGATTGCTCAATTCCTCAAAGGCCTTTACGGTTATCTGTGCAGCCGCTGTCATCTGGCGTCCCCTTCTTTTCCCTGTTTATCTGGCGTCAGCATTTAAAGAATAATGCCGCCGCCCAGCACCTGGTCTCCTGCATAATATACGGCGCTTTGACCCGGCGTCACCGCCCTCTGCTCTTCACTGAATGCCAGCCGGGCTCCGCCATCGGCTGCCGGATAGTAGACCGCCGCTGCAGGAAGGGCGCCGGAGCGCAGCTTCACCTTGACCTCCAGAGGCTCTGCCGGCACAACTCCGCTAATAAAAATGTTGTCTGCCGTAAATACCTCTTTCGTGTATAAATCCTCCTCGGAACCGAGGATCACCTGGTTTTTGGCGGCATCCAATTCCAGGACAAACACAGGCTTACCCAAAGCGATGCCCAGGTTTTTTCTCTGTCCGATAGTGTAACAGGCCAGGCCTTGATGGCGGCCCAGAATTTTCCCCTGCCGATCCACAAAATCGCCGGCAATCAGGCCCGGCCCGGCAATCTCCTGAGACCCAGTTGCGGCGGCCTGCCGGCGCAGAAAGCTTTGGTAATCGCCGTCGGGTATGAAACAGATTTCCTGACTGTCGCGCTTCTGAGCCACCGGAATTCCTGCTTGAGCCGCCAAAGCCCGTACCTCATCTTTCGTATATCCCCCTAAAGGAAAGATCACCTTGCTCAGGATATCCTGACTCAAGCGGTACAAGAAGTAGCTCTGATCCTTTTTGGGATCTTTCGCCCGCCATAATTGGTATTGGGCGGCAGTCTCATCGTAAAGGCAGCGGGCATAATGGCCGGTGGCCACCCTCTCCGCCCCCAGTTCCGCCGCCGCTTTCATTAAAGCTGCAAATTTGACGCCGGGATTGCAGGCCACGCAAGGATTGGGCGTTTGCCCTTTGCCGTAGGTGCTGCAAAAATAATCCACGACCTGCTGCTGAAACAGCTCATGGCTTTTAACGACATCAACCTGAATGCCTAATTTTTTACCCACCAGTAAAGCATCGGCAGCAGCGGTGCTGCCGGCAAAAAGCTCCAGGCAAAGGCCCCGGACTTCGTAACCCTGCTGCTGGAGAGTGTATGCTGTATAAGCGCTGTCCACGCCGCCGCTTAGAGCGACAATAACCTTTTTCATCTTATTTTCGTTCTTCTCCATTTTTCAGTCCTCTTTTTTCTCTTTAGACGGCAAAGCGGGACCTTTATCCTTGCCGATACCTGTGGGCCTGTAGTAGCTGACGCCCTTCATCTCGGCCGGCAGATAATCCTGGGCAACCCAGCCCCCATAGCTGTGGGGATACTTATATTGCAAGCCGTGGCCAAAGCCGGCGGCGCCGGGATAATGGCTGTCCCGCAGATGAGGCGGCACAGCGCCGTATTTGCCCTTGCGGACGTCCTCCTGGGCCTGGCTGATGGCCATGACGGCAGCGTTGCTTTTGGGGGCGTTGCACAGATAGATTACGGCGTTGGCCATAATGATCTGGCCTTCAGGCATACCAACTTGCTCATAAGCCTGGGCGGCGCCGCTGACGATGGCCATGGCCATCGGATCGGCAGGGCCCACATCTTCGGAAGCCAGAATCAGCATGCGTCGGAAAATAAACCGGGGGTCTTCCCCTGCCGTCAGCATCCGGGCCATATAGTGGATAGCTGCATTGGCGTCGGAGCCCCGCATGCTCTTAATGAAGGCCGAGGCCACATCGTAATGCTGGTCTCCCGTCTTATCATAAACGATGGCCTTTTCCTGGATGGATTCCTCAGCAGTTTGCATATCGATGCGGCGAATACCGTCAGGCCCCGGCAGCGTGGAGCGAACCGCCAGTTCCAGGCCATTGAGGGCCTGTCTGGCGTCGCCTCTGGCGGCGGCGGCAATATGCCGCAAGGCTTCAGGAGCCACCTCGGTATGAAAGAGGCCCAGGCCCTTTTCTTTATCGGCCAGAGCCCGGCTCAGCAGCAGCATGGTTTCTTCTTCCGTCAAAGGCTCCAGGCGAAAGATCCGGGAACGGGAAAGCAATGCGGAATTCACGGAAAAATAAGGATTTTCCGTAGTTGCCCCAATCAGGACGATTTTGCCCTCTTCCACGCTGGGCAGCAAGGCATCCTGCTGGGATTTATTGAAACGGTGGATCTCATCGATAAACACAATGGTGCCCTGACCCTGATAGGATAGCCTGTCCTGGGCCTCCTTCACCACCTGGCGTAATTCGGCTACGCCGGAGGTGACGGCGTTGATGCGGACAAAAGCTGCCTCCGTGGCCTGAGAAATCACCATGGCCAAAGTAGTCTTCCCCGTACCGGGGGGGCCGTAGAAAATCAGCGAACCCAGCTGATCCGTCTCGATAGCCCGCCGCAGCAGCATGCCGGGGCCTAAAATATGACTTTGGCCCACCACCTCATCTAATTTTTCCGGCCGCAGCCTGGCAGCCAGAGGTGTCTGTTTTTTCTTTTGTTCCTGGTTCAGTCCGCTAAACAAATCATCCACGGCTGTATCACCTTCATTCTGGAATTACCAAGCTACAAATTCCTAATGATATAGGAGGCCAGCAAAAGGCCTGCCGAAGCCGGTACAAAAATCATGCTGGCCGGGCCTTTCCGGACTTTATCTGCCGTATTCCGGCTGCCGCTGCCTTCGTCCTCGCCTTGAATTGTATCCTGATCCGGCAGAGGATTTTCCTTTGACCAGACCACCGGCAGATCTTTGGTGATCCCCGCTTCTTTTAAGCTCCGGCGCAGCCGCCGGGCCAAAGGGCAAGTATGGGTCTGACTGATATCTCCTATGGCCAGCTGGCTGGGATCAAGACGGTAGCCGGCTCCCATGGAGGAAATGATCGGAATATCCTCATGCCTGGCGGTGACGATCAGCTGCACTTTGGCCGCCAAATCATCGATGGCGTCGGCAATGAAGTCCGGCCGGCCCGCCGCCAAAATAGAAGGCAGATTTTCCGCCGTCATTTTGAACGGGTATAAAACCAGCTCCAGATCCGGATTGATTTCTTTCAGCCGGGCGGCGCAAACGTCAATCTTATTTTGGCCGACGGTACCGACGAGGGCCGGCAGTTGGCGGTTGCGGTTGCTATCGATGATCTGGTCGTATTCCACCAGGCTCAGCTTGCCCACGCCGGAACGGGCCAGAGCCTCCGCAGCGAAAGAGCCCACTCCTCCCAAGCCAAAAAGCAGCACATGAGACTTCTCTAATTTTGCTATTTTTTCGGGGCCGGCCAGCCGCCGGCTTCTTTCCTGCCAATCCACAAGCTTGTCCCCCAGCCATTATTATAATCATTATCAGAAAAATTTGGTAATAAAAATAAATAAAAATCACCCCGCAATGTCGTGGAGGCCTTTGTTTTGAACCTGCTCTCGCAGGTGGGTGCCTTCCCGCTTGTTTAATCGCTCCTGCCCGCAGCAGGCATGCAAGTCGCAAGCGGAGCATCAGGCTCCCAATCAAAATGTGTTGGCTCAAAACACGGGGCACGGTCACGATCACCGCAGGGTTTTTATTAATCTTGCCATATAAATTGTATCATCGCTTCTCCGATAATTCAAGTATATGCGATTTCCAATTTAGCTATTCGGCAGCTTTACCGCAATATGGAGCTCTTCCAGCTGCTTGGCGTCCACAGTAGAAGGAGCAATGCTCATCAGATCCATGGCGCTTTGGGTTTTGGGGAAGGCAATGACGTCCCGGATACTCTCACGCTTCAGCATCAGCATCACCATGCGGTCGATACCGATAGCCAGGCCGCCGTGAGGAGGCACGCCGTATTCAAAGGCGTCCAGCAGGTAGCCGAACTTGCTGCGGCATTGCTCCGGCGTAAGGCCCAGAGCATGGAACATCTGCTCCTGAACCTGCCGCTGATGGATACGGATGCTGCCACCGCCGACTTCCACGCCGTTGAGAACGATATCGTAAGCCTTGGCCCGAACCTGGCCGGGGTCTTTATCCAGCATTGCCATATCCTCATCCATAGGCATGGTAAAGGGATGGTGCATGGCCATGTAACGCTTTTCTTCCGGTGAATATTCAAATTGCGGAAATTCCACTACCCAGAGGAAATTGAATTTATCCTTGTCAATGAGGCCCAAAATCTCGCCCAGCCGCAGCCGCAGATGACCTAAAGCCGCCGTCATCACGGAGAAGGTATCGGCCACAAAGAACAGAATATCTCCGGGCTGACCGGCCATTCGCTCCACCAAAGCCACCGTCTGCTCCTCGGTCAGGAATTTGGTGATGGGGGATTTATAGCTGCCGTCTTCCTGAATGGTGATGTAAGCCAGGCCTTTGGCTCCATAGATGGCTGTCAGCTTCGTCAGCTCGTCGATTTCCCGCCGGGAAAAACCGGCGCAGCCCTTGGCATTGATGCCTTTAACCCGACCACCCTTTTCAAGAACGGAGGTAAAGGCCTTGAACTCGCTTTCCGCGATAATATCGCCCACTTCTACCATTTCCAGGCCAAAACGGGTATCCGGCTTATCGGAACCGAAACGCTCCATAGCATCCCGCCAGGTCATGCGGGGAAAAGGCTGCGGCAGGTCAAGACCTAAGGTCTCTTTAAATACGGTGACCAGCATGCCCTCGACCATTTGGATAACGTCCTCCTGCTCAACAAAGGACATCTCCATATCCAGCTGGGTAAACTCCGGCTGGCGGTCGGCTCTCAGGTCTTCGTCCCGGAAACAGTGGGCAATCTGGAAATAGCGGTCGATGCCGGCTACCATTAAAATTTGCTTATAAATCTGAGGGGACTGGGGCAAAGCATAAAACTCGCCGGCCCTCAAACGGCTTGGCACCAGAAAGTCTCTGGCCCCTTCCGGAGAGCTGTTGATCAGAGTGGGAGTTTCCACTTCCAGGAAATCATGAGCGGTAAAGTAATTACGGATGCTCTGGTTTACCTTGCTGCGCAGAGCCAGGCCTTTATAAAGCTGGGGACGGCGCAGGTCCAGATAGCGGTGCTTCAGGCGGATGCTTTCATCGACGGTGATATCATCCTCGATATAAAAAGGCGGTGTCTTAGCGGCGCTGAAAATCCGCAAATCCTTAGCCAGAACCTCAATTTCTCCCGTTTTCAGGTTGGGGTTGGCCGAACCCTCCGGACGCAGCCGCACCCGGCCGGTGATCGCTAAAACATACTCGTTGCGGATGGTCTCTGCCAGATCAAAAAGCTCCGGGCCGATGGCCGTAGGATCAAAAACCACCTGAACCAGGCCTTCCCTGTCTCTGAGATCCACAAAAATCACGCCGCCATGATCCCGGCGGCGATGGGTCCAGCCCGTCAGGGTCACTTCCTTATCTACATCCTTGGCCGTCACTTGTCCGCAATAACAGCTCCGTTTTAATCCCTGCATGGAATCGCTCATTCTTATTCCCTCGTCTTCCCTTAATAACGTTAATGATTTGCATTTTTATTGACTCTACAAGTGGTCTGTAACCACTAGGTTATTTTATCCAACCTGAGCCAGCTTGTCAACTTTCCGCCGGATCAAATCCTCGATCCTTTCAATATATTGGATTAAATCTTTAGGATTATACAGGTTTTCCAAAGACCAATCCCCGGGAGCCAGAAATTTGCTGCCGGAGCCTACTCCCAGGCCCAAAATGGTCTGCCTTTCTTCAATCATCAAAATATTGTAGAGGCATTGGCGGCCCGGCAGGGTGAAGCCCAGGTTTTCGCCGCCGGCTAAGCTGTCTTTTTGCCTGTATAAATAATAAGGCTCATAGCCGGCCTCACGGAGCAGCCGGTAGCTTAAATCCGTCATGGCCAGGCCCAGCTGCCTCTTCGGCAAGCTTTCCAGCCCTTCTTTATAAGCCGATCCTCTTTTGATGGCCAGGCCGTGCAGGGTAATGTTGTCCGGCCTAAGCTCCAGGATTCGTTTTATACTATCTTCCACCGACCCCAAGTCTTCCCCGGGCAATCCCAGAATCAGATCGCTGTTGATCTGCCAAGCGGCTGACGGTGCAAAGGCTCTTACCCTGGCAAAGGCTTCATCTATGGCGCTGACCTCATGCTTGCGGCCTAAAGCATCCAGGGTGGCCTGGCTCATGGTTTGGGGATTGATGCAAATGCGGGTTACGGGATAAGTCGCTAAAACCTCCAGCATCTCCTGGGTGAGGGTTTCCGGCCGGCCGCTTTCCACCGTCCATTCCAGCTCCGGCAGCAGAGGAAAGGACTCCTGCAAGGCGCCGAGGATCCGGGCCATGTCTTTTGGCGCCATAGCCGTAGGCGTGCCGCCGCCAAAGTAGAGGGTTTCAACTTGCAGACCGTAATCCTTAGCTGCCTGCCCCAGAGCCCGGATCTCCCGTTCCATAGCCTCGTGGCAAGCAGGCTGCCATTTGCGCCAGCGTTTCACATCGTAGCCGGGGAAGGAGCAATAGCTGCAGCGGCTGGGACAAAAAGGATAGCTGAGATAAAGACTGATCTTTTTTCTGCCTTCATGCAAAGCCGGCAAAAAAGGACGCTGGGCGGTACCCACTTGCCAAAGCAAAGAGCTGCGCTCCGCCGTAATTCCGAAGTCCCGGCTGAGAATAAGGGAAATCTCCTCTTGCGATAAGCCCTGATCCAGAAAACGCTGGAGCATTTTTGCAGGCCTGACCCCTGTCAAAATCCCCCAGGGGTTTGGCGGCGCCTCAACAATTGCCTGTAATAAAGGCTCCTGCTCCAGCAGCCGGTGAAAGGCCAGCCGCAGCACCCGCCGCCGCCGGTTTTCCGCCGTTTCTTCAAAAGCAAAAGGCAGAACCGGCTCTACCCTGATCAAGCTGCTGCCGCCCTGCAGCCATTCCATTTGCAGGCTGCTTTGATCGCCCTGCCAAAAAGCCCTTAAACAGGGCTTGGCATCTCTGCCAAGCCCCGTCGTTTGATCAAAGTTCAAAGCGGCTTCTTCCTCTTCCAACAGATAACCGTAAGAACGCAGAAGGTCGGCCAGGACAGCCCCGTCGCCGCCGTGATTGGAAAAAAAGGACAAAGGTTTCAGATCAGCCATGGATATCATCCCTGGTGGAGGAATTGGCCCGGACAAAAGGATTGGACTGTTTTTCCTTGCCGATGCTGGTGGCGGGCCCATGGCCGGTATAAACGGTGAATTCAGGCGGCAGCTGATAAAGCTTGCCCTGTATGGACAGCTCCAGCTGATTGAAATTGCCGCCGGGCAGATCTGTCCGGCCCACGGAACCGTTAAATAAGGTATCGCCGGCAAAAAGGCAGCCGCTGTCCTCGGCCAGCAAGCTGACGCCACCGGCAGTGTGGCCCGGTGTATGAATCACCCGCAGCTTAATGGCGCCGCAAACAATTTCATCGCCCTCTTCCAGATGGCCGTCGGCCCGGGGCGCCTGGGTGCTGCCCATAGCTTTCAAAAAGCTGCGGCTGCTGTCTTCCAGCATAGGAGCGTCGGCGGCATGAACCAGAACCTGAGCCTCCGGATAAGCCGCTTTCAGAGCCGGAATAGCGCCGATATGATCACCGTGGCCGTGAGTGGCCAGGATATATTGCGGTTTAACGCCGATAGCCTTCAGTTTGCCGATAATCGTCTCCGGTTCAAAACCGGGATCGATGACGATCCCCTGGGGCTGGCCGGGCTCGTACAATATATAACAGTTTGTTTCATAAGAACCTAAAATCAGATTGATGATTTCCATGGAATTGCCTCCTATCTGTTTTTCGTATCCATGACGATGGTCACCGGGCCGTCATTGACCAGCTCCACTTCCATATGGGCCTGAAAAACCCCTGTGGCCACAGTTATTCCTTGCCGGCGCAAGCCTTCCACAAAGGCTTCATAATAAGCATTGCCCTTATCCGGCCCCGCTGCCTGGCTGAAGCCAGGCCGGCGGCCCTTGCGGGTATCGGCATATAAAGTGAACTGCGATACCGCCAACACCTCTCCTTTGACATCGAGAAGAGACAAATTCATTTTGCCTTGATCGTCCTCAAATATACGCAGAAAAGGTAATTTTTCCAGCAAATAAGCCAGGTCATCGCCGTTGTCTTCCTCACCGACGCCCAGCAGCACCAAAAGCCCGGGGCCGATGGCGCCCACTATCTTTCCCTCCACCTTGACGGCAGAGGACTTTACTCTTTGGATTACCGCCCGCAAAATTCAATCCCTCCATTTTACTCCCTTAAGCCTTCTTTGCCCGGCACCACCCGGTGAATCTCCGTTACATCTTTTACTTTGGCTATCCGGTCGATGACGTACTGGAGATGGTCGAGGTTTTTGATTTCTACTTTCATATTGGTCATGGCTATGCCGTTTTTCATGCCGCGGGAATGGATGGCATGGATAGGCACCCGGATATCCGCTACGGCATTGAGAATATCGCTGGTGAGGCGGTTTCTGTCCCGGGCCTCGATCTCCAGCTCGGCAGTGAAAGAGCCCAGCAGGCTGCTATCCCAGGCCACTTCCACAATGCGGCCTTCTTCCTCATTTAAGTGATGCTTGGCGTTGGGGCAATCCAGGCGATGGATGGAAACCCCCCGGCCCCGGGTGATATAGCCCACAATTGGATCGCCGGGCAGAGGATTGCAGCAGCGGGACAAACGGATCATCACGTTGTCCACGCCCCGGACCACCACGCCGTTGGTGGCTTTGCCGAAGGCTTCTTCCTGCTTCTTGGCAGCTTTCGCCCCTTCTTCATTGGCTTTAGCCGCCAGCTCAGCATCCGTAAGAACCGGCAGGGCGTTTTTAAAAAACTCCTCTCTGATCCGGTTGAAAACCGGCTGCAGACTGTTGCTGCCGTCGCCTAAAGCAACAAACAAATCATCCATGGTGTTGTAGCCAAAGCGCCGGGCTATTTCGATAAGGGCGTCGCCCTTCAAAAGCTCCCGGGCTTCCTGCCCGAATTTAAGCAAAGACTGCTCCAGCAGCTCCCTGCCTCTTTCCAGGTTGTCGCCCCGTTTTTCCTTCTTGAACCAGGCTCTGATTTTGCTGCGGGCCTGGGAGGTGCGCACAATATTAAGCCAATCCCGCTTGGGCCCGTTAGAAGTCTTTGAAGTCAGAACTTCTACGATATCGCCGTTTTTCAGCTCATAATCAAGGGTGACGATCCTGCCGTTAACCTTGCTGCCGATGCAGCGGTGGCCCACATCGGAGTGAACCCGGTAAGCGAAATCCAAAGGCGTAGCCCCCACGGGCATCTCGATAACGTCCCCTTTAGGCGTGAAAACGAAAACAATATCCTGGAACATATCCAGTTTCAGCATTTCAAAATATTCTTCGGTATCCTTCGTCTCCGACTGCCATTCCAGACTTTGGCGCAGCCATTCGAAGTAACGGTCGTAAGATTTTTCTTCCCCTTCTTTGTAAATCCAATGAGCGGCAATGCCGTATTCCGCGACTTGATGCATTTCCTCGGTGCGGATCTGGATTTCAAAGGGCTCGCCTTTTTCCCCCATAACCGTGGTATGGATGGATTGATACATATTTTCCTTGGGCATAGCCACAAAATCCTTGAAACGGCCGGGAATCGGCTTCCAGATGGTGTGAATGATGCCAAGGGCGGCATAGCAATCCTGAACGGATTTAACGATGATGCGGATAGCGATCAGGTCGTAGATCTCATCTACGTCCTTGTTCTGAGCCTCCATTTTTTTATAAATGCTGTAGCAGTGTTTGGGACGCCCCTTAATCTCCGCGGCAATGCCCACTTCATCCAGCTTCTTTTTCATGGTGGCGATGACGTCGGCGATATAGGCCTCCCGCTCCACCCGCAGGCTGGCCAGGCTTTCTAAAATGTAATAGTATTTATCCGGTTCCAGGTAGCGCAGGCATAAATCCTCCAGCTCATTTTTCAAGCTGAAAATACCCAGACGATGGGCCAGAGGCGCATAAATTTCCATGGTTTCTCTGGCAATCTCCTGCTGCTTGGCCGGACTATGCACGTCCAAAGTCCTCATGTTGTGGAGGCGGTCGGCCAGCTTGATCAAAATCACCCGGATATCTTTAGCCATGGCCAAAAACATTTTACGGAAGCTTTCGGCCTGGCGCTCCGCCTTGGAGCGGCATTCCAATTTGCCCAGCTTCGTCACGCCGTCCACCATCAGGGCAATATCGGGGCCGAATTCCCGGCTGATATCTTCCACGGTGGTATCCGTATCCTCTACCACATCGTGCAGAAGGCCGGCGCAGACGGAAGCTGCGTCCATGCCCATGTCCGCCAGAATGCAGGCAACGGCCAGGCAGTGGTTGATATAGGGAGCGCCGGATTTACGGACCTGATATTTATGGGCTTCCGAGGCATAATCATAGGCCTTTTGAATTTTTTCCGCTTCCATAGGATGGGGGTATTTCGATTTGAGCCAGTTCATCGATTTTTGTTCATGAATGTATGATTCCTGAATCATGATTACGCCTCCCTTCCGGTAATATTGGACGGTTGATGCCGGCCAGCAATTCAGCCGGATCCGCTGAAAATGCCAAAGGCACATATTCCTCAAATAATTGTCTGCTTTCCTGCCCTTCCTTATAAAGGGAGGAATGATTCAAATCAAGCTTGGTGGGCGGCGGCGGCGCCATGTGGATATAACGGTAGCCTGCTTCCTCCTCCCGCAGCAAAAGAGCGATTTCCTCCAGGATGCCCAAGCAGTAAGCGGCAGTTTTGGCCGTGAAGCCCGGTTCCTGGCGCTGGATCATAGCCCGGGCCAGCTCTTCGTCGGATAAAAGCAAGGGATTAGCCAGGGCGGCCTGCTCTCTGAGGTAAAGATAAAAATTGCCCAAAGCCCCCCGGTCCGGCGCCTCTTCTTTCAGCAAAAGCCGGTTTAACTCCTGATCTTGCCGCTGATAAAGCAAGTGGATTTTAGCCGGCTTGCCGTCCCTCCCCGCCCTGCCGGAAAGCTGGTTGTACTCAGCCCGGGAAAAGCAAAGGTGGTAAAGCACCACATGGCGGATGTCGGGAATATCGGCGCCTTCTCCAAAGGCGCTGGTGCTGACCAGCACCGTAATGTCGCCGGCCAGAAAGGCTCCTTCAATCGTCTGGCGGGTCTCCGGCAAAAGGCCGCCATGGTAATAGCCTATCTTGTTTTTTAGTGCGGGCAGGTTATCCTGCAAGAGGCCGGCCAATTCTTCCGCCAAACGGCGGCTGTTGACGTAGATGATCGTTTTGTCTGCCGGCTTGATGATTTGCAGCAAATAAGCCAGCTTATCGCCGCTGTCCCTGGCGTCGGCCAGAGCCAGATTTTCCCGGCAATGCTCCTCGGTAATCAAGCGCCCCACCTTAAAATCCCGGATGATTTTAGCGGCGCAGGCCTCGCCGGCAGTAGCCGTGGTAGCCAGAAATAAGGGGGAACCCAGATGCCTCCATGTGTCCGCCAGATCCTTATAAGCCTGGCGGTGGCTCATTCCCAGGTGGTGGGCCTCGTCTGCCACAAACAAGCCGATCCGGTCCGCTATAGGTTTAAATTTATCCAAATGAGCCTGTAAAAATTCAGCAGTGGTAATAACCAACTGAATATTGCCTTGATAAAGATTTTTAAAGAAGTCTTTTTTCTGCCAATGATCGAGGCCGCCCCAGGCTAAAGCCGTATGGATACCCAGAGGCTCCAGGGTTTGGGCCATGCGGCGTTTTTGATCTCTGGCCAAGGAGCGCAAAGGATAGATTAAGATGCCCAGTGAGCCCGGGCTGAGGTTTGCGGCCGCCGTCTGAAAAACGGCAGTCTTGCCCCGGCCGGTAGCCATGACCAGCAGGGTGTTTTCTCCCGCCGCCAAAGCGTCTAACGCCTCTATCTGCTTGGGCCGGTAAGAGCCTTGGCCCAAAATCTTTTCCTGGCAGCAAGCCCAGTCTGGGGCGGCAGCCGGCAGGGAATCCATAGCTTCGTCTTGAGCCCCGTCTTGCTGAGACGGCTGATTTTCCCTGAGGGAAAGGCGAAAATCTCTCAGCAGGATTTGCACTGTCCGCCGGCCCTGCCATTGATTGATCTCCGGCTGAAATAACAAGTCGTAGATTTGGCCCGGCTGGGGATAAAAGATATTTTCCTCCATGGAAAAAGCGATGGCCACCAAGTCCTGGGATTTTTTGCGGCTAGATCTTTTCCCGGCGGCCAGGGCGGCCGGACGGAAAAATAACTTATAATGGCGCTTCTCTTGTCCCAGGGCCTTCAGCTCGACAAGCTCCATGGCCGGCAATACCAACAAGGGCTGAGGATTCTCGGCGCCAAAGGGCGCCAAAAGCTCCAGTTCCTCAATAGCGGCCAAAGTCAATTGATCCGCCGATACGGTTAAATCTGCCGTTTGGGCCTTGCCGCCCCGTCCTTCCTCACAGACCCAGCGGCTGGCGCTATAATTCTCCAGCTTCTCCCGGAAAAGCTCAAAGCTTTCCCGGGCCAGCTGAAAGCCGCAGGCCAGCTCATGGCCCCCGAAGGCCAGCAGCATATCGGCCAGTTCCGTTAAAGCCTCGTGAAGGTTGCAGCCCGGCAGACTGCGGCCGCTGCCCCGGCCTGTGCCCTGTTCAAAAGAGATGAGAATCACTGGGCGGCCAAAGCGTTCCATCAAACGGGCGGCGGTGATGCCGATAACGCCCATATGCCAGCCTTCGCCGGCCAATACGAGAATGGGCTTGGCAGCTAAAGCCGGCTCTTGATCCAAGCGGCCGAGGATTTCTTCCAGGATCTTGCCTTCCATCTCTTGCCGCTGTTTATTGGCAGCCTCCAACTCCCGGGCGTAAGGCTCTGCCATCATGGTATCCTGAGCCATAAGCAGCTTTACTCCCAGGGCGGGATCCCCCATACGGCCGGCGGCATTGAGCCTTGGGGCCAGGGTATAGGTAACGTGGCCGCCGCTGATGGTCTTTTCCTCCAGACCGCTGGTTTTCAACAGAGCTTTGATCCCCGGCAGAGGATTTTTATTGATGCGGGCCAGCCCTTCAGCTACCAGGATTCGATTGTCGCCTGTCAAAGGCATACCGTCGGCCAGTGTGCCGATGGCCGCCAATTGGCACAGTTCCGGCAATTTCTCCTGATCAGCCTGGCTTTGATACAGGCAAGCCGCCAAGGCAAAGGCTACGCCGGCGCCGGCCAGTCCCCGGCTTCTTCCCGGTTCCGCCATCAGCTCCGGATTGATTAAAGCGGCGGCCTGAGGCAAAACCTGAGGCGGCCGGTGATGATCGGTAATAATTAATTCCAGACCCAGGCTCTGGGCATATTCGGCTTCTTCTACGGCAGATATGCCGCAGTCTACGGTAATCAAAAGCTCTGCCCCCCGCTCTTTGACGCTGCGCAGAGCCTCTTTATTTAAGCCGTAGCCTTCATCCAGGCGATGAGGAATATAATAATCCGCCTCGCTGCCCAAAGACGCTAAAGCTTTGATCAACAAGGCGGTAGCTGTCATTCCATCCGCATCGTAATCGCCGAATATGCAGATTTTCTTTTCTTTTATAATGGCGTTCCTGATGATATCCACGGCTAAAGCCATATCCGGCAGCCGCCAGAAATCTGATAAATTTTGCAGGCCTTTAAGATTTAAAAATTCTGTCTGTGCCGCTTCCCCTTGATAACCCCGCAGTGCCAGCAGTTCCGCCGTCAGAGGCATCAGCCCCAAGGGTCCTGTAGGCGTCACGCCCAGTCCGGAAATATCTCCCCTGATCTGCCATTTTCTATGCTGGGTCATTGGTGGTCTCTGCCGGCTGCTTAATTTGCTCCTGCAAAGCTTTCTCCTTTTCTTCGATAATGCTGTCCTTATCGGATAAAAGCTTTTCTAATTCTTCTTTTTCTTTCATCAGTCTGGTGTTTTGCCGGGTCAGTTCCTTGCGTTCTCTGTTGATGCCGATCTGCTTGACCAGATTGATCAGGAAAAGCATGATGGCGCCGGCAGCCACAGCTCCCAGGATCACCAGCACCAGAGAAATATTGGCCTCCCATACCAGAAACTTTATGACCACCACCGTGGTATTTTGAATGGCAAACAATGCAACTATAATGGCAAAGATTAAGGTTAAAACCAGGTATCCTTGCATAGGCCTTCCTCCGCTCCGTTATTTCTGACAATAACATTTTTTTCAATTTTACTATAAAAACCTGCGTTTATAAAGCATTAAATTTAGACGCCGCTTGCTCTTTCTCTATGATTGGTCTTTGATTAAAGGATAAAAGCTCTTGCCGGGCCCGGTCCAGGGTATCTGATGACGCTCCGCCAAGGTAGCGGCAATATCGGCAAAGGTTTCCCGGATTCCCAGATCAACGCCCTTTTTAATTCCCCCGCCGCAAGCCAAAACCGGCACGTATTCCCGGTTGTGATCCGTATCGGCGGTGGTGGGATCGTTGCCATGGTCGGCCGTGATCATCAGCAGGATCCCCTCTGCCTCACAGCGTTTGGCTAAAGGGGCCAAAAGGCGGTCCGCCTCTTCGAGAGCCTCGGCATAGCCCTGGGGGTTGTTGCGGTGACCGTAGAGCATATCAAAGTCAACCAGATTGGTGAAGATCAGGCCGTCCTCCAGCTGATCCAGCATTTCCAGGGTAACGGCAATACCTTCAGCATTGGAGGTCGTGGGACGATGGCCGGTGATACCGTAACCGGCATAGATATCCTTGATCTTGCCTACAGCCAATACCTGTTTGCCTGCCGCCGCCAAGCCCTCCAAAATAGTCGGGCCTATGGGCCTCAGAGAATAATCGTGGCGGTTGGCGGTGCGGCTGAAATTGCCCGGCGCACCCACAAAGGGGCGGGCAATCACCCGGCCCACACCCAAGTCATCCGTCAGCATTCTTCTGGCGGTTTCACAAAATTGGTAGAGCTGGTGCAAAGGAATCACTTCCTCATGGGCAGCCAGCTGAAAAACGCTGTCCGCCGACGTGTAGACGATGGGATAGCCCGTTTCCATATGGGCAGCGCCCAGGCGCTGGATGATTTCCGTACCGGAGGCCACTACGTTGCCTAAAGTCAAACGGCCGATAGCCTCCTGATAATCCAGGATGAAATCATCGGGAAAACCCTGGGGAAACGTAGGCAGGGGCCTGTCCAGCAGCAAGCCGGCGATTTCCCAGTGACCGGCTGTGGTGTCCTTGCCTTTGGTACGGGAGGCCATTTTACCATAGGCTCCCAAGGCTGGCAGGTTCTGCCGCAGCCCTTTGACCTCAGTGACCTTGCCCAAGCCCAGGCCTTCCATAAATGGCATGGTTAAGCCGCCTACAGCCCCGGCAATATTGCCTAAGGTATTGCCGGGCTCCGGATCGTATTCCCTGGCGTCAGGCAAGGCGCCGACGCCGACGCTGTCTAAAACAATTAAAATGGTTTTCATGGTATGTCCTCCTATTCGCTATTAAGCCCGGGGATGGCTTTTTTTATAAGCTTCTTTTAAACGCTGGTCCGATAAATGAGTATAGACCTGAGTAGTAGATACGTCGGCATGGCCTAAAAGCTCCTGGACAGAGCGGAGATCGGCGCCGCCGATCAAAAGGCTGGTGGCAAAGGAATGGCGAAAGGTATGAGGGCTCACTGATTTTTTGATGCCGGCCTGCCGGGTCCTTTCCTTGATCATCGCCCAAAACCATTGGCGGCTGAGGCCTTTGCCCCGGCGATTGAGAAACAGGGTGCGCTCGGAAGGAATCACTGCCAATTGAGGTCTGGCTGCCGTAAGATAATTTCTCACCGCCAGGATGGCCTTTTCTCCCACAGGCACCACCCGCTCTTTATTGCCTTTGCCCAGGCAGCGCAGATAGCCCAGTTCCAGGTCGATATCCTTCAATTGCAGATTAACCAGCTCCGATATGCGCAGCCCGCTGGCATAAAGCAGTTCCAGCACAGCCAGATCCCGCATGTCCGCCAAGTCTTTGGGGGGATCTAAGATATTGAGAATAGACTCGATTTCTTCATTGGATAAGGCCTTAGGCAAGATAACGTCCTTGCGGGGATTGTCCAAAAATACCCCGGGATCGGCGTCTATGCGCTTTTCCCTTTTTAAATAGCGCAGAAAACCGCGGATAGCTGCCAGCTTTCTGGCCAGAGTAGCCGGACTTATTCCCCTGCTGCGCAGTTGGTGAAAGTAACCCGTCAATAAGGGTAGGTCAGCCATCGACCAACAGGTGAGCTCCTTTTGCTCCATAAAAATCAAAAGGTTTTGCAGATCACCCCGGTAGCCCTTGGCCGTACTATCTGCCAAACCCATCTCTACGGTTAAATATTGAATAAATTCTTCAATAGTTTGCTCCATATCCATACATAAAAAAACCTCCAAATGCATTAATTCCACGCAGTTGGAAGTTTTCCTTTTTTCATGATGGAATTTCTCCTTTTGCCGTATCGGGCGCCGCCTGAACCCTGAGAGGCTGAGTCAATACATCCTGCTGCAACTGCTGGGTATCGGGATCGGTAATGGTTTGCTTGGCAGTGCCGCCCCAGAAGATCCCCAGGATAGTGGTTAATAAAATGACAGCAGCAAGGATGACCAGGCCGATTTTCAGCTTCTTTCGCCAATCTTGAACGACATAGATCTTCAATTGTAGTCCCTCCCTTCATCAATTTTGTCTTTAAGCCAGCAAACTCAGCAGGAAAGGACTTAAATATCCTTCCACCAAAGAGGTGATCAAAGCAAAGAGAAAAAAGAAAAGAATCATCGGCAGGCGATAGCTGAGACCTTTATGCTTTTCTGTTTGCCGAAAAGCTTCGCCTGCACCCATCAAAAGATCCAGGGACCAGTCGCCGCACCAAATAGCTGCGATCAAACACAAAGGTATGGCCAGCAAGGTATGAGGCAATATCCCCAGGAGCAGCATGGGCCAGCCGCCCCCCAGACTGGTTTGCAGGATGATGCTGCAGGTATAGCCCAGACCAAAGCCCCGGACAAACAATGTGGCCATAATCAAGGGCAGACCGATAATAGAGGTTCCGAAAAGCAGCAGCTGCAAAACCAGAGTGCCCTGCTTCGTCAGACTCTGCCAAAAAAGATGGCCGCTGCCTTCTCCTCCCAGGTATTGCATATAGCCTTTCAATATACTGTCTAGGCCGGCAAGTTCACTGCCATTAAGCTTTCCTGCCCCCAAAAAGCCCATGAACAAACCGGTGATCAGGCAAAGACAGGCCAAAAGCAGCAGCCAGGGCCGGCTGATATATTTGCCGTCAAATAAACGCCCCAATAAAAACATACGTTCTCCTCCCGCTCATACCATATTGTATGTGGGGAAAAGAACGTATATTACCAGAACTGAGATGACTTGACTATATAGCTTTCCTGGCGATGTATAACCATTACTCCAGCTCTTCAGACTTCTTTTCAGGCGCCTTTCAGCTGGCCATCAAGCCAATCCTCAGCCGGTCGGCTACCATAGCGATGAATTCGCTATTGGTGGGCTTGCCTTTTTCCAAATTGATGGTGTAGCCGAAATAACGGCTCATCAGCTCCACATTGCCCCTATCCCAAGCCAGCTCGATGGCATGGCGGATAGCCCGTTCCACCCGGCTGGGCGTAGTATTATACTTTTCGGCAATCATCGGGTACAATTCCTTCGTCACTGCTCCCAAAAGATTTACCTCGTTGATTACCAATAAAATAGCATCCCGCAAATACTGATAACCCTTAATGTGAGCCGGCACTCCCATTTGGTGGATGATATTGGTGACCTCATAGTCCATACTGCGTCTGGCCGGCGCCATCGCCGGCATCGACGGTGAAGCCGCCATTGGCTGCCGGGAGGATGAGGGGCTGCTTTTAAGCTGCCGCAGCCTGCTGCCCAAGGAGTCCAATTCAAAGGGCTTAAGCATCAGATAATTTATCCCCAGATCCAGCACCCGCTGGTTCATGGCATCATTGCTGTAGCCGGTAACGACGATAATGGCTGGTTTTTCCTCAAGGTTTTTTTGGTTTAAAGCTTCCAGGACGCCTATGCCGTCAAGATGCGGCATAACGATATCCAGGATCACGGCGTCGGGAGCCAGGGCGTTAATCTGCTGTAAACCCTCCCTGCCATTATAAGCCACTCCTACTACTTCGGCATAATCGGAACCGCTGAGATAAGTGCTTACCATTTCTACGAAATCCCTGCTGTCGTCTACGATTAAGACTCTAAGTTTGTCATTGCCCATGATTTTTCCTCCTCTGGTATTTTATGTAATCTATATTCGACAAAAGGGAAAATTTTCCTGCCTATAAACCACCATTGAAGGGAAAATTTGCAATAAAATTTGCAAAAGAGAAACCCTGGGGTAAATTCCCCAGGGTTTCTGTAGCTTCAGGAAGGATGCCGGACTCCTTCAGCATATTTTCGATAAACACCCCGTAACCACGGCTGGGGTCATTTACAAAGACGTGAGTGACTGCTCCGATGATCCGGTTGTTCTGGATGATCGGACTGCCGCTCATCCCTTGTATGATGCCCCCCGTCTTTGCCAGCAGGCTTTTGTCGGTGATCTCAATGATCATGTTCTTACCGTCGCTGCGGCCCGGCAAAAGCCTTAGTATGGCAATATCATAGGCCTGGATTTCTTGGCCTGCCACAACCGTCAGGATTTTGGCAGGTCCTACTGAGATTTGATGGGAATAGGCTGCCGCCAGAGGAACAGGAAAAAGAGGATTTTCCAAAGGGGCCGACAGTTTGCCGTAAATACCGCAGGTATTGTTGATTTCTACGCTGCCGAAATCAGTGTCTTCAATGAAGGATCCCACTTTCTCGCCTGGCGTACCGGCAGTGCCGGCATGAATTTCATCAATTTGCGCAGTAAGGATTCGTCCTTGAGAAATACTGATAGGCTCTGCAGATTTACCGTTGGTAATTACATGGCCTAAAGCGCCATAAACGCTGGTTTCCGGATGGAAATACGTCAATGTGCCTACGCCTCCGGTATTGTCCCTGACAAACAAGCCGATCCGGCGGCTTTTCGTCTCTGTACAATACTCCGGCTTCACTTTTATTTCTATTGTTTTGCCGCCGCGGTTCACCTGAAAAAGGACTTCGTCCTTATCCCGGCTGGACTTGGCAATCAATTCTCTGACCTGATCATCACTTTCCGCCTTAGCGCCGTCTATAGCCAAGATCATATCGCCGGCTTTGAAGCCTGCTTCCTTGGCGGGATAGACCACTTGGTCGGCGGCAATAATAATCGGTGAGAAGCCGACTACCATAACGCCTTCGGATCTTACCAGAACACCGATAGAATGGCCGCCGGGCACCAAATAAATGGTTTCCTTAGGCTTAACGGCCACATTTTTCAGCGGGAATAAACCGAAGCCGTCAAACTCCACCCTGCCGCTGCTCACCAGCTCTTGGCCGGCGGCATTGGGAGAGATCAGCTTTCCTGCCTGCTGAGCGTTACCGGCGGAAAACAACAGAAGAAATAGAAGGGAAACAAATACTGCCAACTGCTTTGGTTTTTGCAAGAGAACCTCCCGGTCCGGCATACCTTCCCAAAATTTTTTGGGGTGTTTACCTTCTTAAGCTAACCAGGAGAGCCCATAATTATATTGCTTATTTTTTCTAGATTTACCTTTTTAACATAGCTGCCGCATGGCGTTTTAAATCGTCGGAGGTGCTGTCGCCGCCCAGCATTCGCATCAGTTCCTCAACCCGCTCCTCGCCTGCCAGCTCTTTGATGCCGGTTCTGGTTCTGCCTGCCTTTTCCTCCTTTGCCAAAAAGAAATGCTGGCCGGCTTTGGCGGCAATGATCGGTGAGTGAGTTACACAGATCACCTGCTGGCTGGCGCTGATGGAAAGCAGTTTATCGGCAACAGCTTGGACGGTGGCGCCGCCCACACCGGAATCGATCTCATCAAAGATCAGGGTTTCACAAGCGTCAGTGGCGGCTAAAATTCCTTTCATCGCTAAAGTAATGCGGGAAAGCTCACCGCCGGAGGCAATTTTCGCCAAAGGCAAATAAGGTTCGCCGGAATTGGTGGAAATGAGGAATTCAATGGCATCAAGACCTTTCGGCCCCGGCGTCTGCTCTTGGATATCCACTTTAAAATGAGCGGATTTCATGGCCAAATCCAGAAATTCACTATCGATCTGCTCTTCCAGATGCTTTGTGATCTCTTTTCTTTGACTGCTGAGTTCCCCGGCCAATTTTAAATAAAATTCCTGCGCTTTTGCGGCCTCTTCCTGCCACTCTTCTTCTTTCGTCAAAAAGTCTTCCATAGACGCCAGCTCCGCTGCCGCCTTCTGGCGGTGCTTCAAGATAGCTTCCGTACCTTCGCCATATTTTTTCCCTAAAGCTTTAATTTTATAGAGGCGATTTTCTGCCTCCTCCAAACGGGTGGGCGATAAATCCATCTGATCCTTGTAACGATGGATCTCCCTGGATATCTCATCCAATAGATAAGACGCCGGTTCCAGCCGGTCATAAATGCCGGTAAGCTCCGGGTCGTATTTGCCTAAGTCCCGCAGCTGCTGCAAAGCCTTGGCCAGCAAATCGTAAGCCGCTTCGCCTTCTTTAAGATCAAAAAGCAGAGAATAAGCTTTGTCCAAATGCTTCAATATTTTTTGACTATGAGAAAGGCGCTGGATTTCGATGGCCAGTTCTTCCTCTTCTTTCGGCGCCAACTTGGCCTCGTCAATCTCTTTAATCTGATATTGCAGAAAATCTTTTTTGGCAGCGAAGGCCTGCTGATTTTCCCGGGCGCTGGCCAGCTTTTCCTCTAAGCCCTGCCAGCTGCGGTAAGCTTCTTTTACCTGATTTTTGAGATCGGCCAAAGGAGCCGCCCCGTAAGCATCCAAAATATCCATTTGCTTTTGGCTTTGCATTAATTGCTGGTATTCATGCTGGCCATGAATATCCAAAAGCCCCGCCGCCAATTGCCGGTACGTATTTAAGCTTACGGTGCAGCCGTTAATGCGGCAGGGGTTTTTACCGCCGGTATTCAATTCCCGGCTGAGCGTAAAGGCTTCCTCCCTTGCTTCGGCCCAACCGCCTTCAGCCAAAAGCTGATATACGGGATGATCGGCGGTGAAGGAGAAAACTCCTTCAATATACGCCTTCTCCGAGCCGTGACGAATCATCTCGCTGGAGCTGCGGCCTCCCAGCAATATAGCAACGGCGTCGATCAAAATAGATTTACCAGCCCCGGTCTCACCGGTTAATACGGTAAAAGGTGTTTGGAAGTCTATTTCCAATTGATCAATAATAGCGAATTGTTTAATCAGTAAACGTTCTAACATTCCACCCTCCGATTCTCCCACCGGCCATGGTATGATAAATATTAGTGTTCCATCAGGTTCTGCATTTTTTGCATCAAGCTTTCCACATGATCCTTCGTCTTGGCCACGACTAAAATCGTATCGTCTCCGGCCACAGCTCCCAAAAACTCCTCCCATTCCGCCGCGTCCAGCAGGGAGCAAACGCTGTTGGCATTGCCCGGCAGGGTATGAATAACCAGGATATTTTCGCTGCAGGCGATATTTAAGACGGCATCGCGAAAAATCCGGCGCAGCCGATTGCCGTCCTGCATGGGCAGCTGGCCTTTCGGCATACTGTAGGCATAGCCGTCTCCCCTGGCCACTTTGACCAGACGCAGTTCTTTGATATCCCGGGATACGGTGGCCTGGGTAACGTTGTATCCTTCATTTTGCAGGACGGCCGCCAATTCATCCTGAGTCCGTATTGGCTCTTTGCTGATGATCTCCACAATCCTTTTTTGGCGTTTACCTTTCATTCCGATACCTCCCGACTATTCCTTAAATTATTCATAGCGAACTACCGTTTCACTGCCCAGCTTCGTCTTGAGGAGTGAAAAAAACTTCAGAGGAGTCAAACGGATAAATATGGCTTTATAAGGAGCGGCCTTTACCAATACCTGATCTTTTTTAAGCAGAGGCTGGCTGGTTTGGCCGTCTACGGTAAGCATCACTTCGCTGCTGGCGTCCTGCAATTCGATGGTGCAATGCTTGTCCGGCGGAATGATTGTAGGCCGGGCCGTGATGGTATGGGGACAGATCCAGGTCTGCACCATGACCTCCAGAGAAGGATGAACCACCGGGCCGCCGGCAGAAAGGGAATAGGCCGTGGAGCCTGTGGGGGAGGCCAGGATGATGCCGTCGCCTTTATAGCTGCCGGCAAAGTCCTTTTCCACCCAAAGATTAATTTCCAGCAATCGGGATAAAGAGCCTTTATGAACCACCACGTCATTTAAACCGCTGGTTTCCCGAATGACCCTGCCCCCCCGCAAAACCTCGGCCTGCAACATCATTCGCTCATCGGTGGTAAAGTTGCCTTTTAATACCTGTTCCAGATCACGGTAAAGGTTATCGGTTTCCACTTCCGTTAAAAAGCCTAAATTGCCCATATTGACGCCCAGGATAGGAATACCGTAAGGAGCCGTGACTCTGGCGGCGCTGAGCAGGGTGCCGTCTCCTCCCATAGCAATGACCATGTCGGGCTTAAGTTTGTCCAAATCCACCGCCGGCAAAGCCAATTCCAGAGAATCGCAGCTTTGATTGGCTACGGAATAGACTTCATAATTAAGCTTTTGCAGCCATGTCGCCAGCTGGGCCGTGAGCTCCAGGGATTTTTTTAAACGATGGTTAGTCACCAAACCGATCCTACGCATAATGATTATCCTTTCCCCTGCTTTCACCGGCCAAAGCGGTAAAAGCCTCCTTTACCAAATCCTTGATTTGAAAAAGGGCAGTTGGGCCGGCATCTTCCTGCTGCCGGCTTTCCGCCGCTTCCTTGCGGCCAAACCATAATAAATACTCGATGTTGCCCTCAGGCCCCTTAATAGGAGAATAAGTTAAGCCATAAGCCTTAAGACCTTGTGACTGCAATTCCCGCAGCACTTTTTCCAGGACATTTTCATGGGCGGCGGGATCACGGACGACGCCTTTCTTGCCCACTTGCTCCCGGCCTGCCTCAAACTGAGGTTTAATAAGAGCAATTCCTTCCCCTGCCGCCGTCAGCAACCCCGGCAAAACCGGCAAGATTTTATCTAGGGAGATAAACGAAACATCGATGGTTACAAAATCGACGCTTTCCCCTAACTCTTCCGACGTCAAATAGCGGGCATTGGTTTTTTCTTTGACGATAACTCTGGGGTCCTGCCGCAGCTTCCAATCCAGCTGGCCGTAGCCCACATCTATGGCATAAACCTTGGCCGCGCCATTTTGTAAAGCACAGTCGGTAAAGCCGCCTGTGGAAGCACCGATATCCAGCATGGTTTTTGCCTTTAAATCAAGGGGGAAAACCTCGAGGGCTTTGGCCAGCTTATAGCCGCCCCGGCTGACGTAAGGCAGGGATTGGCCTTTGACCTGGAGAAGGCAGTTTGTGCCGACTTTTTCCCCGGCTTTGTCGATACGTTTGGTGCCGTCATAAACCTGGCCGGCCATGATCATGGCTCTGGCCTTTTCCCGGCTGGGGGCCAGCCCCTGCTCCACCAGCAGCAAGTCCGCGCGCTCTTTTGTTTTACTTTCCATGGTATTCAGTTTAATCCTTCCCTTACTGCCGCAGCCAGCCCTTCGGCGTCCAAATGAAGCAGCTTCCTCAGCTCTGCCTGGCTGCCCTGGGTGATAAAGTCATCGGGTATGCTGAGACAGCGGACTCTTCCGTGGTAGCCGGCCTCCGACAAAAGCCGGGTGACGGCCCAGCCCAGGCCGCCGCCGGCTACGTTTTCTTCTGCCGTGACCACCAGATTGCACCACTTGGCTGCCGACCAGATGGTTTCTCTGTCAAGAGGCTTCAGGAAGCAAGGGTCTAATACGGCTACGGAATAGCCCTCTGCTTCAAGGGCCCGGGCCGCCGCCAGCCCTTCGTATACCAGGGGACCTGCCGCCACAATCAAAGCCTGATAGCCGGGCCGCAAAAGCTGAGCGGAGCCCCACGCCGGCTGCGGGCCTCTGACAATCTCTTCCCCTTTGCCCCTGCCGCGGGGATAGCGGAGAGCTACGGGGCCGGCGGTGTATTGGAAGGCCAGCTCCAGCATCTGACTGAGCATGGCTTCGTCTCTGGGTATCATCACCGTCATATTAGGGATATGGCTTAAATAAGACAAATCAAAAACGCCATGATGGGTGGGGCCGTCTTCGCCCACAAGGCCGCTGCGGTCCAAAGCCAGGATCAATGGCGCTTTTTGCAAAGCGGCATCCTGAAGCAATTGATCATAGCCCCGCTGCAAGAAGCTGGAGTAAACGGCCACCACCGGCCGGTAACCGGAAAGAGCCAAAGCGGTGCCGAAGCTTACCGCCGTTTGTTCCGCTATACCCACATCAAAAAAACGCTCAGGATAGTGCTTGCGAAACTCCTCCAGCCCGGTGCCGTCAGCCATGGCCGCCGTTATCGCAATGATTTTAGGATCAAGGCCGGCCAGCTCCAGCAGCGTTTTGGAAAACACGGAGGTATAAGTGGGAGCCTGGCTGCCGCCGCCGCCGTTTGTCTTGCCGGTTTCCAAATCGAAAGGGGCAATGCCGTGAAAGGCTGCGGCATTTTCGACGGCCGGCTTATAGCCTCTGCCTTTTTCCGTAACGACATGAAGCAAGACAGGCCCTTTTATTTCACTGACATGCTGCAGCATCTCAATAAGGCTGTGCAAATCATGGCCATCCACCGGACCGTAATATTGAAAGCCCAGCTCGCTGAAGACAATGCCGTTAACCATGATATAGCGCAGGCTTTCCTTCATTGTCTCAATAGCCTTGATCATGCCCTTGCCCAAAAGAGGCACCCGGGATAAGGCCCGGCGGACAGCCTGTTTGCTGGCCGTATAAGCTGCCGAAGACCGAAGGCGGTTTAAGTAGTTGGAAATACCGCCGATGTTGGGGGCAATGGACATGCTGTTATCATTTAAGATGACCAGCACGTCGGTATTCAGGGCGCCTGCCAGATTCAAGGCTTCAAAGGCCTGCCCCCCTGTCATGGAACCGTCGCCGATGACGGCGATAACCTTATGATCCCCGTTTTTTAAATCCCTGGCCTTGGCAAAGCCCAGGGCGGCGGCAATGGAAGTGCTGCTATGACCCGTATCATACGTGTCGCAAGGGCTTTCCTCCCGTTTGGGAAAGCCGGAAAGGCCCCCCAGCTGCCGCAGGGTTTTGAAAGCCTCCCGGCGACCGGTAAGAATCTTGTGAGCATAGGACTGGTGGCCCACATCCCAAACCAAACGATCCACATCCGTCTGAAAAACGTATTCCAGGGCCACCGTAAGCTCTATAACACCCAGATTGGAAGACAGGTGGCCGCCGTTTTGGCTCACCACGGATAATATGTACTCCCGCAGTTCCTGGCTTAATATTTTCAGCTCAGGAATGCTCAGTTTTTTTATATCATGGAGGTCGTTAATACGCTCCAGATAAGTCTCGCCCATTAATACTGTCCGCTCCTTATGCTTCTTTTGCCATAGCTTCTGTCAAAATCTCCACTTCTTTGGCGGTGCGCTCCAGGCTCTGCTGGCAAAAGCGAACCAAAGCTACGCCCTCCTGGTAGCAGACTAAAGCGTCCTCCAGGCTTAATTCTCCCCGCTCCAGCTGACGGACCAGGGTTTCCAGTCTATTGATATTTTCTTCAAAGGATTTACCATTGCTTAATAAGACTTCATCTTGGTTATGCATATTGTATTCCATACCTTCCTTAATAATACACCAGTTGCTTGGCAATCGGCCTTTTTGACCTAATGCCTTGCTTCCACACGGCAGGCCAGCCGGCCCCGGGACAGCGTAACCTGAACCTCTTGTTTTTCGATGACCTGGCCGGAATCGTAAATAACATGGCCTTCCTGATCCCGGCAAATGGCGTAGCCTCTGGCTAAAGTGGCCAAAGGAGACAAAGCCTCCAGGCGCACAACTTCATGCTTAAAACGGTTTTGCCTCTCCATGAGGATCCTGTCCATGCGCTCCCGCATTTTGTCCTGACAGCGGGCCAGTCTCTCCCGGTGGGGATCCAGGAGACGGGAGGGCTGGGTAAAGACGTAGCTGTTTTTCAGCCGGGTCAGTTTCTCCTGCCGCAGAGCTACATGGCGGACAAGGCCGCCGCTGAGGCGCTCCTTCTGCTGGCTCAATAGCCTCACAAGCTCTTCCTTAATGGGCACGGCCAATTCCGCCGCCATGGAAGGCGTGGCCGCCCTTACATCTGCCGTCAAATCCGCCAGGGTAACGTCGGTCTCATGGCCGACGGCTGAGATCAGCGGCTTGCCAAAGCGATGGATAGCCTCCACGATCTCCTCCCGGTTAAAGGCGGCCAAGTCCTCGGCGGAGCCGCCGCCTCTGGCCAGGATTACTACATCGACGGCGGCTTTATCCATGACCCGCAGGCCCCGCACTACCGAATCCACAGCCTCCTTGCCCTGAACCGCCGACGGATAAAGCAGGATAGGCATACCGGGATAACGGCGCCACAACACCTTTTTGATGTCCTGGATGACGGCGCCCGTTGGCGAGGAGATGACGCCGACAGCCTTTGGCAAAGAAGGCAGCCGTTTTTTGGCGGCAGAGTCAAAATAGCCTTGAGCCGCCAGCTTCTTTTTTAGCTCTTCCAAAGCCAGGGCCTGGCTGCCGACACCTACGGGTTCCATTTCTTCCACATAAAACTGCAATTGGGTTTCTCTGTTATATAAAGCCACATAGCCTCGAAAAAAACAATCCTGTCCGTCTGCCGGCCGGAATTTTAACTTATCGGCCTGGCCCCGGAACATTACCGCCCGGATAACCGTATCTTTATCTTTTAAAGAAAAATAAAGATGACCAGAGCTGTGGCGTTTGAAATTCGTAATCTCGCCCCGTACCCAAAGACCTTTAAGCAAAGGCTCTTTATTTAGCGTATTTTGGATCAGTCCGGAAAGCTGCGTTACCGTCAGAAAATTTTCTCTTATCATGGTTGTCAATTCCTCAGTGAATATCGTTAGCCGCTACTGTCTGTGCAAAAATCAAGGTTGTGCATTGATTCCGCAGACGAAGAAAAGGGGCTGTCGCATATTTGCGACAGCCCCATTATACCAAAACTTTGCCGGGAATGTCTCATGTTTTTTATAATTATTTGGATAAATATTCATCGATGGCTCGGGCAGCCAGTTTGCCGGCGCCCATGGCCAGAATGACGGTAGCCGCACCGGTAACAATGTCGCCGCCGGCATAGACGCCTGCCCTTGAGGTTTCACCGGTCTCCTCATTAGCCTGGATATTGCCTTTTTTCGTCAATAAAAGACCGGGAGTGGTGCTGGTAATCAAGGGATTGGGACCTTGGCCGATAGCCATGACTACGGTGTCGATGGGAATTTCTTCGATGGCTCCGGGGATAGCCACCGGCTTGCGGCGGCCGGAATCGTCGGCCTCGCCCAATTCGTATTTCTGGCAGCGCATGGCGACGAGGTTCATGTTTTCATCGCCGAGAAGCTCAATGGGGCTGGTCAGCATCATGAACTTGACCCCTTCTTCTTCCGCATGCTCCACTTCCTCATGGCGGGCCGGCATCTCTGCCGCTGTACGCCGGTAGACGATCCAGCTCTCTTCCGCGCCCAGGCGCAAAGCCGTTCTGGCCGCATCCATGGCCACGTTGCCGCCGCCGATAACGGCTACTTTTTTGCCAATCTTGGTGGGGGTCATGGTGTCAGGGAAGCTGTAGGCCTTCATCAGGTTGCTGCGGGTCAGGAATTCGTTGGCGGAATATACGCCGGTCAAATTCTCGCCCGGAATATCCATGAAGTAAGGCAGGCCGGCGCCGGTGCCGATAAACACCGCATCGTAGCCCATGTCGAACATATCGTCAACCAAAAGGGTTTTGCCGCCGACCACATTGGTTTCGATTTCCACGCCCAGAGCCTTAATATAATCGATTTCCTTCTGGACGATGGCTTTGGGCAGACGAAACTCGGGAATACCGTACATCAGCACGCCGCCGGCCACATGAAGGCTTTCGAAAATCTTTACTTCATAGCCCATCTTGGCCAGGTCGCCGGCTACGGTGAGCCCGGCGGGACCGGCGCCAATGACGGCTACCTTTTTGCCTTTGGGCGCTGCTTTTTCGGGAGCCTTGACGCCTTGGGCCATCTCCCAATCGGCAACGTAGCGCTCCAGGCGTCCGACGGCTACGGGCTCACCCTTGATGCCCCTGATGCATTTGGCTTCGCATTGGGATTCCTGGGGGCAGACCCGGCCGCAGATAGCCGGCAGGCTGTTTTTATTCTTGAGATTAGCGGCGGCGCCGGCCATATCCTGCTGTTGGATTTTGCCGATGAAGCCGGGGATATCGACTTCCACGGGGCAGCCTTTGACACACTGGGGCTTGGCGCAAAGCAGGCAGCGGCTGGCTTCTTCCAAAGCCATATCCTCTGTGTAGCCCAAAGCTACCTCACTGAAATTGCAGTTGCGGACCTGGGGGTCTTGGGCGGGCATAGCTACCCGGTTTACTTGTTTTGACACTGGCAGCCACCTCCGTTCAGTTTTGCTTCCAAAGCCTCCATAGCTTCTTTCTCTTTATCTTTGAACATAGCCGCTCTTTTCATGGCCAGATCAAAGTCGATGGCATGGCCGTCAAACTCCGGACCGTCTACGCAGGCAAACTTGGTCTGGCCGTCTACCGCCACCCGGCAGGCGCCGCACATGCCGGTGCCGTCAACCATGATGGGGTTCATGCTGACAATGGTCTTCGTGCCATAAGGCCGGGTCAGATTGGTCACCGCCCGCATCATGACCATGGGGCCGATAGCCCAGATCCTGGCGATATCTTCGGTTTTGAGCAAATCCTCCAGCAAAGTGGTAACGAAACCTTTTTGGCCGTAAGAGCCGTCGTCGGTGGCAACCAGGAGGCGGCTGCTGGCTTCCCGCATTCTGTCTTCCCAGAAAAGCAAATCCTTGCTGCGGGCGCCGATAATGGAAATCACTTCATTGCCGGCTGCCTTTAAAGCTCTGGCAATCGGATAAATAGGCGCAACACCCACGCCGCCGCCTACAACGACTACTTTGCCTAAGTTCTCAATTTCCGAAGGCTGTCCCAAAGGACCTACCATATCGGTTACTTCATCGCCGGGTTCCAGTTTTGCCAAAGCCAGGGTGGAAGCGCCCACCGCCTGAAACACCATGGTAATTGTCTGTTTTTCCCGGTCAAAATCGGCAATCGTCAAAGGTATACGCTCGTAGCCCTCTCCCTGCCTGACAATAAAAAACTGTCCCGGCTGCGCCTTGGCGGCGATTCTGGGGGCCTCGACAACGAAACCATAGACTTTATTGCCCAGATCTTCTTTTGAAATGATCTTGAACAATTACATCCCTCCTTAATAATTTAATGGCTGCTCCCTTTATTTATTGATGCAGCTCCGATCAATGCCGTCCCTAAAGCGTTGTCGGTGCTGTATTCCGGAAGGGCAAAAACACAGGGGATTTTTCTCTCCAGGCGGGTTTGCAGAAACTGGCGGATATAGGCGTTGGAGGCCACTCCGCCCATAAAAATAATAAACTTAGGCCGTTTTGCCGGTTCTTGATCCAAATAAGCCTTTGCGGATTTGACCAGGCTGCCGGCTATATAATGCTCAATGGTTCTGGCAATCTCCGCCGGTTCCTTGCCGCCGGCCAAAGCACGCTTGGCCCAGGCCTCACCGCCGCTGAAGCTGATAAAACCCTGGCGGCAATGGGTGGGGATACTCTCTAGAGGCTGTGCGGCGGCGCCTTTAACCAAGGCCAGCTTTTCCAAATGAGGACCGGCGGGAAAGGGCAAGCCCAGTATCTGGCCTGTCCGGTCGACCAACTGGCCGGCAGGAATATCCGAAGTACCGGAAACCACAGAATAGTCAAAACAAAAGAATTGATCCTGGACCACCTGATGAACCAAGATCAATTCGGTAGTACCGCCGGATAGATGATAAGCTAAAAACGGGCAAAGCTTCTGCCAATCCAAAGCCCTGCCTTGCGTAAGGCAAAAAGCCTCCGCTTGGCAATCAAAGAGGGCCTTTAAATCTGCCGACCAAAGGGCCGCCATCAAATGGCCCTCCTGGTGGGTTGTCTCAATCAGAGGAACGGCGGCGGCGGCGGCTAAAGCCTGGGCAACAGCCTGGCCGGCCCGAAACACCGGCATATAAGAATCCTGGCGGCGGCAAGGTCTGGCGCTGACGGCCACAGCCGTTAAGCGATCAGTCAAGGGATAAGTCAGAGCTGCTTCCATTTCTTTAAAAAGCTCCGGAAGATGAACCATGTGCTGATAAAAGGCTTCCGACTGCCGCAAGCCCTTTTCTCCCTGCTTCACCGGCAAAAGACGGCGCTTCTGATACAGCAGCCGGCCTGCTTCATCCGTCAAAGCCAGTGAAGTGGTATAACAGCTGGTATCCAGCCCTAAAAACACCTTGTCCATCAGGGAGTCGCCGCTTTCAGCTCTTCGGCTTTTTTGCCCAGTATGCCGTTAACGAATTTGGCGGATTCCTGACTGCCGTATTTTTTGATTAAATCCACGGCCTCATTGATAGCGATGGCCGGGGGCAGCTTTTCATCATAGAGCATCTCATAAAGGCCCATCCGCAAAATATTGCGTTCAGCCCCGCCCAGACGTCCGATCTCCCAATCCACGGCGAAATCCCCGATGATTTTGTCCAGCTCTTCCTTGTTTTCCAGGATGCCGGAAGTAAGCCGCCGGGCATATTCATCTTCGATTCCGGCTAAAAAGGTTTCCAGCTTGCCTTCGTCAAAACCGGCCATCTCCCAGTCACCGGCAATATAATCCAATTGCCGGAAAGGGTCTCCCTTCTCAATTTCATAAGCAAACAATGCCTTAATTACCAGTTCCCGGGTATTGCGCCGTTTCATATTCAAACCGGTCCTCCTATAATACGCCATTTTCAAACATCACTATTTTTCATTGCGGATGCGATATAATGTTAATAATATAAACCCTTCGCTTCATAAACGCAAGGGAAAATCCCGGTAATTTTCCAACTCAAATAGGCAGAATTATCGCTAAGAAAGCCGCCGGCCAGAGCATTTTTTTTATTCTTCCTCCTGTTTTAGCAACGCTATCGCCTGATCCCGGTATTTTATTGCTTCTTCGCTAAAATTAACGCTGTCGACCCATACGTTTACCGCCGTTAAATGATAGGAAGAAAATTCTTCGTTAAACAGGTTTTTGATTTCTTTTTGAATATAACGGGCAATCTCCGGAATCGGTTTGCCGAAAGTCGTCACAATATGAATATCCACCAGAGCGGCGTCTTCCTTCAGCACCACCCGGACTCCCTTGGCCGGCTTTTTCACGCCTACTTTTTCGCCCAGGCCGGCTATGGCGCTGCCGGAAAGCTTCTCTACACCGGCGGCCTGCAAAACCAGAACGCCGATTCTGCCGCCGATGATCTCTGCTTTGATTTTTTGCTGATCTTCCTCTTTGGCAATATCCTTGCCTTCGATTTTTTCGCCGCCTGTCATACCATCACCTCATTGCTATTACTATACCATTTTTCCGGGTTTTTTACTACGGCTACGGAAAAAAGGAGTTATGTCCTTAATTTGAAGAAAAGGTGCAACAGACCCAGAGAACGGCAGCGCCAAAGTATAGCGCACCCACGAAAAGACCTGCTAATTATCTTTAGCAATGATGCAAAAAAGGGCCGCTCAAATTGGTTTTCAAAAACCAATTTGAGCGGCCCCTGGTCTTCCTCCCTTTCCTGGCTGCGGCTTGTCCCCAGAAACGCGGCGCTTAAACTCTTTTATCAACCTGGACACGGCCTTGGGTAATTACCAGCACAATGTCCGCCGGATCTTCCGTGGCCAATGCCGGCAGCTTGTCGCATAAAATCATGTCCGCCGGCCGCCCGGGCTTCAGCACAGCCTCCTCCTCCCCAGGCCGCAAAAGCCGGCGGGGATTTACAGTGACCAGCTTCAGCGCTTCACTTTTTTCTACTCCCTTTTCCACAAAATAACGGAGAGTGGAACCGACGATTTGCAGGTATTCCGCCGGGCCGGCCAGTCGGTTTGCCGGCAGAGATATCCAATCGGCCTCGGGATGAGGATAGATGTAGGCGTCGCTGGCCAGAGCCAAAAATACGCCCTGGCGGTAGAAAGCCAGAGTTTCCTCGGGGCTTGTAGGCCGTTTGCTGGTGCCGGCCACAGGGGTCAATACCAAAGAAACGCCCTTTTCAGCCATTAGCACACCCATTTCCGGCGATAAATTATGGCCGTGGTGGATCACATCGCCGCCGGCTTCGATGAATAACCGGGCCGAGGCATCCCCCTCGATGTGAGCGCCTACAGCCTTGCCCCGGCTGTGGAACAGCTCAATAATATGGCGCAGCTTCTCGCCGTCATAGGTGACGTCCCCGGCATGGGGGGCCGCAGTCAAAGGAGCATTGGCACAGGTGTAATTTAAAAACAAATTTTCTCCGGGAAACTCCGAAGCCTCCGCCATCAGCAGATAATCTTCATCCGTCAATACATCCTCTGTAAAGGAGGCTCCCGGCCTGGTGGCGCTGGTCAAAATCTTGGGCTCAAAGCCCAGCCAGCAGCAGCCGTAAGCTATGGCGGAGGCCAGTGGCGTGGCTTTCAGGATTTCCTTGTATTTTTCCATAGGCATGTCCAGAACCGGATGACCCAAATGATGCTCGCCGGTAGCGACAATACCCGACTGCAAAGCCAGCAGCAGGTTGGATGCGGCAGCCATCCCCTGGGCTTTTCCCTGGGTATGATTGATTTCTGCGGTGGCATATTCCATCAAATGGGTATGGCAATCCACCAGGCCGGGCAGCAAAAGCCTTCCTTGTCCGTCAATTGTGGTTTTAGCCTCAAGATCCGGCGGCGGGGCGCCCTGGCCCAGGCTGGTAATTTTGCCCTTCCGGGCAGTGAGCCAGCCCCGGCCGATCACCCGGGAATCCTCCAGCGTCCAGATCTCCACATTTTGAATCAGCAGATCTTCCATAAGTTCCTCCTTGGGTGGGCCCCTGGATCTAGTTTAGCAGCAGGCCGCCCAAGACCGTGGCGATAAAGCCGGCGGTCAGCACCCGAACAACGATGCCGATCAAAGCAGGTTTTAAGGCTTCACTGGGCTCCATTTCGCAGGACTGGGCCCAGATCATGGGAATTTGGCCGAAAATAACGGACAGCGGGAAGCCGGATGCGCCCATGACAAAAGAGCCGATGACCCATTTGGGATTGATGGTGGCGGCGGTAGCCTGAAGATTGCTCATCGCCAGGGTCGGCGACGCCATGATGCTGAGAATTCCCGTTTCCGGATCAATATTTAACGCAGTCATTGCCGAGATCAGGAAGTTGTTGACATACTGCCAAATGCCGATAAAATCCAAAAGTCCGATGATGCCGAAAACAACGGCAAAAGCAGGCAGTACCAAGTGTAATAAGACATTGATACCCTCCTGGCCGGAAGCAAAGAGGCCGTTAAGGATAGGGGTATCCGGCGTGAAATTTGGCAGATCCTCGATCTCCACAGCTTTACAATCCCGCCAGAACAATCGGCCGATGGCCGGGCAAATTACCAGGGGAGCAAAAATAGCGATGGCCACTACGGCAAAAACTCTGGCGCCGCAGAGAGTCAAACAGCCCAGACCCAGCATAAAAGTAGAAAAAGACTGCTGGGATTGAACCATGGTGAAAATCGCCAGTTTCTTCTCATCCTTGGTGGCGCCGGTTTTAACCAGAATGGGGCCGGAGATGCGGCCTGCCGCATTGATATCGCCCAGGATGTTGTAGATAGCCGGAATTAAAATTGCGCAGTTGACGTTCAGCAGCTTGCCCACGGGCAGAAACAGCCGCATCATAGCGTCGGTAAAGCCCAGGCGTTCCAGGAAACGTCCCATGATGACGCTGATGATGATCGATGTGGACATAGTGCTGAGCAGACCCACATTGATGACGATGGGATGAGCATTGGAGACCATGGCGTTAAAGCCCTCATTAAGGCTGTTAGGCTTAAAAAAGAGACCCAGTAAACATAAAGCAAGAACCACCAAGCCCACAATGGTCATTTTCGGCATGGCCTTATTCGTTTTTTTCGGCGTTATCATAATAAAAGACCTCCTTATTGAATTACTACGATGCAGAACATTGATCTTATAAATTTACTAAAACACAGATTCTGACCATGGATCACCCCCCTTACGGTACTATTCACGGACGGCAAAACAAAACCGCCGGCATAAAGAAATTCGCCGGATCTTTTTAAAGATCAGACGTAATTTACCTTAAACCGGCGGCTATCCAACTCCCGATAAGGAGCTACTCACCATCAGTTTTTTGCTGCAGAGGCATTGCCGACGCAAGCGAAGGCCCTACCCTGATATCTCTGTTCATTAATTGCGGGGGCTTAAAAGCTCTCCCTCGGTGACAATGACGGTAGCGGCAATCTCCGTATGGGGATCGTAATCATTTAAAACCGTCAGCACCTTGACGTCGGGCATCTTTTCCTCAATAGCCTGCCTGAGCCTGACCTTGCACTCATCCAATAAGGCTACATCCGTCAGTCTGGTCACAAAGCGCTGAGAATGATCCAGGGCTTGCAGACCCGGCAGCCTGGCGTGCTCGCCGACGATCAGGATCCGATTGCCCACAATATCAATACTTAAACGCTTTACGCCAAATTGAAATATATCCAGATAGATACTGTCAAAAGATTTTAGCAGGTTGCGCTTCAATTCGCTTATACTGCCGACCAAAGAGACTGGCTCCTTTCCTGTAACCTACATTTCGTTGTCTTAGTTTGTTAAGATTCTATAAATATCCTGAAACTCCTGCTTTTTATTTGTAAAATTGACAGCCAATATATTGCAAAGGGTTAATTCGACAAAGGGATTAAGATGATATCTTCCTCACGGCAGCCTCCCAAACGGCAGAGGATGTCGCTGATTTGCACCAGTTCTGTGTCGCTAAACATAGCGGTGGGCACTAAAGCCGTAAGGCGGTTGCTTTCGTCAATAGTCACCAGTACCGGTCCAAAACCTTTGGATAGCATAGCTTCTTCGCAGGCCAGCTCTTTTTCCTGGCGGCTGTATTCTTCCCATAAAGATTGCCTGGCTCTGGTTCTTTCGGCTTCGGCAATGCTGCTGTCTTGGGCAACGGCCTCCAGGAAGGTTGTCCTTTGGCTTCTGGCGCGCCAGCGGTCGATGCGGTAAGCAGTCAAACTGTCCTCTGCCAGCGGAGTTTCATTAAATACCAGCTTGGCCTCAGTCATGGGTTCATCTGCTGGTTCCGGTTCAAGGGGAACCGCCGCCGGGGCAGCCGGGGAGGGAGCCGTACTGACAGCCGGAGTCTGACTGGCGCCTATAGCCGGGGAATCCTCTTGAGCAGCTGCCCGCCTCATGGCCGATAATTCCGCCTGCCGGGGATTCACCAGATTGCTTAGCGATAACCCGGCGGCAAACATGATGCAGATAGCGCCGAAGCCTGCCACCAGTTTTAATGTTCCAAAACGGATAAATAAATTCATTGCTTCTCTCCCCCTTCGGCCACATAAATCATTTTAGCGGGAACGTCGAACAGGGCGGCGGCGGCCTGATATATCTGCCAGCGTACTTCAGGGTTGCCGGCGCCGCCGGCAGTAATCAGCACGCCTCGGATTTCCGGGCCTAAGAGCTGCCGGGAAGCGCTGCTGCCAAAAGCTTGAGTTTCCTCTTGACCGCTGCTTTTTTTCAGAAGAAGAACCACCTTAACCTCTCCGGCGTCTTTGATGGTGGCAAGGACGGCGGCCGCCTGCTCCGCCAACAGGGTTCCTTCGCTATTTACCGTACCGCTGAAGCTTTGACCGGAGGAGGCGCCCAGAGCCGCCGCTCCATTCCTATTACCATTGGATAAAAGCGCAGGGGTCAACATCAGCAGGATGCCTAAACCCAGCATAGCCCAGATGGCGTACTGGTTTAGCTTCAGTTTCTCTAATCCTTCTTTTAACCGCACCTTGACCAATCCTTCCCTTTGAAATTCGTTGCATTCCCAATTTATATATAAGTATTATGTAATAAAGAATTGTCCCAGGGGAGTCAGTAAAATCGACAAAATGTAAAGGCCGGCAAACATCCGAAAATATAGGTGAATATTTTTATCCGGCGGGATCAAAAGCTCCAATACCGAGCTGACGCAAATCACACCGATGATCCTTGCCGCCAAAGCGCTTAAATAAGCCATAGATTTCTCGCCTCCATTAACTTTGCATTCAATTTTGCGTTTTTCACCGCATCATGACGGCTGCATTGCCTGCCAGCAAAATGGCCGACAGCGTCAGGATCACCATGATGCCGATAGCCCCTAAAACCGTAAAAATCAGCATCATCACATTACCCAGCTCATCCAATATGCCGGAGGTGCGGCTGTCTCCCAAAGGCTCTACCACAGCTCCCACCAGCTTTAGCAGCATAGCCTGCAGGAAGATGCCGATCAAAGGAATGATCAAAATGGCTACGATGGCGATCATGCCGATGAGGCCGATGCTGTTTTTGAGGATCAGGGCGGCGCCGGCGGCAGTGTCAAGCACATCGGCAAAGAGCTTGCCGGCTACGGGAATCAGGTTGCCGGCCACATATTTAGCCGTGCGCAGGCTGATGCCGTCGGCAACGGCCGCAAAGCCGCCGGACACGGCCAGCACCGCCGTAAATATGGTCATAGCCATACCCAGGCCCCACTGCACCGTTTGCTTGACAAATTTGGCCAGCTTAGCCACCGATAAGCCTTCCGATAAAGAGTTGGCCAAAACCAGAGCCAGATAAATCATAATCAGGGGAAACAGCAAATAATGGATTTGGCTTGTAATAAAAGACATGGATCCCAATACCAGAGGCTGCATAACCATAACGGTGCTGACTTGGCCCAGGCTCATCATGGCCGCCATCAACAGGGGCACTAATACCTCCATAAAGCCGGCCATGCCCTCAATGGCCCCCGTAGCTCCTTTTACTGCCAGACCGGCGGAATGGAGCACCATGGTCATGATCAGCAGCAGGCTCACCAGCTGGCCGGCTTTAGCCGGCCCCGGCCCGGTTACAGAACGGTTTAGCTGTTCCAACAGCACGCAGATGGCCGATAAAATCAATAGCTGGCCCAGCCAGCTGCCCTGAGCTTTGATCTGCTGTAAAAACAAGCCTTGTCCCAGATCTTTTAAGGATTGCCAATTTAATCCCCGCTGGCCGCTCTTGAGCTCTTGAAACCATCGGTTTAGGAAAGGGCCGGCGCCTTGCTGGGCTAAGTAATCGTCAATCTGCTCCAGGGCTTCCGTAAAACCGCCGATATCCGGTATAAACATCTCTGCCGAATATTCGGATAAAGATTCCGGCGCGGTCTCCCCCGGCAAAGTTTCGGGACTGACTGCCGCAGCTTTGGCCCCTGCCGGAGACAGAGACTGAAGCAACAACAGAAACATCACCAGCAAAAGCAGCTTTATAGGCGTTATGACAGAGGTTTTCATTTATTTCCTCCAGTACTGTGCTGAGGCCGGATTGCACTCCCTCAGCATTACGGCAATAAGGCCAGCAGCCCGTCCAGCACCGATGAAAAGATCGGCAGCGCGATTAAGAGAATCAGTACTTTGCCTCCTGCCTCCACCTTCTTGGCCAAAGCTCCTTCGCCGGCATCCTGGCAAATCTGCGCGGCAAATTCCGTTAAAAAAGCGATAGCCGTGGCTTTAAGTACGATATCGATATAGGCCAGACTGACTTGCCCCCTTAGGGCCAAGCCCCGCAAGCCCATGATCACCGTGCCTAAAGGCTCAAGAATTAAGGTGATCAGTAAAATACCGCCGGCCAGGCTTACTAAAAGGCCAAATTCTTTATTTCTTTCCCGGACGAATAAGGCCAGCATTGTGGCCGTTATGCCAAGCATGACCAATTGCAATGCTTCCATCCTTATCCCCTCCTTATCACCCTAAAGAAAAGACGCTTTTCACCTGATTGAAAAGCTGGGACAGCACCTGGATAACCATAATGAAAGCGATAGCCACTCCCGCCAAAGTAACAATAAAAGCATATTCTTCCTTCCCGGCTTGTTTCAGCAGCGCATGAAGGATGGAGGTCAAAATACCAATACCGGCAATTTGAAAGATCAGCTCAATATTCATATGCTTATACCCTTTCCCTGTTGATTAGATTAGGAGAATAACTAGGACCACCGCCCCGGATAACCCCAGGTATTGCCACAAGCGGCCTTCCTTTGTCTCTCTGGCGATGGCCCGTTCCAGGCATTGAGCCAGCTGCCGCCGGAACAAAGCAAATAAGCTTTGTTGAGTCTGCAGATCCGTGCGGCCCAGAGCCTGCCCAAAATCCAAAAGATAGCCGGCCAGCGGTTCGCCTTGAGGGATACTTTTTGCTATTGAAGCCACGCCTTTTTTCCAGGCTTCGTCAGGCAGTCCCCATTGGGAGGCTTCGCCATAAGCCGCCGTCAAGAAAAGCCCGGCCAGCTCAGGGTGATTAATGTTGCTGCCTGTTTCTTCAAAAGCTCTCGCCAAAGGATTTTGCTTGTAGCGAACCTCTGTTTCCAGCAGATCGGTGGCCAAGGCCAAAGCCTGCAATAAAGCTACGTAATTGCTGTACAGACGGCTTTTCAAAAAACCCAACAGGCCGCCTGCTGTGATAATCATAGCGATACCGATGTATTTCAGCACATCTCTCACCCCCCGAGAAGCAAAATCCGCTCAAAAATACTGTTGTCCAACAGCGCCTGCATACCGGGCCTGGCTTCCACCTCTTCCCGGCTGCGGCCGTGAACCGTGGCAAAGACCGTTATGCCGCAAGCAATAGCTTCTCTTAAAGCCTCGATATCTTCCTTTTTGCCGATTTCATCCACCGCCAATATTTGAGGACCCATGGAACGGATCATCAGCATCATGCCCTGGGCCTTCGGACAGCCGTCCAATACGTCGCTGCGGGGGCCTAAATCAAATTGGGGGATGCCTCGCCAGGAACCGGCCAATTCCGACCGCTCGTCCACTACGCTGACATTATAGCCGGGTATGGTAACGCCTTTGACTTTAGCGCCGCCGGAAGCCAGGCGGATCATTTCCCGCAGCAGGGTGGTTTTACCGCCCAATGGCGGAGCAATAATCAAGGTTGACAGCCAGCGCTTATCCTTAACCAGCAGCTCCAGCCAGGGTTCCAGACATCCCGGCACCTCCCGGGCCAGCCGAAAATTCATGAAGGATATCTCACGCATGGTTTTGATTTTGCCTTTTTCCAGCACCGCCCGGCCGCAAAAGCCTAACCGGTGGCCGCCTGGTAAAGTAAGATAGCCGTTTTGCAATTCCTCTTCCAGCCGGTAAAGGGAGCCGCCCGTCAACTGCTCAAAAAGCTTCCGCAGGTCGGCTTCGCCAAAAGCTCCTTTCTTGCCCTCAGGCAGCTCCTTTTGCCAGGCAGAGCCATCCCAGGCCAGCATTCGCTGACCGTCGCTGATCATGATCGGCCGGCCGGAGCGAAACCGTATTTCCATGGTTTTTTCCTGTAAAAACTGATGGCCCATCAATAAAATATCTGCCAGATCTTTTGGAAAATGAGCTGACCAGCCAGTCATGACAAAACTCCTTTTTTTCTCGTCTTGGTTGTCCGTGTTTAAAACAAATATATGCCCTGTCCTCTTAAATATGCCAAGCAATCCATGATTGCTTGCAATCGTAGATCCTTTGGCGATAGACACAAAAAAACAGTGCCTGCCGCAGCAGACACTGTAAAAAGAGCCCTTTTTATTTAGTGGATCTTATTTACCTTATTCTAAGTCTTTATTCCTCGTCCTCGTCGTCTTTGTCGCCGCCGCAGCCGCAATCACAGTCTTCGCCGCACTCGCTGCTGGAAAAAATCACAGCGTCACAAGCGGAACACAGGACTTCCACTTCATCATCGGACTCCCAAAGAACCTCGGGATCAAACAAATTGACCTTGCCGCAGGAAGGACATTTGATGCTGACAAATTCGTCTTCGTCATCCTCATCTTCGTCGTCCTCGTCCTCATCGTCGTCATCTTCAAAGCCCAGGATGTCTTCTAATTCATCCAGATCTTCGTCCAATGCCTCGACGAATTCTTCCAATTCATCCAGATCTTCTTCCATGTCCTCCATCTCGTCTATAATCTCTTCCAAAATACCGAGAATACCGTCGAACATCTTGCCTTCTTTTGAATCCTTGTCAAAACCCAGGCCATCCATTAAACCGGATAAATATGCTACCTTTTCCTTGATGCTCATAAAACACCCCTTTCTCTTATAAATAGATAGTTGCTTGCTTATCTTAAACTTGCCTTTATGCCCTGCTGACGTAACTGCCTGTGCGGGTATCGATGATCAGCACATCATCTTCGTTGACAAAAAAGGGAACCTGTACGGTCAAGCCCGTCTCCAAAGTAGCAGGCTTGCTGCCGCCGGAGGCCGTATCGCCTTTGATGCCCGGCTCAGTGGCTACTACCTTTAACTCCACCTGCTGGGGTAAGGACATCCCGATGACTTGACCCTGATAAAAGAGAATACCGGTAGTCATGTTTTCTTTCAAATACTTGGGGGCGTCTTCCAGAAGGCTTTCCATGAGGGCAACCTGGTCATAGGTTTCCGTATCCATGAACATCCAATTGTCATCTTCTTTATATAAATATTGCATTTCCTTGCGTTCCACATGGGCCTTTTGGAATTTCTCTCCTGGCCTGAAGGTTTTTTCTACGGTGGAACCGGTTTTCAGGTTGCGCAATTTGCAGCGGACAAAAGCGGCGCCTTTGCCGGGCTTGACGTGCTGAAATTCCACTAAAGTAACTACATCGCCTTCGTATTCGAAGGTCAGGCCGGTACGAAAATCTGACGTTGATATCATGGATATCCTCCTTCTGTATTTCCCTTAAGCTTGTCACCTTATAGTTTACCAAATGATTGTTATTTCTTCCAGTGTTTTCGGGAATTTCGTTAAAAAATTTATGGAATTAACTGTTACCACAATGCTGTCCTCAATGCGCAGGCCTCCCCAGCCCGGCAAATAGAGGCCCGGTTCCACCGTCATCACCATCCCCGGCTCTAAAGAGATATCCTCGGCCGAAGGGCTGAAGCGGGGATCCTCGTGGATTTCCAGGCCAACGCTGTGACCCAGGCCGTGGCCGAAATAATCGCCGTAACCTGCCTCAGCCAAGTGCTGCCGGGCTAAGCCGTCGATGCTGCACACGGCGGCGCCGGGACGGATAGCTGCCAGCGCCTTCTCCTGGGCAGCCAAAACCAGCAGGTAGCGTTCTTCCGCCAGCCGGTGGCCCTTGCCTAAAATGAAGGTTCTCGTCATATCCGAATGATAGCCGTTGACAATGGCCCCAAAGTCCAGGGTAACCATATCTCCTTCTTTAAGCCGGTAATCTGAGGGTTTGGCATGGGGCAAAGCCCCCTGGGGTCCGGCGGCTACAATGGTATCAAAGGACGGCCCTTCGCTGCCCAGCCGACTCATCTGATAATTCAGCTCTATAGCCAGCTCTTTTTCGCTTACACCCGGCCTGATGCCGGGCAGCAGCAGAGCCAGAGCTTCATCAGCGATGGCGGCAGCTTTCTCCATTTGCAGCAGCTCCCAGGGATCCTTAATCTGCCGCAGCAGCACACAGGGATCCGACTGCGGAAATAAATCTACGGTCTTGCCAAAAGCCAGCTCCAGCCGCTGGTAAGCTTCCATCGTCACATAACTGGCATCAAAGGCCAGATCCTTGAGTCCCAGCCTGGTTATTTGATCCTTTAAAGCAGAGGGCAGACCGGTTTTGTTTTCTACCAGCTGCCAGCCGGGACATTGCTGTCTGGCTTGCTCCACATAACGAAAATCCGTCAACAGCAATTTATGGGTATCCGTAACCAACAGCCAGGTGGAATCGCCCCGAAAACCTGACAAGTACTGCAGGTTCTCCGGTTTGCTGATTAAAAAAGCCTCCCGGCCCTGTTTTTTTAACTCCTGGCGGAAACGGCTGAGTCTGTCCTGGTATAAAGGTTCCATAAAACCATCCTTGTCTGCGGCCCTTTAGTCTCTGCGGTGAAAAACCGCTTTCCTGCCGGCCAGCCTTTCTAAAAACCGTAAAAACTTGGTGCCGGCATACTCTTCCTCACTTAGAGGCGACGTCAATACCGTAATGCAGCCTGCCCGGTTGCCTCCTAAAACATCGGTAAAAACCTGATCGCCGATAGCCAGTACTTCCGAACCGGCCAGAGCCAGCTCTCCCATGGCCTTGCGATACATAGCGGCAAAGGGCTTTTTGGCGGCGGCGTAGTAGCTGATCCCCAAAGACCAGGCTACCTCCCGGGCCCGGATTTCTCCGGCATTCGTAAACAGAACCACCGTAATGCCCGCCTGCCGGGCTTTATCGATCAGCTGCCGGGCCTCGCCGGTAACGCTGTTTTGGCGCCAGGGCGATATGGTATTGTCCAAATCGATAAAAATAGCCCGGATGCCTCGCCCATACCAATCGGCGAGATCCAAATCACTTAAGCAGTCAACAGTTAAATCCGGTTGAAGGAGCTTCATGATTTCCCTTCCTTTGCCGTCCAATCATATTTTCTTAGTATACACGAAAAAAGAATATTAGGCCAGGCAATTTCTGCTTATTTTTTCATATGCTTTATAACAAGCTCACAAATCCAATCGGAGGTGGAATAAATGGCATTGGGCGCAATTATCATCGGCTGTGCCGCTATCGTCAACGGCATGCTCCTGGCCGCCTACTATATCAACAGTAATAGCTTTCCCCAGCCCTTATCGGAGGTTGAAGAGCAGCTGTGGATAAAAGCCATGGAAAACGGGGACCCGGAGGCCAGAGACGTCTTGATTGAGCACAATCTTCGTTTGGTGGCCCACATTGCCAAAAAGTTTGAAGGCAAAAGCGAAGACAGAGACGACCTCATCTCCATCGGCACCATCGGTTTGATTAAAGCCGTGCAGACATTTAATGAAAGCAAAGGTATTAAGCTGAGCACTTACGCTTCCCGCTGCATTGAAAATGAAATTCTGATGTTTTTCCGGGCCAACAGGCGAAACCGCAATGACATCTCCCTTTACGATTCCGTAGGTACCGATAGGGAAGGTAATTCAATAACCCTGTTGGAGGTTTTGGGTACGGAAGTTGATATTGTCGTTGACGAGGTGGAAAACCGCCTGGAGTTCCAGAATCTTCTGGAGCAGTTGAAGCATTTGACGAAGCGGGAAAAACAGGTGATCAGCTGGCGCTTCGGACTGGAAGACGGTTTAAGGCGCACCCAAAAGGAAGTGGCGGAAGAATTAGGTATTTCCCGATCCTATGTTTCCCGGATTGAGAAAAAAGCAGTCAAAAAATTGATCAAATGGATTCGTCAGTGAGCAAACGAAAGATATCATAAAAAGCGCCTTTGCAGCCATAGCCGCAAAGGCGCTTTTTACTAGAAAAATTTACTTCATGTTCTCTTCAGCGTATTTAACCATTTTCTTGGTCATGTAGCCGCCGACATAACCGTTCTGACGGGAAGTCAGGTTGCCTTTGTCAGCAGTACTGTAGTTGGACAGGCCCAGTTCGGTAGCTGTTTCGTTCTTCATGTTCTTCAGAAGTTCAGAAGCGGAAGCTTTGGGCATTTTGGTGTTCATAGAATTGGTTTGCATGAGTGTTGCCTCCTTAGATAGATGAGTGTTTTTGTTACACCCATAGCATCTGCCAAAACCCATACAATATGCCATAAAGCTTTTGGCATTAATGTAAAAATATGCTTTGGTATTTTATCAATCGCAACGGTCGCAGCCCTGACAGCCGCCGCCGGCATTAGAGCTGGAATCTGTACAATAAAAACCGGTAGTACGGTAAATAACATTGACATTTTTACCGATAATGCGTTTAACGGGCTCCTGGCAGGTGGGGCAATGACTTGCCGGTTCATCCTTAATGGACTGCTCCATAGTAAAAACGCCGCATTTTGGGCAACGATAGCTGTATTGCATTCTGTTCTCCTTCTTTCCTGATCCCTAAAAATAATATAAAATTTTTAAAACCGAAAATAATTATAATGGGGCCGATCCCGGCTGTCAAGCAGCTTACCAGTATTAGCCCATGGGTTCTCATCTGACCGCCAGGACTTGGCCCACTTCTTTAAAAATAGCGGCGGCGTCCCGGCCGCCTCGCAAGCCCTGATTGCTGCCTTCAATATTTTCTTCCACCATAACGGCAATGGCGTAAGCCGGCGCCTCCACCGGCAAATAACCGCAATACCAGGCCAATACCCGGTTATCCTTACCCGCTTCGGCCGTACCCGTTTTGCCTCCTACCCGATAAAGCTGGCCATTGCCGCTTTTCGCCGTTCCCTCCAAAGCCGTGAAACGCAAACAATCCTGAAGAATTGCGGCAGTTTTAGTGCTGAATACCCTGGTCAAACGCCGTCCCTTCTCTAAAGGCTCCCGAAGGCCGTTACGGTCTACGGCATAGAGAACCTTAGCGGGCTGCTGATCCAAGCCGCCCCGGGCAATGCAGGCGTATATTCTGGCCATTTGCAGAGGGCTCACCATAATCCCCTGCTGGCCGATGGCCGTATTTGCCAATAGTATCGGTCCGGCATTATCATCAAAATACGTATCCAGTTCAAAACGATCACAGATTTTTTTTAAAGCCGGCGCTCCGCCCCATTGACGTATCAGATTAATGAAATAGCCGTTGCAGGAGACTTCAAAAGCCTGGCGGAGATCGAGGCGGCCATGTCTGCCGAGACAGCCGATAGTTACACCGTTGTCAAAGGCGTAGCTGCCCTTGCATTCGTATTGCACGCTTCGCAGATCGACGCCTTGTTCGCCGGCATACTCTAAGGCTGCGGCGGCGGTGACTAATTTAAAAACGGAGCCGGGATAAAAAGCCTTGCGGCTGACTCTGTCGATGAGCTGGTCGCCGCCATCCAAATAATCCTTAATCCGGTTTTGCTCAAAATCCGGCCGACTTACGGCGGCTAAAATCTCGCTGCCTTCCACGCTCATGATAACCAAAGCTCCTTTTTTCATGGTTCTGGCAGCGATTTCTTCCGCTTTTCTTTGGAGATCCCTGTCAATGGTGGTAATCAGGTCATGGCGCTGCTGATCCGGCCGGTTTTCGCCGGTTTTAATGTATCCCGGCAGCAGAAAGCCCGTTACATCCTTTACCCCGTCGATAGCATACTCCGGCTTGTTTCCTTGCAGCAGCTGATCGTATTCTTTTTCCAGGCCAAAAGCTCCTCTGCCGTCTTTCTCATACAGGTAGCCCACGAAATGCCGGGCCAGCGAGCCTTTGCCATAACGGAATTTCATAGGCAGCACCGATAATCCGGGCAGAGCCGCTTCCTCTATTTCCCTTAACAGCTCCTGATCATCAAGATGGAAATATATTTTTTGCCGCCCGGAAATAGCTTTCAATTCTGCCAGATCCGATAAATTTAAGGCTTCCTGTAGGCGCTGAGCTAAAAGCTGAGAGGATTGCAATAAATCCAGATTCAGATTTTGCGGAAAAACCACCAGACGGCTGGCCATAGCCGAAGCGGTCAGGCTGTTGCCCCAGCGATCCAAAATATCTCCCCGCAAATATTCCTCGGCCGCAAAGCTGCCGTCGGAGCGCTGAGCGGCGTATAAAGCCAGGGAATCGCCGCTATGGGCGCCGGTAAAAAGCTGAATATAAGCAAGACGCCCCAGCAGGGATAAAAAGACCATGCTGAATAAGACAGCAAAGCCGTAAATCCTTTTTTTTCTTTCCATGATAAAAAATCACCCCGGCAATAGTCTTGCCGGGGTTGAGATTTTTCAAACGCAATACTAATCTGCAATTACAATAGGTATCCGTTTCAGGCAAGGGGTTGGCATCCCAAAGATAGCAGCAGTTCTTGAACCTGGCCTGATGCTTGGGGATCGCAAATCACCCTCAATGTGCCTTCCTGCCTGTCGATCGTCGAAATAATGGCCAGATGGCCCATGGCTTCAACGGTTTTTGTCACATAAGCAATCCTGTCCCTGGCTGCCTTAACGAAAAATTCTATTGAATCATTTGAGTCATTTTTCATTTTTGGCTGCCCTTAACCCCTTCTGATCATCGTCCAGGGCGCCACCGCCGAGGAAAAAGGCAGGTAAAGCCGCTGCTGAGGATGCGGCGCCGCCGTCACCGGATTGCCTTCTTCATCGGTCATGCCTGCAACATTGACCGTGAAGCTGGGACCCTGAGGCGGCACAAACTCCAGCAGATCCCCTTCCTGAAAACGGTTGCGCTGTTCCAGCAGCACCCGCTTTTGCTCCCAGTCATAATCAAGAACCAAGCCCAGAAAATCGTGGTTTTTGCCGGAGGTATTGTCCCCCAAATTGATTTTGGCGTCCTGGCTGCCTGGATCATCGCCTAAAAAAAAGCCTGTGGTGTATTCCCGATGGCTGATCCGGTCAAGCTCCTGGAGCCATTCCCGGCGAATCTGCCAATTCTCGGGGTCGGCGGCATAAGCATCAAGGGCTTCCCGGTAAATTTTGATCACGGAAGCCACATAATGAACGCTTTTCATCCGGCCCTCCACTTTCAGGCTGCAAACGCCGGCCTGATGCAGCAGCGGAATCTGTTCCAAAAGGCAGAGATCTTTGGAATTAAAAATATAGCTGCCCCGCTCATCTTCCAAAAGAGGATAATACTCGCCCGGCCGTTTTTCTTCCACCAGCCGGTAATTCCAGCGGCAGGGCTGGGCGCAGGCGCCCTGATTGGCGTCCCGGCCTGTCAGATAATTGCTGATCAGGCAGCGCCCCGAATAGGACATGCACATAGCCCCATGAACGAAAACCTCCAGTTCTAATTGCGGCAGCTGCTGATGAATGGTCAGGATATCGCCGGCAGCCAGCTCTCGGGCCAGCACAACCCGGGAAGCGCCCAGCTCCTGCCAGAAGGCAGCTGCCTGCCAGTTGGTGGTATTGGCCTGGGTGCTGATATGCACCGGCATCCCGGGGATAGTCTGGCGGACCAGACGAAAGACGCCGGGATCGGAAACCACTACGGAATCGGCCTGAACCTCCGCAAGCTCTTTGAGATAGTCCGGCAGCCCTGCCAGATCCTGATTGCGGGCATAGATATTGACGGTCACATAGGCCTTGGCGCCATGACCGTGGGCAAAGGCAATCCCCTCTTTCATTTCTTCCAGATCGAAGTTGTCGGAAAAGGCCCGCAGACCATAAGTTTTGCCAGCCAAATAAACGGCGTCGGCGCCAAAAAGAACTGCCGCTTTCAGCTTTTCCAAGCTGCCGGCAGGAGCTAATAATTCCATGGAAACTCCTTTTTGCTGATGAGGATTTTAAATTTATTGTTTATTGCGGTTGGCTCTGGCCTGGTTCACGGCCCGATTATGCTCGTTTAAGGTCTTCGAGAAATAATGACCGCCGCTGCCGTCTTCCCTGGCCACAAAATAAAGATAATCCGTATCCGCCGGGGCCATGGCCGCCTCCAGGGAAACTTTGCCGGGAGAGCCGACGGGACCCGGAGGCAAACCCGTATAGATATAGGTATTATACGGAAAATCAATCTTGGTATCCGACGTCAGCAAGGGGAATTTTGGCTCTTCAAAATAATACTGCACCGTGGAGCAGGATTGCAGCAGCATGTTTTTGGCCAGCCGGTTATAAAAAACGCCGGCGGCAACAGGCCGCTCCTCATCCAGCTTCACTTCGTTTTGAACGATCGACGCAAGGATCAGTATCTCCCGGTCGCTAAGCTTGCTATGCTTCGAGGGCAGGCCCTGCCAAATTTCCTGGTAGCGCTTCAGCATACGGTTGATGACGGATTCCAGCGATTCATCGATCTCAATAACATACGTATCCGGAAAAAGATAACCCTCCAGCCGGTGTTCGTCCGCCGGCAGGCCTTCTAAGAAGCTGTAGTCAAACTGGCCTTCTTTCACGCACTGCCAGAAATCCTCCTCGGCAGCAATGCCTTTTTCTGCAAACACCTTGGCGATCTGCCGCAGGGTATAGCCCTCCGGTATGGTAAACTTGGCCGTCAGCAGATTGCCCTTGACCAGCTCTTCCAGAATCTCCGGGCTGCTCATGGCAGGCGAAAGCAAATAACGTCCGGCCTTTAACGCCTCTGCCTGACCCTCCTGCTTGCCTAAGCGCACAAAGCTTTCAGCGCTGCGGATCAATTGGTTTTCGGCCAGGGCCTGAGCCGTCCGGGATAAGGTCCAGCCTCTTTCTACCGTGAAGATGAACTCCTGGGCTCCTGAAGTCATGACAGGCTCCAGATCCTCCAGCCAGCGGTCATCCAGGGATTGGATATACCTGCCGCCAACAATTCCGACAGCCAAGGCTGCTGCCAGAATAATCAAAACCAGAAAAGCCAGGCCGCCTTTGCCCTGCTTTTTTTTGCGGGTCCTAAGGACAGCGGGCTGGTTTTTTATCTCCTCAACGGATACATCCGTATTAGCGGAAGAATCTTTTTGATATTCTTGATTCGCCATATTCCACTTCCTTTTAAAACACTATAGGATATTCTATCAAAAAAAGTAGGATAAATGCAACAGAGGCGTAGCATTTCCGCTGCACCTCCGCCTATAAAATCATATCTATTTTATTTAGGGAGTTTACTCGTCTTCGCCTTCAGCTTCCATGGCATCCTGCCAGAAATCTGCGACTTTCTCCCATTCCTCGTCGTCTTCAATGTCGGCAAGGATTTCTTCGCCATTCTCATCGGTGGCGATCTTTAAAATCACGGCTTCCGGTTCTTCGTCATCGGTCAAATCTTCATCTATAGGCTGAAGTATAGCGTATTCGCTACCTTCTACTTCGATGACATCCAGCAATACAAAAGTATGCTCTACGCCATCCTCATCAACTAACACTACATTTTCGTTTTCCAGGATATCCTTATCTTCTGCCATATTGATTACACCTCGCTTTTTTCATACATTTCCCACTTCACTAACGTTCTATTCCCGGTAATTGTACTTTCATTATGTACGGTTGTCAATAGATAGGCGCTATTTTCGGCACAATTTAGTACCGTTTTTGGGTTAGCACCGTTTTTGAGCTTCCCGATCCAAATAGCCTTGGAGGATAAATACGGCCGACAGCTTATCCACCACACCCTTACGTTTTTTGCGGGAAACATCGGCCTCCAGTAACGTACGGTGAGCCGCCACCGTAGTCAGCCGCTCATCCCAGTAAATCACTTCCGGCAAAGCCAGGCCGGCTTCTGCGATTCTCTCCAGCAGGGCCTGAATAAATTCCCGAACCTTCTCCCCTTGAAAACCGATGCTGCCGTCCATGTTTTTGGGCAGACCCACCACCAGCTTGGAGGCCTTCCGCTCATTGAGGACACGAATTAAGGCATCTAAATCCTCTGCCGGCTTGCGCCGCTCCAAAGTCGGCAGCCCTTGAGCGGTAATGCCCAAGCCGTCGGCGGCGGCAATACCGATCCTGCGATCTCCTACGTCTAATCCGATCATTTACTTTGCCTTAAGATACTCGGTAACCAGCTCTTCTAAAAGCTCGTCCCGATCTAAACGGCGGATCATGTTGCGGGCATTCTGGTGGCTGGTGATGTAAGCCGGGTCGCCGGACAACAGATAGCCGACAATTTGATTAACCGGCGAATAGCCTTTTTCCTCCAGGGCTTTGTACACATGCTGCAAAAGCTCCCTGGTGCTGATTTCCGCCTCGTTCTTTATCTTGAACATCACCGTATGATCCATATTCTGATTGCCTATATTCCGCTGCTGTTCTTTTTTGTCCATGGTAACCCCTCCTTCCGGACAGACCGCCTACGCTCATCGATAACGGATTGTACCATTATCTTATCACACTTGCAGGCCGCACACAAATGAAGATTATTTAACGCTTTGGATAATTTTTGCCGCTTCTTCCAGGGCTTTGTCCAGCATGGCCGGATCTTTGCCGCCGGCCTGGGCCATATCCGGCCGGCCGCCGCCGCTGCCTCCCGCCACCTTGGCAATTTCCCGGACCAGATTGCCGGCATGGTAACCCTTGTCCACCAAATCCTTAGAGACGGTAACGATAAAGCTGACCTTATCCTCCATCACCGCGCCTAAAACCACAATGCCGCTGCCCAGCTTTTCTTTGAACGTATCGGAAAGGCCCAGGAAGCTTTCTTTATCCCTGGCTTCCACCCGGGAAATCAAAACCGGGGTTTCGCCAATCATTTGCACTTTATCCATCAGCTTGCCGCTTTGCAGGGCAGCTACCTTGCTTTCCGCTTTTTCCAGCGCTTTCTCCAGTGTTTTATTGCTGTCCACCAGATTCTGCACCTTTTTTTCCAGGGCGGCGGCAGGAGCTTTCAGGATAGCGGCAATGGATTTAATAGCGCCTTCCTTCTCTTCCAATAGAGCCAACACCCCGGCGCCGCTGGTAGCCTCGATTCTGCGGATACCGGCGCTGACGGCCCCTTCGCTGATGATCTTGAAGCTGCCGGCAAAGGCGGTGTTGGGCAAATGAACGCCGCCGCAAAGCTCTTTGCTGTAATCGCCCATGGAAACAACCCGCACCACATCGCTGTACTTCTCGCCAAACAAGGCGGTAGCGCCGGCCTTTTTGGCCTCCTCCAGCTCCATGACTTCCGTCTTTACGGGATAGGCAGCCGCAATAGCCTGGTTAACCTTAGACTCCACTTGCCGGATTTCTTCCGGAGTCATGGCGCCATGATGAACAAAGTCAAAACGCAGACGGGAGGCTTCCACCACGGAGCCGGCCTGAGTAACATGGCTGCCCAATACTTCCTGCAAGGCTTTATGCAGGAGGTGGGTAACGGTGTGGTTCGTCTGAATTTGCCGGCGGCTTTCGGGGCTTACCTGCAAGGCGAATTCTTCATTCTTTCTGATCTGGCCGGAGACCAGACCCTGGTGAACGATTCTGCCGTCAGGCAATTTCGCAACACCGGTCACCTCCACAAAGCCGTCTTTGCCGCTGATCCGGCCCTGGTCGGAAACCTGGCCGCCGCTTTCCGCATAAAAAGGCGTGCGGGGGAAAATCATCAGAACCGTTTCCCCTTCATTAGCGGTATCTACTTGCTCTTCTTCTCTGACGATCATGGTGGCCGCACTGGTGGCCGTCAAGGTATCATAGCCCAAAAATTCCGTGGCGGCTCCCTGGCTCAGCCGGTTCATCAGCAAAGCCACATCCCAGGCGCCCTCTTCTTTTCTGGCTTCCTTCGACTGCCGGCGCTGACGGTCCATGGCTTCGTCAAAGCCTTCCTTATCAATAGCCAGGCCCGCCTCCTCCGCAATATCCTGAGATAAATCAAAGGGGAAGCCGTAAGTATCGTAAAGCTTGAATACCTGCTGACCGGCAAGCACCTGCTCTCCCTGCTCCTTGGTTTTCGCTACAATTTCCTGGGCCAGCTTGATGCCGGCATCCAGGGTTTCGTGGAAACGATCCTCTTCCCGTTTGATTACCGTTTTGACGGCCTCCTGGTTTTCGATAAGCTCAGGATAGGCTTGACCCATCTGCTTAACGACCACATTCACCAGATCGTACATAAATGGGCCTTCAATGCCCAAAACCTTGCCGAAGCGGATGGCCCGCCGCAAAATCCGGCGCAGCACGTAGCCCCGTCCTTCATTGCTGGGCAAAACACCGTCGCTGATCAGGAACGAGCAGGAACGGATATGGTCGGCAATTACCCGGAAGGGGAAGCCGCGCATGTCTTTATAATAAGGCCGGCCGCAGACAGCTTCTACAGCTTTGACGATTTCCGCCATGATGTCCGTATCGTAATTGGATTCCGCATCCTGGACTACGGCGGTGATGCGCTCCAGGCCCATGCCCGTATCGATGCTGGGTCTGGGCAGCGGCGTCATCTTGCCTTCGGTGTCCCGGTTATACTGCATGAAGACCAGATTCCAGATCTCCAGAAAACGGTCGCAATCGCATTTGCCGATACCGCAGTCAGGGCCGCAGGCGTACTTCTCACCCCGGTCGATGTGAATTTCGCTGCAAGGGCCGCAGGGGCCGGTATCGCCCATAGCCCAGAAGTTGTCTTTCTCACCCAAGCGAATGATTCTCTCCTGGGGAACCGGCGTCTGCTTAAGCCATAAGGCCTCAGCCTCATCATCATCGGTATAAATGGTGATATAGAGCTTGTCCTGAGGCAGGCCCATCTCCACCGTCAAAAACTCCCAGGCATAGCGGATGGCGTCTTCTTTGAAATAATCGCCGAAGGAGAAATTGCCCAGCATTTCAAAGAAGGTATGGTGGCGGGCTGTGCGGCCCACGGTATCCAGGTCGTTATGCTTGCCGCCGGCCCTCACGCACTTTTGGGCGGTGGTGGCCCGGCTGTAAGGCCGCTTCTCCAAACCCAGAAACACGTCCTTGAACTGGTTCATGCCGGCGTTGGTAAATAGAAGTGTGGGATCCTTGAAGGGGACTAATGAGGAGCTGGCCACCCGCGTATGGCCTTTGCTCTCAAAATAACTTAAAAAACGTTCTCTGATCTCGTTGCCTGTCAACATAGAAGTTGTCATCCTCTCTTGCGTTTTATAACGAGCCGGTAAGTTTTCTCCGTCTCATTACAAAAAACGCCCCGGACATTCTGCGTCATGCCGGGACGTCATAATTCCATCTTCAAATTATACCTGATATTTTCTACTTCGGTCAAGGAGAAAGTACCGGCTTTTGCACCCCTTGGTTATTGACGGTCCAGGGCGAGGGCAAAATCAAATCCGATACCGTCTTAAAGGAATATCCCTGCTCCACCAAATAATCGATGAGGGGCGGCAAAACCTCCGGCGTGTGCAGGCCGTCGTTATGAAAAAGCACGATACCGCCTGGGCTGATGTCCTTCTTTAATTTCACCAGCATTTCCGCTGCCGTAAGTTCCTTCCAATCCAGGCTGTCGGCAGACCATTGAATCGGAGCCAGCCCTTCGTCCATCAGCTTTTGCACCACCCGGTTATCGTAGGCGCCAAAGGGCGGCCGGAAAACTTTGGCTTCCACTCCCGTCAGCTCCTTCAACAAATTACGGTTGTTATCGATCTCCTGCTGCAATTGAGCGTTGTTGATGGTAGTTAAATTGGGGTGGCTGTCGCTATGTAAGCCTACCTCGTGGCCCCGGGCCGCGATTTCTTTAACCATATCGGGATATTCCTTCATCCAGATATTCGTCAAAAAGAAGGTGGCCTTAATTTCTTTTTCATCCAGGATGTCAAGAATAGATAAAGTCCTGGTGGCCCCCCAAGCCGCGTCAAAGGTCAGGGAACAAAGCTTTTCCCCCTTTGTATCTACGGAATAGATGGGGATCAAACGCCCCTCGGCAGCCACCGCGCCAGCCGTCAGCGTGGGAATGGCTTGGGGCTGACCTGCGGTGAAGAAAAAGGGCAAGCTGAAAAAACAAAGCAAGGTCAGGGCCGTAAAAGCCCCCAGCTTTTTGAGATGACGGCGCCGGATTGCTCTGGCGGGATAAGGCAGAAGCCTTCTGAAGTTTTCTTTGAATGGCGTCATGGCCACGCCTCCTTTAAACCAGGTTCTATCCCTAATATTTATGCTTCAAACCAAGGAATAGAACAAGTTAGGCTGCCAAACCCTCAGGGCAAAGTTGTCAGCTTATAGCGGCCCTGACTCTCTACCGTCACCACATACATGCCGGTATTGGCCAGCATGTACTGATGCATTTCCTGGTGGGGCCGGCCCAAAACGCCGCAGATTAAAACACCGCAAACAGCGCCGTGGCAGACGATGGCCATTTTTTGATAATCCTCTTTATTGGCCCAATATTGAAAACGCTGCCAAACCCGCTGAAACAGCTCCTCCTGGGTTTCGCCGCCGGGAACCGTCAATTGGCCGGAGTCGTACCAGGCCTGCAGCTCATTAGGCCAGCGTTCTTGGATAGCATTGATATTCAGACCCTCCCACTGGCCAAAATTCATTTCTCTTAAGCCCTCATCTACCGTAATCGGAGTGTCGTAGCCTCTATTCAGTATCTCGGCAGTCTCCTGGGCCCGAATTAAATCACTGGCCACCAGCCGGTCAAAGGGCAGCACCTCCGCCAGCTTGATCGCCAACCGCACCGCTTGCAGCCGCCCTTCATCGTTTAGAGCAATATCAGTCTGGCCCTGGAAGCGTTTTGCCCGATTCCAATCCGTTTCCCCATGTCGGATAATATAGATAGTCTGTGACATATAAAATCTCCCTTATAGATAAGTATTAATAACCGCTGCAAACAGCAAAAAAGACAGCTCCGCCGTCATGCTGAGCATGCCGTAAGTATCCCCTGTCTGACCGCCCAGGCGGTTTTGTATTTGCAAAGCGGAGAAAATCAGAACCAGCAAAGAAGCCAAAGCCGCCAGAGGAAAATAGCGGGGCATAAAAAACAAAACAATAATCACGAAGGCGCTGCCCAAAATGAAATAGGCCGGCTTCTGAGCGCTTTTAAAGAAGAGCGCTAAACCCTCATTCTTTGCTATGGGAAAGTGATAGACTCCAAAATTGACGGCCCAACGGCTCCAGCAAGGATAAAAGATTAAGACATAGAAGAAATCTCCCTGGGCCGATAATTCCGCCAGCAAAAAAAGCTTGGCCGCCAAAGCAAAGATCAGCCCCAAAGCCCCCATGGCGCCTAAGTTGCTGTCTTTCATGATCAGCAGCATTTTTTCTCTTTCACGGCGGGAAAAGAGGCCGTCGCAGCTATCGCTGAAACCGTCGAGAAATAGAGCCCCGCCTACCCACAGCTCTGCAGCCATTAAAAGGAGCATAGCTAAAGGAGCAGATTGGGGAAAGCCAATGTTTTGGCTGAATAAACGGAGAGCGGCCAGCATCAGGCCCAGAATCAGGCCCGTAAGAGGCAGCCAGGTTAAGGAAGCCGCCGCTGTCTGCTCGTTCCAGTCCGTTTCTCCCGGCAAAGGTAAATTCGTAAAAAAATGAAAGGCAAATATCAAAGAATCCACAGGGCAACCTCCTGCTTTCTTGGCGCCAGGCCAAACCGCTTGCCGGCATTGCTATTTTAACTGCTGGGGCAGACCCATGACGACAAGCCAGACCTGATCCGCCGCCGCCGCCGCCTGCCGATTGATCCGGCCCGCCAAATCCCGGTAAAGGCGACCCAGGGCATTATCCGGTACCAGGCCCCAGCCTGTCTCATCGGTGACGATAACCAAGGTGACGTCTTGCAAGCTCCTGATTAAAGCGAATATCTCCTCCACAGGCTGAGCTATGGCGCTGAAATAGTCTTGCTCCAGCAATTGTTCTTGCTCTTCTTCGGGAAGCAGGCGGCAAAGCCAATTGCTGACCAGCATAGTCAGGCAATCCAGCAGCATCACCCGCCGTCCGGCGGCATAAGCCTCCTGTATAGCCTCGGCTGGCCGGAAAGGCGCCTCCTTCGTCAGCCAGGCCTGGGGCCTTCTGGCCTGATGGGCAGCAATCCGGTCGGCCATTTCCTGGTCTCCCGCTTCTGCCGTAGCCAGATAAGCCACCAGTCCCTCGGGAGAAACATTTGTTCCCCCAGCGCCTACCGCCGCTTCTTCACTGGCAGCTTTCGTCAGTTCTTCGGCATAATCGCTTTTACCGCTGCGCACAGGTCCGGATACTAATAATATTCTTGAAGTCATGTCCAACCCCTTCTAATTTATGCTATTACCGGATTTCCTTCAACCGCAAAATCTCCGTGGCCGCACCGCTCACTTCGTCGATGCGGATCAGCACCCCCGACAAAATAGCCGTGCCTTCTGCCAACTCATGGCGCACCGGCATTTGGGTAAGGAAGCGCTGAATCATGATCTCCGGTTTTACGCCCAGCACAGAGTCCCGGGGCCCCGTCATGCCCATGTCAGTAATGTAGGCTGTGCCCCCCGGCAACACCCGTTCATCGGCGGTTTGCACATGAGTATGGGTTCCCACCACCGCCGCCGCCCGGCCGTCCAGATAAAAGCCCATGGTTTCTTTTTCCGATGTGGCTTCGGCATGAAAATCCACGATGACCAGGGGAGCCTTTTCCTGAGGCGACTTCCCTTTGATCTCCGCCAGCAAAGCATCGGCAGCCTGAAAAGGACAATCGATGGCCGTCATAAAAGAGCGGCCCATCAGATTAACTACCGCCACCGGCCGCAGACCGGGCCTGATCTCGTGGATTGTCCAACCCTGGCCGGGCGTTCCCTGGGGATAATTAGCCGGGCGGATCAGACTGGGTGTATGGTCAATAAAATTAAAAATATCCCGGTTATCCCAGGTGTGATTGCCCATAGTGATGACATCCACGCCCAGGTCGTAGATTTCTTTAGCCACTTCTTCCGTGATGCCTTTACCGCCGGCAGCATTTTCGCCATTGGCAATGACCATATCCGGTTTGTGGCTTTTGATCATTGCCGGCAGTTTTGCTCTCAGAATTTCCCGGCCCGGCCTGCCGACGATATCGCCAATCATCATGATCGTTAACATGGTTAAAGCTTCCTTCCCCCTAAAATTGCCTAAAAAACAGTCCCCTGTCAGCGCTGCAATCTATAGCCTGCTGAACAGGGGACCTGGAATTCTGCCGTATAGGATTGCCACTGGCTAAAGTTGCAGGCAGATTAGTATGACCGGCTTTATTTGGCGTGATCCACAGCTCGGGTTTCCCGGATCACTACTACCCGGATCTGACCCGGATATTCCATATTGCCCTCGATCTGCTTAACGATTTCCCTGGCCATCAGGGCGGAGCCGGCATCGTCTACTTTATCAGGTTTAACGATAATGCGGATCTCCCGTCCGGCCTGAATGGCATAAGATTTGTCCACGCCTTCAAAGGCATTGGCGATTTCCTCAAGCTTCTCCAGACGCTTAATGTAAGCTTCCAGAGTTTCCCGCCTGGCGCCGGGCCGGGCAGCCGATATGGCATCGGCAGCTGCCACCAGGACGGCTTCCACAGAACGGAAAGGCTCGTCACCGTGATGGGCGGCAATGCCGTGAATGACTTCCTCGGATTCCCTGTACTTTTTAGCCAAATCTGCACCGATTACCGTATGGGAACCTTCAATCTCATGATCGATGGCCTTGCCGATATCGTGCAATAAACCGGAACGCTTGGCCAAGGCCACATCGGCGCCAATTTCCGCCGCCATCATACCGGCCAAATGAGCCACTTCAATAGAATGCTTCAATACATTCTGGCCATAACTGGTACGATAGCGCAAACGGCCCAAAAGCCGGATCAGTTCAGGATGCAGACCATTGACTCCCGTCTCGAAGGTGGCTTGCTCGCCTTCCTCCCGAATGCTTTGCTCTACTTCTTTCTTGGCCTTTTCAACCATTTCTTCAATACGGCCGGGATGGATACGTCCATCCAAAATCAGTTTTTCTAAAGCGATTCTGGCCACTTCCCGGCGAACCGGGTCAAAGCCTGACAAGATCACTGCTTCCGGCGTATCATCGATGATCAGATCAATACCGGTCAACGTTTCAAGCGTCCGGATATTGCGGCCCTCCCGGCCGATGATCCTGCCCTTCATCTCGTCATTGGGTAAGGCTACCACCGAAACGGTAGTCTCGGCCACATGATCGGCAGCGCAACGCTGAATAGCTAATGAAATAATATTCCTTGCCCGACGGTCGCTCTCTTCTCTTACTTGAGCTTCGTTTTCCTTAATGATCATGGCTGTTTCGTGCTTGATTTCCGATTCCACCCGGGAAAGCAGCAAATCCTTGGCCTGGTCGAAGGAAAGACCGGAAATTCTCTCCAGCTCCTGCAGTTGTTTTTGCATCAGCTCCGTCAAGCTCTTTTTCTGCTTGGACAGCTCCTGCTCTACCTTCTGAAGGACTTCCTCTTTCTTTTCCATCTGATCCGCTTTGCGGTCCAAGGTCTCTTCCTTTTGGACTAAGCGGCGTTCCTGGCGCTGAGCTTCGTTTCGCCTCTCGCGAATTTCCTGCTCCATATCATTTTTTAATTTATAAGCCTCTTCTTTTGCTTCAACCAGGGTTTCTTTCTTAACACCTTCGGCAGCTCTGCGGGCTTCGTCCAATAATTTTTCAGCTTGGACCTCGGCGGCAGCCATTTTCCCTTCGGCAATATTCTTCCGCAAAATATAGCCTGCCAAAGTACCGATAGCCAAAGCAGCCGCTACGGCTACAGCTAATAATATTGATGTATAAGGCAACTTTTCTCCTCCTTTCCTTAAAAATTTTCTTTCCAAAAAAAATTGCATCATTGCATAAAAAAACAGGCTGGTTAAAAACCGGCCTGATTTCTGCCCGAAACATAGTTAGACGACTCCCGCATAAGCAAAAACTTTTCGATAAAAGTTCTCATTCACCATAATTTATATTTTCAACCCGGACATGGGAAGCCCCCAAACCAAGATATATATAGGTGCCTGCGGCCTATCCAATCTATCATTTGCAAAACAGAAATAAGCTTATCTACCAAGATTATTTTACGCTTAAACTGTTTGTCTGTCAAGTAGGAGGGCTTTTGCGGCGCCGGGAGCTTTAACATTAATTTGTATAATTATTTATTCTTCTTCACCTTCGCCGAAATCCTCGCCTCTGGCTTCACCGGGCTGAAACTGAGCTTTGACCCGGATCTCGATTTCTTTAAGGATTGCCGGATTATCCTTCAAATATTGCTTGGCATTTTCCCGGCCCTGGCCGATTCTGTTTTCCTCATAGGAATACCAGGTACCGCTTCGACGAATGATCTCCAGCTCCGTGGCCATATCTAAAATATTGCCTTCCCGGGAAACGCCTTCACCGTACATGATATCAAATTCCGCCACTTTGAAAGGCGGAGCTACTTTGTTTTTGACGACTTTGATCTTCGTCTTATTGCCCACTACGTCGGAGCCTTGCTTGATGGCCTCGCCTTTGCGGACTTCCAGACGCACGGAAGAATAGAACTTCAAGGCCCGGCCGCCGCTGGTGGTCTCAGGATTGCCATAAACCACGCCGACTTTTTCCCGGATCTGATTGATGAAAACACAGATGGTATTGGATTTGCCTACGGCAGCCGTCAGCTTGCGCAAGGCTTGGGACATCAGCCGGGCCTGAAGGCCCACATGAGTATCGCCCATATCGCCTTCGATCTCCTGCCTGGGCACCAAAGCCGCCACGGAGTCGATGACGATGATCTCGACGGCGCCGCTGCGAACCAGGGCTTCACAAATCTCTAAGGCCTGCTCCCCGGTATCCGGCTGAGAGATCAGCATATCGTCTATATTTACCCCCAGCTTGCCGGCGTATGCCGGATCAAGGGCGTGCTCCGCATCAATAAAAGCGGCGATACCGCCCAGCTTCTGGACTTCCGCCACAATATGCAAAGCCACCGTCGTCTTGCCGCCGGACTCCGGCCCGAAGATTTCGACGATTCTGCCTCTGGGCACACCGCCCACGCCTAAAGCCAAATCCAGGCTTAAAATACCGGAGGGAACAGTTTCCACCTGCATCTTAGCCCTGGCTTCACCCATGCGCATGATGGAACCTTTGCCGAACTGGCGTTCAATACCGGCCAAGGCAGCCTCCAGCGCTTTGCTTTTCTTCTCGTCCATCCTATCTCATCCTTCCGGTTTACTCACCAATAAAATACCATATTCTTACAATATCTGTCAAGGCCCTTAACGGGCCCTGGCTGTCTGAACCGCAACCCGCCAACCGTTGATATGCATGCGATCCATGATGTGAATCACCCGGTGGGCAAACTCTTCCGGCACTTCCACAAAAGTAAATTTGTCATAAATATTGATGCCTTTTACTAAATGAGCCGGCATATCCACTTCCTGGCTGATCAGCTTGGCCAGGTCGCCAGGCTTGATGTTTTGCTGGCGTCCGATGGTCATAAAAAGTCTGACCATGCCGTTTTTAGCCCCTGTATTACCGAAATCCGCCCGTTGTTTTTCTTCCTTATCCATCAGGTCGATACCCTTCAGGTTAAAGGTATAGCGAACCAAGGCCGCCAGAGCATCCTCTTTATCGAAGTACTCGGTAAGCTCTGCCGCAATTTCCCGGTAAGGCTCCAGGTTTTCTTCCTGTAAAATATTTTCTACGTTTTCCCGGACTGTCCGTTTTTGTAGATCCAGCATTTCCTTAAATGTAGGCGGCAAAGAACGGGTGATCCGGCTGCGGATCAGCTTCTCGATCAGCCGCAAATGCCGGTATTCCTGAGGTACGATAAGAGTAATCGCCACACCTTCCCGGCCGGCCCGGCCGGTTCTGCCGATGCGGTGAACGTAAGATTCGGGATCCAAAGGTATATCGTAGTTGATGACGTGGCTGATCCGGTCGATATCGATACCCCGGGCTGCCACGTCGGTGGCAATCAGAATATCCGTGTCGCCGCTGCGGACGCCCTTCATGGTTTTGTCCCGCTGGGCCTGAGTCAAGTCGCCATGGAGACCCTCGGCTTCATAACCCCGGGATTGCAGGGCTGCCGACAGATCATCCACGCCTCTTTTTGTGCGGCAAAAAACAATGACGCCGTCGTAGTTCTCGCAATCCAGTATGCGGCAGAGGGTCTCGATCTTATTGGAAGGATTGACCTCATAATAGCGCTGCTGGATTTGCGGTACGGTAACGGTTTCTTTGTTAACGCTGACAAACTTGGGTTCTTTTAAATATTTATTGGCCAGACGCCGTATGGGATCCGGCATGGTGGCCGAAAAAAGCAGGGTCTGCCGGCTTTCCGGCGCCTGATCCATAATTGCTTCGATATCCTCGACAAAGCCCATATCCAGCATCTCATCGGCCTCGTCGATGACCATGACCTTCACGTGGTCAAGGCGCAGGGTCTTGCGATCCAAATGATCCAAAATACGGCCCGGCGTGCCGATGACGATATGGACGCCGCTGCGCAGGGAGCGAATTTGCCGATCGATGGGCTGGCCGCCGTAAACCGGCAGCACCCGGATATGCTTGAATTTGCTGATCTTGGCGATCTCGCCGGCCACCTGGATAGCCAGCTCCCTGGTGGGGGTCAGGATAAAAGCCTGGATCTTGTTTACGGAGGCTTCCACCTTTTCCACAATGGGAATCCCGAAGGCTGCCGTTTTGCCTGTGCCGGTTTGAGCCTGTCCAATCAAATCATGGCCCTGGGTAACTAAGGGTACTGCCTGAGCCTGAATAGGCGTAGGCTCTTCAAAGCCCATTTCCTCCAGAGCGTTGACAATTTTGCGATCTATTTGAAGTTCGCCGAAAAATGAATTAACCAAAATATACTCCTTTCTTTAATGCCAATTTCCTTTTAATGCTTCAAGGGCCAAAGCGATTGCCGCCTCTGCAGTCTGCTGCCGGATAGCTTGCCGGCTGCCGAAAAACTGAAAGGGAAAAACCTTTTCTCTCCCTTGATAAAAAATACCGATATATACTAAGCCCACGGGCTTTTCTGTACCGTCGGCCTGAGGGCCGGCTATGCCGGTAACGGCAATCGCCAGATCTCCTTCCAGAACGCGGGCAGCGCCGCCGGCCATGGCAGCGGCCACCTGGGGGCTTACGGCGCCTGCTGCGGCAAGGACTTCGGCGTCCACACCCAGCAGCTTTTCCTTAATGTCGTTGGAATAAGAGATGATACCGCCTTTATAATAGACGGAAGAACCCGGCAAACTGGTGATCCAGCCGCCGATCAAACCGCCGGTACAAGATTCGGCAGTGACGATAGACAGGCCCTTGGCGACGGCTAAAGCTGCCAAATCCTCAAGTTGCCGGTCCAACTGACAAGATTGAGCAGAGCATTGCTGATCCATGAGTCAGGCTCCTTAGGTCATCTTGATTTCCTGGAAAGTTTTCACCACATAATCGTAGCCGGAATAAAGGGTAAAAATCAGAGCCAGATAAAGCAGCCAGGTACCCAGCGGAAAACCGATGTAGGGCGTCAGATAGTTTTCCAGCAAAAGGGCGGAAAGAGCTACGATTTGGGTGACCGTCTTTAGTTTGCCCAATTTGCTGGCAGCTATAACAATTCCCTCCGCCGCCGATACGCCTCTTAAACCTGTGACTAAAAATTCCCGTCCAATAATAATGATGGATATCCAGGAAGGGATTCTGCCGATTTCCACCAAAGTGATCAAGGCGGCGGTAACCAGCATTTTATCGGCCAGGGGATCCAGAAGCTTGCCTAAATTCGTTATTTCCTTGCGTTTTCTGGCAATATAACCGTCAAGGCCATCGGTGCTGGCCGCCAAAATAAAAAGCAAGGCCGCCCATAAATCGCCGTGAGGCAAATCCCAAAGGGCAAAAACCATAAATAAAGGGATCAGGATAATCCGCAGCAATGTTAGTTTATTGGCTAGGTTCATTGGCTATCTCTCCCGATAATATATAATCCCTGCTATGGGTGATTCTGACGTCGATCAACTGACCGGGGCTGAACCGTTCTTGACTGCTGAAGGTGACCAAACCGTCGATTTCCGGGGCATCCCAGCAGGTACGACCTTCGTAGTGATACAAACCGGTTTTTTCCCGGCTGCTTTCGTCAATAAAAACAGATAAAACCTTTCCTACCAGAGAATCATGCCATTGATCTAAAACCTGACTTTGCTTTTGCTGAGCCAGCTCCAAGCGCCGTTCTTTTTCTGCATCCGGTATTTGATCGGGCAGCTTTTCGGCCGGCGTGCCGGGCTGAGGTGAAAAAGCAAAGAAACCTACTCTTTCCAAATGGAATTCTTCTAAAAACTCCAGCAATGCCTGGAAAGCCTCCTCCGTCTCCCCGGGAAAACCCACCATCAAGGTAGTGCGGATAACAATATCGGGAATATGCTTGCGCAGCCCGGTGATAACGCTTTTTAGCCTGTTGCTGCTGATGGGCCTGGCCATAGTCCGCAGCACAACATCGTCCACATGCTGGATGGGCATATCCAGATAAGGGCAAACCTTGGGGTGCTGCATGGCCTTAAGCAGAGCCTCATCCACCCCTTCGGGGTAGCAATACATAATGCGCACCCGCTCCAAGCCCTCGATGGCGCAAAGCTCCCGCAAAAGCTCAGCCAGACTGGACTTCGGCGTCAGGTCCTTGCCATAGGCGCCGGTGTCCTGGGCTACCAGCACCGCTTCCCGCAAGCCCCTGGCCACCCGGGCGGCCACTTCTTCCTTTATGGAATCCAAAGACCGGCTGCGGTAGCCGCCTCTGATCTGGGGGATCACACAAAATGTGCAGTGGTGATCGCAGCCTTCGGCAATTTTAACGTAGCCGCAGGGATCTTCAGCCGACTGCATGGCCCAGGTATTTGAAAACAGATGCTGATCGGGGCTGCCAATTTGTAATCTTTGCCGCTTCTGCTTCCCGCTTATGGAAGAGGATAAAGTATCTAAATGAGCTTGCAGCTGCACCCAGTCCGTAACCCCTAAAAAAAGATCGACTTCCGGCAAAGCCTCCGCCAGTTCGTCGCCGTATTTTTGTACCAGACAGCCTAGAACGATTAAAAAGCGGCAGCGGCCTTTCTTTTTCCAGCGGGATAAATCCAGTATAGCCTGTATGGATTCTTCTTTTGCATCATCAACAAAGCCGCAGGTATTAAGGAGAATGATCTCCGCTTCCTGCGGCGAGTTGGTGAAAACATATCCCTTTTCAAGCAACATACCTTGGATTTGACGGCTATCGACCTGGTTTTTGGGGCAGCCCAAGGTCATTAAATGAAGTAAGGTTTTTTTCATCGTAAATAAGCCGGCAGGCCGGCAGGACCCTCCTTTTTGTAATTAAGGACTCGTTTTATTATCCGGCGTCTCTTTAGGAAATAGCTTCACCGGTTTCATCGTCATACATGATACCGTCTGCAATCGAATAAAGCTTCGTCATGGTCTGACCGGATCTGCCTAAAGACGGCAATTCCAAGTCGTTCAGGCTGATAGTGACGCCGCCGGCATTGCCCATCCTAAGCTCAATTTTTTGGAGCTCGGGAAACTCCAGAGTTTCGCCGGCCCGGATAGTGCCTTCATAAATCTGCTGGCCCTGGTCTTTAAGCCGGAACCAGCAATTTTCTGCGGCAGCCATCTTGAGCGTAAATGAAGTAAGAATAACAGGCTCCGTCTCTACGACAGTCTCAGTGGGCAAAGGCTCGGGCTGGGGCAGGATAATGGCCGGGGGATTGGGCTCGTTATCGCCATGATCAGCTAAATAATAGGTTTTGTACGCCCATTGAGCAAAATACAGGACGACGGCAGAAACCACGCAAAGGATCAAAACCAGCTGGCGCTTCGGCTTGTTTTGCAAATCTACCTCCCGGCGCCTTTTGGGCGCCTCCGGGGAGGCGGCAGCTGAAGCAGCGGCAGCATTTGACTGAGCTTTAACGATTTCTCTGACGGATAGTTCAAACATATCGCCTAAAGCCTGCTCATCCAAGCCTAGGTATCGGGCATAAGTGCGCAAAAAGCCTTTAGCATATACCTTACCCGGCATGCGATCCCATTCCTCATGCTCCAATGCTAATAAATAGCGCTTTTTGATCTTTGTGGTTTCTTCAATCTGGTCTAAGGTGGCTCCTTTTTTTTGCCGAGCCTCCCGCAGGATCCCCCCGATACCTTCCATTTATCGATCCTCCGGCTCATATTATTGCCTATTAATTTATTATATCAAATTTTTATCCAATTGCCTATGGGGAATATTACTCTTTTTTGCCGAATCGCTCCTCATATTGGGCCATGGTCATGCGGATGGCCCGGGCCTTACTGCCCTCATAACCGCCCACAATACCCTGCTCCTCCATCTGGTCAATAATCCTGGCGGCCCGGGTATAACCGATCCGCAAGCGCCGCTGCAAAAGGGATATGGAAGCCTGACCGCTTTCGATAAAAATCCGGGCGGCTTCCGGCAGCAAGCTGTCCAGTTCCTCGTTTTCTTCCTCCCGGCTTTCCTCCTCGCCGCTGACCACATCTTCCCGGTATTCCGGCTGGATGTTGGCAGCCTTGATGTATTCCGTGAGGCTTTCGATCTCCTTGTCGGAAACGTAAACGCCCTGGACCCGGACGGGCTTGGGATTCTCTAAAGTGGAATACAGCATATCCCCCCGGCCTAAAAGCTTTTCGGCGCCGGCCATGTCCAGAATAACCCGGGAGTCCGTTTGGGAAGATACGGCAAAGGCAATGCGGCAGGGAATATTGGCTTTGATGATGCCGGTGATCACATCCACGCTGGGCCGCTGGGTGGCAACCACCAGATGCATGCCGGCAGCCCGGGCCATTTGGGCCAGGCGGCAGATAGCGTCTTCCACATCCGCCGGCGCCACCAGCATCAAATCGGCCAGCTCGTCGATCAAAATCACAAATTGGGGCATGGGAGAAGGTTTGTCCTCCATCTCCTGCTCGGCCAGCCAGGCATTATAACGGGCAATATCCTTCACTCCCGCTTTGGCAAAGGTATCGTAGCGTTTTTCCATCTCATGGACGGCCCAGCGCAAAGCCTTGGCCGCCTTTTTGGCGTCGGTAACCACAGGATGGATCAAATGGGGAATGCCGTTATAATTGGACAGCTCCACCATCTTGGGATCGACCATCATCAGTTTTACTTCATCAGGAGTAGAGGAAAACAAGATGCTGGCAATCAGGGCGTTCATGCAAACGCTTTTGCCGGAACCGGTGGAGCCGGCAATCAGCAAATGGGGCATTCTGGCTAAATCGGCCACAATGGGTGCGCCGGCAATATCCCGCCCTAAAGCAAAGGTTAATTTGGATTTCGACTGAGCAAAGACCTGATCTTCCAAAATCTCCCGCAAACTGACCAAAGCCCGCTCGGCATTGGGAACTTCGATTCCAATAGCAGCTTTGCCGGGAATGGGCGCTTCTATACGGATGTGAGCCGCTGCCAAAGCTAAAGCAATATCGTCAGATAAATTAACAATCTTGCTTACTTTTACGCCGGCGGCAGGCTGCAGCTCAAAGCGGGTGATACTGGGTCCCCGGTTGACCTGGGTTACCACGGCTTTTACGCCGAAGCTGGCCAGAGTCTCCTCTAAAATACGCACGTTATCCGTAATGTCTTTGTTGAGCCGCTGGCTTTTGACCCGGGGCGCCGATTGCAGTAAGTTCAGGCTGGGCAGCCGGTATATGCGATGAATTTCCGGGAAATTGCCGGCGCCGCCAGAACTGATCACCTGAGCCTGAGGTTTAAAGTCCTCGTCTTTTTTTGCCTCTTTATCCCCGGCAGTCTTAGCCCGGTCATTTTGACCTGCGGCAAAAGGCCTGGCCGCAGCCGGATGACCTTGGCCGGGAGTTTGAGCCTGAGCGGCAGGACTCCTGTCTTCTGGCTTTGGAGCCGCCTCCGCTCCCTTGTCCCCTGTATGCTCATTATACAGATGCAGGGTAATGCCCCGCTGGCTTAACTCATCTATAGAAGCGGATTGATCCGGGGCGCTCTGAACCGGCTGCTCGTCCCTCTGTGGGCAAGCCTGTCCTCTTTTTAATCCGCCGCCTTTTTTATCTCTTCTTAACTCGGTATCGATGGGCAGATTTAAACTTTTCAGAATGGTTTTCTCCCGATCCCGATAATCATCCTCTTCCCTGCGGCTGGTCAAAACCGTCAGACCGCTCTGGGCGGACTGGGCGATGCCTTTAGCTTTGCTGCCGGCATCCAGGACCACTTCCCGCAAGGTCTTGCCGGTAATTACCAAGAGGGAAGCAATGACCAGAGTCACATAGAAAATCCAGCTGCCGGTAACACCGATCAGCAGATTGCTGGCTTGCACCAAAGCGCCGCCGATAATGCCGCCGCCTAAGCCGTCAAGGCCCGCCTCCAACAGCTGCCGTTCTGCCGGCAGCCGCAAATGGGCAATAGCGCAGCTGGCGGCCGTGACGACTCCGTAAGCCAGATATAGGGCCTTGCCGGGCTCCGTGGCCTTCAGCCATTGGCTGGCCCCTAAAAAAATCAAGGCTAAAGCCAAAAACCATTTGCCCTGGCCAAATAAAAGCTGACTGACGCCATATACGCCGTGACCTAAGGCCCCCAGGAGATTTTTTTCACCGCTTGACGGCACCTGCCAGAGACAGAAGGCCACAAAAATACCTATGGCGAACAAAGCAATAGCAACTAAGTCTTGCTTCAGTTCGGAACGCATCGCCTGTTGTTTCTTCGCCGTACTTTTCTTTCGTGGCCGGGCCATAGCTGTCCCCTTTCTCCTCATTAATCAACTTCCATAATAATGGGTAAGATCATAGGACGGCGGCGGGTCTTATCATAAACATATTTGCTTAAACCATCTCTGATCTGGGATTTAATGCCTGCCCAGTCGTTGATGTTTTTCTCGCCGCACTTATCCAGGATGGTTACTACCTTTTCCCTGACCTCTTCCATGAGATGATCGGCTTCTTTCACGTAGACAAATCCCCGGGACACAATATCCGGCCCGGCGGTAACGCTGTGGGATCTCTTGTCGATACCCATGACAACGATGAGAATGCCGTCTTCCGACAGCTGTTTTCTGTCCCGCAGCACCACATTGCCCACATCGCCTACGCCAAGGCCGTCCACCAGAATCTGGCCGGCGGTAACCTTCTTGGACAAGGCGCCCTTGTCCTTAGTGAATTCGATGATCTGGCCGTTTTCTCCTACAAAAATATTTTTGCTGGGAATGCCCAGACGGGTGGCCAGCTGAGCATGCTTCACCAAATGGCGGTATTCGCCGTGGACGGGTACAAAAAACTTGGGCTTCACCAGATTTAACATCATCTTCAGCTCTTCCTGGCTGCCGTGGCCGGAAGTATGGACGCCGGCGGCAGATTCGTGAACGACTTCGGCCCCCAGGCGGTAGAGCTGATTAACGGTTTTGCCTACCAGCTTTTCGTTGCCGGGAATGGGTGTGGCGGAAATAACCACCGTATCGCCGGGCATGATTTCCACCTTGCGATGGTCGTCGTTGGCCATGCGGGTTAAAGCCGACATGGGCTCTCCCTGGCTGCCGGTACAGATCACCGCCACCCGGTTTTTGGGATAGCGGCCGATCTCGTCGATGTCGATGATAGTATCTTCCGGTATCTTCAAATACTGGAGCTCTTGCGCAATACCCACCACATTGATCATGCTGCGGCCGACAATGGCCACCTTTCGGTTGTACAGTACCGCCGCGTCTACCACCTGCTGAATGCGGTGGATATTGGAAGCGAAGGTAGCTAAAATAATCCTGCCGTCGCTGCGGCCGAATACTTCTTTTAAAACGCCGCCCACTTCTTTTTCGGAACGGGTGAAGCCGGCTTTTTCCACGTTGGTGCTGTCTGACATCATCACCAGCACGCCCCGTTTGCCCAGCTCCGCCAGGCGGCCGAAATCCATGGCCTCGCCGTCTACCGGCGTCTGATCCATCTTGAAATCCCCCGTATGGACGACGGTGCCCACCGGCGTGGTAATGGCCATGCCAAAACAACCGGGTATACTGTGGGTGACCCGGAAAAACTCTATCTGGAAGTGATTGCCCAGCTTGATTACGCTGCGGGGCTTAACGGCATTCAGGTTTACCTTGTTTAAACCGTTTTCTTTCAGTTTTTCCTGAAGCAGCCCCAGGGTCAGCCTGCTGCCGTAAACAGGCACGTCCAGCTCCCGCATAACATAAGGCATAGCGCCGATATGATCTTCATGGCCATGGGTAAGGCAAATACCTACCAACTGATCCTTGTTCTCCAATAAATAAGAAAAATCCGGTATCACGATATCGATACCAAGCATTTCCTCGCCGGGAAACATCAAGCCGGCATCCACCACGATCATCTCGTCATCGTAACGGAATACCGTCATGTTCTTCCCGATTTCCCCCAGACCTCCCAAAGGGATGATCTGTAGGGGGATTTGTGCTTTTGCCATTAAATAACCTCCTTAACCTATCCGGTTATAATTTTTGCTTTTTTGTACAGATATATACTGTTGTTTGCCCGGTAAGGGCCAACAACAAAATTAAGGCACTTTTCGCGAAGTGCCAATACAGTCCTGCACCATTCAATAAACCGATCAACGCTCATCATTTGCTATTATATTCGATTTGCCAGCAAATAGCAAGAAGAGGCTTCCCCAGCTTATAGGCCATATCAGCGTCTCGGGATGGTTTCATCCAAATCCATGATGATGACTTCCGAACCGATCTTCTTTACTGCGCCCCATGGCACCGTCAGGGCGTCCTTTTCCCAGAGGCCGAGAAAACTGCCCCGCCCCGGCAAAATGATCGATTCAATGATTCCCGTTTCCTCCTGGATCAGCAGGTCGGAATCCGCCGCCATGCCTAAACGGCCGCCATTTTGCAAATTAATGATATCTTTGCCGATCAACTCGCTTAATCTCATCTGTATCCTCCCTCTCTCAAGGCTTTGCATCAGGCGTCGTCAGGGCTTGCGCCGGAACAAGCCGGCCAGCCACATAAAGAAAGGCTGCAAAATAGCGGCCCAAAGGGAGAGCAGAGCCAGCATATCCACGGAAGTACCCTGCCAGACAACCTGAGGTATTTCCGGCAGCTTGAGGAATTCAACCAGCAGCTGGCCCGACAAATAAATGCCGCCGGCTGCCGAAAGCAAGTTGCCCAAGGCTTGGGCAATGGGAGAAAACATTTGTTCCCCCGCTTCCCCTGCGGTATAGCGCCAATAACGCCTTAGTTTCCGGCTGCGAATCCATAAAGATAAGAAAATGCAGGCCAGCATAAACAGCCAAAAAAGCAGTGTAGGCAGCATATAGTTCCCTCCCTCTGTCAGTTAAGAAACTATATGCGCCGGCCGGCCCCTTCATGACGGCAAATACACATATTCGTCGGCCGGCTTTCCCGCTTCCCGCCTTTTATTCGGCGGGTCCTATGGTAGCCAATACATGGGGCTCCACAAACAAATATTGAGCCAGTTGAGGGATATCCTCCAAGGTTACCGCCGCCACTTTTTCCATAGTAGTTTCCGGCGCAATGATTTTATCCAGCAAAAGCAGGTTTCTGCCTAAGCGGTTCATGCGGTTGCTGACGCTTTCCAAACCCATGAATAAGCTGCCCCGCACCTGTTCTTTGGCTCTGTTCAGCTCCTCCGCCGTGATCCCATCCTTCATGATCTGTTCCATTTCCTGGCGCAGCAGGCTGATGACCGTTTCCGCCGTCTGCGGCGATGTACCGGCGTATAAGGCAAATATACCGGCATCAGAAAAAGCGCTGTTGAAGGAGTAGGTGGAATAAGCCATACCTCTTTCTTCACGGATCGACTGAACCAGGCGGGAGGATAAACCGCCCCCCAGGACGTTGTTTAAGATATACAGGGGATAGTTCCTCTCGTCTTCGATAGAGATGCCTCTTGTGCCAAGGCAGATCTGCATCTGGCCCGTATCTTTTTTCAAATGGGTTGTTTTACCGGATAAAGCGGCAGGAGCCGGAATCAGCGGCGGCTGCTTTGCCGGCTGCATCTGGCTGAATATGGGCGTCAAAAGCTCCAGCACCTGGTCATGCTCCAGGCAACCGGCGCAGGAAATCACGATCCGTTCCGGCACATATTGCCTTTTGATATAATGCAGAACCATGTCTCTGTCGATATTGTCCAAAGAAGCGGCCGTGCCGAGAATCGGCTTGCCTAAAGGATTGTCCGGCCAGGCCGACGACAGGAAAACATCATGGATCAATTCGTCGGGAGAATCCTCATACATGCTGATTTCTTCTTTGATCACGCCTCTTTCTTTGTCCATGGCTTCTTTTTTAAATGTGGAATGAAAGAGCATATCCGTAAGCACGTCCACCGCCAGGGGCAGATGTTCGGCCATGACTCTGGCATAATAGCAGGTCATTTCTTTGGCGGTAAAAGCGTTGAGCTGGCCGCCTACGGAATCCAGGGACTCGGCAATGGCCCTGGCCGAGCGCTTTTCCGTGCCTTTAAACAGCAGATGCTCAATAAAATGGGTAATGCCCTCCTCCCCAAGTTGTTCCATGCGGGAGCCGCTGCCAACCCAAATACCCAGAGAACAGGATTGGACTCCTTCGATTTTTTCCGAAATGATTCTAACGCCGTTTGTCATCCTATGCAGACGAATATCTGCTGCTTGTACCATAATAGTGATCAGTCCTTCCCCTTTTTTGATAAACCTTCAGACTAATCCCGGATTTTAATCCGGGATCAGCGTCAATTCCTGCTCCTGCCAAACCGGCACTGTCCATACCGGCGTATCTCCCGTCAGCTTTTGATTGCCGTGGGTAAACAAAGCCTGCATATCCCGGTATCTGTCCTGGGAATTCAATACCACCCCGATCAATTGGCGGCCGTCCACAGTGATGGACCCGACAAGACAGCGGCCAGCAGCCTTAGTACTGCCGGTTTTAACGCCGGTAACTCTGGAATCCAGCCAGAGCAGCAGATTGAGGTTTTTCAACCGCAATTTCCTTTGGGGCTCTACCCAAGTCATCGTATAGTTCTGGGTTTTTACGATCTCTGCAAAAACAGGATTGGCCAAAGCATAGCGGGCAATCAGAGCCAAATCGGCGGCGCAGGTCACGTGCAGGGGATCCGGCAGGCCGTTGGTGTTGTAAAACTCAGTCCGGTACGCCCCTAAAGTAAAAGCCTTCAAGTTCATGCGAGCCACAAACTCCTCGGCGCTGGGCGCTAAACCCTCGGCAATGGCCACACAAGCGTCGTTGCCGGACTCCAGCATGGCGCCGTAAAGCAATTCCTTCAGCGTCAGCACGTCGTTTTCCCTCAAATGGACCGTAGCTTCCCCGGTTTTGGCCGCCCGGGCGCTGACGGTGATCAATTGCTCTATGTCTCCCGAATCCAAGGCAGTGATGGCGGTCAGCACTTTCGTGGTGCTGGCCGGCGGCAAGGGCGTATAACCTTCCTGCTCATAAAGCAGCTGGCCGCTGGCGCCGTCAATAACGGCATAAGCTCTGGAACGGACGGGAATATTGGCCGTTTCCGCCGCCGCCCCGGGTTCCTGGGCTGCCGCCATGGAGGCCTCGGTTAAAGGCCGGGAATGATCCTCCGCTAAATGCAGGAAATTGTTAAACAGCGGAAAAGCCGCAAATAACAGAAAGGCTAAAAACAGCAGGCCACAAAAAACCTTGAAGGTAGTATGAACGCTTTTCACCATTTTTACTACCTCATTCTGCCAATATATCACTGAGAGAAGCAAATTCCAGTCCCTTTTGCCGGATGCCGGCAGCCAGACCGGGAATAGCATCCACGGTGCAGGCTTTGGGATGGGCCAGAATCAAGGCGCCGTCTGCCGCCTTAGGCACAATCCGCTGCAATATGGTATCTACGGAGGGTTCCTTCCAATCCACGGTATCCAAGGTCCAGAAAATAACTTTATAATCCAGGGCTTCCGCCGCCTGGATCACATGTTCTTTTTTTTCGCCGTAAGGCGTGGCAAAATAAGAGCTCTCCGTAACGCCTGCCGCTTTTAAAGCTTCCTTGGTTTTGATTATCTCTTTTTGATTATCTTCAATACTCAAACGATCCACATGAGGATGGGAATAGCCGTGATTGGCAATTTCATGGCCGCCGGCCGCAATACTCCTCACCATTTCGCTTTGGCGTTCCGCAAAGCGGCCGCTGATAAAAAACGTGGCCGTGATTTTTTCTTTGGCCAAGGCCTCCAGCATAGCCGGTAAAATCTCTTCGCCCCAATCCACATTGATCATCAAAGCCACAAGGTTTTTCCCCGCCGGCGCCTGATAAACCGGCGCAACAACAGGATTGTCGGCGGCCGCCGTGGACCACATGATACTGGCGGCTATGCATAAAATTAATATCGCCAATAATCCAGCCGCCATCAGCCTGACTTTTCTTTTTTCCCATAAGCAAATGCGCATAATAACGCCCCCTTCTTTCCCCATTTTATGGGCGAGAAGGCGTCATTATGCAGGGATAAGCTTACGTCTATTTATTTCAATCCATGCTCCCCTGTGGAGAGCGACCCGGCTCAAGCTCAAAGGCAGACAAGACGCGATAGGAAAGGGAGCAGCACTGCCCCCTTTCCGTTTTTGTTGTACGTCGGTTTTTGTTGTACGTCGGTTTTTCCTGCCGGCGGCGATTATTTCTTTTCCTGGCGTAAAACTTCCTTGCGGGAAAGATTGACTCTGCCCTGGCGGTCGATTTCCGTCACCTTAACGGTGATGATATCGCCCACATTGACCACATCTTCAACCTTATTGACCCGTTCTTCCGCCAGGTGGGAAATATGAACCAGACCTTCTTTGCCGGGGAGCACTTCCACAAAGGCGCCGAAATTCATGATTCTCGTAACCTTACCCGTATAAACCTCGCCGACTTCCACTTCCCTGGTCAGATCACGGACGATTTGCATAGCCCGTTCACCTGCTGCCGCATCGCTGGTGGCAATCATCACCAGACCGCTGTCCTCGATGTCGATTTTGACGCCGGTCTCTTCAATGATCTTCTTGATCACTTTGCCGCCTGGCCCGATGACTTCCCGGATCTTGTCGGGATCGATGGTCATGGTGAGAATTCTGGGAGCAAAAGGCGACATCTCGGCACGGGGCTTGTCGATGACTGCCAGGATCTTCTCCATGATATGCATACGGCCTTTCTTGGCCTGAGCCAAGGCGTCAGCCAGAATTTCTCTGGACAAGCCGTCAACCTTAATATCCATCTGCAATGCCGTAACGCCCTGGGCTGTACCGGCTACTTTAAAGTCCATATCGCCATGGTGGTCTTCCAGACCCTGGATATCGCTGAGAATCGTGTAATATTGGCCTTCCTTGATCAAGCCCATAGCAATGCCGGCCACCGGACGCTTAATGGGAACACCAGCATCCATCAGGGAGATGGTGCTGCCGCAAACGGAAGCCATAGAAGAGGAGCCATTGGATTCCAAAACCTCGGAAACCAGGCGGATGGTGTAAGGGAATTCCTCCAAAGAGGGGATCATGGGCTCTAATGCCCGTTCAGCCAAAGCGCCGTGACCGATTTCCCGGCGGCCGGGCCCTCTCATGGGCCTGGTTTCCCCTACGCTGTAAGGCGGGAAATTATAGTGGTGCATATAACGCTTGGAGGTCTCCACCCCAAGACCGTCAAGAAGCTGATCCTCACTGGAAGAGCCTAAGGTTGTAACATTAAGAACCTGAGTTTGGCCCCGGGTAAATAAGCCGCTGCCATGGGTCCGGGGCAGGACGCCGGCTTCGACCTTAATGGGCCGAATCTCGTCGGTGCCTCTGCCGTCAGGCCGGATTTTATCGATACTGATCAGTCTGCGGACATGATCCTTCTCAATATCCTCCAAAATAGCGGCAATCTCTTTGCCCCGCTCAGGGAATTCTTCGAGGAATTTTTCCATAGTAGAAGATTTCACCTGGTCTACGGCTGCCTCCCGGGCCAGTTTTTCCGGCGTCCGCAAGGCGGACAGCATATCGGCCTCGGCAAAGCCCCGGACTGCCGCCACCAGCTCCGGATCGAAAGCCGCCAGCACGGGCACCATTTTTTCTTTAGCCAGGCCCATAGCCAAGGCTTCCTGACGGAACTCCTCGATAAAGGCCGTGATTTTTTTGATGGCGTCATGGCCAAACATCATGGCGTCCAGACAAGCTTCCTCGGATACTTCCTTGGCACCTGCTTCCACCATCATAATGGCGTCGGCAGTGCCGGCTACCGTCAGGTTTAAGAGGCTTTCGTCATTTTGCGCCAGATTGGGATTCAGAATAAACTGATCGCCGATAAGACCTACTGCCACAGTAGCCGTAGGCCCGTCAAAGGGTATATTGGAAATATGCAAAGCGGCGGCGGCGCCGATACCCGCTAAAATCTCCGGCGGGTTGTCCTGCTCCACGCTAAACACGGTAGCTACTACTTGCACTTCATTGCGGAAGCCCTCAGGGAATAAAGGCCTGATGGGCCGGTCGATGAGCCGGGCCGACAAGATAGCCTTTTCGCTGGGCCGCCCTTCTCTTTTAATAAAGCCGCCGGGGATCTTGCCCACGGAATACATTTTCTCTTCGTATTCCACGGCCAGAGGGAAAAAGTCGATACCCTCCCTGATGGATTTAGAGGCGGTGGCGCTGACCAGCACACAGGTATCGCCGTAGCGGGCCATCACGGCGCCGCCGGCCTGTTTAGCCAGACGGCCTGTCTCCAGGCTTAAAGTCCGTCCCCCCAGCTCCATCTCCTTTCGCAACACCGTTGCATCACTATAAGGCATATTAAGTTTCCTCCATTTTCTTTTATCTCTCTTTTTGTTCTAAATCGTATTGTACACGTTGATTATGATTTCCGCAATTGTAATTTAAAATAAATAAGCGGCGAGGGAGCGCGGCTTGCGGGTGATCGCCTTTTGCTGCGGTAGGCTCGCTCCTTTTTGCGCAAAATTTCAAGTTTCAAGTGTGCTGTTCCTTCAGAATAGCGGACATCTCCTGACTGCGACACTAAATATAGATAAATACAGCCGACATGTGGTGTTTGGACACTTTAAACTTGAAATTTTGCGCACCTGGAGTGCGGTTACGGGAATCAGCGCTGCCGCTTTAACAGCACAGTCTACACATTATAATTGTAAGCTTTCCCATAAACCTATTAAGTCTATGCTTTTCGCACAAAAAAGAACTGCCGCCCCTTGGTTTGATTAAACCAACTTGCGACAGCTCTCAGGTTTTCCGTCTTATACTATTCTGCGATTAAAATATGGAATATTTTAATCTGGCAATTCTTGATTGCCACTGCGCCAGAGGCCCACGCATATTAGTATTAGCGGCGAATGCCGTTAGTTTCTAAAATCTTCTTATAGCGGTCATAATCCTTGCTCTTAACATAATTCAGCAAGCCGCGACGCGCGCCGACCATTTTCAGCAAACCCCGGCGGCTATGATGATCCTTCTTGTGGATCTTCAGATGCTCCGTCAGGTAATTGATACGCTCGGTGAGAATGGCGATCTGCACCTCGGGAGAACCGGTATCCGATTCATGAATCCTGTTTTTTTCGATTACGCCTGTTTTTGATTCTTTGGTCATTACCATGGTTAATACCCCTCTTTCTTTTCCTATCCTTTTTCGTCCGGCAATACCAGGTAAAACGGCGGTAACTCGTCAAACCGGGTAATGCTAGCGCTTCTGCAAGGCTTTCGCCTTAAGAGCAATTGACAATATTGAATTATAACGCCTTAGTTGAAAAATTTCAAGGGTGAAATTTTTCTTTCTTCTGCGCTAAAAATTCAAGAGTAGAAATCTTTATTATGCGAAAAAATTGTTTCGATGGTTTTATGCTTTTTTTCTAATGCGGCTTCCCAGCTATCTAACGCCTCCCCAGCATTTTTTTCGTCTTTGGCGATTTGCTGTCGAAGGGCCTCCAGATCGGCAAAAGCTTTTTCCGGCCGCAAACGATCCGTCAAGGCCACCCGTAAGGTTTTGTCATACAGATCGCCGGAAAAATCGATCAAGTTGGCTTCAAAGCTTGCCCGCTTGTCCTCCTGCTTTACCGTAGGCCGGATGCCGACATTAAGGACAGCCCGGTGAATAAGGCCGTTCTCCTCCTGGACAAAACCGCCGTAAACCCCGTAGGCCGGCCAGGTCAGCTCCTGATCCAACTCCAGATTAGCCGTAGGAAAGCCCAGCTGAGTGCCCAGCTTATTGCCGCCGATAACCTTGCCCGTATAAATATGGCTATGACCCAGCAGGGAACAGGCTTCCTTCATCTGCCCCTTTTCAATAAACCGGCGAATCGCTGTGGAGCTGACGGTTTTGCCTTTGTAGGTAATCTGCGGCAAAATACCGCAGGAAAAACCATAAACTTCCCCCAGTCGGCATAAAGTCTCACTATTGCCGGCGCCGCCCTTGCCAAAGCTGTAGTTAAAGCCGCAGGCCGCTGTTTTAATGTGCAGCAGTCCCGCCAGATAATCCCGGACAAAAGCTTCCGGGCTTAAGCCGGCAAAGCTGCGGTCAAAAGGCAGGATAAAAACCTGGATATCGCCATATGCCTGGATCAAGTGAATCTTGTCTGCCAAGGTATTGAGATTGCGGATACCTCCATTGCCCTTAAGTATTTTTAAAGGATGGGGCTCTATGAGCAGCACTCCTGCCTGACCGCCCTTTTCTTCGGCTGCCCTCAGCACGTAATCAAGAAGGGTCTGATGGCCCAAGTGAAGACCGTCAAAATAGCCTAAGGCTACATGAAGATCATGGCCGGCGGCAAAAGCGGCAATTTTATCTTTTTCATCCAGTACAACCATACATTCTCCTAAGTATGCTAATTGAAAGTTTTATCCGGCTTAAAGAGAACCCGGCCTTCTTTGTCGCCGTAACCGGCTTGCCAGGAGCCCAAGGCCACTAAACGGCCCTGGAGGTCTAAGGCGCAGCCCTTTTCTGTGCTCTTGTCTGCATCCTTGTCCATACTCTTATCTTGACTCCCGGCAGATTGCTCCTCACCTGAAAGCCATAGGGTTTGGCCCTGGCGCAGCCTTAAGGCCTCCCCTTCCGCCACGGTCACTTGCGGCAGGCTGAATAAAGCCAATTCTTTAGGCGCCAATATTCCTTCGGGAAAGGTCTCGCTGTCTTCTTTATATTGCTGAATCTCTTCCAAGGTAAGGCTGTTTGCCAAAAGGCAAGGCCCTACGGACAAACGCAGCAAAAAACTCATGGCGCCGCCGCTGCCCAGCAGGCGGGCCAAATCCCGGCAAAGCATGCGAACATATGTTCCACTGCCGCATTCCACAATAAACCTGATTTTAGTACCCCGGTACTCCAGAATCTGAAAAGACCGGATCAGCACCTCTCTGGCCAAGCCGCTGACTGTCTGGCCCTTGCGGGCTAAACGATGCAGGCTTTGACCCTGTTTTTTGACGGCCGAAAAAGCCGGCACTTCCTGGAGGATCCGGCCTTCCAAAGATGCGGCGGCCAGTTGTATCCTCTCCAGACCGGCGGCGGAATCCAGATCAGGAACGGGAAAAGCTCCTATCCTCTCGCCCCAGATATCCTGGGTGTCTGTTTCGTAGCCTAATTCCAGTTCGCCGTAATAGCTTTTCTCGCCGCCGGATAAATAATCCGCCAGCTTGGTGGCTTGTCCCAGACAAACCGGCAGTACGCCGGCAGCCTGAGGATCCAGGGTGCCGCAATGGCCTATTTTCTTTTGCCCCAGGGTTCGCCTTAAAAAAGACACCACGTCATGGGAGGTCATGCCGGGGGGTTTTAATACGTTGATGATACCTTCCACTTGCAAAACCTCCCGGATTAGCTATTGGTCAAAGATTCCGTCAGTAAACGGGAAAGGCGTTCTTTGGCTTTTTCAAAAGGCTCCTCGAGGGTACAGCCGGCTGCCCGGACGTGGCCGCCGCCGCCTAAGGCCGCCATAAAAGCGGAGCTATCTAAAAAGTTTTTGCTGCGCAAGCTGGCTTTAAGCAGGCCAGGTGAGGTTTCCTTCAGCAGCAAAACGGCTTCAATGCCTTCGATGCTGCGCAATACTTCGATGGTGTTGTCCGTTTCGGCATCCCGGATGCCGGCAGACAGCAGCAAATCATAGGGTAAAGCGCAAAAAACACCTCGGCCTGCCGCCAGATATTCTATGCGCTCCATAACCTCTTGCAGAAAAGTCAACTCGGCTCTGGGACGGTTTTCCCAAAGCTTTTGGCGGATCAGCGTCAAATCAGCGCCGGCAGCCAGCAGCCTGGAGGCTATATCCAGAGTTTCGGCGCTGGTGCTGCTGAAACGAAAGCCGCCGGTGTCCGTGACCAAAGCGGTATAAAAACAAGTGGCCGCCGCGGCTGAAACAGGCACCCCTTCCTCAAAAAGCAAACGGCACAACACCTGGGCCGTGGCCCCGGCCTGGGCATCCACCCAGTTTAATATGCCGAAGTTGGGATTGCTGATATGATGATCGGCATTAAGCAGCGCTTTTTTGGTGCCGAGAAAATATTCGCAGCGTTCCTGGTCGCCGCAGTCCACTAATATCACTGCCGCATCCCTGGGTATGCGCAATTCGCCTTTAGGAACCTGCTGAATCAGATGCTGGCCCGGCATCCAGGAATAAGACTCCGCTATAGGGTAGGGACGGGGGAGCCTGGGCTTATAGCCCAGGGACTCCAGAACCAAACCCAGGCCTAAGCCGGAGCCCCAGGCGTCGCCGTCAGGCCTTTCATGAACCATAATCAGGATATCCTGTTCCCGATAAAGAAAAGGTTCTAATTGCTGCCAGTTCATGATTCTTTCCCTTCGCGGGCCTGCTGGTTCAATAACTCGTTGATCCTGGCCCCCATTTGAATGGATTGATCCGAGCGGAAAGTCAATTCCGGTGTAAACCGCAAATTCAGGCGATTGGCCAGCTCTCCCCGGATAAAGCCGCCGGCTTGCTTGAAAGCCTTAACAACATGGGCTTGCTCTTCGGTATTGCCCAGACAGCTCAAATATATAGTAGCAGCGCTGATATCCCGGCTAACCTCCACATGGGTAACACTGACCAGCCCGCCTCTGACTCTGGGATCTTTCATATCCTCCCGGATAATTTCCGACAGCTCTCTTTTGATCTCCTCGGCCACTCTGTCTTTGCGATGAGAAGTCATAGCGCCAACCTTCCTTTCTGGAAGCATCAAGTCAATTCCCGCTTGATCTCCTCCATGATAAAGCCTTCGATATTATCCCCCATTTGGAAGTCGTTAAACCGGTCAATACCAATACCGCATTCAAAGTTTGTGGCTACTTCCTTAACGTCGTCTTTAAAGCGGCGCAAAGAGCCTAAATGACCTTCAAAAATAACGATATTGTCCCGGATCACCCTGACTTGACAGCCCCGGGTAATCTTGCCTTCCAAAATATAACAGCCGGCGATAGCTCCCACCTTGGGCACTTTGATGATTTGGCGAACCTCCGCCCGGCCGATCACTGATTCTCTAATCTCCGGTTTCAAAAGGCCGGAAAGAGCAGATTTGACATCCTCAATGGCATTGTAAATCACCCGGTACAGACGGATATCCACTTGGTTTGCTTCGGCGGCTTTTCTGGCATTAACATCCGGCCGCACATTAAAGCCCAAAATAATGGCATTGGAAGCGGAAGCAAAGTCTACGTCAGCCTCGGTAATGCCGCCTACGGCCTGGTGGATGGTCTGCACCCTGACCTCGTCGTTGGACAGTTTTTCCAACGAGGACTTTAGGGCTTCGATAGAACCCTGAACGTCAGCCTTGATAATAATATTGAGATCCTTGACTTCACCGGTTTGGATCTGAGCAAACAAATCATCCAGCGATATACGGCTCCGGGAATGGATAACTTCCTCCCGTTTGACCGCCATTCTTTCGCTGGCAATCTGTTTAGCCAGACGCTCATCGGACACAGCCTGGAAAATGTCGCCGGCCTGAGGCACTTCCGATAAACCGACAATTTCCACCGGCGTGGAAGGACCGGCCTTCTTCAGCTGCCTGCCCCGCTCGTCATTCATGGCCCGGACCCGGCCTTGGGCCGTACCGGCAATCAGGAAATCTCCTGTTTCCAAAGTACCGTTTTGCACCAGCACCGTAGCCACAGGGCCTCTGCCTTTATCCAATTTAGCCTCGACGACTACGCCTTTGGCTTTGCGGTCGGGATTGGCTTTTAAATCGCCCATATCCGCTACCAGCAGAATCATCTCCAGCAATTGATCGATACCCTGCCTGGTTTTGGCGGATACCTCCGCAAATATTGTTTCGCCGCCCCAGTCTTCGGTAACCAAGCCGTGCTCCGTCAGCTCCTGCTTGATCCGCTCGGGATTGGCCCCTTCCTTGTCAATCTTGTTGACGGCTACGATGATCGGTACATTAGCCCCTTTGGCATGGTTGATTGCTTCTACGGTCTGAGGCATAACGCCGTCGTCGGCAGCCACCACCAATATGGCGATATCGGTGCATTGAGCGCCTCTGGCCCGCATAGCGGTGAAAGCTTCATGGCCCGGCGTATCCAAAAAGGTGATTTTACGATTATTGATCTCTACCTGATAAGCGCCGATATGCTGAGTAATACCGCCGGCCTCGGAAGCCTGCACATTGGCTTGGCGGATAGCATCCAGCAGAGAGGTTTTACCATGATCGACGTGGCCCATGATGGTCACTACCGGCGGCCTCTCCTTAAGACTTGCCGGATCATCAGCCTCTTCTGCGGCAATCAGGATATCCTCTTTCGTAATCTTGGCCTCCACCTGGGTGCCAAACTCCTGACCCAAAAGGATCAAGGTATCCATATCCAGCTCTTGATTGATATTGGCCATGACCCCCAAAGAGATCAGCTTCTTGATGATATCTCCCGTTTTGCGGCCCAAAAGGTGGGCAAACTCCATAACGGTAGTGGGGCCTTCCAGCGTGATGTTTTTAATGACCACAGGAACCGGCTCCGGCCGCTGGGGCTTGCCCCGATCACGGCCGCCTCTGCCCTTGCCGCGGTTGTTTCTTATATCCTCAGGACGTGTCTGCTTACGGGTGGGAGTCCGAGAAATACCTCCTCTATCGTAAGCTTTTTCACCCACGGCATTTTCAACCTTGTTGAGAAAACGGCTGTCTTCTTCCGTAGCCGAGCCCAAATGAGTCAGCTGATCGGCGGTATCCCGGCCGATAGTCGGGGCTTTCGGCCCTTTATTAAAGCCTTTGGCGCGATTGTCTACAGGCGTCCCCGGACGGCGGGGCTTCTGCTGCTGCGTTCCAGCCGGGACTTGCGTATATTTATCGGTATTGTTGCGGCCCTGGCCCTGACCTTGACCCTGACCGGCAAAACGCCCGCCCTGGCCCGGTTTGCGGCCTTGATTCTGGCCTTGATTCTGCCCAGGTCCCTGATGTCCATGACTCTGGCCCTGAACCTGGTTTTGTCCCTGGTTTTGACTCTGAACCTGGTGCTGTCCTTGATGCTGGCCTTGCTCCGCAGACTGAACGCCGCCGGGCTGCCTGTTCTGGCCTTGACCCATGGGTTTGCCGGCGGGCCTATTGCCTTGATCGGCAGGCCTGGGCCCCTGATTGCGGCCTCTGCCCTGGTCAAAACCCTGACGCTGGCCCTGACCGCCCTGACCTCCTTGATTGCCCTGGCCACCCTGACCGCCCTGACCCATGGTGCTGCGCTGTTGCTGCTGCGGCGGCCTTTGTCCCTGGGCGGATGCAGGCGGCCTTTGTCCTTGTGGTGCGGACTGGCCGCCAGGCTGTCCGGCAGGGGTGAAGCCACGGTTGCCTGGGCCGGCGCTTCTCTGCTTGTCGGCGGCAAAGCTCCTGGCCGTGGCTTGTGCTTCCTGGGGGCTGATGCTGTCGCCGGGCTGCCGGCTTCTGGCGGCGGGAACCGGCTGGGTCCCGGTTGCTACGGGCCTGGCGCCGTTAAAGCTGCCGGCGGGACGCTGACCGCCGCCGGCTGCCGCCGGCCCGCCGTGGCCGACATTAATATTAGTATTAGTATTGGTATTGACGTTGGCGGCGCTGCCGGCAGTGCCGGTCTGAGGCTGCCCTTGATTAAACCCCTGTTCTCTCAGAGCGGGGCGATTCTTTAAGCCCGCCAGCGGGGGCTTTTCTTTCTTTTCTACGGGCCTTGGTATAGGCTCGGCATTGGGATCTCCCAAATGTTTCAGTACCATAGCTTTAATCCGATTCACCTCGTTACCTGGTATCGTACTCATATGATTTTTCATGGGCAGGCCCAACTCAATCATGGTTTCCAACAAGACCTTGCTGTTCATGTCCATTTCTTTTGCTAATTCGTATACCCGAATAGTAGCCATTCAATCACCTCCGTTGGCTTTTGCTGCTTTCATGACCCCCAAGGCCATCTGCTCCTCCGTTAAAGCTAATAATCCTAAAGGTTTTTTTCGCAGTAAAACACCGTAATCTTCTTTCGTCCCTACGGATAAGAATGGGATCTCCATATCCCTGCACCATAGCTTAAGTATCTCCATCCGCTTAGGATTTGTATCCGTGGCCGCCAGGACCAGTTTGGCCCGCTGGCGCCGTATGCCTTCTTCCACCGAGTAGGTGCCGAGAAGCAGTTTGCCGCTTTTGGCAGCGAAACCGATCAAGGCGGCGATTTTAGGATTCAGGCTCATGATCCACCTTTTCCTTCAGCTTTGATAATATATCGGCGTCGATCCTGGTTCCTGCCGCCTTATCCAGCCGGCCGCCCTTGAGGGCCTGGGCCAGGCAGTCCTTGCTCTGGCAGACATATAGTCCCCGGCCCGGTTTTTTGCCTGTCTCATCCAAAGAAACCTGGCCTTCGGCATTCTTTACCAAGCGAATCAGTTCTCGTTTAGGAAACTGCTGCCGGCAGATGGCGCACATCCTGAGAGGTATTCGTTTTTGAGCCATCAAACCTTCGCCTCCTTTTACTGCTCTACTTCAGGGCTCTCCGTCTCTTCCTGCCAAGCCTCTTCTTCCCAAAGCCCTTCGTCTTCCTCGGCGCCTTCACCGGATTCCTGCAAAATATTAAGCGCCTGATTCATTTGACTTTCGCTTTTAATATCGATCTTCCAGCCGGTAAGCTTGGCAGCCAGCCTGGCATTTTGGCCTTCCTTGCCGATAGCCAGAGACAGCTGATAATCCGGCACCACTACCTGAGCTCCTTTTTCGCCGTCCCAAACCTCTACGGATACGACTTTCGCCGGGCTCAAGGCGCTGGCAATGAACTCGGCCGGCTCTTCATTCCATTTGATGATGTCGATTTTCTCGCCCCGCAGCTCATTGACAATAGCCTGAACCCGCATGCCTTTCGGCCCTACGCAAGCGCCCAAAGCATCGACATTGTCGTTTTCCGACCAGACGGCGATCTTGGAACGAAAACCGGCTTCCCTGGCAACGGATTTAACCTCGATGGTACCGTCCTGGATTTCCGGTACCTCCAGCTCAAAAAGGCGCTCCAAAAATCCGGGATGGGTGCGGGAAACCTGAATCTGAGGCCCCTTCGTCGTTTTCTTCACATCAATAATATAGGCCTTAATCCGCATACCGGGGACATAGTTTTCTCCCGGCATCTGTTCATTAGGCCCAAGACATACTTCCGTATTGCCCATATCGATATAAACGTTGCGGTTTTCACAGCGGTGGATGATGCCGGTGATGATATCGCCTTTCTGACTGTAGTACTTGTCAAAAATCATATCCCTCTCGGCTTCCCGAATACGCTGCACTACTACCTGTTTGGCGGTCTGAGCGGCAATACGGCCGAAATCCTTCGGCGTCACTTCATATTCGATGACGTCCTCCAGCTCGTAATCCGGCCGCTCCTTCCTGGCATCCTCCAGGCTGATTTCCGCTTTGGAATCCATCACTGCTTCCACAACGGTCTTGCGGGTAAAGACCTTAAACTCGCCGGTCTCCCGGTCAATATGAACCCTTACGTTCTGGGAAGCTCCAAAATTCTTCTTATAAGCAGAAATCAAGGCTGCCTCTATGGCATCCACCAAAACATTAAAATCAATACCTCTCTCTTTTTCCAGGTCCTTCAGCGCAGACAACAGCTCACTATTCATTGCCCTCTCATCCCTCCTCATTTTCATCCCAATATAAATGGATATTTGCGATCATTTCCCTTGGTATGGTTAAATCCCGGTCATCCTGTCCCAGGATCAATTCTTTGTCTGATACGTCTCCTAAAGAGCCCACATAGGTTTTTTTGCCCTGGAAAGGAGCAAACAAACTCACTTCCACCAAACTGCCCTTAAATCGAATAAAATCCTGCTCTTTCTTTAAAGGCCGCTCAATGCCCGGTGAAGATACCTCTAAAAAATAAGCCTGGGGTATAGGGTCCGTTTCGTCCAGCCAATCGGAAAGCCTTTCGCTGACCTTCTGGCAATCATCGATATCCACTATTTGCTCAGCATCGAGATGCTCGATAAAAAAACGGAGATACCAATTAGCTCCTTCTTTAACCAGCTCCATATCCGCCAGATCATAACCCAGCTCCCGGATAATCGGCAACGCTTTCTCCTGGATTTTTTCTGCTAGCTTATCCTTCAACCCGAACCCTCCGCCTTATACTGTTGCCGGATTTTAATCCGGCAATAGTATTATTTTTTCTTCTTATAATAAAACGGCACGCAACGCCCCCTCATCAGGAGGAACGTCCCGCTTTTATGAGAGTGGAATGCCCATTTACAAACGAAAGAGTGGGGAGGCCCACTCTCTTTGCAAACATACCAAATTCTACATAAGAAGTATAACACTTATTTCTATGTGTTGCAACATTATTCTTCTTCCGGCCACATATCTTACTGGGGAGGGGGCGGCGACGTGTTCTTAGCTATTATATTCGGCAAACACAGATTTACCAAAATCGGAGCAATCATACTTTCTCTTCTTCTGCTGCTCCTTGTTTTTTGCTGTTTTACTCACATTATCGGCGGCCTCGGCTGGGATCAGAGCGTCTTTTTCGGTGCGAAAAGAGCGGCGGCGGGTCCGGAAGATCTGCGGCAGCAAGTAGCTTTACCGGTTCTGCTCTACCACCATCTCGATGAAAATGAAGATCACTGGGGACCTTACGCCATTCCTCCCCGGCAGTTTGAATACGATTTGCAGTATCTCGTCAAAAACAACTATGAAGCGGTAACGCTGGAAGAAATCGTTAACTTTGTTTATCATCAGGGAAAGCTGCCGCCAAAACCGGTATTGATCACCTTTGACGACGGCTATGAGAGCAATTACGTTTATGCCTGGCCGCTTTTAAAAAAATATAACATGAAAGCCGTTATCAATATCATCGGCATTTTGTCGGACCAGGAGAGCGCCTCTTCCGATCACAACGTAAGCTACTCTTATTTGACCTGGGATCAGATCATTGAAATGAGCGAAAGCGGCATTATCGAATTTGGCAATCACACCTACGATTTACACCAGAAAAACCGTAATTTTCAAGGCATCGGAAAAAGAAAAAATGAAAGCGTCAAAGAATATCAGCAGCGCTTAGCGGAAGATCTGGAACTGAACCAAAAAAAACTGATGGCGGCTTGCGGTACACCGGCTTTATGCTTCGCCTATCCCTTTGGTATTCAGGAAGAACACGCTTTACCTATTCTGGATGAGCTGGGTTTTCAAGCGACCCTCTGTTCCCACCAAATTTATAATATCCTGATCAGAAATCAGGACTGCCTGCGGCCCTTGGGCCGCTTTAACCGGGCTGCCGGTATAAATACCGTGGATTTCTTTGCCCGGATGGAAAAAAAACTGCCTGTAATCAATGAATAACTATCTATTGCCTTACCCATAATAGAATGACCGCTATAACGCATAAAGCTGGCGGATTCTTTGGGAAAGAGGGGCCAACGGTGGAAGAATATTTTATTGGCATCCTGGATATTTTCATTCGCTCGGTAGTATCCGCAATGATCCTGTTTCTTTTAACAAAAATCATGGGTTACAAGCAAATCTCTCAATTAACCTATTTCGACTACTGTATCGGTATTTCCATTGGCTCTATAGCGGCGGAGATGTCCGTAGAGCGGGAAATACCCTATCATTATTTTGTCATTGCCATGGTGGTTTATTCAATGATTGCTTTAGGCATTTCTTTGGTTACTTTAAGAAACTTAAAAGTAAGAAGATATTTAAACGGCAGCCCTCTTGTTTTGATGGCTAAAGGTCAGCTTCTGCCTAAAAACATGAAAGTAGTCAAAGTGGACATCCATGATTTCCTCTCCCAATGCAGAAGCGCCGGTTATTTCAATCTCAGCGATCTGGAATATGCCATTATGGAACCCAACGGCTTAATCAGCTTTTTGCCAAAGAGCAAAAACCGGCCGCTCACCCCTGAGGACATGGCCCTGCAAATCAAACAGGATACGCCCAGCCCTTCCTTAATCATGGATGGTGTAGTAATGCAGGAAAATCTTAAGGACGCCGGTCTGGATGCAAATTGGCTGTCCAGTGAGCTGCTGTCCCAGGGTATTACCAATCCCAAGCAAGTATTTTATGCTACTTTAGATAGCAACAATCAGTTAGTAGTCTATCCTAAAAATCAAGATAGATATAAGCATACGCCATATAGCTGATTTTGTGATAAAATAGCTACATTACTAAGGCGGGAGGTTTTTTCATGTACCCCATTTTAAAAGAAGATTTAGAGCGGCAGGAATCGATCCTGCGCCAAACCTATGAAGATGCTTTGGCTTTTTTGGCAAAACGTTCAAAACAAAAGGTCGAGCCCGGCTTTCCCGGTGCTCCCGCCTCGGCTTTACCTGCCGAAGGACTGGGCGCCGAAAAAGTTCAGAATTTTTTTCGCAAGCATTACCTGCCCTGGGTACCGGCCAGTTCCGGCTCCCGTTATTTCGGCTACGTGATCGGCGGCGTCACCCCTGCTGCCTTAGCCGGTGATTGGTACACCTCTTTGATTGACCAAAACGCTTTCGGCCAGCCGGGAAGCCTGGACCGGCAAATTGAGCAGGAAGCCATGCAGTTTATCCGGGAGCTTTTAGGACTACCGGCCAGCTTTCAGGGTGTTTTCGTTTCCGGCGCCACCACCAGCGCCTTTGTGGCTCTTACCTGCGCCCGCCAATGGGCCGCCGCTCAAAGCGGTCATTCCGCCAGCGAAGAAGGCCTTTACGGCTTGCCCCGTCCGGATATCGCTTCCGGCCTGACTCACGGCGCCAACTATAAGGCCGCCTCGATGGCCGGCTTCGGCCGCCATATCCATGCCCTGCCCCTGCTGCCGGGCCGGGAAGCTGTAGATACCCAGGCCTTGAAGGATTATTTGGCCGCCAGAGATCAAAGCCGGCCTTTGATTTACATTGCCAACATCGGCACAGCCAATAGCGGCGATATTGATGATTTAAATGCGATTGCCGAGCTTAAGGAACAATATGGCTTCTGGCTCCATATCGACGGCGCCTTCGGCGGCTTAATGGCCTGCGTGCCGGAATGGCAAGAAAGCTTCCGGCTGCTTGCTCATGCTGATTCTCTGACCATGGACACCCATAAATGGCTGAATGTGCCTTATGACGGAGCTGTGGTTTTGACCCGTCATCGCCATGAGCAGTATCAAAGCTTCACGAATGAGCTGATTGCCGGCGCTGCCGCCTCCGAAAACACCCCACACCACCATTTGACGCCGGAGGGTTCCCGCCGCCTGCGGGCCTTACCCGCCTGGTTCACTATGCTGGCTTACGGTAAAGACGGCTATGCCGATATCTGCCGGCGTAATGTGGCTATGTGCCGCCTTTACGGGGAAATGATAAAAAGCAGCGACTGTTTTTGCCTGCTGAATGAAGTCAGAAGCAATGTCGTTGCTTTTACTTTGAAGCTGGACCCGGAAAAAATCACCGAGGATCTGATCAAAGAGATCCTCGGTGAAGTGCAAAAAGCGGGTATTACCTATTCCAATTATGTGCCTTATTTAAATAAACCGGCCCTCAGGGTTTGTATGACCAATTGGATGACGGAAGAAGCCGATGTGATAGCTGCCTATCGTTCCATGGAGGAATCTGCCCGCCAGGTAATAGAACGGCGGCTTATACTATTCTGCGATTAAAATATTCCCTATTTTAATCTGGCAATTCTTGATTGCCACTGCGCCAAAGGCGCAGGCAGAATTGCAGATTAGTATTAATTGCCGCCGGGAGCCGGCAGCCGCCGGGCCAGCAGGGAATTGAGCAGCTGACGAAAACCATAATTTAAAAACTCTTTATCGTCCATTTGCAGACCGGCAGTAATATAATTCTTTTTAATTTTGATTAAATCCAGCAGGGATGAAATGGCTGCCCAGAGGATTTGGCCTGCCGCCGCCGGCTCCACATCCTCGGCCACCAATCCCTGCTCTTTGCCGTTTTCGATCAGTTCCGCCAGCAGAGTACAGATCACAGTGACAGAATCAACGATATCGGCGATCACCGCCGGCTCCTGCCCTTCGGCATCCTTTGGCCCATAAGCTCCCAATTCATTGAAGGATTGTATTGAGGCTTGATGAAACCTGATCATTGCCTCGCAAAAATTCTCGTACTTTTTCTGAAAGCTGTCTGTCGACTCAATCAAATCAATGACTTCTTTCTGCAAAATCAGCAGTTTTTGCAGGGAAATGTGATATAAAATATCCTCCTTACTTACAAAATAGGCATAGATCGTCCGGCGGCTGTAGCCGGACAGCTTGGATATTTCCTGGATGGTGGTCTGAATGAAGCTTTTTTCCAAAAATAGATGTTCTGCCGCCCGCATGATATTTTCTTTATGCAGCGTGGCTACCCGTTCTCTGCGATATCCATTCATAAGGCAAGCTCCTCAATATAATATGTATACTTAAAGTATATAAAATATATCCATACTTGTCAATAGTCAAATATAAAAAATACGCCGGCATAACCGGCGTACAATACTATTCTGCGTGGGCAAAGCCCACTGCCGCACTTTATGCGGCAAATTAAAAACGAAGTTTTTAATTGCAGATGAGTATAGTGTTTAATGAGCTACGGAGATAGGCTCCAATAAAGTGGTGATAACGAAACCTTTACTGCCATCACCGGAAATCGTATACGGGCTGTGGGCCGGAACTTTGATAGCGCCTGAGCCCAGGGGTTGGTAATCCACCTGCCAGATTGCGCCCTCTGCATCCCGGAAGGTATAGCCTCCTTCTCGATACAAAAAATCATAATACTCCTCCAGGCACCAGCCCTGCTGATAGATATAATCGCTGTGGGGCCGGCCCAGATAACGGAGATGCCAGGGCTCATAGCCGATTTTCGTGATGTCAGTCTTATCTTCCGGGTAACGGACCACAAAACCGAAGCGCCAGCAATTTTCGTCCAGCCAAAGGCCATTATCCGTCCCGTAATAGGATGTTTGCAAACCGGGGTGGCTGCGGCTGGAAACATCCATGGCCAAACCGGTATGATGCTCGCTTTCAAAGGGCCTGGCTACCCATACGGCAGCTGCGGTTACGGCGTCGCCGTCGCCATAGCCGAGGCTTTTATAATATTGGACCTTGTTGCGGTATAAAGCTTTTTGATAAGAAAAATCCCGGTGGCCGCTTTGCAGCAGATAGCCGGTTATCCCGTCTTTTTCATAAGCATAGGTTGCCATGGCCAGCAGCTGCTCTGCCGCCGTCTTGTTGACTTGAAGCCGGGCTTTGCCTACGCTGAATTTCGACTCCTTTGCCGCCTCCGCCAGGTCATTGACTACCGTTAGCTCCTCGGGCAAATAATCCTCCGGCAAAAGATGGTCATAATTCACCAGAATCAAAAAACCCTGATCAACCTGCCGGGCAGTTACGGCCAAATCCTTCGTCTCTCCCCGGTAAGCCGTGGGAAAACGGCTGTCTTCGCCGGGTAGCAGCAAAGGCTCGATGGGATGAGCTTTAGCAATGGCCACAGGCGCCGCCGCCTGCTCCTGCTCAACTATCTGGTCTGCCGCCAGGGCCGCCCCGTCGTACCAAAAGATCAGACCTCCCAAGGCTATCACCATCACCGCCGGCAGAGTAAACAGCCGTATAACCATTTTCCATTCTTGCCCTATCATTGTCATATCTCCTCTTGCCGGCTTTACCGGACTCTGCCCAGATAGTTTTTCCCAAACATACGATCATACTGAATCATATGGTACTTGTCCAGCCGCTCACTGCTGACGTAATCCACGGCGCCGTCATTTTCGACTTTCACAGCAACATTATAGGCCAGAATATCCTGAAATTGCAAGGCAATGCCTTTGTCATATAAAGGTAATTCCAGCCCTGCCCGCCGCAGGATTTCCGGAGACAGGCCGGAAGCGCTGATCATGCTGCGTCCACTGTCTTCCAATGGATAGTTTGCCCAAAAAAAGCTTTTTGTGATATATTTTTTTAAATCCTGCTCCGCATTGCCGGATGCGTCCTTGGCCCAAGACCAGGAAGCCTGATGATCGCCATATACCAGGAACAGCACCGGCTCGTCCACCTGGGAAAAATAGTCCATCAGCGAAGCCAGGGCAACGCTGCTATCCCAGATATTGGCCCCATAGGTTTCCAGCTCCTGCACCTGGACTTCATCCAAAGCCAGCCCATCCTTCAGCCTGACGGGATAAGGCCGGTGGCTTTCCGGATAGCTATAGGGACCGTGGTTTTGGATAGATACGGTGAAAAGGAACAAGGGCCCTTTCTCTTTTTCTTCTTCGTACAGCTCAATAATTTTTTTGCTGTAATCCTCATCGGAGATGTAATAGCCTACGTAGCGGGGATCTTCAAATTCTTCCTGAGTGACAAACCGCTGAAAGCCCAGATTTGGATAAACGATGCTGCGATTATAAAAGCTGCCCACATGGGGATGCATGCCTACGGTTCTATAGCCAAGATCCGCTAAATCCCGGGCCAAGCTGGGTTTGGGTTTATTGACATAGCGAATAAAGGGCGTAACCCCCGGCGGACAAAAATACATATTATAACCGGTAAGCACCTCGTACTCCGTATTGGCGGTACCGCCGCCGATGGTGGAGGTCACGGTATCAAAAAATTGAATCTCGCTGCTATGAGGCGCCAAAGGAGTAAAAGGATCTTTGGGGTATTCGATGCGGGGATCGATTATGCGGGGATCGCCGTAAGCCTCCATTTGGAAAACAATAATATGGGGCTTCTTGTCCGGATGGCCCAAAGGAGCCGGCGCTTCAGCATCCTGCAACTCCCGGCGGGCGGCCTGCAATGCGGCAGCTCCATATTCTGCGGGTATGTCCACTCCGCTGTCGGAGAGATTCATCAGCATGGAAACAGTAAAGCCGTTGACCCGGTAATTGCGGAATTGATTGTAGCGGATATCCTCAGCCCCTAAAGCCTGGAGGTGAGGTATTTTGTTAAAATAACCGAAAAAAGGCGTAACAATACAGAATATTACGGCCACACGCCAGACAAGCTTTACCGGCAAAAGCTGATAAAGCTTTTTTTGTATAAACCAAACCAGCAATAAACAAAAGAGAAAAAACAACAGATTAAAAACTAAGCCGGCATCAAAAGAAAAATGCATATTATCGGCTATGGAGGCTGCCGCCGGCAAATTGAAGGCGTCATAAGGAATCAGAGGCTCACTGCGATAAAAGATCTTATAGTAGTTAGCCGTACCCAAGAAGTAGATCGCGGCGCCATAAATAGCAAAAGGCAGCAAGGGCCGGCGAAAGAAAATACGAAATAAGCCGTAAAGAAGGATTAAGATGATAACCTCCAGCACAGCCAACCGAGGCGATTGCACCAGCCATTGGTAAGCAGCCGCCGTACCTCCCTGGTTGCAGCGTTCTAATATGATCAAACCAAAAATACCGGCAATTAAACATTCCAGTGCTCTTAATCCCACTTGAAACCATGTGTTTTTTACCATTAGTTCTTAGCCCCTTTAGTTCCCCAATGCATACCCGATAAAATATTGACCTCGTTTGACCAGATCAGTCTGTCCTGAGCCCGTTGGCGTTTAAGGGCCAGCTGAACAAGCTCTTCCGTCATCTGCCGGAAAGATTTGCCTGCCGCTTCCCAAAGATAAAAGGCTAAGGAGCCGGGGATTGTATTGACTTCATTAATGTAAATTTGATTTTCGCCTTGATCCAGCAGAAAATCCACTCGAATAACGCCATGACAATTCAAAGCCAAAAACGCCTTCTGAGCCAATATCTTGACCTCTTCCTCCTGCTCAGCCGTCAGCTCTGCCGGCAGCTTGCGCAGGGAGCTTCCCATGCCTTTACTGCCGCCGCTGCTTTTCGAGGCTGCGGCCTGGTTCTTGCCGCCGCCTTGATATTTGTCCTGATAGCTGAGGATTTCTCCTGTGGAAAGAGGCTCCTCGCAAGCCGAGGCCTCCGTATAATCGCTGTCGCCCATGACGGCACAATTGATTTCCCGCATATTGGTCAGCATCGGCTCCGCCAGTATCCGATCGGAAAAAGCGGCTGCCAGCTCAATACTCTCTTTAAGCTCTTCCGAATCATGAGCGGCGCTGATTCCTACACTGGAGCCCAGATTTACCGGCTTTACCATTAAGGGATAACCGTACAGCTCTTCCAGCTTAGAGATTATCCGCTGAGAATCACCAAAATAGTAAGAGCTCTGGAAACAATAGCCCGGCAGCACCGGCAGTCCGGCCCCCTGAAGCAGGCACTTGGTCACCCATTTATCCATACCGCAAGCGGAAGCTCCTACGTCGGAACCAATGTAAGGCAAACCATGGAGCTGGAAGTAGCCCTGAAGACTGCCGTCTTCCACATTCGTGCCGTGAACAATGGGAAAAGCCAAATCCAGCTGGGCGATGAAAGGCTGGGTAAACAGCTTTGCCGGGTAACGCAGCAGCTGAATCTTGCCTTTCTCCCGCAGCAGCACGATGCGCTGGCTGCGGGAAAGCAGTCCCGGCAGGTCCTTGTATTTTGCCACATCAAAAAGCTCGCTGCCTGTATACATTTCATTATCCTTCGTTATATAAACAGGAATCAGCTCATATTTTGCCGTATCCATTGCGGCAGCCGTTTGGGCTGCGGTAATAACCGAAACTTCATGCTCCACAGTCTTGCCGCCAAAAAAAATACCTATTTGGATCTTCATGCTACTTCCTCCTCGCTTGCTTACCCTTGCCGGCATCTAAATAGTTGTCGGGCAAATCGTTTTCCAACAGCACCGTCATAGGGCCTTCTCCTTCAGCCAGATCACCGGCCAGCTGATCGGCCTTCTCCAAAGCATCATGGATATCGGCAGCCACATAAATATTGCTTTCGTTGTAGCCGGCCCGCCGGGCCCCATCCATTATGGCGGGACTGCGGTTTTGGCCGACAATGATGATAAAATCACAGAAACGGGCTGCATGACGGCCCAGACGGCGATTCAATTCTTCTTCCTGATCGCCCAGTTCCACCATGCCGGGAGTGATGATCACTTTATATCCCGGAAAACCGGCCAGGGTTTCCAAAGCCTGCCTGGAGCCTTCCGGATTGGAATTGTAGGCGTCGTCAATGATTTGATAGCGGGGACCCGGGGGTAAAAGCTGCAGGCGGTGAGGTACCGGCTCCAGCCGGCTGATAGCCTGGCTGAGTCTGGACGGCTCCACGCCCAGTTTAGTGGCTACTGCCGCCGCCGCGGCTATATTAAGGACGTTGAGCTTGCCTAGAAGCTTTGTCTGGCAAGCGATCCTTCTGCCGTCGGCGAAGCAGAGATCAAATTGCGAGCCCTTGGGTCCGGATACCACATTCTCCGCCCAAAGATCCAATTGCTGATTGTCCTCGCCGGCCTTGCCCAAGCCGTAGCGCACAACGGGTTGGGACAGCTTTTGTTTGCGGATATGTTCGTTGTCGTAGTTCAGAAAGAGCAGGCCTTCTTTGGCCACTGCGTCGGCCAGCTCAAATTTTGTGCGGATAATATTATCCAGATTGTGAAAGGTGTCCAGGTGCATTTCGCCGATGGAGGATATGATTCCCATATGCGGCTGGACAATATCACAGATTTCCTTGATATCCCCCGGTTTTTTGGCCCCCATTTCCACAATGAACACCTGATGGGTAGCAGAAAGCTTCTCCCGGATGGTCCGTACCACCCCCATAGGGGTATTATAGCTTTCCGGCGTGGCTAAAACCTGATAATCCAAAGATAAAAGCTGGCTGATCAGGTGTTTGGTGCTGGTTTTGCCGTAACTGCCGGTAACGCCGATGATTTTCAATCCGGGGTGGCCGGTCAGGATTCTTTTGGCGTCGTCGGTAAAACCCTTGGCAATCCTTCTCTCTATAGGGCCATTGAGGAAATTGGCTACAATAACTATGGTATGCACCATCAGATTCAAAAAGGCCAGTAAAAAAGGCAGCTCCCACCAAAAAGTACCTCGGAACAACACGCCCAGGCTCAGAATGAAAGCGATGCAGATCAAGGAAGCCGTGATCATTAAACGCTTCAGACGCCAGGTATAGACCAAAGGTTTTTTGTCCGGCTGCTTCTTTCTGATCAGCGCCACCACAAAAAAGATCAATGCGTTGAAGATAAGATAAAGATATATGGACATAACGTATCTTATGCTAAAACTGATAACGATCATGGCTGCCATGAGATAAACAGCTTCTTTTCGCTGCTGGCCTTTTAACCATTGGAGGAAGCGCTCGGTATAATAGCTGTTTAATTGCAGCATATGGACGCTCTGGCGAAAGCCGCCCCAGAAGAAATAGATAAAGGAACCCAGCAATACAAATAAAACAACAGAAAACAAGGCGATTCCTCCCTAATGTTCCATAAAGTAGGCTAAGGCCCCTAAAAATTGAGGAAGCTGATCCAGATAAGAGTAATGGCCCGCCGGCGACAGTACCACCAAACCGGCATTGGGAATTTCTTTTTCCATCAATTGACCCTGAGCTAAAGGCGTATCCTGATCCCCTTCTCCCCAAAAAAGCAGCGTAGGAACCTTGATCCTTGGCAAACAAGGCTTCAAATCCTCATCCAACTGCAAAACCATGGTCCTCTTCATCAGCGGCGAGGCCTGCTGATAATCGGTGGAACCGGCTTTCGCTATCTTATCCGCCAATAAAGGCGCCAGAAGCTTGTTCAGTCCCGGCAGCCGGATAATCCTCTTGCCGATTTTATAGCGGTAGACCTTGATATACCAGCCAAGGCTGCGCTTTGGCTTAATGCCGGCGCTGTCAATCAGGATAAGGCGTTTCAGGCCTTTGGGCCGGCGGGCCGCCCATTTAATCAGCAGCCTGCCGCCGTGGCTGTGGCCGCAAGCGGAAAAAGCCCGGTTCTCAAGACCCAGGGCTTTGAGAAAGTCCTGAAAGAAATCGGCGTAATCAGCTACCGTCCAGGGCCGCGAAGGCTCTCCGGTCTTGCCAAAGCCCGGCAAGTCGGGAGCGATGATGCGGTACTTTTCTTTTAATGACGCAATAACCGGGCTAAATGTTTCCTTACAGGCCCCCCAACCGTGGAGAAAAATCAAAATCTGGCGCTCTACCGCATTGGCGGGGTCCGTATCAAAATAATGTATCGTCATACCTGCGGCAGAAAGAACATACTCCATTTGAAAAGCTCCTGTTTTCTTCGTTTTGCTTTATTGTAATCCTGACCATTATATTATATGCCGGAGCAGCTTAATTAAAATATCAGCACAGGAAAGGTGGCAGTATCATATCCGTCTCATTATATCATAAAATATCCTGAATTTAATGTGTAAATTTTGTGTTCATCTCCAAAGAAATAGCGTAGCTTTTACGCTACGCCATTGCTGCAAACAGATACTGCCTTATAACAGCCTGTCCTTTTACTTTTTTATTCCCACTATAATTCAATCGAATTCTAAAACCGTACCGGAGGCCAGGGAATGTATCTCCGCAGCCGCCGCTTCCAGACAGGCCGTGCTTTTTTCGCCGGTGCAGTGGCCCAGAGCCAGCTTGACGATGCCATTTTCCCGAATGTAAGCCGTCGTCTGATCAATACGTTCATTACCGCTGTCTTTCAGGTGCAAACCGCCTACAATGGCATAAATCGGCTTTTGCAGTCTTTTCTTTACCGTTTCGCAAATATTGATGATACCGCTGTGACTGCAACCGGTAACGACCACCAAACCTTGAGGCAAATCAAAAACCAGCACCTGCTCGTCGGCAAATTGATCCTCGGCATACTCGCCGCCCCGCAGCACAATGAAATCCGTTGGCTCATTTTCAACATCGACAGTACGCTCGATATCGGAAATGATATAAACGCCCTCAATCAGAGAGAAGGTATCGATCATGGGGAAAATCGTAGCCACATTTTCGATCTGAAGAAATTCTTCGGCAAAGTCATTGCCGATATAACGCAAGTACTCCTGATCCCGGATAAACTTCTTGTCAAAGAAATGAGGGCTCAGAACCAAGCTGAACTTTCTTCTGGTGCTGCGGCACAGCGTGCGCAAGCCGCCGCTGTGGTCGCTGTGACCATGGCTGAGAATTACGTAATCCAGTTTGGACAGATCCTTCTCCATGGTATCGGCATTATCCAGGAAAGCTTCGGAAGCGCCGGTATCCATTAAAAAGGTTTTGCCCTGCCATTCAATGAGCAAAGCTAAACCGTGTTCGCTTAAATAACAATCCTGGGATTTTGTATTTTCCACCAAAGAGGTGATCTTTAAAGTCATTTTATCATCTCCTATGAAGAGCCCAACCGCCTTCAGTGGCGGAGGACATATCCAGTTCACTCGTTATTTTAGCCCATACGATGAAAATTTGCAACAATTTGTTAACATTTAGTTAAAGTTTAAAAGATGGTTTGCTGATCGCTTTCCGGCAGGCCCGCCAAAGCGCCGTGCTGCTGCAATACCTCCAGCAGGGATTTGCCTACCTTGCCCCGACGTCGCAGATCTTCCATTGAGCGATAGGGCTTCTCCTCCCGGCCCTCCACTATGCTTTGCGCCGCATTCAGGCCCAGGCCCGGCAAGGCGTTAAAAGGCAGGCGCAATTGCTTTTCTTCCACCAAAAAACGATTGGCGCTGGATTTCTCCAGGCTTACCGGCGCAAAGGCAAACCCCCGCAGCAGCATTTCCCGGGCCAGTTCCAGGGACGTATAAAGGTCTTCATCCCGGGCGCTGGCCTCCTTGCGTTCCCGCTTGGCCCGGATATCGGCCATGGCTTCTTCTACCCTGGCTCTGCCGCCGGCGGCGATGGTGCCGTCTAAGCCGCCTCGCACCGAAAAGGTGGCGGCATAAAAGGACAAGGGCTCAAAAACCTTGAACCAGGCAATGCGAAAGGCCATGGTCACATAGGCTACGGCATGAGCTTTGGGGAAAAGATACTTGATTTTTTGGCAGGAACCGATATACCATTCCGGCACATTGGCTGCCTCCATAGCCTCCACATCCTCCCGGGAAAGGCCTTTGCCTTTGCGAACCTGCTCCATGATTTTAAACGCATGCTTCGGCTTAAGGCCGGCCTGAATCAAGGTGATCATAATATCATCCCGGCAGCCGATAACCTCTTTCATGGTACCCAGATTGTCTTTCAGAATATCCCTGGCGTTGCCCAGCCAGACGTCGGTACCGTGGGAGAAGCCGCTGATACGCACCAAATCGGAAAAGGTGGCGGGCTTCGTATCCAGCAGCATGCCCCGGACGAAGCTGGTGCCGAATTCCGGCACGCCAAGGGAGCCGGTTTCTATGCCGCTTTCCTTTTTATCAATGCCTAAAGCATCGGGGCTTTGAAACAAAGAGATAACTGCCTGGTCATCCATATAGATTTCTCTGATATCCTTGCCGGTCATTTGCACCAGCAAACGGATGACTGTGGGATCGTCGTGGCCCAGGATATCCAGCTTCACGAGACAATTATCGATGGCATGATAATCAAAATGAGTGGTAACGAATTCAGAATTAGGATCATCCGCCGGCCGCTGGACCGGCGTATAATTGGTAATTTCGTCGCCTTTGGGCAATACCACGATGCCCCCGGGATGCTGGCCGGTGGTTCTCCTGACGCCGGCGCAGCCTTGAACCAGGCGCTCAACCTCCGCCTCTCTGACTACCAGCGTCCTGTCTTTAAAGTAATTTTTGACGAAGCCATAGGCCGTTTTGTCAGCCACCGTGGATATGGTGCCGGCTTTAAACACATTTTCCCGGCCAAAAAGCTCTTCCGTGTATTTTTGGGCCTGGGTCTGGTACTCGCCGGAGAAATTTAAATCGATATCCGGAACCTTATCGCCCTCAAAGCCCAGAAAAACTTCAAAAGGAATATTGAAGCCGTCTTTGACCAGCAAAGTGCCGCAATGGGGACAGTTGATGGACGGCATATCGGCGCCGCAGCCATAGACGGAGACGTCTCCCAATGCCACATGCTTGCAGCCGGCATTAGGGCAACGGTAATGAGGAGCTAAAGGATTGACCTCCGTAATATCCGTCAGAAAAGCCACCAGGGAAGAACCTACGGAGCCTCGGGAGCCTACCACATAGCCGTTTTCATTGGAGTATTTCACCAGCTTGTGAGCAATATAATATAAATCGGCATAGCCGTACTCCGTAATTGATTTAATCTCTTTTTCCAGTCGACTCCGTATCCACTCCGGCAATGCGTCGCCGTAGAGAGCCGCCGCCTTTTCCCGAACCATTCGCTCTACCTCTTCTTTGGCTCCGGGCAGCTTCGGCGTCTGCAATTCTCCGGGAATGGGATTTAAATACTCCACCTGGCGGGCCACCGCTTGGGTGGCTTCCACCACCACCCGGTAAGCTTCTTCTTCTCCCAGATATTCAAACTCCTGCAGCATCTCTTCCGTCGTCCGCAAATATAAGGGAGGCTGGATATCCGCATCTTTGTAGCCCTGACCGGCCTGCAATATCCGCCGAAACACTTCATCCTCCGGCTGCAAAAAATGGACGTCTCCTGTGGCTACTACCGGCTTGTCCAGCCTTCTGCCCAAGGCCAAAATCCGCCGGTTGAAGTCTCTTAAAGCCTCCTCATCGGCTACCCGGCCATTGCGCAAAAGATACTCATTATTTTTAATGGGCTGAATTTCCAGGTAATCATAGAAAGCGGCGGTGCTTTCCAAGGTCTGTTCACTGGCTCCGGCCAGTACTTGCTGAAATAATTCGCCGGCCTCGCAGGCCGAACCGATAATCAGGCCCTCTCGCAAGCGAATCAGCTCGCTGCGGGGAATTCTGGGTTTTTTATAGAAGAAGTCCAGGTGAGACAAGGATACCAGTTTATATAGATTTTTAATGCCAACAGAGTTTTTAGCCAGGATGATAATATGCCAGCTGCCCTGGCGTTCTGCCTGATCCAAAAGCTCGCCTTCGCTAAGCTCCTCTTTTTGGCCCCGCACGCCTTTTTTGGGGCGGCGGGCCTCTTCCATATAAGCTTTGCCGTCGCCGTCAATGAGATAGCCTTCCAGACCATAGATGACTTTTATTGGCGGGGTTTTGTCTTTAGAAACCTTGGCCAGCTTCATAGCTTCGGGAAAAGCCTGAACCACGCCATGATCCGTAATGGCTATAGCCTCATGGCCCCAGGCAACGGCCTGACTGATCAGCTCTTCCGGCGTGGCCATGGCGTCCATGGCGCTGAGCTTCGTATGGAGGTGAAGCTCCACCCGCTTTTCAGGCGCATTATCCTGCCTGAGGTTAAAATCGCCTTCCATGATGTCGTCGGGAAAAAAAGCCAGCTCTTTCGTAAATTGATCGTATTTGACGCTGCCCTTCATCCTGTACCAGGCATTTTTTTTCAACCAGTCGGCCTTGAGGCTTTTTTGCCTTTTGGGATCAAGAAAAACTTTGACCTTGAGAGAATTCGTATAATCGGTGACGTCGAAATCGTAAAGCTGGGTACCGGCCTTTAATAAACGCTGATCATTGATCCGGAAGGCCTTGCCTTCAATAATTGTGTTCATGCTTTCTTCCCGGATCTCTTTCAAAGGCCGGGGGCTGCCGCTGATCTTCCGGCCTAAAATCAGGCTGGGACCTTGTTTTTTGCCTTTTGGCCCGATAAGCTTCTCTTTCAGCCTTTGATTAAGCAGCTCCTCCTCCTCTTCCGGATCGGCCAGGGTGCTGGGTACAATCTCCGGTGAAGATAAAGCTGTTTTCAGCATTTCTCCCACATCGGGGGCCACGTCTCTTTCCTCAATATTCAGATGGTACTGGAAATGCCGGCCGAAGCTATGCCGCAATATCTCTAAAATCTGGCTCCGCTCTTCTTCTGTAACGGAAAAACTGCTGAGAAAAGCGATTTCCCAAGTTTGCTTATCTTGGGAAATCACCACTTCCTTTATTTGCAGACCCTCCAGCCTTTTCTCGTAAGGCAGGGGGGTCTTTGCTGCCAAAAGCAAACTATGCCAAGGATGGTTTACCATAGTAATGTTTATTCTCCTTTTATACAGTGGTGCTCTGTTTAGGATTTTTTGCCTCTTTTATTTTCGGCTCCGTTCTCTTCTTTCAGGCAGGCAAGGCTTACTTCCTTGACACTATTGATTTGACGCAATTTTGCTATAAAAAGTGCTTCGTCAAATGAGGAAGTAGCTTGGATTTCAAGAGTCATCTCAACGCCGCCAGGTATATTATCCATTTTTAAATTTTGCACGACCAGCTCATAAACATCCAACAACTCAAAAATGTTGCTATGGCTTGAGGAATCGCCCATAGCCGTAATGTTCAGCAGCCAGGGGGTTTTGAGCCGCTTAGTGCGAAACATGCTTTCTAAAGGACCGAAGTATTCCAAGATCACATAAGCAAGGAAAGTGGTAACGATGGCAGGGATATAAAGACCGCAGCCCACGGCCAGACCCACGCCGGCAATCATCCACAGATTGGCGGCAGTGGTAAGGCCCCGAATATGGGAGCTGGAATGCAAAATCGTGCCGGCGCCCAAAAAACCGATGCCGCTGACAACCTGGGCAGCCAGGCGGCCGGGGTCGGCATTGGCCTGGCCGCTAAAAGATGTCGATAAATAAATTGAGGTAATCATAACCAGGCAGGAGCCTACACAAACAAGAATATGGGTTCGGAAACCGGCCCAACGATTATGCAGCTCCCGCTCATAGCCCACCACACCGCCTAAGACGGTGGCAAGCAGTATACGAAATACCATGATTAGCTGATCTTCCATGGTTACCCCCTAGGTAGACGGTTTAACTCTTGAGAAACAAGGGTCACCAACGAATCCACCAATTGATCTGCCGGCAGTCTGGCTATCTGCTTGCCGGCTGCAAACAATATGCCGGCGTCCTTACCGCAGGCAATGCCGAAATCAGCTCCCTTGGCCTCCCCGGGCCCATTGACCGGGCAGCCCATAATGGCCACGGTTATGGTTTTGTCCGGGGGAACCGGCAAATCAGCGAATTTTTCCTGAGCTTCCTCCACTAAGGCAGTCAGATCTACCTTGGTCCTGCCGCAGGTAGGGCAGGCAATGATTTGCAGTCCGCCGGGGATCAGTTCAAGAGCGGCCAAAATTTGCCGGGCGCCGTAGATTTCATCAATAGGATCGCCGGTAAAAGACAGCCTGATGGTATCGCCGATACCCTCGGCCAAGAGAGCGCCTACGCCTACCGCCGATTTGACTAAGCCTTGGGATTTAAGGCCCGCTTCCGTAACCCCCAAATGGAGGGGATAATCGATTTTGCCGGCGATTTCCCTGTAGGCTGCCAGCATCACCGGCAGGTGGCTGGCTTTCAAGGAAACCTTGATCTCCCGGTAATCCAGATCCTCCAAAATACCGATATGCTTCATGGCGCTTTCCACCATAGCAGGCGCCGTGGGGCCGCCGTATTTATCCAACAAGGCCGGTTCCAGGGAACCGCCGTTAACCCCTATCCTGATCGGTACTTTGCGTTCTTTTGCGGCAGTCACCAGCTCTTTGATTTTCCAAGCTGCCCCGATATTGCCGGGATTGATCCGCAAACCGGCTATACCCGCTTTTAAAGCAGACAAGGCCAGACGGTAATCGTAATGTATGTCGGCAATTACCGGTATGGGAGAGGCGGCCGTTATCTCCGCCAATGCCTGGGCGTCCGTCTGGGTCGGTACGGCTACTCTGATAATCTGGCAGCCGGCGGCGGCTAAGCCCCGGATTTGCTCCAGGGTAGCGGCGGCGTCGGCCGTCAGGGTATTGGTCATGGACTGAATAGAAACGGGAGCGTCGCCCCCTACGGGCACACTGCCTACCAGCAGCCGGCGGCTGAAGCGCCGCTTGATCATAAAGCTGTCTTGTTCTTCGGGTGCATAATTTATCATCAGGAACCGCCAAAGACTCTAAAGATATCTTTAAAGGTCAGAAGAAGCATCAAGGATATCAATAAGGCAAAGCCGACCATATTAAGCCAGCCTTCCACCTCCAGCTTCATGGGCTTGCGCCGCAAAAGCTCAATGATGTAAACAACAATTTTACCGCCGTCTAAAGCCGGCACCGGCAGCAGATTCATAATACCCAGATTAACTGACAAAAAAGCGGTGAGGAACAAAGTGTTGACAAAACCGCTGGAGGCCGTTTCGCCGATAATTTGAACGAGAGCCACCGGACCGGAAAGATTTTCACTGACGCTGATCTGGCCCGTAATCATCTGAATAATAGCGCCCACCATAGCGGCTATCATGATGAAGGTTTGCTTCAGTCCCAAAAAGACGGCTTGGAAAGGATTGACCTTTTCCGTTATGGTTTTGCTGCCATCCACCACCACGCCGATAAGGGCCCGGCCTTCTTCTGCATTGTAACGAGGCGTCACCTGAACGATAACTTCCTGATCTCCCCGCTGCATGACGAATTCCAGATTTTCCTGACCGGCCTTGGCGCTTAAGATTCTGCTAAGATCCTGCCAGGAAGCAAGGGATTCCTCATCGATGGATAAAATCCTGTCTCCCGCCAGAATACCGGCAGACTCAGCCGGAGATCCGGGCTGCACCTCACCGATTACCGCCTCATAGCCTACGGTCAGGCCGATAAAAGAAAAGAGCAGCATAAAAAGCAGTGAGGCCAAGACAAAATTCATTACCGGCCCCGCCAGAGAGACATAGATTTTAGCGGGAGCTTTTCTGCCCAAAATGGACAGAGGCCGGCCCCGGTGATCCAGGCCTTCCAAGTCGGAGTCAAAAAGGCAATAGCCCCCTACGGGTAAGCAACGCACGGAAAAAAGAGTATTTTTGCCTTGCTTTTTCCAAAGAGCGGGGCCTACACCGATGGCAAACTCCTGCACAGCAATGCCGATGCTTCTGGCAGCCATGAAATGACCCCACTCATGGATCATAACAATAACACCTAATACAAATACAATAGCGATGACCTGTGTTAACATGGGTGATTTCCTCACTAAACTAAATTTGGTTATTTTGGTTTATCATTAGTTTATGCCCTGATCACATAAAAATGTTTATCCGCAGCTGCAATAAATGGTAGAGCAAAGGAATAACCCATAAAGCGCTGTCAAAACGGTCGAGAATGCCGCCGTGGCCGGGAATCAGCCGGCTGGAGTCCTTGACCCTGGCCTGGCGCTTTAAGGAGCTTTCAAAAAGATCGCCGAACTGGCCTGCCGCCGACAAAAAAGGCGACAGCAAAATTAAAAAGCCTGTATGATTTAAATCCATCTTGCGGTTTACCAATACGCAGAACAAAACTGCACCGATTACGCCGGCAACCAGGCCGCCGATAGCCCCTTCCAAAGTTTTGTTAGGGCTGATCTCCTGGAAAAAAGGCCGTTTTCCTAAATAGGTGCCGGTAAAATAAGCGCCCGTATCGGTCAGCCAAATAACGACAAAGGCATAGATAACCAAGAGAAGCCCTTGATCCATTTGCCGAAGCAGTACGAAATGAGAAAAGCCAAAAGCTATATATAGTATGCTGAAAAAGTTAGCTCCCAAATCACCTAATTTTGACTCGGGATATTGATTTAAAGATATTAAAGCGCCGGAAAAAACGAATAAGGCCAGAAAATTCGGCAGCCAGGAGGCTTCATAATAAAGCAATAAAGGAAAAAGCAGAGCGCCGGCATACAGAAAGGTCTGCATATCCTTTATGCCCATGCGCTTGAGCATCCTGCCCAATTCAGTAGCAGCTAAAAGAGATAAAACCATAACCGTCGCCAAAAAATAAGCCTGCCCCAAATAAACCAGCAGGAGAATAACCGGTATGCCTACAACTGCGCTAATGATTCTCGTCATCATGAATCAGACACCTCCAAAACGTCTTTGCCTGCCTTTGAAAGCGGCCAGTGCTGCCATTAATTCTTCTTCTCCGAAATCGGGCCAAAAAATATCGGTACACCATAATTCTGTATACGCAATCTGCCAAAGCAGAAAATTGCTGACCCGCAAATCACCGCCGGTACGAATCAGCAGATCCGGCTCCGGCATACCCTTGGTAAACAACTCTGCCGCCAGGTCATCTTCCTGCCAGTTTTCCGGGTTTTCACCTTTCAAGGCCCGGTAGGCTAAAGCCTTAGCCGCCTGAAGCAGCTCCCGCCGGCCGCCATAGTTAAGGGCTAAGGAAAGTACCAATTTTTTATTTTGCGCGGTAATCGCCATAGCGTGATCGATTTTTTTGCGCAGGCTTGGCGCCAGGGGCTCAATATCGCCCAAAACCCGGATACAAACACCGTTTTGATGCAACAGCGTCAGTTCCTTATCGATAAATTCATTAAGCAAAGCCATTAAAGCTTGTACTTCCGTCTGAGGCCTTTTCCAATTTTCCGTGGAAAAAGCGTATACCGTTAAATACTCAATCTGATTGCCGGGACAGAGCTCCACGATCCTGCGCAGGGCTTCTACGCCTGCCCGGTGGCCCATAGCCCGGGGCAAACCTCTTTTTTGAGCCCAGCGGCCATTACCATCCATAATAATAGCCAAATGAGTCAACTTTTTGCTTGCAGTTTTTTTCATCATCGCTATACCTTGTTCCTGCATTTTTAGATCATGTTTCATTATACTAAATGGCTTGACAAAATACTACCCAAAACAAAAAACAGGTCGGAAAAAGAGCAGAAAAGAGCGCCGCTGGATTTGCGGACAAATCCCGGACGCTCAGTTCTATTCTACCGCAGTACCCTATCCCTATAAACTAAAGACCGGCTTTTTTTCTTCCGCGAAATAACCGATCAGGAAAGTAATACCGTCCTTTTCTTCCCGGGCCCGGATGACCCTGGCAATGCCGGAGATCTCTAGGGCTTTGGGATCGCGGGTTTCAAGAAACCGGCAAGGTATGCCTGAGTCCCGGCAGCGCAAGGCCGCTTCCTCCCTGGTCAGTCCATACCACATCAGACTTCCATAATCTCCTTCTCTTTAGCTTCCAGGATTTTATCGATTTCTTTAATATATTTGTCCGTAGCTTTCTGCAAATCATCATTGGCTTTTTTGGCATCATCTTCCGAACAGGTTTTGGCTTTTTCGTCGGCTTTGATCTTGTCTACCACATCCCGGCGGATATTGCGGATGCTGACCTTGCAATCCTCACCCTTTTTCTTGGTGGTTTTGACCAGCTGAGCGCGGCGCTCTTCCGTCAGCTGCGGAATAGCCAGGCGGATAATCGAACCGTCGTTATTAGGATTTAAGCCCAGATCCGATTTTAAAATGGCTTTTTCAATAGCAGCCAGGGCAGATTTATCCCAGGGTTGGATCGTCAAAAGCCGAGGCTCCGGCGCTGAGATATTTCCCAATTGGTTAAGGGGGGTGGCAGCACCGTAATATTCCACGGTGATCTTGTCTAATAAGGCAGGATTAGCCCGTCCCGCCCGGACAGTAGCCAGATCTTTACGGAAAAATTCTACTGATTTTTGCATCCTGTCTTCCGCATCCGCTAAAATAGCTGTTAACATTTCGATTACCTCCCTACTGTTGTTCCGATTTTTTCTCCCATGGCAGCCTTTAAAATATTTCCCTCTTCCAAAATGCTAAAAACAATAATAGGAATATGGTTGTCCATACATAAGCTGAGAGCTGTGGAGTCCATTACCTTCAGGCCCTGGTTTAAGGCCTCGATATACGATAGTTCTTCAAATTTGACGGCCTCAGCGTTTTTCATGGGATCGCAGTCATAGACGCCATCCACCTTCTTAGCCATCAAAATGACGTCGGCTTCGATTTCCGCCGCCCGCAAAGCTGCCGTCGTATCCGTAGAGAAATAGGGATTGCCGGTGCCGGCGGCAAAGATCACCACCCGACCTTTTTCCAGATGGCGAATAGCCCGGCGGCGAATGTAGGTTTCCGCCACCTGCCGCATCTCGATAGCCGATACCACCCGAGTATCCACACCGCCTGCTTCCAAGGCATCCTGTAAGGCCAAAGCATTAATGCAGGTAGCCAGCATGCCCATATAATCGGCGGTGGCTCTGTCCATGCCCCGCTGGCTGCCGGCCACACCCCGCCAGATATTGCCGCCGCCTACGACAATGGCAGTCTGGACGCCTATATCCATTAATTCTTTTACTTGCTGAGCAATGGATTCCAATGTTACGTGAGCCAAGCCAAAGGGCTGATCTCCCGCTAATGCCTCGCCGCTTAATTTGATTACCGCCCTTTTATACTTGGGCTTTTTTGCTGTCAAATCAGCTTTTAACTCATCATTGCCTTCCATTGGCTGCCTCCTCGTTTTTAAAAAAGAGAACACGATACTGGTGTTCTCTTTGTCTTTATTGTCACGAAGGAATGGTTGAGATTATTTGAGTTGGGCCATAACCTCTTCAGCGAAGTTGTCTTTCTTTTTCTCCAGACCCTCGCCCAGCTCGTAGCGTACAAAACGGCGGACGTTGATATTCTCACCGATGGTGGCAATCCTTTCCACCAGAAGCTGATTGATGGTCTTGTCGGGATCTTTAATGAAGGGCTGCTCCAAAAGGCAGATTTCTTTATAATATTTTTCGATTCTGCCCACGATCATTTTTTCTACAACGTTGGCAGGTTTTCCTTCATTAAGGGCCTGGGAAGTGAAAATTTCTTTTTCTTTTTCCACCACGTCGGCAGGCACATCTTCCCGGCGCACAAATTCCGGCTTGGAAGCGGCAATCTGCATGCAGATATCTTTGGCCAAACCCTTGAACTCGTCAGTTTTGGCCACAAAGTCGGTCTCACAGTTGAGCTCCAGCAAAACGCCGATACGGCCGCCGCCGTGAATGTAGGACTCGCAAACGCCCTCGGCAGCAATACGGCCGGATTTTTTGGCTGCGGCAGCCAGGCCTTTTTCTCTCAAGTATTCAATGGCTTTTTCTACATCGCCATTTTTTTCGGTTAAGGCATTTTTGCAGTCCAGCATGCCTGCCCCGGTACGTTCTCTTAATTCTTTAACCATTGCAGATGTAATCATGACTATAGATATCCTCCTTGCTTGTCATCATCGCTTTTCAAAAAAAGGGCAGGGGCTCATCCCCCGCCCGGTTTGGCAGTTTATACTAATCTGCCTGCGCCTCTGGCGCAGTGGCAATCATGAATTGCCAGATTAAAATATTCCCTATTTTAATCGCAGAATAGTATTATGTCCGGCTTGGACTGGTTACATTGCTTCTCCGGCAGCCATGGCTGCTTCTTCAAGCATCTGAGCCTCTTCGGCAGCCTGGCCCTGATTGGCCTCTAAAACCGCATCGGCCATTTTGGCAGCCAGCAGCTTTACTGCACGGATAGCGTCGTCGTTGCCGGGGATAACATAATCGATCTCATCGGGATCGCAGTTAGTATCCACAATAGCTACGATAGGAATACCTAAACGATGGCACTCTGCAATGGCAATGTGCTCTTTCCGGGGGTCAATGACGAAAATGGCGCCGGGTAAACCGGGCATATCCTTGATGCCGCCCAGAAAGCGTTCCAGTTTTTCCATCTCACCTTTAAGTTTTGCCACTTCTTTCTTGGGCAATACATCAAAAGTACCGTTTGCCTCCATCTTCTCCAGCTCTTTGAGACGCTGGATCCGTTTTTGGATGGTAGGATAATTGGTCAAGGTACCGCCCAGCCATCTCTCGTTTACGTAAAACATACCGCAACGGTCAGCTTCTTCTTTAACGGTCTCCTGAGCCTGCTTCTTGGTGCCTACGAACATGATATGCTTGCCTTCAGTAACTGTGGCACGGATAAATTCGTAAGCTTCATCAACTTTCTTTACGGTTTTCTGCAGATCAATAATATAGATCCCGTTTCTCTCCGTAAAGATGTATGGGGCCATTTTGGGGCACCATCTGCGGGTCTGATGACCAAAGTGCACACCTGCTTCCAATAATTGCTTCATGGAAATAACGCCCATACGAACACCTCCTTCAATTTTTGTTTTTCTCCGGCAACAAGAGATTACTCCGCCGCCGCAGCCTCCGCCCTCTTCATCCCGGCCCGCCACCCTTGCAGGCACCTGGCTTCCGGTCCAAAGGCGTGTGGATTTACACCGCTGGTTATTATAACGCATCAGCAGAAAAAATACAAGGGGCAGATATATTTATCTGTTTTTGCGTCTTTTTTCTAACTCCTCAAGGAGATTGTCATTGAGTATCCGGATGTACGTGCCTTTCATGCCCAGAGATTTCGTCTCAATCACGCCGGCACTCTCAAATTTCCGCAAAGCATTAACAATCACGGATCTGGTGATGCCCACCCGGTCGGCAATTTTGCTGGCTACCAATAAAGCTTCCTTGCCGTTGAGCTCTTCGAAAATATGCTCGATAGCCTCTTGTTCGGAATAGGATAAGGTGCCGATGGCAATTTGAACGGCAGCTTTTTGCCGGGCCTCTTCTTCAATTCTCTCGGAACGGGCCCGTAAAATCTCCATACCGATAACCATGGCGCCGTACTCTGCCAGAATCGTATCCTCGTAATCAAATTCCTGTTTGTTGAACTTCGTTAAAACCAAGGTGCCCTGGCGCTGGCCGCTGACGATGATGGGCACGATCGTAGTCACTTTTCCATCATAATCGCAGCCGTCGCCGATATCGTCCAGCACGCAATCTTTACGCTCACTGTGCATGTTCAAAGCAGTCTGCGGCACCCGCAGCAAAGCGTCATTATGGCTTTCCGTAATGGCGGCGTTGCTGGCAAAAAAGCTTTCCAGAGCCGGACAGCCGAACTCATCCATAAAGGAGTAGCCTAAAAGGTGACCGCTTCTGCCGGCTATATAAATATTGGCATTGATTAAATCTCCCAATACCTTTGCCATTTCCGTAAATTCCACAGGATGACCTGACGCCTTTTGCAACAATTTGTTTAATGTCCTGGATTTTTCTAGTAAATTTTTCATCTTATATTCCTCCTGCTTTCAGCCTTATTTATTATGATCATTAACCTATTGGCTATCCCTTTTTTGCTTTAACCTTTGATTACAGTATACTTGAAATATTTTTTTATCTAAACTACAGTATATGTAATATTTCTCTTAAGTGCAAGAAAAGATTTTAGAATTATAACTATTTTCTTATTCTTTCTGCTATTTTGCCCTGGGGTGAGCAAAATAATAGATTTTTTTCAGCTTTGTTCGGGAAACATGGGTATAAATCTGCGTAGAGGAAATACGCCTGTGCCCCAGGAGCTCCTGAACCACCCTTAAATCAGCTCCGTTGTCCAGCAGATGGGTGGCAAAACTATGGCGAAAGCCATGAGGCGACAGAATTTCTTTCGCTCCTGTCTGCAGGCAGTATTTATGTACGATATCCCGCACAGCCCGATCAGTCAAAGAGCCTCCCCGCAAATTTAAAAATATACTTTTGACTCCGGTTTGCTGCCGTTTGTCCTGGGTAAGATCTATATACTTCTTAAGGTATTTTACAGCAAAACTGCTTAAGGGCGCCATTCTTTGCCGGCCGCCTTTGCCGGATACCCTGGCCCAATTCGCCGCAAAATCCACATCCTCCAAAGTCAGTCCCACCAGCTCTGATACTCGTAAACCGCTGCCATAAAGGACCTCCATAATAGCCCGGTCCCTCATTCCTCCTTCCGTACTTTCATCGGGAGATTCAATCACCCGAATGATTTCATTCAAATCCAAATAATGAGGCAGTTTTTTGGGCAGCTTGCCCATAGCCAGGTTTTGTAAAGGGTTGTCCTGTAAATATCTTTTGCGCAGCATAAATTTATAAAAGCTCTTCATGGCTGCCAAATGACGGTTGATGGTAGACCTGGACCGTCCTTTTTGATTCAGATAATATAAATATTTACGGACGGTATTCTCCGTAATATCTTCAACCTCCAGCAGAGAAATATCGCCTCCCTGCTGTTCCAGCCAACCCGTAAAACTGTTCCAATCCTTGCTGTAAGATAAAAGGGTCAGCGGGGAGAGGTTTTTTTCATCTTGAAGATAAAAATAGAACTGGTCTAAAGCCTGCGCCAGCTTCATTTCTTGTACTCCCTTACTCCACTTGCGATAAATAATCAGCCAGAGACTTAAGAGCCCTATCGGCCATCATTTGATTTTTTAACTTTTTATCTTTCGGAGCCGACTCCAAAGGCGGCATCAAACCGAAATTAACGTTCATCGGCTGGAAATGCTTCGGCTCGGCGGTGACAATGTAGTTGAGCAAGGAGCCTATAGCCGTATCCGGGGGAAATATTGCCGTCTCTTTGCCCTCGTAGGCCAAAGCGGTATTGATGCCCATGACAAGACCGGAGGCGGCAGACTCCACATAGCCCTCTACTCCCGTCATCTGCCCGGCTGCAAAAACGTTTCTTTTGGCTTTCAGCCGGCCGTCAGCTTCCAGGAGACAGGGTGAATTTAAAAACGTATTGCGATGCACCATGCCATAACGGACAAATTCCGCATTGGCTAAAGCCGGAATCAATCGGAAAACCCGTTTTTGCTCCGGACGGGTCAAACGGGTTTGGAAACCTACCATATTCATCAGCGTCAGAGCCCGGTCATCCTGCCGCAGCTGGATTACGGCATAAGGCCGCCGGCCGTCCCGGGGATCAGTCAAGCCTACCGGCTTCATGGTGCCGAACAATAAAGTCTTCGGCCCCCGGCGGGCCAGCACCTCCACCGGCATGCAGCCTTCAAAAAACTTTTCTTTCTCAAACTCCCTGGCCGGTGTGACCTGGGCCTCGATCAAAGCTTCATAAAACTGCTGGTATTCCTCTTTGCTCAAAGGACAATTAAAATAATCCTTTTCTCCCTTATCATAACGGGAAGCCCAAAAGCCCTTGGTCTGATCCAGGGATTCCACCGCAATCAAAGGAGCGGCAGCGTCGTAAAAATAAAGATCTTCGGAACCATTCAACTCCTGTAAAAAGCCGGCCAGGGCAGGGCTGGTCAAAGGACCGCTGGCCAGCAAAGTAATGCCTTCTTCCGGCAGCCGGCAAACTTCTTCCCGCCGCACTTCAATCAAAGGATGGGCCAGAATCCGCTCAGTTACCATTTGGGAAAAGCCCTGCCTGTCCACAGCCAAAGCCTCGCCCGCCGGCAAACGGCAAGCATCGGCGCATTCCATAATCAGAGAACCCAGCCGCCGCATTTCTTCCTTCAGCAAGCCTACGGCATTGGTTATGCCGGCGGCCCGCAAGGAATTGCTGCAAACCAGCTCTGCGAAATGATCCGTATGGTGGGCAGGGGTATTTTTTACCGGCCGCATTTCATATAAAGTCACCGGTATACCCCGCCGGGCTAATTGCCAGGCTCCTTCACAGCCTGCCAGGCCGGCGCCGATAACGGTTACGCCAGAGATTTCCTTCATGTTCTCACCCTTTTTATTCTTCTTCAGTCTTTTCATCGCCTATATGACGATACGTGCATTTTTCATCGCTGCAAACGATTTTCGTTTCTGTTTTTGCCGGTTTTTTTACCAACGGCTTGCCGCAGACTGGGCAAAGCCGGCCTGTAGGTTCATACCAGGAGGTATAATCGCATTCCGGAAATAAACTGCAGCCGTAAAACTTTTTCTTGCGTTTCGTCTGCCGCACAACCACGTCGCCTTTGCCGCATTTAGGACATTTGATTTCCTTCAGCGTATTCAATATCGGCTTGGTATTGCGGCATTCGGGAAAACCGGGACAAGCGAGGAATTTGCCGTAGCGTCCATGCTTGATGACCATATTGCGGCCGCATTTCTCGCAGATAACATCCGTCACCTCGTCGGTAAGCTCCACATGGCCAATTTTGGCTTCGGCTTCTTCCAGTTCCTTAGCAAAAGGATGATAAAAATCATAAATGATTTTTTTCCAGCGGCTATCCCCTTCTTCAATATCATCCAGCTGTTTTTCCATGTTGGCCGTAAATTCTTTGTCGATGATATTGGGGAAATGCTGCTTCAGCAGATCCACAACCAAGCCTCCCAACTCTGTGGGGAGGAACATTTTTTTCTCTTTTAATACATAGCCTCTCGTCACGATGGTATCGATTGTGGGGGCATAGGTACTGGGTCTGCCCACACCGATTTCTTCCAGGGCTTTGATCAGAGAAGCTTCTGTAAAGCGGGGCGGCGGCTGAGTGAAGTTTTGCTTTTCCTGCCATTTTTTCAACGGCAGTTTTTCTCCCTCCGTCAAGGCAGGCAAAATTACGGCGCTTTCTTCCTCGCCTTCTCCTTCCACCCCTGTGGCCTTGGCGTCTTTGCCTTCCTCATACAAACGGGTAAAGCCGGGGAAGGTTATGATGATGCCGGTGCTGCGAAAAGTATAGTTTTTAACCTGGAAATCCGCCGTAGTAACGTCCTGCTCCAAAGAAGCCATCTGAGAAGCCAGAAAACGCTCCCAGACCAGCTTATACAGCTTATATTGCTCTGCCGTCAGAAAAGGCTTCACCGACTCCGGGCTGCGGTGGACGGAGCTGGGACGGATACCTTCATGGGCATCCTGGATTTTGCCTTTTTTGCTGTATACCCGGGGCGTCTTGGGACAATAGTTGCTGCCGTAGATCTTTTCGATATATTCCAAGGCTTCCTGTTGGGCTTCCTCACTGATTCTCGTGGAATCCGTACGGATATAAGTAATTAAGCCTACCGTACCTTCTTCTTTGCTCAGGTCTAAGCCTTCGTAGAGCTGCTGAGCAATCATCATCGTACGCTTGGCCGTATAGTTAAACTTGCGGAAAGCCTCCTGCTGCAAACTGCTGGTAGTAAAAGGCGGTGAAGGGTTACGGGTCTGGGCCTTCATCTTTACGGATTTGACCGTAAATAGCTCTTCACCCACGTCGCTTTTTATCTTCTCTACCTCTGCCGCCGTCCCCAAACGGGCTTTTTTGCCGTCTATCTGATGAAGCCGGGAGAAGAACTGTTCTTTTTCTTTGGCCAGCTTAGCCTTAAGATCCCAGTATTCCTCAGGCACAAAATCCTGAACTTCTTTTTCTCTATCGCAAATCAGACGTAAGGCCACGGACTGCACCCGGCCTGCCGATAAGCCTTTTCTGACTTTTTTCCATAATAATGGGCTTAATTTATAACCCACGATTCTGTCCAGCACTCTTCTGGCCTGCTGGGCCTCCACCCGGTGAACATCGATGGGTCTGGGATGCTTTACCGCATCTTCAACAGTTTTCTTGGTGATCTCATTGAATTCGATACGGCATTTTTTTTGGGTATCCAGCTGCAGAAGCTCTCCCAAATGCCAGGCGATGGCTTCTCCCTCCCGGTCAGGGTCTGTGGCCAGCAAGACGTGATCACTTTTTTGCGCCATAGATTTCAATTCCTGAACCAGCTCGCCCTTGCCCCTGATGGTAATGTACTTTAAAGCCAGGTCATTATCCATATCGATACCGAACTGGCTCTTGGGCAAATCCCGGACGTGGCCCATACAGGCCTTCACGGTATATTTTTTCCCCAGAAATTTTCCTATGGTTTTTGCCTTTGCCGGTGATTCCACCACAACCAAGGTTTTCGACATACCCTCACCTACTCAGTCTTAATAAATTTCTTTCTCTGTTTCTGCTTATCGTTGCTCATTTATTGTTGCCCGCTTCGCTGCACTCCTGCTATTTAGACGGCCTGCGCCTGCATCGTTTAAATTCTCTGATAGTAGTCCCCTGGTAACTTCTCAATTAAACGCAATGCGAGGAGATTTGTCAAGCCTAAATAAACATCCCCTGCTAAAGCAGGATGGTCCGTCAATAAGGTATCGATATGAACCGGAGAGTAGCTGATATCCTGAAAAATCTTTTTTTCTGCCGGCGATACCAACGTCAAAGCTTCCTTCTGAGATAAGAAAAGCTGCTGCTGGCTTGGGCGGGAAGGTGGGTTTAATTGGAGATTTGAAGCCCGGTTTGCCTTTGGATTCGACTTCGGGTTTGATTTCGGATTTAACTTTGGATCCGATTTTGGATTTTCCCTCAATTTTGCCGTTTGGTAATTTATTTCTCCCGATTCCGAATTATCCTCTTCATGGCCGGCTGCCGCCACTCCATAAACCGCAGGCAGATACGCCCTGAGAATATCTTCCGGCGTAATAGCCAGCTGTGCGCCATCCTGAATCAATTGCAGAGGCCCGATACTGGAAGGATTGGTCACCGGCCCCGGCAGAGCCCAAACATCCTTGCCCTGCTCGGCAGCCCATTGGCAGGTAATCAAAGCGCCGCTTCTGGCCTCTCCCTCAACCAGCAGCAAAAAACGGCCTAAGGCGCTGATCAGCCGGTTACGCTGGGGAAAATGCCAGGCTAGAGGCTTTTCTCCCGGAAAGTATTCGCTGATGATCAAACCTTCCTCCCGCAGCCGCCAATAAAGCCGGCGGTTTTCCGGCGGGTATGGCACATCCACTCCGCAGCCTAATACCGCAATGGAATCTCCCCCGGCAGCTAAAGCGCTTTCATGAGCGACGGCATCAATGCCTTTCGCCATACCGCTGACGATACAAAACCCGGCCCGTGCCAAAGCAGAAGCAAAAACCTCGGCCAGCTGCCGGCCATAAGCAGTAGAACGCCTGCTGCCTACGATGGCAGCCGCCGGTTGATGCCACAACGCTTTCTTACCATAATAATAAAGAATAACCGGATAACCGGAAAAATGCAACAGCTCTTTCGGGTAGCTTTCTTCCAGGCAGCAGACCACACCTATCTTCTTGCGGCTGCACTCCTCCCAAAGCTGGTGCGGCCTGCAATGCTGCCGGGCTAAAATAAGCTTTTGCCTTATAATCTCAGATAGCTCCGGCAAAGCTATACTATCGTTTTTATGCCAGAATTCCGCCAGGGAGCCATAATAATCGATTAATTTCCGGGCTATAGGAAAAATATCGCTTTTGATCTCCTTTTGCAGTGCCATCCAGTACATTTTCTCTGCCGGCTCCATATATCCTCCATTATTAGTGCAACATGGATCAAATATACCATATTATACCATTGAACGCAAGGTAGAATAAGAATCTCTTGGAAAAATGTGCAAAATTTTAAGTTTTACACCTGATTTTACCCTGATTAGCCTATGCTTCACGCTCGTTTTAGGTTTTTTAAGGTACACACCTTGACTTTCATTAGCAGGTTTTGAGCATCGGGCGCTCGGCAACGGCTTGGCTTTTCATTTATCCAGTCTATATCTCTCTCGCTGATCCATTTTTGCGCAAAATTGCAAGTTTAAAGTGTGCTTTCCCATCAAGAATAGCGGCCATCTGCTGACTTCGACACTAAATACAGCAAAACATAGCCAAATACAATCAATAAGCAGGTGTCTGGACACTTTAAACTTGCAATTTTGCTCATTTGGGGGCATACGTAAGCGGATGCCCCCAAATGACAGGCTCTATCCAAAGCTAAAAAGAAAGAAACTAGTCATCTCTGACTAGTTTCTTTCTTTTTAGCAGGGGCAGTAGGAATCGAACCCACAACCAACGGTTTTGGAGACCGCTACTCTACCAGTTGAGCTATACCCCTGTACAACGCCATATTATACAGGTTTATAATCTTCCTGTCAATGACTGGATTCAAAATAGTCACCTATTCTACACCAAAAGAATCTCAAAGAACTAAGCATCGCCAGGGAAGAAGCTAACATGATTTTTTACTTATCTTCTTCCAACAAAGAGCTAATTTGAGTGAGAAGCTCAGGTAAATCGTTTATTATTACATCCCAAAGCATCACTAAATCAACATTTTCATAATCATGTACGATCCTGTTGCACATACCGTGCATACCTCTCCAAGGGATGTGAGGGTAAGATTTTTCAAGTTCCGGGCTGATCTCTTTTGTCAACCACCAATCTGTCCCGGCACGAAAGCTGTGGCTGACATAGTTTTAGAATCTTGTGCAAACTCACCAAAATCTATTTCTTGTGTATAGGTAATAGCTTCATGACTGTATTTCGTGATTTTTTCTAAAATAATTCTATCTTTGCCGTTCATAGAGAACCACCCCACCTTTTGTAATCTCATTCATGATCGGCGAATCGGGACGGATTTCTGAAATCTCAAATAGATCTACTCTCTTATCTAACGCCGTTACCACATCTTCCAATATGCCATAAAAATGAATTCCGCGAAGTTCACCGCGACTATCAAGAACAATATCTAAATCACTTCTGTCAGTGGCCACACCTTTTGCGTATGAGCCAAACAAAACGGCTCGATAAACCGGAGAACTGGCAAAGATAGGATGCAACTTTTCCTTGATCTCGTCTATTTGCAATACGTTCTCCATAAAGTTCACCTTCCTTACGCTAAGTATACCATATCAGAGTTAAAAAATAATTATTGATATCTAAGTATTCCTCCCTTATAGAATATTTACAAAACCTTCGCTGATTCGCCAGGTAATAAACGCAAATGGGATTTGCTATCAAAAAGCCAGAGCCGTTCCTCATTCAATTGCCATTCAGCAAAATTCTAGCCAGGCATAACAAGATCAAATGCAAGGGATAAAAGATGTAGAATCCCCATTGGGCCCACTTGCCGCCGCTGCCTTTTTGCCCATTATATAAATAAAGTAAGCCTATAGGCAAAAAGCGGCCTAAGTTGATTATGCCGACAGCCAGACTTTCGGCAATCAGCGGCTGGCCGTCAAGCAGACCGGCAATCGGATGTAAAAAATCCTGCGCCACACTGATGAAGGTAATAATGGTATAGGCGTAGGCTTGTTTTTTAAAGTCTCCCCGGTAATAGTCGAAGGCTAAAATATAGATGACCGCCAAATAAGACCAATCGCCAGGCAGCGAAAGCAGAAAAAGCAAAAAAACAGTCAGGGTTTTCAGCCATTGACGGCTTATCTCCCTCTTGGCCCGCAACGCCAAAAAACCTATGAATAGGGTATAAATCACGTTAAGAATCAAATAGTTATTGCTATTTGGTAAACCGCCTGTCATAAACCAGATGAAAGGCAGATAGCTGATGACGGCAAAAGCAGCCAGGCGCAGCAGGTATTTGTTTTTATTGCCGGTATGGTGATATCCCTCCGCGACGAAAAAAAACAGGATCGGTGCAGCAATTCTGCCGATGAAGCGCATAAGCCCGTAGACAAAAAAATCAGGCATAGGCAAGGCAACTGCCGTATGATCAATGAGCATGGTAATCATGGCAATGATTTTTAAGCCATTGCCAGTGAGGCCATTGGCAGTAAAGCCTTTAGCCGCCTTGATGCCGTTGAGCATTTCTTGCCCTTCGGCCTCTGCTTTCTCATCGCCGGCCGCCGGACAGCCTTGTTCCGTTCTCTCATCATAGCTCATCAAATCCTTGATCCCTCCCTCTCCGCTTCGCTGAACGCTCCTCTCCTCCGGCTCAAATAATATACTTAAATAATATATTTATTCAGCAGAGGGATCTTGGCGATCAATTCCACCAGGACATAGCTGATCATAAAGGTCAGCAGGGAAACAAAGGGTACGGCAGCGGCGGCATTAAAGGAAAGGCCGCTCAGTCCTGCTGCAAGAAGGATTCTTAAAACCATGGCATGGATAAGATACAGACCAAACATATTTTTCGACATCCTGCCGATGATGCCGATAAGCTTTTCGCTAAGCTGAATCTTTGACACTTCATATTTAAAAAAGATAAAGCAGGCGGCAGTGCTGAGGAAACTGCTCAAGGAAAAGGAGAACGTAAAAAACGATGTGGCTTCACCGGTTTTCAGCGATAAATAGCTGCTGGCAGCCGCCGTAAAAATATATCCTGCCACCGCCGCCGAATAAACCAAATTACGATGCAGAGGGCTCATCGGGTATTTTCTCAGATAATAGCCCAGGATCAAATAGCCAAGCCAGCCTGCTGCCGCCGAAACATTGATGATATTGGCAACGGTGGACAGCAGCTCCTTATGGGGCAGTGGAAAGGCGAATATGCTGGGCTTTAGAATACCAAACAGCAAAAACAAAACTAAAAAGTAACGGCAGATATTACGGCAGTCCTTATGCTCGATAATCGGCCTCAGTATGGGGATCATCATATAAACGCCGATGATCATCGGGACATACCACAGGTGGTAATGGCTGTTGACCGCAGTCTTTATTATATGCACAACAATAGGCCGGAGGGCGTTGCCCTGAAAGCTGCCGCTAAAATAGGTATAGACCACAGCATAAATAAAAGACCAGGCTATATAGGCCGTTAACAGCCGCAAAATATTTTTCGTATATAGCTTCGTGATGCTCACGGCTTTATCTAAAAACAAGGCGCCGCTGATCAAAACGAAAAGCTGAACGTTAAACCTGACGAAACTGTTATAAATATTAAAAACCTGCCATTGGTAGCTGCTTACCGGCACCTCCAGCCAATGCTCGGCGGAAGCGTGCAATATAATTACCGTAAATGTGGCAAATATCCGCATCATATCCAAGTAGATCAGGCGTTCTCCCTTGCCGCCGGCAACGGTGTTTATGCCGGCAACGACGTTTTCACCGGCAGCACTGTCTACGTTCTTTTCGTTCATCACGTTCTTTTCGTTCATCGCATTCTTTTCGTTATTTTCCATCGTCTCCACCGCCATCTCCATTGCTTACGTTGCACCAATAGTATTAGTATATCACTATATCACCGAAATTGCAGAAAACCGCCGCCGGTTCCGTAAACACGATTTACGGATAAGCCTGACGGCGGTTTGATCGTATAGTTTTATTGTATTAATCTGGCCCGGACTTACTCTTTGTCTTCCTTCATCTTCTGGTACTCGGCGATAATGCCCTGGGCCACCATACCGGGAACATCCTCATAATGATCGAATTTCATGGAGAAATAGCCCCGGCCCTGAGTGATGGATTTCAAATCGATGGCATAGCGGTACATTTCACTGAGGGGAGCCATGGCCTTGACTACCTGCCATTTGCCATGGGGCTCCATGCCCAGGATACGGCCCCGCTTGCCGTTTAAGTCGCTGATAATATCGCCCATGTATTGATCCGGCACGTGAACTTCCACGTATTGGACAGGCTCCATCAGTACGGGCTTGCACTTTTCTATACCCTTTTTAAAGCACTGGGAAGCTGCAATCTTGAAGGACATTTCCGAGGAGTCTACATCATGGTAAGAACCGTCAAAAAGCTCTACCTTGATCTGGGCCATAGGATAACCGGCCAAAACGCCTTCAGCCATCACTTCCCGGACGCCTTTTTCGACGGCGGGATGGTAGTTTTTCGGCACGGAACCGCCAAAGATCGTTTCCGTAAACTCAAACTCGCCTTCGGACAGAGGGTAAAAACGCAGTTTGACATGGCCGTATTGACCGTGGCCGCCGGATTGCTTCTTATGTTTGTATTCATTTTCGCCGGTGCCCCGGATCGTCTCACGGTAAGGCACTCTCGGTGTTTTGGTGGTGACTTCCACGCTGTATTTCGTCTTTAAGCGGTCGATGACGATATCCAGATGGGTCTCGCCCATGCCGGTGAGCACGCTTTCTTTCGTCTCGGGATTTTTGACGAATTTCAGTGTGGGATCCTCGTCCACCATTTTATTGATGGCGCCGGCCATCTTATCCTCGTCGTTTCTGGATTTGGCGCTGACGGCTACGGAGAAAGTGGGTTCGGGGAATTCCACGCCGGGCTGAATTTCTGTTTTGCCCTTTTCGCCCAAAGTATCGCCGATGGAAACATCCAGGAATTTGGCAATAGCCACAATATCGCCGGCCTGAGCTTCCGCCACGTTGTCCTGGGTCTTGCCCCGGGGCACCAGCAAGGCGCCGTAACGCTCGTCTTTTTCTTTCGTTATATTGTGGATGCTGCTATCGGCTTTCAACGTCCCTTTAATCACCCGCAGATAGCTGAGCTTGCCCACAAAGGGGTCGGCCAGGGTTTTGAAGACGACGGCCGTCAGGGGCCCTTTGGTAATCTCTTCGCCATAGACGTCAATCGGTGAAGGCATCAGGCAGTTGATGGCATCCATCAGCTGCTGTACGCCGATATTTTTGGTGGCGGAACCGCAATACACGGGTATAACCTTGGCGTTTTTGACGCCGGATTTCAAGCCGATAATAATTTCGTCATCAGTCAGCAGCTCGCCGTCCAGATATTTCATCATCAGCTCGTCTTCACCCTCGGCAGCGGCTTCCATCATCGCTTCCCGATATTTTTCCACATCGGCGCTGAGCTCGGCAGGCACAGGGATCTCCACAGCCTTATTGTTTTCGTATTTGTAAGCCTTATTCTGCAAAATATGCACTACGCCGCTTAAGTTATCTTCGGCGCCGATAGGCAGGGTCAGCGGCACTACTCTGTTGCCGAAACGCTCCCGCAGGCTGTCCACCACTTTGTGGAAATTGGCGTTCTCACGGTCCAGTTTATTCATAAAAACGAAGCGGGGCAGATTGATCTCATCGGCAGCTTCCCAATGGACCTCCGTCATCACTTCGATGCCGCCTACGGCATCCACTACCATGACCATGCTGTCGCAAGCCCGCATAGCGCTTTTTACTTCACCGATAAAGTCGGCATAACCGGGAGAATCCAAGACATTTATTTTGCAGTCTTTCCATTCTACAGGGGCAAGGGTCGTACTAACTGTAACTTTGCGCTTGATTTCTTCCGGCAAATAATCGGTGACCGTAGTACCGTCATCCGTCTTGCCCAAACGGTTGGTATGGCCTGCATCAAATAGCATAGCCTCTACCAAAGAGGTCTTTCCGGCGCCACCGTGGGATAAAATAGCAACATTCCGCAGTTGTTTACTCGTGTAGACTCTCAAAACCAAACCCTCCTCAATTGAATGAAATAGCAATCAGCAAAATCTGTGGGAATACAGATAAAAGCTCATAAGATTGTAAATTAACCACGAAAGCAGAAAATCCTTCTTGTACCGCTCAAAAAGACTAGATTTTTTTATTTTCACAGCGTCATGGCCGCTAAATTCTCTTCATATTGTTTATTAAGGGCTAATGGGGAAGGGAGGGAGCGTGATTATGACGGAGCAAAATTTTATTAACGGCGCTTTTACGTTAATGACCGCAGGAGTTATTGTAAAAGCTTTGGGGTTCTTTTATCAGATCGTCATTGTGCGGATCGTCGGTACAGAGGGCATCGGCATCTTCAACATGGTCTACCCTCTCTATACCATGGCCATGGTGCTGACCTGCGCCGGCATCCCTGCCGCTATTGTCCGCCTGTCGCCGGAATACCGCCGGCTTGACTCAGCCGGCGACGGCCGCAGCCTCCTGAGGATGGCTGAAACCCTGCTGACCCTTTCCACCGCCACCATAACGGGACTGCTGATCCTGATCAGCCCTACGCTTATGCGATATCTTTATCAGGACCCTCGGGTTATTCCTCCTTTTTTGCTGCTGTTGCCCAGTCTCCTGCTGGCGGCGGTTTCCTCAGCCATCCGGGCTTATTTTCAAGGCAACAGGGATATGCGTCCTACAGCCGGCGCCCAGTTGCTGGAGCAAATCACCCGGGTAATCACCGGCTTAGGCCTGGCCTGGATCATGGCGCCTTACGGAATGCACTGGACGTTGATTGCCATGGCCGCAGGGGTATTGTGCAGCGAGTTTGCCGGTTTCTTTTATCTCTGGTGGCGCTTCAGCCGCCAAACCCGGGAACGCAATCTGCTGCAGCGGCCTTCCAAAGATGTGTCAAAGGCTATTTATCGTTTCGGTCTGCCTCTGACCGTAACCCGGCTGCTGCTTTCCGCCTCCAATGCCGCAGAGGCCATGGTGCTGCCGGCCCGGCTGCTGACTTTAGGCCTCACCGCTTCCCAGTCCGCTGCTTTCTATGGCCAGGTCACCGGCGTAGTTTTTCCGCTGCTGAACATCCCTTCCATCCTCACCGGCTCCGTTTCCACCGCCATTATCCCTGCCATCGCTGAGGCCCAATCCCGGAAAGACTATAACCTGATGACCCGCCGGATCATCCAGGCTCTGGGCCTGACTTTGCTGATTGGTATTCCAATTTCGGTTTTTCTTTATTACTTTGGTCCTGTTTTAGCCTCGGTACTTTTCCACGTGAAAGAAGCCGGCCCTCTCGTTCAATGGCTGGCTCCTGCCGGGCTGTTTCTCTGGCTTTCCCAGCTTTCCTCCGGTATCCTCCAGGGCATGGGCCTGGTAGTCCAGGGCAGCATCAATACCCTGATCAGCTGCAGCCTGCGCCTGTTTTGCCTCTGGTATTTTACGACGGCCTTTTCCGATTATTCCGCCGGCGTTTGCGCAGCCTATATTTTATCCTTTGTCACCAATGCTTTGCTGAATCTGATTTTGATCCGCCGCCACAGCGCCGGCTGGTTCAAGGCCGGGCTGGCCAGCTGCCGCACCGGTCTTCGCAAAGCCCAGGGTTGAATCAATGATAAGAAATTTTTCTTTAGTTTAACTGAAATATTTTTCGATTTCTTTTAATAAAACATAATCCGTCCGGTCTACGGAAATAGGAGTCAAGGCCACATAACCATGGCGCAGGGCTGCCGTATCCAGAGTCAAATCAATCTCCTGGCAGGGGATTCTATCGCCCAGCAGGCAAAACTTCCGGTAATCCTCGGCTTCCTCCAGCAAATCATAGGAATCGCTGTAATGCTGAATGCCCAAACGGGCCGGCTTATACCCTTTAATCTGATCTGCCGGCAGGTTAGGCACATTGACATTAAGGATAGACATGGGAGCTATGGGCAGTACCCCTGCTTCCCAACGTCTGTAGAGCGTAGTGGCTATTTGGGCCGCCGGCTCAAAATCCCAGGGCTTTTGGGCCACGGCCAAAGAAACAGCCATAGCGGGAATGCCGTTGAAGGCTCCCTCCATAGCGGCGGCCACCGTGCCGGAATAAAGGGTATCGGTGCCTAAGTTGGCTCCTTCATTGATGCCGGAAATCACCAGATCCACCGGCTCCGGCAGCAAGGTCAGCAAAGCCATTTTGACGCAATCCGCCGGCTTGCCATCCACACTCCAAGCTCTTTTTACCCCTGCCATCTCTTCTTCCCTGACTCGCAGATTATCCCGGACCGTGATGCCGTGGCCGGTGCCACTTTGCTGGACTTTCGGCACACAAGCCCAAAGGTTGGCCCAGGGAGCCAAAAACTTAGCCAGCGTTCTCACGCCGGCCGAATCGATACCGTCGTCGTTAGTCAACAAAATATTCATGTCTGCGATGACTCCTTTTTAATCAATGCTAAAGCCTCGGCCCGGCTGGCGGCATCCTTGCGGAATATACCTCTGGTGGCGGAGGTGGTGGTTTTGGCGCCGGGCTTGTTGACGCCCCGGATGGTCATGCACATATGTTCTGCTTCGATAACGACCATGACGCCGTAAGGATTAAGCATTTCCATAATCGCATCGGCCACCTGGCCCGTCAGGCGCTCCTGAATCTGAGGCCGGCGGCTATACCCTTCCACCACTCTGGCCAGTTTCGATATACCGGTAACCTTGCCTTTATGAGGAATATATGCCACATGAGCCTTGCCAAAAAAGGGCAGCAAATGATGCTCACAAAATGAATACATGGGTATATTGCTGACGAGCACCAGCTCCTCGTGATCCTCTTCAAATATCCTGGCCAGATGCTCCTTGGGATCGCTGCCGATACCGGAGAACACCTCCTGCACCATTCTGGCCACCCGGTCGGGAGTCTCCTCCAAGCCGGGCCTTTTCGGGTCTTCGCCGATAGCTGTCAAAAACATCGTAACAGCCTCTTTGATTTTTTGTTCGTCCATTATTTTTCTCCTTCTGCCCCAGTCATTGATTGCTTTGTTTTAGTATTCTTCGTCTAATTTACCCTCATACAGCATAAATTGCAACAGCGATATTATAAAGGGGTTGATTTTATGCAGATTCGTCCTTTGATCAAAGGTCTTACGGTGACCTTTCTCAGTATACTTCTCCTTACGTTTTTAGGCAGTATTTTTTATCTGCTGGCGCCGGTGGCCACCTCAAGCCTGGCCAGATTCAGCTATTGGCTGCTCTTCGTCTCCTTCCTGCTGGGCTCCGTGACCGCCTCCCGGATCGCCGAAAGTCGAGGCCTTTTTCATGGCCTGGCCATCTGCTTCATTGTATTAGCTATCTTGACACTCCTGGGGCTGCTGCTGCGGCTGCCCGGCGTCATCGGCGGCCATTTGCTCATTAAAGCCGGTATCGCCCTGCTGGCCGGCATTCTGGGCAGCATCATCGGCACCGTTTTAGCTCCTGGCAGGATTTAAAAGCTGCCGGCAAAGTAAATTAAACAGCTGCAAAAAAATAACCGGGATCAGGCTTCTTGTGAGGGTAGTTAACCGCCCTTATCGCCTCCCGGTTTTTTAATTTTATATTGATCTTATAAATTTAATAAAATAGAAAAAATATTGTTTACAAGGGTAGTTAGTCATGGTAAACTACAGGTGAATGGAGTTAGTTTAGACTAACCATGTTGAGCAAAAATTTTTATTCTATAGTTTTTAAGCAAGGAGGAAGCCATGATGCCTTTGACGATGGCCAAAGCCGGTGAAAGCGTGACGATCCGTAAAATTACCGGCAAAGATGAAACACGCCGCCATTTAGCGGAGCTGGGCTTCGTAGTGGACAGTATAGTGACGGTGGTTAATGAAATGGGCGGCAGCCTCATTATGCAGGTGAAGGACAGCCGCATTGCTCTGGATAAAACTATGGCCAATCGAATCATGATATCTTGACAGGAGGATATAAAATGAAAACACTAAAAGATGCAAAGGTCGGCGAAAATGTCACTGTAGCAAAGCTCCATGGCGAAGGGCCGGTCAAACGGCGGATCATGGACATGGGCATTACGAAGGGCGTGGAAATCCACATTCGCAAAGTCGCCCCCTTAGGCGACCCGATGGAACTGAATCTGCGGGGCTATGAACTGAGCATACGCAAAGCTGACGCCGAAAACATAGAAATTCAATAAAAAAGCGGTAATTCCGCTATTTTTTCAAATCTCGAGTTAGCTACTACTAACACCGAAAAGGAGCAAAAAAATGGAGCTGAAAATTGCACTGGCCGGCAATCCCAATAGCGGGAAAACTACATTGTTTAATAATTTGACCGGCAGCAACCAATATGTGGGCAACTGGCCCGGCGTCACCGTAGAAAAAAAAGAGGGCAAGCTCAAAGGGCATAAGCATGTGCTGATCCAAGACCTGCCCGGCATCTACTCCCTCTCCCCCTACACGCTGGAGGAAACGGTAGCCCGGGCTTATCTGGTCAAGGAAAAACCCGACGCTATTATCAATATTGTGGACGGCACCAATATTGAACGCAACCTTTATCTGACCACTCAGCTCATCGAGCTGGGTATCCCCGTGGTAGTTGCCGTCAATATGATCGACCTGGTTCGTAAAAACGGCGACCGCATCGATTTAGCCAAGCTGGCCGCTGCCTTGGGTTGTGAGGTCATGGAAATGAGCGCTCTTAAAGGCGAGGGCAGCCTGGCGGTGGCAGAAAAAGCTATGGTCCTGGCTGAGGAAAGCAAGAGCAGAAGCCTGCCTCATGTTTTTACCGGCAGCGTGGAGCATACGCTGGCACACATTGAGGAAGCGGTCAAAAACCTGGTGGACGAAAGAAATTTGCGCTGGTATGCCATAAAACTTTTTGAGCGGGACAGTATGATCCAGCAGGAACTGAAGCTGAGCCCGGATCTTCTGACCTCTTTGGAAACTCACATCCGGGAATGTGAGCAAGAGATGGATGACGACGCTGAAAGCATTATTACCAACCAGCGTTATGCCTATATTAACAAAATCATGGACAGCGCCGTCCGCAAAAAAGCGGTTAAGCATAGCCTGTCTGCCTCCGATAAAATTGACCGTATTGTCACCAATCGTATTTTGGCTCTGCCGATTTTTGCCGCCATCATGTGGGCGGTCTACACCATCGCCATCGGTACCGTAGGCGATTTCCTTACCGGCTGGACTAATGATGTTTTATTCGGCGAAATGATCGTCGGCAATCTTGGAGAGTGGATGGAATCCCTGGGCATAGCTGCCTGGCTTACCGGCTTGGTCGTAGACGGCATTGTCAGCGGCGTCGGCGCTGTCATCGGCTTCGTGCCTCAGATGCTGGTGCTCTTCCTGCTCCTTTCCATCCTTGAAGATGTAGGCTACATGGCCCGGGTAGCTTTCATTATGGACCGTATCTTCCGCAAGGTTGGTCTTTCCGGCAAAAGCTTCATCCCTATGCTGGTTGCCTCCGGCTGCGGCGTCCCCGGTATCATGGCCTCCCGTACCATCGAAAACGACAGAGACCGCAAAATGACCATTATTACTACCGGCTTTATTCCTTGCGGCGCTAAAATGCCGATCATTGCTTTATTTGCCGGCGCTCTTTTCGGCGGCAGCGGCCTGGTAGCGGTTTCCGCTTACTTCATCGGCGTGGGTGCTGTCATCACCTCCGGTATTATCCTCAAAAAGACGAAGCTCTTTGCCGGCGATCCCGCCCCCTTCGTCATGGAATTGCCCGCCTATCACGTACCTGCCGCTTCTAATGTGCTGCGGGCTACCTGGGAGCGGGGCTGGAGCTTTATCAAGCGGGCCGGTACGGTAATACTGACGGCTTCCGTAGTCCTCTGGTTCCTCCAGGCCTTCGGCTTCACAGACGGCGCCTTCGGCATGGTGGAAGACAACAACGGCAGCCTGCTGGCAGCCATCGGCGGCGTAGTCGCCCCTCTCTTCAGCCCCCTGGGCTTCGGCAACTGGCAAGGCGCCGTAGCCACCTTTACCGGTCTGATCGCCAAAGAAAACGTGGTTGGCACCTTCGGCGTCCTTTACAACTTTGCCGAGGTTTCCGAAGACGGCGCCGAAATCTGGAGCCTCTTAGCGGCAGATTTCACTCAACTTAGCGCCTACAGCTTTATGATCTTCAACCTGCTCTGCGCCCCCTGCTTTGCGGCTATGGGAGCCATCCGTCGGGAAATGAACAGCGCTAAATGGACCTGGTTTGCCATTGGCTATATGTGCGGCTTTGCTTATCTTATCTCTTTGATTGTCTATCAGCTGGGCTTGCTCTTTACCGGCGCCGGCTTCGGTATCGGTACGGTTTTGGGAATCGCCGGTCTGGCCGTTTTAGTTTACTTTCTCTTCCGCAAAAATAACTATCAGGAACAGGAGCATTCGGTGAAGCGCGTCGCTTCCGCCGTCGCAAAATAAGGAGGTGTTACTGTGTTAACGTTCCTCGCCCAACACTTACCTACCATTATCGCTGCAATTATCGTATTTGCCATCGTTCTCCTGGTCGTTGCCAAGCAGATCAGGGATCACAAAAACCATAAAAACGGCTGCGGCTGCGGTTGCAGCCACTGCCCAAATTCCGGCTCCTGCCATCCTCATTAACCCTCTATATAATCTAAAAGCAAAACAGCCAACCGCCATTAAAGGGGTTGGCTGTTTTGCCTAGTCGATTGACAGCAACTGCTGCCGATTAAAACTTTGGTACTTTCAAATTGCAGACCATCAGGTAGCCCAGTATAATCACCAGCACCGGATAGACCCGGTAATCGATCCACTTGCTTAGCAGCAGGGACAAAGTCAGGATGGGACCGCAAAAAGTGATGGGCACGCCTACAAAATAGCTCTTCACGTTGATCACATTGAACCGGGCCAGCCGGAAAGCGCCGCACAAGGCGAAAATCACCGCCACCAAAAGCCCCCGGTGGCCCCAGTGATAAAGCTTCATGGCATAGGCCAAAAGGGCCGGCGCTATACCAAAGGAAACTAAGTCGGAAAGGGAATCCAGCTCCTTGCCGAATTCGGATACCACCTGAAAACGCCGGGCCAGCCGGCCATCCATACCGTCCATGATCATGGCGCCAAAAATAGCATAAGCCGCCTCATGATACATTCCTTCCATCGTCAAAAACAAAGAAATGAAGCCCAAGGCCAAATTAATCATCGTCACCGCATTGGGAATAAAGATCATTTTATTTGGCTTGCCTGGCTTATTTAGCGGGGCTTTTTTTTCATGCTCATCCATCAGGGCAACCTCCCCAGCTTAGTCACACCGCCTCTGACCTTGTCCCCGGGCTTAACGTAAACGGAAGTTCCTACCGGCACATATACTTCTACACAGGAACCGAACTTCATCAAACCAAAACGCTCGCCCCGCTGCAACCGGTCACCTTTCCGGCTCCAGCAAACGACCCGCCGGGCCACAAAACCCACGATTTGAACCAGCAGCACTTTTTGCTTTTCTGCACCGACAGCCAAGCCAAGATAATTGCGCTCATTGATCTCTGAAGCATGGCTTTTGAATGCCGGGATAAATTGACCTTTTCGGTACCTGACATGCTCAACTTCTCCTGCAATAGGACTGCGGTTGATGTGCACATTAAATACGCTGAGAAAAATACTGATCTTGATGGCCGGTCCTGCCAAAAACTCTTTCTCCTCAGGGATTTCTCCTACAGACATCACCGTACCGTCTGCCGGAGACAGCAATTCTTTTTCACCGGCCTCCCCCTGGCGTTCCGGGTTGCGGAAAAAGAATAAAACGAAAAGAGCCAGGGCAGCGGGCAACACCCAAAGATAATAGCCAATAAAGCGATAAAGTATGATGGCCAAAATCGCTAAAGGAACAACAAAAGCAAAAGCATCGGCAGCGATGGGCCATTTTTTGCGGTCCAAATCTATGTCCTCCTTAGTCTATTCTATATAGCTGTTTTTATCCAATAACTACTTTCAAGTTTAACACATAATGCGTTGTCTGTCTTATCTTTTTCCCCGGTTTTAAAGAAATCTATTTTTCCATTCCTTGATTTTTTCAGCCAGCAGCTTGGGCGATCCGCCAAAGCAACGTCCGTCGGGCAAGGATTGCAAAAAAATCTGCCCGTAGCGTTTATTAATAACCCGATTATCTAAAATTACCACTACGCCCCAATCCTCCGCTGTGCGAATCAACCGGCCGTAGCCTTGTTTGAAGCGCAAAACAGCCTGGGGTAAGCTGTAATGATAAAAGGGGTCCTTTCCCTCTTTCTCAAGATTCTCCGTCCTGGCTTCAATCAGCGGCTGGCCTGGCGGTGAAAAGGGCAAACGGACAATCAACAGGGATGTCAAATACAAACCGGGAAGATCCACCCCTTCCCAAAAGGTATTGGCCCCAAAAACTACGGCTTTTTCGTTGGTGCGCAGCTCCTCCAGCAATGTGCTGCGGCTGCCGTTCAAACCGTCGGCAAAGAGTTCCAGGCCTATTAAAAGCAAGGGCTGCTGCAAGGCCTCGTACATAGCCCGCAGCTGTTTGTGAGACGTAAAAAGCACCATGGAACGGCCGCCGCAGGCTGCAAGCAAGACCTCCAAGGAACGGGCTAAGGCCAGATTATAGGCTGAGTCCGCCGTCTTAGCCGGATCCGGCAAATCCTTGTCCGACAATAGCAGCACTTGCTGGGCATAATTGAAGGGTGAGGAAAGCAGCTTCGTATCCAATAGCTCAGGATCAATGCCCAGCTGGCGGCGGCAATAATCAAAGCCGCCGTTGACGCTGAGGGTGGCTGACGTCAGGATAACCGATTCCTTTTCGTTAAAAAGATATTGCTGAAAGCAGGCTGCCGTATTTAAAGGCGTCAGACACAGGGAGATATCATTTTGCCGCAGATCCCGCTGCATCCAGTAAACTTGAGCTTCCGCTTCTATATTGTTATCCGCCGGTTCCTGATTTATGACTTTCTCATCAATTGCCGGCTTATTTCTGATCATTCTCTGCTCCACACCCGCCAGAAAACGCTCCAGCAGCTGTGTTTCAGCACAAACGCCTTCAAAGAGCATCAGTTGCTGTTTCAGCCAGGTTTCCTCAAACTTTTTGCCCTCATCGCCTTCAAGGAGCCGGCCCAGTCCGGTAATCGTCTCCTTAAGCTCTCCGGCCATGACCAGCAAATTATCCAGATCCGTCAGAATGCCTTGCAGATTTGTGCCCCTGGGGTTGCCCGGCTTGATTCGGAACACCTCCGGCAAGGTGCTGTTCTGCAGTATTCCCTGGAGACTGTTGATCCGGCGCATGACGGCCTTAATTTGTTTTTCCATCTGCTCCAAATAAGGCTCAATAGCTTCCAGCGCCGCAAAGCCTTGCTGGCGGTACTCTTTAAGATACTGCAAAAAGCCGGGCCGCCCAAAAACATCCCGCCGTTTGTGGAGCTGCTGTAATTTTTTTTCATATTCTAAAAGAGAAAAAACATCGGTAAATTGTTTTGTCCCTTCTTCTTCCAAATGATGAGCTTCATCGATAATCAAAAAGCCGGCCTTCGGTATTACGCCTTCACCCAGCCTGGCCCCGGCCAGCAGCAGAGCGTGATTAACGATAACCAATTGGGCAGCGGCCCCTTCCTGCTTTGCCTTTTGGTAAAAGCACTGCCGATAGTAGGGGCATTGATTGCCCTGGCAGGTTTCCCGGGAAGAAGCCATTTGAGCAAACCACTCCCGTTCCGGCCCTAAAAGGTGGATGTCATCCAGATCGCCCCTGGCGCCTTCCGCCAGCCAGAGAGTCAGGCGGGCCAGCAAAATCCGTTCACCCCAGATCAGCTCCTTGCCCTGATTGAGAACCTGGCGAAAGCGGTTTAAGCAAAGATAATTGCCTCTGCCTTTTAGCAAAGCACTGCGAAAAGGGAAAGGCAGAACCTCTTTTAAGAGCCTCACGTCCTTGGCGAACAATTGTTCTTGCAAAGCTATGGTATGAGTAGCCACGATCACCCGCTGCCCGGTAGCCTTAGCCCAGCATAGGGCCGGGATCAGATAAGCCAGGGATTTGCCGATGCCCGTAGGAGCCTCCACCATCAAATAACGGGAGCTGGCAAAGGCTTTGGCCACAGCCTCAAGCATTTCCACTTGTCCGGGCCGGTGCTGAAAATTCTCTTTTTGGCCGGCCAGAGCGCCGCCGGGAGACAATATCCCGGCCATATGGCCCTTTGACCAGAATTCCCAGGCCAAGGCCTGCTCTTCTCTTTCGCGTTTAGCTATAGCGGCGCTGTCTTCATTGGCAGGCTCCGAAACAAATACCGACGTCTGTCCTTTAGCCTCCTGCCAATCTGCCGAATCCTCCAAATCCGCTGCCGCCGCAGCGGCCGGAATAAAATCTTGGCTTTGACGGTCCTTTAGTGCCTTGGTCAGCCAAGCCGGTTGCCGGCCCATGAAAAACTCTGTAAAAAAGCTGACCAGCCCCCGTTCCTGGCCACCGAAAGCCACAAGAACCTGCTCCAATACTGAAGCAGGCAGACTAAAGGCTTTGGCTGCCAACAGGAGAAATAACTGCTCTAAAGCCAGGGCGTCTTCCAAAGCCCGGTGGCCGGGAAGAGCCGTCAGTTGAAAATTTCTGGCCAGACTTCTCAGGCTGTAAGAGCGGAGGCCGGGATAAAGAACCTTGGCCATCTCAATCGTATCGATAACATGGATTTGCTCCGGCTTGATGCCCAGCTGCTGCTCTAAAAAGCCCACATCAAAAGCGGCGCTGTGCGCAATGATGATGGCATCATCCAGCAGCTCCCTTGCTTCATCCTTGATCGTCGATAAAGCAGGGGCTTCTGCCAGCATCTCTCCGGAAATCCCCGTCAGCCGGCTGATGAAAGGATCAAGGGTCACGGCCGGATTAACCAGCTGCTGCCAGGTCCTTCTTTCCCCTTCAGCACTATAGCGTACCAAGCCGATTTCCATGATTTTGTCCCGGTCAGATCGAAGGCCGGTGGTTTCCAGATCTAAAAAAACCCAAGCGGTGGATTGTCCCATTTTTATTCAACTACCCAGCTTTCCTGATACTCTTTTTGTTCTTTTGTCAAACGGTCAATGCTGAGACCGGCGGCAGCCAGCTTATGCTCGGCAATTCGGCTGTCGATAGCCTCCGGCACCGGCAGCACAGCCTTCGGCAGCTTGCCTTGATTTTCTTTCAAATACAGCAAAGACAGGGCCTGGGCGGCAAAGGAAGTATCCATAACTTCAGCAGGATGGCCGAAGCCGCAGGTTAAATTGACCAGCCTGCCCTCGCCTAACAAATATAATCGCTTGCCCTCTTGGTCCTCATATTGATCGATATTGGGCTTGATCCGCCGGGGTCCCTTGCCTAAAGCAGCCAGATCCGGCTTGCTGATCTCCACATCAAAATGGCCGGCATTAGCCAAAATGGCGCCATCCTTCATCTTCTTCATATGGCTGCCCGTAATAACGCCGCTGATGCCGGTAACGGTAATGAAATAATCACCCAGAGGAGCGGCCTGATCCATGGTCATGATTTGGAAGCCGTCCATCCAGGCTTCAATGGCCTTTACCGGATCAATTTCCGTCACCACCACTTTAGCCCCTAAGCCTTTGGCCCGCAAAGCCACGCCCTTGCCGCACCAGCCATAGCCGGCCACCACCACAGTCTTGCCGGCCACCACCAGGTTTGTGGTGCTCATGATGGCATCCCATACGGACTGGCCGGTGCCGTAGCGGTTATCAAAAAGATATTTCATTCTGGCGTCATTTACGGCAATCATCGGCACATTGAGGGCGCCGTCCTGAGCCATGGCCCGCAGCCGCTGAATACCGGTGGTGGTCTCTTCGCAGCCTCCTAAAATACCGTCTAACTCCTGGCCGTATTGGCTGTGCAGCAGCGTGGTGATATCCCCGCCGTCATCCACGAATAAATCCGGTATGCCGGCTTCCAGGGCCAAACGGTGGCATTGGGCATATTCCTCGGCGCTGGCGCCATGCCTGGCGAAAACCGCCAAGCCCGCCTCAACCATGGCGGCACAGACATCGTCCTGAGTCGAAAGAGGATTGGAGGCCGTCATGGTCACTTTAGCGCCGCCGGCCTGCATGGCCAGACCCAAACAAGCGGTCTTAGCCTCCAGATGCAAGCAGATTAAAACTCTCATGCCGGCAAAAGGCTGCTGCTGTTTAAAATCCTCGGCGATCATTCTCATCACCGGCATGCTTTGCCAGACCCACTCGATTTTTTCTTTGCCTTTGGCGGCTAAATTTATATCCTTGATCCAAGATGAACTGAGTGATGGGCTAAGCGATGAATTATTCGTTGCCGTCATACTATTCTCCCCCTTTACATTCCTGTCCGATCATGTTATAATTCCCTTTGTTCCCATTCCGCCGTGCGCCAGTAGCTCAGTGGATAGAGCACCGGCCTCCGGAGCCGGGTGCGGAGGTTCGATTCCTCTCTGGCGTACCATTTCAGTTTATATTCCCTGGTCGGCACAGCTGGCCAGGGTTTTTTCTGTCCGTGAAGCCGGGGCATTTTTGCGCAAAATTGCAAGTTTAAAGTGTGCTGTTCCCTCAGAATAGAGGACATCTTCTGACTGCGACACTAGATACAGCTAAAGGCAGCCAAATACAGCCAATAAATGATGTTCGGACACTTTAAACCTGCAATTTTGCGCACCGTGCCGGTTGCCCAAATGAGCGGCCGGCTTCAGGCCAGCCCCGGAAAACCGTTTTGCCTTAAGCCCTCAAACAAGACGAGGGCCACCGTATTGCTCAGGTTCAGCGACCGGGCCTTCGGATCCGGCCGCATGGGTACCCGCACTACGGAAGAGCTGTACTCCTCAATGAACTCCTTGGGCAAGCCTTTCGTTTCCTGACCGAAGACAAAAAAAGAGTCTTCAGGGTAGGACGCTTCATCGTAGCGCCGACTACCGGCTGTTTCCACCAGCCAGAGCTTTTCTTTCCCGTGAAGACGCAAAAAATCCGCCAGGGATTCGTGAACCCGTATGTCCAGCAGATCCCAATAATCCAGGCCGGCCCGCTTTAAATATTTATCCTCCAGAGAAAACCCCAGGGGTTTGATTAAATGCAAAACAGTATTGGTGACAGCGCAAGTCCGGCTGATATTGCCGGTATTCGCCGGAATCTCCGGCATGCATAAAACCACGTGAAACAATGAGCTTCCTCCGTTATTCCAGGGAAATTAAATAAAAATATAAGGGCTGGCCGCCGGCGTGAATCTCAATATCCAGCCAATCGTATTGGGCGGCAATTTCTTCTCCTAAAGCAGTGGCCTCTTCTTCGGTGGTATCCTGACCGTAATAGATGGTCACCAGCTCATGCTCCTGCTTGATGGTATTGGCAAAAAGCTTTAATACCCCTTCACGGCAGTCCTCAGCAGTTAGCGTTAATTTGCCGTCCACCATGCCGAGAATCTGACCCTTCTTAATTTCATGATTCTCGTAATTGGCGTCCCGCACCGCATAAGTGACCTCCAGGGTAATAATTTTGCCTGCGGCCTCCTTCATCCGGCGGTAATTTTCACCGCCGGTCTCTTCTTCATTGAAAGCCAGGAGAGCGCCGATGCCCTGAGGCACCGTCCGTGTCGGCACCACATGTACAATGCCGCCGCAGACCTTGGCTGCCTGCTCCGCCGCCAAAATGATATTGCCATTGTTGGGCAAAATAATGATTTCCCTGGCCGATAAGCTGTTGATCGCGTCCACAAAATCCTGGGTGCTGGGATTCATGGTCTGACCGCCGGTGACGATGCGGTGAACGCCCAGGCTTTTGAAAACCTCTTCGACGCCGGAGCCGCAAGCTACGGCAATCAGGCCGATTTTCTTATCTTCCAGGCGCTCCTTTTTCTCCGCCTCCTCACGCATATTGTCAATCTTCATTTTATGCAGGCTGCCCATAGGTGTGACAAAATCCAAGGCCTTGCCGGGCTCATTGGTATGAACGTGGACTTTGCAGACGCTGGGATTGCCCACCACCAGCACGCAATCTCCCAGGGTATTGAGATAGTCCCTGATCTTGTCTAAATTAATTTGCCCTTCTTTATCTTTAATAACGAACTCCGTGCAATAACCAAAGGTGATCTCGCCGGGGTTCATGATCTGGTCTTCCACCATCAGGTTTTCAACGTCGTCATCAGCCACCAGGGTAGGAATGGCCGGAGCGCTCTCTCCTTCCAGGACTTCTCCTCTCAGGCAGGCTAAAAATCCTTCCAAAATAAAGAGGAAGCCCTGGCCGCCGGCATCAACCACACCGGCCTGCTTTAAAATGGGCAGCATGGTCGGCGTAAGCTCCAACGCCTTTAATGCTTCGGCTGCCGCTCCGGCAATAATGGCTTCAATATCCGTAACGCCGCTTTCCAGCACTTGAATGCCGCCGGTCACCGCCCCTTCCGATACCGTAAGGATAGTGCCTTTAACGGGCTTCATTACCGCTTTATAAGCTGCCTTCACGCCGGCGTCCATTGCTTTAACGAATGTAGCCCCATCGATTGCCGCTTCTTCCCGGCAAAGGGTGGCGAAACCCGACAGAATCTGCGAAGAGATGACGCCGGAATTGCCTCTGGCTCCCAATAAAGCGCCTTGCGCCATAGCTTCCGCTCTGGCGCCAAAGTGATTGCGCTCCTCAGCATTCACCTGATCCAGATTGCGGGCCGCCGACTGCAGCGTCAGGCTCATATTGGTACCGGTATCGCCATCTGGCACCGGAAAAACATTAAGGGCATCCACAATGCCTTTGCGATGCTCCAGGTAGCGGCTGGCCGCCCTGATCATTTCCGCCCACTTCTCACCATTGATGGTTTGATTGTTCAATTGTGTCACCTCAATTATGGTTTTGATTGATGGCTGCCAGTTCACTCTCTACGTCCTTAATTTTGGCAAGCAGCATTTCCAGGGTTTTCTGGTTCTGGCCGGGAGTTCTGGCAATAGTATTGACTTGTTTGCGAATCAGCTCAAAAGCGTCGTTAAGCTCGGCCCGCAGCATACGCTCTTCCGGCAGAATCTTAATCAGCTTGACCACTTCGGGGCGTATCTTTTCCAGATCATATTCAATGCCCAATTCCGGTACCGTCACCAGTAGGCCCACTTCAGTTTCGATTTTTCTCTTTAAAGTCTCAATGGCTGCCGCTTCGCCGTGAACAAGAAAAACCTGCTTCGGCAAAACCTTATTGTAGCCTTTGATCCAATCCATCAAGCCAAGCTGGTCGGCATGGGCAGAAAAGCTGGGTATCTCACGGATCTCCGCCTCTACGGCAATTTCTTCGCCGTGAATCCTGACTTTCTTTTCTCCCTCCAGGATTCTGCGGCCCAAGGTGCCTTCACCCTGATAGCCTACGAACAACACCATAGATTCCTTACGCCATAAATTATGCTTAAGATGATGCTTTATTCTGCCGGCTTCGCACATACCGCTGGCTGATAAAATAATAGCGCCTTTTTTAATCAGGTTGACCTTCATGGATTCCTCCACGCTTTGAATATAATGGATATGCTCATCCTCAAACAAACTGGCGGCGTGGGCGCCTTCCATCTCGGCAATAGCTTCGTCATCAAAGCATTCCGGATGCTCGATAAAAATTTTGGTGGCTTCCACGGCCATAGGGCTGTCGATATAAATATCCGTCTTAGGGATCTTGCCGTCATCCATCAAAATCTTTAAGGTATAAACGATATCCTGGGTGCGCTCTACAGCAAAAGAGGGAATTACCAGATTGCCGCCTTTAGCTAAGGTATCAGTAACTGCCTGAGCCAGCAAATTGACCTTATCCTTGGTATCCAAATGTATCCTGTTGCCGTAGGTCGACTCCATCACCACATAATCGGCGGAATCGATCAGCGTAGGGTCTTTGAGAATGCTTTGATTGGTATTGCCAAGGTCGCCGCTGAAAACAATTTTTGTCTCCTTGCCTTTTTCCCAGACGAAAATCTCAATAATCGCCGCACCCAAAAGGTGACCGGCTTCCTGAAAAACAATCCTTACATCTTCACTGATCTGTATGCTCTGGCGAAAAGGCCTGCCTTCGATATATTTCAAGCAATCCTTGGCGTCCTGGGCAGTATATATAGGTTCCAGAAGCGGCTGACCTGTGCGGGCCAACTTTCGGTTTTTGCGTTCGACTTCATTTTCCTGGATGTAGCCGCTATCCGGCAAAACCACTTCGCAAAGCCGCTTTGTGGGTATAGTGGCATAGGTTTTGCCAGTAAAACCCTGCTTGTACAGCTTGGGCAGCAGGCCGCAATGATCCACATGGGCATGGGTCAGCAGCACAAAATCAATATCTTTAGTGGAAAAGCCAAAATCGCCATAATTATATTCTTTCAATGCTTTACTTCCCTGAAACATACCGCAGTCGATAAGAAAACGACTTTTTTCAGTATCCACCATAAAGCAAGAACCGGTAACCGTCTGGGCAGCGCCTAAAAATTGAACACGCATATGGCACCTCTTTTAACAAAATTTACTCAATAGGATTAGTATATTGCATTTTGGTAGGTAATTGCAACTAGAAAAAATCCGACTGCCGGGCGGTTGATTTTCTCCCGCCTGGGCAGCCGGACTTCCTTCTCTGTTTCGGCTCGTTTATTCCTGGACTTCGAACATATCTTTGCTGACGCCGCAGACCGGGCAAACCCAATCCTCGGGGATGTCTTCAAAAGCGGTGCCGGGAGCAATACCGCTGTCGGCGTCACCTGTTTCAGGATCGTAGACATACCCGCATACTGTGCAAATATACTTTTTCATTTCTTCACCTCCTCCATTTATTTCCAGGGAAATATTTCTATATCTTTCCTTTTCTCTGATGATACTTCTGATTTCCAGCCAGAACTCCCTGGTCGCAAACCGGCCGTTGGCAGGAGAAATGGACGGAAAAATCTGCAGCAGCTTTCTCATATTGCGGTGGTGGGAAGCCCCTTGCTTTCTTTCGAGGGTTTGACGAATATCACGGTAAAAGCGATTATAGAAACGCTTGATCGCCCTTTCCTTTTGGTTGGCGGCAGCCGCTAATTCTTCTTTTAAAAGCTTCAAGTCAATACGCAGGTTCTCGTTGGCCTGCTCCATTCTTTTTTGAAGCGACTCCCCTTGATCCGTCAAATTCTGCAAAAGCTGGGCTTTAGCCTCATCGATGGCCTGACGCCATTTTTCCCGATGCAGCTGCTTGTTTCTCTCAAATTCCTGAATTTTTTCTTCGTATCGCCTTTGTCTTTCCCCAATTTCCTGCTCCAGCTTTTCAGCATAAGCTTCCAGCTCCTGTATAACCTTGCGAAAATCGGCGGCCCGCCGCAAAGAGACGAACAAATCCAAAAGAAAATAAAACAGGAAAAGACCTATGATCATCAGCTGCCGCTGGGGGTCAAAAAAGCCTGCCAGCTTAACCAAAGCGGGATGTACAAGCTTCATTACCACCAGGCCCAGGATTCCCCAATAAAAAGAATTTAATAGGCAAACCCGGCCGGATAAATTGAATTTATGCCGGGAATAGTCCCACCACTTGATCTGAAAGGCCCGCTCCAGCATCCAGCCGGCTCCGTATTCCAACAGGGAAAGCAAGAAAAAAGAGGCTATAAAAAGCAGGCCCGGATTGCCGCTGACCCTTTGCAGGATATAAACGACGATCAGGCCGCCAAAACCGTAAACGGGGAGAAAAGGGCCGTGCAAAAAACCGCGGTTAATCCATTTCCCATCCAACACCCGCACATAACAACACTCGATAATCCATCCCAAAAAGGCGTAAGCCATGAAAAAGAACACGCCCCTGATGACCGCTTCACCGGGCATAGAACCACTCCATTTCTGGAATAAGTATACTATACTAATACCTGATGATGCAAGAAAGGAATGCCAACCGTTACCATTCAGGCTTTCCTTCCCGGCATCACTGCCAGGCCGCCAAGGCGTCGGCAGCCAGAAAAAACACTTGTTCCCGTAAAGCCTTTTGCTCCATCCAGCCCCGGTTATCCCAAAGGGGGCCGGCCAAACTGTCGCCGCTGTAGAGAATCTGGGCAAAATCCACTCCTCTGAAAAGCGCTACCGCCGCTAAGGCTGCGCACTCCATATCCACGGCTGTACAGCCCTGAGCCAAACGGCGCTCTTTGCGTTTTCTGGTTTCCCGGTAAAAACCGTCGGTTGTCCAGGTTTTGATCCGGCTAAAAGCATAGCCCTTAGCGGCCAGAGTCCGGCAGATGCATTCAATTCCCGCTGCCGATAAGGCCACTTCCTCTCCGGGAGGCAGGTAATGGTAGGAAGCGCCTTCATCCCTCACTGCCGTTTCCGGTACCATCAGAGCGCCTACCGGTCTATCGGCCACCAAAACGCCGGCGCCGCCGCAGGCCAGAATCCGTCTGGCCCCCCAGGCAATTAAACGCTCCTCCATTAATATGCTGTAAGAAGCGCCGCAGCCGGGATGCATAACCGCCAGTGTCCGGCCTGACCATTCCAGGGTATATAACTTGTTGGGGCCGTTTTCTGTGGGGTGAATATGGCTGACCTGCAGTCTGCCCTCGCTTTCCAGCTTCTCCAGGACATCCTTAAAAAAACAAAGCAGTACATTTGCCGGCAGCTCAGCCGGCCCTTTGGCCCGGGAAGGCTCTATAATAGCTTCTCTTGCGTCGTCAAACTCCAATATGGGAAAGGTCACGACTCCTCTTCCTCCTTTTCCGTATAGGCCAGCACAAAATAACTGGTCACTTCCTGGCCGGCAATCCCCGTCAGCCGGCCGGTATTCGTATGGGCCATTACCGCCGGTCCGGCTAAATCATGGGCCAGGCTATAGCGTACCATCGCCGCCACCAGGGTGGGGCTATCCAAATAATCGCTGCTCAAACGGGCCAAGGCAGGCCAATCACCTTTTTCAAGCAGAGCTGCCGTTTCCTGATCTTTTTCGGCCGCGCCGGCGGCCTTTTGATGGTGGGAAAAGTCCACCGACACCAAAAGCAGGCCGTCCTCTGCCAGCCAAGGCTCCAATACCGCTAGAAGCTTTTCCAAGTCTTTCAGGGGATATTGGTAATGAAAAAGCAAAGGCACCACCGCGGTATCCGGCAAGAACTTTGCCAGCCAGGGGATTACCATGCCCAGGCTATGCTCTTTAGGAAAACAGGCTGAAGACTCCTGCACCAAGCCCGCTCCCGTCAGAGCGGCAATAATCTCTTTCTGAGGTTCTACCCTGCCGAAGGCCGTCTGCCAGCTGGCAGACGTCACAGCGGCGGCGGGGCCGGTATTTTGGTGATTTGGCCCCATCAGAATGATCACGCCGGGCTTTTCCTGCCGGCTTGCCAATTCCTCCAGAGCATGAATGGTCAACCCGGCCGCCGGCAAATGGTGAGGCAGCGTCAGGCAGCGGATTCGGTCGCCCCCTGGCGCTTCTTTTAAATGAGGGGCCCACCGCTCTTCCTTGGCCATGGCCAGGGCCTCCTCCATTTGGCGGCGGTTGAGATGAATGGCGGTGTCGATGATATCGGCCGCCGGCGCAGCATCGGCATCAGCAGCAAGTGCAGCATCGGACGCCGGTGCAGCATCCGCATCGGCAGAAATGCCGGTTGCAGCGTCTGCGGCGCCGCCGTCAATCTCTATCCCGTCAATCCCACCGCTGCGGCCGCCGCAAGCGGCAAAGCCGGCCAAAGCCGCCAAAAGCAGCAGCAAGCGCAACATCAGCATCAGCATCGGCATCGGCAGGGGCAGACGGCCCCGCCGGCCCTTCGTTTTATTCCCCGTCTCCTTTGTCATCCTTCTGTCCGCAATCCTAATGAATGTAAACTCTGCCGGCGTCAGACTCAGCCAGCTGACCGACCAGCCCCGAATGCAGCAGCATGGCCGGTTCCGCCAGGTAGCTGCCGGGCATAGCCACCCGCACCGAATATTGCAGCCTGCCCTCCAAAGTCTCCCCAGACTTATATAATCCGAAGGTCAGCCGGTTGCCTTCCTCTTTTAAAAGCCAGACATTCGGATAAGTCTGCCCCTCTTTTTCCTGTTGATCCAAAGTAACGTAGCGTAAGCCCGTGGGCAAGTAGTCAACGATATTATAGCTGCCGTCAGGAGCTGCCGCCGCGATACGATAATCGACGACTACCTGGATCTTGCCGTTCATCGGCAGACTCCATTTCTCCTGGTTGCTGACCCGATAGGTACGGCTGATTTGCAGGTATTCGGCAGCGCCCAGGGAAGGCTGTGGACTGCCGGGCTTCTGGTATTGGGATTCGGCAACAATGGACCCGCTGACTTGGCTGATGCTGATACTCTGCCGCTGCTGCGGCGTCAGCAAAAGCGTATGACTGGGGGTTTTCCTCAAATCAACTTCTGTCTTCTCACCATCCAGCGTATAAGCAAAGCTGGCTTCTTCTCCGATTTTTTCACAGGCTGAGCGCAAGCAAATCAACTGTTCTAACAGGAAATATTCTTTTTCACTGGGGTTTTCCAATAGATAACGGTAGAGGCCGCTGCTTTCCGGCAGATCGAGCACTGCCGCCACCGCCGCCATCTGGGCCGTAGCCGCCAGGATTTCTTCTCGATCCTGGCTGACGCCGGCCCGGTAAAGGCCGCCGCCTAAATCCTCCGCCCAGGCAGCCAACAAGCTTTGGGCATAATTCAGAGCTTCATTGCCGCTGCCGGCAAAAATCAAGGCGCAAACGAGATTCAGCTGCTGTTTGCCGGTAAGGCTCTGCCCTTGATAGCTGTTTTCCTGCAGAGCCTGACGAATTGCCGGCAATACCGGCCGGCCGCTGGCCGCCGCTCCCCAAAGAACCATGGTTTGGTCAATCCCTGTGTCCGCCTGATTCCCCAATAGATTCATAAAATACATGGCTAAGGCGTCCCGGGAAAAATAGCGGCCGCCGATCGAAGCCGTCCAAACGCTGGTATAGATATCCGACTCACCGTAAGGCAAAAAGGCGATACCGCCGTCCTGATTCTGATACCTCAGGATTTGCTCCTGCTCTTCCTTAACGGCTGCTTCCGTCGTATTCCACCAATTCAGCTGAAAATGCTTTTTCAACAGCATCCTGGCTTCCAGGGCTGCCAGCCGCTGCTCCACCCTTACGGCGGCCTGGCCGGCCAGCAAATGCAAGCCTTGCAGGGCCTGGTTTCTCGCCCGATCGCTGAAGACCACCGTCGTCATGCCTTCTTCATCCCCTAAAGGCAAATAATTGTTTTCTAAAACTATCTCTTCACGAACCGTATAGCTTTGCCGGCTTTTGAGAACGCTGAACAGCTGGGTAACGCTGTCGCTGTGATCGCCATATTTGCTGTGAACCTGCAGCGTATAATTGCCTGCCGCCATTGCCGGCAAAGACAGCTCTTGCCAGTTGAAGGCCTGGCCTTGCAGGGTGCGGCTAAACCCTGTCTCAGGAATATTTACGGTCCATTCCACCGGCGAAGCAGTCTCACCGCTGAAAATGGTGCCTGCAGAACGCAAGCCAAGAATCGGTTCGTCTTGGTCCAAAATGGGGCCGTTAAAACGGATATCCGTAAAAAAGGGCAAACTGACGGCAATGGCTGCCGAACCGCTGCCGGCCCAAATATCCGGCTTATAGGCCTGCCAGACTACCCGCCAGGTGGTGATATTATCCGGTAAGGCAAACTCAATACGGATGCGGCCGTTATTGTCCGTGTAGAGCGTACGGAAAATAACCGTATCCCGGAATTCCTCCCGATAGCCGTCGCCTTCTCCCCCTTCGGCCATGTTGCCGCCGCTGCCATCAGGATGGCTGAGAGTGGTTTGATAATTGAAATCATACATATTCTCTAAAAATACTTGCCGGCCCATATTGATCCCTTGATCCTGTACAGCAAGCAGCGCCTCGTCGATGAGATTCAGGCTGATCACGCCTTCCACCGGCCGGTTTTGGGCGTCGGTAAGCTTTAAATCCATGATTACCGTTTCGCCGGGCCGGTACCGCTCCTTATCCGTTTTAATCTCTACATTAAGAGCCCTTTCCGCCGGGTCCATGGCAGCCAGGGTGGGATAAGCCGCCGGCATGTACCTGTGGCCGTCAAAATATACCGCCATGATATTGGCGCCGGGAATATCTTCGGGATTAAAGCGGAAACGGTAGGCGTTCTCTTCTGTAATCAAATAATCCTTGATTTTTTCCCGGGTTCTGAAGAAAAGATAACGGCCTTCACCCGGCAGGGGAGCCTGGTTATCATACAGCTTAAAGGAAACCTCTTCTCCCAGAGGACAATACTCTTTGCCGTCATCCTTCTGTACCCAAAGCCAATGATAAAGATAAGGATTGGCTTCCCCGGACAGCATTTGCGCCGGCGGCAGATAGAATATGCGTTTTACGTCCCGGCCTGCGCGGTCCTTGTAAGAGATCACCAATTGGTAAGCATCATCATAAGCTAATTGGCCCCGGAAGGTCTGCCGGCCGTAGCCTTCATAATTCCACTGGAATGTATCTTCCGGAATTTCTTCCAGCCGGTAATCATAAACCGGCTCCATTTGCTTGGTGTAGGGATTGTACTTTTCCCCCGCCTCTATCTTATGCCAATACTGCCGTATCAAAGCAGCTTCCATAAGGACAGGGCCGCCGTGAGCGGCCAAAGCCTGAGCCTGCAAATCCCCGTCCCAATCGCGGATACGGTTTAGATCCACGGCAAAAGCTTCCAGCTCGACGCTGAACTCGCCGGCTGCCGCAACTGAACGCTCCGCCTGACCCGTAAGCTCCAAATCGCTGGTAAATACGGTAACATGGCTGCCCCGGTAGATTTCCCCGATTTCCGGCAGCTGGGCTCTGGCTGATATGTAATCATTGCCCAGCAAACCATAGACATTGCCGCCGTCGGCCTTCGTCGTAAACTGGATGCGTCCGTTCAGGTCCGAAGCTATGGTCCGGCCCGATTCAATAGATGTGCCATAAAAGTAAATAGACTGCTCCGCTAAAGGCGTACCGTCAAAAAAGCTGGTGACGGCAGTCCATTGGATAGTATCGCCCTGCATAACGGCCTTCTTGTCGGCGGCAAGAGACAGCTGGTAAGCCGGCTTCTCGTATATCGCCACCTGGAAAGAACTGCCGCAAATATAGGCGTCCTCCAGATACATGCTGAGTGTATAATATCCCGGCGGCAGCACCGGCAAAGTAAAGCTGCCTTGCAGGACGCCGCCGCTGACGCTGCAGACCTGCCTGATGCTTTTATCGGCCAGATAAGTCTCCAGCCGCAGCGTAACCTCTTTTGCCTCCTTCGCTTTCTGGTCCCGGGGGGCGATGAGGCCGAAGAAATACAGCGTATCCCCCGGCCGGTAAAGGGGCCGGTCTACATAAAGATAATTCCAATAAGCCTGCTGTGTCTTTCTTTCCTGCTGCCATTTTTGGCGTTCCGGATAGCCGTAGCTCCAATCCGTATTGGCCAGCAAAACCTGTTTTTCCTGGCTGCGGATATCATAAACCCTGACTTTTTCGGCAGGCGGCAGGTTTTCTATGTAGGCCAGGCCCTGACTGTCGGCGGTGGCTTTGATCTCATCGCCGATCAATATCCGGGCGCCGGCGGCCGCTTCTCCCGCAGCCAAATCATTGACCCAAAGCAGAGCTTCCTCGTCATTGGCGGTCAAATAGGCGCTGAGGTCAGTCACCTGAAACAGCAGCTGACGGGTCTGCCGGCCCATGGTCAATTCCGCCAAATAAAAACCGGGCTCCTGGCTTTCCGGGAAATACAGATACCAGGAATAATTTATCTGCTGTCCCGGCAGATTGAAACTGGAGCGGAGACTTAAGCCTTCGGTAGCAACCATGGTATCCCGGTCAAAAGACAGCCAATCTCTGACCTGCATCTTTTCCGCCAGAGCGGCCCGATACTCGTCACTGCTTCCATAAGAATAAATATCCACTTTTATTTCTGGAGGCTGAGCCTGTTCGGCAGCAGCCGTCCACTCATTGAAGTAGAATTGAACATAAGGCTCCTCGCCTGTCCGGAAAGAGAGATTTTGGCCCTGGATGTCAAAGTAAAAATCATTCTCCGGCCGGTTCTCCGCCGGTGAGGCCTCCGTCTGAAAGACCACCTTCAACTCTTCTCCAGTCTTGCCCCCTCCCCCTTCTTGCCGCAGTCCCTGGGGAATGCTCATTTCGTAAATGGTTTTATAGGCCAGAGGGGCCGACGGCAAATAAATCGCTTTATTATATTCGACTTGCCAGGCTCCCGGTATTTCCGGCGTAAAGACCACTTCTTTTTCTATCGTGGCTTTATCCGGAGGCGCCGTAAAATATAATTCCAGGGTGGCGCCCACCGGTACCATGGATGTATTGGAGCGGGGCAAAGTTCCGGTTAGCTGAAAAGAAGCCTGTGTCTGGAAGGCCCAGGTATAAGAACCCCTGGCCGACATATCCGCCAGACTGTTTTCCGGATCGAAAGCGATCCGGTAGATGCTGTTTTCTTCCAAAGGCTCCGCAGGAATCAATTCATACTCCTTGCCGCCTTTTTTGCCCAACAGCTCATAATCAAAAGCCGGCTCCAGAATCAGGGCTTTTTCTACCAGCTCTTTTGGTATGGCTTCCGTCGACGTGATAAGAAAGCTGCCTGCTGGATTCACCAGGCTGCCGGCAGCCAGCGTAGGTGTGATGCTGATCACGCCTTTGAAGCTTTGAGGCAGTTCTTTAGGCAAAGTAACCTCCCGGGCCAGGGGCAAAAATGAGCTCACCGTCAAGAGCAAAGCGGCGCAGGCAGCCACCGCTCCCAACCAAAGCCGCCGTTTTTTCTTGCCGGCAGCCGGCTTGAGCTCAGGCTTGTTCTGCTGCTCCTTACCGCTGTCAAGCCGGGTTTCGCCAGCCTTCTCTTCTTTTTTAAAAGCCAGGGCTTTTTTGATCTCTTCGGCGGAGAGGCCTGCCGCCAGCATTGCTTCTTCCACTACCTGGTCGTAAAGGGCGGGAGCTGCGATTTTTTCCAGCCGTTCTTTTTCGGCTGCCATGAAATTATCGATTCTGTTCATGCAAAGCACCTCCCATTTGTTGTCTTAAGATCTCCAAAGCCCGATTGAGACGGGACTTCACCGTACCTTCCGGAATCTCCAGTATTCTGGCAATTTCCTTATATTCGTAGTCGAGATAAAAACGCAGGTGAATGACCTCCCGATGGATCTCCTGCAATTGGCAGATGTATTGGCGCAGCATTAATTCTTCCTCAATGGCCAGGCCGCAGGCGCCCTCTGCCGCCAAGGCTTCTTCAATGGGCAGAGTCTTCGGGTTTTTTCGCCAAAACTCCCGGCAGACATTGATCAATATCTGCTTGCTCCACGACACAAAAGCTTCTTTAGAACGTAAAGTATGAATTTTCTCAATCACTTGCAGTGTCGTTTGCGAAATTGCATCTAAAGCGTCGGCTTCATTGCCTGTAAGAGAATAGGCCAGACGATAATACATCTGCTTCTTTTCCAGCAATAAACCAACTAAAGCTAACTGCTCATCATTTAAGGCCATATCCGCCCTCCTGATATCCAATACTCAAGATGAAAATATTCTTCTTTTTGTTCCCTTTTTTGTTCCCTGTTGTTTGCGTATAGAATATCATATCCCGAAGCTTTTTCACAGCATGTTCAATGAGGAAATCCTTCGGCCCCCTGCCTAAAGAAGCCCTCAGGCCCCAGCCGGTATTCCAGGGCTTCCGCCAGCAAAGGCGGGCTGATGGCCTCTTTGCCCCCCAGGTCTGCGATGGTTCTGGCTAAACGAAGCAGGCGGTAATAGCCCCGGGCAGTGAAGCCATAATTTTCATAGGTCTGCAAAGCCCAGGCCCGCCCCGCCGGCGTCAGCTGCCGCTGCAATTCCTCCAAGCCGTATTCCCGCCGGCCCTCTCCAATCTGGCGCTTTTGCCAGACGGCGGCCACTCTGGCGGCCACCACCGCGGAAGACTCGGGAGGCCGGCCGCCGCCGCTCTGCAAACTTGCCGCCGCCAGCCGGGGCACGTTGACGACGATATCCATCCGATCCAATAAGGGCCCGGAAAACCGGTTTTGGTAGCGCCTTATCTCATCATCACGGCAGCGGCATTTTACTTCCCTGTCGCCAAAATAGCCGCAAGGGCAGAGATTGGCGCTGGCCACCAACTGGATTTTGGCCGGCAGGGTAATACTGCCCCAGCTGCGGCTGAGAGTCAGCCTGCCCTCTTCCAGGGGCTGGCGGAGGCTTTCCAGGCAGGATCTGTTCATTTCCGGCAGTTCGTCAATAAACAGCACACCATGGTGGGCCAGGCTGGTTTCGCCGGGCCGGAAGGGATTGCCTCCGCCCAGAAGGCCGGCTCTGGTGACGGAGGCATGGGGGCTGCGAAAGGGCCGGCGGCTTACCCAGGGCATCTCCGGCGTCAAAAGGCCTGCCCCGCTGTAGATGCGATTAACCTCCAGCATTTCCTCGCCGCTCAAAGGAGGAAGGATTCCCTGCAAACATTTGGCCAAAAGACTCTTGCCGCTGCCGGGGGGCCCCAGAAGCAGCAGATTGTGGCGGCCGGCGGCGGCTAGTTCTAAAGCGCGCCGGGCCTTGTTTTGCCCTTTGACCATACAGAGATCCCAATCCGGCGTGCCGGCCCCGGCGGCAGCTGCCGCCGGCTCATCCATATCCTGTACCGGCTGACGGAGCTCTTGGCCCACGGCCTGCAAAAGCTGCCGTAATGCGGCCGTATCCCTTAACTGCTGCAAAGTATGCAAGGCTAAAATCCGCTCGCTGCCCCGGCGGGCTTCCGCCTGATTGGCCGCCGGCACGACCAGGATCTTTTCCGGCCAAAGCTTCATGGCTAAGGCCGCCGCCAATATGCCCCGGCTGCCCCGCAATCCGCCGTCCAAAGATAATTCGCCGGCAAAAACCAGTTTTTCCGTATCCAGTGCCGGCAGCTGGCCCGAGGCCTTCAACAGGCTTACCGCCACAGCCAGATCAAGGCCGGAGCCCTCTTTGCGCAAATGGGCCGGCGCCAGATTTACCAACATCCGGCGGCTGGGCCAATGATATCCGGAATTAACGATAGCTGAACGCACCCGCTCCCGGCTTTCCCGCAGCATCGCATCCGGCAGCCCCACTACCGTCAGGTCCGGCAAGCCATTATAGACGCCGGCCTCAACCTCTACCGGCAAAGCTTCCAGCCCCAGCAGCGTAAAAGCGTAAATCTTTCCAATCATCTGCTCCTCCCGATAATTTATGACATATTGACGTCCTCTCTCATTAATATTTTACATTATTTACCATATTCCTGCTTAATTGATAAAATAAAAATGTATACCTAAATCAACGGTTTACCTTTTTCTTCTTTTCGATTAAAATAAGTGCGGGAGATTTTCAATGATGAGGTGAGCTTATGAGAACTACCGGAGTTATAGCCCGTGGCATCCGTACTCCTATTATTAAGCCGGGAGACGATTTGGTCACAATTGTTGTAGATTCATTAAAGGAAGCCTGGGAATCGGAAGGCTTTATGCTAAGGGACCGGGACGTGATCGGAATTACCGAGTCTGTCGTCGCCCGTTCCCAAAATAACTACGCCACTACGGACCAGATTGCAGCCCATGTCAAGGCCTTGACCGGCGGCGGTCATGTGGGGCTTTTGTTCCCTATTCTCAGCCGCAACCGTTTTTCCCTGCTGCTGAAGGGCATGGCTAAAGGCGTAGAGAAATTGACCCTGCAGCTCAGCTATCCTGCCGACGAGGTGGGCAACCACTTAATCAGCCTGGAGGATCTGGACAAAAAAGGCGTCAACCCTTATACGGATACCCTCACGGAAGAAGATTTCCGACGCCTGTTCGGTGAAAAATGCATTCATCCCTTTACCGGCATCGATTACGTCAGCTTTTATAAAGAGCAGGCGGAGCAAGGCAAGATTTCCTTCATCTTTTCCAACGACCCCTGCAAAATCCTGGACTATACCGATGTGGTCATCGCCGCCGACATTCATACCCGGGCCCGCAGCAAACGCTTGTTAGAGGCTGCCGGCGCCAAAACCGTCATCACCCTGGATCATATCCTCAACCAGTCCATCGACGGCAGCGGTTTTAACTCCCGCTATGGCCTTCTGGGTTCAAACAAGGCTACCGAAGAGACCGTAAAGCTGTTCCCGGAAAGAGGCCAGGAAGTGGTCGACGCCGTCCAGCAAAGGCTGAAAGCTCTCACCGGCAAAGACGTGGAAGTCATGGTCTACGGCGACGGCGCTTTCAAAGACCCGGTAGGCAAGATCTGGGAGCTGGCAGACCCGGTGGTTTCCCCGGCCTACACCCCCGGACTTTGCGGCACCCCCAATGAAATCAAGATGAAGTATCTGGCCGACACGGAATTCAAAGAGCTGGCCGGCGAGGCCGCCAAGGAAGCCATGATTCAGGCTATTAAATCAAAGGAATGCAATCTTGTCGGCAATATGGTCAGCGAGGGCACCACTCCCCGGCAACTGACGGATCTTTTGGGCAGCCTCTGCGACCTGACCAGCGGCAGCGGCGACAAGGGCACGCCGGTTATTTTGATCCAGGGATATTTCGACAATTACGCTTCATAACCATATAACCACATAACCCATCGAGATAAACAAAAAAGCCGTTTCACCGGGGCGCATGCTGCTGCTTCCGATGAAACGGTTTTTTCTATCTGTTTAATCAGGTCAACTAATCAGGGCCAACTCAGGCCAGGCAGCGAACCAGCTGATCCAAAAGCCCTTGCTGATAAACGGCTTCCGCCTCTTGCAGGCCGATGATCTGGCCTTTTTTGATCAGCAATCCCCCTTGATTGTCCGACAGATCGCTGCCGGCCGCCTTGCCAAGCAGATAGCGGAACCTGAGGCTTTGCTGAACATTGGCGGCAACAGGAGCTGCGGCAGTGGTGACATCAGCCGAAGCGGCGGCAGGGGCAGCGGTTGCCGAAACAGCGGCAGCTGCCTCCGCCTCCGTTTCCTCAGGCTCCCCGGTTTCCCCAATAGTGCCGGCCGACGGCGGCAGGGGCCGCCCTTTCTCCTGCTGCTGATTCAAATTGCGCAAAAGCGTATTAACCTTCCTGCGGCAACGGGCAATCTGCAGGCGCAGCTCTTTTTCCCGCCTCTCGCATTCCCTTTCTCTATCCGTCAGAGCCGTTCTGTTTTGCGATATGGTTTCCCGGGCTACATTCTCCAGGGTTCGTTCAAACCGCAATAAAAAACGCTCGGACAAATCAATAAAGGTTTTTTGCATTTCCGGCCGTTCAAGCAAACCTTCCAAGGCCTTGATCTCTTCGCCCTGGAGGGCGATGGCCTTCTCCAGCTGATTTAACTTTTCCGAAAGATCGGCTATAGCTTCCTGATGGCTTTTCTCCCGCAGGATCAAATATTCTTCCAAATCTCTTGGCGCTACTCCCAATAAGCTGGTATTAAAATTCTTTGTCTTGTCCATTTCTTTCTCCCATCGCCCGATCTGTTTAAGCAAAGCATTTATTCTCTTGCCTGCATCTGCCGCAATTTGCTCCCTTTGCTCAAGCTGCCGCAAATATTCATCCGGCGCTGCCACCATTTCCGCAGAATCAGCGCCCTCGTTTGCCGCCGCCAATCCGCCAGCCAGCAGCACCCGGTAATAAATAAGGATCAGCCGGGACTCCACAGCCTTTAGCCGGTTTTTCCGCTCCGCCGCTTCCCGCCGCAAATCACTTAATATCAGGTCTTGGCGGACATTGGTCTCCAAAACCAGTCGAAGCTTTTCTCTAAGAGCGGCAGCCTCCGCTCCCTGGCTTTGAGAAAGAGCTTGCAAATATTCGTTTACTTCACTCTCCTGATAACCAAAGAGGGACAATTTCCAGGCCATGCTGCCTCCTGTCATTGACTTATTCCGGTCAAAGAAATAAGATGATAGTAAGATTATTATAAAAACCTCATTTTCAAAGGATGGTTGATCATGAAGCAAAAAACTGCCTTAGTCCTCAGCGGCGGCGCGGCCCGGGGCGCTTTTCAGCTGGGCGTCTGGCAAGCTCTGCTGGAACTGGATATTCCCATCGATATCATCACCGGTACTTCCATCGGCGCCGTTAATGGCGCCATGATCGTTATGGGCTCTTATGAAACCCTTTTTTATCTCTGGGAGAACCTGGGCCTCAAGCAGATATTAGGCATCAAAACCGCTGACGACGATCCTTACACTAAAATCATTATGAGCACTTATGCCGGCCTGGCCAAAAACTTCCTCTCAGCCGGCGGCTCCGATATTCATAGTTTGCTGGATATCGCCAAGCCCTTTCTGGATGAAGAAAAAATCCGGCAATCTCCGATTGACTTTGGCTTGGTTACCGTCTGTCTCAGCGACCGTAAGCCCCTGGCTGTCTTTACGGAAGATATTCCCCGGGGCGAGCTCCTTGACTATATATTGGCCAGCTGCTCCGTGGCTCCTGCTTTTAAACCCTTGAAAATCGGCGACAAGCATTATGTAGACGGCTGTTATCACGACAACCTGCCCATAGCTTTAGCCTTGGAAAAAGGCGCTAAAAAAATTATTGCCGTTGACCTGAACGCCTATGGCAAGGTCAATAAAAAATTACTGCAAAACACGCCGAACCTGACCCTGATCCGCTGCCACTGGGATTTAGGCAACAGCTTCTTCTTCGATTCCCAGCAAGTCAAGCGCAACGCCCGGCTGGGTTATCTCCATACCCTGCGGGCTTTCGGCAGGCAGGATGGCCAGATCTACTCCTTCCCTGCCGGTACGGCCGTAGACCTGGCCGTCGCTTTTCTGGTGCAGGAGGGCAAGCTGCCCTTTTTGACCAGTATAGAGTCCCAATCGTTTTTCCTCAACAACCGCCCGGCCTCCAAATCCCTGTTTTACTATCTGCGCCGCCGCCTGCTTAATAAGAAGGCTAAAGAACATCTGATTTTGGCCTGGGCAGAAAACGCCGGTGAAATCTTTGGCCTCGATCCCTTGAAGGAGTATACGCTGGAGCAATTCAACAAGGAGATCCTGGAAAAAGCCGAAGACGCCCCGGCTCTGGCCTTACCGGATTCCCTGGCCGACCTGCTCCATCAAGGCTTCCCCAAAAACCTCGTCCGGCCGGCCTTAGCCAAGCGGCTGGCTGAGCAGATCGAAAATGATCCGGAGATTCTGGAAAACTCCCGCTGGATCGCTCTGGCCCCGATTTTTCCCGGAGAGCTGCTGGCAGCCTTATATCTGCAATGGTTAAAGTTTGCTTAATTCCTCTATGGCTTGTGCCAGCCTGGCCTGGGTTCTTTCCAGGCCCAAAATCTGCTGGATTTCCCAGAGATCCGGTGAATTGCGGCGGCCGCTTAAGGCTACCCGCAAAAGACTGCTGACGTCGCCCACATGACCTTTGTAAGCCTCCGGATTCTTCTTGAAATCCTTAGGCTTGGCGGCAAAGCCGTGCTTAACCCCTAATTCCCTTACCTTATCAAACCAGGCTGTGTTATCTTCGGCAAAATCGTAGGCTGAGGCATATTCTTTCAATAATGCCACGGCCAGCTCTGCGGATATCTGCTCGGGATAAGCATCCTCTCTCCGGAACCACTCATCAAAAAAGAAACGGATAAACTCCAGAATCTGCCGGCCATAAATCAGGTCCTTCCGGGGGTTTTCACCGCCCCGGCCAATATTTAAAATAGCTTTGACATAAGCGGGATCTTTGGCCAGCAGGCTATGAGCCTCAGGGGCTTCCGCCGCCGACCAGGAAAGCAGAAAGTCATAAATCTCCTGGGCCGTCATCGAGGCAAATACATCCTTGCTGACATTTTGCAGCTTGTCCAGATCAAACAAGGCGCCGGAGCTGCCCATTTTTTCCGTAGTGAAGGGGAAATCCGTCATCACTGTGCCGGGATTGGCCAGCTGCCATTCTTCGTAGTTGGAATTCAGCACGGTCAACAAATAACTGCGTACTGCCGCCGGCAGATAGCCTAACTGGCGGTAATAGTCAAGACCCAATTCCGGGTCTTTTCTTTTGGATAGCTTGCGTTTCGTCTCCCCCTCCATCTTCATCAGCACCGTGGTATGGCAAAACACCGGCGGCTCAAAGCCTAAGGTCTGGAAAAGCTCCCAATGATAAGGCAAGGTGGCCAGCCACTCCTCACCCCGCAGAATATGGGTAATCCGCATGAAGTGATCATCAATGACGTGAGCAAAATGATAAGTGGGAATGCCATCGGCCTTCAGCAGCACAAAATCCTGATCGTTTTCTGGCATGGTCAGAGGCCCGCGTATACCGTCTGTCACGGTGAAGGTTTTTTGGGAATCCCCCATGGACCTTAAGCGGATGACAAAAGGCTCTCCCGCTGCCAGACGCCTTTCAATTTCCTCTATGGTCAGATCCCGGTGCTTGGCCCACGGGCCGTAATAGCCCGGGTTTTCTTTAGCCGCCGTCTGGCGCTCCCGGATTTCCGTCAGCTCCTGTTCGGTGCAAAAGCAAGGATAGGCCCGGCCCTGACGAATCAACCGGCAAGCCATGGTCTGATACAGCTCCGCCCGCTGGCGCTGGCGATAAGGGCCGTAATCCCCTTTGTCGCCTTCTGCCGTGGCCCCTTCGTCAAACCGGACGCCAAAGTAAGCCAAAGAGGAAATAATCAGCTCTACAGCCCCCTCCACTTCTCTTTTGTTATCCGTATCTTCCACCCGCAGGATGAAAACGCCGCCGCTTTGGTGAGCCAGCCGTTCATCGGCTAAGGCCCCATACAAATTGCCCAAATGAATAAAGCCTGTGGGGCTGGGTCCTAAACGGGTCACATAGGCGCCTTGAGGCAGCTGTCTCGGGGGATAAATCTCTTCATATTCTTCCGGCCGCTTTGTGATATGGGGAAATAAGCGCCGGGCCAAAGCATCGCATTCTGCGGGGGTCAGCCGGCTTTGCCGATTGGACTCTGTAGTCATAGCCTTCTCCTTTTGTCTCGCCTAAATTTTTTCTCTGCTTTCTTATCCTGTTATTTTGTGTCGCCGAAAAAGAAGACGGCGATCACGCTGGGACCCGTATGAGCGCCAATAACCGGCCCTATGGGCATAAGCCTGACGTCTTGGGGGCCCTCTCCTTCCATGATCAGATTACGCAAATAAAGGGCATCCTCAGCTGCCGTACCATAACCGATAAAAACGGGATCGGAGGGGCCGTCTGTACGATTAGCCTTCAATGCCTCCGCCAAAACCTCCAGGGATTTTTTTCTGCCCCGTACTTTATTGACGCTGACTAATTTGCCTTCGCCATTGACATGAATGATCGGTTTAATATTCAGCATGGTGCCTACGGCTGCGGCGGCCGTACCGATCCTGCCTCCCCGCTGCAAATAGCTGAGCTCGTCCACCGTCACCCAATGGGCCATGTCTTTTTTGTTTTCTTCCAGCCAGGCCGCCAGCTGCTCGATAGTCAGGCCCTGGCGTTTTTTTTGAACGGCGGTATAGGTCAACAGGCCTTCTCCGGCAGAAGCACATAAAGAATCTACACAAATCACCTTGCGGTCCGGATACTCCGCCTGGAGCTTTTCAGCCGTAACTATCGCCACGCCAACGCTGCCGCTAAGGCCGGAGCTGAGGCTGATGTAAATGACATCCCGTCCTTTTTTCAGCTCTTCTTCAAAATAGTGACGATAAACCTCGGCATTGATCTGAGAGGTTTTGGCCACCTCTCCGGCGATCAGCCGTTCATAAAATTCGGCAATCGAAATATTGCCGCCCTTCGGTGCAAAGGAGTAGCTTTGCCCTTCCATATCCACAGCCATGGGGATCACCGTTATCCCTAACTCGTCTGAGATTTCTGCCGTCAAATCGGCGGTGGCGTCCGTCATGATCTGATAATCTGCCGTCATACGCTTACTCTCCTTTTTCTTGTTGTCCAGCCGTGAGGGCTGGGGATTAAGAGGATAAAAAACTGATCAGATCCTGATGTTTGCCCTTGGCGTCTTCGTAGCCTTCCCGGTACAGCGCCACCAGCTTATTTTTGTCCTTCTCCAGCCGCCCGATACCCACAGGCTTGCCGGGACGGATCACTAAAATACGGCCGGCAGCCTCTTCCTCGGCTATATAGTCCAATGTATCATTATAATCCCGATAGCGCCGCTCCAACTGCCGCACCAGCTTCGGGTAGCCGGCATATCTGATGCGGATGAAAGGCATAAGGCTGTCGGGCTTTTTGCGGTAATTCCCGGCTTGGGTAAGAACCACTACGTTTTTTTGATGACCGTCGGCCTGGGACTTTCTTAAAGGAATGGAATCGCCTATACCGCCGTCCAAATATTTTTCTCCCTTGATTATTACCATACGGGAAAGCAAGGGTAAGGAACTGGAGGCTCTTACCGCCAGAAGGCCCTGAACCATCTCGTCCACAGGCAAGTATTCCGGCCGGCCTGTACGGCAGTTGGTGACCACAACGTAAAACTTCGTCTTTTGCCTGTCAAAGGCCTCATAATCGTAGGGATCCAGCCGGTTGGGAATCTGATTATACGCCATATCTGCCCCAAAAATATCGCCGGTAGTCAGCAAGCTGTAAATACTGCAATAACGCTTATCCTTTAAATAATCCACCGACACCCGGAGAGCCCTGCCCTGCTGCCCCGATAAATAGCTGCAGCCATGACAGGCCCCGGCGGATACTGCATAACAAGAATCAAAGGCTATCCCATGATCCAGAAAAAAATCCAGGACTCCGGCAGTATAGACTCCCCGCATACCGCCGCCTTCCAAAATCAATCCGCTAGAATTCATGAAAACCGTCAATCTCCTTTAATGCCTTAACTAAGGTCTTAACTGATACTTCTAATGATTCAACTTGAAACAAATCATATTAGATAATTTTAACACAACCCCCTGTACTTGTCAGTCACTTTTTGTAATCGTGTATTTTCGGACCTCCATACCGGGCGCGCAAAAAAGCGCCAGAACAATTCCGGCGCCGGATCTCACCCAAACCATTGACAAATACCGCCATAAAATGCGCTAGCAGCATGTTGAGTAAGTTGCCATGTCTGTACCCTGCTATTTCAAAATAATTTCTTCCCGTTTAAAATGCTTATGTCAAGTTCACTTGCAATGCTCCCTTGCCTAAACGGATTTATTTTTTCTACCGTCCCATCCCGCTTAAAAAACGTCCCTGTTCCTTTAAACCAAAATGTAACATTTGCTTTTACGCATTGCTCACGAATATCCAATACCCAATCATAATCACATTCACGAGCATCACGCCCGCTTTCGCCGCTGACCGTAACATGTTCAATCCCATGAAGATAGGCTGACAAATCAATTGATTCCAAAAGCGGGGAACAAGCAATAAAACGTCGTTTTATCGGATAGGACAGAAATAAGGGGAGACGATAATCTGCTAAGGATTGATTCTCGACTGTGCAGCCGATATTTACATTGTCATAGCCTTCACCCCAATCAGAGGGCAGTGAAATGGGGAATCGGTCAATTCGTTTAGTCAAAATGAGAAAGTCAATATCGGCTCTTTGCCTTATCATACTCCAAGCTTCCTTACGCCACTCATCAGCTTCGGGCAGAAAAAAATCAGTAGCAAAACAGGTGGCAAGGATTTTATTCCCTTTAATATTGTATTCACCCTTAGTGTTTGTTCTTATAGGCCAATCGAATTTATCTGTTTTCTGTATGATGTTTTGACCGAAGCGTTTTGCATGTGGTCCATAGAAATAGCAATGTGTGCATCCATCACTAATTTGATAGCATCCTGTCCACGGTTCCCAATTCATGTTCTCGTTCCTTTCACTACACTTTTCAGTATGAAAAAAGACATAGCCTTTCCTCCTGGGAAAGCTATGTCTTTTCGATGACCCGTAGGGGAATCGAACCCCTGTTTTCGCCGTGAGAGGGCGATGTCTTAACCGCTTGACCAACGGGCCGCTGTGACTGACGCTGCGTTCAGCAGTGATTATTATATAATGGGATACATAGTTTGTCAATTATAATTATTCAAATTGTCAGGCGTGCTCAGAAAAAAGCTGGTTTGGCTCACAAAAGTGAGGATACTGAAAAAATCGCAATCCATATAAAGGCTAAAAATCTGATTCGCTATTGCTAACTGCTCAAAAATCGCTGCTGTGTGCAACTGCCAGCCGGATTTGGTTAATTGCCGCCGCTGGGGAGAAAAGGCCGCAAAGCGCCGGCCACGGCGCTAACAGTCTGAGTTTGCAGCAGAATATTGCCGGGCCCCGTCACCACCGTATTAAAGATGCCCTCGCCGCCAAAAAGCTTATTTTTTACGCCGGGGACGGTGACGATGTCGATACTGCAGCTTTCATCCATAGCCGCCAGATAGCCGGTATCGACGATCATGGATTGACCTTTCTCCAGGCGATACTCGATGGCGTGGCCGTCAATCTCCACAAAAGCGGAGCCGCTGCCGGACAAGCGCTGCATAATATAGCCTTCACCGCCAAAGAAAGCGGCGCCCAGGCGCTTTTGAAAAAAGACGGAAAGCTCAACACCGGCTTCCGCAGCTAAAAAGGCTGATTTCTGAACAACGATACTTTTGGAGGGTGTGATCTCGTATTGGCGGATAGTGCCGGGGAAGCTGGAGGCAAAGGCAATAAGACCGGGGCCGCCCTCAGCTGTATAGCGATTCTGAAACATCGCTTCACCGGAAACCATGCGGCCGAACATCTTGCCTAAACCGCCGCCGGAAGCCGTCTCCATTTTCATATTGGGGGTCATCCAGCACATAGAGCCCCTTTCGGTGATCATCGTCTCCCGATTTTCTAATTCACAAATCACTACGGGGAAAGGTTCGCCTTGGATTGAATATTTCATGCTATCCTCCTATGACTCTGTATAATCATGACCTATAATTGATCATTTTCACCAAAAATTTTATCCACAACGGCCGGCTCAGGCACCTGGCTATCCCTAAATGACGCCATTTCACGATCAATATCCGCCGTAATTTGACTGTCGATTTCCCCATGCCGGGCCATCCACCACATTAGCCGCATGGTTTCCTCATGGCTCCTGCCCCGGTGATAGGGCCGGTTCTCCCGCAAAGCCTGGTAAATATCGATGCAGGCGATCATTCTGCTGACAAAATCCAGCTCTAAATAATGCTGAGGCAGCTGCTGTGGGTATCCCTTGCCATTTAGCTTGCAATGATGGCAGGCGACCCAGCGGCAAATCTCCTCAAAGCCTTCCACATCCTTGAGCAGGGTATAGCTCCAGAAAACATGTTTTTTGACTGTCCCATACTCTTCTTCCGTCAGCTTGCCCGGTTTCTCAAGCAAATCCGCAGGAATCAGCAGCTTGCCGATATCATGAAAAGAAGCGGCCAAATAGATTTTAGCGCACTGTTCCCGGGGAAAGCCGTAATAACGAGCCATCAAATAAGCCCGGTTGGCAATCTGGATGGAGTGCCTGGCGGTATATTGGGATTTATAGTCGGTGATACTGGCCACAACCTTGGCGATGCCCATTAAGTCCACGGCAGCCATATCCACTACCCATTTGGGCATATTTCGAGCAAAAGCCTCATCTACTTGATCATCCCGTAAAGAAAGAAGCAGCTCCTCATCAAGAACGGCCAGCAGAGCATCGGCGGCCAGGCAGGTATAATAGTTGCCTCTTTTACCTGCAATGAAGCTGCGCAAACCCGGCAGCGCTGCCGGAGATAATCGCTGCAGATTGTAGCGGGCATCCACATTGTCGGCAATGGTAATAAGCTGAGCGCCTAAGGGGGTTTGAGCCGCATCCATTTTAAAGGGGCCTGATTTATCCATATATTCATGATGATATTTGACAAAGCCCCTTACATCTGTGGGAAAAGGGAAATTAAGCACATTGTCTTCCCCGATCAGGCAGTGAGCACCATACTCCATGACGTGGGCGCCCTCGGGCCTTTCGGAAAGAATATATTCGGTAAGGGCATTATCATGCATCAAAGCACAGCCGGCAACTCCTATCAGATCATCGTCATTCCAACCCAGATGTTTAGCCATCATAATCGCTAAAACAGAAATACGCTTGCCATGATTAGTGGTAGCTCCCAGAAGCTCTCCCTCTACGAAGTCTAAACCCATGGACAAGCTTACTAATAATTGATCCATCCGAAAAATCATACCGGTTACCTTCATTCTTTACGCTGAGCTTTTTTAACTCTGCACTATATGTACTCTATGCTATATTCTGATTTACTTATTCCCTGAAAATATTATCACAAGATTTTTTTATATGCAAAGGTTTTGTCCGGAATAAGAAAAACACCGCCTTGGTCTCCTGTGGTATGCTGCCACTGATCAACTAAGGCGGTGTCTTTTTTCTTGGATTTGGTTTTTCCCAGGCTCTGTACCAATAATAGTTATAGCATTATTGGAAAATCGCCTTGGCAAAGCTGGATTTACCCCGCTTCAGCAGCTTCTCGCCTTCTCCCGCCACTTCCAGCAGCGGATCTTTGCAAACTACGCCGTCAAGGGCAATGCCTCCCTGGCTGATCAAACGGCGGGCCTCGCTGCTGCTGGCTGCCAGGCCCGTAAGGGTGACCAGCTTCCACAAGGGATAGGTCTCGGCCGCCAGCTGATACTCCGGCATGCTCTCGGGAGCGGCGCCGGCAGCCACCGTCATGTAGCGCTTTTTGGCTTCCGCCGCCTCAGCCGCCCCATGATACATCGTGACGATAGTTTCACCGTAAAGGAAGTGGGCTTCCCGGATGTCGTTTTGCAGCAGGGCTGTCACCTGCTCAAAATCCAGGTCTGTAGTCAGCCGGAAATAATCTGCCAAAAGGTTATCCGGCACTTTCATGCATTTTTCAAATATTACTTCCGGCGGCTCGCTGATGCCGATGTAGTTGTCCAGGGATTTTGACATTTTTTCCACACCGTCAAGGCCCGGCAGCAAGGGAAAGGTGATGACTTCCTGGGCAGGCAAATCGTAATCCCGCATCAGCTCCCGGCCTACCAGCAGATTGAAGGTTTGGTCCGTACCCCCTACCTCCACATCACAGGCCAGGGCCACGGAATCGTAACCCTGCATCAAAGGATACAGCAGCTCATGCATGCCGATGGGCCGGTTTTCCTGAAGCCTTTTGGAGAAATCGTCTCTTTCCAAAATCCTGGCCACCGTATACTTGCCGCAAAGACGCAAGACGTCGGCAAAATTCATTTCGGAAAGCCATTGGGAATTGTAGCAGATTTTTGTTTTTTCCCGATCCAGGATCTTCGTGACCTGCTCCAAATAAGACTGGCCGTTTTGTCTGGTTTCCTCAAAAGTCAGAGGCGGCCTGGTTTTTGTCTTGCCCGAGGGGTCACCCACCATACCGGTAAAGTCGCCGATAATGAAGATGATTTCATGGCCCAGATCCTGCAAAAGCTTTAATTTTCTCAGCACCACGGAATGTCCCAAATGCAGATCCGGCCGGCTGGGGTCTGCTCCCAGCTTGATCTTCATCGGTTTGCCGGAGAAGAGCTTCTCTTTAAAACCCTCCTCCGAATATATGCCGGTACTGTCCCGTTTCAGGATTTCCCATACTTGTTCTGCGTTCATTCCTTATTAACCTCCCATTAACCGCCTTGCGCATGAAAGCGGTTGCTTCCTGCCGCACAAATGCGCCTGCGGATTCGATCTCAATGAATGTCATTTTAGCAGTGCCGGCAGCCCATTGTCAAGCAAAGCCCCATAAGATGCGAGGAATAGCGGGGTTTTTATCAATAGACCAGCTTCTTGCGATCAGCGGGATCCTTCATGGCATCCACTTCCCATTGCTGCACCGGCGGTACAAAAGCATCCGGCGGTTCAATAACAAAGTTCAGCATTACCGGCTCCTGCAAAGATAAGGCCCATTGCACAGCCTCTTCTACTTCCTCATTTTTTGTCACATTCTTTGCTTTTATACCAAAGCCCTGGGATACCATGACGGTATCGATAGGCGAAAAATCCACGCCAAAATACTGCTGATCGTAATATAAGTGCTGGATGGTTTTGATCCAGCCGTAGCTGTTGTTTTGGAAATTGACGAACACAATGGGCAGGTTGAGGCGTTTGGCCGTCTCCATTTCACCCATGGTCATGGCAAAACTGGCGTCGCCAAAAAAGCTGACTACCCGGGACTGGGGCCTGGCCACCTGAGCGCCAATGGCGGCGCCCATAGCATAGCCTAAGGCGCCGTGGGCCCGGGGAATTACCGTATGCTTGCCGGTCTGCTTCATTTTGATATAAGAAGCGATGTAAGGCGTAGGCGTGCCGGCATCGCCGGTGAATATAGCTTCGCCATCCGTATATTTCTCGATGGCTCCAAAAACTTTGGCAGCTACTACGTAATCCGATGCTTTTTCGTAATCCGCCGCTATGCGCTCCATTTTTTCCTGCCTTTTGGCGGCCCAGATCTTTTGCCAGGCGGCCGCAGCCTCTTTGTCGATACCGCAATCCTTCTTGTTGAGCTTGACTAAAAGATGACGGATATCGCACATGATACCCTGGCTGATGGGCGCAATATTGCCCAAAGTCTGCTCGTTGATGTCCACTTGCAGAATCTTGACGCCGCAAGCAAAAATCTTCTTGCCTACCGTGGTCACATTATCCATCTTACAGCCTAAAACGAAGATAAAGTCAGCCTGGCTGATGACTTCATTGGCTTCTAAAGAACCGCCGTTGGCCCCGATAGTACCTAAAGCATACTCCTTCGTCTCCGCCACACTGCCTTTGCCATCGATGGAACTGACCACAGGGATATTGTATTTTTCTACGAACTCTGCCAGCTCATCATAAGCCTTGGAGAAATGGACGCCGCCGCCGGCCAGCACCACCGGACGCCGGCTGCTTTTCATCAGCTCGATGGCCTGATCCACATCCTCATCGGTAGCATCATTTTGAAAATAACCCAGGCGGCCGTGATCGGGGTTGCCGTAGATCTCTTCGGGCTTACCGTCATACTCTCCCCGCAAAAGATTTTCCGGGAAAGACAAAGCCACGGCGCCGGGAGAGCCGGAGGTACTGACCCGGATGGCTTTGCGCATCATCTGCGGAATCTTTGACAGGAGGCGCAGTTTGGTATTCCACTTGGTCACTGCCGCAAAAAGGGCTTCCTGATGGCAGTCAGTCAATGCATAAGTTTCATCGCTGGCCATCGTGATATCCGAAGCAATACACAACAAAGGAATATTCGACAGGTCGGCCTCGCTGACCCCCGGCACTACGTACAAAGCGCCGCCGCCACTGGGCACTTCCACCACACCGATCCGGCCCGTCATCCTGGCATAAGCGTCGGCAGCATAAGCCGCATGGCGTTCATCCCGGCAAAGGATATGGGTAATATCTTTTTGCCTCAGCCTTAAAGCATCATGAAAAGCCATAGAAGTATCACCGGGCACACCAAAAATATGCTTTACCCCATGTTGGATTAAAAGCTCAACAATCAGATCTGCGCCTCTCATCTTGCACCTCCGTATTTTTCTTTATATATGGGTTGCTTATATATAGGGTTCTTTGCTACTCTATTTAGCATTATAAACCATAGTTAAAGAAATTTCGAGTGGTTATATCACCAGGTATACATTTTTAGAATTATGGATTAAATGGCAAGTTAGTGTATAATTGATTCGTTAATCAATTGTTTTTTTAAGAAAGAAGGATGATCTCAGATGAAGCTGACTTATTCAGGAAAGACTAAAGATGTCTATGCTCTGGAGGATGGCAATTACCTGCTGAAATTTAAAGACGATGTCACCGGCGAAAACGGCCAGTTTGATCCCGGCGCCAATACCGTTGGCCTGTCCATTGCCGGCGCCGGCCGGGCGGGCCTGAATATGACCGCTTATTTTATGAATCTGATCAATGCCCAGGGAATCAAAACCCATTTTGTTGCCGCCGATTTGGAACAAGCTACGATGACGGTGCTGCCGGCCACTGTTTTTGGCAAGGGCCTAGAGGTTATCTGCCGTTTTCGGGCCGTCGGCAGCTTTATCAAACGTTACGGCGAATATATTGAATCCGGCGCCGCCCTTCCCGATTATGTGGAAATGACGCTGAAAGATGACGGCCGGGGCGACCCCCTGATCAATAAAGAGGCTCTGGCCGCTTTAAATATCCTGACCCCCGCCGAGTACGACGAAATTGCAGACATGACCAAAAAAATTGCCAGGATCATCAAAGATGAGCTGGCAAGGCTGGGCATGGAGCTTTATGACATCAAGCTGGAGTTCGGCCGGGTCAATGGCCAGGTCTATTTGATCGACGAGATTTCCGGCGGCAACATGCGGGTTTTCCAGGATGGCAAAACACTTGATCCTTTGACTCTCTCGGCCAAAGTCACCGGCTAATCCGGTTCCCCTTTAGCTTCAGGAAAGCACATAAAAGAACTGCCACTTCACCAGAAGATAGATACAGACGGCGAACAGCACAGCAGCGGCCAAGAAAAGCCTTTGCTCTTTGCCGGATAGACGATAGCTGTATTGACGATGCAGCAGCAAAGAAAAGCCCAGGATTATGCCAAGGACAGCCAGGGGATAATTCAACAGAACCTGGATGCGTACCTCTGCAAATGACCGATGGTTGTTTAGCAGCATCTGCGTTAGCAATAGCCCGTTGTTTAATACCAGTCCCGTGCCGCACATGTTAAACAGGAAGAGCTGCCCTCTTGACCACCTTATTGCCGGTAATGCTTGGGCAGCTTTTTTCTTTTGCCTCAAAACCGCAATAAGCCAAAAAAGCGGCGCCAACAGAAAAAAGGCCGCGGATAAACAAGCTCCCGCCGCATCCGCTCTAAGCCAAGGCAGAGTATGAAACCTGGGCAGCGGTAAAAAGTCACCGGAGATACGTTTGACTTTCCCATCAGCCATCTCAAAATATACCTGATCAAAGTTATATTGAAAAATCGGCCCCTGAGCAGTTTGTTTGGCAAAGACACAAGGAGCGGTCTCCATAAAAACAGCGGATTGACCGCCTATGCTCATCTCAATAAGGCCGGGCTCCGCTGCCTTGACATGCAGCAAAGCTAAATAGCCATAGACCTTGAGAAAACCGTTATGGGCTCTGCGGGCCCCGATATAAACGCCCTCCAGTTCCTTCCTGTCGGACAGGCCTGCCTCTGCCCTATCGATTCCCGTTAACGGCGGGTCCAAAAGCAGTTGGCTTAGGCCTTCGGTTATCTTTGCTTCATTGGCTGCATTGCAAAGCACCACAACAGCAAAGCGCTTCTCCGGCACAAGATTGATTTGGGCCGAAAAACCGGCGCTGTGCCCGCCATGACCTAAACCGCCGCCTGGCCCCTGGCGCTCCATAAAGCCGTGAGCAAAGCCCGGCATTTTTGGTCCCATAGCATAGCTTTGGGACAGCATCTCTTCCAGAGTTTGCCGTTTTTGAAAAAGCGGACTCGGCTGCTCCGCCGCCGGCATCAGCGCCATAGCAAAACGGGCCAAGTCCTCCGCCGTGCCATTGGCTGAACCGGCGGGATAAAGAGAAATATAGCTCCAGCTGCCTTCCTTAAAATTGCCGCCCAAAGCGCCGTCAAAATCACTGCTGCCGGTCAAATAGCCCAGGGCCTTGTGTTGCGCCAGCCAGGAACGGTCTTCAAGAAGCGGATGGGCAGAAGTACTATTCATACCCAAAGGGACAAAAATTTTATTCATCAGATAGGAATGGAAGTCTTCCCCCGTAATACCCTCCACTATATAAGCAGCCAAAGCCACCCCATAATTGGAATAGGCGCTTACCTGGCCGGGCCGGTAGACCTGTTCAGGCTGGAAAGCCAGCAGGGCTTCTTCAAAATTGGTGATTTCATCCGGCGATCTGAGAATCAGATCAAAATAATAATCTTCAAAACCTGTTTGGTGATTCATGATATCGATGAAAGTTATCGGTTCATCATAGCGCAGTTTTTTCAGGAAGCCCTCAGGAAGATATAAGCGGATATCCTCATGCAAATTAAGCTTGCCTTCCTCGGCAAGCCTCATAAGAGATGTATACACGAAGAGCTTGCTGACCGAAGCATACTCAAATACGGTTTTGGCTGGATCAACCGGTATTTGTCTTGCCAAATCCGCATAGCCATAGCCCCGGGAAAACAGCAGGGCTCCGTCCTTTACTATCGCCACTGCAGCCCCGGGGCTGGTTTTGCCTATGTGCTTTTCCATATATTCGTCTATGCGCAGGGCCATTTCGCTGCCGGGTATGCCCGAAGGTGTTTGGAAACCGGGGTCTCCATAGGCAGCAAAAGGATAAAAGGCCGTCATTGCAGCAAGTAAAATCAGGAGAAGCTTTCGTATCATCTCTCTTTAAAACCCTTGATTCAGCGAATTTCCCGATAGAGTGAAGTAAAGCAGTACGATAATGCCTAAAATGATCCGGTAATAGCCGAAAGCCTTGAAATCATGGCGCCTGATGTACGACAACAAAAATTTGATGGCAACCAGAGATACCAGAAAGGCCACAAAGCTGCCGGTCAGCAATACCATCCATTCTAAAAAGCCAAAATCGAAACCTGTTTTTAAAAGCTTGAGCAGACTGGCGCCGGCCATGGCAGGCAGAGCCAAAAAGAAGGAAAACTCCGAAGCCACCGTCCGGCTGCAGCCTAAAAGAACAGCGCCCAATATGGTGGCGCCAGATCGGGAAGTGCCGGGAACTAAAGCCAGCACCTGAAACATTCCGATGAGCAGCGCCGTCCGATAGCCTAACTCATCCATAGTGGTGATGATGGGCCGCCGCCGGCCCCGTTCCAGGATCAGGAACAAAACGCCATAGATAATCAGGGCAAAAGCCACTACCTGGCTATTATACAGATAGGTATTGATCTGCTCTTCAAATAATATGCCGGTTATCCCTAAGGGGATGACGCCCACCAGAATCCGAAACCAGAGAGACCAGGTTTCCCGTTTTTCCCGGGGGCTCTTTTGGCTGCCGAAGGGCCAAAGCCTCTGAAAATACAGGACTACCACTGCCAAGATGGAGCCCAGCTGGATCACTACCAAAAAAGTATCCAGAAAAGTTTTGCTGAAGTTAAGGGTCAAGAACTCATCCAGCAGGATCATATGGCCGGTGCTGCTGATGGGCAGCCATTCCGTGATACCCTGGACAATACCAAAAATAATTGCTTTTAATATCTCAATCAAGGCAAATCCTCCTTGCCGGTTTCCTATTGCCGTAATTATACTCTGCCCGGCCCGCTTCTATGCCTATGCGCCTGCATCAGCACCGGCGCGCCAGTCTACATTACCCTGTGCCGGTCCACCCGTTGCACACATCTACCCACTCCAAAGCGCCGGCAGTCTGCCACAGCTGATCCAAATTCAGCTCAATGGCGGAATTGCTGCTGCCGCAGGCCGGAAAAACCGTCTGAAAACGCTTTAGAGAAACATCCAGATAAACGGTAGTCTGCGGCGAAAGGGCAAAAGGGCATACGCCCCCTACCCCGTGGCCGGTCAGGGCTTGCACCTGCTCTGCCGGCAGCATGCTGGGCTTTTTGCCGAAGGCTTGCTTATACTTGCTGCTGTTGATTCTGGCGTCGCCGGCGGCCACTACCATCAGGCAATTGTCCTGGTCTGCAAAAGTCAAGCTTTTGGCGATACGGGCAGGAATTACATTTAAGGCTTGAGCAGCCAGCTCCACGGTAGCGCTGGATACGGGGAATTCCTGCACCTTGTGGGCCAAGCCCCACTTCTCCAAATGTTTTTTAACTTTTTCGATTGAACTCATTTCCAGGAAACTCCATTCATTCCTTCTTCACTGGCTGCCAGCAGATCCGCCAATTTAGGCTTGGCCACCACTTGATGGGCTTCCATCGCCTGGCTGATCTTCCGGGGAATATCGAGAAAGCTGATTTTTCCCGCCAGAAAGGCTTCAACTGCCCGCTCGTTGGCGCCATTGAGCAAAGCCGGCATAGTACCGCCGATCTTGAGGGCTTCATAAGCCAGCTTCAGACAGGGAAACAGCTGATAATCCGGTTCCTCAAAGGTCAATTCCCTGGCCTCCATAAAATTTAAATAATTGCTGCAGCCCTTGATCCGCCGGGGCCAGGTCAAGGCCAGTTGAATAGGCTGACGCATATCCGGCTGTCCCATTTGGGCCAGGATAGGGCCGTCAATAAATTCCACCATGGAGTGAATGATGCTTTGAGGATGAACCACAACCTGGATTCTGGCAAGAGGCACCTGAAAAAGCCAATGAGCCTCGATAACCTCCAAGCCTTTATTCATCAAGGTAGCGCTGTCAATGGTAACTTTTTTGCCCATGGACCAAGTGGGATGCATCAGAGCCTCTTTAGGCCCGATAGCCGCCAGCTGCTCCCTGGTGAAGCCACGGAAGGGACCACCGGATGCTGTCAAAATCAGCCGGCGCACTGTGGCGCAAGTCTGTCTGGCCGTTTCCGCCGCCATGCCTTTTGAGGTACCTGCCGTCGTAGCAGTGCGTCCGCCAAGGCACTGAAAAATAGCGGAATGCTCACTGTCCACCGGTATGATGGAAGCGCCGTGGGCTTCTGCCATAGCGCAAACCATTTGACCGCCTACCACCAAGGATTCCTTGTTTGACAGGGCGATCCGCTTGCCGGCTTTAGCCGCTGCCAGCACCGGTTCCAAACCGGCTACGCCGCTGATGGCCGCCACAATGGTGCCGGCAGAGCCCATAGTAGCCGCCAGCTTATAGCCGTCCATCCCGTACATGATTTCCGGCATCCAGCTGCCCTCTTCCTGGAGCAGCTTTTTTAGCTCCATAGCCTTTTGGGCTGTGGCCGCCACCGCCAGCCGCGGCTCAAACTCAGAAACCTGGCGGGCCAGCAAAGCCATGTTATTATGGCCTGTCAGAGCTTCTACCGCCAGACCCAGATGCCTGACAACCTGCAAAGTTTGCGTGCCAATGCTGCCGGTAGAACCTAAGACAGCTACGCCTTGCTTTGCCATAATCTCCTCCTCTTTCGATTTCCTTTTTTCTTTATCTCTCTTAAATCCCTTCCGTCAGGTCATGAATCCATCTGCCGCTTTTTAGCCGCAGCATCGCCATCAGGAATTTGATGAATTCTTCAATCGTAATTAAGGCTACCACCTGCTCTACCGGCAGCCGCCAGTAAACGGCTCCCAAAAAAGCCAGAGGAACGCCCACAAGCCACATGGTGGATAAATCCATAGCCAGGCAGGCCTTGGCGTCGCCGCCGCCCCGAAAAATACCTACGATCAAAACAAGATTGATTTGCCGGATGCAGTAGGTCAGCCCAAAAATCTTCAATATCACCATAGCCGAGCGGATAGCCCCTTCCGATATACGGAAGAATGACAGTATCCAGGAGCCGCTGAGCAGGATTAAAACACCCAGGAAAAGCCCCAGTAAGCCCGTAAGGATCGTAAAACGATTGGCATAAACCTTAACTTTTTCTTTATCCCCGGAGCCGATTTGATGGCCGATCATGACTAAAGCGGCGCTGGCGATACTGAAGCAGAGCACCATGAAAAAGTTTTGAACAGTATTGGTGATATTGGTAGCCGCCAAAGCCGCCGTACCGATTCTGCCGTAAGCCGCCGTATAAAAAACGGCGCCCAGCCCCCACAGACCTTCGTTCATCACCACAGGCAAAACCACACCATATACGCTGCGGATATAGGTCCAGTCAAAACTTAAATATTCCTGAAGCCTTCCCCGCAAAGGCCGGCCCGGCTTTAAGCTGATCAACAGCATCAGGAAGCATTCCAAAAACCGTGCCAAAACCGTAGCAATGGCAGCTCCCCTGACGCCCAGAGCCGGCAAACCCAGTTTTCCAAAGATAAGAAGGTAATTAAAAACCGTGTTCGTTAAAATAGCCAGAAAGCTGATAGCCATGGGTAAAGCCGCATTGTTTATGCTTCTTTGAGCATGAGAAAAAACGTAAGTAATCGCCGTGGGAATGTAGCTGATACAAACGATCCAAAGGTACTCTCTTCCCAAATACAGCACTGCTGCGGAATCGCTGAATAAGCCCATGATCGGAATGGGGAAAAAAACTGCCAAAGCTGTAAAAACAGCGCCGGACAATACCAGGCTGATCAGGCCCAAGCCTATTATGCGAAAAATTTCCCGGCGATTGCCACTGCCCCAATACTGGGAAATAAAAATGCTGACACCGGAGGATACGCCGTAAATCACCATGTTGAATAAGAAAAAAAACTGATTGGCCACACCCACAGCCGCTACTTCATTTTCGCCTATTGCACCGATCATCACCGTATCGATCATATTTAAAGAGGATATTAAAAAATTTTGGATCATTATCGGCAATGCCAGCGTAACTAAACTTCGATAAAAGGCTTTGTCACCAAATAGCCCTCTTTCGCCCAACAGAGCTGCTGTCTTATCCATAATTCCTTTCAGAAGAAAAGCAGGCTATTATACTAAATAACGGATTAAAATCCGGTATTAGTATCAATTAAAAGCCTGCTTTTTAACCTTCAAAAGCTGAAATCAACCGCTGAAAAGCTTGAATATTGTCCCTGGTCTTGCCCGGCTGAAACAAGGCGGAGCCGATGACCAGGTTTTCTACGCCGGCAGCCAGAAATTCATTGATATTCTGCTGATTGACGCCGCCGTCGGCCTGTATCTCAAAATCCAGACCTTCCGACTCTTTTTGGGCTTTCAGCCATTTGACCTTTTTCAAAACAGGCAAAATGGCTTTCTGGCCGCCAAAACCCGGGTTTACCGTCATCACGAGAACCCGGTCTAAAAAAGGCAGCACAGGAGCCAATACTTCCACCGGCGTAGCAGGATTAATAGCCACACCGGCCTTCATGCCTTGCTCTCTGATCATCTCCAGGGTACGATGCAAGTGGAGGCAAGCCTCGCTATGGACAGTGATACTGTCCACTTTGGCCGCTGCGAAAGCCGGAATCAGACGCTCCGGCTCAACCACCATCAAATGAGCGTCAAATTCAATATCGGCATATTTTCTCAGCATAGCCACCGGACCGGGGCCAAAGGTCAGATTAGGCACAAAACGGCCATCCATAATGTCCAAATGCAGGCAAACAATGCCTTCATCCGCCACTTCCCTGATTTCCTGCCCCCAAAAGCCGGCATCGGCTGCCAAAAGAGATGGAGCAATAATCGTTTTCATTTTCATATCCTTTAAGAGGTATTGATGCCGTTTCCTAAGAAACGGCGAACCAGCCCCACGATCAGGGTGTGTTAATGCCGTTTCTTTTGATGTAATCGCCGTTTCTCTTGCGTTTGATCACCATATGGTTGGCCAAATGCTCCATCACAACTTCCATGGCCATCAAGCTCTTTAAACCGGCATGGTACATCACGTGGCCCTTGTCCTTAAAGTAGCTCCCCTGCTCATCCAAGGTCTTTATTACTTCATCAGACCGGCTATCCACAAAGGATTTAATAAATGCTTCGGCTTTCTCCGTGTTTTCGCATTCCCCATCCAAATAACCGGCATCCTTTAATTCTTCAACACGTTTGTCCGACAGACCGTCAAAGACTGTCAGATCTAAAAAAAGCTGTTCGTTTTCCACTATCACCATGGGCAACCTCTCCTCTCTTCCTCCCCTGAGCGGGAGTCTTTAGCATTATGCTATCGTTTATATTGTACCATTTATTCCCGAGTTACTCAATGCCTGAATCGCCGACTTTGCGGAAAACCCTGTAAATAAACCTACAGGGACAGCGGAAAGAAAAAGCCAGGGCAAATAGTAAAAAACCCCGGTATTGCTTAATAATAGAGCCACCATTAGCAATTGACCGCCATGATGGGCGGCTGCTCCCGCCAGGCTGACCCCTACAATCGAGACAGATTTTCTTCCGGTAAATATTGCCATAACAAAAAAACTGATTAATCCGCCGCCCCAGCTGATCCAGAAAGCCGGAGTTAAAAAGGTACCCAGCACCAATCCCGCCAGAAACAGGCGCATCACCACCACCAAAAAAACCTGCTTTCTTGGCAAAAAACCGAAAGCCGTCAGCGTGATGATATTGGCCAAACCAAGCTTGACCCCCGGCAAAGGGATAAAAGGAGGAATTAGAGATTCCACTGCTGAAAGAGCTAAGCTCATGGCTACAAAAAGGGCCAGCAGCAGTGTTTCTTTTACCGACAAGCTTTGCTTGCCGCCAGGAGCTGCTTTTTTATTTGAGAATGCCATCCAATTCCTCCTTGCCACGGTCCCCTTGGCCGTCTAAGGCAACTAAACGGATAATGATTTGATTAGGCACACAAACGATGGATTGCCCTGCCTTATTGATGAATCCTGTTTTGACACAGGCTTGATCGGGGCAGTCAGCCCTATCCACATGAACGCCCTGCTCCGGCCAATAGGAGAGATAGACGCCGCCTGCGGCGCCTTCAATATGCCAGCGGCCCTGCTCACCTTGGGGCAGGCTGCTTATCGGTATCCTGAGGCGCTCTTCACCCGGCCGGCTGACCTCCAAGGCCAGTTCCGAAGAACCTGAGCCGGCGAAATATTGAAAAACCAGCAGGATCAGCGCCGCTGCCAATATGCCGGCAAGTATCCGCCTGTCTGTTTTTGCCAAGACCATTCCTCTCACCAATCTTTTAACTTATATCCTGCTTTATCTTGCCATTTGATGCGATCCTGTAACCCCGAGGTGGTAAACAACTCCTTTGCGGAGGTTACCCAAACTGCTTCCAGATCGGGTATGCTTTCCGCCAGCTGTAAAGCGTCCTGAGGCGGCAAGAGAAACAGCAGCGTAGAATAATAGTCGGCTTTAAGACCGTCGGAAGAAATTGCGGTGACGCTATGACTGTGCCAGACAGGCCGGCCATCCGCAGGGGATAAAATATGATGATAGCGGCGGCCCTCTATATCTTCATAGCGCTGATAATCGCCGGAGGTTGCCGCCACCTGGCCTGCCGCCAGCTCAATCGATGCCAAAAGCTCCTGTGGATTCACAGGGTCGGTAAGACCGATTTGCCAGGGCGAGCCGTCAGGCTTTTGGCCAATAGTCTTAATATTGCCGCCGGCGTCGACGATACCGTAAACTGCCGCCCCCCCTTGGGCCAATATGCGGCCGGCCTCCTCCACGGCATAGCCTTTAGCTACGGCGCCGTAGTCAAGTCCCATGTCGGCTAAATTCAGCCTCATGCGGCCACCGGCCAAATCCGTCTCTATGTAATCCATACCGCTTAAAGCCAAAGCTGACTGAATGTCCTCTTCCCGAGGCAGCACCTTGCTTTCCCTGGCTGTCATCCAGAGATCAATCAGTCTGGCTAATGAGGTATCCACCAAGCCCCCGGCCGCCGGCAAAGCTGTTGCCGCTTCCCTTTCTAACCGGTTCACTTGCTCCTGGATTGCCACGGTATCGTCGCTGACCTCCAGCCATTGGCCGTCTCCAGCCTGAGCCTCCAATTTCTGCAGATCGGAGCTCTCTTCGGGATCGTGACGGTTGGTCTTAACGGCAATTTCCTCCATACGGCTGAAAGCTGCCAAGACCAGTTGTTCCAGCTCCTCCTCAGTAGGCAGGGCAACCGTCTCTCCGGTCCCGCCCGCCGCCGCTTCCCGGTCTGTCCGGCTGCCCTCTACAGCTTGCAGCCGTATTGTAACCACCGTATCCATAAGAAAACGGGTGCTGCTAAAAGAGGGAACCTTCGCCCTCTCAGCGCCGCAGGAAACTGCACCCCCGCTAAGAAGTGCGGCGCATAAGAAGACAAAGGCTGCCTTTTTTATGTATGCTTTTGTAACGCTGCTAAAGTCTTTCCGGGTGGTCATGGACAGGCCCGCCCTTAGCTGACTTTACTGCCGCAGCCCTCCTGGAGGGGGCAATTGCTGCAACCGCTTTCCAAGGGCTGGTTTTTCTCACAGACAACCAAAGTGGGATCAATGGGCGGGTCCAAATGAATGCTCTTGCGGGGACATTTCTCTACGCAAATACCGCAATTCGTGCATTTGGAGTAGTCGATCATGGACACGCTGCCGACCTTGTTGTCGATAAGCTGTATGGCGCCTTCCGGACAGGATCTGACGCAAATACCGCAGCTGATGCAGGAGACATTGCAGGCCTCCCGGGCAATCTTGCCTTTATCCCGGTTATTGCAGCGGACGTGAACCTGCTTATCAATAGGCACGATGCTCAGCACCTTCTGGGGACACTGGTTGGAGCAAAGACCGCAGCCCACGCAAAGAGAGGTATCCACCACAGGCAAACGATTTTCTCCGATGGTAATAGCGCCAAAGGGGCAGACCCGCACACAGGAGCCCAGACCGATACAACCGTAATAGCAATAACTTGGACCGCCGAATTGGGTTACGGCTAAATGACAGTCAATAACCCCTTTATATTCGTACTTAGCCTTGGCGTTATCAAAGGTGCCGTTGCAGTGAAGCTGTGCCACCTCCCGGATCTTACCTGCCACCGGTTCTTGACCCATGATTTTGGCAATCTCCGCCGCTACCTTATCTTTGCCGGGAATACAGGCATTCAAAGGAGCGCCGGCATTGACGATGGCGTCGGCCAGACCGGCACAGCCGGGAAAGCCGCAGGCGCCGCAGTTGGCTCCCGGCAGCACTTCAATGATGGCCTCAACTCTGGAGTCTGTCTCTACCGCCAGTTTTTTGGAGGCAAAGGCCAGTACAGCGCCGAAGGCTCCTCCCAAAACGGCTAAAATGACAACTGCATATACTATCATGAATAGGTTCCTTCCTTTCTGGGAACTAACGCTTCGTCATAACGCTTCCTTATGACGCATTAAATCATACCGGTGAAGCCCACAAACGCCAAAGCCATGGAGCTGGCCACAAAGAACACGATAGGCAAGCCCTGCATCGACTCCGGCAGCTCCGCCTCTTCCAGCCGCACCCGAATTCCCGCCATCAGCACCATAGCCAGCAAGAAGCCGGCGGAATTGGCAAAGGCATTGACTACGGTATTGAAAAAGCCGTAGCCGTTTTGGATATTGACCAAAGCTATACCTAAAATCGTACAGTTGGTGGTGATCAGGGGCAAATAGACGCCCATGGACTTATATAAGCTGGGTATGTTCTTTTTGAGGAACATTTCTAAAAGCTGTACCAAGGCAGCAATAGTCAAGATAAACGCAATGGTTTTCAAGTATTCCAACTCAAAGCGCACCAGCAAAAATTCATGAACCAGCCAGGTAATGGAGGAAGACAGGATCATGACGAACATAACGGAAAAACCCATTCCTACCGCACTTTTAAGATCTTTTGAAACGCCCAGGAAAGGACAGATGCCCAAAAATTGAGCTAATACGATATTGGAAATAAAAATTGATCCGAAAATAATAGCAAAAGTCTGTCCCATATCAGATCACCTCGCTTTTTTTAACCCTGGCTTTCCTGTTTTTCAGGAAGGCGAAGGCGGCAAAGAGAAAACCCATAGTAATAAAAGCGCCGGCAGGCAGAATCATCACCAATATAGGCTGAAAATTGGCGCCAAATAACTGAACGCCCATAAAGGAACCGGAGCCCAGAATCTCCCGGATGGTGGAGATCAGCAAAATGGCGAAGGTGTAACCGATGCCCATGCCGATACCGTCCATGATGGAAGGCAAGGGCTTATTTTTACCGGCGAAAGCTTCCGCCCGGCCCAGGATGATGCAATTCACCACGATAAGAGGAATGAAAATGCCCAGGGCCGAATAAAGCGCCGGTGAAAAAGCATTCATGATCATTTCCACCAGGGTCACAAAAGAAGCAATCACTACAATATAGACAGGAATCCGGATATCGCCAGGCACGTATTTGCGCAAGAGGGAAATGCATAAATTGGAGCAAATCAATACCGCAGAAAAAGCAGCTCCCATGCCCAGGGCATTTTCTACCGAAGTCGTCACTGCCAGGGAGGGGCAGGTTCCCAATACTTGCACAAACAAGGGGTTTTCTGCAATGATACCCTTTCTCAATTCACCAAATAAACTCACGGAAGTTCCTCCTTTCTACTTGCTGCCGTAATTGGCGGCAAAATCTTCTCTGGCTACGTTAACGCCGGCGGCAATAGCCTTTGATGTGATGGTAGCCGCCGTAATGGCCTCCATCTCATCGGGAGCCGAGGTCTCTACTTTAACAACCTTCAGCTCACTGCCGGCGGTTTTACCGGTAAAGCGCTGAGTAAACCAGGGCTGCACACAATTGGCGCCCAGACCTGGAGTCTCGGCCTGAGACAGAATTTTAATGCCTGTAATATTTTGTTCGGCAACGTCAAAGCCCACCAGGACCTTGATTTCACCGCCATAGCCTTTAGGCGTAACAATGTATAAAACGCCTGCGGTATCCTGACCTTTTTTAGCCAGAATCACGTTTTCAATGAGCTCGTTGCTTTTTTGTTCAGTTGAGACCGCATATTCATCGGCGCCGGGATATATCTCGGTATAGCCCTGCCGCAGTTTTTCTTCTGCTTGCATAGCAATGACGGGAGCCGTAATGCCGTTGACGTAGCCGATAGCCAGCCCGGCAATACCGGTAACCGCAAGCAAAAACACCGTCAGTTTAATAATTTTATTACTCATGCCGGTTTTCCTTCCTTTCCGCTGCCGCCGTAGATTCTGCCTTTTGTGTAACGGTCGATCATCGGCGTTAAGATGTTCATCAGCAGGATGGAATAGCAAACGCCTTCGGCCAGGCCGCCAAAGAAACGGATCAGACAGGTCAGGATACCCAGGCCTAAACCAAAAACCAAACGGCCTTTTTTCGTTACCGGGCTGGTAACCCAGTCGGTAGCCATGAAGAAAGCACCCAGCATCAAGCCGCCGGAGGACAGCTGATAAACAGGATACATCATTCCGTAGCCCTTAACCGTACCGAATACGGTGGTCAGTACTAAAACCGTACCCAGATAGGCCGTAGGAATCCGCCAGTCCACATGCCTGCGGAAAATCAGGAACAAACCACCCAGCAAAATAGCGATGACGCTGGTTTCACCGATGCAGCCTCCCACCTGACCGATAATCACCTGGCCCAAAGAAGGCAGCTGACTCATGGCGCCGGTCTTCATCAAAGCCATGGGCGTAGCCATGGTTGTGGCGTCAACCGCCATGCCCCGGGCCGCACTCCAAGTGGTCATCTGCACCGGAAAGGAAGCTACTAAAAGAGCCCGTCCAATATGGGCCGGATTAAAAATATTCTGACCTAAGCCGCCGAAAACCTGTTTGCCGATAATGATGGCAAAAGCGCCGCCCAGAAAAGCAATCCACAAAGGTACGGCCGGCGGCAGGCATAAAGCCAGCAATAAACCGGTAATTATGGCACTGCCGTCTTTTAAAGTGACGGGCTTAGACATGATGCGGCGGCAGAGATACTCAGCAGCCAAAGCGCCTGCTATACATAAAATCATAACAAATAAAGCTTGCAGGCCAAAAAACCAGATTCCCGCCGCCGCCGCCGGCAGACAAGCCAGGGCCACTTCTTTCATGGCCTGCTCCGTCGTATAGCGGCTGTGAAAATGAGGGGATGAAGATAAAATAAGTGGTTTGGTGATATTCTCCATTTCTGTTGACCATTCCTTTCTACAGCAAAGGTATTAAAAGGTATCATGAGGCCTCGGCTAACCCCGGCAGGGTCTTGAGGCGCTACATCAGGAAGGGATTGACTGCGCCGTTGCCGTCTTTGCTCATCACATACTGCTTAGCCAGACGGATATATTGCACCAGCGGGATTAAGCTGGGGCAGACATAACTGCAAGAGCCGCACTCCATGCAGCTGGTGATATCGTATTCCTTAGCCCTGGCCCAGTCGCTTTTTTTAGCAGCCTTCATCAAGGTGGTGGGCTCCAAGCGCATGGGGCAAGCGTCGACGCAACGGGCGCAGCGGACGCAAGGCCCTTCCGTCTCCCGCTTGAGCACGTGGGATTCTTCATTAAACACCAAAATACCTGAGGTGCCCTTCATCACGGGAATTGCCGTGGAGTATACAGCAAAACCCATCATGGGGCCGCCGGAAATGATCTTTACTGTTTCGCCGATGACGCCGCCGCTTTGGGCAATAAGATCTTCATATAAAGTGCCGATTCTGACCCGGAAATTCATGGGCTTCTTTATGGCGTTGCCATTTAAGGTGACGATGCGGTCGATCAGGGGCCGCTCCCATTCCACGGCATCAGCAATGGCTGCCGCTGTGGCAACGTTGTTTACCAGGACGCCTACCTCAATAGGCAAGCCGCCGGGAGGCACTTCCCTGCCGGTAATGGCGTTGATCAGCTGTTTTTCTGAACCCTGAGGGTATTTCTCCATACAAACCACAGTTTCAATCTGAGGCTCATTTTCCGTCAGCTTGATCATCAGTTCAAAAGCGTCCATCTTGTTTTCTTCGATGGCGATAACGCCCCGCTGACAATTCATCATCCGCAGCAGATACTTTAATCCGGCGATGATTTTTTCCGGCTGCTCCAGCATCAGACGATGATCCGCCGTTAAAAAGGGCTCGCATTCGATACCGTTTAGAATAATAATTTCTACTTTTTTGCCGTCCTGTGGAGTAACATACTTTACATGAGAAGGAAAGGTCGCTCCCCCCATGCCCACAACACCGGCCGCTAAAACCTTGGCCTGTATGGCGGCTCCGTCCATAGCCTCCACATCGCTCTTTGGCAGGGCCCGGGGCGGCGTCAGCCATTCATCCCGAAAATCGTTCTCAATCACTACGGTGTCAACCATACGGCCATTGGGAATTGGCATCCGGTGAATAGCCACCACCTTGCCGCTGACGCTGGCATGGGCCGGCACGCTGACAAAGCCCTGGGACTCAGCCACCTTCTGCCCCATTTTTACTTCTTCCCCTATTTCCACCAAAGGGCGAGAAGGGGCTCCTATATGCATGGACATAGGGATATAAGCCCGAGCCGGCGCCTCTGCAGCCACCGTTTCCAGGCTATTGGTAAATCCCTTATAATCAATGATATGGGTACCGCCGGGGAAAGTCTTTCTTTCGTACTTCACAAACATCCTCCTTGCTGGCTAAGATATAGAAAACCCTTAAGATTCTAAATAAACCACCTCAAAAAACCATTTCCCTTCTCTTCTTTTTAAAAAGCCGAAGGTAATGGGATAATGAAAGCGCCTTGGGCCTATGCTGCCGGGGTCCACATACAATACGCCGTCCTTTTCCCGGCATGACCATTGATGGGTATGGCCGCTGACCACTACCTTAACATTGCAGGCCGCAGGCACAATATCCAAGTCGTTTATCTTATGAACCATGTATATATGATCCCCTGATGCCGTCACAAGCTCCCGCAAAGGCCAGCCGCAGTCCCGGGGGTCGTTATTGCCCCGCACTGCATAAAAAGGCGCAATTTGCGATAACTGATCGGGAATTGCCCCGGAACAAATATCTCCTGCATGGAGGATCAAGTCCACCCCTTGCAAACGCTCAACTGCCGACTGCCGTAAAAGCCCATGGGTATCGGAAATTACACCGATGGTAACTTCTGAATCTTCTATCATTCGTCACCTTTCATGCATAATTTTTTTATTAGCATAGGTTAAAGAAACCACACACTATTTCTTATTATAACTCATATTTTCAGAAAAGAAATAGGTATTTTATTGGGATGTTAAAAAAAATTATGCAATTTCGTGAAAAAATACACAAACTAAATGTGAAAAAATACACATAGAATGCATGAATAAACTACAAGAAAACCCACCTTTACAGCAAAAAACCCACCTTTGCAGGTGGGTTTATGCGATATGGGCGGTAATGGAATCGAACCATCGACCCCTACGATGTCAACGTAGTACTCTAACCAGCTGAGCTAACCGCCCGAATCAACGAAATTGATTATACCAAAACTTTGGGTAATATGTCAATAGTTATAGTTTTTATTCCTTTGTGGCAAACTACAGCCATCTCATGCGGAAGGAAGGTAAGCAAATGAAAGCACATCCACCCATTTCATTATCCGATATCGTACCCGATCTGGCTATAGAGGCTCACGAAATATCGCAAGGCAACCATGAAGGTGAAATCCCCGGCGTATCCTTAGTTAAAGAGGATTTCCCTTTAGGCTGCCGCTCAACCATTAAAGTTTTAGATGATCAGGGAGCGCAAGCTATGGGAAAACCTATAGGTACCTATATTACTATTGAAGCGCCCTCTATTCTCGATTCTGATCGCAGCGATCATGAGCCGGTGGTCGAAGCTTTAGTCAAAGCATTAAAAGAAATTTTACCGGACAAAGAACAATATACCATCTTAATTGCCGGTCTGGGCAACGCCCGCAGCACTCCTGATGCTTTAGGTCCGATGGTTACCAGCCGCCTGGTAGCCACCCGTTACCTTTTCACTTTAAACGATCCTGATATGACCGAGGGCTTACGCAGCATGTCAATCATTACCCCCGGCGTCACCGGCGTTACCGGCGTGGAAACAGCTGAAATTTTGGAAGGCCTGATCAGCCAGATGCAGCCGGATTGCTTGATTTGTATAGACGCCCTGGCTGCCGGAGAACTTTCCCGCCTGCATAATACCATCCAATTATCGGATACGGGTATTCACCCCGGCAGCGGTATCGGCAATATGCGCAAAAGGATCAATAAAGAAACCGTAGGCATACCTGTCCTGGCTATCGGCGTACCCACTGTGGTTCAGGCCGGCATCATTGCTAATAAAGCGCTCACTCTTCTCACGGAACGGCTGGAGCACGTCGGCGATAAATCCTCCATGCCTTTGCTGATCACCCAAAAACAGCGGGAAGACGTGATTAATGAAATTTTGCAGCCCTTCGGCGGCTCTTTAATGGTAACGCCAAAAGAAATTGATGAGCAGGTTGATCATACGGCTCAGATTATTGCCAAAGCCATAACCTTAGCCATTCACCCCGGCCTTGACCCTGAGGATCTGGAGTATTTCCTCCACTAAGAGCCTGACGGCGCCGCTCATTAAATAATAAGCAAAAAAAAGCGCCCCTTCTGAATCCGGTATTATTTCGCTGATTCATTAGGGGCACTTTCATTTATTCGATTAATATTTACTTATTTGCTGCCGCCTGCCATCTGCTGCTCAGCATAAGAAATCAGCTTTTTCGTCATATAACCGCCGACATAGCCGTTTTGGCGGGAGGACAAATCACCTTTATCCATGGATCCGTAATTGGTGATACCCAGCTCGGAAGCGGTTTCGTTTTTCAACTGGTCAAGAGCCTGACGAGCCTCCTGTACAACGATTTTATTTCTAGCCACAATGTTCACCTCCTTTTCATTCGGTGACATTATTATGCTACGTTTGCCCGTCCTTTATTAGCTCAATTTTTGCTATTGTTGTCAGCCGTTGACCATTTCCGCCATTTTTTTCTTTATTAAATAATTTAATTTAAAATGTTCTGCTTGCGCTAATTCCGGGTCCTGGCTCGCCAAATCTAAAGCAGCCTCTCTGGCTCTTTCCAGCAGCTGCCGATCTTCCGGCAGTTTGGCCAGGCGGAACTCCGGCAAACCATGCTGCCTTGTGCCAAAGAATTCGCCCGGTCCCCGCAGCAACATATCTTCTTCTGCCAGGCGAAAGCCGTCATTCGTTTCCGTCATTAATTTCAGCCGCTGCAGCGCTAAGGCCTCACCGGTATTCGTCACTAAAATGCAATAAGCCTGCAGCCGGCCCCGGCCTACTCTGCCTCTGAGCTGATGGAGCTGAGCCAGGCCGAAGCGCTCACTATTCTCAATGACCATTACCGTAGCTTGCGGTACATTAACGCCTACTTCGATAACGGTAGTAGAAACTAAAGCTTTTAAAACCCCCGCCGCGAAAGCCGCCATGATTTCTTCTTTTTCAGCGGCGCTTTGGCGGCCGTGGAGCAAGCCTACGGGAAAAGGACTCAGCCTTTTTTTCAATTGCCGAAAAATCTCTTGGGCATTTTGCAGATCCATAGCTTCCGATTCCTCGATTAAAGGACAAACTACAAAAGCCTGATGGCCTTGCTCCAGCTCCTGCCACAGCAGCTGATTCAGCTTCTCCCTGGCCTTTTCCAGAATGCAGATGGTTTTTACCGGCTTTCGGCCCGGCGGCATCTCATCCAACAGGGAAATATCCAAGTCGCCATAGAGTGTGAGGGCCAGGGTGCGGGGTATCGGAGTGGCCGACATCACCAGCATGTCCGGATTATCCCCCTTCTCTTGGAGCAGAGCCCGTTGCCTTACGCCAAACCGGTGCTGCTCGTCAATGACGATTAAGCCTAAGCGTTGAAATACGGTTTTCTCCTGGATAAGGGCATGGGTGCCTACGGCGATTTGAATCTGGCCTGACGCCAGCTCCTCTTGCAGCTGCCGCTTTTCCTTTTGGCCCATGGCGCCTTTAAAAAACCCTACTTTCAAGCCTAAGGGCTGAAACCAGGAGTTGAAATTGTCGTAATGCTGCTGGGCTAATATCTCCGTAGGAGCCATCATGGCGCCCTGATAACTGTTTTCCGCGGCCAAAAGCAAAGCCCAGGCGGCTACGGCCGTTTTGCCGGAGCCCACATCGCCCTGGACCAGCCGGGCCATGGCGTAAGGCTTGGCCATGTCTTCTTTTATCTCGCCAATCACCCGTTTTTGGGCTCCTGTCAGGCTAAAAGGCAGCCCGGTCAGCCAAGGCTCTGTGAGATTGCCTTTTGGCAAATGAACGAGACCATCATGGTGCAAGTCCTTTTTGCGCAACAAAACCAGAGACAGCTGCAAGAAAAAAAACTCGTCAAAAATCAGGCGTTTTCTGGCTTCCTCCAAGAGCAGCCAATCTTTGGGCCGGTGAATCTCTTCCAGAGCCTCACCTATGCCCATTAATTGATATTTTTCCAAAAAGGCAGCGCTATGATGCTCCTCTACGGAGCTGCTGCCGTCTAAAACCTGAGCAACAGCCTGGCGAAAGAGCTTTTGCTGCAAACCTTGAGCCGCCGGATATACCGCCAGGATTTTGCCCTGCTCTTCAGCGGACTCTTCCTCAGTGAGCAATTCCATATCCTGAACCAGGATTTCCAGCTTGCCAAACTGCCGCCGGACTTTGCCGGTCAGCAAAAGCCTGGCCCCCACAACCAACTTAGCTTTGACATAGGGCTGATTAAACCAGATGGCTACCGCCAGCGCCGTATCGTCTTTAACCACAGCCTTCAGCAGATGAAGGCCGGCTCTGGGCCTTTGCTCCTCCACCTTAACCACCCAGGCGATAACGGTGCTGGTCTGATCCGCCGCCAGTTCCCCAAGCTTAAGCAAAGAGGTGCGGTCCTCGTAGCGGCGGGGATAATGCAGCAGCAAATCTTCGGCGCTGCTGATCCCCATTTGCTCTAATAATTTTTGTTTTTTAGGGCCGATGCCTTTAATAAATTGAAGCTCCATGTATTGATTATACATGAAGCCTCAACCATGATCAATAATGAGGTCGTTTCGACTCTACAGCTGTTTTCTTACCCTGCCCAGCGCCCCTTTTTCCAGCCTGCTGACCTGGGCCTGAGAAATGCCGATTTCCGAAGCTACTTCCATCTGGGTTTTGCCCTCGAAAAAGCGCATATGCAGAATCATTTTTTCCCGGGGATTCAGGCACTCCATGGCGTCCTGCAAGCAAATAGCTTCGATCCATTCCTTGTCGGCATTTTTCTCATCCTGGATTTGATCCATGACGAAAATTGGGTCGCCGCCGTCATGATATACCGGTTCAAACATGGATACCGGCTCCTGAATAGCCTCCAGAGCAAAGACCACTTCTTCCCTGCCGACGCCCATAGTTTCGGCTATTTCCGCTACCGTAGGCTCCCGGCCTTTTTCCGAGGCCATTCTTTCCTTTGTCTGCAAGGCTTTATAAGCCACATCCCGCAAAGAGCGGCTGACCCGAATGACGTTATTGTCTCTTAAGTAGCGCCTTATCTCCCCGATAATCATTGGTACAGCGTAAGTAGAAAATTTTACATTCTGGCTAAGATCAAAATTATCGATAGCTTTGATCAATCCGATGCATCCTACTTGAAATAAATCGTCTACGTTTTCACCTCTGTTGGTAAAACGCTGAATTACGCTGAGAACCAGACGCAAATTGCCGCTGATCAGCTCCTCTCTGGCAGAGCGGTCTCCAGCCTGACAGCGGGCAAACAATTCTCTCATGACATGATTTTTTAATACCGGCAGTTTGGCAGTATTGACGCCACAAAGCTCTACCTTGTTTATCAATTTCCTCCGCCCCTTTACCCTGGATTTGGCCTTACTTAAATTATTGACCGGGGCCATGTCATTTATTCACCAATAGCAATTTTAATATAAAACAGGTTTCTCCTTATGAAAAGAAGAAACCTGCCGGTAAAATTCTATAATGTTATAAAATAAAAGAACGTTTTATACTATTTTTTGGGGAACAAATCCTCGTCCACTTCCTTATCGCCATCAGTAGTAGAGATAAAGCCCCTCATTTTGGCGCCGCCTTCGATGACGATGGTGCCTACGCTGACATTTCCCAATACAACAGAGTCTCTCTTAAAGATACCGTTGCCTCTGGCCTCGATATTGCCCTTGACCTTGCCGCTGACCACCACGTTTTGTGTGGTAAGATCGCCTAAAATGCAGGAGTCTTTCGTCATCTCCGTGCTGTTTTGGGCCTCCACATTGCCGGCAATGATGCTGTCTACCAGGCTGATATCCCTGGCGCTGATGCTGCCGGCCACTTCGCCGTGAATCACCAGACGGTTGGCATTGAGCACATCACCGTTAACTACGCCGTAAATCACCAAATCATCATTGGATGAAATATTGCCGTCGATCACCGTTCCCGCGGCAATTACCGTACCGCCGGAGCTTGATGCCGGAGCTTTGCTGACGGCAACATCCAAAGCTTGGGAAAAGCGGCCGGCGGGCTGAGGCTTTGTATTATTCTCCACCTTGGCTGCAGTATCTCCCCCAAAAAAACTGAAGTCCTCATCCTCTTGATCAGCAAGATTCTTGCCTAAGGTTTTGGGTTGGAATTGAACTGAGGACTGGAATTGGGCTGAGGGCTGATCAAAGCTCTTACTTTCTCCGCCCTGCTCCTCCTGGCCTGTTAACTCCGTTACCGCTTGTTTGAAATTATCCATGATTCCCACGTTAACCTACCTCCGCTTTTATATTTTCCCTGCCATGATTTGGTGTTTATCTAGCCTCGGTTATAACCGCCTGTGGCAAATACCGTCGGCCTGACCTGATTGGTCATCTTATCGAAGCTATAGCCTTCGCTTAACAGCTGCTCAATAATCAGCGGCAAAGCCTCAACAGTTCTGGCCTTACTGCCGCCGCCGTCGTGAAGCAGTACCACACCATAAGGATGATTGCGAGCCTGATTGATCACTGCATTATATATGCTGCTGGTTGTGGCGTCAGCGGCCACGTCGCTGGAACCTATATTCCAATCATAATAGCGGTAACCCCGGCTGAGCATTTCACTGATGATGGTATTGCCCCAGCCTTCATTAAAGGAATTTACGCTGCCCCCCGGAAAACGGAAAATGTCCGGCTTGACGCCCGTTGCCGCCTCTACTTTATTGGAGACCTTGGCAAAGTCATCCAAAAAAGCTTCGATAGAGCTATAGATATCCTTATAGACATGGCTGTAGGAATGGAGGCCGATGGTATGGCCTTCCTCAACAATCTGGCGCAATAATTCTTCCCGGCCGTCAATCGTGTAGCCTACTACAAAAAAAGTGGCCTTAATATTATATTTGCTTAATATCTTCAGCACAGCCCGGGTATTGACGCCGGGACCGTCGTCAAAGGTCAGATAAATGACTTTATTCTTGTCAATATATTCTTGAGGCCCTGCCACCCGCAGTTCCGGATGAAGCTGGCTGTAAGGCGATTCAAAATCATACAGAGACCGGGCCTTGTCCAATTCTTGAAGAAGCAGCCGGTTTTCATCCCTGTAACCCTCCAACTCCTGCTGCAACGCTTCCTGCTGCCGCATTAAGGCGCCGACCAGCCGGTCCTCTGCCTGGGAACTTTCGGATTTAACACGGCTATATACGCCGGCCATAGTGATCCAAGGCACGACCAGCATCACCAAAACCACGCCGACAATCAACTGCTTAAAGAAGCGGACACTGCCCAGATAGCCCTTTTGAGAGGCTTGTCTCAGCTTGATTTGACCCTTGACTTGCGGCACTTGCCTGTGCAGTCCGGCATTGACATGGTCAATCATGGTTGCTCCTGACTAAAAACTTATTCTTTGATGTAGATAGAATTAAGGATGGAAAACAAGAATTCCTATTAACAATCACTAATTCTTCGACAAGATTTGATCATTATCCTTCTTACTTTCAAGAAAGAGCTTAAATATTTTCTAAAAACCTTTACGATAGAAAGCCGGCGGCATAGGCTTGAATTAAATAGCCGGTTATATTGAAGCCGCAGTGAACAGCGCAAGGGGTTAGGATGCTTTTTTCTTTGATATAACTGCCGCCCAAAACCAGGGCCAGCATAAAATATAACGGAATGCCCAAAAGCTGCCGGTGATAAAGGGTGAATATCACCGCCTGCAGCAGCCAGGCCCAATGTAAAGGCGCCGCCGTAGCCAGCTCCCGGAAAATAAAGCCCCTAAAAACGATCTCTTCGTAAATGGGAACCAGAATACCCAGAGATAGGATGACGCTAAAGAGCTCGCCGGCACTTACCCCGGCGGCAAACAAGGAATAACCGCTGCCTCCTGCGCCTTGTCGCCAGGCGGCAAATTGGGGAATAGCGTTAAAAGTCAGCATAATCAAATAGAATAGAATATTCAGCAAAACACCAATAAAAAAATAGATCAACAGCCGGGAGCTTTTAACGGGCTTCAGCAATATCATATCCCACCAATGAATACGCCGCAGCCAGATCAGCAAATAAAACACCAGCAGTCCGATAAGGACTGCCAGTGCATAAAACAACGGTTGCTGAGTGTGCAGAACGATTGAAGCTGCCTTTTGTGGGCTGCAAGCCCGCCGCTGTATCGTATCATACACGAGAAAGGAGTAAGCTCCGTACTGCGCAAGCAAAAAAAGGACCAGGTATACGATTATCCATAAACCGGACCGGCGAAGACTGGGCTTCAATTGCGCCTCCCGGCTCTGCCGTAATGCAGCTGACGGCTGCGGGGCTCACCCAGGATTTGGCTCCAGATCATGCCTTGCAGCAAATCAGAGCCGTCTTTTTCTTTATGGCGATGAACCTGAGCTACGGCATTGGCGCAACGATCCAGACCATACATGTGGTCAATGGTCTCTTCATGGGTCGGCCCCTCTTGACTGGCCGGCAAATCGATTGATGGCTTTACTGCCGAAAAACCTGCTCGACCGGCGGTTGGGTTTACGGCTCCTTGCAAGCCGGGTCGCCTGCCTTGAGCGGAGCCTTGGGCAGCGGCAGCTTGCCTGCCACCCTGGCTTCCCTGCCGAGGGGGTTGGCCCGGAGCAGGACGACTGCTTCTTTGGGGAGAAGCAGCCGGGCCCATTCTATCCTCAGCGGAGACAAACTGGCCCGGCATAGCCGGCCCGGGCAAGGGCTGGCCACGCCTTGCTCCGGCGGCCGGACGCCCTTGAGACTGAGGCGGCAGCCCTTCTCCTTTGGGGCCCTGAACCGGCAAGGTCTGAGCCGGTCGGCCCTGAGCCATGGGCTGGCTTTGGCGGGCCCGGCCGGCCGCCGGCCGCCCTGTTCCTCTTTTGCCGCCATTGCCGGACTTCCTTACCGCATTAATGCCGGCCATCACCAGGTAAATCACAATCATTATTGCATATGCTTCCACTATTGCTCCATACCTTTCCGGGAATACCGACTATACGCCTATCGCCGTCTATTCGATCTGAGATTTGCTATCCTTATTGCCGGCAAGAGTAGAGCGCATATCGGTATCCGCCTGGATATTTTGCAGGTTGTAATAATCCATCACACCAAGCTTGCCTTCTCGTAAAGCCTGAGACATAGCCTGCGGCACCTCCGCCTGGGCCTCGACAACCTTGGCCTTCATTTCCTGAACGTAAGCCACCATCTCCTGCTCTTTAGCCACAGCCAAAGCCCGGCGCTCCTCAGCTTTCGCCTGAGCAATCCGCTTATCGGCTTCCGCCTGATCCATCTGCAGCTGAGCTCCGATATTTCTACCCACGTCCACGTCGGCAATGTCGATAGAAAGAATCTCAAATGCCGTACCGGCATCCAGTCCTTTATTTAATACGGTACGGGAGATAAGATCGGGATTCTCCAGCACTTCTTTATGGGATTCGGCACTGCCCACGGTGGTAACAATACCTTCGCCGACACGGGCGATGATGGTTTCTTCGCCGGCGCCGCCGACCAGCCGTTCAATGTTGGCCCGCACAGTCACCCGGGCCCGCACCCGGACTTCGATACCGTTTTTAGCCATAGCGGCAATGGTGGGCGTCTCAATAACCTTCGGATTAACGCTCATCTGCACAGCCTCCAGCACATTACGGCCGGCCAAATCGATGGCTGCGCCCAATTCGTAGCCTAAAGCAATATTAGCCCGCTCTGCGGCAATCAAGGCGTTGACCACCCGGTCTACATTGCCGCCGGCCAGATAATGAGCTTCCAGCTGGTTGGTGCTGATTTCGATACCGGCCTTGGCCGACTTGATTTTGCAATTGACGATCAGTGCCGGCGGTATCCGGCGAAAACGCATACCGACCAGTTGGAAAATACCGATCCTGACACCTGCTGCCAGAGCCGATATCCAGAGCCCCAGGGGGATAAAGCTGAACAGTATAGCTAGAAAAATAAGAATTAGAGCCAGAATCAATACGGGAATAATTAAAGATGGCATGAACTTTCCTCCTTAACGGTTATTATATTTACATCATCGGATGACGAGTTACAAATATCTTTGGCCCGTCGATCCTGGAGACGATCACCCATTGATCTTTTTCTACAAATTCACCTTCGGACACCACATCGAGGCGTTTGCCATCCTCCAGCATCACAATGCCTGCGGGCCGCAAAGCAGTGGCGGTTTTGCCCTTGCGTCCGATATAGACGCTGAAATCTTCTTTCTGGGAAATATAGCCCTGTTCTTTATTAAAAGTAAGCTGCAGGGACAGCTTATCCCAATACTTGCTTCTCCTGAGGAACTTGACGGCCAGCCCAATCAGAATAATGGAGCCGACAAAGGCGATGACGAAAGACTGCAGGCCTATCTGGAAGCTGGGCGCCACCAAAATGACAGATACCATCAAGGCCAGGGTGCCGGAAATGCCGAAGACGCCAAAGCCCGGTATAAAAGCTTCAATCGCCAGCAGGATAACACCCACAAGGAAAAGCAGGATAGCGCCCCAGCCGGTGAAACCGGCAATCATGTGGCCCGCAAAATAAAGGATCAGGCAACCGGCGCCAATGATGCCGGCAACGCCGAAACCGGCAGTCAGTACCTCAATGATGACGCCGGCGATGCCGATCATCAGGATGAAAGGAGCTATACTGGGATTGGTAACGAAACGGCTTACCCGTTCCGCCGCCGAAACCTCGACCTCCATTTCCCTGGCATGCTCAAGGCCGTAAAGAGCCTTTAACTCTCCCCGGTTGGCCACCAGATAATCGGCATAGCCCAGTTCTTGAGCTTCATTAGCCGTCAGCGTCAAAAGCTGTCCGGCCTCCTTGACGCCCTCAATGACCATATCCCGATCAACCATGGCTTTGGCAATTTCCTTATCCCGGCCACGGGCTTCAGCCAGCGACGACATCTCAGCCCGCCAGGCGGAAAGGTACTTCTCATCTGCTACTTCATTGCCTACCCGGGGCTCCACATCGCCGATGGTAGTGCCGGGCTGCATGGCAATCTTATCGCAGCTCATGGCGATATAGGTGCCGGCGGAAATAGCGCCGCCTTTCACCAACGCTACAGTCTCTATCGGCGATCCCTCTATGGTCTTTCTGATCGACTGAGCTGCCGTAACCAAGCCTCCCGGCGTGTCAATCTCCAAAATGATCAGTTTGGCGCCGCTGTCCTGGTTAGCCAGACTGAAGGCCCGCTGCATATAGCTGGATAAGCCTTCCTCCACTGCTTTTTCCACAGATATAATATAGACTTTATCTTCGGCAGCGGTTCCGGCGTTTCTGCCGGCGGCAAGAGCCGCGCCGGCAGGCTGTGCAAAGGACAACAACAGCATGCTGAACAACAGCAACAGGACTACCCCGGCTTTACTATTTTTTTTCATGATACCCACCCCATTTCTCCGCCGCCTGAAAGGACTCGCCCCGTTTCAAGCGGCGGCTGAAGCCTGCTTTTGCCAGTTCATACTATTCCAGATTAAAATCCGGCAACAGTATTACTGACTTTGGCTGGCTTCTAATTTTACCATAAATTCCACCTGACCGCCATCGCGATAAACGATTATTTTTACGATGTCGCCGACTTTGCGGCTGGCAACAATGGATTGGACTTGAGTGGAATCAGTGATTTTCTGGCCGTCCACTTCCAAAAGCACATCGCCTCTTTTAATGCCGGCTTTAGCGGCAGGCGCATCTTCCACTACGCTATAAACGATGACGCCGCTTTCCATGCCTTCGATATTAAAGTACTGGATCATGTCCTGAGACATGGGCTGCATCGTGATGCCGATCCAGGGCCGCACCCGGTCCACACCCGTTTCAAGATCCTGCAGCACATCCAAAACCGTACTGCTGGGAATAGCAAAACCGATGCCCTGGGCCGTGGCGTTTACCGCCGTATTGATGCCGATGACTTCGCCGTTGAGATTCAGCATAGGACCGCCGGAATTGCCGGGATTGATGGCGGCGTCGGTCTGCAGCAGGTTTTGGTACATGGTGCCCTCAATATTTAAGGGTCGGCCGGTGGCGCTGATAACGCCTACAGTCACCGTATGATCCAGGCCGTAAGGATTGCCGATGGCCACTACCCAATCCCCTACGTATACCTGATCGGAATCACCAATGGTCAAATAGGGGAAATTATCGCCTTCAATCTTGATCACCGCCAGATCCAGCTCCGGCGCCCGGCCGATAACCTTTGCTTCATAAGGGTTCTCGTTAGAGGTCAGATAGACGCTGATCTTATCGGCTCCCTCCACCACGTGATTGTTCGTCAAAATATAACCGTCCTTCCGGAACAGAAAACCGGAACCCAAGCCCGTCTGCTTCTGAGTTTCCTGGGGATAACCGAAGAAATCCCGGAAGAAAGGATCATTGAAAAAGGGACTTTGCGAAGATGTTCTCGTTACTTCCGTCGTAATCCTTACCACGCTGTCGCCGCATTGAGCTACGATATCCCGCACCGTATCCGAAGACATGATGTTGCGGCCGTAATTTTCCCGCCTGCTGCCGGCTGCGGCAGGCGTCTGGCCGGAAGCTGGATCCTGGCCCTGTGATTCGGATTCAGGCAACAGCCGGCTGTCGCTGACATTAAGGGGTGCGCCCGTTACAAAATGTAAAGTCAGAGCACCGATTAAAGCGCCTATAAGTAATAGCGCAATAAAAATCAAGGATTTTGCACAACCGCCGCGGCCTTGCTCCGCTTTCTCCCAATCTGATCTTTCCATATCGATTACGCCTCCTAATATTTAAATATATTCTTTGTAAAAATTTTCATTGTATCCCTCGCCCCTATAATATCGCAGTTTTCTGCGGCAATAAAGGATTTTGCCATTTTTTTCACCGAAAATTCACAGCTGCTTTTCTTTTTAAACGCAGAAAGAGGAAAGTCTTTGGGGACTTTCCTCCTCCTGCAGCTATGGTGAAGTTGTTGATGGCAATTTGTGCGGCAATTCAAAACCGAGGTTTTGAGTTGCGGATAAGCATTATTTGGCGAAAAGCTCAAACCGGTTGGGATCCAAAGCGGATACATCGGTGTAAGCTTTGCCTTCGCAGATCAAGCCGGCAACGATCTTGCCGGTGATGGCGCTGAGAGCAATACCGTCGCCTTCATGGCCGGCAGCCATAAAGAGGCCGTCCATGCCTTTGACGTAACCCACTAAAGGCAAGCCGTCAGGCGTATAGGGACGGACGCCGCCCATGATCCGGATGATATTGAGATTCTTCAGGCCCGGCATTAACCTGGCGGCATTCTTGAGAATTTCTCTGATGCCTTCCCTGGTATTGCTTACATCGTAGTCCACAAATTCCCGGGTAGCGCCGATGAGGATACCGCCTCTGGCGGTCTGGCTGATGGCCAGGCCCACGCCCAGCTGGATGCCTCTATCCTTGGCGTTCAATAAGGTTTCCGGATGATACTTGGCCACAATGTACTGAGCCGATAAAATATCGCCTACGATGTAGGGAGCGCAGGGCTGAGAAACGATGATCTGGCCCCGGCGGGGTTTAATGGGCAGCTTCAGGCCCAGCTTCTGGCCCAAAAGAGGGCTCCAGGCGCCGGCTGAGATTATTACAGTCTCCGCATCCACATCGCCTTTGGCTGTTTTAATGCCGACTACCTTGCCGCCGGCCATTTTGAAATCGGTGACCTCAGCGTCGATCAGCAGCTCGGCGCCGGCCTTCTTGGCGGCTTGGGCAAAGCCCATGTTTAACTTGAAGGGGTTAACATGGCCGTCCTGAGGGCTATAGGTACAGCCCAAAAGGTGTTCGCCCAGACCCCGCTGCCGTTTGGCCGCATCTTCTCTGCTGATGATATCTACTTCCAGGCCGATCTTCTTCTGCTTGGCTACGAAGTCGGTCATGACATTCATTTCCATCTCGTTTTCGATGGTAATCATGCCGCCGTGCTTGAAATACTCGATGTCGTAATCCAGCTCCTGGGCCAGGGTTTGGAAAAGCTCGGCGCTGTCCAGGGCCAGCTTCAAATGGATGCCGGGATTTTTTGATTGGAGGATAACCATCTGGTCGCAAGAACCGGTGGCCCCGGATGCAAAGTCGCCTTTTTCACACAAGACTACTTTTTTACCGGCTTTGGCCAAGCGATAAGCTATGGAGCAGCCATTAACGCCGCCGCCGACGATGGCTACATCTGCTGTTCTGGTCATCAGTCGTCCTCCTCATTGATAAATTCAGCGATTTTGGCCGTACGAACAGGCGTCCTGGTCGTGGAGGGCAGGACTTCGGCAGCAGGCCTTACGCCGGCCTGAGAAAGCATCTGCTGGATAATTTTGCGGCAGCCCCGGCCCTGGCACAAGCCCATGCCGGCTTCGGTCCGCACCTTGACTCCCCGCACCGTAGTAGCGCCGTCGGCAATCGCCTCTGCAATTTCTTCTCTGGTTATTTCTTCACAGCGGCAAACAAATACCTGATCTTCTGCACCGCAAGCACTCATTTGCTCCCCCCCTTTCGGCAAATCGTTCTGACATCCATAAAATACTGCTTAGGCACTTCCACAGAAACCAAAGTAGTACCGTCCATCTGCTTCGTCTTCTTTATTTTCAAGACCTTGCCGTCAGTAATATACTGACCGTCACGGCCGCCGCAGGGCACCGTCTCCCCTTCCTCGGGCAGAGGATAGTATTCAAAGGGGAACTCAACCATGCTGGTGCTGTCGGTGTAATTCTTCTCGACACGGAAAATGGCCAGACCGGGGCACTGAGCCAGGCAAAGACCGCAACCGGTGCATTTGTCTTCATCGATAACGGGCAGGTTGGTGATGGGCGAGCCTACGATGATGGCTCCAAAGGGGCAAGCTTTTTCACAAGGGTTGCAGGGGATTTCCTGCACACACTCAATAACCGCCACCGCAGATTTTTCAAAACGCTGGTCGCTGACCAGGCCGGGAGTGGCTTTCAGCTCTTCCATCGTAGGAATGCCGGTGATTTTGACGCCGTCTGCCATCTTACTTCCCTCCTTTTGCCGTTGCCAGCAGCTGTTCTTTTGCATCATAGCGTTTTTGGCCAAAAGGACCGGTGCGCAGAGCGTTCATTCTGTCCCATACTTCAGCTTTCAGGGTTTTGGCATCTTCCGCCGTATAAAGCTTCAGGGCTTCGGCGGCGGCAATGCCGGACAGGCGGCCCTCTTCCATAGCCGTGCTGGCTTCTTCGGCTCCGGCAATATCGCCGGCCACATATAAGCCGGGCACTGTGGTTTCCATATCTTCATTATGGATGGGGATATGACCGCCCAAAAGAGGAATAAAGGTGAACTCGCAGCCGGCCAGCCAGGCTAATTCCGTTAAAGGAGTCAGACCGACGGCGATGCAGACCGTATCGGCCTCCAGCATCTTCTCCGTGCCGGGAATCTCCTGGAACTTCTCATCCAAAGCCACCAGCTCGACTTTTTCAACCTGAGTCTTGCCGAGGACACGTTTAATCGTATGGCCCACATAAATGGGAGTACCTGCCCGGCGGATTTTGCCGGCGTGAACGCCGTAGCCGCCGATGCTGGGAGCTGCTTCCACAAGAGCCAATACTTCGGCGCCGGCTTGCATCAGCTGATAAGAAACGATAAGACCCACATTGCCGGAACCAACCATGATGACTTTTTGACCGGGCAGCACCCGGTTGACATTGATCATGGTCTGAGCGCAGCCGGCTCCCATGACACCGGGCAGAGTGCTGCCGGGGAATACCAAAGCATTCTCGGCGGCGCCGGTCGCCAAAATTACTTTTTCGCCTATAATGGCTTGTTCCCGGCCATCTTTCATATAGCTGACCATAATGCCGGCAGGATCCCGGAATAAGCCGTAAACGGGAGCGTCTAAAATAACTTCGACGCCCAGTTCTTCCGTCTCTTTCAATAATTGGGTGCCGATATCGTAGCCGCGAACACCGGCCCTATGCTCTCTGGAGCCGAAAAATTTATGAATCTGCTTAAAAAGCTGTCCGCCGGGCTTGCCATTTTCGTCAATGACTACAACCTTGCCGCCGGCCTTAGCAATTTCAATAGAAGCAGCCAAGCCTGCAGGTCCCCCGCCAACAATTACAGCTTGTACTTTTCTCATGCTTCTTCCGACCACCTTCCTAAGCCTTTTTGAGTTTCCACTTTCATGCCCTGACGGACAGGAGTGACACAGGTGCGCACATTAGGCTGACCATCAACGGTCATCACACAGTCTGTGCAGCGGCCGATACCGCAAAAAATTCCCCTGGGATAGCCCTTTTTGGCGGTTTCTCTGAATATCCGAACCCCCGAAGCCAAAAGCGCAGAGGCAATGGGTTCTCCCGCTTTGGCTGGAATTTCTTTGCCATCAAAGAAGATCGTCATTTCCGGTTTCGTATCTTCCGGCAAAATCGGATGTTTCACCACACGCATGATCCTAATTCCTCCCTCTTTTTTATTCCACCATCCACATTTCTAAACATGAGCTAATACTGTTGCATATTTTATGCCAACAAGTCGGAATACCGCTGCAATTAAAATTTTTTACTAACCTCCTTTGTTTGCGTGATTTTTTCGTCTTTCCGCATTTTTCCGACTTGCCTTGACATAGGCCCTAATTCTATTTCTTAGAATTTAGACTGTTAGCTTCTGATTCTACCTTGAAATAAAACAAGGTTTATCAAGAACAATTTAATTTATTCTAACAATTAGAAGCGGATTCTAACAACTAGAATCCGCTTCTTTTATCTGTATCCCTTCCTAATTCAGGGTAACGCTCCAGCTTATTATACAAGGTGGCAAGGGATATCCCCAGCTCTGCCGCCGATTTCTTTTTGCCCTCAAGGCTGCGGCCATTGCGGTGCAAGGCCTGCCAAATATGCTCCAATTCCACATCCCGCAAGGTTTTGAAAGACTGGCTTTCCTTCTTGTCGCCCACAAAAACCTGGATCAGCTCCCGGGTGATGACGGGGCTTTCCGACAAAATCACAGCCCTCTCGATGGTGTTTTCCAATTCCCGCAGATTGCCCGGCCAATCGTAGCCTTTCAGCTCCTGCAAAGCGCCGGAGGCAAAAACACAGTTTTTTTGATGACGGGCATTTTTTTTGGCCAGGATTGCCGCAGCTAAAAGATCGATATCCTCCTTGCGCTGCCGCAAGGGAGGCAGCTCCACGTTGATCACATTCAAGCGGTAATAGAGATCCAAACGGAATTTGCCTTTTTCCACCTCGGCTTTTAAATCCCGGTTGGTGGCGGCAATGATACGGACATCCAGCTTGATCGGGTAAGTGCCGCCCAGCCGTTCCATTTCCCGGTCCTGCAGCACCCGCAAAAGCTTGGCTTGCAGCTGAATGTCCAATTCGCCGATCTCATCCAAAAAAATCGTACCGCCGGCGGCCAGCTCAAACTTGCCCATCTTGCGCTTGTCGGCGCCGGTGTAAGCGCCTTTTTCGTAGCCAAATAAAATGCTCTCCAGTAAATTAAGAGGAATGGCGGTACAATCCACTTTGACAAAAGGGCCGCCGGCTCTGGGGCTGGCGCTGTGGATGGAATGAGCCAAAAGCTCCTTGCCGGTGCCGCTTTCGCCGGTAATCAAAACCGTATAGGCATCCTTGGCGCTGTAGCGGGCGATTTTCAGCTGACTGATCAAAGCCTCGCTTTCCCCCACAATATCGTCAAAAGTATAGCGGGGGGCCGCCAGCTCACTGATTTCTTCTTTCAAATTGCGGATTACTTCCCGGCTTTCGCCCAGCTTCTGACTAAGCTTCTGGATGTCGGAAACGTTGCGAAAAAGCACAACCGCCCCCTGCATACGGCCATTGATCATCAGCGGCGAGGCATTGGAAAGAACCTCGACGCCGGTATTCATCACCACATTGCGTTTGCCAAAGACCGGCTTGCCCGTCCGCAGCACCTCTGCCAAAGCGCCTTCAGGCGACACCTCAAAAACATTTTGGCCTATGCGCTCTTCGGGCTTCGTCTTCGTAATCCAGGTGAAAGCTTTATTGATATATAAAATCTTGCCTTCATTATCCGCCATCTGTATGCCCTCCTGAGCGGCGTCCATAATAGCGGAGAGTCGCTCCACATCCCACTTGATATTGCGGAGCTCCTCGTGATGCTCCACAAGCAGCATCATCAGCCGGGCAGCCTCAGCCACGATCAGTACCGATGAAGGAGATTTCACCCTGTCGATTTCTTCGCTGACTTCTTTGATGCCGGTGGCCTCGATGACCACATCATAGTTTGGGTTTTCCAGCATAGTGCGGAAATCTTGCCATACAGGTATTTGCAGAGATTCGGCCAGGGAAATGCCGGGAGCCTGGGGGTTATTGTCCGCCAGGCCCACAGTGATTATATTATCCAGCATGCTTAATTCCTTCAATATGCTGCAGCCGCCTTTACCGCCGCCGATCAGCACCACCCGGATCCTGTCCCGTTCTCTTTTTTTGCCTGTTTTACTCATTTTCCCCTATCCTCAACGCCCTCATCTCTTAACCAGGCGGGGACTGGGAGTGATACCCGGCAGCCGGCCCCGTTTGGCGATAGGTACTCCCTCAATCTCTTTAATATCCATCGTCATATCGATGGGCTTGGCGGCGGAAATGAAGCTGCCCACCCCAAAAGAATCTGCCCCGGCCTCTTTAAGCAACGGAATCCTTTCCAGCGTCAAACCGCCGCTGACAATTACCTTGACATGGCCAAAACCGGCTTTATCAAGACGGAATTTTATCTCCTTTACCAATCCCGGCGTTACGCCGCCCCGCTCGCCTGGCGTGTCCAAACGAATGAAGTTCAGATCGGGGCCCAAGGCCTCCGCCACCCGCAGGGCTTCCTCGCATTCATCTTTGAAGGTATCCACCAGCACCGTCCGTTTTTCACCGGCAGGCATCAGTTCATGATAAGCCTTGGCCACTTGTACCGTATCGCCGATGATCAGGAATACGGCATGGGGAACAGTTCCTACCGGTTCCTTGCCGGCCAGCTTCGCACCGAGTATACAGCTGGCTCCATCCACGCCGCCAATGATGGCCGCTCTTTCCATAACGGGGGCTACCGCCGGGTGAACGTGACGGGCGCCAAAGCAGGTTACGGGGGAATCGCCGGCCGCAGCCTTTATCTGCGCGGCGGCCGTGGCCCAGCCGCAGGCACTGGCCAGGCAGCCCAGCAAAGCCGTTTCATAAAGGCCGAAATCCGTATAGCGGCCCTTGATCCGCAATAAAACCTCCCGATCCTTAAAGCGGCTGCCCTCCGGCAAAGCCCAAAGCTCCAATCCTGAGGTGGCTATACCCGCCGTAAGGAGGGCAATGGTTTCTTCCATACCGGCCAATACGCCTTCACCCCGGGCAAAGACCTCCGCCGTCACCACTTTGTCGGCATAACCTTTTTTCGTCAAAATTTCATGGGTTTTGACAAAATAAATATCCGTTGTAGCTCCATTCAATATTTCTTCATGGGTGGCAGAATGCAAGATACGGTTTTGATCAATGGTCAGTTCCTCCACCTGGGCTAGTGTTACAATGGGTTTCACGTTTGCTTTGGCCATGGGTAGTCCCCCTTCATTGACTGATTCATCTATATGTAAATTTATCAGTTTTTTCTATTAAGCTTTATCATACGTCAATCACCATATCTTGTCCATAAAAAAAGCAGAAATTCCAAAGGATTTCTATAAGTCCTTTGGGCACGAAATCCTTGGGATAAGGGCTTGGCCGGCAGCTGATCAAGGATAAATCTGCCGGTAAGTTTCATAACGATTCATCACCTTTTCCACGTAATTTCTCGTCTCTTTATAGGGGATTTCCTCTAAATTATCCCGACTGCCGTCCCATTGATCCGCCGCCAGCCAGGAACGGACTTTCGTGGGCCCTGCATTATAAGCCGCCAAAGCTTGAACCAGACTGCCGGGAAATTGCTGCCGCAGGTAGTGGAGATAAGCTATGCCAAGCTTCAAATTCCATTCCCGCTCGTAAAGCTTCTCGGCCGAATAATCCTCCAGGCCCAGCTGATCCGCCATCCATTGGGCAGTATCGGGCATTACCTGCATCAAGCCTACAGCTCCCGGAGAAGAAAGGGCGTCCTGACGAAAACGGCTTTCCGTTTGAATCAGAGCCAGCACCAGAGGCAAATCTTCCCCGAACTCCTGGCATAAAAGGGCAATTTCATCATAATAGGGGACCGGATATAAGGTTCGCAGCAGGGTGTCTTTGTTGGCCGCTACTATGGCAATAAGCAAAACCATGATCAAAAGAAGCAGGGTCTTCCCCCAGCGTCCCCGATATCTCCGTTTATTGGCCACTAATCTCCTCCCAAAACCTTCTCGCTGTTTCTCTGGCCCTTTCGGTACTGCCGTTATTATCAATGATCCGGCCGGTTTTAGCCAGCTTATCCTGTAAACTGCTTTGGGCATTTAAACGTTTTTGGGCCTCTTCCTCGCTGACACCGTCCCTGGCCATTAAACGCCTGATCTGTTCTTCCGGCGTCAAAGCCACCAGCCAAACCTCATCGGTTAGCGCATCCAACCCGGCCTCAAATAAAAGGGGGGCGGAAAGGATTACGGCGCCAAGACCCATCCCGTGATAACGGGCCAGCTCTTCCCTGATGCCCTCGGCAATTTTAGGATGGAGGATTTGGTTGAGTTTTAAACGGCTGGCTTCATCACTAAAAATCAGCCGCCCCAATTCTTTGCGCTTTAGGGAGCCATTCTCATCCAGGTATTCTTGGCCGAAGGCCGCCGCTATCTCCAAAAGAACCCCGTTGCCCGGCTCCGTCAGCCGCCGGGAAATACTGTCGGCGTCAATGACGGTGGCGCCCAGGCTCAGAAGGTAATCGGTGATTGTGGTTTTGCCCGTGGCAATACCGCCGGTAAGGCCGATTACTTTCATGAAAGAGCCTCCATGGCATACCAGTCTTCACCTATTTTCATATCGACCTGCAAAGGCACCTCTAAGGAGACTACTTCTTCCATAATATGCTTGATTTTGTCTTTTAAGGCCAACGCTTTTTCCCTGGGGATATCAAAGAGCAATTCGTCGTGAACCTGCAGCACCATGACCTCTCCCAATCCTTCTTGCTCCAGCAGCCGCTGCACGCCGATCATGGCCAGCTTCATGATATCCGCCGCCGTGCCCTGAAGGGGGGCGTTCATCGCTGCCCGCTGGCCGAAGCTGCGGGTGTGGAAATTGGCGCTTTTTAATTCCGGCAGGTAGCGGCGGCGATGGAACATGGTCTCGACGTAGCCTTTTTCTGCCGCCTCCAGAAGCAAATGATCGAAATAGCGCTTAACGCCGGGATAGCGGCTGAAATAGCGCTCCATATATGCTTTGGCCTCACCCCTGGCAATACCCAGGTCCTGAGCCAGCCCAAAATCGCTGATTCCGTAAATCAGGCCGAAGTTGACGGCTTTGGCCGCCCGGCGCAGAGCCGGCGTCACCGCTTCCGGCGCGACGCCAAAAACCTCGGCAGCCGTGCTGCGATGGATGTCCTGGCCTTGGCGAAAAGCCTGCTGCAAAGCCTCATCACCGCAAAGATGCGCCAGTATCCGCAGCTCGATCTGGGAATAATCGCCGGAAAGCAGGCAACAGCCCGGCGAGGGCACGAAAGCCCGGCGGATTTGGCGGCCTTCTTCCATGCGGATGGGGATATTCTGTAAATTCGGTTCGGTGCTGGAAAGGCGTCCCGTCACCGTAATCGTTTGATTTAATGAGGTGTGGATTTTTCCGGTCAGCGGATCGGCAATGGCCATCAGCCCTTCGATATAAGTGCTTTGCAGCTTGGCGTACTGGCGGTATTCCAAAATCTTGCGGGCAATCTCATGCTCCGCCGCCAGATATTCCAAAGTCTCGGCGTCGGTGGAATAACCGGTTTTCGTCTTTTTGCCCCGTGACAAACCCATTTTTTCAAAAAGTACTTCGCCCAGCTGCTTGGGAGAATTGATATTAAACCGCACCCCTGCCATTTGGTGAATTTCTTCTTCTGTGGCGGCGATTTTTTCCTTTAAGCCATAACCCTGCTGCCGTAAAACCTCGGAGTCCAGGCAAATGCCCTGCCATTCCATAGAGCCCAAAATCAAGGCCAAGGGCTCTTCGACGTCTTTATAAAGCTGCCAAAGGCCGCCGGCCTCAAGCTTTGCTTTCAGCTCCGCAGCCAGCTCCGCCATAGCCGCCAGATAATCTGCCGCCTTGGTCAATGTCCAAAGGCTGCGGCCCGCCTTGGCGGCTTCCTTGCCGCTGCGGATCAGCTGCGCCGGCTCCAACTCCTCCAGCCCCGCCAGCATTTGCCAGGGATTGGCAGGATTCAGCAGATAGCTCATCAAATGCAGATCTTCGTAAGGGCCCCGCAGCAGGCTGCCGGCAGCCCGCAAATATAAATAGGCCTGTTTGGCGTCAATAAAGATTTTGGTGACCTGCTCAGATTGCAGGCAGGCTTCCAGGACCGGCAAAGCCGCCGCCGGTCCGAAAGCAGCGGCAGTAGCGGCTGCTTCGGCAGCTGCATCAGCGCCTGCGTCGGCAGCTGCAACCTCGCCTGCATCGCCGGCCCTTTCCTCCTCCAGCCAAACGGCTTCCTGCCCTTCCCTCATTAAACCTAAGCCTTGCCAGGTAAAGGCACGCCAGCTCTGGCCTTTGGCAACCGGCAGGATATACAGTCGGCCGCCGGCTTGCAGCGGAGCCAGGTAATCACGGAGTTCTGCGGCGGATGTCAGCTGTCGGGGAGCCGGCCGCTCTTGGGCTGCGATGCTTTGAGCGCCGCTATCTGCCGTAAGAGACTCCTCAAACATGCCTAACTGGCCCTTGCCATCGCTATCGGGCCGGAGCCCCTCTGAACTTGCAGCCTTGGGACCGGCTTGACCTGCCGTTTCAGCTTCTTTCAGCGCCTCCGCTAGCATGCCCTTAAATTCCAGCTGCCGGAACAGGCGGATTTTTTCTTCCCGATCCCCTTCTTTAGGCAAAAGAGCCTCCAGGGATATATCTAAAGGAACCTGGCTGTCGATTTTGGCCAGTTCCCTGCTTAATCGAGCTAAGTCTCCATGTTCAACTAACTTCTCACCCAGTTTTTTGCCGGCGTAATCCCCGGCGGCAGCCAGCACACCCTCGACGCTCTCGTGCTCGTTTAAAAGCTTCAACGCCGTTTTTTCACCCACGCCGGGAATGCCGGGAATATCATCGGAGCTATCGCCCATTAACCCTTTAAGCTCTACGATCTGCCAGGGCTCTAAACCGTAAACTTCATGCAAATGAGCGGCGTCAAAAAGCTCCAACTCAGAAATGCCCTTACGGGTAAACAAAACATTGACGTGCTCATCGATGAGCTGAAAACAATCCCTGTCGCCGGTGATAATGCTGACGTTCATCCCCTGGGCGCTGCCCATGGCCGCCAGGGTGCCGATCAGATCATCGGCTTCATAGCCTTCCAGCTCCAGCCAAGGCACGCCTACAGCCGTCAGCACATCCCTCAGTACCGGAAATTGGGCTTTCAGCTCCTCCGGCGTGGCTTTGCGGCTGCCCTTATAATTCTCGTACATTTCATGGCGAAAAACGATTTTGCCCGCATCAAAAGCCACCGCCAGATAATCCGGTTTTTCTTCCTTCCTGACCCGGCTCAGCATATTCAAAAATCCGTAAATTGCATTCGTGGTGAAACCTTCCCGGTTCGTCAAGGGAGGAACGGCATAAAAAGCCCGGTTTGCCAAGCTATTGCCGTCGATCAACATTAATTTAACCATATTCGCTTTCCCTTCTGCGTGCAGAGACGAAAAAATCTATCGCCGTTATATTTTCTATATTGTTTTTAAATGTCCTTCATCCGATTTCATCCTGTGTAACTCTTTAAAAATAAAGGTGGCGGTCACCGCCGCCGCCAGCAAATCTGCGGCGGGCCCGGCATAAAGTATGCCTTCCAGACCAAATAACCAGGAAAACAGATAAATAAGAGGGATCAAAAAAAGCACTTGCCTGGATAAGGTAAGGGCGGCAGCCTTTAAGGGCTTGCCCAGGGACTGAAAGAAGTTTGCGGAAATGATTTGGAAACCCGCCGTAAAAACCAGCATCAAATATATACGGAAGCATTTTACGGCAAAGCTGACGTAATACTGGTTTTCCTGGCCAAAAACATTGATAATAGCCACGGGAAAAAGCTGAAACAACAAAAAGCCGACGCCGCTGATCACGCTGGAGGCAATTACCGCCAACCGGTAAGCCTCTCTGACCCGGCCATAGGCCCCCGCTCCATAGTTATAGCCGATAATCGGCTGCACACCAATAGAAATACCGATTACAAAGGCAATCATGATCTGGTTGACCTTCATTACAATGCCCATGCAGGCCAGCGGTATGACCTCACCGTAAGGCGATAGAGCGCCGTAGTGACCCAAAGTATTGTTCATCACAATCTGCAAAACCAGAAAAGCGCTTTGGGTCAGAAAGCTGGCCGCCCCCATACTGAAAATATTCCGGCAAACACTTCCGCGCAGCCGCCAATGTTTTATACTGTATTTGATCAATTTGAATTTGGGCAAGTAGGACAAAAACAACAGGCAGGCTACCCCTTGACCGATAACGGTGGCATAAGCTGCTCCCGCCACGCCCCAGTCAAAAACGAAAATAAAAATCGGATCTAAAATTGTATTGATCACGGCGCCGGATAAAGTGGCCATCATCGCAAAACGGGGGCTGCCGTCAGCCCGGATGACATTTTCGATGCTCAGGGAGGCCACGACAAAAGGCATGCCCAACAGACAAATACCGGCATAAGTTTTAGCATAAGGCAGTACCTGATCGGTAGCCCCAAACAGCCGCAGTAAGGGTTCTAAAAACAGAGTGCCGATAACCAACACGCCAATCCCGGTAATCAAGGACAGTACGGTATTGTTGCCTACCGTTACGGCGGCTTCCTCCTTATACCCCGCCCCCAGCTTCAGACTGAATACGGCGGCAGTACCGTTGCCGATCCACAGACCCAGGGCCAGGCACAGGGTGACCAGGGGAAAAGAGACGTTGGTGGCGGCATTGCCGTAGTATCCCACACCCCAGCCGATAAAAATCTGATCCACAATATTATATAAAGAATTGACCAGCAAAGAAATAATACCCGGTACGGCAAAGCGAAAAAGCAGTTTATTTATCGGAACGTCGGCAAACTCGTTGCGTCTTTTATCCGACCTTAATTCTATTAGTTCGGCCATTATGTTTTAATTTCTCCTTGTTTGTTTAGTAAAGCAGCAAAACTATTGTATCGTTTTATGATAATTTGTCAAATCATTAAGGGTAGGCGTCTCCCACGCCATGGGTGGGAAACAGGCTCAAGCCCGTAAAAAAACTGCCGCAAGCGGTTTTTTCCTCAAACCATTTGCAGCAGCCTTTTTCCTATTCTCTGATGCGGATTTTAGTCCGATGAACGCCGGCCTCTCCAGCGGCGCCGCAAAACCTTAATCCAGAAGAACCAAAGCAGGACTAATACGATTATTATTCCGATCAAATTTTCGGCCAGCCAGAGAATAAAGCTGCCCACTTCCGCAATCAAGCCGTTGACGCCTAAGAAGAAGGATTCCTTTAATTTCTGGATAAAGCCGGCAAAGCCGGTGGTTTTGATCTCCACAGCCTCAGGCATTTTTTCCATCAGGGAAATATCCAGAGTTGAATAGTCGGTGCGATCCAGCAGATAACGCATCTGGCCTTTCAATGATTCCAGCTCGGCGTTGGTATTGGCCAGCTCATTTTCAATGGATAGTATGGCGGCCAAGTCGCCGCTTTGGTTAAGCAGAGCCAGCAGCCTCTCCTGTTTTGTCTCATAAACCTGAATCCTGGCTTTTAAGTCCACATACTGGCTGGTCACATCCACTGCGTTTGAACCGCTGTTGGTTACTTTTCCTAAAGCCTCCACCTGCTCAACCAGCTGATCATAGCGGTCATAAGGAACCTTAACCTGAATATTGCCGGCTTTGCGTTCCCTGCCGTCAATCAAATAACTGGATTCGCCGGTGACATAGCCGCCCAGAGAAAGGGCTGCGCTTTTGATCGTGACTATGGCTTCATCGTGACGGTCAACCTCCAGATTGATATTGCCTGTACGGATGATTTTTTGCTCAATGGGTTCGGCGGACAAGGTATCGGCCTGACCGGAGCCTTCGGCCATAAAACGCGGCTCTTCGGCGGCAACGTTGTCGAATGTATCATTGATTCTGGAATTCTGATCCGCAGCCGGCGGCATAGCAGGAGAGGCTGCGGTACCCCCGCCTCTGATTTTCTGGCTCTCTATGACCATACCGCCGCCGGAATTGAAAGACTCAGCCATGGGTGTGGCAGGCGCCGATCCGGCAGAAGCACCATTGTCGTAATTGCTGCTGCTGTAATACATTTCGTCAGGGCTTCCCTGACCCTTGGAGCCAAAAGACAGGGAACCGCCGCCGCCGTAAACCAAAACCAGAACCAAAGAACAGGCGGCTACCACAGGCACTAAAGGCCGGTGCCGTAAGAAAGAAATAAAATCCTTAAACGATGGCCGCTTTTCCTTTTCTTTGCCCTTGCCGGCAGAGAGTTTCTTTTGCCAATCATGGCCCGCACCCTTATTGAGCCCGCTGCTCTCCAGCTTAGCGGAATCGGCGGTATCCATCAGGACGGCTTCCGACGTATAGCTGGCCTGGCTCTCTTTTTCCTGATAAAGCTTTGCCATCAGACTTTGGTGAAAATCCCCGGAAGGCTCTATATCGCGGTCTAAATCATGAAGACCGGCAATCAGCTCCGTCATGATTCTGCATTCTTCGGCAAAATCGGCATCAGCTGCTCTTTCTTTCTCGAAGGCCTGGATTTCCTCAGGGCTTAACCGATCTTCCAGCCAATCCATAATCCTTGCTGTCCTCTGCTCATCCTTCATGAGACACACCTCCTTTCGCCTTACCGGCTTTGCTTTTGTCTTCCTTTGCCTGGTTTAGACGAAAAAAGCCAGGGTTTTGTTCCTGAAAGCCTAATATCTTTTCCTTCATCAATGTACGGGCCCGATTGATCCTGGATTTGACTGTCCCCAGATTGCTGCCGGTGATCACAGCCACCTCTTCGTAGCTGAAACCCTGGACATCCCTTAGGACTAAAGCTTCTTTATATTCCGGCTTCAGCTCCTGCAAAAGATGGCCCAGCACCTGATCCGTCTCCGCGGCTTCCGTCAGCGCTTCCGGGCCAGGGGCCGTATCCTGAAACTGCTTTTGCAGCGGCCCTTCATCACCTTCGAAAGCCTCATCCAAAGATTCTTGAGGCAGCTGGTTTTTTCTCAGTTTGTCCCGCCAAAGGTTTGTCAATATGGCCATCAGCCAGGTGCCAAAGGAGGCCTGTCCCCGATAACCGGACAGGGCCCGCCAAGCCCTTAAAAAAGTCTCCTGGGCTAAATCCTCTCCTTGCTGGCGGTCGCCGCAGAGGCGAAAAGCAGCGGCTACGACCTTTTTTTCATAACGCAGCACTAATTCTTCAAAGGCTCTCATGTCGCCTTTTGAGCACATGGCTATCAGGGTTTTCTCTTCCAACCACTGGTGATTCATCTCTTCATGTCCCAAAATTATCCCTCCTTCAAGACAGAAGTTTCCTTGCCAATTATACCATTCCCTAATTTTAAAAGCTATGAATAAAAGATTCTAATTTTGGCCACTACTATAGTAAACTACAGAAGGAGGCGGCGATTCCTTACATGAAAGATCAGATGAAAAAAGGTAATTTTAAGCAGTCCAGTCAAGAGTTCGCCAATGAATTCGTCCAAAGCAAAACCTATAAAATGAATCAAAGCCAAAACAAAAAGCAACAACCCAAAGACAAAAAAGCGAAATAACAATTACTCTATCTACTCTCTTTAACTCTCCTATTCTCCTCTTTCATCCCTATACAAAAAACCCGGAGCTGCCTTTTGACAGTTTCGGGTTTTTTGCTTTAAAGCAAATCCAAAATTTCCGCCTCCGTCACCGGCCTGCTGAAAAGATACCCCTGAATGGTATTGCAGCCGCAGGCAGCCAGATAGGCTTGCTGTTCCTCTACCTCCACGCCCTCGGCGATTACTTTCAGCCCGATTTCCCGGGCCAGCGCCACAATCGTCTTGACGATCTGTCCTTCAACAGCGTCTGCCGTAATATTGTCGATAAAGGATTTGTCGATCTTCAGCACATCGATGGGCAGACTCTTCATGTAATTGAGAGAAGAATAACCCGTACCAAAATCATCCAAATAAATCATAATGCCATAGTCCCGTAATTTTGCCAGTTTTGAATAAGTGTCGCCGAAGGACTCCACCAGGCAGGATTCCGTAATTTCCAGCGCTACGCTGCCTTTTTTGAGGCCAAAACGGTCAAAGGCTTCTATAACATCCGTTACAAAGCTGCTTTGATTCAACTGCACCGGCGACACGTTGCAGGAAACACAAACCCCTTTATGCATCAAGCTTTTCGCGAAGGCAAAGCTGTTTTCGATGACCCATTTGCCGATTTCATTGATCAGCCCTATTTCCTCGGCAACCGTAATAAACTCTCCCGGAAAAACCAAGCCGTCGAATGGGCTTTGCCAGCGGATCAACGCTTCAATACCCACAACCCGGCCACTTTTCGCAGCGATTTGGGGCTGATAATGCAAGATGAATTCACCCTTGCGGTAAGCTTCCCGCAACCGCTTTTCCAGCTCTGTCCGCTTTGACAGCTCCAGGGCCATGCTGCTGTCATACAAAACCCATCTGTCTTTTCCCCGATTCTTGGCTTTAAACACCGCCAAATCAGCATATTTAAGGAGCTCCTCCATTGTGCTGCCGTCCCGGGGATAAACCGCCACCCCAATACTGCAGGTAATATGGAAGCTGGTATTATCGATACTGATCGCTTCATCGAACAAACCGCGAATTTGATCGGCCAGCCGCCGCACCTGGCTTTCTTCGGCGCTATTAACTGCAAGAATCAGAAATTCATCGCCCCCCAGGCGCAACAGGCTCAATTGCGGAGAGGACAGCGTATCCAGCCGCTTGGCGATCTCCACCAGCATCCGATCCCCGAATAAATGGCCATGAGTATCGTTGACGACCTTGAAGTTGTCCACATCGATAAAAAAGACGGCGCCGGTTTCGGAGCCGGCAATGCTCTGATCCAGTCTGGCCTGCAATTCGTTCATAATGTAGGCTCTGTTGGGCAGCCCTGTCAAATTGTCAAAATAAGCAAGACGGTGTATTTTCTCCATGGATTGCTTTCGTTCCGTAATATCCCGCACCGCCGCCACATAGGCTTGCCTTCCGGACCAGCGGGTTTTGCGCAGGCCAATCTCTACGTCAAATACGGTTTTTTCTAACGGCCGTTCCGCTTCCCATTCAAAAAGAACGTAGCCTTGACCGTCGATTGTTTTCTCTTGCCTTTCAAGCCATCGCTTTGCCATATTCGGATCAGCCGACAAACCCTCTATTTTGTAATTCAGCATCTCTTCCCGGCTCAGCCCGTACATGATGGCCGCTTGCTTGTTGGTATGCAGGATCTTGCCGGCCTCATCGTGAATCATAATGCCATCGTGAATGGTATCAAAAACCGTCCCTAAATTATTTTCCGCATAGATTCGTTCCTGAATCTCCCTGCGCAGGCGCTGATTGCTTCTCAGCAAAATCAAGGCATAGACCAGCAGCGATATCAGGATAAACATCGTTATAGCCAGATATCCCGCCCTTTGTTTTGTAAGAATGGCTCCCAGCCTTTTGTAAGTGCTTTCGACATACATGCCGGCACCGATATAGGCCTCAATTTCCGGTATTCCTATAACAAAAGAGAGCTTTTCCTCCACGTCCCAGCGGTCTGGCAAATAATAATCATAAGTGACAAAAGAAGCCCACGGTGTCATAGGGACAATTTAAGAAACGCAAACTGAATACGGAAAACACCCCGCCGCACAACAACTTTGTTGACTGGCGGGGTGTTTGATTATCATGACAGGTGTTGGCTTAAGTAACATAAGCTATCGTGCCCTGTATCAAATCCATATAAAAACAGAACTCTGCAAGTGTGCAAGCTTATCCTCTCTACCAAGCTTGCACATTCTACTCTACCACTATATTTGAATCTTTCAGTTTTCTATTCATCAGAAAAATCAATAATACACTAACTCCTATTAATATCACCTGTCTGATTGAGAACTGCGAGTCTTCCACTGATGAGTTAAGATAGGGCATTTCCTTAAAGTATTTCACAGGTATCCTACCAGTTCCGTCAGCCTTCAAATAGACCCCATTCCCAATTTTCTTGGTAAACCCACTGATCTCTTTTCCGTCGGGCAGGGTAAAAGTATAGCTGATATTATAAGTATACCGCCCCGGTCTGCCATCATTCCGCTCTCCGCCCTCCCGCCGAATATGGGTAACGGCTGCGGTTGCCGGTTCCCCTAAAATTCCCAGAGCAGTGCTCATAACTCCCCAAAGAATAAACGCTACCCCGAGAAAGGAGATGAGAATGCGAGGTAAGAGTTTTCTTTTCATTTACGGAGCATCTCCTGCAGCGCCCGAGTTTTCTCAAGCACAAAATGTTCTGCCAGCGTATAGTTCTCATTCGTGCAAAACAGTGCGATATTCTCCGTCCAACCACCGCGTAGTAAAATGGTGTGATTTTTGGGCTTGAATTTTACCTTTGTAACGTGGTTCCATCGGAGAAAAACCTCCTGTCTTGACTGTGCCAACAATCCTGCTCCTGCCACGGCGGGTCTGCCGGAAAGCATACCAAGAATAACCGTCAATGCGTTGATGAATCGGTTCTTTTTTGCCTGTTTTGCCTGTGTGCGGCAGAACGCACCTTTTGTATTCAGCATAAACTCCGCTTCATACTTTCCCCGATAAACCGCCATGATGAAAAGACAGGTGCAAAGTAGCAGCGTGCCAATCAGCCCGAGCGCATAGAGTGTGTAGACACTCCTGCCCGACGCAAGCCCAATGACCAACGCCACAAGACCGAAGGGAATCCCAATCGCAACTACCAACTGCTTCAAAATAACCCTGTTTTTAAAGATCGGCACACTGATTTGCCATTGAATTACCTCTTGAATATCGTTCATGACGATTCCCCCGATAAGTTCCTTTCCCCAGCGTGCATCACTGTCCCATAAATCTGCAGTGATATTACCAGGTACCTGACGATATGACTACCTTTCAAAGCACATCTGGGCAATTAAGGAAGTCCTCCATCATTTTTAAGAGCTGTCGACCGGAAATAGAAGCGAATTCAACGGCTCCTTCTCTGAAAACAATGGACACAATTTCCCGTATCCCCGCACATACACACAACACACCCGCGCCTACAATTTGATTTTTTTCTGTCAGATTAAAGGCTTCGAGCATCACAACGGTCTGGGGTATGAGGAATTTTTCTGCGAATTCCTCATATGAGCCGAGAAGAGAGTATCCTTCATTAAAGATCGTAATTTTTTTTGTTGTAAGCCGATCCAGAATTGCCTTTGTATCTTCGATTTTAGGAACGGAGTAATTATAGTTTCCGGTGAGGATGCGAGTCAGGCTACCCGGTTCAGGCTGATCAAGCTGCTGGCGTATCTGTGCAAAGGAAATTTCTTTTTTTGTCTCCCTCCCCAAATAAGATAGCAGCACATTTGCCCGGCGGATATCCACTATGGCTAAAAGTACCAACAGCTCATCTCCTGAAAGCACTGTGTTTAGGTCGAAGGTTTTCAAATCGGATATGCCGATCCACTGGGAAAGCTGAAACAACGCTTCATCCAGCTTTTCCTGCGGAGAAAGGAGAACTTCCCCTCCGTCGTTTTCTGCCAGGGTATAAGCATCACCGGTCTTGTAGGCATATTTTTCAATGAAATATGAGCCGTCTTTCAATACAAGCCTTGTGCAACGCTGTGGATTTTCTGCAGCGCTGAGCAACTTACCGGCCTTCTGCGTAAGTTTTCCTCCAGCCAGAACGCCCTTTTCCTCCAACGTATTTTGCTCATCACCCTTCAGCGCCGTAGCCGTATTGGTACCGGAAAAAAGGCTCAGCGGATTGGAATTGGGGAATGTTTTTGCCAAAAATGACATTTCTTTTTTATTTAATCTCATCGTTTAGTCCCCCTTCTACATAATTATCCATTGTCTGTCAGTCACCCAGCACAACAGGCTTGATACCATATTCATCTCCCAGTGCGGCACCAATTTTTTTAGCGCTCGTGTTGCTGACAATAACGTTCTTCAGGTTTGGCACGGCTTTAAAAGAACCTCTTGAAATAACAGGGTTGGGCAGATCGCCGGCTAATCTGTCTGTAACAGCACCGACCGCCGCCTTGTAGGCACCGTCTTTTAGACCCTTGGTTACAGCTTCGCCCACATCCTCACCCCGCAACGCTGCACCAACCCCTGAGCCTGCCGCTTCACCCGCAGTGGTAAGAGACGCTTTGGCAGTAGTGCTCATCACCCCACCTAAGCGACCGGTGCCGCCTGGGATTTTATCAAGAGCCGCATCAGCTCCGCCCTTAATCAAACCCTCAGCAAGATTCGCCAGGGTAGCTGCGTCTTTTCCCTTTGCTCCGGCATCCGCCATGGTACCTGCTACTCCCTTAAGCACCTTGTATCCGGCGCGGACCTTTGTGCCCCCTGGGGTGATGAGAGCAAGACCGTCAATACCCACGTCTGCGGCTGTGCCGACAGCTACTGCGCCAACTTCCATTGCACCGAGAACTTTATCGTTTCTGCGCCAGGTTTTGGCCCATTCAGCAGCTCTTTTCTGCCTCTCTTCAACGATAGTTGAAATTTGTTCCAGATCGTCGGTACCGTACTTCTTTTTCAGTATATTTTTATAGTTATCCTGATCTTCTTTTTGCGAAATTTTCTTCATACTGTCACGCAGAGCTTTATCGTATTCGCTTTCTCCTGCGCTGATCTTATCAAACTCCTTGTTGCTCCACTCTTGTTCATTTTTCATCTGTTCTAATGCTGCGCCATGTTTTTCGATATCCAGAACGCTGTTTGTTTGGGGATCCACCCATTCACCTGTTTTGGGATCTTTAACATACAGGGTTTGCGCACCGTTGGCTGAGGTCTGCACTACCATGGTTTCAGGCTCTTGGTCAGATTGATCAGCCTCGGTAGCCGGTTTTTCTTCAATCTGTCCACCATCGGACGTGGGCTCTGGCTCTGGCTCTTGAGCTTCTTCCGTTTCCCAGATAGGCTCGGCTTCCTCTTCATAATCGCTTCCAAAATTGTCTCCATCGGAAGGACCGGAACTGCTTTCGCTGCGTTCATTGTCTCCGATGGAAACAGCATCTCCTTCGTCGGGATTGTCGGTACTTCCCATGGCATCCCCCAGCATAATCATGGCTATCTGCTCGTCGGTTTTGCCCGGATATTTCTTCTTGTACCAGTTCTTGTCACGTACTGCACCTTTAGCAGGCACCTTAGGTTTGAGTGCTTCCTGCAGGACGCTGACCACAAGTCCTACGAGGGGAGGGAACAGGATGCCTGCCGCAGCCTGAGAGGCATTGTCCGGTCCTGGAATCTTTCCCGCTCCGCTAGCCTTTCCAAGCGCCGTCATCACGAAGGGGGGAAGCTCCCGCTGAGCCATGATTCCCGCTGCTTTTAAGTCATAGGTGTTGTGATCTGCACCCTTTTCCGCACTTGCTGCACGGTCGTAGACACCGGTACCGTTTATGCCGATTTGTATTGCGCCGCCAGCAACTTTGACAAGGGTTACCGTCGCTTTCGCCGAAATCTTAGCCTTGTAGGGCAGCTTAGTAAGATCAGCGGCGAAGTCAAACCGGGCAACAATTTTTTCTGCTGTTTCCTCTACGATTTCACAGCGTTGGGAAAAAGGCAGACCCTCGTATTGTCCAATCAGCTCTAGCTCCGTCCCTTTATCCAGAACCGTAAGCTCAAAATCCTTCAGGGAAAAACTGCTGCTTTTCTCTGTCACTGCCCCCTTCAAGGTGCTTGTTTTATAAGTATCCAGATTTATTCTGTAGGTTCCTGTGAAATCTTCCCGAAGCTGCACGGGAAGAGAAGCCTTTACATAGAAGAGAGGTTCGCCAGCTTGATCGTAGCTTAAAACCTCCGGTTGGGACAGGGCAATGGAATAATTACCGGCAGGCAGCAGCATAGCGGGAGCAATCTTCCATGCCCCGTTGGCGATATTCTCAATACTGACCCCGTAGGATTGGCCGGAATACACCGTCTTCCCGTTTGCGTCCATAATTGAGATCTTGCCGGGAGAGGCTCCCTTGCCGTCGTTAAAAGTACTCACGATAATTTCATCAATCTGATATTCCGCATCCAGCGCAAACACAGGAGGACGGGTTGCTTGCTGTTCACTGTAGTCATACTCCGCCTCTGTGTCATTGCTAAGCTCTTCCTTGCCAAAGGCTTGCTCGGTTTTTACCTCCTTACCTTTAGCCGGATTATTTTGCTGCTCCCAGGCAAGAAGAGACTGCCTGTATTTCTCATAAGCTCCATAATGAAAGCCCTTCACCAAAAAGGCGCCGGTCAGATTTCCCGATCCTTCTACGGACAGGGTATATTGCCCTTTTGGTAGGGTGATGTCGCCGTTTGGTGTGAAAATGTAGGTGGTTCCGATCTCTGACGAGCCCGGCTGCCGGGATTCTCTGATTCCGCCGGATGCTTGTTTTTCCAGGGTGAAGCCTTTGTAACTATTTCCAGCGGCGTCCTCCAGACGTAAAACAACCTCACCCTCCGCGTTTCCCTCAAGGGGGAGATAAATACCCGACAGCACGGTCTTTTCCTTAATCTCAAACACTATCTGAGTTTCTTCAGAGCTTTTCCAGCTTCCGGTATAACCCACCACCAGATTTGTTTTTCCATTGTACTCAAGCGCTTCAGCATACCAGCGTCCGCTTTGGGCAGCGACCTTTTCATAGGGCTTATTAGGGGCCACACTATCTCCTGCCGCCAATGCCGTAAGGGGCAACAAGTTTATAAGTGCAAAGCACAGGATAAAAACTCTAGCTATCATTTTTTTCATAATCCGACACCCCCTCCCGATACAATTCCTCTAATCAGCCTAACTCCGCCCTCAATCAGTGAGGGCGCCTTTGCCATATAGGCATAGGACAGAGTCCACAGGAAGGAGAACAGGAAGGATGTTCCTGAGGTCGCCAGGGTGTTTTTGATCTCCTGCTTGCCCTTTGCTTTGCCAAACTCTATAGCTGCCGCTGTCCCTACCGCCATAATACCTGCCGCAACAAATCCTCGTGTCTCAGACCAATTCAGATAATAGACGGCAAGCAACAGCATGACCGTGAAGGGAACCAAAAAAAGCATACCGCTGTCTACAGCATCCCAGATGGGCTTCTTGCCCTTTTCTTTTTTTAATTTACCATTGAACAGGCTTAAAAAGCTCCTAAGAAATTTTCTGAATAGCCAGCCGAACAAAAGACCAACCAATGCTCCAAATATCATATCGTAAGGGTTTAAACGCTCCATCGGGTCGGAGAAGGCGCTGATTCCTATGGCGATAAAGCATAACCGCCGTACAAAGTTCCGTCCCTTTTCTCCTGTCTGTTTATCATTTTCCAACTGCTTCACCTCCTATATGTTCCCAAGAACTGACCATGAAATAAGTACCGCTATGCCTACTGTCGTAGCAATGGGGACGCTTAGGGCATTTCTCCCGCCGGTCAGATCCCTGATGGTAATAATCATGGGGCCGATAGCCCATAATACGCCTGTCACGCCAAACGCCACAGAGGTTTTCCAGCCCAATGCAAGGGAAAAAACAAGTCCAATCAAACCATAAATCAATGCCCCACTGTAGCTGAGGCAAAAAGCCGATACGGTCTCTTTCATTTTCCGCTCTCCCTTGGACAGCTTCAAAACTGTCCAGATAATAAATCCGATGAGAGGAATGACCAGTAGTCCGTAAGCAAGGCCGATGGCTCCCGAGAGCAGGACAAACTCCAATCCTTTCTGTCCTGTTTTATAAAGATCAAACCCTGTCTGCCCAAAAAACAGGCCGAAGGCTACCGCCGACACCGCGACGGAAAAATACCATTTTGTGGTGAGCATGGAATTTTTCAATGTTCCCCCCGGGTTGATCATCATGCCAAAAATCGTTCTAAATAGCGATGGCTTGGTATTTTCCATAAGTTACACCTACCTTTCGAATGGGCTTATTTTGTTTTGGTCAGATAAAGGGTAAATTCGTTCACGCCGTCGGACGGTTCGGGGTTTTCAAAGTGATCTCTTTCAAATGTCTGGGTAAAAACGAATGTCGCTTGAGTCCCGTCTGCGTCCTTTGTAAAGACAACGGCAGTGCTTACCGTTCCTAATGGATAATCCGCATTGTGTTCCCATTGCCCTGTGTCGGAATTGTACACAAGCTCGCCGTTAGAGGCGGTATGCATGTTCTCGTACCGGATGGTATCCTCTTCATCCTCTTCGAAGGTAATGACAATGCCATCAAATTCACCTTGGATTTCTCTCGCATCACCCGTTATAAACAGGTACCGTTGGTTTTTTATATCAGTTTCGATCCGCTCAACCTCATATTTCGTTGTGCTTCCCGAGCCTTCATAGGTGCCGTAAATCTCCGTAATTTTCAGGGTGCCATCGGCGCTCTCACTTGCCGAACAGCCTGTGAGCAATAGGCAAAGAGTGATAAGAAGCGTCGCTGGCGCGAATGATTTTTTCATGGGTTTTCCTCCTCGTATAGGTAACATCCGTCAGGATAGGCACAGCAAAAACACGGCAAGGCCTTAAATTACCTGATTTCCAAAGGTGTTATGCCGAAGGGGGCATCGCCTCCTTCTTAGGCATAATTTTAGCCGGCGCAGATCGGCGTTGGGTTGAGCAGTTCAATATTTGGGCGGAAACGATTGAATCAATTCTCCCTGGATATACCTGAAGTAATAGGTTTCCAAAGCAGCAGGCGTTGTATCATCATCCACGATATAGGAACCCTTCACGGGGATGGTGATGGATGTCTTGTTTTCATCTGTTATATATACTGTAACAGAGCCGTCCATCTCTAATTTCTCCCCATTCCTGGTGTAAGCTGGGGCCGCCAAGAAATCTAAGTCATCACTGGTGGTGGTCTCCCTATCGTCCATTTTCTTTCGATCCTCTTCTCGCATGCAGTCGGCATAGGCTTTCACTGGCTTCGAGGAATCGATAGCAACGCTGATCCCTACGTAAAAAGTTTGCTCCTTTTTTATCTGCTCACTCTGTGTTTCGCCTTTTTCATTGCAGCCTCCCAGCATAACGCAAATCACAAGTACCAGCGCCAACAAAATTTTTGATTTCATGATCATCTCTCCTTTAATGCTTTATTTCGGCTTTGGGTTTTCTCTGGTTAGAATGGTTTTTTCCTTGGAATTATCGGGGAACATTTCTACCTCGTCTTTCCCATTGTAAGAGACCTTTCGGAATGTGACGGTGGGTTCTCCAGACTTTTTCACAGTCAGCAGGTCGGCCTCCTTGTCATAGGTATAAGTAAAGCCCGGCAGCATATCTTCTCTTTCATACCATATCTTCTTATCATAGTTGTATCGTTCCATATAGATCTCTACTTTCCCGTCCGCGGACAGAGAGATGTGAAAACGGGTATTTCCGTAAAATTCAATCTCCTTGTCGTTTTCGTCAAGCTCCGCCAGGATGAACCAATATCCCTCATAGCTGCTTTGCCCGTTTGCACCACCCTCCCCGGAACCACAGCCCGTCAGGCTAACGCATATCATTAAACCCAGTAACAGCACTAAAATTTTCTTCATACATACCAATCCCTTCTACGATAAATCAATAAAATTCACTGTACATCTTTGTCAAACACCGCTGGATCGTGTCTCTCCGGATAAAGGATTACTTTTTCTTTTTCTACTTTAATGAAATTTTGCATGAAAAATCTCTCCTGGTCAGGTTTGTAATAATTAATTGCCGCAGCTTCATCGTAATCCACGACTTCGTTTCTCTTAGTAATAAATTTATAGGTATAAGTTTTATGATTATTATCTTCATTACTGATCATCCAGACTGCATCTCCCTCAAGATCAACCCTTACTTGTTTATCAGGAAGAAATTCCAGAGTCCCCGCCGTTCCGGAGAATTTCCCTAAGAACTCATTGGATTGATTTTTGCCACCATCCGACTCACTGCACCCTACCATCAATCCCACTGTTAAAATAAGCATCGTTATCAGCATAAACACATTTCTTTTCATTTCAGCCTCTCCTTTTTAGTGTAATTTGACCTGAATCTTTTCGCCTAAGATCGTTTTGTTCATTTCAGCAGAGGACACTTGCACCGAAAGCAGTAATCATCGCTTATGTCGCACAAAGTAGCACAGGCGCTGCAGAAGATGATGCTGTCTTTTGTCTTATCATATTTCTCATAAGAATTTAGTCCCGCATGATGCCGCACATGGTCGCCCACCTGAAAATAGTTGTACTGTGTGTCGTCGTCCTCGGCGGTTAGGCGGTGCGTTTTGCCACGCTCGTCGCGGACGATGACCGCATATTCGGTGTAATAATGGATGTAATAATCGTTTTCGCCGCTACCGGTGCTCTGGCGGCGGTCTTTCTTCTTGATGGTTTTATCCACCACCACGCCGTCCCAGGTTTTGCTTCTTTTTCTGGCAATGATGGTATAGAGTGCAATCACCAGAAACATCCCGCCGATGCCCAGACCGATGAACAGCGCCTGTGGGTTTTCCATTTCGGCTCCGGTTTCTCCGTAAATGAAGAACCCTATGACGGCGGCGACTGCCAGAATAACGGAAAAAATAGCAGACCAGCGGTTGGTGTTTTTGAGATACCCGGCAAAGGCTGGGTCGTTGATTCGGCTAGAGTAGCCAATTCTCCCGTCGCTCGTAGCAGCAGGGCGGCTGTCCGGTGCGGAGCTTGTTTGCGCCCCGCAGCCGGTACAGAAGCGGGTGTTATCCCATAAAGCGGTTCCACAATGTTTGCAGTGCATATAGATTATCCCTCCTAATTTAGAATTGTGGGTGTAATCCCGGTTTCATAAAGGAATCTGCGAGAAATTTCCGCAAGCTCACCATCACTGATTTTTCCGTGAAGAAGCTTGGTGCTGCGTACCTTTTGCTTTGTGCCATAGGTCAGCCGTATAAAATCCCGACCGAACTCTACGGTTTTCAGCCGAACGCCCTCTTGATTGAATTTAATAATTTTAGAATCCAGCAAGATTCCGAAGCAGGAAACAAACACTTCCACAGAATCATGGGGATGGGGAAATCTCTTTTCCCCAATATAATCCTGAATCACAGCGGGTTGGATATGAAGAATTTGATTTTCAACAATTAACCGGGCGGCTTTTAACCTCTGGTTTGCTTTTACATAAAGCAGGAGAACAGCAATCCCGATTGCTAAGACTATAGTTGTATATGGCTCCCAGTTTGGAGGTCGCAAAATTATTACCGCTGTAAAGGTAGCCGCACAAATAATGAGGGTAGCTAAATAATAGCGAGTGCGGCGCAAAAGCTTGTTCAAAATAATACCCCCCTTAAAAACCTCTTTCCCTATTTATATTTTATATAAAATAGGCAGTTCTTTAAATCACCAAACAGGGTGATTATGTGCAAAAAGCCCCTCACCTTTTCGGGTGAGGGGCTCTGAAAGCCGCTACTTATAGGGGTTTTGTGTTCTGTTTAGAAGGCGTCTGAATATTCAGCAGGAGATTCATCAGTTCTGTGCGGCTTTGAACGCCCGCCTTGGCGTAAATGTTCTTTATATGGGTTTTAATTGTATTTTCGCTCACATAAAGCTCTGCGGCAATCACTCGGTAGGTTTTTCCCGAGATAAGTAAAGTGGCGATTTCTCTTTCACGCTCGGTAAATTTCTCCGACAAAGTGAGCTCGTAAAGCAGGTTAGTTTGTTTGCGGCTGGGCATTGCTATAATCGAGGTTAAAAAAATATGACTTTTGAGAAGAGAGCTTAGCCGCTGATGTAAGGGAGGCAGCATGACAAGGGTTACGCATACCACCCCCAGTGCCAACAGGGTAGGGTTTTGGCTTTGCCCATCGGTGGAGGTAATTGCGTTTCCGATCAGCCCTCCCAGCAGCACACCTAAAACATTTGCGGAAAGGCCAATCCCCATAATTTTGGCAGGGTTTTTGTCCAGCTCCAGCATTTCCCCCAAGATGCTCCACCAGAACAAATCATACACACCGCAGGCTCCCAGCATAAGGGTATTGACTACGAGATAGCTAGCCCATAAGCGATCAAGGGCGAGAAAAGCAATAAAAGACAAGCCAATCATAGCAATAGCCACGTAGAGAATATATGCCCGGTTTGTTTTTCGGGGCAGATTTCGCATAATAAACAGAGCTGCGATATATGGCACAGCCCAATACCAGCTTGTCAGCCATTCCAGATGGGCAAAGGCAGGACCCTGCACCTGATACATAAGACCGGAATTGATGCTTATGACCACAATGAACAAACACAGAAAAGTGAGGGGGCCGGCTTTACTTACATAAATCTCCCCCTGATTGGAAGGCGGAGTTTCCGTCACTTCCTCTTTGGGCAACCTGAGCGCAAACAGGAACGCTGCAGCCAGAATCAGCATGGAGAAACCAAGCCCGATGTGCGGGGAAATGTGAATAGATACTATATTCAGCAGGATCATCAGGAGGTTCGAGAAGATGAGTCCGTCTGCCATGGTCTTGATGCGCTCATCCTTGTGAGTGCAGCCTTTGAAATAAAAGCCCCATGCTGCCAAGCAGCCACCGACCAGAAATGCCGCCGAGAGTAGCGCCACCGTCCATAAAAAGGAAGGCGGGCAAAGAAACACGCCGGAGACCGCGATGCAAAACGCAATGGAAAAAATCATGAGCTTTTTGGCGGTTTGTATGTTCCTAACAAAAAAGCCGCAGACAAATAACCCGGTAAAATGAGAGGCCATTGTTCCAAAAACAAAGGATCGGGCAGAGATGTTGTAGTAGTCTGCAAGGGCGTATAAAAGCCTGCCTTCAAAAGGGAATGCCAGAAGCCAGGAGAAGAACAGCGAAAAAACAATGACGGTTAATCTACGTTCATTGGTGATTCTTTTTTGCGGTGTTTCAATCATATCTTTTCGCCCCTTTCCTAAATTCTATGTAATACTTTGCACAAGCATAGGTTCTCTTTTTTCAGTTCTTCTACAGCAAGCATACCTTCATTACTCATTACTTATTTTTATTTCATTGCCATCCGACAAAGTAAATGACTGTTTGAAAAACACTCCAAGTACATCCGCTATAGCTTTCAACTCATCCAAGGTTACAGTTTCACGTTTTAATTTTTTATTGAAATTTTGTGGAGTCTGGCCAATACGTCTAGCGAGTTCCGCAATGCTTATATTTATTTGTTCACATAGTTGCTTAATCATATCTGCCGTAGTCATACAGCACCTCCAATGTACACTAAGATATATCATGAACCATTTGGTTGATAATAACAATAGTTTTATCAGTATTATCTTAGCTGTGTAACCAAAAGTGAAAAGAAATTCCGTAGAGTTAAGGATCCTATGTCAAATCTCTAGACTTTAAAAATATTGTGTTCCCGCTTCCCATTTACACAGGAGTGAATTCGGGTTTATGTAAAATGATGATAGCTATTCTCATTTTCCTGTGGTATCTTGTGTTGCTAAAGGAGGCGATACTCAATGAAAACTATTTTAGAAGGACTATTTACTCAGTATAGCAATTTCACCCCAGACCCATATGCTACGCAGATAATTGAAGAAGCTCACCAGCAGCTTATCCGTAGCTTAGAGAAACCTGATCGCAAGCTGGTGCTCCGTATCATAGACAACAAGGATTTGATTGCCGGAGCTCGTGCCAGAGAAAGCTTCAAATGTGGTTTCTGGCTTGCTTGGCGGTTACTTACACAACTGAATATCTATGACAGCGGTCGTTTGCTTGAGAAAAATCTCGATGCAGGCGGCCGTTTCTGTGTTCCGCACGAGCATGAGAAAGTGGAGGATTGAATACACAACTGAACTGTGGAATTCCATCTTTTATACTCTAAATTGAACCGAATGCCGCCCATCTGAAAAGTGAGCGGCATTTTTTCATTTTGTTTTGTAGCCTCCCTTATGAAACCGGATTAGTAATAAGAGTGTTTTATGGATTCCAAAAAATAATTTCGTCCAATCACCCTCTGAAACCGGATTAGTAGTAGGGGATAAAAACTTTCCGCTCACCCCCCCTCTGAAATCGGCTTAATAGCAGAGGGCTATTTTTTTCAAGATGAGGTTGACAAAAAGGTTTTCTCAATGCCTACACAGTGAGGGATGCTTTTTGAGCTTTCATCAATACCAAAATCAAGGAGGAAACCAAAATGCAAACACGATTTCATACCATCGACGGTGAAACCCTTATGAACCAACCTCTGCAACCAATGCAGTTTGTGGTGGAGGGACTATTGTCAAATGGACTTCATCTGCTTGCCGGTGCGCCAAAGTCAGGCAAGAGCTGGCTTGCACTCTGGCTATCGGTAACGGTTGCCAAGGGCGAATCGGTTTGGGATAATGCTGTCAAACAAGGCACAACTCTATATCTCTGCTTTGAGGATAGCCGCCTGCGTATCCAAAACCGACTGTTCGACATCACAGACGATGCACCACCCAATGTGCATTTTTGTGAAGAGAGCTGTCGGCTGGGCGAAGGGCTGGAGGAACGCATTGATCAGTTTATCGCAGACCATCCCGATACAGTGTTAATTATCATCGACACCCTGCAAATGATTCGTAAACCCACCGCTGACAATTCCTATGCCAATGATTATGCTGACCTCTCCGTACTCAAAAAGCTTGCTGACAAAAACGGGCTTGCAATCTTGCTTATTCATCATCTCAGAAAACAAAAAGATACCGATCCGTTCAATCGCATCTCTGGCACCACTGGTTTATCCGGTGCAGTGGATAGCAGTTTTACTTTGATTGAAGAAAAGCGTGGCAGCGGTAAGGCAACTCTCACCTGTATCGGCAGAGATATTGAATATCGGGAGATGGAGCTGAAGCGCAATGAAAATAATGTGTGGGAGCTGATTTCCGACAGTAAAGAAAATCCTGATTTACTGTTGCCTGATATTGTTTTACTTGTTTCTGATTTTATGACAGACAAACAAGATTACCAAGGTTCACCTACCGAGTTGGCAGAGCTTATCGACAGAAAAGAAAATAAAATCAGCCACCGAACCCTCTCACGCTTGCTGCTACAAAACCAAGAGCAGCTTTTTCAAAAAGGAATTGAGGTTCGTTGTCATCGAAGCAACGGCAGCCGATTGATTTCTTTAATCAGCATCCGTGCCGATAGTGCCGTTAGTGACGATAAAAGGGAGAGCGGCTCCAGTGTGCAAAATATCGACCCTGTTGACCCTGACGGCACTAATTAGCCACCGTGTCCCCCTGTTCGCCCCGTGTTGCGGCTTTGCAAGCATGAGCGAGCGGATGTACCCTTGCAGACCTAAGAAGCCCACACAGGCGATTTGTGAGGGAGTTTTGCGAACTCAGCATAACTGGCACATTCGGCAGTGAACCCACCGGTCGAAAGAAGAGCAGGAGAAAGCAAGGTGCCCTAAAAAGGGCTCCTTGCGGTCACAGCGGACGGCAGTGCCGACCGCAAAGCCCCACCGTTAGCGGATTTGCGGGTAATTTTAAAACAAGACGATGCCGCCAGCTTAGGTGCTGTAAATCGCAGTTTGTGCTGTCATAGGTGCTGTAACACCTTACAAAGCGCGATATTATGCCATTTCCAGGGTGCGTTAACAGGTGCTGTACGTAATAAAGCATATACTTTCAGCCACCCATTACCCCACAAACTTGGACAGAGAGCAAGCAGCGCCAGCGAGAGGCACTAAAAAAACTGGCGCAGGGGCATAAGCTTCAGGGCGAGCAGGAGCAGGAATTTACACATTCATTGTAACGAGGGAGGAAATAGCATGGATAAAAATTCAGGATTTTATATGGAAACCGAGCCGAGGGTTTTGCACCGTGATGATAAGATCATCACAGCCTTTCGAGATAGAGCTGTCTACGAAGATGAGAACGGATTTCACACGGAACGAGTAATGAGGGTAGATGGCAAAAGCTTTTATGTCAAATCCCTCTTTCCTTCAGCTCCCAAGGCAACTCCCACGGAGCAACTGATCAGATTGATCGATAGTGATGCCAAAAAGAAATAACTTTTAACTGTTCAGATAGACTTGTGCAAACCGTTGCGGTATGATGTGTAATACCGTATTCGGTTTGCCGGAAAGGAGCTTATAGATGAAACAGGCAAACGAAAAATACACCATTTTATACGCAAGACTTAGCCAGGATGATGGCAGTCAGGGGGACTCGAACAGCATCCAAAACCAGAGGTTGATGCTTGAAAAGTACGCAAAGGACAACGGCTTTGAAAATATCAAATTTCTGTGTGACGATGGTGCAACAGGCACAAACTTCAATCGCCCTGCATTTCAAGAGCTGATGACACTGGTAGAAAACGGCGAGGTAGCAACTCTAATCGTCAAAGATATGAGCAGATTGGGCAGAGAATATTTAGAGGTCGGCAGGCTTACAGAAATTGTGTTTCCAAGCTATGGCGTGCGATTTATCGCTATGAATGATGGCGTTGATAGCCTATATGGTGACAATGAGTTTACTCCGTTCAAAAACATTATCAACGAGTGGTACGCAAAAGACTGTAGCAAAAAGGGAAAAGCATCGGCAAGAATCAAGGCAGAAAGCGGTGCAAGGGTAGGCTCAAGACCTCCCTTTGGGTATCAAAAAGACCCTGATGACCCCAAGCGTAAAATCATTCCCGATGAGGAAACCGCACCGATTGTACAGCGCATTTTCTCTCTGTGTATGAGTGGCAAAGGCCCCAGCCAGATTGCAAGTCAGCTTAGAGAGGAGCAAATACCCACACCTTCTCAATTTTATTATCAGAAGCACGGTGTAATGATGACTGGGTACAAGCCTGATGAACCCTACAAATGGGAACAAACTACTGTGGTTCATATCTTGGAAAACGAAGTCTACCTCGGTCATACGATTAATCTCAAGTACACAACCTTGTCCTTCAAAAACAAGAAGCGTATGGAGCGACCAGAAAATGAGCAGGTACGAATTGAAAATACCCATGAAGCCCTTATTGATAAGACCACATGGGATATTGTACAGGATATCCGCAAGCACAAACGCCGCAGGGCTAATATGGCAGAACAGAATATTTTCTCTGGGCTGATTTGTTGCAAGGACTGCGGAAGTACGATGGTTTTACATCGGGCACATACCATGGATGCTGTCAAAAATAATTTTACTTGCAGAACCTACAAGAAGAGAGGTAAGGATGTTTGCACAGGGCATTTTATTCGAGAGGTTCAGCTTGCCGAGATTATTCTGGATGACCTCCGCAGGGTGACACACTACGCAAGGCAGAATGAAATCCTGTTCGCCAAGCATGTCACGCAGAAGAACAGTGCTGAAATTCGCAGAGAAATTGCTCAAACCGAGCGAGAGCTGGAGTCGCTGAAACGCAGAGATACCGAGCTGACCGCTTTATTCAAAAGGCTGTATGAGGACAATGTGCTGGGAAAAATTCCGAATGAAGTCTTCCGCAAGCTCAGTGATGATTACCTTGCCGAGCAAAAAGAAATCCAGACTACCATCCCCAAAAAGGAAAGTAATCTGGAACGGTTAAAAGATTCGGTCAGCAATGTTAGTGCCTTTATCGATAAGGCGAAGCAATACACTAAAATCAATAAGCTCACCGCTGAAATCTTACATCTCTTTATTGAACGAGTGGAAGTTGGTGAGCGTGGCGAAAAATGGTCACGCACTGCCATGCAGGAAATCAATATCTATTATCGGGATATTGGCCTTTTGGACAATGTCATTGAGCCGGCGGCAGAACATGACGAGCCTCAAGCTTCAATAGAAGTAGCATAAACAGTAATCGGCAGACAGCGAATACTCACTGTCTGCCGATACATACCGCATAACTTCACCACGGTTTAGAAAATGTCCCTATGAGACCGTGGGGAACCCTCCGGCTTTGTTTTTGCCGCCTTCACCAGCTCCTGTATGATATATCTTCCTCTGGCATCCTGAAGGAGCCATTGATTGGTGCCTTCTTTTTCCGGCTCAAAAGGCTGAACCAGCATTATACCGTCGTAAGCGCTCATAAAGATATAATTGGGGCCAAATTCATCCTCGTAAGTCATGGCTCTGACCAGGTCGCCAATTCTTTTCCTGGCCTCTTCAGCGCTGACTTCGCCTCTTTTTAACTGATCAATCAAGGGCTCGGCAGTATTGTAAGCCAAAAAAACCATTCTGCTGACGGAGTTTTGCCTTTGCCGCACCATATGCTGCGTAAAATCTTTATTAATGCTTTGGGAAAACGCCAGCGGAAACAGTATGATGATCAAAGTATAAAGGGTGAGAATTGCGATCCAAACTCGTATTTGTTTCTTCGACATATTCCCCCTCCTTGCGTTCTCCGTCTATTTAAATACAGGATTTAAATTAGGCTATCAACTTATGGCGAAGCTGACAGCCCGGCATCTTTCTCTCCACCAAAGTCAGGGGTATATGAGAGACGGTTCTCTTATATATTCATTATAACAAAAATTCCGATGCTTTCACAGGCTTTTTTCCATTTTTTCCTATTGAAACGCCTTCTTATTTGTAATGCTGTCACGAAATATACAGTATGGGCATGGTTCCCAGCCGCCGCGCCAGTTTTTCCCGCAAAAACGCTTCCGCTTCACCGCGCAGCTCATTGCGGTAGCAGTATTTGCCTCGGCCGCGGCCGGTCATTGCCTCTCGATTTAAAAGCTTGACGGCATTGGGAAAAGCCTCTGTGTTAATAGCATCGTGTACAAAACTATAGGTCATCAATATAATCTCAATGAATCCCTCTTGCTTAACTTTCTCACTTAACTCATCGGCCAGTTGCTCTATCAGTTCTCCGTATAAGCGCTGCCAATCGGGAAGCAGGATTACCGGCGCAATCAGCAGCCCCACAGGATATCCGGCTGCCGCCATATCGTTAAGTCCGCGGATACGCAAATCCAAGGGTGAGGTGCCCAGCTCAATACGGCGGATAATCTCCCGGGGATTTACGCTCATGCGGAATATGGTTTTACCTCTGTGATCAAGGCTAAGCAAAGGCCCCACCATATGGAATTTTGTCGGAAAGGTCAAATTACCCCTGCCCTCCCGCGCAAAACGTTCAATTGTGTAATGCAAATTATCCGTTATTGTATTTTCCAGCACTAAATCGCTATTGCTGCCAATCTCAAAGGTTTGCGGCACAAGAGACCCGGCATCCTTCTTGAGCAATCTATCCAGCATCTGCCGGCGATTAACAAAGAGGCGCAGATAAGAGCATTTATTGTAATTGCAAACCAGATAGCAATACAGGCACATAGCCCGGCAGCCGGAGGAGGTATACGGCACAAGCCAGTCGGATACCTTATGGTTGGGCATGTATTTATGCGTCTTTCTCAGCCCGACGATGAGGTGGCGCTTTAGTTTTGGGAAATCCCGGTTAGCCGCCGCCGTCAGCTCCGGTATCCGATTGTGATTTTCTATGGGCAGCCAAGGCAGGTCTGCATATTTAACCCGCAGCATTTTGCCCAGCTCATAGTCAAGAGCTGCCGGCTCGTAATATACCGCATCAAAGCTCATGGTGTCAAATCTCGTGGAGTCAAAGCCCGTAAAGTCAAAATTCCTGTCCATTTTAATTCCTCCCGCTTAATTCCTTCCGTTTAATCTGCCCGGTCATTGTAGTTTGCCACAAAACAGAAATACCATGTTCAATTCAGCAATTCAGAATGGTGTAAAAAACCCGGAACTGCCTATTGACAGCTTCGGATTTTTTGCATACAATAAATGATGTTCGCAAGAACCAGCCGGCGTGGCGGAATGGCAGACGCGGTAGACTCAAAATCTACTATAGGCAACTATGTGGGGGTTCAAGTCCCTTCGCCGGCATTAAAAGACATGGGGAGAGAGCTAGAAAAGTTCTCTCTCCATGTCTTTTAATCTGTGGCTGAGGAAGGGACTTGAACGGGCGGACTTAAGGAGCAGCAAAGCCGACCTATGGGGAGGGTTTGCCCGCCCAGGCGTGATAGCGAGCTGCCAGGGTTCGTTCCCAGGAGCAGGCGAGCGGAGCAAGTCCCTTCGCTACTATTGAAGCAGCGCCTGATTATCGGAAAGCATGTTTCATCGGAGTAAAACGAATTCCATTCACTGTTTGCTCGGCGCCCATATCTGCAAAGCCAAGTTTATGATAGATTTCTACAGCGTATGGTGAGGAATTGACAGTTATTTCATTGTAAGAGCTGTTTTCAGTGTAGAAATCGAGCACCGTGCGGTATAGGCTTTTTGCAATACCCCTGCAATGGTATTCTTTATCCACAAACAAAAGCGAGATATGGCAGAGAGGCCGTGTAGCGATGGTCCCAACAAGTTTGTTATCCTCCCAATAACCCCACAATAGCAGTTTCCCGCTGCGCAAACGATCTTTCATTGTGTTCACCGCTATGAAATCCTGAAACTCCCGTATTCCTTCATCGGAATATCCCGGCGCTTCAAACTCTTTGAAAACATCCCAAACCAAATCTAATACACCAGATTCTTCCACCATATCAACGGTAATTGTTTTTATCATTTTATCACCTCATATTTTGCTTCCTCTGCTTGGCATTCAATTTTATAATATTAAGCACGGCTGCAGCTTGTAAATAGCTGTAAACGTGCGTTCTTATATCGCCCCCCGCAACAATCGGTCGTCGCCGATTAGGGGTCTCGACTTAGCGTCTGCGAATCTTGAAATTTTGCGCAAAAAATAGCGCGCTCGGAGTCCCCTCAGATAAGGCGGGACAAACAAAAGCCAAGCCCCTGACGAACTCCCGACGCTCAAAATTCAGCTGTGTTTTATCGCCATTTCAGGAGCGATCCATGATGTTCACCATAGCCGTAAAGGTGGTATCATTAAAGCATACATCAAAATCATCTCCCGGCCGGTTTAATATCCTGCGAATGCTTAAAAGCCCCAGGCCGCCATCCTGTTTGCTGGATAAAAGCTTCCCTTCGCTTTCTTTGATCTGGCCGTTATAAGAATTTTCGGCAAGCATCATAAGATGATCCTTTATCCATCTTGCCTGCAAATGAATAAAACGGTCTTCCTTAAGCTTTAAGCAGGCATCCATGGCGTTTTCAAGAAGATTGCCTATGACAACGCAGAGAGTCAGGTCGTCGATGGGAATGTGGGCGGATATATCTGTACTTGCCACAAATTCAATCTGGTTCTCCTGACATCGGGCGCCATATTCCTGAAGGACCTGGTCAACAGCAGGATTTTCACAGTAATTCTGCTCTTTTGCGTTATCCAGCTCCTTGTTTAAGTCAAGCAAGTATTTTCGTTGCCGATCTCTGTCCATATGGAGAAGCGCATGAATATGATGCCTGAAATCGTGGCGGATGATCCGAAGCTCCTCCGCATGTTCCAGCATCTTGTTGTAATGTTCTCTCTGCTTTCCAATGAGCTGCCTTGCAAACAAAAGCTCTTCCTCTGTTTTCTTTCTGGAAACAGCCTGCAGCGTACCCTCCAGAACCATGACATAAAGCACCAGAATCATGGCGCAAAAGGCCAGATAGAACACCACATCTTCAAAGCCTCTTTTGGCAAGGGACTCCCTGGCAAAGATGGTGGAAGTGCCAAACAGTAAAACGGCCAGGGAAATGGCTGGGTATGCTGCATGAAGCAAATGGGTACGTTTAGGCAGCTGGGTAAAAAGCCGGCTGCTTCTGTCTTTCAGCCAATAACGAATAAAAAGATAGAAACCGCAGGCCGACAATAAGGAAACGATAACACAGACCTGGCTGTAGGAGAGGAATATAGACTTTCCTAAAACAGAAGCTGCAAACTCGTTTAACGACATGGACAGAACTGCAAAAAGCCAGGCCGATAAATAAAGAAAAACTTTTTTGATTAGCTCTCCATTGAAAAAGATGAGAAGCAGCAGAAAAAAAAGACAGGAAAAAATCCCCTGGATAAGGAGAAACACCGGTTCCTTAATGTGAAATAGGGATTGGAGGGATACCATGATGACCCAAAGATAGACGGATACGGCCGCAATATTTTCACGGTTTTTTCTTTTGGGCTCCAGGCAGACAAAAATAGGCATCATGCGGACTGCCAGATTGATCAGATTTAATATAACATTGCATACTGCTTCGTTCACGCAGGCCTCACTTCAATTGAAAATGATAGTAAACGTACTTGCATTCCTTGTAAAAATTGCGGGAGATAGGGATAATATCATCGTTTATCATTAGAAAGCCTGTGTCTTTCAAAGCTTCCACATGGTTCAAGTTTACGATATAGCTTTGGTGGCAGCGGAGAAAGGCAGGCTGCGACTGCAATGCCTCCTGAAGCTCATTGAGCTTTTGGTGAATGGAAAGCACTTCTCCGTTTCTAAGGGTAATGTAGATCCGGTGCAGCCTGTTTTCAAAGTACAAGACCCGGCTTAGCTTTAGCTCCATGGGAATCCGATTATGGACAATGGAAATTACAGCTTCCCTGGATTTGAAGTTTTGCTCCATGATTCGTTTCAGGGTTTCCTCAAAGTCCTTTTCTGCCAATGGTTTTAAAACAAAGCCTGCGGCATTGACCCGGTAGCCATCCACGGCGGATTCTAAGGATGAGGTAATAAATATGATTACAGGCGTTTCTTTCTTTTTCACCAGTTCTTTGGCAGCCGCAATACCAGTCATGTGGGGCATGATGACATCCAAAAGATAGATGTCATAGCTCTCTTTGACAGAAAGTAATTGTTCAGCACTTTCAAAATCATCAATCTGGGCATCTATATCCTGCATTTTATAGTAGTTGCATACAAAGTCAAGAATACTCTTCCTGTCTTCCCTATTGTCGTCACAGATGGCAATGCGCAGCATAGAAAAATCCCTCCGATCCCCTCCCATTTTATTGAAAATTTTTATAGAAATCAAGCAGTTAAAAGAATCTGCATATTTGGTAAGAAATTAGCAGATTCGGTTGTGTGATTAAACTGATAATTGTGTTAAATTGGGGTTGTAAAGAATTTTCATAAAAAGGAGGGTATTTATGGGAGCAAATATTGTTGTAACCGCTATTGTTATCATTTATCTGTTGCTCATGCTGTGGATCGGTTGGTATTCATCTACGAAAATTACTACCAGCACCGACTTTTTGGTGGCCGGACGCCGCCTGGGCCCCTTTCTCATGGCCGGAACGCTGGCTGCCACAGAAATCGGCGGAGGAAGTTCTCTGGGCGTAGTGCAAAACGGCATGTCAGGCTTTGGCCTCAGTGCCGCCTGGTACATAATCACCATGGGAATCGCCTTCGTTATCTTAAGCTTTCTTGCACCCCAGTTCAGGGCTGCAACAGTTAAGACCGTACCGGAATATTTCCGGAGACGCTATGGCAAATCCTCCGGTCTTATCACCGCTATTATCATGCTTCTTCCTTTAGTAGGACTTACGGCAGGACAATTCATCGCCTCAGCGGTCATTCTATCCACAATGCTTGGCATTGATTATCAAGTAGCTGTCATTATCGTGGCGGTTGTCGTAACGGTTTATTCTATTATGGGTGGTTTGTGGAGTGTCACTTTAACGGATTTTGTCCAGGTGTTTTTGATCGTTATCGGTATGCTCATTTCTGTTCCCTTCGCACTCCGGTATGCCGGCGGCTGGGAAAATGTAACGGCTAACATTCCGGCCGGAACCTTGAGCATGTTCCAGGGTTATGATCTATTCGGTATCATTTCTCTTGTTATTATGTACACGGCAACATTCTCGGTAGGCCAGGAGGCGGTATCCCGTTTTTACGCAGCCAAAGATGAAAAGGCGGCAAAAAGCGGCGCCTGGCTGGCAGCTCTTGTTAATTTCATCTATGCTTTTATTCCCACAATCCTTGGCGTCATCACCCTGGCGCTGATAAATATGGGTAAATTTAGCTCTGCTCAGTTTGCGGAGGTGGGCGCCAGATACGCGCTGCCTATCCTGGCCATCAATACCATGCCGGCAATAATTTGCGGACTTTTGTTTTCCGGCATTATTTCCGCCACAATGTCCAGTGCGGATTCCGACCTTTTAGGAGCAGGCTCCATCTTCGCCAATGATATTTATAAAGCCGTGTTAAAGCCCAATGCTTCCAGTCAATCTGTCATAAAAGTTACAAAACTTGTTATGTGTCTGGTTGGTGTGGCTTCCATGCTCATTGCCCTGTTTAATACCCAGAGCATCGTATCCATTCTCATGTTCTGCTTCACTCTTCGGGCTGCCGGCTCTTTCTTCCCTTATGTTATGGGCCATTACTGGAAAAAAGCATCGCCGGCAGGAACCATTGCTTCTCTCATCGCCGGAACCATTGTGGTGGTATATTTAGAGCGTATTTCCAAAGGGATGCTGTTGGGAATCAAATTCAGCCAGCCCATTATACCGGGACTGGTGGCCGCTTTTATTGGATTTATTATTTTCTCCTTTGTCATGCCTCCGAAAAATGAAACTACCGAGCTCGTTCCCGAAGCGGAAGATTGATCGATTTGCAAATAACTTCAGCAGTATATTGGTTTACTGTCGTATGCCGTCTACCCCGCCTTAGTGCGGGGTCTTTTTATTGCAATAGTACTTGGGCGCTTCATTTTTTTGAGGCGCCTCTTTAGCTGACCAGATACGGAACATTTAGCAAGAATTATCGTCTTAATCATGAGGAGGTGTTGTATATGAAGAAAGCTATTCTGCCGCTTGTGTTGCTGCTAACATTGACAGCTTGCAGCGGCACTGCAAATTTGGCGGCCACCAACTTAATGACAGGTGTTGACAGCAATAACATCGCTCCCATCGTCATTGACAGCTCCCGGGAAAGTAATGCGGATAAAACAACGGCAATTGCTGACTTTTCCCTGGCTATTTTCGAAAAAATCCATGAGGGCAAAAACACGCTTATCTCTCCGCTCTCTATCATTTCCGCCCTATCGATGACGGCAAATGGTGCGGACAGAGAAACGCTGTCCCAAATGGAAAAGATTTTCGGCGCTGATATCAGCAGTCTGAACGAATACCTCTATGCCTATAAAGCTTATCTCCCCACTGCCGACAAATATAAGGTGAGCCTTGCCAATTCCATTTGGTTTAAGGATCAAGAGAGTTTACAGATAAAAAAGGAGTTTTTGCAGAAAAACAAGGACTATTACGACGCCGAGGTTTATCAAGCTCCTTTTGACGACGGCACGAAAAATGACATTAATGCCTGGGTAAATGAAAAAACTGGCGGGCAGATTAAAAAGCTTTTAGAGGAAAAACCTCCCGCAGATGCGGTAATGTACCTTATCAATGCGCTGTCTTTTGACGCCGAGTGGCTGAATATCTACAAAAATACTTCTGTGCGCCGGGGCGAATTCACTGCGCAAAACGGTGATAAAAAGACGGTTGACTTCCTGCACAGCACTGAATACGGCTATATTGAGATGCCGGGAGCCATCGGCTTTTCAAAGCCTTACGCCGATAATCAATATTCCTTTGTGGCCTTATTGCCCGATCAGGGACTTGCAGTATCGGATTTTATCGCCTCAATTGACGGCAAAGCGCTGATTGACGCCGTTAGAAATCAAAGAGGTGACCAGGTATATGCCTCTATGCCTAAATTTTCCTTTGAATATAGTAAGGAGCTTTCCAAAATATTGCAGGATCTTGGTATAAAGGATGCTTTTGATGGGGAGCTTGCGGATTTCAGCTCCCTTGGTCAGCTGAGCGATGGCAATATCTTTATAAGCCGTGTTATTCATAAGACGAAAATCGAGGTGGACGAAAAAGGCACAAAAGCAGGCGCCGTTACTGCCGTAGAGATGTCTGGTTCGTCTGCCGCTCCGGCAGAGCCTAAGAGAGTCAACCTGGACCGCCCCTTCTTCTTCATGATCGTGGATAACCAGTTTAGTCTGCCGATTTTTATGGGTGTATTAAACGCTGTGGGCTAAACCGTACCAAAGGGTGCCGTCCTAGGAAGGCGCTGAAAAATTCGCTCAAGCTTCAGTCTTTTACGCAAAATTGCAAGTTTAAAGTGCCTGAAACATCACCTAGCAGCTGACTTTAGCTATATTTGACTATATTTGGATGTATTTAGTGTCGCAGTCAGGAGATGCCCCTATTCTGAAGAAGTAGGACACTTTAAACTTGCAATTTTGCTCATTTTCAGTGTCCTTCTGCCGCAATTGATTTTTGCTCACTTGGGACAGTGAGGCCACATGGACTTGTGCCGGCTAGACTAGCCTAGCCAAGGCATCCTCATCTTGATATAATGAAATAATTACGATGATGGCGGGTGAGTTATTTGATATGGGACACATTGGCGGCAAAGTATGATAAGCTCTGGGTTCAGAAGTATTCCCTCGAACCCACCCGCAGGGAGTTGCTGCGCCGCATCCGGGCATTGAAAGCCAAGCGCCTTCTGGACATTGGCTGCGGCACCGGCCAGCTGATTGCCGACGTTCTTGCTGCCGACCCAGAGGTTCAGTGTATCGGAATCGATAAATCAAAGGCCATGATCACAGCGGCGAAGGCCAAAAACTTAAATGCAGAATTTTATACACTGGATATTTCCGCTCCCCTTCCGGCAGAAATCAGCCGGGGCGCTTTCGATGTGATTGCTTGCACCCACTCTCTGCCTTATTACGAAAATAAGCAGGAGATCATCCATAAAATCACCGGACTAATGTCCGAACAAACCGTCTTATTTTTCGTTCAGGCCTCCGTCAACCATCTTTACGATGGGATTGTCATGTATTTTATTGAGAAAACAGCGGAAAAAGCGGAATATCTTTCAAGAAAAGACTTCCTGAGGCTTACCGCGGATCGGCTTTGCCCGGTGGAAGAATTCGCTGTCAAAGAAAAGTGGTTTATGCCCTCCATTTGCGGATACGTGATGAAGCTAAAGGATATGCCATAAGGCTAAAGGATTGGAAACAATGAAAATATTGCTGGTAAGGCCCCGGCCCCACGAAGAGACCATCGGCCTGCAAAGCGTCATGATCTGCGAGCCCCTTGAGCTGATGCAGCTGGCGGCGGTGCTGAAAAGCAACGGTCATGAGATTAAGCTTGCGGATATGATACTGGAACAAAAACCCCTGGAAGATCATCTGCGGCATTTTTCGCCGGAGGCTATGTGCATTTCCGGTTATATCAGCCATATCGGCGTCATCAAAGAATACGCCGACGCCGCAAAAAAGATATGTCCCGAAGCTCAGGTTTTCGTGGGAGGCGTTCACGCTTCTGTCTGTCCCGAAGATTTTTCTCACCCCTCCATCGACTATGTCTGCCGCAAGGACCGGGATTTGTACGACCGCCTGGGCTGCGAATTGCAGGGGGAATTCCTGCCCGACCGAGAAGTGGCGAAGGAATATGCCGGTCGCTACTACTATCTTTTTCAGCAGGACTGCGCCTTGATTAAGACGTCCTTTGGCTGCCCCTACAGCTGCAATTTCTGCTTTTGCAAGGAGATCGCGCCTTACGCCGCCCGGCCGGTGGACCAGGTTATCCGGGAGCTTTTGTCCATCCCCCAGCGGGAAGTCTACATTGTTGACGACAATTTCCTGTTTAACCGGGCACGGCTGCTGGAGTTTTACAGCCAGGTCAAAGAGCAGGGCATCCGCAAAAACTATCTCGTTTACGGCCGGGCTGATTTCATCGCCGAAAACGAAGATATTATCATCAAGCTGCGGGAAATCGGCCTTGCGGCCGTTATCGTGGGAATTGAAGCCGCCAGCCAGGAGGAGCTTGACTCCTACAATAAAAAATCCCAGGTAGCCCAAAGCAGCGAGGCAATTCGCATTCTGAGAAAGCACGATATCGAATGCTATGCCACCGTCATTCTGGGCGTGGATTGGCAAGTGGAAAACTTCCGCCGGCTTTACCGGTTTATCAAAGAAAACCGGCTGGTCTTCGTCAATCTTCAGCCCTTTACCCCCATGCCGGGCACTCCTTATTTCGAAGAATATAAAGACTCCCTGCTGATTCCCTACGCCGAACACGAAAAATGGGATATGGCCCATCTGGTCATCTGCCCCACGGGCATGAGCTTACGCAGGTATTATTGGAATATCCTGGCCCTCTATTACAAGATCACGGTGACGCCCGGCAATACCCTCTACATGTTTCGCAAATACGGTGTTGTCACTACCTGCAAGCTGTCTTTTGGCGCACTTCACATCACCAGGCAGTATCTGAAAAAAATCATAAAGGGGTAACCGATGAGAGTTTTGTTTATGAAGGAAAAGAGACCATGAAGGTGCTTTTGGTACGGCCCCAAGCCCCAAATCTGCTGAGTTTTACCAAGATTTTGGAAAACGAGCCCTTGGATCTGGAATATATATATACGGCCCTTAAAGAAAAAGGCATCGCCAGCGTAATTTTTGACGGGCTGATCCGCAATGACTTTGAGGAGACCCTGAAGCGGGAGCGGCCCGACGTCCTTTCCGTGACGGGCTATATCACCCAGCAGAACCTGATGATCGGCTTCTGCGAGCTGGCCAAGAAATACAATCCCCAAACGGTAACCATTGTGGGCGGCGTTCACGCCCAGCTTAACTACAGAAGCTTTTACGGTGATTACGTCGACTATGTCTTTCGCAGCGAATCCCCGGCGGATTACGCAAGGCTTGTGTCTCTTGTGGGCCAGGGCCGGACAAAGGACGGACTGGGGCTGGACGGTATCAATGAGCTTGGCGGCATCAACGGGCTTTGCTATCGAGTAAACGGGGAGTATCAGGAAAATCCCCTGAGTCCCGTGGACATCAACAGCCTGCCCATCCCCGACCGCAGCTTCTTTTATGCCAACCGACAGCACTTCCGTTATCTGGAGCTAACCGAGGTCGCTTCCATCAAGACCGCTTTCTCGTGTCCTTACAGCTGCAATTTTTGTTACTGCACCTTGTTGGGAGGCGGCAGCTATCAGCCCAGGGACCTTGATCTGGTCATCGAGGAGCTTGCCGGCATTGATGCGGAGCATATTCAAATTGTGGACGACGACTTCCTTGTGGACCCCAAGCGGCTGTGGCGGTTTATTGCCCTTATAAAGGAAAGGCAGATCAAAAAAACCTATATCTGCTATGCCAGGGCCGATTTCATCTGCGAAAACCCGGATATCGTCCGGGCTCTCACTGAAATCGGATTTCACTATTTTCTGGTAGGGCTGGAGGCAGTCACCGACGCCGAACTGGCAGGCATGAACAAAAAAACCAGCGTGGACATGAACCGGCGCTGTGTGGAAATCATCCGGGAAACGCCGGCCCAGTGCATTGCCCTGATGATCGCTCCCCTTGACGCCGACAAAGCCTACTTTGAAAACCTCTACAACTGGATCGCCAAAGCAGGTCTCACCTATGTCACCGTATCCATTTTCACCCCGATTCCGGGAACCCCTCTTTACGAAGAACACAAGGACCGCATCACCTCAACGGACATTGTCGACTGGGACTTTTTGCATCTTGTTGTGGAGCCCGCTAAGCTCTCCCGCCGGGAGTTTTACAGAGAGTACCGCCGGCTGTTTCTGCGTCTCTATAAAATGGCAAACAAGGCCGGAATTTATGATTTTATGGATCTTGCCTTCTACAAGAACATGCTCATGGACTATCTCACCCGCAAGATTGAGGGGCGTTGAATGAAAATACTGTTTATTCAGCCTACCCCTTATTATGATGGGAAGAAGCTGATTAAAAAAAAGCGGCTCTATTTTGCGGGGCTGGCTCCGGCGATTCTGGCGGTCCTCGTTCCCGGCCTTCAATTTGAGGCCTGCTTCGAGACCATTGAAGATGTGGATTTTGAAACCGACGCCGATCTGATCGCCATTTCCTCTATGGGACACGCCGTCATCCGCAGCATCGATCTTGCCAAGGAATTTAAGCGCCGGGGCAAGACGGTGGTTATGGGCGGATACATGGTGAGCCTGATGCCTGAGGAAGCGAAAAAATACTGTGACAGCGTCATCATCGGTGACGGCGAGGAAAGCTTCAAGGCGATGATTGGGGATTACCGCAGGGGCACATTGAAGCCGGTTTATGATATGCCCCTGGAGACACTCTCCTGGCCGCTGCCCCGCTATGACCTCTTGACCTCCAAAAGAATCGGCGACTTTCTGCCGGTGCAGGCGGGGCGAGGCTGTCCCAATTCCTGCAGCTTCTGTTCGGTCTACTGCCTTTATAAAAACCGCTACCTGCGCCGGGAGATCGCAGAGGTAATCCGCGATATCAAAGAAGTCAAGCGGTTGGGCTATAAAAAATTCCTCTTGCTTGACGACAATATCCTGGCCGACAGGCAGTATATCATCCAGCTTTGCCGCGAGATCGAGAGCCTGGGCATGCAATGGATGTCCCAATGTTCCATCAGCGTGGCCGACGACCGGGAGCTTCTGGTCATCCTGCGCCGCAGCGGCTGCATCACCCTCTCCTTCGGGGTGGAAAGCATCTCCCAGGAGAGCCTTGACGCCATGCAAAAGAGCTGGGCCAAGGCAGACCGCTACGATCAGCAGATCCGGCAGATAACCCGTGCGGGCATCGACGTTTCCACCGAGATGGTGGTCGGCGCTGACGGCGATACGCCGGAGAGCATCGCCATGACCGGGGCTTTCATTATCCGCAATAAAATCACTGTTCCCCGATTTTACATTCTGACCCCCATCCCCGGCACTGCATTCTATCACCAGATGCTGGAGCAGGGCCGGATTGTCAACGATGATATTTACAGCTACAACGGCACGGAGGCGGTGCACCAGCCGAAACACATGTCCCCCCGTGAGCTGACGGGGGCATATTGGCGCCTGTACAAGCAGGTATTTACCGTAAGCGGGATTTTCCGGCGCACCCTGCTGCGGAAAGACTTTTTAAGACACCCCTTGAAATATCTCTTTTACCTCTACGTGAATTTCTATTATAAATATCAGATCGACAGGGGCATCACACCAAATATTATTTAGGATGGCAATATGGAAATGATCAAATTGGGCTCCGCCGAGGAGCTCAGGAGCTTTTACCCCTCTGTGTACGGAAAAGACCCTGGTTTTAAGGACAATAAGTCCAGCCTGCTGCCTCTGGTTTGCGGGCGGCGCAGCAGTTTTTATCAAAACTCCCGGCAGGAAATCATCGCCGTTGTCCACAACGGCAAAAGGCTTTGCCAGTGTGTGCTGATTCACCACAAAAATGCCGGCGCTGCCGCCAATATCGCTTTTTTTGAAGCCCTGCCCGACAGCGGTGAGGCAGTGGCACACATGCTGGAATATGCGGAGATTTGGGCTGCTGCGGAAAAATGCACCAGGCTTGTGGCGGGCATGGATGGCCACCTCAATTACTCCCTGGGTTTTTCCCTGGAAAATACCGCTCCGCCCAGCTTTGGCGAAAGCTACAACCCCTCCTATTACGCCGGCTATTTTAGCGGCTTTTCCGAAGTCAGGCTCAGCTGCTTTCAGGATGAAGCCTCCTTGGTACGGCAGCGTATTGACGATGACTGCTCACGAATTATCGGCCGCTGTCCCCAATACAGCTTTGAGCCGGCCAGGATCAACGACCGCAATCTCAAGCGCTACACCGACCTTTCCAACACCATCTTTGAGTGCCATGATTTTTATTTTAAAAGAGAGTATCAGGAAGACGCCGAGCTTCTCGGTCAAATGAAACTGATTCTTGACCGGGGAGCCCTGCTTTTCATTAAGGAGGGGCAAACCGATATCGGGCTGGTGTTTTATTATCCCGACTTTAACGAGCTGGTCCGCCCGGGCCGCGGATTCGGCATCCTCTCGGCAGTGAAGCGTCATCTTCGCTTCAGCCCCGCAAGAGTAAAAATGGCGGAAATCGGCGTTTTGCCGGCATATCAAAATAAGGGCGTGGTCACCCTGGCCTTTCAGCAGGCAATGAATACGGCCCTCAAAAATTATCCGGACATCAAAACCATAATCAGCAGCTGGATCATCGATACCAATACCAAATCCAGCCTTTTTACAAAGCGCTATACCAAAAGCAAAGGCGGAAGTTTTGTTGTTTATGAAAAAAACCTTTCTGGGCAAACGCCATAATACCTGCCCGCCCCATTGGGACGAGCAGACAGGCGGCAACCCCTTCCTGCATTCCGCTGTTTTAAATGCGGCGCGGCACTCCGATACCCCTTTTTCTTACGTCACCCATCGGTCGTATATCTGCTGCGAATATAAAACCAAGCTCAATCTCTTTACCTTTGGCGGGCTTCGTCTGGAAATCCCCATGACGGTGGTGGGGCTGCCCGCTTCTTTGGATATGCCCGGCTACAGCGGCAACATTCAGGAGCTGATTGCCGATTATCAAAAAAGAGCAGGACTGTTCCTGCTCTTAAATCTGCTGCCCCGGGAGTCTCTGCCCAAAGGAATCGCCAGCGGCGAAACCCTTGGAGCCTGTATCTTCCCCAATCGCTTTGCCAGCTTTGCGGAATATCTGGACTGTCTGCGCAGCGGCTATCGGCGCCGGGCCAAAACCGCTTTAGAAAAGGGGGGCGAGCTTCAATTAAAGCGCATCACCCCCCGGGAGTTTTCCGACGAAACCCACCGTCTCTATTTAAATGTGCTGAGCCGCTCCCAATACCCTTTGGAAATGCTGAAGAAGGAATTTTTTCAGGAAATCGCAGGCGAGCTTTATGCCTTTTATCATGGCGATGCACAAGTGGCCTTTTTTTGCCTATCCCAGTATGGCGAAGATCTGCACTTTCTCTTTGGAGGAATGGATTATGCCCAAAGGGACCGCTTTGATTTGTACTGCAATATGCTGCTTGCCATCATCCGGCTCGGTATCGAAAAAGGCTGCCGCAGCATTGACTTCGGCCAAACGGCGGAAGATCTCAAGTGCAAGCTGGGCTGCCGGATTGAAAAACGCTACATGGCCGCCTTCAGCCGTTATAGGATCGTTAATCTGCTGCTGCGGACACTGGCCCCTCTGCTGCAATACCGCTGCCAGGATTATTCCTACAGAGTTTTTAAAGACTCGGCTATTTTAAGAAATCGTTGATATCATATATATCTGATCCCATGGCATGGCTTCTGGTAAAGTGATCCCGGGCCTCCGGTTCCGTAAGGGGCGGCTTTGTCGCATCGATGCCCATTTTGGAACCCCTGCGGATTTGCGGATGGGTTCCCGGAGGAGTCAGCAAAGGCAGGGAAGCATCAAGATGATGGCCGTGGGTACCGCCGACGATGAACACATCTCTTTCCGGATTGACCCGGGTTGACAAAGACCAAATCAGCTCCTTGTTATCATGGGGATCAATATCGTCATCCACAACGATAGCAATTTTCGGATGGAGATAGGTGCTGGAAAGCACGGCCATCGCCACGTCTTTAGCCTCCCCCTGGATTTTCGGCGTAATCTGCACAACGATAATATGGCTGCCGCCGGCACAGGGGATGGCTACAACGTCTTTAATATCCACAAAGCCGCCTACGTCTTTGACCCGGTTGTAAATAACGACTTCCATGGGCAGTCCGTCCAGTATCTGTGAGGAGGCAATCGGCTTGCCGCCTTGAAGGGCATAATAGATAGCGTCGCTTCTGCGGGTGATGGCGGTCACTTCGATTACCGGGTTAAGTCCGGCGCCGGCTCTGGCGTATCCGGTATGCTCGGCAAAAGGCCCCTCCTCTTCCCGGACATGGGGCAGCATATAGCCCTCGATAACGATTTCCGCATCAGCCGGCACCTCCAGATCCACCGTCTTGCCTTTTACCGTGCGCACCGGTTCGCCCAAAAATGTTCCGGCCATTTCAAATTCATCCACGCCGAAGGGGAAGGTCCAGCAGCAGGTCAAATAATAGGTGGCATGGTGCCCAATAACCAGCGCAATAGGCATTTTCTCATTCTTTGCCTCATATTTTTGGTAGATCATATCCATGTGGCGGCCCGGATGGATCAAAACCCCAAGGCGGTCTTTACCCTTGACCTGATGACGGTGCAAGGATACGTTCTGGATCCCCGTTTCCGGATCCCTGATTATCGCCATAGCTCCGCCCATATATTGGCCGGCGTCCAGATTCGACATGATATGGATAGGCAAATCATAAAGGTTGGCTTCAGCCCCGATTTTGACCACTTCCTGCACGGGGCCGGAGGCAACCAATTGTTTTTTGGTAGGGCCTTTTTTCAGCATTTCATTCATTGTCGGGATAAAATCGCGGGGACTGGTATCCACCGCCATAGAAAGCCGTTTACGGCTGGCGTCGGCATAGCTGACGGCCCGCCAGCCGGGAAAGCCGGTTAAATTCGTGAAAAACGTGGCTTTCCCCAGCTTATTTTCACCCTGCCAGGCCAAACCGCCCAGGTTCTTCAAAGGATCAACCTCTTTATTGATAGCGACTATCTCATTGGCCTCTTCCAGCTCTTTCAGAAATGTTCTTAAATCTCTTGGCATCTCCATAACTCCTTTCCGTTTTTGATCATGAATTTGATCATAAATAGGCTATTTCCCGCCTTGAGCGGCTTTAAGCGCCTCCTGAATGTCGGGAATCAGAGCCTTCATGTTATTTTGGTAATCCGTCAAATAGGCCTTGTAAGCTTCGGCATTCCAGCCCTCTTTGCCAATGGGCTGCTTGGCATTTTCGGCCCAGTCAATGAAAGCCTGGTCATTGCGGGCTTGATCCATGGCCGCTTCCAGCTTGTCGATGATTTCCGGCGGCGTTCCCGCAGGAGCCATCAGGCCAACCACAAATAAGATATAGAGTTCCGGTTTTTCCAGCTCAATAAATGTCGGCGCATCGGGCCATTTCTCAGCCCTCTCCTTCAGGGTAACGGCAAGCATATTGATCCGGCTTGGATCCAGGCTGGCGGCTCCCGGAGAACTGCTGCCGGCGTCCACCTGGCCGCCCAATACGGCGGAAGCTACTTCGCCGGCACTGTCCATGGGCACGAAGACCCAATTGCCACCATAGATCTTAGTGAGGGTGATGGCTGTAATGTGATCGGTGGATCCTATGCCGGAGCCGGCAATCTTGACCCCGGCCTCTGTTTGCGCCTTGGCAACCAGATCATCCCAGGTCTTAACGGGGGATTCTTTGGAAACAAAGATGCCGTTGCCGTCGCCGTTGACCCAGCTGTAAATAGGAATCAGCGCTTCTTCGGGAGCGGCCTTCAGCTTATAGGATTCCGGAAAGATCATGGCGTTAAGGCTCATGGCGTTTGTTGTAGCAATCAGGGTGTAACCGTCAGGCTTTTGCTCGCCTACATAGTTCATGGCGATAAGCCCCTGGTTGCCCGGTTTGTTTTCGACAAGGATCGTTTTGCCGATATACTTCTGAAGATAGGGTTGGATGCCCCGGACAGCTGTATCCACACCGCCGCCGGGATTGAAGCCGACGATAACGGTAATGCTCTTCTCAGGATAATTTTCGGTGTTTTTGGCGCTGTTATCACCGCAGCCAACCAGGGTCAGAGGCATGATGATAACCAAAACCATGGCCAAAACCTTCCGCCAAGCGTATTTCCTCATGATTTCTCTCCTCCTGCTTAATTTATTGGGGAAAACCAGAGATTACGAAGAGCTTTTGATCCCTCTCCGCTTCTTGAATAGTTTGAAAAGAAAAGGTGCGAAAAGGATTAACGCCAACAAGCTCCAGAGGCAAATTGCCAGCGTACCGCTGAAAAAGACCCGGTGAGAACCATCGGATAAAAGTAAAGCCCGAAAGTAGTTTTTCTCAAGGATGGGGCCCAGCACTACGCCCAGAATCGCCGGCGCCGGAGGATACTTAAGCAGGGCCATGACGTAACCGATCAAGCCAAACAGGAAGGCCACCACCAGGTCGTAGAAACTGTTCGTCGTAACAAAGGCGCCGATAAAGCAGGTAACCAGCGTGCAGGGAACTAAATATTCAATAGGCAAAATAGTTAATTTGGCAAACCAATTGGCAAAGATCAGACCAACCAGGACATAAGCAATACTGGCTACGATAATGCCCCACATCATGGCCCAAACAAGCGGCGCCTTATTGGTGAAAAGATCCATACCGGGAGTCAGTCCGTACATGATCAGGGCCCCCAGAAAAACGGCGGAGGTGCTGCCGGCCGGAATACCCAAGGTCAGCGTGGGAATTAAAGCAGCCGGCTGGCAAGAGTTGTTGGCGGCCTCGGGACCGATGATCCCTTCCACTATTCCCGTGCCAAACTTTTCAGGCGTTTTGGAGAACCTTTTCTCCACTTCATAAGCAGCCATGCTGGAAATGGTAATGCCGATTCCCGGCAGCACGCCCATCACCACGCCGACTAAAGAGGAGCGTATAATGGACAGCGGACGCTTCAGGGCTTCTTTAAATCCCCCCAAAACAGTACCCGTCATCTTGCCGAATTCGGCTACCGTGCCCCCCTCTTCACCGGCTTGCATCAGCTCGCCTATGGCAAAGAAACCGATCAGGACCAATTCAAACTCAATGCCGTCAAATAAATAAGTAGAGCCAAAGTTATAGCGGACAAAACCGGTGGTCAGATCGTAGCCGATGAAGCTCACCATTAAGCCGATAATAGCCGAAACCAGGCCTTTGATCCTGTTTTTTCCCGCCATACCGCCGATCAGGGTCATACCTAATACGGCCATAATGGTGTATTCAGCGGGCCCGATCTTCACCGCCAGTTTGGCCAGGGGCGGCGCCGCCAGCATTAAGACGAAAGTTCCCAGAATACCGGCCAGCATGGAAGCGGCCATAGAAATACCTATGGCTTCACCGGCCTTACCCTGCTGGGCCATAGGGTGGCCGTCGAAGCAGGTAGCCACGGCCCCCGCCCCGCCGGGCACGTTTAAAAGAATCGAAGAAATAGAAGCGCCATAGCCGTCAGAGGCCCAAAGAGCCAAAAGCAGCATGAGCCCAATCAGCGGCGGCACGTTGAATATGATAGGCAAAAGTAAAGACAGCCCGACGCCGGCGCCAATTCCCGGCACAATACCAACGGCGATGCCGACAAATACGCCGATTAAAACCGCTAGGATTGAAGTGGGAGCCAAAGATGCAAGCAAGCCTTGCCATACAACAGATTCCATTTTCTTAACCTCCAAAAAGAATGCCCTGGTACAAGCTAACTTTTAGCAGCATTCCGAAGAGCAGGTATACAACCGCAACCGAGGCCAGGGATACAATAACCAGTGTCTTTTTGTTTTTGGCGCCGAAAGCCAGGCCGCAGCCATAGACAATCACAAAAGAGGAGAGCACCATGCCGACAAAATAGGTGAAGATCAGGTAGAGGAACATGCTGCCAAAGCCCAGGCCGACAGCCCGCCAATTCATGGGGCGCGCCGGCTGCTTATAGGAACCTGCCGGTTTTTTGACGGCAGAAAAGATTATATTGCCGGTTAGCAATAATCCGATAATATCGACCAGCAGGGGCAGCTCCCTTGGCCTGGGCGGATAAGCTACGCCAACGATCAGGAAAACCGCAAAGAACAAAAAAATCAGCGAAGCAAACCCTATCTCTAGTTTTTTCCTCAGTTCCGGCTCCATCATTATCCCTCCTTTTCACAGGTATTGAACGCTTCATTTTCCCCCTCTTCCCACCTCCCCGGACTTATCCCATGCCAGAATCAGCGCAGCGGCCTGTTCCAAAGTGATGACATGAGCATACTTGGCGTTCATGTCAAACAGATTTGCCAGATGTAACGTCCGGGACCGGTCGAAGGCAGCCTCTTCCACCACCAGCGGCTGAAAGCCATGAGAAAAGGCGTCCACCACCGAAGCCCTGACACAGCCGGAAGTAGCGGCGCCGGCCACAAAAATGCTGTCAATCCCCAGCCGGTGAAAGTAGGTGGCCAGGGGCGTGTCAAAAAAAGCGCTGGCTTTATTCTTTTTAAGCACCAGCTCATCTTCCCGGGCCATAATACAAGGGGGAATCAGGCCGCCTTCAGGGTTAAGATCACTTTGGCTGCGGGGCCGCATCGTGGCTCCGCCAAAGTACTTTTCCTGCTGCCTATTCCCGGTTGTGTATACAATGGTTATCCCCCTGCTGCGGCAGATGCTCAAAAGCTGTTTGATGGCTGCCACCGCTTCCCAGGCCCCCTGGCAGCCGGTAGCATAAGCCTCCCCTTGTTCCGGCGAGGCTCCTCCCGTAAAGGATTGGGTCACGTCTATAATCAGAAGAGCCGGTTTTTTTCCTAAATGAACCGGCTGTGTCCCATAGCCGGCTTGCTGATAGACCAATCGCTCTTCTTCGCTGATAACGGCTTCCCAGGCTCGCATCCCCTTGTCTCCCTTCAAAAATAAAAAACCTACATAAATAATTATTTATGTAGGCTCCACACTTACCCGTATTTATCGAGTTGTAGAATTTTCATGATCTCATTACCCTTGCTCCTGCTTTTCCAACAAGTCCTGGCGTCCTACCGCTACTGTAGGAAACCTAAGCCTGACTTGCCGCCTTACCATATGTTTATTAAAAATACGGCAGATTTATTACTAATTAATTTTCCATAGCGGCGTTAATCAAATCGGCATAACAGGAAGCGGTTATGGTGCGGGGAATAGGCAAGACCTGTTTTCCTTGCAGGACGGCGGTCTCGGCAAGGTCAAGCATTTCTTCGGGTATGGCAAAAATATCAACATCCATTCCTTTCATATCGGTAATCTTGCCCGCTACAAAATGATAGTCAAGCACGCCTGCTTTCAGAATTTCTCCCAAGAAGTAGTTGGCGCACCGCAAATGCTCTGCCACCACTCCCACCCGGCTGCCTTTTTTTATAGCCTTCAGCATACGAATACCGATTGGCAAAAGGGTTAATTCGGCAGCGATCAGCTTTTTATTTTCACTGCGAAATTTTTCCTGAAGCTTCTCATACCTGATGCCGTGAGAATAGGCAATGTAAATATCGGACTCGTTTTTATCCAATTCATCAAAAAGGCAGATTTCTACGCTGGCTACATCTTTTAAAATGCCGCCAATCCTCCGCTGCAGCATTTTGCTGGGCGTATTGTATCCGCCGACAATGGTAGCTTTCAACATCATGTTCGCCCCCCAGAGATTGCTGCTAGATCAGTATATGTCTTTAGGGGCGTTTCATTACGAAATATATACCTGGCATTTTCATACCGCCAATTAAAAAGCCCGCGCTTTTTCGCACAGGCTTCGGCTATACCGTCTCCGGATTTCCATAGAAGTTTAGTTTTATTTGTCTTGCGTACATCTATTCCTGTGGATTCGTTTCGCCCAGCGCTCGATATTCACGTGCCAATTCCAACCTCAGCTCTTCCTCTGTAGGAAGATACAGTTTGTACTTCGAGGCAAATATTTGCGTGTTATCCTCCGGCATGGTGTATTTGACCACCGTGTCGCTCTTGTCGGCACAGAGGACAATGCCAAGAGGTGGATTGTCTCCGTCATTCATCATTTCACGGGTATAGTAGTTGACATACATCTGCATTTGCCCAAGATCCTGATGGGTGAGATCTCCTAATTTCAAATCAATAAGGACAAAGCATTTCAGAATGTAATTATAGAAAACAAGATCGATATAGAAATGACGTCCGTCAAAGGTGAACCGCTTCTGCCGTGAAACAAAAGAGAAGCCGCGCCCAAGCTCCAACAGAAATTTTTGCAAATGATCAATGAGAGCCTGCTCCAAGTCGCTCTCATAGAAGCGGTCAGCCTGAATCAGCCCCAAAAATTCGAGGACATAAGGATCGCGGATGATGTCTTCCGGCATCTTGGGCGGCTCCAGCCGAGTGATTTCTGCCGTCACATCCTCCTTGTTACGGCTGGACAACAGCCGCTCATAGAAGAAGCTGTTGATTTGCCGCTCCAACTGGCGAGTACTCCAGCCGGACTTCGCACATTCATCCAGATAAAACTGACGTGCATTTTCATTTTCAACCTTCATCAGATGCCTGTAATGTGTCCAGCTCAATTTATCACTCAGTGCGTGATGATTTGAAAAGGTTAAATAAAATTGTCGCATATAACTGAGGTTGGTTACCGTAAAGCCTTTGCCAAAGTCAGCGGTCATCTGCGCGGCTAAGGCTTTCAAAAGGCCAGCACCATACTCTGCGGAAGGCGTGCCTCCTTGATAGTCCACAATGCTTTTGCCGATATTCCAATATGCTTCTACCATCGCAAAATTGGCGGTGCTGTACACCCGCTTTCGCGCTGAAGTTAAAATTTCTTTGATTTGAGAATAAAACTCTATACTCACTAACTTGCTCAATTTGTTCACCTCTTATTGTACCGATTTTAGCATAAAGATATTCTCAGCACAACTAAAACAAGGGGTTCAGTTGGTATAATTTGTAACCGACTGATTGCCTTCATCTCTCAATATCTTTTTCATGACTTTCCAATAGTTTGCCGCGCCTTTATGGTCTGCCTGCTCAGTTAATATCTCGACAACATCGACGACAGAAAACAACCATTCCTCGTTTTCCTCGTCCCATGCCGTGCGAAATGTCAACGGAAAGATCCTTATCCCCGGCATGCCGGGTCAAAAAACAACCTGATTTCTTCCGCCGCTTTTGGCTAAATAAAGATTATGATCAACTTTTTTTATTAAATCCTCCCTTATCATGTTGGCCGTCGAGCAATATACCGCGCCAACGCTAACGGTCAGATTATTGCCCGGCTGTTTATCCTGAAATCTGAATGCATACTCCTCCACAGTTTTTCTGGTTTTCTCCGCGGCCACTCTGATTCCTTGCTCTGAAGTTTGGCAGCAGATGACGGCAAATTCCTCTCCGCCGTATCTGCATACTATATCCGTTGAATATAACGCCCCTTTAACAACCGTGACAATTGTCTGCAAAAGCTCATCACCGGCCAGATGTCCATTATTATCGTTATAGATTTTAAAATAGTCTATATCAAACATGATTAATCCAAAATTATTGATGCTTTTCTCCGAGTCCTGACCGTAGGTTTGCAGCCTGTTTACCAGTTCGATTTCCTGCTGTAATCTTTCATCAAAGAAATAGCGATTATAGGCCTGGGTCAGCCAATCCCGGGTTGCCAGGCTCTGCAAGCGTTCATTGAGCTGCATAACCTCTTTCAAATCATTTTTATGCTCGGTAATATCCCGTTTTAAAATAATGGTTCCTATATGATCCCGGCTGATAGAAATTGGAATGATTTCCACCGTATAATAGGCGAAGCCTTCGCCTGCAGCTCTGGAGACTTCAAAGCTCACTTTTTTTTGCTCACGAACCGCTTCCTGCAAGAAACTCTCGAATCTTTTGACATCGAAAGGGCTATAATTCTTTTGGATTATTGTCATAATGCCGGCTTTCCTGGAGGCCCCTTTAAAACCGTCCAGAAAAGCTTTGTTGTAATCAATGATCTCAAAATCCTCATCGATCACCGCATAGCTGTCAGGTATCAAATCAATGACTGTCTGCAAAGCGATAGGTATGACGTTCAAAAAATTAAATTTTACCACAGCCAATATAAAAAAGCTGATGGTTACGGCAAAGGCAATATTTTCAATGGCTGTCGACCAATCGAAGATCTTAAATGTGCTGATGGCGTCAATGATCAGCGAAATCATAATACCGATAAAGATCAGCGAAGATTGTTTAGAAAAAACGCCATAATCTTTTATGGAGAAAATCAGGAGATAAGCCAGACCGATTCCGATGCACAAATAGGAATATATCGTGTGGATTGTAAAATAGACGCCAAAATCTTGCACCGAGGGTATCAAGCTAAAGGTAGTATAAAATAAATGATGACTCTGATTCGTAAACAAAACCACAATAGAGATGGCGGGAACGATAAACAGCAGCCCATGCTTCCAGGTGAATTTTATCTTGGTCCTGGCAAAAATCAAACCGGTGAATAACACTGAAATCGATGCAAGAATTGTCCCCAAAAAGTACAGCCTCTCGCAAATTGCCAATATCCATGGCACATTGCTGAAGGTCAGATAGAATAATACGGCGATATTCCATAAGAAAATGCTGGCTGTCATGCTTAAAACAGCATGATGGATTTGCTTTTTTGTTTTTCTTCCCGCTACCGCTAATAAAAAATACAGCACAACCAATGTAGATAGAACCAACAGTACATATACGATGTCTACATTGTCCAAAATAAAGCTCCCCCTTATGCTTCATCATAAGCACTTTCAATAATACCATGTTTTTCTGCATCGCAACAGGCATATTACCTGTTCAGCATTTTAATTATTGACATATGACTGAAAAGGAGTAAAATAGTTAATGACATATGTCGATAATAAAAGAGGTGAGGCCATGGCAAGACCCCGGAAGCATCGTCGCGTCTGCTCCCGCCCCCGCTGTACCAGCTTCAGGCCCTGCGAAGGGAATGAAGAATTGATCTCAATGGCTTATGACGAATATGAGGCCATCCGCCTGATTGATTTTGAGGGGCTGACGCAAGAGCAATGTGCGGAGCAAATGGAGGTGGCGCGGACAACGGTACAGGCCATTTATGTCAGCGCCAGAAAAAAGCTGGCCCAATGCATTGTGCTGGGGCACCCTTTGCAAATTGGCGGCGGCGACGTCCGTTTTTGCGAGCACCATAATCCATCTTGCGGCAACGGATGCTGCCGCAGGCGAAACAGCCCAAACAGAAAGGAAGAAAACAATCTTGAGTGAACAATGTGCAGAAAGCTGCAACCAATGCGGCGTGGAAAATTGCGGAGACAGAAAACCCGACAGCCTACAGGAGTCGCCAAATAAGCTCTCTAAAATCAGGAAAGTAATTGGCGTGGTCAGCGGCAAAGGCGGCGTGGGCAAAACACTGGTTACGTCACTGCTGGCCGTATCGATGCAAAGGGCCGGATATCAGGCGGCCATTCTTGATGCCGACGTGACCGGCCCCTCTATCCCCAAGGCTTTTGGGATTCAGGGAAAAGCGGCGGCTGGTGAATTCGGATTATTTCCGGCTAGAAGTAAAACGGGCATTGCCATCATGTCCACAAATCTGCTGCTGGAAAACGATACGGATCCGGTCATATGGCGCGGCCCGATTATAGCCGGAATGGTCAAGCAGTTTTGGACAGACGTGATTTGGGGAGATATTGATTATATGTTTGTCGACCTTCCTCCCGGCACCGGCGACGTACCCCTTACCGTTTTTCAGTCTCTGCCGCTGGATGGCATCGTGATTGTCACATCACCGCAGAAATTGGTGGGCATGATCGTTGAAAAAGCTGTAAACATGGCCGCCGCCATGGATATTCCTGTGCTGGCCGTCGTGGAGAACATGAGCTATTTCAAATGCCCGGATTGCGGAAGCTGTCATTCTGTTTTTGGCGAGAGCCATGTGGATGAGATTGCCGCCAAGCACGGCATCAATATGGTGTGCAAACTGCCGATCGACCCCGGCCTGGCAAGAGCCAGCGATTCAGGGACAATTGAATTGTTTGACGATAACAGTCTAGATGAGTTAACCAATCTGCTTTTAGAAATGGAGGCTAAAAAATGAGGATCGCAGTAACCTATGAAAATGGCAACGTGTTTCAACACTTTGGGCATACGGAACGGTTTAAGGTCTATGATATAGAGAATGGCAAGATTCAGGTGGCTTCCGTCGTGAACACAAATGGCAGCGGCCACGGCGCATTGGCTGATATTCTAAAAAAAGGCGGCGTAAACACATTGATCTGCGGCGGTATTGGCGGCGGCGCCAAGCAGGCTCTGGCTGAAGCCGGCATAGATCTGTACGGCGGCGTCAGCGGCGATGCGGATAAGGCCGTCAATGATTTGCTGGCCGGCAGCTTAAAATATAACCCGGATATCATGTGCAATCACCACGGCGAACATCATCACGGCGCAGGGCATACTTGCGGCAGCCATGGCGAACATCATCACGGTGAAAATCACATTTGCGGCGGTCACGACGGGCAGCATCACCGTTAACCTGGCATTAAAAATCTGAAAATCCGCGCAGGATAAGCAAAGAGCCGTGGCTCCTCAAGGGGAATCACGGCTCAGTTTATTTCTTCTTTTTAAGCTTCCTTGACCAACGCATACATTTTCATATCCAGTATTTTGCCGTTTTTGAAGGCATTTTTCCGCAAAATGCCTTCGCATTGGAATCCCGACTTTTCAAGAATACGGCAGGATGCGGCATTATCAGCGAAGGGCTCTGCAAAAATCCTTACAATGTCAGTATGCTCAAAAATATACTTGCCCGCTTGCTTGACTGCGCTTGTTCCGATTCCCATACCCCAATAAGGCTCGGCAACATAATAGCCCATCTCGGCGGTCCGAATATGGATATTGTCTTTGCGGAAGACGCCGATGCTGCCGATGGCTTTATCTTCGATTGTTATTGCAAATGCATAAGTCATCTCTTTGTCCGCCGCCAGCATAGCTGTGATATACTCTTTGGCGTCTTCAGCCGTATAGGGAAAAGGGATGCCGTCCCGGAGGTTATTTTGAATTTTTTTATTGTTCAATACCTCTGCAATGTTTTCGGCATCCTCCGTTTGCCAGGGTCTGATTCTACAATCCATATCGATCCCTCCAGTCAAATTCCTGTTTATCCAATTGCGTTATGAACTTTATCATATTACTTTATCACATAATTATCCATATTGACAGCCCGTCAAGCAATATGCTAGATTAACTCTGAGGTGATTGATTATGTCTGATATGACCAAAACTCCCATATATAAAAGAGCGAAATGTTCCTGTAAAGGATATACCCTCGATAAGCTGCTGCAGCCCAATATCCTGATCCTTCTTGCTAAACAGAATCTTCACGGATATTCTATTATACAGGCCCTGGAAGACAAAAACCTGTTCAACGGCGAAAAGGCCGACAATACGGGAGTTTACCGCACATTAAACACCCTGGAGGAAAAAGGGCTTGTCCAGTCTGAATGGGAAATGGAAAAGACAGGCCCGGCGAAAAAGGTCTACCGCATCACCGACAACGGCCTGGACTGCTTAAGCACTTGGATTGGCACGCTGGAAACCTACAGCAAAACCATCCATTCGATCATCGTCGAAGCGAAATCCATTTTAAAAATTGAGCAATAAATTCAAGAGAATAATTAGGCGCCAGGGGCTGTTCGCAAATTGTGCGGCAGCCCCTGGTTGTTTGATGCAGCTGCGCAGACGCTTTAACGGCCCGCTCCTGCATGATCTTTGACGTAGCGGAACCGGCGATATGTCCTATCATCCGCTGGTTGGGCCTTTGTTTCTTCCGCCTCCAAATCCGTTAGAACCGCCGGTTTGGATTGCTTGCGGCCCCTGCTTTTGAGTCCTTGAGGAAAGGTAAAAATATTGCAGGGGTCATACTTTTTTTTGATCTCCTTAAGCAAAGCGGCATGATTGCCATAATACTCCTCCAAATAGTTGGGCAGCCGGCTATAAGGGAAGTTAACGTAAGATCCGGTTGTCACGGATGCCAGCGCCGGAAAACGGCGGTTGATCCAGCTTCTGTTGGCCACGGCAAATCTGTTCTCCTCCCATATGGTCTCCAGCCAGATAATATAGTCCGCCTGCCGGTAAAAAAAGGCCGTCTGATCTCTCCCCATCTCTCGCACCTTGCCGCCCAGGGCATACATGGACAGCCCCGCAAATAAAGAGCCCGGCGGCCGCTGCCCGATCAGCTTTACCAGCTCCGCAATCTCTTCTCCGTTAAAATTGCGCAGAACAAAACGGCTGACGGACTGGAATTTTTCAGAATCGGGGTAATTGCTGCCGATGATAGTCACAGCCTCAAGAAACGGCAGATATTGAAAACTGTATTCTGCCCCTTCAAGCCCGGTGAAAGGTTCCATGAGCACCTTCGCCTCATCAGCTTCGCCATAAAAAATACCTCGAACCAGCATAGCCAAACCGTCGTTTGCGGAGTTATAGATTCTTGAAATCAGAGTGATTCTGGGATCAGCTTCCTTCAGCCATTGCTGCCAGGTTGCCAGGAATATCTCCTGTCTTTCCGTCGTGGCCTGGAGATAATCGATTTCAATCAAGGTCACATTGTCCGTTTTAGGCGGTAGTCTGAATACCATGGATACAATGACGCCGAAATTGCCGCCGCCGGCGCCGCGGCAAGCCCAAAAAAGCTCTGGATTACGGCGCCGGTTTGCCTTGATGAGGCGTCCTTCGCCATTGACTAGCTCAATTTCTTCAAGACTGTCACATCCCAAACCCAAATAGCGGCAGGACAGGCCCCAGCCGCCTCCCGTCGCATAGCCGCTGACTCCCACGGTGGGGCAAGTGCCGCCGGCAAAGGGATAGCCTCTGGCCGATACAAATTCATAGACCTGGCGGTTGGTTACGCCCCCTTCCAGCGTTAAAAAGCCCCCCTCTTCATCCAGGCTGAGGCCATGCATCTCGCTTATATCCACGACCAGGGTGCCGCTGCCGTTGGAATAACCTTCATAATTGTGACCGCCGCTGCGGATGCGCAAAGGTATTCTATACCTTCTTGCCCAGTTCACCGCCTTTGCCACATCCTCTTTATTCCGGCAATAATTGATAATCAGCGGGTAGTGTTGGATGGCTCGGTTGTAACCCTGACGGGCTTCGTTATAGCCGGGATCTTCCGGTACAACAATGCGGCCCCCAAGACCCCAAAGACAAATATCCAAATAGACCGTCTCCCTTCTCAGTTCTTTCCGGTATACAAGATATGAAAAGCCCTCGCTTATGGTTCTCGGCCGCACGAAAAAAACTGCCGCTCCCCGGTCTCTTCCGACCGGTTGCGGCAGTTTTTTTAGCGATACTTTTATGCTCTTATTTCAGCTTTACTGATTTCCGCCATAAGCTGGGGGAACATGGCGATGCTGCGCCGCAGGATACCCTGCATGGCGGCAATAGCAATGCCGTAATTGGTGATGGGCACGCCCTGATCCACCGCACATTTCTGGCGATACTTGACTTCCCGCTCATTGAGCATACAACCGCCGCAGTGAATAATCAGCTTATATTGCTGCAAATCCTCAGGAAATTCCCTGCCGGCGGAAAAAGTAAAATCCGGCTCTTTCCCTGTATAGCTCCTGACCCAGCGAGGCAGCTTCACCGTCCCGATATCCTCGCATTGCCGGTGATGGCTGCAGCCTTCGCTGATCAGCACCTTATCACCATCCTGCAGGCCCTTTAGCGCTGCGGCGCCCTTGACGGCCGTATCCAGCAGCCCCTTATAGCGGGCAAACAAAATAGAAAAAGAGGTCAGAGTAATATCTTCAGGCACCAGGGCGGCAACCTGAGCAAAAACCTGGCTGTCGGTGATCACCAATTGTGGTTTTCGTCCCAGTTTTTCCAGCGTCTCTTTCAACTCAGACTCTCTGACCACGACAGATACGGCTCCGGCATCAAGAATATCCCGGATGGTCTGCTGCTGGGGCAGGATCAAGCGACCCTTCGGCGCGGCTTTATCAATAGGCGTAACCAAAATCACAAAATCCAAAGGCTGGATTAAATCGGCCACTAGCCGCTGCTGAGGCTCCTCTGTCAGGGTCAGTGCGGCAATTTTATTTTTCAATGCTTCGATATGAAAACCGGTTTTGGCACTGATATAAATTTCCCTGGTCGGCGCCGCCGGCTCCGGCTTTGTCTCCTTCTCTATGCCTGCTGCCGAACTCGGCAAAAGATCGCTTTTGTTCCAGACGATGATATACGGAATCTGCTTCTCTTCAAAGAGTCCGATCAGTTCCCCATCCTGGGGCTTTTGGCCCACTGAGGCATCCACCACCAGGAGGGCAACGTCCGTCTTATTCAGCACTTGCCTGGCCTTCTTGATGCGCTGCTCTCCCAAAGCTCCCTCGTCATCGATGCCGGGGGTATCGATAATCATCACCGGCCCCAGGGGCAAAAGCTCCATGGCTTTGTAAACCGGGTCCGTGGTGGTGCCCTTCATCTCGGAGACAATGGCAAAATCCTGGCCGGTAATGGCATTGATAACGCTGGATTTGCCGGCGTTGCGGTTGCCAAAAATACCGATATGGATGCGATTGGCGCTGGGGGTCTCATTAAGTCCCATATATCATCACCTACAGTCGAAAGTCTCTTTGCCCATGTTCAATGTGCGAAAGGTTATCCCGGACGATCTGCTTTACCTTATCCTTCGGTATATTGGCAATTTCCGCCGCTATTAAAGCTTCGCCCAAAGCCTTCGTGGAATCAGAGGCATAATCGACCACATATTCTTTAAGGGTCATCAAGGCATTGGGATGGCAGCAGTTTTGCAGGTTGCCGCTTTTACAAAGGCTCATAAAACGGTCGCCGGTGCGGCCTTCCCGGTAGCAGGCCGTGCAAAAGCTGGGAATGTAGCCTAATTTCATCAGCCATTCCACAATCTCGTCCAGAGTCCTCTTGTCGCTGACGTCAAATTGCTCGGACTCCGCATCCTCAGGTTGGGGTTCGTAATAGCCGCCCACACTGGTCTTGGAGCCGCCGCTGATCTGCGAGACGCCCAGATGGATCACTCTTTCCCGGCAAGCCTGGCTTTCCCTGGTGGAAACGATCATGCCGGTATAAGGAGCGGCGATACGGATGCAGGCAATAATTTTGGCAAAGGTATCGTCATCAATACCGTTATCAAAGGCGCCGGGATCGATGCCGTCAGCCTGACGGATTCTGGGTACGCTGATGGTATGAGGCCCCACACCGTGGGCCGCCTCCAAATGCTCCGCGTGCATCAATAAGCCGGCAAATTCATAGCGGTAAAGCTCCAGGCCAAAGAGCACTCCTATGCCCACGTCATCGATGCCCCCTTCCATAGCCCGGTCCATGGCCTCGGTATGGTAGGCATAATTATGCTTGGGGCCCGTAGGATGGAGCTTCTCATAGCTTTCTTTATGATAGGTCTCCTGAAAAAGGATGTAAGTTCCGATCTCGGCGTCCCGGAGCTTCCGGTAGTTCTCCACCGTCGTGGCCGCAATATTGACATTGACCCGGCGGATAGCGCCGTTTTTGTGCTTGACACTGTAAATCGTATTGATACATTCCAGAATGTATTCGATAGGACTATTGACGGGATCTTCCCCGGACTCAATAGCCAGCCGTTTATGACCCATATCCTGCAAAGCCATAACCTCCTGAGCCACTTCCTCCTGGGTCAGCTTCTTTCTGGCAATGTTTGTATTCTTTTGATGATAAGGACAGTAGACGCAGCCGTTGACGCAGTAATTGGACAGATACAAGGGTGCGAACATCACAATGCGGTTGCCATAGTAATCTTTTTTGATCTGCTCGGCCAAGGCATAGATTTCCTTGTTTTTCTCCTCAATAGTGCAATCCAGCAGGACGGCGGCCTCCCGGTGGGACAGGCCCTTGCGCAGCTTGGCTTTGGCAATAATGGAGTCGATGAGCTCCTCATTCTCCTTATTGGCCTCAGCATAAGCCAGAGTTTCCAGAACCGCCTCATGGGCAATGAATTCTTCTGCACGTAAAGACTTGGGATTATACATAGCTGCTCCTTTCTTTCGGGTCAGATTTTTCTTCCCCGTTAGCTTTATACCTATACGGCTTTGTAGTCGCCTCTGGCCACCACAAGCCGATAGCCCACAGATTCCATACGCCCGGCCAGGCAGCGGCGGCATTCGGCGGCTTCATCGCCGGTACAGATCTTGTTATCATAGAGCATATATTTTTTACGGACGTTCAGGGGCGAAAGATTGGGCATTACCACATTAGCGCCGGCCAAAACGCCCTGCTCCCGGCCCGCCGGATGAATGGTCCCCAAAGCGGTGGTCACCGGCAGCAGCACCCGCGGCAGCATCAGCCGGAGGATGCCCAGCAAAAACAAGGTAAGCTCCAGAGAACCGGCAGCCTGGCCGGCAAAGGGCGTAGAACCGTGGGGAATAAACGGCCCGATACCGATCATGTGAGGGTTCAGCTCTTTGATAAAAAGCAGGTCCTCCACCAGGCATTCATTGGTCTGGTAGGGTGATCCAACCATAAAGCCGCAGCCCACCTCATAGCCGATGTCCTTCAGCTCCCAAAGGCATTGCTTGCGGCGCTGCAAAGACATCTCCCCGGGATGCAGCTTGCCGTAATGATCGCAATCGGCCGTCTCATGACGCAGCAGATAGCGGTCAGCTCCGGCGGCAAAATAGGCTTCGTAGCTTTTACGGTCTTTTTCACCAAAGGAAAGGGTTACGGCGCAGTCGGGATGGGCTGCTTTAATAGCGCGGACAATATCGGCAATTTTTTCATCGCTGTAAAAAGGGTCTTCGCCGCCCTGGAGCACAAAAGTGCGGAAACCTAAGTCATAGCCGGCGGCGCAGCACTCGAGAATCTGCTCTTTCGTCAGGCGGTAGCGCTCCGCCTCCCGGTTGCTTTTGCGGATACCGCAATAATAGCAGTCGTTTTTGCAGTAATTCGTAAACTCAATCAAGCCTCGGGTATAGACCTCATCGCCATAAATACGCTGCCTGACGGTGCGGGCCCGCTCAAAAAGGTATTGGGCAGTTTCCGGACTCCGATTTTCCAGCAAAAACAAGTATTCGGCAGGGCTTAAAGCTCCGTCAGCCTCGAGCTTATCGATTAGCAGCTTGCTGTCATTATTCATTGCGGCCTCCCACAGGGGAATAAGCCGTTTTGGCGCTGACGCCGGGCAGCTTGCCCACTTTGCCGGACAGGGCGCTGATCGTATCCTGGGGCGCATCGACGGCTACGCTGATGATGGAGACCTTCCGCTCCCGGTAAGGTATGCCCATGCGGCCGATAATGTAGGGTGAATAGTCGTGCAATATGCCGTTGAGCCTCTCAACGGAATCGGGATTTTCCACAATAATACCGATGATCGCTACTCTTGTTTCCATGCCTTGCCCCCTTTTTATTTTTTTGTGATCGGAAATTTAACAATAAAAAAATGCGCTTGTGAAAAGCGCATCAGTCAATATCGATAGCTGGGCCTTTCACGCAGAACGAATCTTTGTGTCAGTATGAAAATTAAGCACTTCGCCGGAAGAAGCTTCTTACGGCTCAGATGGTTAAATCATATCACAGCCCGCGAGAATGTCAAGATTTTATCACGAGGAAAGTATCGGGAAGAAAGCATCAAATTTGGCCAGTACTGAAAAATGCGCAAAATTGAGCAGCGAGACGAGGGCACTGAAAAAGCCGGTCAAAACTTCAGCCTTTTAAGCAGAATTAGTTGAATTTCAAGGTAAGTTCCGGCTTGTCGAAGTAAAATCCACTGGAAGGTGCCATTGATATGGTTACGGAAACGTCACGATGAAAGCCGCCCCCCCATTTGTGCAAAAATTACACTTGTATGCAATTAGCAGAGGCCGGGTGAGCAAAAATTACGTTAGTATGTGAAATGCAAAGGGGAATCTACACACAAACGAAAAAATTGAACAAATTTGGCCTGAGATTGGCTAAGAATGACCCCGG
>JAHDPO010000020.1 GCA_018434325.1 Clostridia bacterium | reverse complement strand
CGGACCGGAGGGCGGCGGCGTCATCCCCGGCGGCCTCGGCGCCGGCCCGGAGGGCGGCGTCATTCCCGGCGGCCTTGGAGCCGGACCGGAGGGCGGCGGCGTCATTCCCGGCGGTCTCGGCGCCGGCCCGGAGGGCGGCGTCATTCCCGGCGGCCTTGGAGCCGGCCCGGAGGGCGGCGTCATCCCCGGCGGCCTCGGCGCCGGCCCGGAGGGCGGCGTCATCCCCGGCGGTCTCGGCGCCGGCCCAGGCGGCGGCGTCATCCCCGGCGGCCTCGGCGCCGGCCCGGAGGACGGCGTCTGCCCCGGCGGCCTCGGCGCCGGCCCAGGCGGCGGCGTCATCTGCCTTGCGTTGTAGCTGGCATTCTGCATATCGATCACTCCTGTCCCAATCTCGATTTTAGGTGAGCCTGCACCTGGTGGTAGTATTCGCCAAATTCCTCCCGGCTCAGGTTTTTTCCCGTCTTATTCTGCTCGGCTTGGGCAGCCAGCAGCAGATGAACCATGCCCAGGGCCGTCTCCTCGGCCGCTGCCAGAAAGGCCGCGGATACGGCGATATTTTTGATGCTGCTGCCCGAAATCTCAAAGCTGCGGGCCAGGAAATCAAAATCGATATCCTCTTCTCTGGGCAAATCCGCCGGCAGGACAGACTTCCAAATCTGCTCTCGCCGGTCCCGGTCGGGCAAAGTAAAATCAATGATAAATTTGATCCGGCGCTTGAAGGCCTCGTCAAAATTCTGGAGAAAGTTGCTGGCCAAAATAACGATACCCTCGTATTCCTCGATCTTTTGAAGCAAATAAGAAGTTTGAATGTTGGCATAGCGGTCGTGAGCATCTTTCGTCTCCGAGCGCTTGCCAAACAGGGCGTCAGCCTCGTCGAAAAAAAGAATGCTCTGACTCTTCTTCACCTCATCAAATACGGCCCCCAGGTGTTTTTCCGTTTCGCCGATATATTTGGACATAACGCCGGAGAGATCCACTTTATAGAGTTCAAGGCCCAGCCGGTTGGCGATCACTTGAGCGGCCATAGTCTTGCCGGTACCCGGCGGCCCGCTGAACAACAGGGATAAGCCCCGGCCATAGGCTACTTTTTTGCCAAAGCCCCACTGGCCGTATACCCGGTGCCGGTATTCCACCTGGGCACAGGCATTTTGCAGCAGCTGCTTTTGCTCCGCCGGCAGGATCAGGTCTTCCCAGGTATAAGCGGCATTGACCCGGCTGGCTTTCTTGCCCAGGCTGTGGGACAGCTGAGCCCGGCAGGCCCGGTGGAGCGTTTCATCGTTCAGTATCCCTCTGTTCTCCCAGCCGGACAGGCGCAGTGATTCTGCGGCGGCGGCACTGATCTGGCCGGGCTGGAAGGCAAATTTCACGGCCAGTGTCTCCAGCCGGATGCCTTCCTCCAGAGGCACATCCTGTAAATAATGCTGCCAGAGGCTTAGCCGGCCGGCGGTATCCGGCAGCTCCAGCTCCAGCTCCACCCGCTGCCAAGGCTTGCAGGGCGTTTCCGGCTGCCAGGGGATGGTGGAAAGGAGGAACAGACGCCCGGTAACTCGGGCAACCCGCTCAAGCAGCATGCGGACGTGATTTCGCCTGCTTCCCGGCTCTTCAACTCCGGCAGCGGAACAGGCCGGGGCCGTCTCCTCCCCGTCCAGCAGCTTCTCAAAGCCGCTGAAGGCCAGGGCAGCCTGCCGGATCGCCGCCTCCCGGCACACGGGCATCAGGGCCTCCCCCCAGGTTGCGCCGCATTGGAAGAGGGCCGGCAAATCTGCCAGCAGCAGCGGCTGCTCCTCATTCTGGCTGAAATGCCTGGCCAGCGTGCGCCGCCCCGAACCGGGCTCACCCTTCAAGTAAAAGAGCAAAGGCGTTTCTGCCGGCAGCCGCCGGGCATAGTCCGCCATCTGTTCCAGCAGTCCTTCATAAAGCACCAGCGGCGCCAGCTCGGCCTCATTGGGCCAGAAGATCTCCGCCACGCCCTCCAATGCGGGGTCCGGGCTCAGATAATTGAATAGGAAATCCACAATACGGCGATCCAGCTTAAGGCCGGGATTCAGGTCGCTCTGCTGCTCCGCCCCCCGATGTCCGGAGCGGAAAAAGCAGGTAAGCCCTTCTTCCCTCTCCCGCCAGCGGGCCAGCAGCACAGTGCGGTCAGCCCTGCCGCCGGTAAAGGTTCTGAGACAGAGATCCAAGCTGGGCAGCCGGCCGCCATCGGCCTGAAGGGCCCCATATCGCCCTCCATAGGAACTGTCCAGCTCGGAGGCTAAAGCCATATAGACACAGTGCCGTTCAAAAGCCGTCAAGCTAAAGGTGCGAAAAAGATACTCCAGGGGAGCGGCTCCACCAGCTTCCACCGTAGCCTCGCAGCGCCGGCGGATTCTCTGCTCCAATTGATCTGCCAGCTCCAGAGCTGCCAGCTGCCCCGTTGAATCCACCAGCTGCCGTCCTTCTAAAAGCTCCAGCCGGCGGTCCACCAGCTCCAGCAAGACCTCAATGTATTCTTGTATAGATGCAAAGAATTCGGCCACCGGTCTCACCGCCTTTCTCCGGCCCTTTCTTTTCTCTAAACCTCACATTTGGTTTTTATTACAGATTGTTCAAAAGCATGGCGGTTATTTGGGCCATTTCCCCCCTGTTCAGAGGGGCCTTGGGATTGAACTTGTAGTTTTGCGCCATCTCCAAAATGCCGGCGGCACGAAGCCGCAGCACCGCCTGCCTGGCATAAGAGGCAATTTGATCCGTATCGGTATAGCCGGCATCCAGGCCCTTAGAACGAATCCGCAGACCCACACCGGAGGCGATATTGCTCAGCAGAGCAGCCATATCCTCCCGAGTAATAACCTCATTGGGCAGCAGGCGGCTGCCGTCGCTGATCGTCCCGGCCAGATTATTGTAATAAAGCCAGTTGGAGGCTCCCGCCATAAAGTTGGAGGCCGGCACATCGGAATAGACCTGCACCGGCCGTGCGGGCAGTTTGACTGCCGACAGGGCTTTGGTGGCCAGGCTGATAAATTCCGCCCGGGTGGCGGGCTGATCGGGCAGGTAGACGCCGTCCTGATAGCCGCCAACCACGCCCCGGGCCGCCAGAAAGGTCACATAGGGATTGGCCCAATGGGAAGGTCCTACGTCCTCAAATACTGCCGGGCGATAGACCACGCCAAACTTGGAAAGATGAGTGGTAAACAGGAACAGACCTCCCAGTTCAGCGTCGTAGCTGCACTCGGTCACCAGCTCGGCGGTGCCGTCGGCATGGATGTATTCCACAGCCAGGGCCTGCACATCTTCACCGGCAGCGGGAGTGTAGGGGATAAACAAACGCACACCATAAGGAAGCTCGAAGACCGTCACCTGGCTGCTGTCCACCGTCAGGTTGGCGTCCACACCGGGACGGCCCTGGTGCTCCAGGCGGCTGATCTCGAAATGAACGCCTCCCGCCCTGTCTCCGCCGGTTCCTCCCGAGGCTTCACCGATGGCCGCATCGTACAGGCTGAAGCTGCCTGCCGGAGTTTGCAGGGTGAGCCGGTCCCAGCCCTCAGCGGCCAGGCTTTGGAACTGTTCGTCGGTGAGGCGGAGGACATAGCTCCGGTTGTCGCTGGTCTCGCCCAGGTCCTCAATGAGGATAATACCTTCCTTGAGGCCGTCACCCTCCAGATTTTCCGTGTCCTCCGCATGGTGGCGGGCCAACTCCAGCAAAGCTGCCAGCTCCTGATCGGTGATGACGGTAGTGCTCACCCCACCCTCCTCCACCGTATTCAGGGGCCACAAAATCGTATCACTGCTGACCTTGGCCTGATCCAGCTTATTTTCCACCCGGACGGCGGGAGGGGGCTGGACGACGGGAGTCTGAACCGGCGGATCGTAGCTGCCTCCTCCGCCACCGCCGCCTCCGTTACGGACGATGCCGGAAACCATGACGGCAAGGTCATCCTCAAAGGGATTGCCATCTTCACGGGTGATGAAATAGAAATACATCACTTCTCCCGTTTCTTCATTCGTATACGGTTCTCCAGTCTCAAAGCTGCAGCCTTCCGCCGAGAGCTGGGGCTGGGAATTGCTGTAACCGGCATCTACCATCAACTCGGCATAGAGCGTCATCTGCTCTTCATCCGAGCCCCCTTCCGCCGGCTCCAGTCTATATCCTGTCCCGCTAACCGGAATAATACTGTAGCGCCGGATGAGGTAGCTTTCATCCACATTGAATATGATGGAAGCGTCCTCCATCAGCAGGTCGCCAGGGATCACGCCGTTAAATGTCATCTCCCTATTTAGATGCAGAGGAAGGGTCACCGTTCCGCCGGCATTGGTAATGGTACAAGATGGGAATGCTTCCTCAGAAATAGCTCTGTATTTCTCACCCGTCTGTAAATAGAAATAAAAGCTTTTGCCTGAGGGAACCGTAAATGTGGTGGATGCGATAAAGTTCTCGTCCTCCAAGTAATATATCTCGCTGGCCGGGAAAGTCAGGTTGACGGCCTGCCGGATATCCAGATTCCCCAGGACCAGCTCTTCCCCGGAACTGGCAGCAGAAGCGTCTATGGTAAAGGTTTTTCTGTCGGCCTCGATAAAGATGTAGATACCTTGCATCTCCCCGCTATCCAAGCCGATTCTATAATCATCATTATCCAGCGACCCTTTGACCTGACCGGGAAGAAAGTAGCCGGAAAAGATCGCGTCACCGTAATCCCCGCCGTAAACATCCTCCGAAATAATTCTGCAATCCTCCGGCAGCCCAAATAGGCGAAGCCGGGGCATAGGCCTAAAGATTGCTCCGCCCAGATCCGCCGGAGCATAGTACCAGGCAATTTCACCCCCCCGGACTACACTGCGCTCATCGGGAGCCTCTGGAATAAACATGCTGTATATGTCCCCCACCTCGACCGCAGAACCTGTGCCTGGCACCTGGCACATCAACGTCGTGACGTTACCCTCAATAGAATAGCTGACTGCACTCACACCAGTTGGCATTTCGGTTAAAACCCGAATGCCGTCAGTGCTCTCCAGGGTCATCACAGCAGCCGGCGCCCACTCCGGCATATAGTTGTTGTAGCCATCCCAGAAGCTGTCTTCGCCGACCGTCACTGATTTCATTTGCCATCCGTCCGAGGGCTGAAGCGTCACCGGATAAACCTGAACATAATTTGGAGGGTTAGTCGGATTGGACGGATCGGTGGGGTCAGTGGGATCGGGGTCCGTTGGGATATTTGGGTCCACATACCAATATCTGCCGTTCTCAAAGAAAACCGAATAACTTTCCCCGCCAAAAGCCCTGGCCGGCTGCCAAAGCAGCAGCAAGCACATCACCAGGCAAAAGCCCAGCATCCCCCAGAGCGGAAAACGCCGCCGGCCGCCGGCTCCATCCTGCACTGTATTTCTTTTCATCGCTGCATTCCCCCATTCTGAGCTTTTGTGCATCAATAAACAGCCAGCCAGACATCCCGCTCCTCGCCGCCCTCCTGGCGGTAGTAGGTATCGCACAAATACAAATAATTCTTGGCCGCTTTGTCTCTGCGGTTCTTCTTCAGCACCTCGATAAACAACAGGCGGGCGTCATAATACTGATGGGAGCAAAACAGGGACACTCCCTTTTCAAAAAGCTCCCTGGTCTCTTCCTTGAGCCGCCGGGTAGTCTCGTCGTCACCGTCGAAGACGTCGTAAAGCCGTTCCAGGCGCTCCAATGTACGCATATACACAAAGCCGATGGTTCTGGCGTGGTAGCGCTTTTCAAAATCGGGAATCAGCCCGGCGGCGCTGCCCGTCATCAAAACCGCAGCTCCATATTCCACAGCCAGAGGCCGCAGGAAACTGGTAAAGCTGGTATGCTCCGAGATGGTCACGGCCTCCAGCCGTTCTTCCGCCCCTACGATGCCGATCATTGCCGGACCGGCGCTGAGGGTCACATGGAAGTCCAGGGCCTGTTCTCCCACTTCCACCAATTGGGCCAGACGGATAGTCTGGCAAAGAGACACGGCGGCATCCAGGGCTTTTTCCGGCCGGTCGGTATAAATGGCCAGCAGGCCCGCCCGGTCAAAACGGTCCACCAGGCCGCCGGTCTGATCCACCACCGGCACCAGCCGGGCCAAAACCTGATTGATCAGCCGGAACATCTCTTTGGAGCGGAGGCTGCGGGCGATCTCGTCGAAGGCGCCCACCGAGCAGTTAAGCACCGTGGCCTCCACGCTGGTGGAATCCTCCAGCCGCACATCGATGACGCTGGATTTATCCAGCAGCCCGAACATGCGGGCCGGCACGAAGCGGGAGTAGCCTTCGCTGGTCAGCCGTATTTCTCTGTCCCGGAAAGCCACGTTTTTGCTCATGGTATTGAAGGTTCTAGTAATTTCGCTGACCTCGTCGTTGCCCCGTTCCGGCGCTTGAACCCCCAACTTGCCCTCGCTGATTTCCTGAACCCGCTGCTTGAGAATACCCAGGGGGCGCAAGGAAAGAGCGATAACCGCCGAGAGGAGCAGCGCCAGCACCGCCATGACGGAGAGGTTCAGCAGGGTAAGCTGCCGGGCCCCTTGCTCCACTGCATAATCCAGGGACTGCCGGGTATCGCCGGTCTCAAGGACCGCCACTACCTGCCCATCCTCGTCGAGCACAGGGGTCAGCAGAATCGTCCACTCACCCAAGCTGTCCCGGAAGCCGGTGCGCAGGGCCTGCCCCGTCTCCGCCGCTTCATAGAATTGCTTTGCCACAGCGGCGCTATAGCGGTTTTCCACGGGCACGCCCACATAGTCCTGTTCGCAGACTAAGGAGAGCAGCTTGCCGTCCACCAGCTTATAAAGCCAGAAATAGTTGGAATTATAGACCTCCTGAACCGCCGCCGAATCTTGGGTGCGAATAGCCCCCTGGCCGGGAAGCACGTTGAGGGCGGAGCGTATTTCATAGAAATAGACGTTTTCAAAGGGGGCATAGGGGTCGATGCTCTTAATATAGTTGGCATTGAGGGTGGCGGTTTGCTGGCTGGTCAGCAGGTAAAGCCGCTCATACTGGCCATCCACCAGCTCCCGCTGGAAAATACCGGTGACCAGGCCGTTCATCAGAATCAGGCTGGCAATCAAAATAGGTAAAAAAACAGCTAGCAGTTTGGTGACGATGGGCAACTTGCCCCGGGTCAGGAACAGGAAAAAACGAGATAAAAGACTCAGAACAGCCGCCGCCGCCCAGACGCCCAAACCGCCAATGGCAGCCCGCTTAGCCACATGATCCTTCAAGGCGATAAGTTTCTCCAAAACCTGGCCGCCGCCATCCCGGAATATACCCAGAGCCCGGCCGTCGGCGAGAGCCGCCGTAAAATCGTCCCCCTCGCCCAAAGCCAGGGCGCTGACGCCCCGGAGGGGAAGGCCCCGTTTTTCACTGTCGAAAAGCAGCTCCGGCCTGATCCAATCGGAGAGCTCTATCTCATAGACCCGTCCGTCTGTGCCAAGAGCGCAGATCCGGTCGCCGCCGTCATGGCCAAAGAGAACCAAGGGCCGGGCCGCCGGGCTTGCCGGAAAAACCTTCTCCGGCTGCCCGTCGCCGTCCAGCACATAGATTTCGCCGGCAGGGGTAGTGAAGGCTATCCGCCCCGAGGCTCCGGCAAAAAAGTCGGTAAAGCCCACGCCGATGTCGTAATCAAAAGCGGCAATCTCCTCCGGGACTCCGCCTTGAGTCATCCGCAGCAGATGGCCGGTGGCCTGCTTGCCCGTATAATCAGCCTGGAAGAAGGTAAGCACACCGTCCCGGACCTGGGCGGCAAAATTGCTGTCCATGGCCGGATCCACTAAGGGCAGCCCCCACAAAGCCTCCAGCCGGCCGGCGGCAAAGTCGCAGCGGTATACCGTCTCCGACTGAATTCGGTCGCTGAGGATATCCGCCTGGCGCTCAAGGACATAGACTGTTTCTCCATCCCGCATCAGGCAGTCATAGGCACGGTAAGAGCTGCCAATCCGGATGCTGCGGCGGATCTCGGCCTGTATGACCCCTGTCTCATCGGTTTGAAAGAAACGAAACTCCTTCTCCCCCTGGTCGATGCCGTATATTTTATCGCCGGCAGGCAGAGTAGCGATCACCTGCTTCAGCGGCAGGGAGGAACCCCACCAGCCGCAGAAGGCGGCCGCAGACAGGGACAGGATCAAAACGGCGGTCAAAAGCCGTTTGGTTTTAAGCGATAGCATGGTATGCACCACCTTCCAGGTATCAGCTTTCAGACAGGTTCAGCCGGGTCACCCGTCCGGGCTCCAGCTCCAAGGTTTGCTCCCGCCAGTCAGAGCCGGCAGGAGCCCAGAGAATGCGGCAGACGTAAGTCTTAACCGCCAAAATCCGCAGAGGCAAAAAGTAGTGTCCGCTTTCATCGGCCTCTGCCGTCAGAACCGGCAGCACGGTGGCTCCCGCTTTTTTGCATTCCCGTTTCAGGGGAGCGCTCAGCAGACAGCCCCCCTCCTGACCCTCCACAGTATCCCGGACAAAAAAGCATTCCGGTTTGCTCTCACCCTTTCGCAGCAAAGCAAATTGCCTGCCCTCCAGGTCCGAGCTGCCGGGGTCGTAGATCTGGAGCAGCCGTCCCTCCTCCGGGCCGTCGGGACTGTAGTCATACAGCAAGCGCAAGGGCTTGGGGTCATTTTCGCAAAAGACCCGAATCGCTGTCTTTGGCGGCGCCTGGCCTTCCAGATAGGTGGTCTGAAGAGGAATACTATAATTGCGGTTAGGGGTGAGACGCAGCTTCACCACAGGACGCAGCGGGGACAGGGAGGACAACGCCACCCGCAGGGTGGCCGGATGATAGGCCCAGGCCCGGGCGGTAATCTCCAGCTCCGGTACGGTGCAGTCCATAAAGAGGAAATACCCGTCCGCCTTGCGAACCGGCTTTTCCAGCACCTGGGCCGCCGTCACAATCAGGTCGGCAGCCGTAATAGGAAGTCCGGTGAAATCGTCGATGACCAGCACCGCCGCCGAAACCTTGCGCCGGAGATGGACACGGGTCACTGCCTCGGGGTTCCATGTTCTGTTCATGGCCCATTACTCCTTTATCGTAAGATCCAGATCCACGATACGCTGGACCTGGCGGGTTCTGGCGGACTCCAGCTCCACCGGACTCACCCGGTAGAAAAGCGAAGTCCGGTAGGCCTGGTTGGGGACGCTCCAGATTCGCTGCTGGGCCTCCGTCTCCAAAGACAGCATTTGGATACGCAGATCCAGTCCGGAGGAGCGGGCCACCGGTGAGAAGGTATTGGCGCCGAGAGCGGCGCTGTCACTTAAAGTCTGGATAACTTTGCCCAGAATGCGCTGATCCTCACTGGAGCGGTACTTCACATCCGCCTTGGAATAGGCGGTGATCATGTAGGACAGGGTGAGATAGGTTCCCGGGAAGCGCTGCCGTCCGGGGCCCATATCCACCATATCGACGGCCCGCAGCTCCTGGCTTTCCCGCACATCATAAAGGTGGAGTCCCAGGATCATGTCTCCCTTATCCGCCGGGGAGCACAGGCCGATGCTGTCCGGGGTCTGAATGACCTCGGGGCACAAGCTGTCCCGTAAAAGCTGAACCAGCGCCCCTCCCACATCGGCGATAGCGGTGTATTTTCCCATGGCATGGCACCTCCATCAAGGTAATATCTCCAAAAGCAGACACTGGTCTGTACTGCCGGCGAAAACCGCCCGGATCGTACCGGCCCCGGTCTGATAAGTGTATACGGTGACTTTGCTCTCGGGAGACAAGTTGGTAAGCCGCCCGAAATAGCGGTTAGACTGGCTGATGGAGATCATTCTTCCTTCGCCCATGATCTCCTGGACGGCGTCGGCAGGAGCGCCCAAGGCAGCGTTCAGTTGCGCCCGGCTTGATCCCGCCTTGGCTCCGGCCACGGCGGCGTCGTTCCAGACATCGAGACTGACGGCTTTGCCGCTGCTGTCGGTACGCAGGGCCAGGCCGATGCCTTCTGTCTGGTCGGCATAGATCAGCACATTGCTGTCCGACAAGGACCAGGAGTTGGGCTGGGCGCTGAACTGGGCCTGCATTTGGGCGGCGGTCATCTTCGCCAGGGCCGTGTAATCTATGCCGCCGGCGGCGGTTTTGGGTCCCTGATAGATCCGGCCGCCGCTTTCTGCCGGCGGGTTTTCGGGCTGGGCCTGACCGGGACCGGCGGATTCCTGCGAAGGCTTCTCTTCTTCGCCGCTTCCTCCCTCATTATCGCCCTCTGCGGCAGCTGCGGGGGGTAAGACGCCGTCCTCAGGCAAACTATCCACCTCCGGCAGCACCACCAGCTGTCCGTTGCGGTACTGGCCGGCGGCGGTGACGAAGCCGGTGGCCGGATCATATTGGATGCCGGCGCCGTGGTAGAACCCCAGAAGAAAGCCGCCCCGGTAGATAACTGCGCCCAATGCGGGATCGTACTCCACACCTTCTCCGTCATGCCGCCCTGCCCGGAAGCCGCCCTCGTAAAGGGGAAGCTGGGTCTGAGGATCGTAGCTTTTGCCCGCTCCCTCATAAGACCCCTGATAGAAGCCGCCCTCGTAGGTCAGCATACCGCTTGCCGCGTCAAACTGCCTGCCCTGGCCCTCATACTTGCCGGCAACATAAGCGCCGTCATAAATCAGGCGGCCGGCTACCGGATCGTATTCCCGGCCGGCGCCGCCAAAAGCGCCGGCGGCGAAACCGCCCTCATAAACCACCAGGCTGCCGGAGTAAAGCTTGCCTTCACCGGCCATCTGCCCGGCCTTAAACCCGCCACGATAAAGAACGGAGCCATTCTGATACAGGATACCTTCCCCGTCGTAGAGTCCGGCGGCAAAGCTGCCCTCATAGAGCAGGCTGCCGTCCTCGTTGTACAGGGTACCCCGGCCCTCGTACCGGTTGCCGGCAAAGCTGCCGGCATAGCGGGTCTTGCCGCCCGGCCAGAAGGTCTGGCCGCTGCCCTCATACTGTTCCATGAGGAAGGCGCCCTGATAAGCCAGATTGCCTTCATAGTCGTAGAGCTTCCCTTGCCCGGTGATCCGCCCATCCGCCAGGGGCCCCCGGTAGAGCACCGGCCCGCCGGAGTTGGAGAGCAGCTGCACCTTGCCGCTGTAGCCCACCATTTCGGCGCTGTTGACCACCATGGTTGCGGTGAGGAAATTAGACCTGATAACGGGATGGAGGAACTTCAAATATAAGACAGGCAGTACCAAAATCAGCACTGCAATGATAAATGCCAGTTTTTTAGCGATATAGTAGTTGCCAAACAAAAAATAATCTTTCAGAGACTGGGGCTTGCCGTTGATCAGCTCTTTGCTGCCCGTGCGCACGTCGGCCATAACCCGGGTGGTGAAGCCGTTGGGGTTGAGGGCCCGGCGTACCTTTCGGTAGCCGTTGGTCACCGGCACCGTCAGGATACGGGTCAGCCTCTGGCTGCTATATTTAAGAACCTGTATCAAGCCGGTCTCATTGGTAAAGCGCATGGTCGTATCCCCTCTTTCCCTGCTCCCTGCGGCGGGATATCATGACTTTTCGGCCCCTTGGATTTCCACGGTACCGATATAATTGAAAAATACCGGCGTCCCCTTGGGCTGGGGGGGAAGCAGCAGCGTATAGACCAAATAGCACAAGGCTGCCACCAATACCAGCCCGGCCAGCACCGGCCGCACGAATCTGCTCAGCCTCTTGATCCGCTCCCACAGCCGGAAGGGTCTGGTTGCGGGTTCTACGGGGCCGTCGAGGCTGCGCTGCAGCAGTTTTTTACGAACCTGGTCGTAGCCGCCATAAATCTCCAAATAGGTCTTAAAGCTGCCGCCCTTCAACTGCCGGAGATAGGCTTCCAGCTCCGGTACCGCTTGGGCGGCAAGCTCCGGGGCAAAAAGTGTCTGCAGCAGCTCCGAGGTCTGAAGGCAGACGAAGCCCATATTCACATTAAAGAAAGTCGTCATTGAACCCAAAACATAATTGAACCGCACCTGCAAGGCGGCGTCTACCGTGACGTTGCCTTGCTGCAGAGCCTCAAACTGGAGAGGGGCCGGCATATTCAGCAGGGCCATCCGCTCCAGCAGATTGCCGCCGATCTCCAGCCGTTCCCGGAGGCTCAAGTCTTCCCTTTCCAGGCGCTGGGCAAGGGTCGGCGCCTCGCTATACCTGAACCGGGCATAAAGATCGCCATCCTGGGTGAAAAGCCCCAGGTAATCCTCGAAAGCCGGATTATCCTGCTGCCGGGCCAGCAGGGGCAAAAGCTGGCAGTTGAGGGCCGGGTCCCGGAAGCGGGCCAGGGTATACAGCCCCGCCCCTTCCTCTTCCAAGTCCCGGCAGACATAAATCTCTCTGTTTTTATTGCTGCACAGCACGCGAAGCACGGCAAAACGCCGTTCCAATGTCCGGACGATCATCTCCACACCTCCTGCGGCAAAATACCGGGGCTATACTAATCTGAATAGCGCTTCGTTAAGCCTACCCCTGGGCCGGGTCCCGAACCACCACATAAGTGGAGGCCCGCAGCTCCGGATGGGCCGGACTCTCAGCGGCAATCTCATAGACGCCTACTGTATTGGGTGCGGTATACATGCCGTTTTCGTCGATTTCGCCGCCCTGAGGCTCCTTGACGCTCCATTTGACCCGCTGATCGGAGACATTTTCAAATATGGCCTGGAAATAGCGGGTTTCCCGCACACCCAGCTCGCAGACGTCGGGCCGGATGAAAAGCCGCCTTTGCTCCTGGTCCTTCACCGCTTCTTTGCCGTCCCGGACGGCGGTCCAGTGGATGCGCACATGCCGGGCAGAGGTGGCGGCAATCAGCCGCAGACCTACCACGAAGGTGCCTTTGGTGACGTCTGCCTTGGCTGCCATTTCGGCTAAGACCTCGCCGCCTTCTTCGTCAAATATCTCCGGCGAGCCGCAGATTACGACAGCGTCGTCATTGATGTCCCAAGCCATACCTAAGCCGATGTGGACGTTGCCCAGGCCCAGACCGTGGGAGAGCTCCGCAGAAAAAAACCGCTGACCCTCAGTACCGCCGATACCCAGGTTAATAACCACCGAACCGCTGGCCACATTCCGCACAGGCAGGGGAGCCTTGGGAGCAGCCTGGGCGGCGGCGTTTTCTCCCCGTTCTTTGCGCAGCCGGTTCAGTTCCTCTAAAATAATATCGTTCATGGCTGCCGACAGCGAACCATTGAACACATACTGCCGGAAAGGCATAGTCTCCACATTCTCGATGTAATAAGAGGGCCCCGCCTTGATCAGGGCGATTTTAGCCAGATAAATGCTTTGCTGGTAGGTATTGCGGACAATATCCTCCATGGCCGTGCGGTAATACTGATCCATTACAGCCCGGTCGGCGCTGCCGCCGGAAACCCGGCAGAGATTGCCGCCGGCTGCCTGGGCGGTGACGCTTTTGCCGCCAACCAGCAGGCGCAGGCTGTCGGAAACTACCTGAGCGCCGCCCTCGGCATCCCGCACGTCCATGGCGGCAAGGGTGAAATCCAACCGGTAGCGGCCGGCCTTGGGGAAGTCCTTCTCGTCAAAGTGAACCTGCAGCCGGTCTTTCCCGTTGTATTGCAGGCAGGTAAGGGCCAACTCGTAATCAAAGGCAAAAGACTGCTGCTGGCCCATGTTTTCCACCATGATGCTGAGCACCGCCGGCCCGCCGGCCTTCAGGAAGCGGCGCAGGCTCTGCTTGATGCGGATGCCGTTGCCCCAGTAAACCGTCTTGGTATCCTGGTAATAGTTGGCAGTGGTAAAGCCTTCATGCTCAGGTTCCTGAGCGGTGAAGAAAATCCGGTAGCCCTCGGCGTATTTGTTGTATTCCACCTCACCGGTACCCCGGGCCCCGGCGCCAGTGATGCTGTGAACCGGCTCCGTCTCCCCCTCGGCATATTCGATGCACAAATAGAGATAGCCGTCTTCCCCGGCATTGTCGCCGTAGCCGTCAATCATATCCAGCTTACGGATAACCGGGGCGTCCACCACAATCTCCCGGCCGGCAAAGTCCAGAGCCAGGCCCATTTCCATGGAGATCGTCCGGTCATCCACCCGCACTACGTTCATGCCGCAGACTACGCCGCTGCCGTGGAGGAAACGGTTGGCCATCCTGCGTTTGTCGTTCATGTACTTCTGCTCGGTCTCAAAATCGTCCACCGTCAGTAATTTGCCGTAAAAATAGCGGCTGCGCTCAAAAGGAAAATATTTTAAATTCTTCAAAGTCCTCTCCGCCCCTTCTTTATGAAATCACTTGTTCGGACTCCCCACCCAGCCGGGTGAAGGGCAGAGCCGAACTGCCGTCCAGGTTTAGCGGTCTATAGCGGTCCAGGGTACTGTTGACGCCAAGATAACTGTATTTATCCAGGAAAAGGTATGGGGTAAGCACCACCAGATTAACCTCCACCCAGGCGGGCTTCGCATTGTCGACGATCCTGAGCAAGGCCTTGTGGGCCTCGGGGCTCTCCAGGGCGGAACCCTCCAGGATCAGCGTAACCATATAGGGACTCTCTCCGTAAAGCTCCCGCAGAAGTACCGCCTGATTCAGATCCGTGAGAAAGGGCTCCACCTGGCTGTATTCCACCACCCAGGGCTGTCGGCCGGTGTAGAGCTGCACCATCTCGGTCACATAACGCCGGGTGCCCCTGATGCGGTAAAGCTCCATACCGTGGCGTACCAGGGTGCGCAGCTTTTCTTCCGGCCAGAGATAACCGTCCTCCACGTCCAGCCAGCCGGCCAGCCACTCCAGATAGTCGCCGCCGGCCACCTCCGGATCAAAATAGCGGGCCACATGCCGGATCTCCTCATCCAGATCACTGTAGAGCGATTGGAAGATGCCCAGGAAGCGTTCCACAAAAGAATCGCTGCCGTCTTCGGGCTGATAAGCCTCCGGCAGATACTGCAGCCAGGTTTCCCGGGGAAAGCGCAGTTTCAGGTTGCCTATCTCCGGCGATTCCCCGCCCTGGGGAATCAGCTCGGCCCGAAACCAGACATAGCGGCCGGTCAGGCCGTGGAGCAGGATATCCCGGGGCTCCAGCACGGTTTTGACCAGACAGGAGGCGCTGGCCTCCCGGCGGTCACCGTCGCTGAGCCGGGGATCCCGCAGCAGGTCTTCCAGGTCCCGGGGGCGTCCCTGACAAAATACGGTCCGGCTCTCGGCGCAGTAAAAGGTGAAGCGAATAGAGGCTGCACCCAGGCTGCGGCTGTCCATGGTCATCCGGTGCCAGGGGGTTTCCTTATCCCGGCTGTCCAGCAGACGGGACCAGAATACCCCCGGCCGGGAACAATCTGCCGCCCGGATACTGCCGCCCCGGCAGTCGATGTTATCCCACCAGCTGCGGCGGTAGTCCGCTTGTTTATTGAATACAAAATAGCTGCGCTGCCGCTTCAATTGGCCTCACCTCCTTATTCTGCGGATCTCACTTGATAGCTGGCGTTTTTCAGCACCGCCAGGCCATTATGGGGCAGGATCACATCGCCGTTGATTCCCCGGGTAATACCCTTGCCCTGGGCGTCGATGGCCAGGGACTCGATCCTTTGTACACAGTCCAGGGTATCGATGATGCCGTAAAGAGCGCTGTAGCGCACCGGCGTCCCGAACTCCCAGCCGCCCTGGAAAAAGGCGGCCACGGCAGCCTGAATGCGCATACGGGCGTCCACATAGTGGGGCTGGGACAGGATCTCGGCATAGATCGTAATATCCACGTATTCCGGCGCCAGCAGCGCCACTTTGGTGCCCAGCATCCGCCGCTCATCCAAATAGCGGAGGATATTGGCGGCGTAGGCCGGACTCAGGCTGCGCTCTTGCCGGAGGGAATAAGGCTCCACCACCACGGTAACGCAGTTTTCCTCCAGGCTGCCGTCCTGCCGGGGCAGCCGGCTGACCGGTACCGCCTTGCAGTTGGAAATCATCAGGCCCGGGGTCTGGCGAACCAAACGCTCATAGTCGTCGTAAGTCACCGCCCGGTTGGTCCGCCGCAAAAGCTGCCGGCAGCGCCGGAAGCACTCCTCCAGGCTTTCCCGTTCCTGTCCTCCCGCTGCATCGCCGGGATTCCAGACCTCGATGTCCCCCGGGGCCAGACCGCAAAGGGCCAAATCCTCCGGATGAACCTCCCGGATACTTCCGCCCTTGACGTTGCCGCCGGGGCCCAGGGTGACGGCCTGGCCGGCGATCAGGATCTCTCCTTCCGGAGCCAGGCCCCGGTGGCAATCGCCGAAAGTAACTGTGCCTTTTTCTTCATCCAAAATATAGTGACGATCCTCCGGCCCGGAGGCGTCAAAGTCCTCCACCCGCTCCCAAAGGCTCCAGGCTACGGGCTGGTCCATCTCGGCTGCCAGCAGGCAAAAGCTTTCATAAATCTGGCCCTTTTCGGCCAGCTCATAAGTCTGATTGGGAAAACCGTCTCCCAAAGCCAGATGGCGGAGACGGGAAAAGCCGCTTCTCCAGATCAGCAGCAGGGCTTCCCCTGTGGTCGTACGGGGGAGGACAAATTCCGTTCCTGCCGGCCCCTGCTGCCTCCCCGCCCCTTCCAGCCTATGCCAGAAGCCATCCTGGCCGGGGAGATAGACCTCATATTCTCCTGCCGCAGCCAGCAGGCTGTTTTGCCGCAGGCGGCCCGTTTCTGCTTCTACCGGCAGCCGGAAGCAGGCAGCCGCCGTCTCCCGCTGAACCACCGGAACCATTTCATCGCTGAGCCCGTTAATCACCGGAGGTACGTCGTAGCTGCCCCGGATTAAGCGCACCCGGATCCAAAAGCCGTTGTCCCGGAGGAAGGTTCGCTCCTCCTCAGGAGCCTCCGTAGCCGGACAGGGGCTTGCCTTCGTCTGAAGGAGGATATCGCCGCTAAAAAGCAGGCCCCAGGTCTCGTCGCCGAGAACCTCCAGGGGCTGCCAGCCCTCCCGGCCCAGCATCTCCCAGGCCAGCTCGGCCAGGGGAGAAAACTCCTCTTCTCCTAAGGGATTGCGGCGGACGGACCAGTCCTGGCTCACCCGGAGATGAAGCCGCAGCGTTGCGTCTTCAGGCCAGCCGGCTTTGAAGCGGAGATACCAGGCCGCCTCAGGCCGGGGTTCCCGGCCAAAGACCTCCAGCTGCAGCTTACCCGCTTCGGCATAGGTATCGGCGGCAAAGTCGGTGCGCCGGCGGCCATCCCAGGCAAAACCGCCCTGCAGCCGGCCGCCGGACAGCTCCGCTGCCCGCAGTGTTTCAAAGGGGATTTTTCCCGCCAAAAGCCGGACGCCTTCGGGCAGTCCGGCCCAAGCCCTGCTGCCGGAGACCGCCGCAGCGGCGCGGGCGGGGCTGCGGTGCTGCCGGACCATACCCAGCAGCTTCAGGTATTTTTGCCGGTTGCGGGGGCCAATCTGATCCAGATGGTATTGCTGGCTCTCCTTCAGGAAGGCAAAGAGCTCCAAAAAGGTGATACCGGGATCATGATAGTTAAAATCAGTCCAACCCGGGCAAAGACGGGGAATCATGCTCCGGGCCTGCTCCGCAATTTCACGGAAGCCCTCGTCGTCCAGTACCGGAATAGGCAGCATTGCCTTCACCTCCTGATCAGCCTTTACTCTACTGTAATAAGGATCGTGTGCCGGCCGCTTTTAGGCAGGGCAAAAACCCGATCCTTCAGATCCTCCAAATGTATCTCTGTCCGGCCAAAGCCGGTTTCCATAAAAGCTGCCGCCGTTACCTGACGCAGGAATTTGATGCCCCGAATCCCGCTCAGGCAGTTGCGCAGCTGGGTATCGTTGGGGATGCAGCCTACGGCCCAGCCCTTGCCGTCAAAATTGCCGGTCAGCGGATCCAGGAATTCCTCCAGGCGGCGGCGAATCTCCTGCCGCACGGTGAATACCTGATTAAAGTCCCCCACCGTCAATTCCACCTTGACGCACAGCTCGAGAAACTGCGGTTCGATGACACGGAAGTGCTCCAAGGCCGCCAGATTGCTGCCGCAGCGGCCGGTAATATACTCGGTGACCTGACTGCGCAGGGCGGGCAGCAGGTCTCCTCCGGCCTGATAGTCCCGCAGCAGCACTACCAGGGTCACCCAACCCGGCCGCCGGTTGCCCCGGTCATCCCGGTTGGAAAAGCATTTTGCCCTTACTATATTTCGCGTAGCTTCCAAGGCCAGGGCTTCAAAGTCCCGGGCAGTGACTGCCCGGTCGCCGTGGCGCAAAGCGGCGCCGCCTCTGGTCACAGCCTGTTGGAAGGTCTCCTGGTCGCAGCCGCCGGCGGTGGGGCGGGGGTTTTCCACCAGGCTGACAAAGCCCAGGGCCCGGCTGGAGCGGTTGATGGCTCCCGCCTCCACATTGCCCACCCTGCCGCCGCCAGTGGCATAAATAACCTCGATGGTCTCCTGCCGCCCCGCCGGCGGAATTCTGCCGCTGACGCCGTTGGAAAAGCGGATGATTCCTTCATTGCGGTCTAAGGTATAATGGCGGTCCTCCGGGCCGGAGAGGGCGAAGTCTTCCCGCTCTTCCCAGCGCACCCAGGCCTCCCGCAGAATACCTGCCGGATCCCGGACAGTGCGTAAGCCGTCGCTTTTTTCCAGTTCCGCCAACTGGCCGGGCAGCAGCCTCTCCATTTCGTTTACCCAGACCTGGGCCCGGTAGATTCGCCTCCGGAGCAGCCGGCAGGTAAAATCCTTCTGCTCCGGCTCAATGAAGAAGCGCTCCGGCGTCTGGCTATCCATATTGCGCACCCGGGTGGCGTTCATATACAAACCGGTGACGCGGGGAAGCTGTACCGGGCCTTCCCGGCCCCAATAGCGCCCTTCCTCATCCACCGCCCGGATCCAGTAGAGCTCCTGGCCCCACAAGCGGGCCCGCCGGAAGCTGCCGCCCATGATGGTAAGGATGCCGGTCTGCCGGAGATTTTCCGTCTCGTCTACTATATTAAGGCTTTCCCAGCCGTGATCTCCCCGGTATTCCCAGCGCAGCCGGCCCGGCTTTTCCCGGAGAGCCTCGGCCAGAAGGAATAAAAGCTTTACCGGCCCGCCGGCCGGAGCTACGGGAAAACCAAAATAGAGGGCGGCCCGCTCCTCCTCCAGGAAAGCAAAGGGTGTAAATACCGCTTCGCCGCCCCGGAAGAAAGCACTTTCCAGCCTGCCGGTCTCCCGGTTATTTTCCATAATCACCGCCTCGGGGAAGCGTCCTCTGTCAACATAGCGGTACGAAAAGCGCAGCCCCTCCATCAGAGGAACGATATAATTTCCTTTAAGCTTATAAAGATTTTTAATCTTTAAAATTCGGGCCCGGATAAAATAGCCGTTTCCGGCGTTAACCAGCACCGGCTGAATATCCTCGGGACAGCGAAAGCGCATGATCTTCCTCTGGCCCGTAAGCCCAATGAGAGGAGTGAAGCAGCCGGCCTCCCGGCTGTCCGGGAAAATCCGGGCCCAGCCGTTGCCATTGAAATATTCCCAAAGGACCTCCTGAATGGTAATATCAAACTCTTCATCCAGTTTGAAGTCCGTCTTTTTCATGACCAGCTTCCAGTTGATGGCGGTTTCACCGGGGGTATAATCCACAGGCACCGCTGCGAAATCCAGATTGAAGGTCATCTCGATTTCAGCTCCCCGTTTAACCAGGGCCTCGCCGCAGCTGAAATAGGCCTCGGCAAAAAGTCCCAACTGCTCTCCGAAGGGAAAAAATTCATGGATATCCTGATCCGCTCCGGAGGCATGAACCACATCGGGACGCAGCCCCTGGTTTTGGGCCGATAAACGCAGCTGCCGCAGGGCAAAAGGCGGCAAAGACGCCCCCTCCAAAAGCCGCAAGCGCAGCCAGCGCCGCTCTTCCAGGCCTTCCTGCTCAGCGGGTGTTATGGGCAGCTTCCGGCTGGCCAGCTCCAGCGTTATCCGGTTGCCTGCCAAAGTAGTGTAGGAAAAGGGCTGCCAGCTATTGCCGTAACTGTACTCCCAGATCACCCGGGCCGGGTCGGTCAGCGCCTCCCCGATCAAACGAGGCAGCTCCCGCTGATGGCCGGGGGTAAGCTCCACCTCCAGCTGGGCGCCGGCACTGATATCCAATATAGCCTCATGAGTCAGGCAAAGGGTATGGCGCTGCAGATTGGGGCCCTTGAGATCAAAGAGATAAAAGGGCTCCTCCCCTGCCGTTTGGACGTCAAAGTTGCAGACGATGGCGTCGGCGCCGCCGCAGACCGTAAATATCCGGGCGGGCTCCGCCGGCGTAACAAAGACGTCGTCAGCAGTCTCAAAGACTACGCTGCCCGTCTCATTATCGGCGTCGGCCAAGAGAGGCGTGCCGGAGCGCACCTCCACTCCTTCTTCCACAATTCCCGCCAGGCCAAAACGGACAAAGCCCTCGGCGGGCAGGGCAGGCAGCAGCCGGGCGTCCATGCTGCTGAAAAAAGCAGCCATATTCTTTTCCGCCACCCGGTTAAAGCGTTTGAGGGTTTGGGCAAACAACTCACTATAAATGAGAGCCAGCGCCGTTCCCAGATCCGGATTCTCCCGGTCAAAGCGCCATTCCGGCGTATAAGACGTCCCATTGGCGGCAATGGTGCGCAGGATATCTTCTTTTCTGCGGCGGTCGATTTCGGGGATGCCCATGACTTGTTCCTCCCGTCTAGCATGCTGTCCCATGGAAATTTGGAATTGTTAACCCTCCAGGCCCTCGTTGATATAATAGGGGTACACCAGGTTGTAAGGATTATTGGTGGCGCGAACTACATAGGAAATATGGATGAGCAGGCAGCTGCTGTCGCCGGGTTTCCCTTCCACCTGCACCTGGATCTCGGTAATCCGGGGCTCCCAGCGAATCAGAGCTTCCCGTACTTCCTGCTCCAGCTGCTTGCGGGTGGTGTAGTCGATGTGGCCGAAAATATGCTTGCGGATATTACAACCGAACTCCGGCTGCATCATCCGCTCCCCCTTGCCGGTGAGCAGGATAATACGCACAGCCTCCTGAATATCCTCCTCAGAGGAAGAACCCAGCACCCGCCCGGTGGCGGGGTCCACGCTCACAGGGAACTTCCAGCCCAGACCCAGGAAATCCTTGGCCGTATCCCGATATTCCATTTGCGCCGCCTCCCCCTGATTGATTTTCATCAGTTAATCTTTGTCAGTTGATTTTCGTCATCGAGCCTTTAAGGTTCAGCATGCCCCCGGCCTTGGCGTCCAAATTACCGGAAGATTCCACTTTCATCATGCTGCCCCCCAGCTTGACATTCTGGCCCTTGAGATTCAGGTTTTGCCCTGCCTCGATATTTACCGTGTCCATCTTGAGTGTGGCCTTTTTGCCCTGGCCGTCCAGGATGAGAGAACCGCTGCCAACATCCAGGGTCAGCTTCTTTTCTGCCGTAATGGTGATCGCTCCATCCTTGCCGTTGATGGTCAGGATGTTTTTTTTGTTTTTGTCACAAAGATTGATCACCACGTTTTCATCCTCCATGATCAGGGCCAGCTCCCCCTTCGTATGGAGGGAGAGCGACTCTTTGCCTGCTGTATCCGAAAAGACCAGCTCATTGCCGCCTTTGGTGCGGAGAGATTTGGTCTCGTTTTTTTCAATAGCTACGCCCGTGGGCAGAGTGTTGACCTGGCTCCAGAGGCTGCCGATGACAATAGGATGATCCCTATCACCCAGATTGAAGGCCAGCACTACCTCGTCCCCTACCTCCGGAAGAAAATAATGGCCGTATTCCTTACCGGCGTAAGGCTGGGCCACCCGAACCCAGTCGGTGCGGTTTTTGCCCTCCTCGCCCAGAAAGATCTCCACCTGTACCATGCCCGGGTGGGTTTCATCCCAGTTGCCCACCACTTTGCCGGTGGTGACGCTGAACATGGACTGCCCTTCGGAGCCATGGCCGCCGTTGCTGTATAGCTCGTCAAACAGACTCATTCGTCCCAGCCTCCTATCTCCAATGTGGTGGAAAACCCGCCGCTGTTTAGCTCATGGCGAACCTCCCGGATGTAATAGTCCCGATCCAGATCACTATCCAGCCCCGCCAGGGTCACATACCGCCCCGGCACCAGCTCCGGCAGCCCTACGCAGCTCACCGATCCGGACTGGGCCTTGCGTTTGCGCTCCTGGGCCTCTTTTTCCGCCCTTTTCTTGGCTTTGGCCTCTTCCTTGGCATCGGGATCAGGGATAATGGTTTCATGCTGGGAACCTACCGCTTTTTGAGTGTCGCTGGCAGTTTCGGTAACTTCAGCCTTCACCGCCTCCTTACTATCCGGGTCAAAGCCAATGACAGTGATTTTTAGATTCTGATAAAGAGAATTGCGGGAGAAACTCAGGATGCTCTCTCCCCAGGTCAAAGTCAAAACCGACGACTTGTATTTGTCCTTTTCGCAGAAATAAGCTTTATCTCCGACGACAAAAAACTCCCGTTTGCCCCTTTTCCCCAGAACATTGGATACGAATTCGTAGTCAGAGGTGCGCTGAACGATCTGGGTGATTTCGTTGTCGTCGGTGGCGTCTGTCTCCAGGTTGGAGCATAGGGCGCTATAGCGTTTCATCACCGCCTGGAAAGCGGCGGAATAAGAAGTCACCACGTGAGTTTCCTCCCGTCTGGTTCCCTCCATCATCAGCCGCCTTACATCCATGGCCGTAATGGAAAGTGTGGGATCATCGGAAAAATCCACTCCCACGCCGCTGATATAGCCGCTGAATATTTGCGTAAGGGAGGAGCCGTAGCCCAGCTCCAGGCTGACCAAAGCTCCCAGCTTCAGCTGGGATTTGACATCCGCCTTAAATCCGCTTTTTGAGCGGTCGTAGGCCCCGGCCACCGTAAAGCTGACGGCGGAGGCTCCGTCCAGGGAAAGGGTGGCGCTGATTTGATCCACGCCTATTTCGCCGGACAACTCCTTTTGATCCACCTTAATCTGGAAGGCGGGAACCCGAAACTGGCCGTACTGACTGACCAGGTCGGAATAGGTGTATGTGCTGTCCATCAGACCCATGGCCGGCCTCCTTCCCGGCTACAGCGCCGGCAGCTTGATGATCTGTCCCGAACTGAGATCCAAAGGATTCATCAGACCGTTTTCCCGGGCGATGACCCGCCAGAGCTCCGCATCGCCATATTCCTGTACGGCAAAATTCCAAAGGTGTTCCCCCTGGTGAACGGTGCGGTACTTGGTGCGGTCCGGCGATTCGAAGGGGCTTTCCTTCTTTTTATTGGCCACGTCAATAACTGCTTTAAGGGTCAGCTCCACCCGGGCCCGCACCGGCATTCCGTCAGGCATGAACATGGTAAAGGTCTGTTTGATGTCGGTAACCACACCTTTGAAACTAATAGCTCCCCAGGCAAAGGTCACAATGGGCGGCCGGTGCAGGCTGCCGTCAATATTGACCAAAGCCGCCACCTTGCGGGTCAGCAGGGATACGTCCGTTGGCTCATGAGCCGTTACTTCCGTCACGGCTTTGTTGGTGTAGATCACACGCACACCGTCCTCCGGCGTATCATGGGTGTCGAAGGTCAGGGAAAGGCTGAGGCTGGCGGCGGCCCCGGAAATAAACTGGGTAATGGGTCCGGGAAAACCGGGAATATTTTTCTCCGAATAATTCACGTTTTCGGAGAGATTATATTCCGCCGGGTTGAACTGGACGGACAGGGTTTCTTCGCCGCTCTCCTTTTCCACAATGAGTTTGGCCTTTTCCAATGCCATGCTGTAACGCCTCCTCCCAAGGTTAGTTTGCTAGATCAGACCCCGGCGCTGCCGCTCCAGACGGAGCTGACCTTCCATTTCCTTCATGACGGCCCGGGCCAGCTTGCGCACTTGGGCAGGCTCCTCCGCTTGCGAAGCGGGGCTGCGCTCCAGGGCCTGGCGAACCAGGTTTTCCTGCCGTTCCAGCTGTTTTCTTAGCCCGCCCAGATCCTGCCGCTGCTCGGTAAGCATTCGCTCCTGCTCTTGGCTTTGCCGCCGCAGGAAGCGCAGCTCCGGCGCCTGACGCTGCAGGGCCAGCTCAGCTGTCTGCCCGGCAGCCCGAACAGCTGTTCCATGCAAGGTTTCCGATGGCTGACGCCGGCGCAGCTCCAGCTGTCCTTCCGCCTTGGGATAGGAGGGTTCCGCCTTATCTGCGGGCTGCCGACCATTTGACAGGATACCCGGCCGCGGCGGCAAAAGCGGTTGGAGGTGATATCTGCGAAGCAGGCCTCGCCTGTTCCGCAAAATATCACCGCGGCGAGTTGCCGGCGGGACCGCCGTTGCCGGAGATGCCTGTGAGGTCTGTACGGCTTGTAATTTCTGTACAACTTCTGCGATGCGCATTGTCTGGGTCCGCTGTAGCGCTTGGTTCGTCTGTATCACCTGGCCCGTTTGGGCCGTCTGGACACTCTGTTTTCTCTGGACAGTTTCGGCGATCTGCGCTCCCTGTATTGCCCGGGCTATCTGTACTGCCCGTAACGTTTGTTCCGTCTGGGCCATCCGGACTGCCTGAGCCGTCTGTATCGCCTGGCCCGTTTGGGCTGTCTGAGCAAGCTGTTTTCTCTGGACAGTTTCGGCGATCTGCGCTCCCTGTATTGCCCGGGCTATCTGTACTGCCCGTAACGTTTGTTCCGTCTGGGCCATCCGGACTGCCTGGGCCATCCGGACTGCCTGAGCCGTCTGTATCGCCTGGCCCGTTTGGGCTGTCTGAGCAATCTGTTTTCTCTGGACAGTTTCGGCGATCTGCGCTCCCTGTATTGCCCGGGCTATTGGCAGGGCCTGAGCCTTCTGGGCAATCTCTGCGATCTGCCCCCTCTGCCAGCCGGTGAAACGGAGGTTCAGACGGTGTTCTGGCTCTAAGGTTTGTATGCTCCCTATGGGCTGGGCTGCGATGAAGGGCAAGTGCTCCCTGTGCGGCGGCAGCTGTACCGGCGGCTGCTCCGATGACGGTTGCCCCGGTGATGGCTGCACCTCTGCCGCCAGTCTCTTCCTGGCAGCAGAATGCAGCATTGCCAGATCCTGCGTCTTCATGCTTTGCTTTATGGTCATCCGCAAAAACCGTCCCAGGGTTGTGCTTTCTTCCCGATGCTGCATCAATGCCAATATCGCTGCGACAGGGCTTTTAGCAGTGTCGAGGTTCCTGGTATCGGCGGGACTTCCTTCGACCGCAAAATTTTTGATGGCGGCGGCACTTTCAGTGGCATTGAAAAATTCACCGTCAACACGATTCTTTACGACAGCGGAGCTTTCTCCGGCAACAAGATCTTTTTTGGAAAGAATCCGGAGTATGGAACTGCTCATATTCTCCTTTAGCATCCGCTTGAGACTTTTATCCAGCTTTCGGTGCTCCCTGGGAACTCCTGTTAAGGATCTTAAAAAGGGACGGATCGTCTCCCCCTGTTCTATGCTCTGCTCCAGTCTTCTCTGAAATGTTGTAAAAAAAGAGTCAACAATATTCTCCGGGGCGACTGCCGTTAAGGCGGTACGGCTTCCCGGTGATGCAAATGCAGTCTGCATCTCCGTCAGGGCTGCCGCTGCTTTGTTGATAGATGGCAAGAGGCGCTGCTCCAGTACTCCTGTCAGCCAGTCGTAGCCTGGTTCGATGCTATCTGCCGCCCGCTGCGGAATATCCTCTTTCCCAGAGCCGGACTGCTGACGGAGAATCCTGCTCTCCGGAGCTCCTGTCTTTCGGGAAAGGCCCCGTCCCTCAATGTAGGCGGTAAGTCCTTCCAGCAGAAGAGTTTGACCTCGCCCGCCCGGCTGCTCCGGGGAGTGAACTGCGCTGCCGGTCCTCAGGCTCTTCAGGCTCTTCAGGCCCTCCAGCAATCCGGCCGGGTCATTGCTATGCTCAATCAGGTAAATCAGCTGCACTGTCTCACTTGCTCCCCCGCCACTGCCGGCAGATTGGGGGCCGGGCTCCGTTACCTCAAAGAGCTCCGCCAGTAAGGCTCTCCTCTCTTCCGGCCGTCCTGCCGTCAGGATACGAGTCAACTCCCGCCGGCGCTCCTGCCCGGTCTGCGTCAGAAAGCTCCGTAATTCCAGCAGTGCCGCCGTCTCACCCTTTGCTGCCTCTGCCACAGGCTCTGCCACAAGCTCTCCTAAAGGCAAAATCCCTGGTTGAGCCGCCGGCAAAACTGCAGCTGATGCGGTAGTTCCGACTGCGGGCAACGCGGCAGGCCCGGCCATAGGTGACGTGGCGGAGATGGCTCCGGATGTTGATGGAGCTGTTATCCCAGGCAGCGGGGAGGCTGTTGCCTGCAAAAGCCCTTGTTCTTCTATGGCATGAGCCCAGTGTACCAGTGCCGCCAGCTCCCGCCGGCGACTCTCCCGAACCAGGAAGGTTAGCCGTTCTCCGGGTCCAAGCTGTGCCTCTCGTTTGCCTTTCTTAGGACCTTTCTTAGGACCTTGCTTATTATCTTTTTTAGCAGCTTTTTTGGTATCTTTCCTGATAAGGAAGGCTCCGCTTTGCTCCGCCAGGGCCAGGAAGGCTTCCTGTACCGCAGCCGGAGTTCTGTTCAGTTGGTTCAGCATGGCCTTGCGCTGTACCGGCCCTTCCTTTAGTGCTTGATCCAGCCAGGTAAGCACCGGGGCTGCCAGGGCCAGCAGAGACGGCGTCATCTCTTTGTTTTGCCGGTCTCCGGTCAGATCTTGAGAACCGCCGCCCTGGCCAAGTAAGTGCCACTTCTCAGGGGAGTCATTCTCTTGAAGGGAGTCCTTCTCCTGAAAGGAGTCCTTCTCCCAAGAAGAGACCTTTTCAGGGGAGACTTTTTCCCCTTCCGGCTGAAGCGTTTTTATGAACATCTTGCCGGCTGACTGCAGCGAACCCAGCCTTTCGCTGCTTATGCGCTGCTCCAGAACCTGAAGCAGACGGGTATACTCCCGGTATGTGCTATCCCGAACCAACCGAGCCAGCTTCTCCCCGGCGGCCAGGTGAAATTCCTCTGTAAACTGCTGTCTGTGCCGGGCGGTCAGTTCGGTGTGCTCCTCTACCAACCGCCATACACTTTGCTGCTCCTTGTCGTTAACATGGGTTAGAAGCCGGATAAATCTCTCTTTGTGCTCTTCCAGGGTTCTGCCGGTCTGCCAGCCCGCAGTCTGGCGGCGGTAGGCCGTCATCTCCCGGAAGGTCCCCCGGGGCCGCAGCAGTTCCTGTATCAGAGGCCGGGTTCTTCCCGAGGCCAAATTCGCCGGCCTGCGGGCGTCTTCGACCGGAAACAACTCGCCAACTTGACCACTCTGGCTACTCTGGCCATTGTGGCTACTATAGCTACTCTGGCTTCTCTGGCCAACCTTAGCCTCCAGAAAGGCTATACCTGAAGCCGTCCATTCCCCTTTGTCTGGCAATGACTCCCGGTATCCCAAATTCTCCCGGTATTTCGGCTGCTGCCGGTGCTTTTCCGGCTCTTCCTGGTATGTCCGGTGCTCCAGCCTCTCCCGGTGCCCTAAGCGCTCCGGCGGCCCCAAGCGTTCCGGCTGCTTCAGCCGCCCCAGATGTGCCAGGTGCTCCAAGTGTTCCAAATGTTCCAGATGTTCCAGCCTTTTTTCCAGGCGCTCCCGTATCTGACCGGCCAGCAGGGCGGTATTCTCCGGCTCGGGCTTTTTCTCTGCTCCCCGGGAAAGCTGCCCCAGCAAAAGGCTAATCTCCCGGCAGGTTTCCCGGTCCCGGCTTTCCAGCGCAGTCAGACAGGTGCGAAGACTCTGCCTGAGGCTGTAAATTTCCATCACCGGCAGACCCTGCCGCTCTTGCGAGGAAAAATATTCGCTGAGCTGAAGAGCCAGCCGCAGGGTGAGCTGGGTCAGGCGAATCTCGCCGGCGGCCTGGATTGTTTCCCGTTCCTCTGCTTCCCGGAATACCAGCCAGGCATCCGGATAAAGCGTCCCCTCCGCCGCCAGGCTGTGGCGCATCAGGAGAACTGCGGCAAACCGGGCGGCGCCGCCATCGGAAAGCCGCAAGGCCGAAAGGCGCCGCAATCCGCTGCCGCCCGGCAGCCGCCGAACCGGTGGACGGAACACATGAGGCTTCAGCATAAAACTTTACACCTCCAGCTCTACCAGACCGGCATGGGAGATCTCCAGCTTCTCAATGGCCACTTCGCTGCCCATGCCGTCCAGATTGCTAACCTCCCAACGGGTAACCATGCCGTCGTCAAAACCCCAGGCTCGCACGCTTTTCCACGTATTTCCTTCCACCCGGGACAGGATGATGGTGACCGGTACGCAGATACGGGTTCCCGGCGGCAGAGCTTTCATTATCTTGACGATCGATTCATCGTCCACCACGCCCTTCTCCAGAGTCAGGGTGCCGCTTTGCGTCGCCGGTTTGGCGAGGACGTGAGTGTAGCCGTTGAGTCCTCCTTCGGCCAGATCCTCATGCTCCGCCGTCTGCTGCACATTGCTCACCCGGATAAAACTGATGTGGGTGGAACCAAAATAAACGTCAAAATACTGGTTGCCAACCAAGAGCGGAACGTCAGAGGGCTTCATTTTTCCTTCCCGCAGACTCTTGGTCTCGGCCAGTGTCAAGCGCGCCATGCCGCTCCCTCCTTTTTTTATATCCTCTCAAAGATATTCTCCGGCTTGTCTTCGTCGTTAAGCTTGCTGTTGATCCGGGATACCTCCCGGCACCAGCGCAAGCGCTCCAGGTGATTCATGTCCAGAACCTCCGTCCGGCTCCAGTGCAGATAATAGCCCAGGAAGGCAGCTTCTTCAAAAATTTTTTCCGCCGGATAAACCTCTATTGTCCGGCTTCCAAAAAATTTACGGGTACCTCCACCTCTTCCCCGCAGTGGGGGCAGATACTGCGGTAGACCGGCGTCTCCATAGAGTTAACCCGCTGATAGAGATCCTGCAAATAGGCCAGATCCATGGTGAAAAGCTTCTCCACGATCTTGGTATCCACCGCCGGCAGGGAGCCCAGCCGCACAACAACCCGGGCCAGCAGGATAATGGTCAGGTAAGAAGGGTTCTGCTGAACCCTGGGATCCCGCAAGGGTAAAATCTCGTCGGCGGCATTAGCCAAACGCATGATACCCTCCCGGTGAAGCATCCCCGTATCGTCTACATAACCCCGGGGCAAGGTGAAATGAAATTCTGTCTGAAAGGTCATAAGCGTAACCTCCGTTCAGTATGCAGATAAGCCGGGACGCCGCAGAGCCGTCAGGCCCTGCGGTGTTCCAGCCGCAGATTATGTATGAACTTACGATACTCTGGTCATGCCCTCGTGGGCAATCTCCACGGTCTCGATGGCGACCTCGGAGGAGGTGGCGTTGAAATCGGGAGCGGTGTACTTGATGGGCCAGGCGTTGATGACCTGCCAGGAGGCCACCGGCTGCTCCGACTCGTCCAGGGAGGTGATGGTAATGGTCTTGCGATCAACGGGACCGTCCACACCGGTGATCAACCACTCGTACATCACTAATGAATCGGTAAGGCCCTTTTTGAGGGTAATATTGCCATACTTCTTGAGGCCGGGGATTTTATAAGGGGTCTGTACCATGTCCCCTTCCCGGTATTCCATCACGTCGATGGAGGCGTCAAAGCCTGTGACCTCAGAGAAGCCGCCGGCATCCAGGCCGTCGATCTCGACCCGGTATCTGAATTTTCCATAGGGATAAGCCATAACTCAAGCGCTCCTTTCCTCGTATTTTGTTATTCGCTGGCCTCGCTGGTCTTCTGGGTAATGCGGAAGATCACGAATTCGGCGGGTTTCACGGGGGCGATACCGATGACACAAATCAGCCGGCCATTATCAATATCATCCTGACTCATTGTGCTGCGTCCGATATCCACAAAGAATGCCTCCGCGGTGGACGAACCTGCCAAACTGCCATTGCGCCAGAGCCCGGCGAGGAATACGTCGATGGTACGCTTGACGCGAACCCAGAGCTGCTCGTCGTTGGGCTCAAAGACTGCCCAGTTTGTATTGGCCTTGATGGACTCCTCAACGAAGATGAAGAGTCTGCGGACGTTGATATATTTCCAACTGGCGTTGGAGCTGGCGGTGCGGGCGCCCCAGACCCGGATGCCCATTCCCGGGAAGGCCCGGATGAGGTTAACCCCCTTGGGATTGAGAATGTCCTGCTCACCCTTATTGAACTGGCAATCCAGTCCTACGCAGGCCCGAACCGTTTCGTTGGCGGGCGCCTTATGCACGCCGCGGGTGTTGTCGCTGCGGGCGTAGATACCCAGAATGGAGCCGGAGGGCGGGATGGCAATATTCTTCTTATCCAGGGGATCAAAGATCTCCAGCCAGGGGTGGTAAAGGGCGGCATAATGAGAATCGAAGATATCCCGGTGGTTAATCATGTCCTGAACCTTCCGGGCGTCTCTGGGCATATCCAATACGGCGAAGCGGCTGGCCAGGTTTTCGCAGTGGGCTACCAGCATGAGCTGAACGTTGGGATCCACCACGCCGGGCACCGCCATCAGGGACACCATATCGTTGTCCACGAAGGCCTGGATGCCGGTGCGTTTGCCGGCGCCATTGTCCACACCGATAAAGGTAGCGGCGGAGAGACTGGCCATGCTGCCGTTGCTGCCGCCTACCAGGCTTACGGCGGCCAGGGCCTGATCTTCTTCAGCGCAGAGGCTGACGAAGGGGGGTACGGAACCCTCGGGGAGTGCGCCGCATTCCACCCGCACCAGATCGGACTTGGCGGTGCGCTTGGTGATGAAGTTGGCCGCTTCCACATTAAAAGAAACGTTCTCGTAGAGCTCGACCTGGTCGTCGTACTTGACCTCCAGAGAGAATTCGCAGGTGCTGATGGTCTTAATGGGCAGAAGGTTTTTATCCACCACACTGTCGTCAAATTCCTCGGCAAACTCCAGTACATTATCCTGACTCTTAAGGATCTTGTTGTAGATGGTTTCTTTTTTGTCGGTATAGGCTACCACGTCGCCGGCGTTGAAGCCTCCGCCGTTTTTCACCAAATACTTTCTTCCGGTGGGTGTATCCCGGATCTCCAGGATCTGTGTCTTCGCTTTGCTGGCAGGGGAGATGACCACCCGGATGTTGTCACCCCAGATACCGGGGTTTTTTGCAATAAATTTGAGGACTGCGCCCTCCTGGGCGGGAGCGTACCCTTCGGCGCACTTAGCGTCGCCGGGGGCCACCCGGGCCACAAAACAGCGGGAGCCGCCGTTGACAAAGAAATGCTCCACTGCATAGGCCAGAAAACGGTATTCTCCAAACTCGCTCTCCGACAGATAACCGCCATAGGTTCGTTTGAAGTCGGAGAAATTGGTAACAAGCTGGGGCACGCCCTCCACGGGGCCACGCTCGGCCAGTCCGATAAAGCCCGCCGTACTGGTGCTTACGCCCTCCATCGGCTTGCCGCCGGACTCAAACTCCTCCACATAGACGCCCGGGGATAGATATTCAGCCATACTTTCCCGGTTTTGGTGTACCCGGTACCCGAACCGGTTTCCCCCTTTCTGAAAGATATTTAGGTTATTTCCACCTTGATGCTTCTATCATAACAGGCTATTCTGAACAATCCTCTGAACAATTCTCTGAACAAAACAAAAAGAAAAAATATTTCTTTTTTTGAGGAGGCTACTGAAAATGCGCAAAATTTCGAGTTTAAAGGAGGGCAGAAAAAGCCGCTTAAATTGCAGCCTTTTAAGCAAAATTGGTTGAATTTCAAGGTAAGCTCCGGTTTGTCGAAGTAAAATCCGCCGATCAAAGCCGGCGGCGAGGGTTGAACTGCCACGGCAGGCGGGGAAATTGACCAGACAGGGAGGGCACTGAAGAATGCGCAAAATTGCAAGTTTAAAGTGTGCTGCTCCTTCAAGAATAGCGGTTATCCCCTGCCCACAACACTAAATACAGCCAAATGCAGTAAAATGCAGCTGATAAATGATGTTCTGACACTTTAAACTTGCAATTTTGCGTAAAAAGGCTGAAACTTGAACGAATTTTTCAGTGCCTCCCCAGACAGGGGGCATTTGTGCAAAAATTACGTTTGTATGCAATTAGCAGAGGGGCGGTGAGCAAAAATTACGTTTGTATATGAAATGCAAAAGGAGACCCTACTCACAAACGAAAAAATTGAACAAATTTGACCTGAGATTGGCTAAGAATGACCCCGGCAACGGTTGCAATTCACATACAAACGAAAAAATTGTACAGGAGCAGGCGAGGATCTGCATACAAACGGAAAAATTGAACAGAAACTGCCCTGGCTCCGGGAGGTCACTGCCCCTGCCGCCAAGACCTCGGCCTGGACTTGCCCGACTTTTTCAGCGGCCACTTTTTGGGCCGGGTTTTTCGGCAGATTTTTCGTCCTTCTTTTTCCCGCCCGTCAGTGCTGCCGCCAGCAGCTGAGCGGCAAGCCTTGCCGCCAAATCGCTGTCTTCGCCCTCTTCGCCGTCAGCTGGGCCGCCTTCCTCCGGCTCGCCGTCTGCCGGCAAAGCCTCCTCTGCCACCGGTCCGGCGCCCTTTGGCTTTCTGCCCTTTGGTTTGCCGCCTGCCGGCTTGCCGTCCTCCGGCGGGGTCTCTGCCGCCGCCGGCCCGCCGCCCGCAAACAGGCTGTAGGCCGATTCCGTCTCCCCCGCCCGGCGGCGGGACTCCTCCTGGGCTTTTTGCAGCAACAGCCTCAGCCGCCGCTCCTGGCTCTCCTTTTCCGTCAGCCGCTGCCGCAGCTCCTGCTTGCGGGCCTCGATATGCCGCAGGGCCAAACGGGCCGCTCCGCCGTTCCCGGCTCGCAGTTCTTCCGCCCGGCTTTGCAGCTGTCGCAGTTCCTCCCTCTCCTCTTGCCGGTTCAGGAAGGGTACCAGCTCCTCCAGGGCGTCCTGCCCCCGCCTGCCCATCAGCTCCTTGAAACGCTCCAACAAGAACTGAGGCGGCTTTTGGTGGGACTCCCGATAGGCCACGGCGCTTTTTTGCTTGTCATGAGAGTTGACCCGGAAATCTCCCCGGGCCAGGTTTATTCTGCGGGCGCTGTCCCCTTTGAGCACCTTTTCCTCCCCCGCTGCCGCCGGGCCCTGCCAGCTGCGCCGCTTGGAAATTACCAGCGTAAGCTCCTTCTTCCGGCTGGCGCCCACGGCCACATCTCCGTAGGAGCCGGCCAGCCGCCCGGTCTCCCGGGGACGCAGCCTCTGCTCGGCCGCGGCGGGCTCGTATCCCGTCAAGTGATCCTTGCCCTCCTTGCGGGGGACGGGCGCCACCTCCCGCAGCCGGCCCTCCGAAGAGCGCCAGACCGGTGGCCGGCCTTCCCGGTTTTTTTTCCGCTCAAAGCTCTGCATACTCCCCCTCCTCCACCAGCATGTAATATTCTCCGAAGTCCTCCCGCAGCAAAACCTTGCCGCTTTTAAACAACTCCCGCCGCAAAGCGGTAAGCAGCTGGGGCATCCCCACCGCCTTTCCCGCCCCGGCAGCCAGGAAGGCGGCGTTTACCGCCACATTTTTGATGCCGCTGCCGCTGAGCTCAAACTGCCCCGCCAGATAATCCCAGTCCACATCAGGCTCTACGGGAGTCTGGCCGGGGAAAACCGAGCGCCACAGCAGCAGCCGGTTACGGGCGTCCGGGAAAGGAAATTCGATGATGAACCGCAGCCGCCGTTTAAATGCCTCGTCAATATTTTGCAGGAAGTTGGTGGCCAGCACGCTGACGCCGGGATATTCCTCAATTTTTTGCAGGAGATAGGCCGCCTCCATATTGTTGTATTTATCGTGGGCGTCTTTCACTTCGGTACGCTTGCCGAAAAGAACATCGGCTTCGTCAAAAAAGAGAACAGCCTGACTGCGGGCCGCCTCCCGGAAGATTTCGCTGAGGTTCTTCTCCGTCTCTCCCACATATTTGCTGACCACAGCGGATAAATCCACCTTATAAAGCTCCATGCCCAGCTCTCCCGCCACGATCTGGGCGGCCATAGTCTTGCCGGTACCGGGGGGACCGGAAAAAAGCAGGGACAGCCCCGCACCGTAGGTCAGTTTTAGGCCAAAGCCCCAGGAGCCATAAACCTGCCGGCGGTAACGCATCTGATCGCAGGCGCTGCGCAGCAGGCTCTTTGAGGTATCCGGCAAAATCAATTCCTGCCAGGTAAACACCGTCTCCACCTTGTGGGCCTTCTCGCCCAAGGTATGGCGGAACTGGCGGCGGCAGCTCTCAGCCAGGCAGTCACCGTCAATCCCCGTCAGGCCCCGCCAACGGGCCAAAGCTGCCGCCGACTCCAGGGCCCTTTTTATCTGCCCGGGGGTGAGGCGGTATTTGCCTGCCAACCAATCCGGATCCTGGGGCTCCGCCAGGGAATAACGCTGCAGAAAAGCGGCCCAGAGGGCCCGGCTCTCCTCCAGATCAGGCAGCGGCAGCGGGACGGCCACAGCCTGCCAGCCCTCCGGCCCTTGGCTGGGACTCCAGCCGCCTTCATAAACCAAAAAAGAGCAGACGGAGACAGCCGTTTCATCCAGCAGCCCGGTAAGGAAGGCTTCCGCCTGCCGGTCAGTCCGGGCCGCCTCCACCGCATCATCCAGGCCGGTAAGACATACCGGGCATTGCTGAAGTATAGCCTCCCGCATCAGGGCCCGGCGGAATTCCCCGCCTGCCGGTTCGCCAAGATACCGGCCATCGGCCAGGAGGAGCGGCGCTCCCCGCCGGCCGGCCAAAGCCAGGGCCAGCGTCTTGCGGCCTGCTCCGGTCTGTCCTGCAAGAAGAAACGAGATCCTTTCTCCTCCTGCTCCAGCCAGGTACTCCGCCATCCGCCCGGCCATCTCCCGCAAATACTCCGGCACTTCCGCTGACTCAGGTTCCGGCTGCCCCAGGGAAAGGCCGGGAATGCCGGGAGTGCTCCAGTTTTCTGCCAAAGCAAAGCTCACCAGCCGCCGGGCCGGCCTTAAAATACGGGAAAGCTCTGAGCGGCCCATATAGCTGTCTTCCTCCAGGCAGTATTCCCATAGTGAGCCGCCGGGGGCCAGGGCTGCCCGGGAATCGGGCTCCGGCATTCCCGTACCGCCGATCAGGCAAAGAGCCAGACCGCCGCTGAGCCCGCCGGGCTCCAGGGAAGCATAATGCAGTTCAAAAGCCTGATCCGCCTCGGGCAGAAAGGCCAGTGCCAGGCATTGGGCTTGCAGAGTACTCAAACCAAAGGCCGCCGCCAGATAAGGCAAAGGCAGAAATACGCCTGCCGCCCCGCTGGCTGCGCTGCATCCCTCCAGCCGCTGCCAGCAGCGGGCGGCTGCCAGGCGGAGAATTGCCGGATTATCCTCTGCGGTCCCTCCGACTTCTGCGGCCCCGTTTTCTACGAACCCTTCAGCCAGATAAGCCCGGATAAGCAAGCTTGCCCAAACTTTCAGTTCCTGCCAATATTCCTCGCTTGAGGAATAGGACTGCCATACGTTCCCCGCGCTCTCCATCATGACGACCTCCCGTTGCCCAGTCTCCTGAGCAGATATTCCTTATAAATACGGGTGACTTCCTCCCCGGGTTCCGCGCCCAGATCCGCGGCCAATATATCCTTGAGCCGGTTATAAAGCGCCATAGCGTTTTTAACCTCTCCCATGACGGCATAGCAACGAATCAGCAAGGCCGCCAGCTCCTCGTCATAGGGCTCCTGGCGAACAGCCGCCCGCAGGCAGCCGGCCGCTCCCTGAAAATCACCCAGCTCCATCCGCTTCTCCGCTATTGCCCGGCAGGCATGGAGGAAAGCCCCGGCGTACCAAGCCCGGCTGTCCTCGGCCCAAACTGCCTCAATATCCTCCAGATAGGGCCCCTCATAGAGGGCAGGCAGGTCTGCATAATTCTCCATTCCCCCCCGGCAGATAGCCTCCACTTGTTCCCGGTCCGAAGCCACTAGCTCCATATCCATGCGATAACCCTTCTTCTCCCGCTGAAACAGCCGGTCAAGCCCATAGGGGGCCAGAACCTTACGAATGCTGTAAAGGCTGGTATGAAGCAGAGACGTGGCGTTAGAAGGGGCCGACTGGGGCCAAAGAATATCGATCAGCCGTTCCCGGTCCACGAAAGAGCCTTTCAGATGGAAGAGGTAGGCAAACAGCTCCTGGGCCTTACGGGTGCGCCAATGCAGCTCCTGCCCGTCAGGCAGCAGCACCCGAAACCGCCCAAAAGTACGAATCGTCACCTTGGCGGACACACCGGTCCTATCCTGATCTAAGCCCAGATCCAAACCCAGCTCTAAACTCAGCTCTTCCTTGGAGGGCAGCAGGACAGGCTCTCTTCCTTCCCGGGCGAGCAGCTCCTCCAGGGCGGCGCTCTCCTCCGCCGTGAACCCGGGACAAATCAGCCGGTTTTCCCGCAGATAGGGGGCGCATTGCGATACTAAGGCCGCGGCCTCTGCCTGGTTCTCTTCCCGGAGCAGCAAGGCCTCTTCTAATGTTAAAAATGCCAGAAACGCATTAATCCGGCCGCTCTCACTATCTTCCCCATTGCCGCACCAAAGGGCCCGGTCCGGCCGGGTTTGCCGGCAAAGCTCCAAGGCTCGTTTCCGCTCACCCTGACGTACCCGGCGGCGTACAGCCAGCCAGCGCACGCCGTCCTGAATAGTAATAAACTCTCCCGACTCCATTCGGAACAAGGCGTCCTCCTCTTCCCGGCTGTTCTCACCGGCCAAAGCCCGCAGCAGAGCCGGCGCCAAGCCTCCGTAGAGATGCCCGGAGAAACTCCCCCGCAAAGACCTGCCATCCAAAAAGCCTTTTTCGGCCCCTGTCCCGGCCCCCGAACCGCCCTCAAGTCCGGCCAGCTGCTCCACCAGGGCCTGAATCAGCAGCAGGCTTTCCACATTATGACGGGAGGTTCCCGCCGGCAGCTCCTCCAGGGTCCGGCTGAGCCGGGACAAGGCCTGCCCGGCCCGGCCGCTGACCGCCAAATAAAGGTGAATATAAGGAGCCGCTGCCGCGCCCCCGTCGCCACCCCGCAGAATCACATACAATTGCATAGCCTGGCGGTACTCTCCCATAACAAAATAACAGATCACAGCCATTTCCCTGCCCCAGGCCTGGGCCTCCGCATCCCGGCGGCGGCGGCTCTCCTCCAGATCGGCCAGAACCAGGGCCAGGGCCTGACTGTACTGCCGCAGATCCAGCAGATTGTGCAGCCGCAGCTCCGCAGCCTGCCGGTGCAGCGGGGCCAAAGCCGTCCGCTCCGGGCGCAGCCGGGGCAGTATCTGCTCCAGAATAATCAGACTCTCCTCGATGGAAATTTGCTCCCGGGTCACCCGGGCCCGCAGGAACCTGGCCTCCAACATACAGCGTTCAGCGGCCCGGCCCGGATATTGCTGGATTACCTGATCCGCCAGGGCCAGGGCCTCCTGCCAATCCCCGGTTCGCTCGCTGTACTGGCCGCAGAGCAGCAGGGTCTCCGGCGCAGTAGGCGTTCCGATGAGCCGCAGCTCCACCAGCCAGCGGTGCAGGGTATTAAGCCTGCCTTGAAACAAGGCTTCCCGGCCAGCCGTCTCCAGGGCATTTTGAAGCCGCTCCCCGTCGCCGCAGGCGATGGCGTATTCCACCGCTTGGGCCTTATCCGGTGTGCGCAAATAGAAATCTGAGGCCTTCTCCAGCAGGCGGAGGCGTTGTCCGGGCTGCAGCTGACCAATCAGAAAATTTCGGAAAAGGGCATGATAGCGATAAATGTTTCCCCCGCCGGATAAACGCAGAATAAACAAATTCTCCTGCTCCAGATAGGACAGCTGTCCGGCGGCGTTGTCGATGCCGGCCAGGGCATTGCACACATCGGGGCGCAAGTAGTCCAGCACGGCGGTGCAGGTCAGAAAGCGCTGCAGCTCGAAAGGAAGCTTACGGTACAGCTCGTGCATGAAATAGTTTCTCAGATAGCTCTGCTGGAAAGCCTGATCCAGATCCTGCTCCGACATCTTGCTCTGCCTCTGGCGAAAGTAGAGTATGGTGAAGCTCACACCGGCAGGCCAGCCCTCCATATGCGCCTGGATAGCCTGGGCTACCTGCTCCAGGTTTTCCGGTACGGTGTACTCATCAATCAGCAGCTTAACCTCATCCAGGTTGAAGGCCAGACTGTCCGCCCCCAAAACCAGGGCGCTGCGCTCCAGCAGATACCGGGCGCAAAAGGGTGGCGGCGCGCTTTTTGTACACAAGTACAGGCGCAGGCTCCCGGGCCGGTTGTCCAGAATGATGTTGAGAAATTGGAAGATGCTGTCGTTCTCGATGACCTGAAAATCGTCCAGAACCAGGCACAGCTCCCTTTCCCCCAGGCTCCGGAACGCAGCGGCAAAATCCAGGGCCAGATTGTGAACCAGCTCCTCATTCTGATCCAAGGCCAGATAGGGGGAGAAATCCGGCTCAAATTCCGGCGCTACCTTAGACACGGATTTGCATAGATAGCGGGCAAACACCATGATGTCGTTGTCCGTCTCATTCAGGTGATACCAGGCATATTTATCGGGACAGCGCTTGGCGTAGTGGGTGAGCAATACTGTCTTCCCATAGCCCATCCCGGCACTGACGATGACCAGCCGTTCCTCCGCGTCGTCAAGCCGCCGCAGCAGCCGCTCCCGTACCAGAAAATTTCGGGAAGCGGTGGGGGTCTGAATCTTGGACTCCAGAAAAATATCTTTCTTTTCCACTGCTGATCCCTCCTTTCATCTGGTCATCCGTTGCCGGTTTGCACGCCGTTTTGCATCCTGCTTCTCCCTTGCGCCGAGCCTATCATTAACGAGCCTATCATTAAAATGATACGGGTAAATCAGCGGCAATGGAACAATCCGGCAGGTTGGCTTTCCCAGCGAAACTAATGCTTGACAAATTCAATTCAATGTGTTTCATCTATTCCGTCAAATATGCTATACTGAAATCAGATGGAATTTCTGTCAAAAAGGAGGCGGAGCTTTTATGGATGCACCGCTTAAAATTGCCGTCTGCGAGGATACTTCTGCAGACGCCGATTTATTGCTCAGCTACCTTGCCAAAAGCGGCATTGCCGCTGAATGGGAAGCTTTTACCAGCGGCGAAGGGCTGCTGGCGGCCTTTTTGCCGGGGAAATATGATTTGCTTTTTCTCGATATTTACATGAGCGGAATACGGGGTGTGGACGCAGCAGCCGCTATCCGCAAAGCCGACCGCACTGTCACCCTGGTATTTACCACGACCAGCAAGGACCATGCACTGGAAAGCTACCGCCTGAAAGCCGCAAGCTATCTGGAGAAACCAGTGAAGCAGGAGGATGTCCGGGAGGTGCTGGAGCTGGTACTGGCCAAACGTAACAGTGCCGCCTATATCAGCCTGCTGATTGAAGGGGTAAACCGCAAGCTGCCGCTGGAAAGCATTCTGTTTTTCGAACAGCAAAACCACTCCGTTATGGTACATACACAGGCGGAAGTCCTGCGCACCAGCCAGACCGTGAAGCTGAGCCATATTGAACGCATGCTGCCGGATAGCTTTTTCCGCTGCCACCACAGCTATATCGTGAACCTGCGGGCTGTCTGCAAAGCGGACAAGGAATTGAAGGTCTTTACCATGCAGGATGGCAACCGGGTGCATATCCGCTACCAGTCTCTGAAAAAAGCGGTGCAGGCCTATGAAAGCTGTCTGTTTGGAGCAGTAAGAGGGGGGCAATAATGAAAATCCGGAAAACCCTTTTCCCTCTCCTTTTTGTGTTTTTTCTGGCAGTAACCCTGGCTATATTGTCAGGCAGCTCCCTGCAATACCGGCTGCCTTTGGAAAGCAATGGAGACGGGATCCGCACCATCAGCGATGTATTTTATGAAGCGGCAAATGGCAATATCGGTAAATTGTCCCTGCCGGATTATTTATCCGGCCTGGAGCCTCGCAGCCAGGTCACCATCCATACCACAGTGGAAGCCCGGCCGGGGGAGAGCTTGCTGGTAAAATCGGTATTTGCACCCCTGCGTCTGTATTTGAATAACAGGCTGATCTATGAATATGGACAGGCAGGCAGCTATCCCGCTTACCTGAATGATCCGCCCACCGGCCTTGCCATCGTGAAACTGCCGGCGGAAGGAGGCTCCTTTAACCTGCGGCTGGAATTCCAGTCTCTTACCCAGCGGAGCACCCTGTCCCTCCCGGCGGTTTTTATCGGGGATAGTTCCGCACTTTTGACGGAATTGTTTCGCTTAAATGGCTTTTCCCTGCTGTTTTCGTTAATCCTGATTTTTCTCGGCATAACCATGACGCTGATTTCTCTTACCTACATACGAAGAATTCCCGCCGGAACCTCGTTTCTGTGGCTGGGACTGTTCTCTCTATCGGCTGGGGCATGGGTGCTGGGTGAATGTGACCTGACCATTTTTTTGCTGCCCTATCCTTCGCTTTTGCACGCCATGACCTATATGGGTCTGTTCTGCGTCACCATTGCGCTTTTACGCTTCGGTTTAGTGATCTTGAATCCCAAAAACAAACTGCCCCTTCAGCTCATGCTGTGGCTGCATACCCTTTCGGCGGCGGCGGCCTTTTTGCTCCAGCTCACAGGAGCTATGGACTTCACCAAAAGCGTGTACTGGTTCCATCTGATCAACCCCCTGGGCCTTGCCACCTTTGCCGCCTGTCTTATGCTGGAGAAGGTCAGGTATCACAATCCCGTCGCTAAACGCTTTGCTCCGGCGGTTTTTCTGTTCTCGGTCTCCACGCTGCTGGAGTTAGCCAATTATTGGCTGCACCTGACCGTGATTCTGACGCTTTTCTTCCAGCTGGGCGCTCTGGCTTTCGTCATTTTTCTCAGTATCTTCAGCGGGTTTTATGTGCGTCAGGCCATTGGCACGGCAGCCGAAAAGAGGCGGCTGGAATACGAAATGACAGCCATGGAGCGGCAGCTTGCCCTCCAGCGTCTGCAATATCAGCAGCTGATGGAAAGCGATGAGCTTGTCAAAGCCCAGCGTCATGACCTGCGCCACCAGCTGGCGGTGCTGCGTTCTCTCTCCGGAGATGAAAAAAAGCTAAACGAGTATATCGACGGATTGACGGCAAAGATTCCCTCGGGTGAAGCTATTCGCCTCTGTGAGAATTACGCCGTCAACGCCGTAGCCGCTTACTATTACGCCATGGCTCAACGGGCGGGGATTGATATCGGTCTCTCCCTTGCGGTGCCGGGCAAGCTGGACTCCGTCGCCGAAAGCGACCTCTGCGTGGTGGTAGGCAACCTCATGGAAAACGCCGTGGAGGCCTGTGCGTCCATGACAGGCGGCAGGCGTTTTATCCGCGTAAACAGCAGATGGGAATATGGTATTCTTACTCTTGCCGTGGATAACAGCTTTGCCGGCAAAATACGCAAGCAGGACGGAGCTTTTCTGTCCTCCAAGCGTCCGGGAAAAGGCACAGGCATCGTCTCCGTGGCGGCTGTGGCAAGAAAACACGGCGGCAATATCCGGTTTGAGGAAAAGGAGGGCGTGTTTCAGGCTTCAGTGTATATGTGGCTTGCAGCGGATAAGCAGTAACAGCCGCTAAACAATTATTTTGCACGGTTTTTTATATGGCTTCAGCTTCCTTGCCGGCAGGCGGGACCGTCAGCGCCAGATTGATCAATTCTTCTTTGTCGATTTTTAGGGCGTCGCCAAAAAAAAGATTTTCCCCGTCCGTAGTCACGGATTGTAATGCTTCCGGTTCTTTCAGCGAACTATACCGGATGGTCTTCAGCCAATTTGCCATGTTTAGTATCAGGACGCTGCCGTTTTTCATCTCCAGCCGCAGCCTTGCCTTTGCTAAAGGCTGGATGTGCAGGATGCCCATGCTGCCGTCGGGATCCCTGATGGCTCTGTCCAGCGTTTCCCTGGCGAAGATTTCCAGCTGATAGCCGGCGCCTGTGTCGAAGCTGATTTTTATTCCGTCCGTTATGGCGGAGCGGAATACCGCTTCGTTGCCCAAATCATAATACCGGTTGGTATGCAAACGGTTTGCCATATTCAGTTCCAGAATGCTGCCGCTGCCAAACCGGATATACAGGCGGTACCGGTCAAGGGGCGTCACCGCTTCAATCGCGGGAATATCCTTTTTCTGCCCTGAGTTTTTACCCGCCATATGCCTTCCTCCTTCCCCGTTTTTTTCATGGTGAATATGATGTGCTTGCTATTATCCGGACATAAAAATACACTCTACAATAATTGTAGAGTGCGGAAAAAGCTTTTAATATAGTACGATGTACTTTTATTTTTTGTGCCGCAGCTCTTTAAGCTGTTCTCTGGAAGCCAGACCATATTTCTCCAGCATGCTGCTGATGATGTTGCGAATAGTATTGGGAGACAGGTACAGCCTTTCCCCGATCTGCTTGTTGGTCAAATTATTTTTCAGCAGCTCTAATATCTCCTTTTCCCGGGGCGTCAGCCGGCTTTTCGCCAATGAGGCAAGCCCCTGTGCCAGGGCGGCGGCCAGGGCCGCTATGCTTTCTTGTACCTTGCCGCCGCAGTTCCCAGCTGGCAGCAGTTTTTTGATTCCCTCATAATTTTCCGCAAAGGGCAATAATATGCCGTCCGGCAAAGCGATATCCAAAGCGCTATTTAATGCTGCCAGAGCCTGAGGGCCTTTGCCCAGAGCGGCAAGAGCCTGGGCCCGGTAAAGGTATAGGTAAACCTGAGGCAGCAGATTGGGGAAGATGGAGGACAGCCCCAGCCCGAATTCGCTGAGGCCAAGGAGCTTTTGGTGTTCTCCCCGCTCCAGCAGGATAGCGCCATATATCAGATGAGCGAAGGGCTGGTTCATCATGACCAGCCGCCTGTCATTGATTTCTCCTTCGGCCAGCCAGGGTGCAATCTCGTCCCTGCGCTCCAGCAGCAGGTACAAAAAGCCAAAGATCAAATCCGAGGTATAGCGGCATAAATCCTCGGTATTCTGGCGGGAACGTTCCTCCAGAGACTGCATGGCGCTTTGCAGCAGAGCTTCGTCTCCCCGCAGGAGGGCGATGCGGGCCAACAGGAAAAGGCCGCATTGAACAATACTGTTCTGACGCTTGCTGTCGGCAGTGAACATGGCCTTGTGGCAGAGCATTTCCGCCTCGTCCAGTTCCCCCCGCATCAGATCCGCTTCCGCCCGCATCATGAATTCTGCGCCGCTGCCGTGGCCGGCTGTCAGTTCATAATAAATGGGCATACACTGGTCCATCTGCCAAAGCTCTTCGTCCAGCTTGCCCTTCTCCCGCCACAACATATACAGCACCGAAGGGGATCCAAAGGTCCAGGTGCTTTTGACGCTGATCAGCTTAGCAGGCCCCCCCAGCAGCCTCAGTGCACGGCGGTGCCTGGCACTCATGGCCTCGATGCGGTTGTATTCCATAAAGGAAAGCAACAGCTCCATTTCGCCAAAAAGAGCATTCTTTTGGGTCTGCGAGATATCGCTTTGCTCAATGACCTTATAGATTTCCTCAGTCATGGCCAGAAGCTTTTGGTTTTCCTGCAAAAAAAACAGAGTAAGGGCCAGCGGCACCATGGCGGCAGGATATTTCCTCTTGATTTCAAAGGGGGTATTTTCCATGATGTCCAATATCATGGACTTTGTGTGCTCTTCCATCACATCAGTAATTTCGTAGCTGGTCAGCGGCAGGGAAAGCAGGCGCTCCCATTGGCCGGAGCGGTAATAAAAATTCAGGGTGTTCACCCAGTCTCCAACCTTTTCTGCCAAATCTCCCCCAGCCAAATAAACAGCCTTTTGTTTTGCTTCCGGCAGCAGCTCAAACTGCCTGGCTAAAAAATGCTGAAAAAGAGTGTGGAAATAGAACCTGCGGGTTTCCCGGTCAAAATGGACGAAAACCCGCTTTTCCCGCAGGAGGCTCTCCGTTTCCGCCCGGCTCATGCCGGACAGGGCTGTGGCCTGGTCCAGAGAGAAACGGGGGAAGATAGAAACCACAGTTAGAAACTCCCGCTCAAAGCCAGATAAATGATTCCACAAGGCATTGCGCAGCATATTTTGGATATTCCCCTCCTCAAACCTGCCTCTTTCGATGAAGGACAAAAGTTGGAGGTACAGCGCCATGACCCAGCCTTCGGTGATCCGCCCCACTTCCTCAAGCTGCGAGGCAGTAAGAGTGATACCGGCTTGCCGGTAATAGGCGTCAATATCCTGGGAGCTAAAGGTCAGCACCGATTCCCGCAGGACGAAAAAACGGTTGTTTTCCACAAGGGCGCTTTGGGCCTGCTCCGGCAGAAGCTGTGCGGCCGCCACCACATGAAGAGCCCGTCCGCCATGGGCCGAAAGGGCCGTCAGAAAACTGCCGGTGTTGGGCAGCTTCCAGGCAGCCAGGTCGTCCAACACCAGATAGGTTTCCTCCGGACAATGAAGCCGTTGAAAAATCTTCCTGATTTCCGGCAGATTATCCTCATCCGGCGAACCTGCCGCCGCCAAACGCAACCCGCTGTCCGGGTCAAACAAGCCGATGAGCCCACAGAAGGCTTTCCATGAAGCATTGGCATTTTCAGAAGGAAAGGTGTGCCAGATAACCTGAGCGGTTTTGGAAACCTGGGAGTCGAAAAAATGACGCAGAGCAGTGGTCTTGCCAAAGCCGGAGGGAGCTTCCACTAAGGTCAGCGGATAGGACTTGATGGAATCCAGAAACCCCATGAGTCTTTTTGGGAAAAACAAGGTTTCCGGTTTGATCTGTTTGGTTCGCACCATACTATCCCTCCTTCTTCGCATTCTTTAAAGCAGGCCCGGCAAAATTGTCTTTTTTTTCTATTATAAGTCAAAACTTGTCTGTTCTCAACAAAATCATGCGATTTTGAAACGCACAGAAATAAGAAACATTTCTTTACTTAGCAATGTTTCTTTGAAAAAATTTCTGCACTCGAAATTTTTCTTCTGAGGCGTTATAATGAACTATACTCTGAGCTATACGCTATAATGCTTCTAAGACCGCCATTTGCCGGCTAATACCCGGCCCAGCCAGGGCTGATGCAGGCCGATGGCTTTATGGGGGCACATTTCCTGACAGCAATAGCAGCGAATACACGTCTGATAATCGTAAACCGGATATTGACCTTGCATTTTTAAGGCCTTGTCCTTTAACGGGCAGCTTTCCACGCAAACCCGGCAGCTTTTGCACCGCTCTTTCAGAATGACCGGGCGCTGTCTCAAGTTTTTTAATATCCAGTCCACAGGTCCTACATTAAATTGCAGGCTTTCACTGCGGTCGACCCGGAAGCCGGACCGGCCATATTGCTGAAAAGCTTCGGCGGCAGTGATATCGCCGCCAGCCGTACGAATGACCGGCTCACCGCCGGCAGCGTAAGCATTGGTGGGCACCAAGGCCGGATCCAGGCCGATCAGATGGCAAAACACCTGATCCAGGGCATAGGGATCTGCCGAGGCAAGAATCACTTTCATGGGTACCGGGTCGCCGGAGCCGGGGCCGTTGCCCTCCATGGCTACCACGCCGTCCATGATATGAAGCCTGGGCTTTACTGCCGCCGCCAGCTTTGCCAGCATGCCGGCGAAGCTTATGGCGTCGGGATACTGAGTATGTCCGACGGCTTTTTGAAAACCGCCCACGCAACCATAAAGATTCTTCACCGCGCCGGTGATTCTTTCCAGAGCATGGGTTTTCATTTTCGGCAGATTGATGATGGCGTCGGCTTCCCGGACGCCCCGGCAGATAGCAAAGCTGACTCCATCGTACTCCATAGAGCTGTTTTGGCTGAAATCCGCCGCCTCAAGGCCGGTTTCCGCCGCGGCTTGAGCCAGCCCCGCCGACCGAGCCACTGCTTCCATGGATTGTGCTCCCGGCGAATCGCCGTAGCTGATTCTATCATAGCCTTCTTCCCTCAGCAGCACAGCCACGGCCTTCATCACTGCCGGATGAGTGGTGACGGCAGCCGCAGGCTCCGCCCGTTTGAGCAGGTTAGGCTTCAAGAGCAGCTTTTCCTCGGGCCTGATAAAAGCGGCCCATCCTCCCAGCAGCGCAACCGCCTGCTTCACCGCGTGATAAACTTCCCGCTCCTCATAATTCTCACATTTTACTAAAGCCACTACGGCAGGTTCGGCCATGCGATTCACTCCTGTCCCCCAAAGGAGGTATTTTCTTTGACTTCCCTATTAGAAAAAAAGTTAAAAAAACTGGTGCAAAAAGAGCATAAATTATTGGACAGCCGGAGCCGGACGCCTAAAACCACCGGCATTAACCAGGCCTTGGCCCTGGTAGAAGAAAAGGTTCCGGCCAAGCTGCGGCAAGGCATTTATGCTGCTTTTGAAAAATCTTTCCGACTGATTTTTGAAAAAGGCACATTCCTCATCGAAAAAACCTACCGAAGCAAAAAATTGCTGCACCGCCACAAATTCCTGCGCTACAGCCTGCGGCACCAGCCATCGGGAGCCAACTTCCGGGCTTTAAGACGTCACGGCGCCGCCGGTCAAAATCTCGGGGCCGGCCTAGCGGCTCTCGAAGGCTCGGCCTTGGGCCTGGCAGGCTGGGGCCTGCCGGATATTCCCCTCTTTACGGCCATGATTCTGCGGGGCATCTACCGGACCAGCCTCAGCTACGGCTATAATTATGATACCTTGCCGGAGAAATATTATTTGCTGCTGCTGATTGCCGGAGCCTTGGCCAAAGGCGATCCCCACAAAGCCTATAGCCAGGAAATCGATATCCTGGGCAGCCGCTTGAATCAGCAAAATCAGTCCCCGGTTCCCTCTCCCTTCGCACCGGCAAGCTTTGCCGAGGAGATCGACGCCGAAAAGTTAAGCCGGCAGATTAAAGACACCTCCGCATTACTGGCAGACGAAATGCTTGTAGCAAAATTCGTTCAAGGCGCTTTCATCATTGGAGCCGTCGGCGGCATCACCAACTTCGCCACTTACCGCAAAATCTTAAACTTTGCCAAACTAAAGCTGGAGAAGCGTTTTCTGATTCAGGAAATTTTGCTGGCAAAAGAAGAAGGCCGCTGAATTCTCTCCGCTTTGGGCGGGGCCGGCAAAAGCCTTGCGGGCTTGAGTCAGGCAAGAAATTTATACCATCGGAGCGATTATACCATATGATACAGGAAAAACCCACCGCCTTCACTGCGTTGCAAAGACTGTGGATGCAGGAGGCCCTAGCGGAAGCCCACCTGGCACTGGAGCAGGGAGACGTGCCGGTAGGAGCCGTCATCGTGAAAGAAGGCAAGATCATCGGCCGGGGCCACAATCAGCGGGAAGCCTGCCATGACCCCAGCGGCCATGCCGAGATCCTGGCTCTGCGTCAAGCCGGCCAGACCATAGGCAGCTGGCGGCTGACCGGCGCCGAAATGTATGTAACGCTGGAGCCTTGCCCGATGTGCGCCTCTGCCATCGTGCAGGCCAAACTCTTGCAAGTGGTCTACGGCCTGGATGATCCCAGACTGGGCGCCTGCGGCTCCCTGCTTAATTTAGCCCAATTTCCCGGCTTCGATCACGATGTCGCTATCCGCAGCGGTTTAATGATGGAAGAGTCCCTGGCTCTGCTGCAGGATTTTTTTAGCGGCAAACGTACCGGCCGGGTGCAATAATGCCAACACATCATGCCGGTGTTACCGGCATAGATTCAATCTAATAGATTCAACCTACAGGAAAAGGGGGCTTGGGATTCATGAAACTATTCATCTCCAGCGATATTGAAGGCACCTGCGGCATCACCGCCTGGGAAGAGACCTACCAGGAAAAAAGCGTTTATTGGAGCGCTTATTTTCAGGAGCAGATGACGAAGGAAGTGGCAGCCGCCTGCGAAGGGGCCTTGAACGCCGGCTTTACGGAGGTTTTGGTCAAGGATGCCCACGATACAGCCCGCAACATAATTCCCGGGCTGCTGCCTAAAGGGACAAAGCTGATCCGGGGCTGGAGCAGCGACGGCTGGTCGATGATGGCGGGCCTGCAAAACGGCGCCGACGCCGTGGCTTTTACCGGCTACCATGCCGCCGCCGGCTGCCAGGGCAGCCCCTTGGCTCACTCCTTTGCGACCACCGTTGACAGCCTGACCATCAATGGCGAGGCTGCCAGCGAATTCACGGTTAACAGCTATGCCGCCGGCCTGCTGGGAATCCCCGTAGTTTTTATCAGCGGCGACGCCGCCGTCTGCCGTCAGGCTAAGGCAATGATTCCTGCTATTACTGCGGTGCCGGTGCTGGAGGGTAAAGACAATTCCACCACCAGCGACCACCCGGAGCTGGCAATATCCGCAATCCGTCAAAGCATGGAGCAGGCTTTGGCCGGGGATTGGCGCAGCTGCCAAGTCTCTATGCCCGAAAGTTTTGAAATGATCGTCCGCTATGCCAGCCATGCCAAAGCCGCCTTTGCCGCCGTATACCCCGGAGCAGAGCGGCCGGACAGTAGAACAGTCAAATTTACTGCGCAAGATTTTTGGGATGTTCTGCGCTTTATGCACTTCTGTATATAACATTCTGTATATAGCATTTTTTGACCGGATATAGTATTTTTATTGATAGAATATCGCATTTCACGATTGGGGGCGAAGAATTGAACGGCAATATATGGATGGCTTTGGCCATGACTGCCTTTGCCGGCCTTTCCACGGGCATCGGCAGCGCTATTTCCTTATTTACAAAGAAAACCAACGAAAAGTTCCTGTCGGTAAGCCTGGGGTTTTCCGCCGGCGTTATGATCTACGTATCAATGATCGAAATCTTCGTCAAAGCCCAGGCCTCGCTGTCGGCGGCCTTAGGCCATAAGCAGGGGGCGATAGCCACCGTAGCCGCCTTTTTCGGCGGCATGCTGCTAATCGGCGTGATCGATAAGCTGATCCCCGAAAAAGACAACCCTCATGAGATTCAAAATCGGGAGGAGCTGGTCCGTGCCTGCGAGCTGAGCCGGGGACAGGATTGTGATTTGTCGCAATCGCAAAGCAATGAAAATAATGAAGTCAAGCTTATGCGCACAGGCCTTTTTACGGCCCTGGCCATTGCCATTCACAATTTTCCGGAAGGACTGGCTACCTTCGTCTCCGCTTTGCAGGAGCCTTCTTTAGCTATTCCCATCGTTGTGGCTATCGCTATTCATAATATCCCCGAGGGCATAGCCGTTTCTGTGCCGATTTATTATGCAACAAATGACAAAAAGAAAGCTTTTCTCTATTCCTTTGCTTCCGGCTTGTCCGAACCCGTTGGCGCTATCATCGGTTATTTGATTTTGATGCCTTTCATGAACGACATGGTCTACGGCCTGTTGTTTGCGGGAGTAGCCGGGATCATGGTGTTTATCTCTCTAGATGAGCTGCTGCCGGCAGCCCGGGAATACGGCGAGCACCACCTTTCTATTTATGGCCTGGTGGCCGGCATGATGGTGATGGCCGTAAGTCTGCTGTTGTTTATTTGAAGCGGCCGCTTGCCTTTGGGGGGCTGGGGCCGGGCCGGAACTAATCAAATTATCGGCAGCTGGCGACAACTTGACGCCAACCTGGCCGACGAGATTGTCATCGGCGATTACGATGATTACGCTGATTACGATGATTACATGCTGCCTCTTGACAGGGGCAGCATCAATAGGTATGATAAACACTGTCCATTTCTTGATCAACAGAGGACAATCGAATACCATATGGGGGAGTACCCAAGTGGCTGAAGGGTCCGGATTCGAAATCCGGTAGGTCGGTTTTGCCGGCGCAAGGGTTCAAATCCCTTCTCCTCCGTACAAAATTTCAGTGTATAGATACCATGCGGCTTGGCCTGCATGGTATCTATCTTTTTTAGGGGCAATGCCCTGAAGCGCATTAACCGCCACCGTTATGGAAGGGACATTTATACACCATTCATCATAACTTATTATAGGATCGTTCCCTCTATCAATGGATGGAGGAATGGTTACTAATATCATATAAGGTGACATGATAAGTATGTTTGATTGTGACAACCGACACCCATGCCCCCCTTGTTGTTGCTGCGTGGGGCCGACGGGGCCACGGGGTAGAGTTGGTCCTCCAGGCCCTCCAGGCACTGACGGTGCAACCGGTCCGACTGGCGCCACGGGCGCAACTGGCGCAACTGGCGCAACTGGCGCAACTGGCGCAACTGGCGCAACTGGCGCAACTGGCGCAACTGGCGCAACTGGCGCAACTGGCGCAACTGGTGCGACCGGTCCAGCCGGTGCCGCGGGTGCAACCGGCGCAACTGGTGCCACGGGAGCAACTGGTGCCACGGGAGCAACTGGTGCCACGGGAGCAACTGGCGCAACCGGCCCAGCCGGTGCTGCGGGCGCAACTGGCGCAACCGGCCCAGCCGGTGCTGCGGGCGCAACTGGCGCTGCGGGATCAACCGGCACCACGGGAGCCACCGGCCCAGCCGGTGCCGCGGGCGCAACCGGTGCAACTGGCGCTGACGGTGCAACTGGCCCTACCGGCCCCACTGGAGCCACAGGCGCTGACGGTGCAACCGGTCCAACCGGCCCTACCGGCACCACAGGCGCTGACGGTGCAACCGGCCCTACCGGCCCCACTGGTGCCACAGGCGCCGATGGTGCAACCGGTCCCACAGGTCCTACCGGCGCCGACGGTGAAGTCGTTTTGGCCTATGGATCTTTGAGAGGCGGTAGCGTAGAAACACCCGGAGCAACGTTTACGCCTGTGCCATTTAGTGTGGTCGGACCTTTATCGGGCATTACCGTTAGCTTATCGGGCAATGAATTAGTGGTCAGCGAAAGCGGAATTTATCAAATAACGATATCCATTAACGCTGAGGCCACTACCGACCCGGATCCGGATCAGCCATATCTCAATGCGATTATTACCGTCAACGGCACCCCGATTTTTGGAGATACCACTACCTTTTTCAAGATATCCAATAGAAGCAGCTCAACGTTTGTTGTGCAAGCCAGTTTAACGGCAGCAGATGAAGTAGGAGTAAGTATCCTTACCGATTTCCCTATATTAGGGTATATGAATCGTTCTTTGACTATCGTTCAGTTAAGCAATTAAAGGCCTCGATTGTTAACGGTATTTTGAACACGTTGTTCGCAACTTCATGTGCTGTTACACTTTGAAACGACGGTATGGATTTTGTACATTTTAGAATGTGCAGATTCGTACCGTCGCTTTATGTGCTTCTCTTCCCGCCCGTAAGAAAGTCCCCATCGCCAAGATGTGCAAAATTGCAGATTTTACACCCCATTTCGTTGTAAAAACAACAATCCCACCTTTTTTCAGATTAAAACCCTGTCCAAATCAATGGTTTGGCAGCCAAAGCCTAACATTCCAACCAGTTAGTTTACACTTACCACGGCCGCAATGGGGGAAAATCTGCATTTTTGAGCATTTTGCCCTAATGCGGGGGGAAAATCTGCAATTTTGAGCATTTGCCCAGTCCCCCTCCTGAAATCGATACCATTGAAAAATGAGCAAAATTGCAAGTTTAAAGTGTCCGGACACTGCTCATCGGCCGATTATCGGCTGCATCTGGCTGTATTTAGTGTCGCTGTCAGGATATGTCCGCTATTTTATCTAAACAGCACACTTTAAACCTGCAATTTTGCTCATTTGAAGGTGCGGACAAAAAGTTGGGCTCCCAAGCCCAGGGCGCCAAAGCATTTCGAATCATTTTCCACCTTGCCGCAGGGCATCTCCCCCGGCTTCGAAGCCTTTCCGTAGCATTTCAAGATTTTGGCGGGCATTTGCCTATTGCCCTGGGGCAACTTCTGCGGTAAAATATAGCTCGGCACCAAATATCTTGGTACCCAGCATCTTGGTGCAGAGTGAAAAAGAGGTGAATAATGTGGAAATACTGCAGGAGCATACACTGGCCAATCATTTAAGGGCCTGCTCCCATTTTCTTTATTATCAGACCGGCGGCAAAGCCGGACAGCGCCGTATTCTCGTGACGCTTTTAAGGTGGCCGGGTCTTACCCAAAAGGAGCTTCAGGACATCCTGGACATCAGCTCCGGCTCATTAAGCGAGATTCTCCAGAAAATGGAGGATGCAGCCTTAGTGGAGCGCAAAAAAAATCAGGATGATAAGCGGCAGGTAATGCTGGCGCTTACGCCCGGGGGCAAAGCCATGGCCCTCCAGGTAAAAGAACATTATCACCGCACTCTTGAGCGGATGTTTGAATGCTTGAGCCTGCGGGAAAAGGCGGAGCTCGGCGAAATTTTAGCAAAACTGGTGGGGCACTTGGATTTTCTCAAAGCCGACCCCCTCTTTTCAGCAGGGGCGGATGATTCCTACTGAGAATTGCCAAGATAATACGTGACGATGCATACTGCAAGCTAATGCGTACTGCAAGATTATAAAAATACGGGTGGCGGGCAGCCAAATCCCGCCGTTAAAGAGGAGCAAAGTTAACGCAATGTGGAAAATCCTATTAAAAAGTTTAAGGGAGTTTAAAAAGCCTTCGATTTTGGCGCCGGCTTTCGTGTCAATGGAGGTTGTGATCGAGTGTATCATTCCCTTTATCACTGCTTACCTGGTCAATCAGATCAAGGCAGGCTGCGGTATCGATGTTATTTTGCGATATGGGCTGCTGCTTTTAGTAATGGCCGCTTTTTCCCTGACCTTCGGCAGGATGGCAGGTACGGCCTGTGCCACGGCGGCAAGCGGTTTTGCCCGCAATCTCCGCAAAGATATGTTTTACAGCATTCAATCCTTTTCCTTCGGCAATATCGACCGTTTCTCCTCGTCCTCTCTGGTAACCAGGCTGACTACCGATGTGAGCAACGTGCAAAATGCCTACATGATGATTATCCGCACGGCCATCAGAAGTCCGCTGATGCTGGTTTTCGCCATTGTCATGGCCTTTATCATGGGCGGCCGGCTGGCCTTCATTTTTGTGGCGGTGGTGCCCTTCCTGGCTCTGGGCCTCTTCCTGATTATCCGCAAGGCTTTTCCTATCTTCAAAAGGGTCTTCCGCAGATATGATGACCTGAATGGTTCCATCCAAGAGAATATCCAGGGTATTCGCGTGGTGAAATCCTTCGTGCGGGAAGATTATGAAAAGCAGAAGTTTGAAAAGGCTGCCGAAGAAGTGCGCCTGGAATTTACCAGAGCGGAGAAGATTCTGGCCTTCAATGCGCCGATGATGCAGTTTTGCCTGTATGTCAATATGGTGTTCATCCTGACCTTTGGCTCCTATGTGATCATCACTACCCAGGGGCTCAATTTCAACGTAGGCCAGCTTTCCTCCCTGATGGTATACAGCTTTCAGATACTGATGAGTCTGATGATGCTCTCTATGGTTTTCGTAATGATTACCATAGCCGATGAATCCACCCGCCGTATTGCCGAGGTATTGCAGGAAAAAAGCACGCTGACCAATCCCGCTGCCCCCGCTGCTGAGGTGAAGGACGGCTCCATTGATTTTGTGGATGCGGGCTTCCGCTATTCTGATAATGCCGAGCTGATGGTGCTCCAAAATATTAATTTACACATCAATTCCGGGGAAACCGTCGGTATTCTGGGCGGCACGGGAGCCTCAAAAACCTCGCTGGTTCAACTGATTCCCCGTCTTTACGATGCTACGGAGGGGTCGGTGCAGGTGGGAGGTCTGGATGTGCGGGCCTATGACATTGAGGCGCTGCGCAATCAGGTGGCCGTGGTGCTGCAGAATAATCTGCTGTTTTCCGGTACGATTAAAGAAAATCTGCGCTGGGGCAATCCCCAGGCCAGCGACGAAGAGCTGCAGGAGGCCTGCCGGTTGGCTCAGGCCGACGATTTCATTTCCCGTTTTCCCCAGGGCTACGATACGTATATCGAGCAGGGGGGCACCAACGTTTCCGGCGGCCAAAAACAGCGGCTTTGCATTGCCCGGGCTCTTTTGAAGAAGCCGAAAATCCTCATTCTGGACGATTCCACCAGCGCCGTCGATACCCAAACCGACGCCAAAATCCGCCAGGCCTTTCGGGAGTATATTCCCGAAACCACCAAGCTGATTATCGCTCAGCGCATCGCCTCAGTACAGGATGCCGACCGCATTGTGCTGATGGACAAGGGCAGAATTATAGCTGTGGGCACTCATGAGGAGCTTTTGGCAAGCAGTGAAATTTACCGGGAGGTTTACGATTCTCAAAACAAGGCGGGTGACAGTCAGTGAAGCAGGGCTCCATATTCAAAAAAGATACGTTAAAACGGCTTTTAAAAATGCTGTTTGAGTTTTACCCGGTGGCGCTGCCCCTGGTGCTTTTCTGCATCTTGTTTACGGCGGCGGTTTCCTCTATTCCCTCGGTGTTCATGCAGAAGGTCATCGCCGTGCTGGAACAGAATCCGGCGGGGGACTGGTCTCAGGTAGGCCCGCAGATTTTTCGGCTGGTCGCCATACTGGCGGGGCTCTATGTCCTTTCCCTGGCTTCCTCTCTTACCTATACCCGGGCCATGGCCGTGATTACCCAGGGTTCCCTCAAAAAAATGCGGCAACGGCTGTTTCATAAAATGCAGGGGCTGCCTATCCGTTTTTTTGACAGCCATCCCCACGGCGATATTATGAGCCATTATACCAACGACATCGATACCCTGCGGCAGCTGATTTCGCAAAGCATGCCCCAGCTTTTGTCCGCGGCGGTGACGGTGCTGACCCTTTTGAGCATTATGCTTTACTACAGCCTTTGGATGACCATGGTGGTAATCAGCGGTATGGCCCTGATGCTGGTTGTGGTCAAGAAGCTGGGCGGCAGTTCAGCCAAATATTTTATGCGCCAGCAGCGCTCTCTCGGCAAAACCGAGGGCTTCGTTCAGGAAATGATGCACGGCCAAAAGGTCGTAAAAGTATTCTGCCATGAGGAGGCGGCCAAGGCGGACTTTGACGCTATCAATGACCAGCTGTTTCACGATGCCGAGCAGGCCAATACCTTTGCCAATATCCTGCCGCCCATTGTTGTCAATATCGGCAACTTGATTTACGTTACGGTGGCCATGGCCGGCAGCATATTTCTTCTGACCAAGGTCAACAACCTGAGTATTTCCGGCCTGGCTTTCAGCATCAGCGTAGTGGTGCCCTTCCTAAACATCACCCGTCAGTTTTCGGGGAATATCAACCAGGTATCCCAGCAGGTGAATGCGGTAATTATGGGCCTGGCCGGCGCCGACCGCATCTTTACGGTGCTTGATGAGGCAGCTGAGGAAGACAACGGATTTATCACCCTGGTCAATGCCCGGGAAGAAGATGGCGTTCTTATGGAATGCGCAGAACGCACGGGGCTTTGGGCCTGGAAGCAGCCTTTAGCCGACGGTACGGTACGCTATACGCGGCTGGCCGGCGATGTACGCATGCAAGAGGTGGATTTCGGCTACGAAAACGACAAGCCGGTACTCCACAATATTACATTGTTTGCCGAGCCGGGGCAGAAGGTGGCTTTCGTCGGCGCCACCGGGGCCGGCAAGACTACCATTACCAATCTGCTGAACCGTTTTTACGATATTGCCGACGGCAAAATACGCTACGACGGCATCAACATCAATAAGATCCGCAAATCCGATTTGCGGCGGGCTGTGGGCATGGTGCTTCAGGATACCAACTTGTTCAGCGGCACCGTTATGGACAATATCCGTTACGGCAGGCTGAATGCTTCTGATGAGGAATGCGTGGCTGCGGCTCAATTGACCGGCGCCCATGACTTCGTCACCAGGCTGCCGGAAGGGTATCAGACCATACTTACCGGCAACGGCGGCAACCTCTCCCAAGGTCAAAGGCAGCTGATTGCCATTGCCCGGGCGGCGGTGGCAGACCCACCGGTGATGATTTTGGATGAGGCCACTTCCTCCATCGATACCCGTACCGAGGCTATCGTTCAGCGGGGCATGGACGCCCTCATGAAAGGGCGGACGGTGTTTGTAATAGCCCACCGCCTTTCCACGGTTCGCAATTCCGATGTGATCATGGTGCTTGAGCAAGGCAAAATCATCGAGCGAGGCAGCCATCAGCGCCTTATCGAAGAAAAAGGCAAGTATTATCAGCTTTATACCGGCGCTTTCGAGCTGGAATAACAAAAGGGGCTGCCTCAGCGAGGCGGCCCTTTTTTTTGCTTCACATTATTAGGGATATAAAAGTCAAATGCGGTCAGGCCGGCATCGTATAAGCGTCCTCGGCACAGGCGGTTATCCGGCTGCCCTTTATGGTTTTGCGAACCACAATCTGCCGGTCAATCCGCTCTTTCAATTCAGCGACATGGGAGATAATACCCACCAGGCGGTTGCCGGCCGCCAGTCCCGCCAGGGTCTGGATCGCTTGCTCCAGGGATTCGCCGTCCAGCGCCCCGAAGCCTTCATCGATAAACAGGGTGTCGATTTCCACGCCGCCGGCATAGCTTTGGATTACATCGGACAGCCCCAAAGCCAGGGCCAGCGAGGCCTTAAAGGCTTCGCCGCCGGACAGGGATTTGACCGGGCGGACCCGGCCGGTATAATGATCCAGCGCATCGATTTCCAGCCCGGCCTGGGAACGCAAATCCGCACCCTCTTGCCGGCGCAGCATTTCAAACCGGCCGTTAGTCATGAGCTTCAGCCGTTTGTTGGCCTCAATAAGAATCCGATTAAAATAGGAGGCCTGTACATAATGTTCAAAGGCCAGCTTCTGTTTGCCCGGCAACTCGCCGCCGGCTGTTTTTGAAAGATTGCTGAGAAGCAGATATTCCTGCTGATAGACTGCTGCCTCCCGGATTGCTTTCCCAAGAGCCAGAGCAATAGGCTCATTGGTTCCCAGCCGCATCGCCACTATGCCCCCGAATTCTTCCACCTGGTTTTTTTCCTGTTCCAGCCTTTGTCTGACGGCTTCAAGCTCTCCCGTATCCTGAAGCTGCTTATTTGCCGTTTCCTCCCTTAGCCTTTGCAGATCCTGTTCTGCGCTGTGAACTGCCTGCCGGTATTGGTCGATACGGTTTTTTAACCCGTTGATTTCCGTTTCTGATTTTAAGGCGCTATGGTAAGACTCTTCACCGGCAAAGCCCCCTTGGGAGAGCTTCGCTGTATAAGCTGCCAAAGCCTGGTCTTTGCTTTGTATCGTATTGGCCAGCCTTGAGCTCTGATCACTGAGCAGAGTCTGGTCGCTCTCAAGCCGGCTTTTAAGCTTGTGATAGTCTTCTTCCGCTTGCCGGAAAGCTTTTTTCCATGAATTCAGCTGTTCCGTCCAGGCCTCTATGGCTGCCGCCGCTTGCTGGCGGTTTTCGTATTCCAAAGAGGATTTCAGTGCTTTCAGTTCTCCCGATTTAGCGGCAATGGCCGAGATAATGCCGCTGTATTGCTGCTCTTGGCAGGCCGTCCCTTCCTCCGTCTCCTGCAAAGAGCTTTCTAAAAAGGCCAATGTTTCTTGGCCCTGCTTTTTGCGGGCAAGACTTTCCCTTAGCCGGAGCTGGCGGCGGCTGTGCTCCTCTTTTTTTTGCGCCCATTCCGCCAGCGCCGATTCAATTAAGGCGGCAATGCTCTGCCGCTCCAGGTCCCGGCCAAGGCCCTGAGAGTCGCCATCCCGTTCAATATCGGGAAAGCAGACTGCCGCGGCACGATCAAGCTGCTCCCCGGCCAGCCTGATTTCTGCCAGCTTGGCCGCCGACTGCCGGCTGGCCTCCTGCATCCCTTGCCGGGCCGAATCGGCTTTTTCTTTTAATTCTCTCAGTTCCGTCTCGCTTGGCGAGCGGAGGTCCGGGCGGGCCTTGGCAGGATGGGCGGTAGAGCCGCAGACAGGACAGGGCTTACCCTCTTCCAGGGCTGCCGCCAATATACCCGCCTGCCCCCGGAAGAAAGCCTCTTCCTTCTCAAGATAAATCTCATTATCCGCCCGGAACGTTTCTTGCGCCTCAATAAACCGCCGCTGCAGCCCGGCAGCCTCCTCTTGCCACCTGCAAAGCCGGGATAAAGCGGCTTGGAGGTCGAGAAGCGCGGCTTGGTCGGCTTGCAGCTGCCGGCCTGCCTGCTCGCAGGCGGCCATTGCTATTTCCGCCTCTGCCAGGCCCTCCAGTTCTTTATTAAGGGCGCTCTTTTGCTCTGCAAATTCAGCCTTTTGCCGACGCAGTTTTTCCAAAACAGCCGCCGCCTCTGTTTGCTGCTTTGCCAGCCGGGCCAGCTCATTTTCGAGGTCTTGAGAAGCGTCATAACGGGGCAGCAGGTTTGTCAGCCGGTCAATGGCGAAAGCCAGCTTTTCCCGCTGAGGCCCCCTTGCCTGCTCGGCTTCCCAAGCCGCTTTTACCGCCTCCAGGTCTTTAATCTGCCCCCTGATTTCCTTATCCAGAGCCGTGATACTTCCGCTTAGCTTCTCTTCTGCCGCCAGCTCCCGCAAATAGGCGGTCTCCAGAGGTAAAACCGTATGCAGCGCCGTTTCGGCGTCCTGCAGCATTTTCTTTTGCTTATTATGTTCTTCCTGCCCCTGTGCCAGCAGCTTCTGTTTTTCTTGAGCCGCCGCCAGATCGGCAAAGGCTTGATTGATATACTGAGCCTGGGCAATCAAGGCAATCTGCCCGGCCAGCTTGCCGTCCAGCTTACTGCCTTGTTGTTTTAAATGATGACGCAGCTTCGCATCTGCCGCGATCAACGCCTGCAATTCTTCCAAGATATCCCCGGCATTATGGATGCCGGCCCCCTTTATTTTGGCGGCCAGTTCTTCTCCCCGCTCCCCTTCAGGGCAGGCGATACCGGAAAAATATTGGAGAATGCTTTGTTCAACACTCTCACAGCGCTTTTTCTCTTCCCGCTCCCGGTCTTTCAATAGACGCTGGACAGCCTGGTAGAGGTCGGTATTGAATACCCGCCGGAAAATCTCCCCCCGCTCCTTGCTGTCCGCCAGCAGCAGCTGGAGAAATTCCCCTTGGGCTATCATGGCGATTTGCTTAAATTGGCGATAATTGATGCCTAAAAGATCGATGACTTTAGCCGTAACCTCACGGTAGCCGCTGATAACACCCCCGTCGGGCAGCTGCAATGTAGCGTCGGCATTTTCCGTGGTTACGCCGCCGCCGTTTTTCTTGGGCCGCTCATAGCGGGGATTGCGCACAATGAAATAAGTCTTATTTTTATGCAAAAAGGTAAGCTCAACGTAGGTTTTGGTATTGGCCTCCGCGAAATCGCTGCGCAGGGTGTCGGCAGTTCTGGTGCTGCCGCTGGCCTCGCCGAATAAGGCAAAGGCAATAGCATCAAAAATCGTGGTTTTGCCTGCACCGGTATCGCCGGTAATCAGAAATAAACCCCGGCCTCCAAAAAGGCTCAGATCCAGTTCCGTCCTGTCGGCATAGGGGCAGAAGGCGCTGACTGCTATTTTTACCGGCTTCATGCTTGGCCCCCTCCCGCCTCTTCAAAAATCTCTTCCATCACTTGGATTTGTTCCTCGGTCAGCTCGTTATTGTTTTGCAGCTGATAAAAGGCCGCAAACAAATCCATGGGGCTTTGGGCCGCCGTCTCAGCGGCAGATCCGCCGGCCAGGAAAGCGGCTTGTCCCCGGCGGCTATTTTCAAAATCCAGCAGCATCAGATTAGTGTAAACCTCACGCAGCTGGCCGATGGCGTCATAAATCTCCGCCTCATCCGTCAGGGTGGCATGAATATAATCTGCCGCCGCCTCTTTCTCTTCCCGGCCGATGCGCAGCAGCTCAGCGATGGGCCCTTTAATCTCCCGCAGATCACGCAGAGGAATAAGGGGCCTCTGACTGACGGCAAGCTGGCCTTTGGCTCCCAGCTCCAAAAGCACGGCTGATTTTTGGTGCCGCGCTTCGGAAAAAGAGTATTTCAGAGGCGAACCGGCATAGCGCACGCCAGGCCGTCCAATAGCCTGGGGCCGGTGCAGATGGCCCAGGGCAACGTAGTCAAAAGAATCGAAAGCAGATACGTCCACATGATCCAGCCCGCCCACGGACACAGTCTCCGAATCGGAAAGCTGGGGCTGCTGGCTGCCGTTCACCACAAACTGATGGGCCAGCAAAACATTGCGCTCCGAGCTGTCAACGGCTGCCGCGGCAATAACTGCACGCAGCGCTTCATCGTAGGAGTCTATCGGCTGTTCAAAAAACGGCCGCACCATGGCGGGTTTCAAAAAGGGCAGCAAATAAATGTTGACGGCGCCATGGTCATCCTCCAGCCTGACGTTTTGCAGCAGACCGTCAAAAACACCGGCAATATAAAGCCCGTTTTTCTCCAGCAGACGGCTGCCAAAGCTCAGCCGCTGCGGCGAGTCGTGGTTGCCGCTGATCATGAAAACCGGCTGCCCCAGGGCCGTTAAAGCCGTCAGAAACCAGTCCAGCAGCTCCACGGCTTCAGCGGCAGGCTGGCTTTTATCATAGACGTCGCCAGAAATCAAAACTCCTTCGGGCTTTTCTTCAGCGGTTATCCGCAAGATCTGCTCCAGGATGTGCTTTTGATCTTCAAGCATATTGAATTCATTAATGCGCTTACCGATATGGAGATCGGCAATATGGAGCAGCTTCATTTGTCATTCTCCCGGATTACGATTATTTGGGCAACTCTTTTGATAACCCATTGCCGCTATCTCTAATTTTAGCACATAATAAGGTTGATTAAAAAGCCTTCCTGCTGTATTGTTTCATATAAGGAAGGATGTGGGAAGAAAGCATGCTGAAGAAAACCATTGCTGCCATGATCTGCGCTTTCGCCGTTTTATTGCTGTTTCCTCTTGCAGCCCGGGCCGATATGGGGCCGAAGCCCTCTGTCGTCATTGATTTTGCAGGCTTGGAGGCAGAAAATTATTACGCCACCCTGCTATCCCGCACAAGCTCTACCGGCCCCTATTCGGCCCTTGATGACAGTGACCAGGGATATGCCCATTACCGGGAAAACGATCAGGGGTACGATATCTTTCTGAAATTTGCGGAATATCGCGACGCCGACGGCTTTTATTTTCTGCAATTCTTTCAGGATTGTTCGGAAACCGGACAATTTCGCTGGACCTATTACCCGCCTCATGAGTTCAAGATCCTCCTTTATTTTCCTGCAAAAGATCAATTCGTTGTCAGCAATGAAATTTATCAGCGCTATGCTTTCGACAGCTATTTCGCCGCGGAGGTTTCCCTTACGGGTCTGTCCGGCCCGGCACAAGGAGCCGGTGCTATCACCGCAGCAAAATCCTACGACTATACGGATGAAACCCTGTCGCTGCTTGCCCGCATTCTGCTGACTATCGCCATCGAGCTGGCCATCGCCATCACCTTTGGCTTTCGGGAGAAGAAGCTATTCCGCTTTATTGTTCTCGTCAATGTCGTAACACAAATCGGGCTTAACCTGGCCCTCAATGTTATCAATTATCATTCCGGGCAAATGGCCTTCGTTTTCTCTTACATTCTGCTGGAAATTGCAGTATTCGTTATTGAAGCAGCTCTCTATGCCTGGTATATGAGAAAACACAGTGAGGAGAGGATTCCCGGCTGGAAGCCTTGGGCTTACGCATTGACAGCCAATACCGCTTCCTTTGCTTTAGGCTTTGCCATAGCATACTTTATGCCCGGTATTTTTTGATAAGCAGATTTCAATTACTATGACAAACATACAGGAGGAATCAACCATGCAACACCGAATGAAAACCCACATGCTGAGCAAAGAAGCAATCGAGCAGCTGCTGATCCATACTGCCACAGGAGCTCTCTCCACACTTAACAGCGACGGCTCGCCTTATGTTGCCCCTGTCCACTATCTCTATCATAACGGCGCTATTTATATCCACGGCCTGCCCAAAGGCCAAAAAATAGACAATCTCAAAGCCGATTCCCGGGTAAGCCTGGCTGTCTACGAGATGGCCGGCTTGCTGCTTGATGCGGACGGCAAACCCTGCGACACAAATACAAAATACCAAAGCGTTATTCTTTCCGGCAAGGCCGCTTTAATCGAGGATATGGAGCATAAAAAAGCAATTCTCTCGGAGATCGTCAAAAAATATACACCTCATCTAGCCTCCGCCCCCTTGCCGGAAAACATGGTTAAGGGAACAGCGGTCATTGAGGTGCAAATACTGGATATGACGGGAAAATATTACGATTGAGGCATCGGCCATGCGCGGGTGCTATTGCTTATAATCTGTAGTTATGTATTTTCAGCTTGACGCCATCGCGTTCAAAGCCGTCTTCTGCCGAAATAAATTGAAAGTCAAAGTTTTTTAAGATTTTCTCACTGGCAATATTGTCCACAACCACATCCGCAAAAAAAGTAATATCGTCATATTTTTTTCTCATGCAGCACAATAGCCATTTTGTCGCTGCCGTTGCATAGCCCTGACCCCAGCTGGATTTACGAAAATGATAAAACAGCCCATATTGAGACTTAGCTTGGTCAATGCAAGGGCAGCCCACAATTCCGATCAAGCCACCAGCATTGCTGACAACAAATACATCAAAATTCTTTAATATTTTGATCTTATCCTTAACCTCTTCCCATGTACAAGGCTCTTTTATATTGGTGAAGCGAATAGCATCTGCATCAGACCAAATAGCCAGCAGACCCTCTGCATGAGATTCCTCAAGTGGCGTATAGGCCAATTCCTCCATTGGGGTTACCTCCTATGCTTATTTGCTAAAGATAGAGCTTCTATCTCTGTTCAATGTTGCTGAGGTCAGATTAATTAATAATTCCTCAGCTGCCGAAATACTTGCTATACCGCAAATAATAATCGCCGCCGGTATTTCTTTTCTAAAAGCATAAAAAGGAAAGGAAAGCAAAACAAGGCGACGCCCGTTGCTTTATTGGCATAAGTATGTAAAAAAGCAAGCTGCCGGTACTTTGCAAGGCCAATAATTATCGATATGAAGCGCATTGCGGCAATAATAGCTATCCAGCAAATAATCTTCAACGGAAGATTGATAATCGGTATAAAAATCATCAGCACGACACAAATAAATAGCAGATCAGAAATACTGTCAAATATCTGCCCGAATTTACTGCAAGCATTGATTTTTCTGGCAATGTATCCGTCTAAAACGTCACTGATTCCGCAAAGCAGATAAAGTAAAAAAAACGGAGCTGAAAATGGCTTTGCCATCAGTAAGCCGGCAGAGGCAAATATCCTGGCCACCGTAATCCAGTTAGGTATGTTTTTTATAGACCTCACTCCTCGGCCGCTATTGCAGTATGCAATGTTTTGGATTGTATTTCACACTATTATTATACTATGATGGGCCGCCTAATCAAGAGAAAGCGGTATTCCTATTTATATCGGAGGTAACGCAAAGGAGGTTTGCAGGATGAACTTGTTTGACTCCATCAACAGGAGAAAGTCATGCAGAAACTATACGGGACAGCCTTTTGGCAAAGAGCAGCTTGAAGAAATTGCTGAGGCTATCAGCGGATTTGAACCGCTTTATCCCGATGTGCCGCTGGAGTACCGGTTTGTCACCAAAGCCAAGGGTATATTTAAAGTGCAGGCTCCGCATTATCTGATTATCAGCGGACAAGGCCAAGAAAAAGAATCGGAGAACGCAGGATTTCTTTTTCAACAGCTTATCTTATGGTTTGACGCCCACAACATCGGCAGCGTTTGGCTTGGCAAGACAAAAGATATTGAGAACCCCAGTGATAAAGATCCCAATGGTAAAGACATCATCGTCATTGCCTTCGGCCAGGCTAGCGAGTCTGTACACCGCAGAGAAGACGAATTCAAACGCAAGCCCATCAATGAAATCACCGACTACCCGGCAGACCCCTGTATCCAAGCCGTACGTCTGGCGCCATCCGGCATGAACCTCCAGCCTTGGTATTTAGAAAAATCAGGGGATAAGCTTTTGCTTTACAAACAGAGTTTAAAGCCGCCGCTTTCACTGGTTTATAAAAAAACAGAGGTAGATATGGGCATTGCCCTTTGTCATTACGCATTGGCTTGCCGGCACTTTGACAGGCCCTTTGCCTTTAATCGTAAAGACGAAGAGGCAAGTAAAAAAGGCTATCGTCTGTTTGGAGAGTTATTAACGCCGGCCAACCTTGAAAAATGAGCAAAATTGCAGGTCCTTCACCGAGAGTGTGAATTCAGGCCGAGGTCTTGGCTGCAGGGTCAGTTGCCTCCCGGAGCCAGGTCAGTTTCTGTTCAATTTTTCCGTTTGTATGCAGATCCTCGTCGGCGTCT
>JAHDPO010000046.1 GCA_018434325.1 Clostridia bacterium | reverse complement strand
GTGCAAAAATTACACTTGTATGCAATTAGCAGAGGCCGGGTGAGCAAAAATTACGTTAGTATGTGAAATGCAAAGGGGAATCTACACACAAACGAAAAAATTGAACAAATTTGGCCTGAGATTGGCTAAGAATGACCCCGGTAACGGTTGCATTTCACATACTAACGAAAAAATTGAACAGACGCCGACGAGGATCTGCATACAAACGGAAAAATTGAACAGAAACTGACCTGGCTCCGGGAGGCAACTGACCCTGCAGCTAAGACCTCGGCCTGAATTCACACTCTCGGTGAAGGACCTGCAATTTTGCGTATTTAGCTGAGACTTGGAGAACAGCATGAGCTCAAATTTTTTCAGAAATCGTATATATTACGGACTTATCCATTTCTTTATACTGGCGGCGCTGGCCATGGTGCTGATCAATCCGGTCATCGCGCCTCTTCCCGCCATATTTATGGCGGTGATCTCTTTTGTCCTTGCCGTCTCTGAAAATACGAGAGGCTATATTGCCTTGGCCCTGTCGGTGCATAAAAACGAATGAAAACTCCTTCATCATCATGGCTGAATAAACAAGCATGATTTATCGATGAAGGAGTTTGTATATGAATATAAGAAAAAACGCAGGCTCTCGGCGAGGGCCTGATTTGCCTTATGCGGATTTCTGCCGCCGGGTCAACAGCTATCAATGGCTGGGTTGGGCGGAAGGCCAATTGGTCGCCCTGCTTCGGCAATCTGTCCTGCAAGGTGGCGGGAAAACCGCTGAAGCCTATAGCCTCTTAAAAGAAATCATCAGGCAAAAGACGGGTCTGTCTTTATTTGACACCCAGCTAATGGCCGCTTATTCCATGCAGCAAGGCCGCATTGCCGAGCTTCCCACCGGCGAGGGCAAAACCCTGGCGGCGGTGGTTGCGGCGGCTATGTTTGCTTTGCAGAAAAAGCCTGTTCATCTTCTGGTGTTCAACGACTATCTGGCCCGCCGGGATTATCAGGCGAATATGGCTATTTACAGGACTTGTGGCTTGACCTGCGGTTATATAGACGAAGCCGCCGATTTCGGGCGCAGGAAGGCCGTCTATGCCTGTGATGTGGTATATGTGTCGGCGAAAGAAGCCGCTTTTGACTATCTGCGGGATTTTCTCTGTACAGAAAAAGAAAAATTGATCTTCCCGGTTTTTCCTGTCGCTTTGGTGGACGAAGCGGATTCCATTTTGATTGACGAAGCCCGAATCCCCTTGGTTCTGGCAGGCAATCCCCAGGCAGGGCCTGCGATAGCGGTTAAGGTTGCCGAGGCTGTTGGAGAGTTGCCGGAAGCTGATGCGGAAGTCAATCCGGCAGATAATCAGGTATGGCTGACGGAAACAGGCATTACCTTTATAGAAGCCAGGTTAGGACTTGCCAATCTTTATCTCGGCGAAAATGCCGATGTCCTTGCTATGGTCAGCGCAGCCTTAGAAGCCAGATTTCTTTTAAAGAAGGATAAAGATTATATTGTCAAAGACGGCTCCATATGGGTTATTGATGAGTCCACGGGACGCACTGCCGAGGACCGTCGCTTTCCCGATCTATTGCACCAGGCCGTGGAATGCCGGGAGCTAGGAAAGCAGGGAGAGCCGGCGGTGATTTATCATTCCATGAGCATGCAAGCTTTTTTATTGCAATACAAAATACTTTGCGGCATGACGGGAACGGCGGCCTCTGCCGCGGCGGAGCTGAAAAAAATCTACGGGCTGGAGGTGGACGCAATCCCGCCTCATCTACCCTGTATCCGCATTGACCATTCCGACTCGATATTTTTGGAAAAGGCAGAGCAGGAGGCCGCCGTTTTGGCCTGCATCCAAGCCGCTCATCAGAAGGGGCAGCCTGTTTTGGCAGGCAGCCAAAGCGTAAAGGAGTCGGAGCACTTTTCGGCCTTATTGACCCAGCGGGGAATAAGGCATTGTGTCCTCAATGCCAAAAATGATCAGGAGGAAGGGGCGATTATTGCGGAAGCCGGCCGGCCTTATCGCGTGACGATTTCCACCAATATGGCGGGGCGTGGACATCCGCCTGGGGGGCTGCGATGAAAAAGAGGCGGAATTCGTCCGGGCTGCCGGCGGCTTATCTGTGGTGAGTACGGGCATCAACCGCAGCCTGCGCATTGACAATCAATTGCGGGGCCGAGCCGGACGGCAGGGGGACCCGGGAGAAAGCCGGTTCTTTGTTTGCCTGAAAGACGTTGATTTGGATACGCTTTTCGGCATTGAATTTTATCACTACAAAAAATATCCTAAACTGTTGCGCCGCAGCCAAAGAATCCAGGAAGGCAAGGATGGGGAAGCCCGCTATATGCTGGAGCGGTATTCACAAATTCTTGAAAAGCAGAGAAAGCTGGTTACCGATTACCGCAACCGGATTTTGCTGGAGTTGGAGGCGCCGCAAATCATGAGCGAGGAATCTCCTGACGCCTATCGAAGGCTGATTGATCGCATAGGCGAAAAGGGAGTGAGGCTGGCCGAAAGGCAGCTGACCCTTTACTTTATCAACATGAATTGGGCTTCTTATTTGGCGGCTATGGAGGACAAACGGCGTGGCATCCATTTGATGATTATTGGAGGAAAAAGCCCTTTAGAGGAATACCAGGCTTTTGCCCTTGCCGCCTTTGCCGAAATGACGGCAGATATTAAAAGCGATGTGGTGGAGCATATGCGGAAATGCCAAATTACCGAAGAGGGCATCGATATGGCCCAAGCCGATCTTTTGGGTGCTACGACCACGTGGACCTATATGATCAATGAAAGCGTCAGCCAATTTAGCCGGATTCCCCATTTGGTCAAGTCTGTGGCCGCCACTATGCAAGGAACGCTTTTTACTCTGAGGGGCCTATATGCCAAACTGCAGGCTATCCTTGACGGTAAGCAGGCTGCCGATTCCCGGCGGCCAAAAACATGATTGCCGATTGGCTGATTTAAGATAGATTTAAGGCTGAAAACAGCTGCCTGACAGATTGCTTTGCTAAAATAGCATCGCACCTGAAATGCAGCTGTTTTATTATGGGGAGGATATAGATCGATGATTGATTGTATGAAGAAAAAAATGAATCAACGGCCCTGGACGCTTCTGAAAAAGCTTGCCTCATTCTTAGTCGGAATAATCGTTTTGAGTCTGGGAGTAATTAGCTTTTCACAAATGCTTGCCGCCACGCCCCCGATTCTTGATGAGAAAGGCAACATACCGGAAAACAGCATTGCAGAACTGACGGAGCTGGAGTTAAACGGCAGAAAACAATGGATCAGTTTGAGGGGATGGGATAAAAGCAAGCCCGTACTGTTGTTTTTGGCAGGCGGTCCCGGCGGCACTCAGATGGCTGCCGTGCGGTATGAGCTGGCGGCTCTTGAGCAGCACTTTGTGGTTGTAAACTGGGATCAGCCCGGCGCCGGCAAATCCTATTATGCCGATAAAACGGAGCACATCAACGTTGATACTTATATTCAGGGTGGCTATGCCCTGACGGAATACTTAAAAGAGCGGTTTTCCCAGGAAAAAATCTATCTGATAGGGGAATCCTGGGGCAGCGCTTTGGGGATTTTCCTGATTGATCAATACCCGGATTCCTATCACGCGTTTATTGGCACAGGGCAAATGATCAGCTTTTGTGAAACGGAAGAGATAGATTATGCTAAAGATTTGGAAATTGCCACATTAAAAAAGGATTTTGCCATCGTAAAAAAACTGGCGGCTAACGGCGTGCCTCCCTACTACGGCAAGGACGTAACCTGGAAGAGCGCTGTGTATTTAAATTATCTCAGCGCCCATATGGCAGGCAATCCCGAAATTCATAATGCCGGCTACAACACCTTGCGGGATATCGCTGCTTCCGAGTACGGAATCCTTGATAAAATCAACTATGTCCGGGGTATCGTCAATACCTTTAATCATGTGTACCAACAGCTTTATGACATCGATTTGAGAAGGGATTATGCCAAACTGGACGTGCCTGTCTATTTCTTTTTGGGCCGTCATGATATCAATGCGCCTGCGGTTTTAGTTGAGGAATACCTGGAAATATTGGATGCTCCCCAAAAGGAAATCTTGTGGTTTGAGCATTCCGGCCACAGTCCCTGGATCAATGAACGGGAGAAATTCGTGGAAGAAGTGCTTTCATGCTTTTTGGATAAATAATTTGCTCTTCAATGGCCGGCGCTAAAAGTAATTTCGACACTGCCGCTGCCAAGAACGTCTGCCAGACCGGTCACATCTCCAATATAGCCAAGTCTTGTGTAGCTGTAGGAGGTTGCAAAACTTTCATAGAACAATACCAGGCAATCGGCGCCGTAGAGCATAAGATCGCCGGCTTTGATATTTTCCACCTGCTGAGTTGCGGCAGGAAGGCTTTCTGAGAAAAAATAGAATTTCTCGTTGCCGTTTAATTCATCCATATTCAAGGCCAGGGGCAGCTTTTCCAGCAACGCCTCCGCAGAAGCATTGGCATACAGGGTTGCCGTAAAGCTTTGGCTGCCGATCTGAATGTTTATCGTTGGCTTGGCGTCAGCTTCTTCCCGGGCGTTGGATTCGCCTGGTTCGCCTGGTTCGCTGGATTCTTCGGCGGATTCCAAAGGTATGCCGGAAGGGATTGCGGCTGTTGGCGGGGCAGCCTGCGGCTGCGATTCTTCCCGAGGCTCCGGTTTAGAAGGCACGGTGGAGGGCATTGCAGCCGGTGGCGAAGACGTCGGCTGAGTATTTTGCTGAGCATCCTGCTGAGCATTCTGCTGAGCATTCTGCTGCGGCTCCTCTGCCTGGGTACTGGATTCGCCTGATTCCGGCGGAGCAGAAGCAGGCGAGGCCGAACTCTCAGAGGGCATAGCTGTTGGCGTGTCAGCGGGTATAGATGTTGGAGCGGTTGATGAAGAGTGGGGACGACTGGAGCAACCGGCCAAAACAACCAAGGCGGCCATGCATATAAGGCAAAGCAATATAGGGATCAGGCTGCCGGAAATGGTCAAAACCTTTTTACTCATTATTTTCCTCGCTGACGATTTTTTTAATCAATTTGGCCGGCACGCCGCCCACAATGGTATTGGCCAGGACATCCTTTGTCACCACTGCGCCGGCGGCAACGATGGCTCCCTCCCCGATGGTTACGCCAGGGAGAATAGTGGCATTGGAGCCTATCCAGACGTTTTTCCCAATTACGATAGGGGCCGGATGCATGGCGCTTCGTTTTTCCGGGGCCAGGTCATGGTTAAGAGTAGCCAGAACCACATTATGACCGATCAAGGCGCCGTCTCCGATGGCGATGCCGCCTTGATCCTGGAATTTACAACCGCTGTTGATAAAAACATTTTTTCCTATAGTGATGTTTTTGCCGCAGTCGGTGTAAAAGGGTGGAAACATGGCAAAGGAGGGGTCTATCGGCTTGCCGGTAAGCCTTGCCATCAAGGAGCGGATTTCCGCCGGTGTGTGATAAGCATTGTTAAGCTCCGCTGTAATCCGCAAGGCTTCCTGGCTTACCTCATGCATAAAGAGATGGGCTTCCGACCCGCCGGCAACGGTCAGCCCGCGATTTAAATGATTTAAGAATTCGCCGAGATTCATTTGCTGCATGCTCCTTCCCGTTGCTAATCAGCGATAGGATTTTCTGAAAACATCTACACAGTCTTCATGGGTCATTTCACAGGGATTGGCTGCAAACAGTCCGCCCATGGTTTCACGAGCATTGGCCGCCAACAAATCAAATTCATCGGGGCCAATACCGTAATCGCTCATTTTCAAGTTGGCCACATCGCAGTCCGCCTGCAATTTGCTGAGTGCGGTAATGAAGTCCTCCGGTTTGGAAGCATTCTTCATGCCCAGAGCCTGGGCCATACGGACAAAGCGGTCATCGCAAGCCTGTTTTTCGATAAAAAATCCATGGAAGGCCTTGGAAATCATAATCAGTCCTGCGCCGTGGGGCAGGTCCGGGTGGTAGGCAGACATGGCGTGCTCCAAAGAATGCTCCGCCGTCGTTACGCTGACGGTCATTACCACACCGGCAAGGGTGCTGGCAAAGGCCATGCCTTCCCGGGCTTCCATGTCGCCGCCGTCTTTGACTGCACGGACGAGATATTTTCCCACATTCTCAATGGCGGTTAGCGCGTACATATCGCTCATGGGGCTGGCAAAGACGGAGATATAGCTCTCCGTGGCATGAAATAAGGCGTCAAAGCCCTGATAAGCCGTGAATTTAGGCGGAACCGATGCCATCAGCTCAGGGTCAATGATGGAAAGCACGGGGAAGGTGGAGTCATAGCCGCCCACGCCGATTTTTTCATTGGTTTCCTCGTTGGTGACAACACCCCACTGATCCGCCTCGCTGCCGGTACCGGCAGTGGTGGTAATGCAGACAATAGGAAGAGGATCCTGCTCAAGGGGCTGGCCTTTGCCCGTTTTACCGCCAACATAATCCCACAAATCGCCTTCGTTAGCCGCCATCATGGCGATGGCTTTAGCGGCATCCATTACGCTGCCGCCGCCTAAGGCAACGATAAAATCACAGCCATTGTCACGGGCAAATTTGGCTCCTGCCATGATGGCTGCTTTAGTGGGATTTGCCCCGATATTATCAAACAAAGCCGCTTCAACCCCGGCAAGGCGCAGCTGTTCCTGCGTGCGATCCAGTCCGCCGTTTTCCCGGATGGACTTGCCGTTAGAAATGGCAAGCATAGCTTTTTTACCGGGCATTTTCTGTTGATGCAGCTCGGCCAGGCGGCCATTGCCAAAGATAAAGCGAGTAGGCACATACATATTAAACATTTTCGTTTCCTCCTGTTGCTTGTTTATATTCGTTTAATGGAGCTTGACAGAAGCCAATTTATTTTCTATTGTTTATGTTAGAACCTAAAGTCAGGTTTAGGTCAAGTGATTTTTTAAAACTATGTAACATTTGTAACATTTATAGGGAGGTTCTGTTATGCAGTACTCTATAGGCGAGGTAGCGAAGACCACCGGTATAGCCATATCAACTCTGCGCTATTATGACCGGGAGGGGTTATTCCCAAACATGGAACGCAGCGGCGGCGGCATTCGCAGGTTCACCGATAAAGAAATCGAAATTCTTGGCGTTATTGAATGCTTAAAGACCTCCGGTTTATCGATTAAAGAGATAAAATTGTTCCTTGACTGGTGCCAGGAGGGGGACGGCTCCTTGCAAAAGCGGCGGAATCTGTTTTACGAGCGTCTTGCGGTGGTGACAAAGCAAATGGAGGAGCTGCAAAAAACCATGAACACCCTCCGGTTCAAATGCTGGTATTACGATACGGCTTTGGCTGCCGGAACTGAGGCGGTACCGAAAAGCTTGCCGCAATCGGAGATACCGGAGGATATCTTAGCCTATCAGCGTTCCGGTTGTTTGAAGAGCTTTGAGCAGACGGAGCCATGAGAAGGCTTGATGATGTCGGCTAACTGCTCAATTTTGCTAGTATTACACCGGCATGTTGGCAAACTGCTTAAATTTGCAGGTTTTCCACCCAGCATGCGGTAGCTAACTGCTTAAAAAGGAAGATTGAGTCCAAGGGACATATTGGGAGGGAAAACCGAGGACACTGAAAATGAGCAAAATTTCAAGTTTAAAGTGTCCAAAAGCATTTTAGGGGGCTGCATTTGACTAAATTTGGCTATATCTAGTATGTTGGCAAGAGAATAGACTCTATTTTAACTAAGCAGCACACTTTAAACCTGCATTTTTGCTCAAAGGGCTGAGAATTGGCCGACCGACTTTTTCAGTAGGCTCGGGAGGAAAACCTGCAATTTTGAACATCCAGTCCCGGTACAGGGGAAAAGTTGAAATTTTGAACATTTAAAGGGGCGGAGCAGACGCTAACTGATGCCGCTATATATTAAGAGACGTTGCAAGGCGGGATGGGAAATAAGCAAAAATGCAAGTTTAAAGTGTGGCGTTCCTCTAAAATAGAGTTTTGTCCAGAAAACGGCACTAGATATAGCCGAAAAGCAGTGTTCGGCCTTATGGAAGCGGGCTTCCGGCACTTTAAACTTGAAATTTTGCTTAAAATCGCTTCGGATTTTCGTTATAGGAGGCAATTGCTGTCCTGTATAATAAAAGTCATAAAGGAGACTGCCATGAGTAAAATATTGGTTCTTCAAATTACTGCCGGTTTTGAAGGCATGGAGCAAACGATCCACCCTGTACTGCTGCAAGATGAGGATGTATTGGTGCTGGTGGATTGCGGCTTTGTGGGCAGCCTGCCGTTGCTTGAAGCAGCAATTCGGGATAAAGGGCTTTCTCCTGAGCAGGTGACTCACATAGTGCTGACCCATCACGACCATGACCATATGGGGGCAGCCGCTGCATTTAAAGCCGCCTGGCCCCAGGTGAAGGTGCTGGCTTCAAGAGAGGAAGAGCCGATAATTGCAGGCATCGCAAAGTCCTTGAGGCTTATCCAGGCTGAGCAGATGCAGGCTCTTTTGCCGCCGGAGCAGAAGGCATTCGGCCAGGCATTTATGAGCTTGTTGAACCGGGTGGAACCGGTTGCTGTAGATGAAACCCTTGCAGCGAACCAGTCCTTTGATTGGTGCGGCGGCTGCCGGATTATGGCCACTCCCGGCCACACGCCGGGTCATATCTCTCTTTGGCTGCCGGAGCATAAAACCGTCATTGCCGGCGATGCTATGGCGCTGGAGGAGGGCCGGCCCGTTATTGCCAATCCGCAATTCACCCTGGATATGGCGGAAGCGGAAGCCTCTATGCATAAGCTATTGGCACTACCTGTCCAAACCATTATCTGTTATCATGGGGGCCTGTACCGGCCGGCTGAACACCGGGATACAGGCTCTCGCCGGGATAGCTGATTGCAGCGGCGGCGGGTAAAAGTACGCTGCTCTGACCCTGTCGGCGCACAAGGAATGAATACTCCCTCATCATCATGGCTGAATTGATAAGCATGATGGATGGGGGAGTATTTTTTGTTGTTTTTGCTATAACAAAATTGAAAAACCGTGGCATATTAATTGCTTATATTATTAATAGATAGGCAAAATAATGAAGGAGTTTAGTATGAAAAGAAATTTAGCTTACGACCTTTTTATTACGGATATGGATGATACCTTATTGAATCAGAATTCGGAAGTGACAAATCAAACAATCGAGGGCGTTAAGAAATATATTGCCGCCGGAGGCAGGTTTACCGTCGCTTCCGGCAGGAATCTCCACAGTATAGCCATTTATCCGGAATTATTTAAACTTATCAATGGGCCGATGGTCTTGCTGAATGGCTCTTTAATCTATGATCCTAAAGAAAAAAAAGTGCTGTTTGAGAGGTTTTTGCCTAAAGAAGCTAAAGAGGTACTGGCTTTGATTCAACGCAATTTTCCTCAGCTGGGGATATTGGTCTTTCCCAAAGAAGGGCCTGTTTTGAAAATTTCTCATCATAAAATGGCGGAAATAATCGTTAAAAGAGAAGGGCATTCCGGCAATATCGTATCATTAGATCAAATTCCCCTGCCTTGGTATAAATTTGTTTTATGCGGGTCGGAGGGGAGCTTAAAAAAGGCTAATGCAATGTTATTAAAAGAACTGCCGGATTGTCCTGCCTATAATACGGTTCCCGGTTATTCCGAAGTAGTGGCCCAAGGCATATCCAAAGGCTTTGGCATTAGCTTTATGGCAGATAAATTGGGTTTAGAATTAGCAAAGACAGCCGCTATGGGAGACGGGCTAAATGATATTGAAATGATACAAACAGTTGGTTTAGGTTTGGCTATAGGAAATGCTCAGACTAAGCTAAAGGAAAAAGCTAAGTTAGTTTGTCCCTGGACGAATGAGGAAGCAGGCGTTTTCCATATATGCAATTTGTTATCGCAAGGAATGGCTTATGACCAAATTAAAAATCATTTCAAATTGGTCATGAAAAACAAATTTGAAATGACAAAACAAATCTGAAATATCAAAAATATGCAGCCTATAAATGTTTGTTCTTTGTAAACACAGCAAGAAATTAAAAGATTTGCCAGGCAATTTAAAAATTAAACAAAATAGTTTGTCAATTGGCATAATTGTTGCTAGTGACTATCAGCATCAGAAAGTTTTCGATAAAACCATAATAAGAAAGAGAGTTGAAATAAAGATGACCCTTTTATCTAAGGAGCAGCTCATTAACTTCTATAGAAAAATGAACAGAATTCGTGCCTTTGAAAATGAGGCGATCGAGCTTGCCAAAATGAATCTGACCAGGGCTGCCATCCATACTTACAATGGTCAGGAAGCGATAGCCGTGGGCGTTTGCGCCCATCTTAAAGAAGGAGATTATATTACTTCTACCCATAGGGGCCACGGTCATTGCATAGCTAAAGGAGCCGATTTGGAAAGAATGTTTGCCGAGCTGATGGGCAGAAAAACCGGCTATTGCAAAGGCAAGGGCGGCTCCATGCATATTGCTGATCTTTCCATTGGCATGCTGGGAGCAAACGGTATTGTCGGCGGCGGCATCCCTATTGCCACCGGAGCCGCTTTCGCTCTTAAATATAAGCAAACCGATAATGTCGTAGTTTGCTTTTTCGGCGACGGCGCTTCTAATCAAGGCTCTTTCCACGAAGCGCTCAACCTGGCCTCTGTCAAGAAGCTGCCGGTGATCTTCCTTTGTGAAAACAATAATTGGGCAATATCCATGAATATTGGAAAGTCCGTAAACATTGAAAATATCAGCGAGAGAGCCGCCGCTTACGGTATAAAAGGCCTTACTGTGGACGGCAACGACATCGCTCAAGTTTACAGGGAGTTTGGCAACTGTCTGGAAGAAGTGCGCCAGGGAACCGGGCCGGTGCTTTTAGAGATGAAGACTTACCGGCTATCGGGCCATTATTTTGGCGATAATGAAAATTACCGTTCAAAAGAAGAAGTGATCAGCCGCCGTCAGGAGTGCCCGATAACCAGGCTGGAGAACCTTTTAATACAAGAATATGGTGTGCTTCCGGATGAATTAAAAGCAATCGCCTCAGAAGAGAAAGCTATGGTTTTAGAAGCCAGCAATAAAGCGAAGCTGGCGCCTGAACCCCAGGCGGAAGACTTATGGAATGATCTTTTTGCTCAGGATTTTGAAAATATTACCTGGCAGCCTTTTGTTAAGTCTTAATGAAGATTAATTGGGAGGAAAAACAATGAGAAAAATTTCGATGCGGGAAGCAATCAATGAGGCTCTTCATATTGCCTTAAACAGCAGCCCTGAAGTTTTTACAGCCGGCGAAGATATTGCTGTTTACGGAGGTCAGCTTCGTTGTTCTTATGGCCTGCTGGAGAACTTTGGAGCGGAGCGGGTTTTTGATACCCCAATTTCTGAATCGGCTATTGTGGGATTAGGCGTAGGTTCGGCAATGCTTAACCTGAGGCCCATCATGGAATTATCCTACATTGATTTTTTAGGCACCTGCTTTGACCAAATACTTAACCAAGCGGCAAAGCTCAGGTATATGTATGGGGGCATGGTTAATCTCCCCCTGGTGATCAGGACGCAATGCGGGGCCGGTTTGGGCAACGGCGCCCAGCATTCCCAATCCCTGGAGGCTATTTTAGGCCATATTCCCGGCATCAGGGTGCTGATCCCTTCCAATGCCTATGATGCCAAGGGCCTGCTTTTACGGGCTGTTAGAGATAATAATCCTGTGGTATTTATTGAACACAAAGCTCTTTATAAAACGAAATGCCATGTTCCTGAAGAGCCTTATGAATGCGACTATACCTGTGATATTAAAAGAACCGGCAAAGATATTACTATTGTGACTTATTCGGCAATGGTCAACCAAGCGCTGAAAGCTGCCGAAGTCCTGGAAAAGGAAGGCGTAGAAGCAGAAGTCATCGATATCAGGAGCATTGCACCTTTTGAGGAAGAAACCATAATCAATTCTGTCAGAAAAACAGGCCATGCCGTGGTAGCCCATGAAGCTTGCCGCAAGGCAGGCTTTGGCGGGGAAATAGCCGCCACCATTCAGGAAAAAGCTTTTACTGCTCTAAAAAAACCGGTTTTGCGGGTCGCAGCTCCCGATGTGCCGGTGCCCTTTGCCCCGATTTTAGAAGACGCCTTTTTACCCAATAGCGAGAAGATTCTAGCTGCAGTGAAAACTTGTTTGCAATAGGGGGGCTTATGGAAGATTTAATTATTATCGGCGGCGGTCCTGCCGGTTATCTGGGGGCTTTGCGGGCAGCGCAAAGAGGCCTCAAGGTCACTTTGTTTGAGGAAAAAAGCCTGGGCGGGGTCTGCCTCAATGAGGGCTGCATACCCACTAAATCTCTGCTGTATTCCGCTAAAATGTTCAAAAACGCCCAAGGCTCTCAAGATTACGGTGTTTTGGCAAAGGAAGTAAGCTTTGATCATTCCCTGGCCTTGAAACGAAAGGATGCGGCGGTAAGAAGCTTAGTTTCGGGGGTGGCAGCTCAATTAAAGTCAGCTCAGGTTAACGTAGAAAAGGCCGGGGCGGAGATCAGGGGCAGTACATCCAAAGGTTTTTTGGTCAGCGCTCAAGGGAAGGAATATGAAGGAAGAAATCTTCTCATTGCAACGGGCGCAAGGGCAAGCTTACCTGGGATTACCGGTTTGCAGGAGGGCCTGGCCCAAGGCTTTGTCGTAACCAGCAGGGAATTATTAGCTGCCGAAACCTTACCGGAAAAGCTGGTGGTGATTGGCGCCGGCATAGTGGGTCTGGAGATGGCCGCTTATTTCTCTCAAGTGGGCTGCCGGGTTACCGTAATAGAAGTGTTAGACAAGATTGCCGGCAATACCGATTCGGAAATAGCCGGATTCTTGCAGAAAGAATTAGCTAAAGAAGGCATAGAGTTTTTCCTTAATTGTCACGTGACAAAAATTTCTGAGGGCAAGGTCTATTATGAAAAGGAGGGAAAAACAGCGGAAATAGAGGCTTCAAAGGTTTTGATTTCCGCAGGCCGCAGTCCCAATACGGAAGGGCTTGGCTTGGAGAGACTGGGCATTGAACGTGAAGGTCTGGCTATAGTCACCGATTTGCACCTGGAAACAAACAGAAAAGGCGTCTATGCGGCGGGAGACGTTAATGCAAAGGCAATGCTGGCCCATATTGCCTACCGGGAAGCGGAGGTGGCGGTTAATCACATGACGGGCGTCGCCGATAGTATGTCCTATGAGCTCATACCTTCGGTGGTTTACACTACGCCGGAAGTGGCCTTTGTGGGTGAAACGGAGGAAACGGCAAAAGCCAAGGGACTCAACTATGCTGCCGCCAAGCTGCCCATGGCCTATTCCGGCAGATTTGTGGCGGAAAAAGGTAAAGCCTCAAATTGCTATTGTAAAATACTTGTGGATAAAGAGCGGGAGCTGCTTTTAGGAGTGCATTTGATCGGCAGCTATGCTTCGGAAATAATTTGGGGCGCCGCCAATCTATTGGCAAGCAAAAAGACCATAGAGGAATTAAAGACTCTGGTTTTCCCCCACCCTACGGTGAGTGAAATAATTCGGGAAGTGTTATTTCAGTTTTAATCGAGTTTAATCGAGTTTAATCGAAAAAAGGAGTTTATGGCGATGAGAAAAGAAATTGTTATGCCGAAAATCGGGCTGGATATGGAAGAAGGCACTATTGTAAGCTGGCTGAAAAAAGTCGGGGATCAAATCGAGGAGGGAGAAATCATTGCCCAAATTGAAACCGATAAGGCGGTAACCGATATTGAGGCAGCCTTTGCCGGAACGATTGTGGAAATACTGGCTCAGGAAGGAGATACGGTGGAAATAACCAAAACCATAGCGTGGGTGGAAGCTGATGAGTGAGGTAAAACTTAGCAGCTTAAAAAAGGCCATGGCCAGGCAAATGACTGCAAACTGGGAAATTCCTCAGTTTCAGCTTTATACAGCAGTGGACTGCACCCGGCTGATTCAATACAGGTCGGCTTTAGAATTTAAAGCTTCCTATACTACCCTCTTAGGAAAAGTCCTTGCAGAAACCATGAAAAAATTCCCTCTTATGAACAGCTCCTGGGATGACGGCTCAAAAATCCTGGTTCATGAAAATATCAATCTGGGTATAGCCGTTGATACTCCCAGGGGTTTATTGGTACCGGTTATTCCCGATGCTGGCAATAAATCTTTAGCCCAGCTTCATGAGGCGATGGAAGCCATTAAAGAAAAAGCGGTTAAAGGGATCTTCACTTATGAAGATTTAACGGGAGCGACTTTCATTATAAGCAATCTGGGGATGTTTAATATTACCCATTTTAGCGCCATCGTTAATAGCCCCAATGCAGCGATCCTCTCTGTCGGCAAAATGACGGACCAGCCTAAGTGGGATGGATCAGCCTTTAAACCGGTAAAGACGATCAATCTTGGTATCAGCCTTGACCATAGAGTGATTGACGGGGCTGCGGCAGCCCGGTTCCTGACAAGTCTGGCGGCTAAATTAGAGAATATTGATGGAAATTAGTGATACGGAGGTAAAGAAATGTACGCTGCAGTTTTGCACGGACCTTATGATTTGCGTTATGAGGAGGTAGAAACACCGGCTTGTCCGCCAAGAGGCATTTTAATTAAGACAATTGCCTGCGGTATTTGTGGTTCCGATTTAAGGACCTATGGAGGCGGCTCATCTAAAACTATTTATCCGGCCATCTCCGGTCATGAGATTGCCGGTGAGGTTGTGGAGAGCGAATACCCCGCCTTTCCTGTTGGTGCAAAGCTCTCCATTGCTCCGGTCATACCCTGCGGCCGCTGCTGGTATTGCACCAATGGCATTCAAAATCAATGCGACAACATGCGCATGATCGGAACTGCCGAGGGCATTGCCGGAGGCTTCGCCGAATATGTGGCCTTTTCTCAGGATATGCTGGATACCGGTTGTTTTACGATTATCCCTGACGGCGTCGATCCTGTTGATACAGTCATAGCTGAAACCGCTTCTTCTGTGTTGAACGCTCAAATTAATACAAATATCGTAATGGAAGATCTGGTGGTGGTAATCGGATCCGGAACCATCGGTTGCCTGCACAGCGAAATCGCCGGGATACGGGGCGTGAAGGAAACGATAATTGTGGAAATGAATCCGGATAAGGCTCAACTGGCCAGGGACCGGGGATTTAAAAACATTTATACCATGGGCAGCGGCGATCCGGAGTTAAAAAAGCTGGTTTTAGAAAAAACCAAGGGCCGGGGAGCCGACACGGTGATCAGCGCTTGTCCTGCCGGCCAGGCCCAAGCTGACGCTATTAATCTTACCAGAAAAAGAGGCAAGGTGATTTTCTTTGGGGGCATCCCGCCAAAGGGCGGGGTAATATTAGATACTAATGCCATCCACTATAAAGAAATCACGATTTATGGCGCTTCAGCTTATTCCCCGGAAGTAAACCGCAGAGCATTAAATCTGGTATTGAGCGGTCAGTTGGACGCTAAAAAATACATCACCCACCGGTATGAACTGAAGGATTTAGCAAAGGGTTTTGAAGACATGGGCAAGGGAAAAATGATCAAAGGCGTAGTGGTATTCTAAATTAAGGACGTATTCTAAATTTAAGGAGGGCTAGTAATGGAAACAAAAACAATATTGGTTTTATGCGGCGCCGGCTTTGCCACTTCATCAGTGGGAGCAAAGGCCTGCGAAGATGTCTGCAAAGAATTGGGATTTAAAGCTAATGTGCAAAAACGCAATGCGACAGCGGGCAAAACTGCCGTGGCCCAGCTCAAACCGGACCTGATCCTTTTGATGGCTAAGCTGACCCTGGATTTTGGCGATATCCCGGTAGTGGACGGCATCCCGTTTATTACAGGACGAGGTAAAGAACAGGTGAAAGAAAACATAAAAAAAGCCTTATTAAAAGAGTAAGATATGGCGAGCCTAATGGAAACGGATGTGAACAGCTCAATGAATACCAGCAGTATCCACCTGCCAGCTATATTGGGTTACATTTCTGACAATTCTGATAAAAATGAGGTATTGTTGGAAATGGCCTCTCACCTGGAAGCCCTGGGAAAAGTAAAAACCTCTTATGGTGGAGCGGTAATTGAAAGGGAGAAGTCTTTTCCCACAGGCATACCTGTGGAACCTATAGCTGTGGCCATTCCCCATAGTGACAGGGTTCATGTGATCAGCTCGGCTATCTTGGTAGCCAAAGTAAAAAAGGAGGTGTTTTTTAATCGTATCGACGATCCGGAGGAGACCATTGGAGTTAAAGTGATTTTTATGTTGGCTATGGCAGACAATCAAGGGCAGTTAGACACTATGTCCAAAATAATGGAGCTGATACAGGATCCTATTTTGGTACAGAAAATTATCGAAGCGGAAAATGCCAAAGAAATTGAAGCAATCGTTGTTCAAGCTATCTAAAAAAGCGAATTTCACCAGGAAAGGAAGTATAAAATGGATGCCTTTTTGAGCGGTTTGTCAAGCACTCTCCAGTCATTGGGAGGCAGCGGTATTTTACCTTTGGGGCTTATCATAATTGCTCTTATTTTCCGCATGAAACTGGGAGATGCCATTAGAGCAGCCCTTACCGGAGCTGTGGGTATGGTTGGCATGAACCTGGTTACCGATATGCTGGTAGCCAAGATGACTCCTGCTACCCAAGCCATGGTAGCCAGACTAGGTTGGAATCTGGATATAGTCGATACAGGCTGGGCCTTGATTGCTTATGCCTGGGGTGCTCCTGCTGCAGGGATTTTAATCTTAATGGGTATAGCTCTTAATTTAGTCCTGTTAATTACCAACTTCACCAAGACATTAATGATCGACTTCTGGAATTATTGGAGCTTTTTAGCTTGCGGCGGTTTGATTTACGGCGCTACCGGCAGTGTTATTTGGTCCTGTATAGGAACGGCAATTTATATGATTATTACCTGGAAATGGTCCGACTATGTAGCGCCCCGCTTCCAAGAGGATTCTGGTATGGAAGCCTGTACCTGGCCTACAGGCGCAATTATTGCTCCCGCCATGATCGGTATTCCGGTGATCAAGCTTTGCCAAAAGATCCCCGGCATCAGAAGCGTAAAAGCTGATCCGGAAACCATGCAGGAAAAGCTTGGCATTATTGGCGAGACAATGGTGGTAGGCGCCATCATCGGCTTTGTAATCGGTGTCTTAGCGGGCTTTGATTTGGTCAATATCTTCTTATTGGGCATCAACATGGCAGCTGTGATGATTTTGCTGCCCCGGATGATTCAGATTATGATGGAAGGCTTATTGCCCATAGCCGGCGCCGCCCAGGAGTTCTGTGAACAAAGGCTTAAAGGCAGGCAGATCTGGATTGGTATTGACGCCTCTACTTTAATGGGAAACCCTTGTAATATGACTAGTATTATGATTATGACGCCTATTGTCACCATCATGTCGATTATCCCCGGCAATAGAATGCTGGCTGTTGCCAGCCTGGTGGCAATCCCCTGGTTCATTATTCCCCTGGCTTATTATGCAAAAAATAATATCCTGCACACCTGTATTGCTGCTTTTGTCGTTTTTTCCGTTTATTTCTGGTGCGCCACAGCCCTGGCTGCAGCCCATACCAACCTGGCTGTGCTCGAAGGCGTATTGAAAAACAGCGATGTTTTAACAAGCTGTTTGTCTGAAGGCGGTAATCCTATTACCTGGGTAATCTATAAAATACTCGATATATTTGGGAAAACCATCGTTTAAGAAAGAATTGTTTATATCGTCTGTAAGGGGCGACAGCCCCTTACAGACAAAATGTTTTAGGAAAGCCGGTGATCATTTATGCTTTTCCTGTTTATCTTACTAGTTGCCGGAGCTGCCTGGACCTTAATTTTACGTCAGCGCAGAAATGTAAGATACCAAAGCAAAGGTCAAGAGAAACAAAAAGACGGAAAAGACAATAAACAGAAAGAAGGACAGACTTAAAATGAAATTCCCGACAATGAGATTACCTGAAGGAATAGATGAATCTTCTTTAATCGCCACTTATTATATGGAATCCGACAAAGAGCCGGATATTTATGATTGGGTGAAGCTGGTAGCGGCGGACCAAAGCGCCGGTACCTGGACCCATGTGGAAGGAGAAACACCGGAAGTAATAGAAATGTATGGAGCAAAGGTGACGGGGATTTATCCGATGGCCCAGGGCAATGCCTGCGTGGCCAGAATAGCTTTTCCCACCGCTAATTTTCCCGCCTATTTGCCGATGATCATGAGCACTGTTGCAGGTAATGTTTTGGGCCAGGAAGGTATTCGTCTGGTAGATATAGAATTTCCTAAAAAACTGCTTAGCGATTTGCCGGGCCCAATGCTGGGTATAGAAGGCATCAGGGCAAAGCTGGGGGTGCCTGAGCGGCCGCTGGTTGGAGCGATTCTGAAACCCTGTATTGGCGTAAGCCCGGAGGTCAGTGCCCAGGGTGCATTACAGGCTGCCTTAGGGGGAGCGGATATTATTAAGGACGACGAGTTGTTGTCCTATCCTGATTACTCTCCCATGGAAGCCAGGACGGCAGCCGTTATGGCCAGGCTGAAAGAAGCGGGCAAAGATCAAACCTGCCTTTATGCCGTCAATATCACAGGACCAAACCTTTTTGAGCGGGCTTGCCGTGCTATTGACGCCGGCGCCAATTCTTTAATGGTCAATTACCAGGCTATGGGCTGGGGCGCCGTTGAAGATTTCATTCGCAAAATGAAGGAAGAAAAGCTCATTTATCCGATTTTTGGCCATTGTGCCGGCATGGGTGCTTATTATCGTTCAAAAAATAATGGAATGGCTACAGCCTTGGCTTGCGGCAAGCTGCCCCGCTTACTGGGTATGGATATGCCTTTGGTTTATCCCGACAGCGGCAGATTTGGCTTAAATACCAACGAGTTGGTTGAAGCCCATGCCCAATGCATTGCGCCAATGGAAAATATTAAAAGCAGCTTTATGACTGTAGCCGGCGGAGTTCATCCCGGAGCAATTGAGTATTTGATGAATCTTTTGGGAGATGAATGTATTCTTATGGCTGGGGGCGGTATTTATGGCCATCCTATGGGAGCAAAGGCTGGAGCTAAAGGTATTTTATTGGCGATAGAGTCCTTTAGAAACGGCATCGGCATCAATGAAGCCGCCAGGGAATACCCGGAATTGGCTGCCGCCGTAAATCTTTGGGGGACAAAAGGTCGGTAACTTATGGTTTTGCCTAAGCAGGATCAATTTTAATTGAAACTGATTTGAAAGAGGAGCTAAAAATGGAAGAGCTAATTGCCCGCAAGTTAAGAGAATTAATTAAAAATGAAGATATAAGAAATCCTCTGACTGATCAAGAGTTGGCTAAAGCTCTGCATATTTCCAGAAGCAAGATTACAACCATCAGGAAAAACATAGGTATATTAAATTCCAGAGAACGCCGGGAATTAATCCTCCAAAAAGATATTGACAGTATATTGAGCCGGGATAAAAATCTTACCGTAAGGTTAATCATGGAAAACCTGACTCTTTTGGGCTATGACATTGCTTACAATAGTGTTTATAAGTTTTTAGAAGGCTCTAAAGATATATCACGAAGCCAGGTGAAAGCGAGACCCCAGAAAGCGGCAGCCAATAGTGCAGATGACCTTTCCCAGGATAGCTTTGCTAAACTGATTGGCTCTAACGGCAGCTTGAGGCATCAAGTAGATCAGGCAAAAGCGGCCGTCTTATATCCGCCTACAGGCCTTCATACAATTATCATCGGGGAAAGCGGCGTGGGCAAAAGTAAAATGGCCGAGGCAATGTACCAATTTGCTTTAGGCCTAAAAGGAAAAAATAGTAAGGCCTTTCCTTTTGCCGAGTTTAATTGTGCCGATTATGCGGAAAATCCCCAACTCCTCATTGCCCAGCTTTTTGGCTATGCGGCAGGAGCCTTTACCGGCGCTGTTACGAGTAAAGAAGGGCTGATTGCCGCGGCGGACGGGGGGATTTTCTTTCTGGATGAAGTCCATCGCCTCCCCCCCGACGGGCAGGAAATGTTGTTTCAGGTTATAGACAAAGGCGTATATCGAGCTTTAGGCAGCAAGGAGCTGCGGGCTGTTAAAGTGATGATTATTGCCGCCACCACTGAAGATATTGGGGAATCCCTGTTAAATACCTTCCGGCGGCGCATACCCATGGTCATCCAAATGCCTTCCCTGGAGCAACGGGAAATTGCCGAGAAGAATAAGCTGATCAAAGCTTTCTTTCAAATGGAGTCTACACGGATAAATATTGGAATCCTGGTAAAAAGCGCTGTTATTAAGAAGCTTTTAACAACAATTTATCCGGGAAACATAGGGGAGTTGCGCAGCCAGATCCAGGTTGCCTGTGCCAGAGCTTATTTAAACCATGTGGTAGGCAATATCACAAATACCCCTTTAATTGTTAATCCGGATAACCTGGGTTTTGCAGGGGGAGAAGCTGCGGCAATTGTTGCCGCCCAAAGAGATATTTCCTGGTATGGAACCCATGATATTTTGTTTTTGCCCGAGGGGCAGGAGGATTTATCAGATGCGGTTTATCTGAAGGACCCTTATGAGTTCTCCAATGAGATCTACAAAATCATTGAAGGGGAATATAAAAAACTCCATAGCCGCCACATTTCTGATAATGAGATAAACTCCACGATTTGGAGCCTTGTGGAAAAAAGAATCGGCCGCTATTTAAATCAGTTTCAAGCCCAAAGAAACCTGTATCCCGGGGGCAGCGAGCCAATCCAGAAAATGGTGGACGGTAATATAATCAATATGGTAAAAGACATGCTGGTTATCGCCAAAGAGGATTTGGATATTAATGACGAAGGTCTGCTGTTCCTATTATCTACCCATTTGAGCAGCGCTCTGGACCGGCTGAAAAATGGAGCCCCAATATTGAATGCCCATTTAAGGAATCTGGTCATTCAGCATCCCAAGGAATTCTTAGTGGCCAAGAAAATGGCCAAGTGCTCCGTCAGGGATTTTGGCCTGGAGCTGCCGGAAGAAGAAGTAGGTTTTCTGGCAATGTACTTGGCGGCGGCAAGGAATGATACTCAAGAAGAAACTCCCAGCATTGGTCTGGTAGTGGCCACCCACGGCAATGTCGCCTCAGCTATGGTGAGTGTGGTTGAAAGCTTGATGGGAGCCCATTACATTGAACCTTTGGATATTGGTTTAGACGAGAATCCTCAGCAAATATATCAGCGTTTGCTGAACACGGTAATCAAAAGCAACCAGGGTAAGGGTGTGATTATTCTTGCCGATATGGGTTCTCCGGAGAACTTTGGGCAAAGGATCACAGAAGAAGTAGGAATTATTACCCGCACGGTAACCAGAGTTGATACCCTTATGGTCTTGGATGCGGTGCGAAAAGTATATTTGCCGAATGTTGATATTGACGAGGTTGCCAATTCCTTGGTCAGCCAAAAAAGGCCGCTTATTTTAAATGGGCCTGTAGAATATAAAAAGCCAAGGCTGTTTGTAGCCTTTTGCTTAACAGGAGAAGGCAGCGGCCTTTTTCTGGAGAGGTGGCTAAGGAATGAACAACAATTCAAGGAGTTTTCAGCGGATATAATTTGTTTAAATGCCCTGCAGCCCAAGGATATAAAAAAGCAGATTATGGATTTGGAATCAGACTATCATGTTTTAGGAAGTTTGGGGCCCTTTAATCCGGGGCTGCCTTGGCTGCCGCATATCTTGATGAAAGATATAAATGATGCAGAGGCAGCGGCTCAGTTTTTTGCAAAAGCAAAAAAACTTTCCGAAAGAACGGTTTTAGAGGTGAGGGAGCAATTCAAAGCTGATGAAGCTTTTGAAAGCAGGAAGCTTGGAGAAGCTTTGTTTAATCAGAAGCTAATCTTTGTAAATCAGCCTTCCAGAACAAAAACAGAAATCATTGATTATATGTGCGGGTTTTTGCAGCAGGAAGGATATGTGAACCATAAATATAGAGCCAGTGTTTTCGACAGGGAGGCTTTAGGCAATACCGGCTTAGATATTGGTCTTGCTATGCCCCATGGTTATAGTCAGCATGTGCTGAAATCGGCAATTGGCATATATATCAGCCGGCAAGCCCTTTTATGGGACGGCGTAGAGGTAAAGCTGATTATAATGCCTGCCTTAACCGAGGATTGGGGCAATACATTTTCTCAAATTTACGATGTGATATCAAAGCAAGAGGTAATCGAAAGGCTGATTGCTTGCGGTTCCCAGGAAGCTGTTTTGAAAATAGTAAAGGGAGGATAGCTTAATGTTTGCAGCAAATTTAATGATTAAAAACCCATCCGGCTTACATGCTCGGCCGGCTAGTGGTTTAGTGCGTTTATGCAAAGAATTTTCCAGTGAAATAACAATTTACTACAAAGAAAAGTCCATTAACGCCAAAAGCATTGTCAGTGTTTTAGCCGGCGGTATCGGCCAAAATGCGGAGATAAAGCTTACCGCTGAAGGCTCGGATGAAAGTGAGGCAGGACCGGTTGTTATATCCTATATTGAGAATTTGACGGATTAGTCTAAGGAGGCCTTTATGAGGAAATTATTCGGTTCCGGAGCGGCGCCCGGTTGTACAGACGGTTTTATCAAAAAATATATACCGGCGGCAGTCCTGATATCCCCCAAAAAAGTGGAGGACACCGAAAAGGAAGCGGGGCAACTCACTAAAGCTATATCTGATTATAAGGAGTATTTGCAGGGCTTGATTGCCACACAAATAAATAAAGAAGCCAGGGATATTTTGGAGACCTATCTGGATATAGCCGATGATGAAGAATTTTTTTCAGGAGCCTACAAGCTGATTAAAAATGATAAGTTCAATGCTTCCTATGCGCTATCTTTAGAGAAAGATGCTGTTGTTGAGGCTTTTGCCGGCCTTGATGACCAGTATCTGAAAGAAAGAGCTCTGGATATTGAAAATGTATGCCGGGAGATCATTCAGCATATACAAGGCGTCAACTCAGAGAAGTTCTTTCAGGAACAGGCAATCGCCCCGGAAAAAAATAAAAAATGGATTGTTTTGGCGCAGAATTTAACCCCGGATGTTACTTTACGGATGGATAGCGATTTGTTGGCAGGTTTTGTTGCCGAACAAGGAGGGCTGACATCCCATACGGTGATCCTTGCAAGGAGCCTGGGTATTCCGGCTATTGTGGGAGTTGAGGGCTTATTAGCTGAAGCAAAGGATGGGGAGCCTGCTATTATCTATGGGGATAGCGGCGAGTTGGTTTTAAGCCCCATCGAGGAAGAAAAAGAGCGGTTTAACAAATCAAAGGATTCCGACCATTTTTTAAAATACGTTTATGAAAAGGATATTGATATGCCGGCGGTGACAAAAGACGGTGTATCTGTATTGGCTTGTATCAATTTGGGGGAGGGGGGCAGGGAAAAGGCGGATAAAAGAAGAGCTTCCCTTAATTATTCAGACGGAGTAGGCTTATTTCGCACAGAGTTTATCTACATGTCCTCCGACAGGTATCCCACGGAAGAGGAGCAGTTTTATCACTACCGTTTGGTAGCTGAAGAAGCCGAAGGCAAAGAAGTGATCATCAGGACTCTTGATATAGGCGGAGATAAGCAGGCCAAATATATGAAGCTCCCCGAAGAGGCCAATCCCTTTTTAGGTTTTCGGGCAATAAGAATCAGCTTAGCTAAACAAGATATATTCCAAACCCAGCTTAGGGCAATTTTAAGGGCCGGAATATTTGGCAATGTGAAAATTATGTTTCCCATGATAACTAACCTTGAAGAATTGCGCCAGGCAAAGGAAGCGGTGGACCAAGCCAAAGCTTCCTTGGACAAGGAAGGCATTCCCTATAAAAGGGATATCGAGGTGGGGATAATGATCGAAACCCCCTCGGCAGTACTGGTTTGTGATCAGTTGGCTAAGGAAAGCAGTTTCTTTAGTATCGGAACCAATGATCTGATTCAATACACCATGGCCGTGGACCGGATGAATGAAAGGGTGCAAAAGTTATATAACGCTTGTAATCCTTCTGTTTTGAGGTCTGTTCAAGCTATTTGCCAGGGGGCGGCTGCAGCGGGGATTCCCGTGGGCATGTGCGGTGAAGCTGCTTCCGATCAATTATTAATTCCCATTTGGATTGCTCTGGGCGTTAAAGAGTTGAGCGTTGTACCTTCACAATTGGGAAGAACAAAATATACGATTAGGCACGTTTCTATAGAAAAGACAAAGGAAGTTTTGCCCAGGGTTTTGAATGCGCCAAGTATTTCTGCGGTGATCAAAGAATTAAAGGCACTGGCTGAGATTGAGATGGGAGGAATAATGTGATAAAAGTTGGTATTAATGGATTTGGCCGGATCGGCCGTCTGGCTCTTTGGTCGGCTTTGGACAACCCCCAGCTAGAGATCGTGGCAGTCAATGATTTAACGGATACCAAGACCCTGGCCCACTTGTTGAAATACGATTCGATTCACGGCAAGTTTTCCGGAGAGGTTTCTTATACTAAGGAAGCCCTTATTGTTAACGGCAAAGAGATACGGGTCTTCGCCCTGGCCAATCCCGGAGAGCTGCCCTGGTCCGATTTAGGAGTAGAGATTGTTATCGAAGCCACAGGACGCTTTACCGACGGGACTAAAGCAAAAGCCCATTTAGGCGGCAGCGTCAAACGGGTGATTATTTCGGCCCCGGCCAAAAATGAGGACGTAACCCTTGTAATGGGTGTAAATGAAGATAAGTATGATCCGCAAAAGGATTTTATTATCTCCAATGCTTCCTGCACCACTAATTGCTTAGCCCCCATAGCTCATGTTTTAGATAAGGAGTTTGGTATAGTAGAAGGCTTAATGACTACGATTCATGCTTACACGAATGATCAGCGCATATTGGATCTGCCTCATGAGGATTTGCGGCGGGCCAGGGCTGCCGGGGTATCCATCATACCTACTTCTACAGGAGCGGCCAAAGCCTTGGGGAAGGTGTTGCCGAAACTGGATGGAAAGCTTAATGGCATGGCCTTTCGGGTGCCCACAGCCTTTGGCTCCGTAGTGGATCTTACTGTTACTCTGGAAAAACCTGCTGATGCAGCCTTAATCAATGAAGCTATGGCCAAGGCGTCGTCAACCTACCTGAAAGGTTACTTAGGCTATACGGATGAGCCCCTGGTATCTGTAGACTTTATTGGCGACGGCCGTTCCTCCATAGTAGATGGTTCAGCTACTATGATGATGGGGGAAAAGATGGTTAAAGTAGTATCCTGGTATGATAATGAATGGGCCTATGCCTGCCGGATTATAGATTTGGCTTGCTATATTGGAATGAAAGGCTAGGCGGAAACGAAGGATAAGAAAAAGAGGCTGTCTCAAATTTAGAGGCAGCCTCTTATGCATCATTGCTAAAGATAATGGGCAACTGCTCAAATTTGCAGCTTTTACACCTTCATGCAGCGGCTGACTTCTCAATTTCGCGGGGTTAAAGGGTCAAACCTCTGTTTTGGGGGGCTTGAGACTCGATTTTAACCTGAAAATGAGACAGAGATGTTGTTTTTACAACGAAATGGGGTGTAAAATCTGCAATTTTGCACAAACGGGATGCGCCTTAACCGTACAGCTTTAGCCTTGTACAGCGCCGAAGCTGCCTGGGCCACCTTTTTAGCCGGTTTGGGTGCTTATTGCAATAACAGTCCCTCATACAAATTAGCCAGCAGCATTATCACTTCGGCAGCTTGAGGTATTTTGGCAGCCTCGGCAAAATAAGGCAGCAGCTCCGGCGTCAGCAGGCCGGCGTCGGCCAGCAAGGCTGTGTTTTGCCGGAAATCGCCGCTGAGGGCAATGCCGGCCGGCGCCGCCCCGGCAGCCGCCCCAGCCGCCTCCGCCGCCGCTGCCTCACCGGCAGCAAAAGCAGCAGCCACCGTATCGATCACCTCGCTGCAGACGGGCATATCGCTGACTTCGATGTAGCCGAAATCATAGCCGGCTTTTCGGATGACGCCATTGAGCAGATACTGATAACGCCATTTATCCATAACCGCCTCCAGGCGGTAATCATTTTGGTAGCCGCCGTCTGCCAAGCCCAAACGCCGCAGGGCCGCCAGACCCTCATAGGCCCAATGGCTCATCACCGGCTCAGCAATGGCGAAATCCGCCAGATAAGCTCCCTGTTCTCTTAATGTAGCTTGCAGCCTGCCGATGGCTTGCCGGTCCCGGCTCATCTCCCTAAAGCCTGCTGCTTCATTGATCGACTGGGCAGCGGCGGCGCCGGCGGCTTGGCCGCAGGCCATGCCTAAAGGCAGCACTCTGGCGCTGGAAGCGGCCAGGGAAGTATAAGAGGCGCTGCGGCCCACGATCAGCAGGTTTTCTGCTTCCAGAGGCACCAGGGAGCGAAAGGGAACGGCATAGCGGTCGGGATTGCCGATGACTGTGCCAAAGGGCTGATCCGGAGAGGGCTGAACATCGGCGGGATAGCTGCCGACAGCGATTTTATCCCACTGATCCCGGTTTTCCAGCACGTCGTCTATAGTAAGCTGATATTCGCCGATAAAGTGGCGGGTTTCCCGCACATAAAGCTGGCTGGCGGTAGCCGTCAGCTCCGCTTTCTCAAAGCCGGTGAAATTTTGCCGGATATAAGGCAAAAGATGAATCAATTCCGTTTTGGCCCGGTCAATGGCATCCATATAGCTGCGGTGATTCAGGGGATCAACACCAAAAATCAGCAGGGCATTGATCAGGACGTTATTGTTGCGCTGGCGGGCGACATTAAAGCCCCGCAGACGCATGAGGGGGTCCCGGGGAACATAAGAGAAGCCCTCGTTTTCGTAGCCCCAGGCCGATTTGCTGGTAGCGCCCATGCCGGTGGCTCCGCGACTGATCATGCCTTGAAGCCGTTGGCCGTTGAGATGGAGAAATACCCGGGGCCAGCTGACATCGGACAGCTCAAAGACCAAGGTAACACCCATCTGACGGTTTCTTTCACCGATATCTTCGCCGCCGTAAGTATAGGGGGCTCTGGCCAAGGCTGCCAGGTCGCCGTCGGCGGTGGCGTCGATGATGCGTTTAGCGGTATAGGTGACCTCGCTGCCTTTTTCCCAAACCTTAACACCGGTGAGAGTCTTGTCCTCCATAACGGGAGACAGTAAAACCGCATTGGTTCGCAGTGTAAGCAAGGGTTCAGCGGTAACCAGCTCAATGAAATAATTCTTGGCTTCCGTAATATCAAAGGCGGTACCGCCTACTCCATCGTAGAATTCCTCAAAAATTCCCTGAGTCAGCAAAGTGCCGTCCCGGCCATGGCACATGTCCAAAAAGTTCAGCTGTCCTAAAGTCATCAGGCCGCCTAGGGCAGAGGATTTTTCCAGCAGCAATGTATTCATGCCGTTTCTGGCAGCAGAAACAGCGGCAGCGATACCTTCCGGTTCCGCTCCCACTACGATGACATCATAATCGCTGGCTGCATTTTCCTGATTGACCCAAACCACTTCTTCCACCGGCTGCCAAATCAGCAGCGGCATCAGGTAAAGGGTGCTGGCCAGAATGGCAAAGGCTAAAAGCAAGGCGACAAGAGCTTTGTTTTTGCGGGGGACTGGCTTGCCTTTTGTCAGGGAATCACTAAGGCGTCTATCTTTGCCGGAGCGGCGCTCCGGGCCATTCCAGCCGCCCTGGCCGGTGCGGCGGTCCTTGCCGGAACGCCGCTCTTTTCCCGAAAAGCAGTTTTGACCAGGGCTGCCTTCGTTATGTTCTGTGTACTCGGTTTTTTTCATTTGGGAATCCAAAATGTAGCCTTTATACATCTCCTCCATGGCCAGATCGGCCTTTTCCAAGGAGTCAAAACGTTCGTCTGTCATGATAACCGCCTCGTTATATATTCAATAATAAGTATATATGATTCCTATTACCGTGTAAACCATTGCTATTGAGATATCGTCAATACCGTGATAAAATAAGAGTATCTCCGGATGAGGGGAGGATGACTATGGCATTGCAGAAGTCCGGTGAAGATTATTTGGAAGCCATCTTGGTGATCGAGGAGAAAAACGGTTTCGTCCGTTCTGTGGATGTGGCGGCAGAGTTAGGCTTTACCAAGCCCAGCGTCAGCCGGGCCATGTCCATTCTAAGGGAGTCGGGTTACATTCTCATGGATAAGGAGCAGGGAATCCAGCTTACCGAATCAGGAAGGGCCAAGGCCACCGAGGTTTACCGGCGGCACCGGCTTTTAACGAGATATTTTGCAGAGGTATTGGGTGTACCCCAGGCTATCGCTGAGGAGGACGCCTGCCGCATCGAGCACGTGATCAGCAAGGAAAGTATGGAGAAGATTCTCCGCCATATGGAGCAGATTGCCGAGTGCGAGGGCTGCAAGAAAGTGCCCTGCAGGAAAAAATAGGGACTATAGCTTTTCAATTATAGCTTTTTAAATAGCTGTTGACAGCAGCCTTTAATCCGGCGTATTATAGATCCATAAAGAAATACGGCATAAACCGATGACTGAGAGTAGTAACCAAGGATTGAACTCCACAGAGAGCCGCCGGTGGTGGGAGTGCGGTGAGGGATACTTTGGCCAATGGACTCACGAGGGTGACCTGAAAGCTTCTGTACTTTGTGCAGGCAAGTAGGCGTCGACGGGAACCTTACCCGTTATCCTAAGGCACATATGATAGTATGTGAGATGAGCGGGCTTTCGAGCCAATCAGGGTGGTACCGCAGAAGTTTCAGACTTTTGTCCCTACAGGGATAGGAGTCTTTTTTTTATGGTCCCCCGCCTGATCAACTCCGGGCTTTTGGCCTCATTCAACGGGTGCTGTTGTATTTCCCAAAGTAAGGAAATGAAAGGATGACGAACATGACCAACAAAAACCAGGCAATTCCCTACAAAATATTTTTGACGGAAGAGGAGCTGCCCAAGCATTGGTTTGACCTGCGGCCGGATATGAAAAACAAGCCGGCGCCCATGCTGCATCCCGGCACCCATCAGCCTTGTACAGCTCAGGATCTGCAGCCGGTTTTCTGTGACGGCGTAATCAGCCAGGAAATGAATACCACCGAGAGTTTTGTGGAAATCCCCGAGGAGGTTCGGAATTTCTATAAAATGTACCGCCCCTCTCCTTTGGTCAGGGCTTATTGCCTTGAAAAAGCGCTGGGTACGCCGGCCAAAATTTATTACAAATTCGAAGGCACCAATACTTCAGGCTCCCATAAGCTGAACTCAGCCATCGCCCAGGTTTACTATGCCAAAGAGCAGGGCATCACCAGCCTGACCACCGAGACGGGGGCCGGCCAGTGGGGAACAGCCTTGTCTATGGCTTGCGCCTACTTTGGCGTCGATCTCAAAGTCTACATGGTGAAGGTGTCCAGCCAGCAGAAGCCTTACCGTAAAGCAGTAATGGAGACCTACGGTGCTCAGGTGATTCCTTCCCCCTCGGACACTACTGCCGTAGGCCGTAAAATTCTCGAGGCCATGCCGGACACCGGCGGTTCCCTGGGCTGCGCCATCTCTGAGGCCATTGAGGTGGCTACCACCACCCCCAACTGCCGCTATGTATTAGGCAGCGTATTGAACCATGTGCTGCTGCACCAGTCGGTGATCGGTTTGGAGACGGAGGCGGCTATGGCTAAATACGATATTCATCCCGACGTTATCATCGGCTGCGCCGGCGGCGGTTCCAATCTGGGGGGCCTGATTGCTCCTTTCATGGCCAAGAAGCTGAGGGGAGAAGAGGACATTCGCTTCATTGCCGTGGAACCTGCCAGCTGCCCCTCTTTCAGCCGGGGCCATTTTGCTTACGACTTTGGCGATACGGGTCAGACCACGCCTTTGATCAAGATGTACACTCTGGGCAGCGGCTTCATTCCCGCTCCCAACCATGCCGGCGGCTTGCGTTTTCACGGCATGAACAGCGTGCTTTCTCAGCTTTACCATGACGGCTTCCTGGAGGCTAAAGCCTATGCCCAGAATGAAATTTTTGAGGCGGCCAAGCAATTTGCCCGCTGCGAAGGTATTCTGCCGGCGCCGGAATCCTCCCACGCCATTAAAGCCGCTATCGATGAGGCTTTGGCCTGCAAGGAAAGCGGCGAAGAAAAAACCATTCTGTTTGGTTTGACGGGCACCGGTTATTTTGATATGGCAGCATATATGTCATTTAACGACGGCACGCTCACCGACTACATCCCTACCGACGAGGAGCTGGCTAAAGGCTTTGCCACCCTTCCTCCTGTCAAGGAGTAAGCGATCCGGGCATAAAAAAATGCACCTCCGAAGCAGCTCATCAGCAGCTTTGGGGGTGCATTTGATTTATAAAATAAATTTGTGATGCCGGCTTAGGCTTAACGGCTTTGTTTGGCAAACTCGCCGATTTTTTTGTCCATATTGGAGATATGCTTCGTCAGCCAATCAACCACCATTTGGTTGGCATTGATGATGACGGCAATATTGCCGCCGGAGGTCTTGTAATCGTTGCGCAGCTTATCTAATTGGGCAATGAAAGCCGTATGGGCTTTTTTTTGCTCGTCATAGGCCGGATAGCGGATGCTGAGCATATATTTTTCTTCATCGGCAAAATGCTTCCTTGTATATTCATCCAGAAAATTAAGCAATTCTCCTACGTATTCTTTGGCCTGATTCTTTTTCCCTGCCTCAAAAAGCTTTTCTGCCTTATCAAACCATGTCTTGTGCTGCTCATCAATCATACTGACGCCGACGGATAAAGATGGTGTCCATGGCATAACAATCTCCTCCTATTAAAAGTCATTATTATATACTTATATATTAACCCATCGTTATGGGATATTCAAGTCCAGGTTTAGCAAGGTTTTTTACGGCTTATGGAGGTAAGCCGGTGGAAAATACCAACCAGACATGTTATAATATTGTAATAATGAAGAGTAAGGTTTAACAGATAATAGGAAAGGGATGGCCACAGTGGATAAGGAGCCTTCAGAGCGGGAATGTTTCGTCAATGTCGGGGAAGCTCTCGCCAGAGTTCGAGATAACAAACAGCTTTATCAAAAAATGTTGGATATGTTTTTAGAAAGCGGAGATTTTGCTTCTCTTGAGGAAAGTCTTCTGCAAAAGGATTACAGAAAGGCGGCGGACATAGCCCACGCTATTAAGGGGATGACGGGAAACCTGTCTTTGACCAGACTTTATGCAGCCAGCAGCCGCCTCACGGAAGAGTTGCGCCAGGAGGCGTCCGTTGATGAGGCTTTGGCGGAATTTTGGGCCGCTTACAGCAAAACCCGGATTCATGTGGAGGCGATCGTTAAAGAGATGGCCGCCGAATAGCGAGGCGGGCCCGGTCTGGGATGGCTGCTGCGAATGGCCGGAGCAGATATATCCCGGCTGGTCAAGGCCGGCTCAGTTGCTGGCCAGCCGGATTTTTTCCGGCAGGGTGCTTTCCAGGCGGCTGAAACAAGCCAGCAGCTTGGGATTAAAAGTGCCGCATTCTCCCCGCATGATCATTTCCACGGCCTGCTGATGGGGGAAGGCCGGTTTATATATTCTGACGCTGGTCAGCGCATCGTAGACATCGGCTAAAGAGGTGGCCTGAGCCCAAATCGAGATATCGTCGCCTTTGAGGCCGTCGGGATAACCTTTGCCATCCCAGCGTTCATGATGGTGACGGCAGATTTCGTAGCAATATTTGTAATACTCCTGATCCCGGCTAAAATTCAGACTGGAGAGAATTTCGCAGCCCCTGATGGTGTGGGTCTTCATGATCTCAAACTCTTCAGGGGTCAAGGGCCCCGGTTTGAGCAAAATAGAATCGGGGATAGCGATTTTGCCGATATCGTGCATAGCCGAAGCACTGGAGATCACGTCGATTTCTTCGGGAGTCAGGGGGTAGTCTTCCGGGTAGGATTCTTTAATAGCTTCCAAAAAAACCTTAGTCAGCCCCCGGATACGCTTGATGTGCTCGCCGGACTCGCAGCTGCGAAATTCTACGGCAGTGCTGAGGGCGTCGATAACGAATTGATTGGATTGTCGCAGGCGCTGAGCCTGCTTTTCCAATATAGCCTTTTGCTCTTTGAGCTTTGCTTCCAGGTTTTCTTTATGAGCATAAAGATTGATAACATTGAGCACCCGGCGGTAGACGATTCGGGGATTAAAGGGCTTGGTCAGCAGATCCGAGGCGCCCAGCTCATAGCCTTTTAAAGTTTTCTCGTCGTCGTGCTCACCGGTGATGAGAATAACGGGGATTTTTTGGATCAGCCCGGTATCATGCATGTTTTGCAGTACATCAAACCCGTTCATCACCGGCATGATCAGATCCAGCAGTACGATAGCGATTTCATTTGGATAACGCTGCAGATAATCCAAGGCGCTGCGGCCATTTTCCGCTTGCAGAACCTCAAACTCTTCGCTGAAGAGCTCTTTTAAAATGAAGCGATTAATCTCCACATCATCCACAACCAACAGCTTTTTCTTTTCGTAAAGCAAGTAGATCCCACCTTTCCCAACAACTAATTATACTGCAAAAAACAGCAGATTCATAGGCAACTATCCTGTGAACCTGCTGTTTTTTTATAGGTTTTATCGAGTTTTATCGGGAATCAATAATACTAATCTGCCTGCGCCTTTGGCGCAGTGGCAATCAAGAATTGCCAGATTAAAATATGGAGTATTTTAATCGCAGAATAGTATAACCGATGAAAAAGGATTAGCCCAGGATTTTTTTCAGATCTGCCTCAGGAGTGCTGATGGGAGCGATATTGAAGTTCTCCACCAGGTAATTGAGGATGTTGGGTGATACGAAGGCCGGCAGGCTGGGTCCCAGCAGAATATTCTTAATGCCCAGGTGGAGCAGGGTCAGCAAGATGCAGACAGCCTTTTGTTCGTACCAGGACAGCACCATGGATAAGGGCAGCTCGTTGACGCCGCAGCCGAAGGCTTCCGCCAAAGCCACCGCCACCTTGATGGCGGAGTAAGCGTCGTTGCATTGACCCATGTCCATAATTCTGGGGAAACCGCCGATCTCACCGGCATCCAGATCGTTGAAACGATATTTGCCGCAAGCCAGAGTCAGGACGATGGTGTCTTTCGGCGTCTGCTTGACGAAATCGGTGTAGTAGTTACGGCCGGGTTTTGCGCCGTCGCAGCCGCCCACCAGGAAGAAGTGCTTGATAGCGCCGGCTTTGACTGCTTCAACTATGGTGCCGGCAGCGGCCAGTACTGCGCCGTGACCAAAGCCGGTGGTAACCTGGCTGCCGCCGTTGATGCCGGTCATGGCCCGGTCTTCCTTGTAACCGCCTAAAGCCAGAGCTTTTTCGATTACCGGAGTGAAATCTTTATCCTCGCCGATATGAACCAGGCCGGGATAAGCCACTACTTCGGTGGTGAAGACCCGATCTTTGTAGCTGTCTTTCGGAGGCATCAGGCAGTTGGTGGTGAAGAGAACGGGAGCCGGGATATCGGCAAATTCTTTCTGCTGGCTCTGCCAGGCGGTGCCGAAGTTGCCTTTCAAATGGCCGTATTCTTTCAGCTTGGGATAAGCGTGGGCCGGCAGCATTTCACCATGAGTATAGATGTTGATGCCTTTGCCTTTTGTCTGCTCCAGCAGCTGCTTCAGATCATAGAGATCATGGCCGCTGACCACGATGAAAGGCCCTTTTTCCACGGAAAGAGGCACGGTAGTAGGCTGAGGGGTGCCGTAGCTTTCGGTATTGGCTTTATCTAAAAGCGCCATGCAGGCCAGGTTGACTTTACCCGTTTCCATGACCACAGGAAGCAGAGTCTCCAGGCTGCCTTCTTCGCCTAGAGCGGCTAAGGCTTTAATGAAAAAGCTGTTTACCTCCTGATCCTGGTAGCCCAGGACGTAAGCATGATAGCCATAAGCAGCTACGCCCCGGATACCGAAGAGGATGAGGGATTTCAAGGAACGAATATCCTCATGGCCTTCCCAGATTTTCGTCATATCGTAATCCTGGCTGACGCCGAACTTGGCGGTGAGCCGGTGGGTTTTGTCGATCTGCTGCTGAATAGCCTCATCATCGAAGCTGACGTTGGTAATGGTCGTGAATAAACCCTCCATGACCGTAAGACTTAACTCATCGTCGGCCTTGTTTTCCAAGCCTTTTGCCTGGACGGCTTTGGCCAGGCCGATCATGGCGCCGGTAAGCTTATCCTGGAGATTGGCGGTGTGGTCCTGTTTGCCGCAGACGCCGGCTTTACCGGTGCAGGCAGTGCAGCCGGCAGTTTGTTCGCATTGAAAGCAAAACATGTTTGACATTGGTGTTCCTCCCTTTTTTTGTTTCTGTGATTTATCTTGATTTACTATCGTTAGTTTTCGATGATCTGACCGTCGGTGGTGATGGTGACGATTTGCCAGGGAATCATTTTGCCGCAGTCCTTCAGGGCTTTGATCACCGCATTGGACAAGCCGCCGCAGCAGGGAACTTCCATCCGGGTAACGGTAACGCTTTTGATATCGTTTTGCTGCAGGATGGCCGTCAGCTTTTCGCTGTAATCGCCTTCGTCCAGCTTGGGACAGCCGATGATGGTCACCCGGTTTTGCATAAAGCGGTTATGGAAATCGCCGTAAGCGTAGGCTGTGCAGTCGGCGGCAATCAGCAGATGAGCCTGATTGAAATAAGGGGCGTTGACCGGCACCAGCTTGATTTGGACAGGCCATTGCCTTAATTGGCTTTCCATCTCCTGAGCAGGTCTTGCTGCGGCTGCCGGGGTTGATCCGACGCCGGCGGCAGTAGCAGCGGCGGGGCGCTTAATCGCGTGGGCATTGCTGCCGGGGCAGCCCCCTGCCGGCGGGCGGTTAATAGTGTGGGCGTTGCTGCCGGGGCAGCCGCCGCCAAAATGAGGCTTGGCCTGACCGGTCTTTGCTTCCTCGGCTTTTTTGGCCATATTGATAGCCACGGCCTCTTCGTCGTAGGCTAAAGCTTCCCGCTCTTCAAAGGTGATAGCGCCGGTAGGACAGCAAGGCAGACAATCGCCCAGGCCGTCGCAATAGTCGTCCCGAATCAGTTTGGCCTTTCCCGCCACCATGGCGATGGCTCCTTCATGACAAGCTTCGGCACAGAGACCGCAGCCGTTGCATTTGCTTTCATCTATTTTGATAATTTTGCGAATCATTTCAATTCCTCCTTCGCTCTAATCCCTTGCTCTAATCCCTTGACTGACTTGACTTACTGACGTTAGTTTACTATACTGTTCACAAGAGGTATGTTGTATTTACAACAAAAGAGAGGCAAAATGAAAAATTTTTATCCGCTATTAAAAAAAATGCCATTATTCAACGGCATCAAAGAAAATGAGCTGGACGGCTTGCTGCAATGTCTTACGGCCAAAACCAAAAAATTTGACAAAATGGCGACGGTTTTTGTGGTTGGAGATGTTTCTTCCTTTGTAGGCGTGGTTTTATCCGGCGCTGTGCAGGTGGTCAAAGAGGATTTTCTGGGCAACCGTACGATCCTGGCCAAGCTGGAGGCGGGGGAGCTCTTCGGCGAGGCCTTTGCCTGCGGCAAAAACCACATTTTGCCGGTAAATGTCTATGCGGTGGAAAAGAGCGAAATCCTGATGATCAATTACCGCAAAATGATTACCACCTGCAGTTCCTCCTGTGTTTTTCATAATAAGCTCATTGAGAATATGCTGGGTATCCTGGCCGATAAGAATCAAATGCTCAATCAAAAGATCGAGATACTCTCCCGCCGCAGCACCCGGGAGAAGCTGATTGCTTATCTGACGGCCCAGGCCCAGAAAGCCGGCAGTCCAAGCTTTATGATCCCTTTCAACCGGCAGGAGCTGGCGGATTACCTTTGTGTGGACCGCAGCGCTATGGCCAATGAAATCAGCAAGTTGCGGGACGAAGGAATTTTGCAGGCTGAACGCAACCATTTTGAATTGCTGCAACATAATTAACAATAATTATTATTGATAATAGGATGAAAAACCCTTGATTTCAGAGGAGTTCCGGGATATAATTTACTTAATAAAATCAAGGAGGGACGCCTGTGTTAAGTGAAAATGTAGTAAAATTATTAAATGAGCAAATCTGTAAAGAGCTTTATTCTGCTTATCTTTATTTGGATATGGCCAATTATTATAGCGACGAGGGCCTGGCCGGCTTTGAAAACTGGTTTGTGATTCAAGCTCAGGAGGAGAGGGATCATGGCCTTTTATTCCGGCAATACCTGCTGAATAACGACTATAAAGTAAGGCTCTTGCCCATCGATGCGCCGCCTTATGAATATGCTTCTTTCGAGGCTGTTTTGGATCAGGTGCTGGAGCACGAGAAGCTGGTCACCGCCTCCATCAATAATATTTATGCCGCCGCGTACGCCGATAAGGATTTCCGCACCATGCAGTTCCTGGATTGGTTTGTGAAGGAGCAGTTGGAGGAAGAGAAAAACGCCAGCGATCTGATCAAGAAGTTTGAACTTTTCGGCAAGACGCCCCAGGGCCTTTATCAGCTGGATCAGGAGCTGGGCGCCAGAGTATATGCGCCGCCTTCTTTGGTTTTGGATTAGGATAGGCAGAATAGATAGGATAGAAGTTTGAAGAAAGGCTGTCGCAAATTAGCGGCAGCCTTTTTGAAAATCAGTATTTTTCGCTTGTGGTACCAGGGATGGATGATGGATGGTACGGCTGACTGCTCAAATTTGCAGCTATTACACCAGCATGTTGAGCTGCTGTTCAAAATTGCAGATATTCCCGGAAAATGCTATAGCTAACTGCTTGAAATTGCAAGCGTAGCGCGCTAAATTACTGTTTTTCATTAGGATTTTGACCATCCTGATAGGGGAAAACCGGCAATTTTGAGCAAAATCTCAAGTTTAAAGTGTCGGAACACTTCATTGGGGACTACATTTGACTGCATTTGACCGTATTTGGCTATATTTAGTGTTGCGATCAGGAGGGGGCCGCTATTCTGAAAGAACAGCACACTTTAAACCTGCAATTTTGAGCAAAAGTGGGGAAGAGGGGGCCTTCTCATGAGACCCCCTGAGCTGATTTTATTGGAATTTCGGGATAAGGTTCTTTATTTGCCGCCGCTTTTGGCTTCCAGGGCCGCTAAAAGCTTGGCCGGCGTGGCGGGCAGAGATTTGATGCGGACACCGGCAGCCTGATAAATGGCATTGATTACCGCCGGGGTCATGGGTACCGTGGCTACTTCCGACACGCCCTTGGCGCCCAAGGGGCCGGCGGGATCGGGATCTTCCAGCATCATGATGTCATAAAGCGGCGTCTCATCAATAGTGGGCAGGCCCAGCTGGCCGAAGTATTTGACTTGAGGCCGGCCTTCTTCCATGGGGAAGGCTTCCGACAAAGCGTAGCCGATACCCATGGAGCAGCTGCCGGTGAGCTGGCCGTCTACTACGTTGGGATTGATCAGGCGGCCTAGGTCGTGGGCGGCAATGACCTCCAGAACCCGGGTTTTACCTGTGGCCGTATCCACTTCAACGATAGCCGCCTGGGTAGTGTAAGCGTAAGCGGGGTAGTTCTTATAGTCCTCTTTGGATACGCTGGCCCGGCCTTCCACATCGTAGAGAGCAAAGGTCTTGGGCGCAATATAGACATAGCTGCCGGTGAGGCTTTGGCCCTGAATCCGGCCGCTTTCCAGAAGCTGCAGAGCCTGACGGAGATTTTCCGGGGTGCAGGCAGGCAGCTGCTGATAAGAGTTGTCGTCAGGATCAAAGGCGTACTGCGAGCCGGCCACAGGGGTGCCGGCATTGGCTCCGGCAGCAACCCCGGCACCACCGGCACCACCGGCAGTACCGGCGGATTGGGCCTCCTGGTTAGCTGCCGCCGGGACAATGCCTTTGCCTGCCAGCACATCGGCCAGCCGGCTGCGGAATTCCTTGGCCGCTCCGACAACGGCACTGCCGCTGATCAAGGTTTGGCGTTCACCCACAGCGTTGCTATGGGGTACTGTCAGCTTGGTGTCACCATTGATGGCGTTAACCGCTTCGGGCTCACAGCCCAGCACCTCGGCAGCCAGCTGCACCATGGCCGTCCGGAAGCCCTGTCCCATGTCGATACCCGAGACATAAAGCGTCAGGCTGCCGTCGGCTTCAAGCTTAACTGTGGCGCCGGCGTCATCCACCTTACCTTTGCCGGCGCCGACGTTTTTGAAACCGCTGGCCATACCCATGCCCAGCCGCTTCGTGCCTTGGGGATACTGATCTTTATATTTTTCGAGGGCTTTTTGGGCGGCATCCCGACAAAGGGTGACGGTTTCCCGAATGCCCACGCTTTTTTGGAGAATTTCACCGGAAAGAGTGCTGTCTCCTAATTGAAAGACGTTGCGCAGCCGCAGTTCAAAGGGGTCCAGGTCCAGTTTTTCGGCCGCCTCGTCCAGCAATGACTCCATGGAGAAATTAGCCTGGTTGATGCCGAAACCCCGGAAGGCACTGGCGGGAATATTGTTGGTGGCAACAGCCTGGCCTCTGATCCTGGCCGCCGGAATGCGATAGGGGCCTACGGAAAAGATACAGGCCTGATCGATGACCCGGGGGCTAAGATTGGAATAGGGGCCGCCGTCGGACAGTAAATAGGCGTCAATGAAGCGCAGATGGCCTTGCCGGTCCACACCGATTTCATAATCCATCTCGTAAGGATGGCGTTTGGTGCTGAGGCCTAAGGACTCTTCCCGGGAAAGAACGATTTTCACCGGACGCTTCAGGCAATAGGCAGCCACTGCCGCCGCCGGCTCTATGGTGGCATCGGCCTTGCTGCCGAAACCGCCTCCTAAGGGAGTGACGACGATGCGGATTTTGTCCGCCGGCAGATTCAGCACAGCCGTCAGCTGCCGCCGCAGCTCAAAAGGCGATTGTGTGGGCGCATAAAGGATCAGCCCTTCCTCCTCTTGCCAAAGGCCGATAGAGGCTTCCGGTTCCAGATAGGCATGCTCCACCGGCGGCGTGGAAAAATGACCTTTTAAAATCAGCAGATCAGGCTCTTGGCGGACGGCGTCGGGATCGCCCACCACGTGGGTCAGCTCTTTGATAACCTGGCCTTTGGCGGCAGCTTCCTGCATGGTAAATACAGCAGGCAGATCCTCATACTCCACCTGAACCAAAGAAAGAGCGGCTTTGGCCTGGGCGACCGTTTCCGCTATGACTAAGGCCACCATATCCCTGACGAATTTTACTTCCTCGCCGCAAAATACCGGCTGATCCGGCGTCAAAAGGCCAAAGCCGTTTTTGCCCGGCACATCGGCGGCGGTCAGTACGGCTACTACGCCGGCAGCGGCCTTGGCGGCCGCAGTATCAATGCTGAGAATCCTGGCATGGGGCCGGCCGGACCAAACAGGAGCGCCGTAAACCATGCCGGGAAACTCCAGATCGGCGGCAAAATCCAGAGCGCCGGTAGCTTTGGCAGCGCCGTCGGCGTCCCACAAAGGCTGTCCTACATAGTCATAAGTGTCTTGATGGTCGCGGCCGCAGACCTTGTGGATTTGGTTATAGGTGGGCAGCGGCCTTTCGCTGGGCTCACCCTGAGGCTGCTGCACATATAAACGGCTTTGGGACAAAGGCGGAACGGCAGAATCCAGGCTGATCGAGGTTCCCTGATTTACCGGTGCATTTTGATTTACAGGTGCATTTTGATTTACCGGAGTCTCCTGATTTGCCGGGGCCTCTTGGCGGCCCGCGCTTAGCTCTTTTTCTTCTCTGAGGCGGGCAGCCGCCAACTCCACCGCCTCGATGATCTTAACGTAGCCGGTGCAGCGGCAATAATTGCGCCTTAAAGCTTTCATGATATCCTGCCGGCTGGGATTCAGGTTTTGATCCAGCAGAGCTTTTGTGGCCATGACCATTCCCGGCGTGCAAAAACCACATTGAATAGCGCCCACATCCAGAAAAGCTATTTGGATAGGATGGAGCCGGCCGCCTTCGGCCAGGCCTTCGATGGTTTCCACCGCTTTGCCCTCTACGGCCGAGAGCTTAGTAATACAAGACCGCAGCGGCCTCCCATCCACCAAAACGGTGCAGGAGCCGCAATGGCCGGTGCTGCAGCCCTCTTTCGTGCCTTTGAGACAAGCTGTTCCCCTTAAATAATTTAATAGAGAATCATCGCCTCTCTCTTTCGGCAAGCAGACAGGACTGCCATTGACAGAAAAATTCAGGCTATCCAAAGTCATAATATCCCCCCCTAATATTATCTTTGCCTTTCATTTTTACCTTTCTGCATCATATCATGAGTTAAGCTTTTTCAGAAACAACATAGGTTAGATTCTTGCTTTTTTTCCTAAATAGCAATACCATAGGAACAAAGTAATGGATAAAGCTAAGGCAAAGCAAAGCAGAAGACTGAAGGAGGAGCGGCAATGGCGGATAAAATGGCGGATAAAATGAAGAAAGTGGAAGAATTGGATCGCTTATACCCGGAATACCTCAGCGACGAGGCAGCCAGGCAGGGCATCATCGATGTGGGCCGGCGTCTGTATAAAAAAGGCTATGTGGCGGCCAATGACGGCAATATTTCCTGCATGGTGGCGCCCGGTATTGTCTGGGCTACGCCTACAGGTGTTTCTAAAGGCTATATGACGGAAGAAATGATGATCAAAGTGGACTTGACCGGCAAAGTGCTGGAAGGAACGTATAAGCCATCCACTGAGCTGATGATGCATTTGCGGGTATATCGGGAAAATCCTGCGGTTAAAGCGGCGGTTCATGCCCATTGCCCCATGGCTACGGCCTTTGCCTGTGCCGGTATTGCCCTGGATAAGCCCCTGCTGGCAGAAGCGGTGGCTATGCTTGGGCCGGTGCCGGTGGCGCCCTTTGCTCTGCCGAGCACGCCGGCGGTGGCGGAATCTATTGCTCCTTATTGCCGGGACTACAAAGCCGTTATGCTGGCTAATCACGGCGTCCTCACCTGGGGGCCCAATCTGACGGAGGCTCTTTACCGCCTGGAACGGGTGGAGTATTACGCCAGTCTTCTGATGCTGACGGGCCACTTGCCGCAGCCTGCCAGATATATAGCGCCGGCGGATGTGGAAATATTAAAGACATATTAAGAAACCATTAAAAATGAGGCGGAATGGGTGGTTTTCCATAAAGAGCGATTGTTCTTCAACAGGGTTGGTGTTAAAATTAATATGGCTTTTTCATCAGGCCAAAATACCCAGTACTCTGTGATAGCTTTTAGAGGTCGCAAAGCACTCGTTGAAAGGATAACGTTTCATGAAAGCGCTGATCTTGGCGGCAGGCTATGCCACCAGGCTTTACCCCTTAAATCAAAAGCTGCCCAAAGCATTATTGCCCATCGGCAACGAAACCATATTAGGCCATATTGTAAGCCTCGTTAATCAGATTCCGGACTGCCGGGAGATCATTATTGTCGCCAATCACAAATTTATTGAGGATTTCAACCTCTGGCTGGCCTCTTATCAAGGCTCCCTGCCCATCAGGCTGCTGGACGACGGCACCAGCGACGTGGCGGAGAGCCTGGGCGCCATTGGCGATATTTGCTACGCCATCGAAAAAGAGCAAATTGACGAAGAGTTGCTGATTATAGCGGGGGATAATTATTTTGATTTTTCCCTGACGGATTTTCTGGCTGTCTGCCGGCGGGAAAACCAAGACGGCGTCTGCGTTAAGCCTGTGGAAGACCCGGCTATGCTCAGCCAGATGGGTGTGGTATTGCTGGATCAGGATAAGAATATAATTAATATTGAAGAAAAACCGGCTTTGCCCAAATCCAACCTGGCCATGTATGCGATTTATTATTACCGGCAGGAAACCGTAAAGCTCTTTCGGCAATACCGCCAGGAGGGCAAGAAAATGGATGCTCCCGGCAACTTTATTGTCTGGTTGTACCCCCGCCAGCCCATTATCACTTATATGATTGAAGGCCAGTGCCATGACGTGGGCAGCCTGGAGAGCTACAGCCGGCTCTGTAAAAGCTTGGGTCTGCCCTTACCCGGAGAGGACGAATTGTTATGAGAATCGGCATTTTTACCGATACCTATTATCCTCAACTCAACGGCGTAGCCACCTCGGTCTTGATGCTCAAAGAAAAGCTGACGGCCCAAGGTCATCAGATCCATATATTTACCACCACAGACCCGGAAGCAAAGCCGGAGGCCAATGTCTACCGCTTGCCCAGCCTGCCTTTTGTGGGGGCCCGCAGGATGGGGATGTTTTATCATTACGGTTTGGCCAAAATGGTGCGCCGCCTGGACTTGGATCTCATTCATACCAATACGGAGTTTTCTCTGGGCATTTTTGGCCGCCATATGGCCCGGGAATTGCAGCTGCCCCTGGTCCATACTATGCATACGATCTATGAGGACTACACCCACTATGTGGCGAAATTTAAAATGCTGGATCCCCTGGCTAAGACGGTGGCCAAAAAGGTCAGCGGCGACTTTTGCAATTCCGCCGATCATGTCATCGTGCCTACGGAAAAAGTAAAGGATTTGCTGCTTTCTTATGGCGTTACCAAAGAAATCACCACTATTCCTTCCGGTATAGAGCTGGGCCGGTTTGCGCCGGACCAGTACAGCCGGCCGGCCGTTCAGGAATTGAAGCGGGGGCTGGGTATCGGGCAGGAGGCCAAAGTTTTGCTTTTTGTGGGCCGGATAGCCGAGGAGAAAAATATTGCGGAGCTGTTTTACGGCTTGCAGCAATACTTGCGTGACCATAAGGATGTCAGCCTTTTGCTGATCGGCGACGGTCCCCATCGCTGCCGGCTGGAAGGGCTTGCCAAAGAGTTAAGTTTGACGGATAAGATTATCTTTGCCGGCGCCCGCCCCTGGGATGAGATCGGCATGTATTATCAGGTGGGAGACGTATTTATCAATGCCTCCCAAAGCGAAGCCCAAGGGCTGACATACATTGAAGCTATGGCTTCCGGGCTGCCGGTGGTTGCCAAGGCCGACCGCTGTCTTGAGGGTATTCTCCAGGATGGCGTCAACGGCTTTGCTTTTCGCAATGAAGCCGGTTTGGTGAAGGCTTTGAATCAGGTGTTGGACAATGCCTGGGAAAAAGAGAAGCTGGCTCAGGGCGCCTTGAAGACGGCCCGCCGCTTTTCGGCCGACGGCTTTGCTCATCAGGTGGAGGAAGTGTACCGGAAGCTGCTGGATTCAAAGCCCTATAGGCGAGTGTCTTAAGGGAAGAGGCGGAGCGCAGGGCGCGGGTGCAGGCAAGGCCCGAGCAAGAGCGCATAATGGTACTAGGGCGTCGGTAGGTGAACAACGACGGTCGGGCTGCCGCATAAAAATTAAATGATACGAAACGGGGCTGTCTCAAATTTGAAAACCAATTTGAGCAGCTTTTTTTTGCATTGCTAAGGATAATGGGCTGCTGCTCAAAATTGCAGCTATTACACCCGCCTGTTGCGCTGCTGCTCAAATTTGCAGTTTTTACACCTTCATGGGGCGGCTAACTTCTCAAATTCACGGGTTTAAAGGGTCAAACCACTTTTGTGGAAGATTTGAGACCCGATTTTAATCTGAAAGGAAATGCAGATGTTGTTTTTACAACAAAACGAGGTGTAAAATCTGCAATTTTGCACATCCCTTATCAAAATGTGACAGCCCCTGGTCTTTTTAATTCTGTGATGGAAAAGGTGTAAATGCTCTATCGCTACATGGAGCATATCGTTATTCCCTAACCAAACCTTCTTTGATTTGTCTGGTAATTTCCGCAAGCAGCTCTAAAAAGCCCTCGATATCTTCGGCGGTAGCGCCATCAATGTGGACGCCGGCAGTGACCACCACTGTCTGGCCGCTGGCCAGGCAAAGCTCACGGGCCAGGGGCTGGGCCAGGCCGTCGTCTTTGTGGCCCACTACATTGAGAACGGAGGCGGTGACGCTCATGGTGCCGTCTTGCCTCAGGCTGGGCCGGGGTTGGCAAAGCACTACGCAACCAATGTGGCTTTTTTCGCCGCCGCCCAAATAAACATTGATCCCTTCATCACATTGGGTGGCTACGGCTTCCAGTATTAGTTTGTCTTTGCCTGCTTTTGCGTGAATGATATTCATGATGGAGCCGCCTTTCTGTTCGTGAATTATACTTATGGATTGTACTTATATTATAGCGCGTCAGAATTTGCAGGCAAGTGGATTAGCTGAAGTCGCACAAAAGGCCAGTTGCCCGAAAGGCCGGCTGTACAAAAATTGAACTTGTGCTCGAATCTCAAATGGATAAAGGTGAATAAAATATGTTTTCCGCACGAAAAACCAATTCTTATACATTTCTTACTCAAAAGCACCAGCTTTAATTAAAAGTCATTCTTATTAGTCGTGTGCTATCTCAAAATTTGTACAGTTAGCCTCAGCAACTCCTGTGCTTCCCAACGTGGTCCGATCAGTCTGACCAGTCTGAGTGGGCTGTGCAGGCTGTATGGATCTGACTTTGCATGCAGGGTTCAGTTTTGCGGCAGATTAGCGCATATTAACCAAAGTATGGTTAATACTAGGAAATATTACTAAGGATATATTGATTAAGCGATAATCGCGGAAGTATCTCCTTAGCAAAATACGCAAACGAGGTACGCTATGGGTGGAACTATCGGATTAAACGTGAAAAGAAAAGAGGCCTGGGCCAAGGTCACCGGACAGGCCAAATACACCGACGATTTTCCCACGGTAGGCCATTATACGGCCCGGCTTTTGGTCTCTCCTTATGCTCATGCCAAAATTATCAGTATAGATAAGACGAAAGCCTTATCGATCAAGGGAGTCAAAGCGGTGATAACAGGAGAGGATTATCCCAATCTCAGCGGGACTCTCTTGGTTGACCGGCCGATTCTGGCCAATAAAATAGTTCGCTATGCCGGCGAGCCGGTGGCTTTAGCAGTGGCGGTGGATGAAGCGGCGGCGGCTTTGGCGGCGGCGGCCGTTGAAGTAAAATATGAGGTGTTGCCGGCCGTATTCACTCCCCAGGAGGCTCTGAATTCGACAGCCCCATTGGTGCACGAGGAGCTGGGCGCTTATGTTCATATGGTGGAGGATATCAATCCCAAGCCCCGCAGCAATATTTCCTGCCATTTTCCCGTAAGAAAAGGCAATATGGCCGAAGGGTGGCGCAATAGCCGGGTGACCATCGAGCAGGAGTTTTTCTTGCCTCCCTCCGATCATTTGGCGATGGAAATACGAACTGCCAGAGCGGAAATCTCCAAAGACGGTATGGTGACGATTACGACTTCATCACAGGCGCCTTTTGAAGTCAAAAAACAAATTGCCGATTGCTTTCAGATTCCGGCCGGCAATATTCGGGTCCATGTACCTTTTGTGGGAGGCGGTTTTGGCGGCAAGGCCCCGGTAATGCAGGAGCTGTTGGCCTATATAGCTTCCCGGGAGGTGGATGGCAACCCGGTAAGGCTGGTAATGGACAGGAAAGAGGACATGACGGCGGCTCCCAGCCGGGCGGGGCTGTCTGCCCGGATTAAGCTGGGGGCCACGAAGGAAGGGCTGCTGCAAGCGGCGGAACTCACTTTTTGGCTGGATAATGGGGCTTATACCGACATCGGTCCTTATATGGTTAAGGCTATAGCGTCGGACTGCACCGGTCCTTACCGGGTGGATAATCTGCATTGTGATGCTTACGGCGTTTACACCAATCATACATATGCCACTTCCTGCCGCAGTTTTGCTCATGAATCCCTGACCTTTTGTATTGAGCGGGCCATGGAGCTGCTGGCGGAAAAACTGGCCATGGATCCTCTGCAGCTGCGGCTGGTCAATGCCATTACCCCGGGGCAATATACGCCCACCCAAGTGCAGGGCTCTTTCAGCAATCTGGGCAATCTGCCGGCTTGCATCAGCCGGCTGCAGGAGCTGACGAATTGGCAAGAGTCTCAGCCGATGCAAATAACGGCGGATACGGTGAGGGCCAAAGGTATGGCTTGCTTTTGGAAAGCGGCCACACCGCCTACCAATGCGCCTTCCGGCGCCGTGGTTACCTTTAATTCCGACGGCTCTTTGAATTTGAATACCGGAGTGGTGGAAATGGGCAGCGCCAGCCAGTCCCATCTGGCTCAGATGCTGGCGGATAAGCTGGGTGTCAGCGACGACCAGGTCCACGTGGTCATGGAGGTGGATACCCAGCTGAACCCCGTTCATTATAAAACGGTGGCCAGCATCACGTCCTACATAGCCGGCCGGGCGGTAATGCGGGCAGCGGAGGATATTCTGGAGCAGCTGCGTAAAATCGGGTCCGAAGCCTTAGGGTGTTTCCCGGAAGATGTGGAAGTCAAGCAAAGCCGGGTATTCGCCCGGCAAAACCCCGATATTTATATCGATTTTCAGGATATTGTGATGGGCTACAAAGATATTTTCGGCAACTCGATAGGAGAACCGGTATTGGGCCGGGGCACCAGTATGTTTAAGGGGCTGAGCAACCTGGACCCGAAAACCGGTAAAGGCAGGACGGGGCCGGCCTGGACCGTTGGGGCTCAGGCAGTGGAAGTGGAGATGGATTTGAAAGACTATACCTATCATATTATAGGCGCTTATTCCGTAATGGATGTGGGCAATCTGATCAACCCGGAAAGCATGGCGGGCTCCGTCCGGGGCGGAATGGCTATGGGCCTGTCCATGGCCAGCCGGGAAAGCTTTAGCTATGCCAAACAGGGCAGAGGAGAAATGACCACGCCTTCCCTGCGCAGCTATAAAGCTATCCACGTCGGCGAGGAGCCGGTTTACCAACTGGATTTTGTGGAGACGCCTCAGCTGGATGCACCTTACGGCATGCGCAGCATGTCGGAACACGGCATCATCGGCATACCGGCGGCTTTGGCTAATGCTTTGTCTAAAGCCTGCGGCGTAGCGTTTAATCATCTGCCTTTAAAGCCGGAAGATTTGTGGCGGACAGCTACGGCGGCTGGAGCTGGAGCGAAGGCGGGCGGATCCGGGGCTGAGGCCGCACCTGCGCCTGCTGCGGCTGCCTCGTCAGCTGCTTTTACAGCCGGGCCGGGGGCTGGATTTGGAGAAGGAGGTGGAATTCAATGATTCCTGTGAACTTTGCCTATTGCCGCCCCTGTACGCCGGAAGAAGCTGTTCAGTCTTATACAGCTTACGAAAAAGCAGGCAAGAAAACCTTGTATTATGGCGGCGGCAGCGAGATCATCAGCATGGCCCGGGTGGGCAGCATCACCCCTGAGGCCGTTGTCGATTTGAAAGAAATTCCGGCCTGCTGTGAATTGAAGGAGGAGGGAAGCTATATCAATATGGGCGGAGCCCTTTCCCTGCGGGCCATTGCCGATTCCCAATGCTTTCCCCTCATGGGCAAAGCTGTGGGCCGCATTGCCGATCACACCAATCAGTGCCGTATTACCTTAGGCGGCAATCTCTGCGGCACCATCATCTATCGGGAGGCTGTACTGCCTTTACTTCTGACGGAAAGTGAAGTTTCCCTGCAAGGTCCTGAGGGCGTCCGGCGGCTGCCTTTGCAAAAGGTCTTTGACGGCAGAATGCGGCTTTTGCCGGGAGAATTCATTCTGAAAGTTCATGTGCCGAAGAAGTATGCTCAGATGCCTTATTTGCATGTAAAAAAAGCCCCCACAGAAAAAATTGACTATCCGGCCGTATCCCTGGCAGCTATTATCGAAAAGGGCAAACTTAAAATAGCCTTCGCCGGGATTTGCTCTTACCCTTTCCGCAGCAAAGAAATGGAAGCGGCGCTGAATGATACCGCCATGGATATTACCCAAAGGCTAAACAAAGCAGTGGAATTGCTGCCGGAAAAGCCGGCGGATGATGTTCATTGTTCCCGGGGATATCGAGAGCTTTTATTTAAAAATATGCTGGGCCAGGTCTTGGCGGAATTAAGCGCAGGCAGTAAGGCAGGTGCAAAATCATGATGGAATATAACCAAGAGCAATGTGTGATAGAGCTGCAGGTCAACGGTCAGGCCCGCCAGGTAATGGTGCGTCCGGCGGATATACTGCTGGACGTGCTGCGGCAAAACCTGGGGCTGACGGGAGCGAAGCCAGGCTGTAAAAACGGCGATTGCGGCGCCTGCACCGTCATTATGGATGGCTGGCCGGTGAAATCCTGTCTGGTGCTGGCCGTCGAGGCCGTGGGCCATCAGATCATGACCGTGGAAGGTCTGGGTGCAGCCGGCGCCAGTGCCAACGATAAGGCCAGCACCAGCGGCAGCAGCGGTTATATCGACCCGGCGCAGATGGCCTTTGTCGAAGCGTGCTCCTTCCAATGCGGTTACTGCACCTCCGGCTTCTTGATGGTCTGTCACGCTTTAGCCAACCAGAAACCGGACGCCGAGGAATATGAGATCGAAAGCTGGCTGGAATCTAATTTGTGCCGTTGCACCAGCTATCAGGAAATGCGCCAGGCCGTCAACATCTTGCTGGGCCGCAGCTAAAAATGATGCAGCGTTTCAACAAAAAAATATAGCTTCAGCAAAATCCCTGATTGAAGTCGGGGATTTTTTCTTTTAAATATTCAAGAGGATTTGGCTTATTAAACAAAAAAAAAACCAAAAATTTTGTTTGATGATGAAACTATTTTGTTTATGTCTGACCATTTTGCCGCAGTTCCATTGAGGAGAAAGCTTTCGCAGGTCCAGCTGCAGAGAAAATACGGCAAAAAGTTCCCGCTCCGGCACAATGTCATTTAGATAAGGGTCAAATGAAAAAGCAGAAAGTGGCAGGGTAGTTACCGCTTGCACCCTGGGGGCAGTGACCGCCTGTGACTGGGGAGCAGATGTACAATTTTTGCGTTTGTATGTGTTTTTCGGATTCGGCCTGTACAATTTTTGCGTTTGTGGGTGAATTGCAGCAGCAGCTGAGACCTCTTTTAGCCAAATCGAGGCCAATCTCAGGCTATTTTGTGCAATTTTT
>JAHDPO010000064.1 GCA_018434325.1 Clostridia bacterium | reverse complement strand
TGGGGAGAAAAGCCTGCTTTTTCCATCACCTAATGTTTCATGCGAAATCAATAGACAGGGGAAAAGGCAGGTTTTTTGTACAGGAGGTCGAGAAACAACACCACGGTAGAATAAGCGAATGGTTATTATGAGGAGGAGAATTTCATGAAAAAATGGTTCGCAAACTGTAAAATTGCCGCAAAATTGATCATCGGCTTTCTGATCGTGGCCTGTATCGCCGGCATAGTGGGAGCTGTGGGACTTATCAACATCAAAACTTTAGCGGATACAGATAAACTTCTCTATGAAGAAAATACCTTGGGAATTGTCTATTCGGGAGACGCCAACACCTATTTCCAAAGACTCCGGTATAATATTTCCGAGATGATCATATTGAAGGACAATACCCAGAAGGCTGATTACATAAACAAATTTAACAACTTTATCGCAGCTATCGACGTCAATCTGAAAGATTATGAGGATGGAATTATTACGCAAACAGACCGTAACCTCTTTGATCCCCTAAAGACTGACTGGGAACAATATAAATCATATATGCAGCAAGTAATCAAGCTTGCAGAGGCGGGACAGTACGATCAGGCGCAAAGGGTCTTTCTCGGAGAAGCTGACGCGCTGAGCGGCTCCTTGATGGATTCTTTTGTGAATTTGTATCAATATAACACCACCGGGGCTGAAACCAGGTCTGCCAATAACACCAGGCTTGCAAGCACAGCGATGTGGATCATGCTTGGCGTTATCCTGGCGGCAATGGTTGTGGCTATTAGTCTTGGCTTGTCCATCGCCCGCCATATCTGCAAACCTCTCAGCAAGATGGTGGAAGCCGCCGACAGGCTGGCTCATGGCAACTTCGACGTCAGCATTCACGCCGACTCCAGAGACGAAACAGGTATGCTGGCCCAGAGCTTCGGCAACATGGCGGACACCTTAAAAACAATCATCGCCGACCTTTCCCGTGGTTTGGAGGCCTTTGCCGACGGCAACTTTACGCTGGACAGCCAGGCCCAGGCAAGCTATGTCGGCGATTATGCTCCCTTGCTGGCTTCCATACGCAAGATGCGGGACAATCTCAGCAATACGCTGCGCCATATCAACACGGCTGCCGAACAAGTGGCCACCGGCGCCGACCAAGTATCCAGCGGCGCCCAGGCACTGGCGGCCGGCTCGACGGAGCAGGCCGCATCCGTGGAGGAGCTGACCGCCTCCGTCGAAAAAATCGCCGAGAAGGCGGAGGAAAATTCTTCTGTGGTCATGGCTGCGTCCAAGTCCGTGCAGCAGGCCGGCATAGGTGTAAGCGACGGCAACGAGCATATGAAGCATCTCACACAGGCAATGACAGACATCAGCTCCGCTTCCAGCCAGATTGCCAATATTACAAAGGTCATTGAGGATATTGCTTTCCAGACCAATATTCTTGCCCTCAACGCCGCCATTGAGGCGGCCCGCGCCGGCAACGCCGGCAAGGGATTCGCTGTGGTGGCCGATGAGGTCCGCAACCTGGCCGCCAAATCGGCGGAAGCCGCCAAGCAGACGGCTGATCTGATTCAGACCTCTGTCAGCACAGTGGCCAGGGGCGCGGAAATCAGCCACCAAACAGAACAAATCCTTCGGGAAGTGGGCGCCAGCGCCGCCGAGGTAACCAATGGCTTTGAAAAAATTGAGCGGTCTATCGCCGAGCAGACTATTGCCATCGAACAGATCAAAGACGGGCTGGCTCAGGTTTCCGATGTTGTGCAAACCAACGCCGCCACTGCCGAGGAGAACTCCGCTACCAGCGAGGAAATGTCGGCCCAGGCCGCCGTGCTGCGGGCAGAGGTGGGAAAATTCAGGCTGACTGACGAGAGCAAAGGCCCCAAAGGGCCGGCCTCTATGCCCCCCGTTAGTTTAGCATCAGGGAAATACTGAGCGGATTTCCTTCAGATCCCCGGGAAGGAGCGCTTCTGTGAAAAAACAACGCAAGTGGATACTCAGGCTGCTGAGTGTTCCGCTGATGATCCTGTTCATCCTGGCGGTGTACGGATTTAAAGTCCCCAACCCTATGATCATCCTGATTATCCCGGTGGTGTACTTTACTTACTCCGGCGGCTATATTTGCGGCGTCCTCGGCGGCGCGACATCCATTACCTATGCCCTTTACTTTTTCCTGATCAAGACCGCCGATCCCGCCGGCGCCTACAAAGTCATCACCATTGTTTTGGCAATCGTCTCCATCATCCTTTTGGTGGGCAAGCTCAAGGCGCGGGATGAAAAGAACACAAAAGAAATGCAGCGGCGCGGCGATGCACTGGTGCGAATGGCCACAACCGATAAGCTGACCGGAGCTTCTAACCGTCATGCTTTTTTCGATATGGCCAACTCTATATATGAAAACAGCCGGCAGCGCGGTGCGCCGCTATCCCTTCTCTTTATTGATATTGATCATTTCAAGCAGATCAACGACCATTATGGACATGGCTTTGGCGACGTCGTTTTGGCCAGGCTTGCGGAAAATATCAGCGGCTGTCTGCGCGGCAGCGATATCAACTGCCGGTATGGCGGCGAGGAATTTGTCATCCTGCTGGCCAATGCGGATAAAGACGCGGCGCAGCTTGTGGCCCACCGCATCATGGAAAAGGTTCGGCAAATACGGTTTGAGGAATATCCGGACTTTCACTTTACTGTCAGCATCGGCGTGTCCAGCATGGTGCCCTCTTCTCCCCGCGGCCTTGATCTTTTGATCCGGAGTGCGGACAGCGCCATGTACCAGGCTAAGCAGACCGGGCGCAACCGGGTGGTTGCAGGGGATCCCCATGGCAGCGCAGACAGCGGCGAGGGCTCCTGCCCCTTGCGTTTTGCCCCCATTAGCCGCTGCAGCGACGCCGACGCATCGGAAGAAGTCAACTACTTGACCCAGGACATCCTGATGCACACTCTGGACCAGATGCTGGAGCTTGTCTATGTGGTGGATGTTGAAACCTATGAGCTTTTGTATATCAACTCAGCCGGGCGGGAGCAGTATGGCATTGGCAACCCCAAAAGCGGCAAATGCTATGAGCTGATTCAGGGTCTGGAGGGTCCCTGTTCTTTCTGCCTCACCGACCGGCTGGCCTATGACAGCGTATATACCTGGGAATTCACCAACAGAAAGCTGAACCGGCACTTTCTTTTGCGGGACAGACTTGTGCACTGGAATGGTCGAAAAGCCCGGATGCAGATTGCCACCGATATTACCGAGCAAGTTGAGGAACGCCGCACCCTGAAAAATTTGCTGGAAGCCGAGGGCATAGTTCGGGAATGTATCGGTCTGCTGTACGAAACGAAAAACTTACCTGAAGCAATGGGTCATGTGCTGCGCCGGGCCGGTGAATATTTTGGCGTGGACAGGGCCTATTTTTTTCAGCCTGCCGGAGAAGTGTTAGCTTTGCAAAACGAATGGCGGGCAGATGGGCTGACCTCGGACAACCGATTCCGGGAGCTCAATATGGAGCGCTTCAATCGATGGCGGTCGCTGTCCAAAACCAAAGAATACATTGTTATGGAGGATATTGCGCTATATGAAGACTGGAGCCCGGAAGTTTATCAAAAACTCCGGTTGCAAGGCGTAAAAAGCCTTGTCACCATGCCGCTGGAACGTGACGGAGACCTTGTGGGTCTTTGGGGCATGGAAAATCCTTCTCCGGAAAAGCTCCGGGACATTGTGCCTTTTCTGCTTTCCCTGCGGTACTTTTTGCTGTCCACCATGCACCGCATCGAATACGAGGAACGACTCCAAAAGCTGAGCTTTGAAGACGGCCTGACCGGGGTTTATAACCGCAACTCTTATTTGCAGGATATGACGAAGTTTTCGTCCACAGGCGGCACGGGCGCCGCCTATATTACCATCAATGAGCTAAAAAGTCTCAACGACGCCTATGGTCATGCCTACGGCGATGAAATTCTGATCCGCTGTGCCCGCACCCTTGCCGAAACCTTTCCATCGGGAGCGGTTTATCGCGTAGGCGGGGATGAGTTTACCGTAATCTGCAAAGATATATCCAGAGAGAGGTTTGAGGATTGCGTCCGGGCTTTTGAGGCCCGCTGTACCTGTGCCCGGGAGTGCCATGCCGCTGTCGGCTACAAATGGGCCCGGCAGACCGACGATATACAAGGCCTTGTCCAGGCGGCGGAGGCATGGATGTACGAGGACAAAAAGAAGTATTACCGCAAAACTTTGCCTAGTGACCGCTACCGCCATTATCACGACGATGTGTTTGGCCTGCGCGAACCAGGCGCACTGGAAAAAAGGCTGAATGAAGGCAGCTTCACCGTCTATCTGCAGCCGAAGGTAGCCATCCGGGATCGGTCGGTGAGCGGTGCTGAGGCTCTGGTGCGCTACCGGCAGGCCGATGACAGCATCATTGCGCCCATCCACTTTATTCCGGTTCTTGAGGATGCAAGGCTGGTTGGCATGCTGGACTTTTTCGTCTTCGATTTTATTTGCGGCAAGCTGGCCCAATGGATCGCTGAAGGCAGGAAAGCTGTGCCCATATCCGTCAACTTCTCGCGGTATACCCTGGCCGAACCGGATTTTCTCCCGCGATTAAAAGAAGTATTCGGCAAATATGGCATTGCCCATCAGTGGGTGATCATTGAACTTACAGAGAGTGTCAAGGGCGTGGAGGGCCTCAATCTCCTGGCCTTGATCAACGACATCCGGGAGGCCGGCTTTATTGTGGCCATCGACGACTTCGGCGCCGATTACAGCAACCTGTCCCTCTTTGCCTCAGCCGGTTTCGATGAGCTTAAGGTCGATAAAAGTCTTGTGGATGGCATTGTGGCCAACCCAAAAACGCAAATGGTCATTGCCTCCGTGATGGATCTCTGCCGCCGAATGGGCATTCGGGTAATCGCCGAAGGCGTTGAAACAGAAGAACAGTTTGGCATCCTGAAGCAAAACGGTTGCGAGCAGGCCCAGGGTTATCTGTTTAGCCGGCCGGTGCCGGTCCGGGAATACGAAGAAACGTTCATGCCTTTTCCGATAAACGTTTCTTTTCCATAGCGCTTTTTATTTAGACGGCCCCTCTCTATGGGGCTTTGGCATAACTGTACGGTTTAAGGAGCATCCGCTTTGGGGGTGCAAAATTGCAGATTTGACTAGGCCGCTGAAGTTGCCAAGTCTCAGCTTAATACGCAAAATTGCAGGTTTAAAGTGTGGCACCCCTTCAAAATATGGCCTATCATCTTGCAGATACACCAGATATAGCTAAATGCGGTTAAATGCAGCCAAATACATTCGCCGAAACGGTGTTCTGACACTTTAAACTTGAAATTTTGCTCATTTTTCAGTGGTCTCGCAAAAAAGAAAAGAACAAGGAGCTCAATGACATTTAGATAAGCAAAAAGTTGGCGAATTCATAGAGCATTGGCCGGCGCCGCGTCAATAGAACAATACAGCGATGACTCCCGGTACTGCTGTTAGCGGACCCTTAGCGGCGGTGGCTTGTACAAAAATTGCGGTTGTGGTCAATTGGCCGGGGCAGGCTGTACAAAAATTGCGGTTGTAGGTAAAATGCAAGGGAAGCATTCCCTCACAACCGAAGAAATTGCACAAAATAGCCTGAGATTGGCTAAAATAGGCCTTAGCTGCTGCTGCAATTCACCCACAAACGTAAAAATTGTACAGGCCGAATCCGGAAAACGCATACAAACGTAAAAATTGTACAAGCTGCCCCCCAATTATCTCAGGATAGTAGAACATCTGCTCCCAGCCACAGGCGGTCACTGCCTGCCACTTTCCGCTTTTTCATTTGACTCTTATCTAAATGACATTGACCAGGAGCTGCCTCAATTTTGAAACCAATTTGAGACAGTCCCTGGTTTTTTTATTCCGTTGCTGTTAATGCGGCAGTCTTTTTTTTATCCCGTAAAACAATACAAAAACGAAACTGTGCGACGGCAGATGCCTTCTCTGGTGCGCTAATTGGGTTGTCTGCCAATAGTTAAGCCTGAACCATCAGCAATCCACATAATAGGTGGCGCCAAGCTGGTGGTTGCGGCAATCAGTCTCAACTGTTTTGGATCGCGACCTTTTTAATTGTTTTAGGTTGGCCCGGTATCCTGGCCAACGGCAGTGAATCCTTAACCATATATCTTATCTGCGGAGTAAATATAAATATGGGGGTATTCCCCAAACTGTCGCTGAGCACCATTATACCCGGCTCGTTAATATATACCTCACCACTTCCAGTGGTGTTTGTTGCGGCGCCGAAGGAAATCTGATCCCCTACCGACATGGATGACTGTACGGCAAGGATATAGTCAGTGTCGCAGCCCGGAGAGTAGGGATCGGGCGGGGTTAGATAGGTGATATTGGGGTCATAAACCGAACCTGCACCAAGATATATTGCGGCGATTCTGCTTAACGATACATATCCGTAATCCGAGCCGCTTTGTATAATCAGCAGTCCAGACCCGTCGGCACTGGGAGCAGTATATACCCCAACAGCTACCCCCGACAATGTCGCTAGCTGATCCACAAACAAGGTCATGGTAGTGGTGGGATATAGGGTCGCTATCTGTTCCAGCACATTAGCCAGTTGCCTGATAGCAAAGCATCCCGTGCTGTCCGCCATTGTGCCTGGAGCGCCGGTGGGTCCAGCTTCGCCATCCGCTCCCGTGGGTCCTGTAGGACCTGTTGGTCCAGCTTCTCCGTCCGCTCCCGTGGGTCCTGTGGGCCCGGTCGGCCCAGCTTCTCCCTCCGCTCCCGTAGGTCCTGTAGGCCCAGTGGGTCCAGCTTCGCCATCCACTCCCGTGGGCCCGGTCGGCCCAGCTTCTCCGTCCGCTCCCGTGGGACCTGTAGGGCCGGTGAGTCCGGCTTCGCCCTCTGCTCCCGTGGGACCTGTGGGACCGGTGGGGCCAGCTTCGCCATCCACTCCCCTGGGTCCTGTGGGACCGGTGGGGCCAGCTTCGCCATCCGCTCCCGTGGGTCCTGTAGGACCTGTGGGGCCAGCTTCGCCATCCGCTCCCGTGGGTCCTGTGGGACCGGTGAGTCCGGCTTCGCCCTCTGCTCCCGTGGGACCTGTAGGACCAGTCGGTCCAGCTTCGCCATCCACTCCCGTGGGTCCTGTGGGACCGGTGGGGCCAGCTTCGCCCTCTGCTCCCGTGGGACCGGTGGATCCGGTAGGTCCAGCCGGTCCAGTCGGTCCTGTTGCACCGCCTTCACGAGCATCTTCGATTTTAACGATAGCAGAACCTTGCTCTACAGTAATATCTAGGGTCTGGGATTCAAATATCAATCTATCTCCATATCCCATTGCAGAGGAGCCTGACGGCCCAATTACATTAAACAAAAAAGCCCCTGGTTCAAGTGTGCCGGCCGGGCCAGTGGCTCCAGTGGCTCCAGTGGCTCCAGTGGCTCCAGTAGAGCCCGTTAGTCCCGTCGGCCCCTGCGGACCTTGAGAACCTTGAGGACCGGTTGGTCCTATTGGACAAGAAATTCCGTTTGCATTGCAACAATAGTATCCGGCATTACAGCAGCAACACTGGCTATAACATGCATTGCAACGATTGCAGCGATAGTTGTTATAACCGCTATTGGACATAGCAGTTTCCCCTTTCATTTTAAAAATCCCTTCCACTTAATATAATATGCATGTCTCAAATTATGGTTCGTACAAGTAGCAGTAACCAAAGGAAATAAAAAAACGCTATCCACAGGTTTATGCGCCCTTAAGATAACGTGTTGTTCATTTTGCTTTTAATTTTTATCCAATATATGCATTATCTGGAATAAAATTATAATTTTTGATGAATAATTATTATGGACAAAAAGCTTATAGCGATGATAAACAGGAGGATATATTGTGTTTGGTTTCCTAAAAAAACATAGCAAAAACAATCAGGGAAAGCAAAATAAAAAAAATGATACGAACAATAACAATGAAAATGTTGCTCAAGACACTATTCCCTCTTCGATTGCTCAATGCGAAAAGCTGGTAAAAAGCATATTTGGCAACAGCTCCGATATTGCTACGCGGACCTTTGATACACAAAAAGAAAAGGCTCTGCTTGTTTATGTCGATGGCCTGATCAACAAAAATTTAATGGACAGAGATATTATATCACCATTGAAAGAAAAAAGTTTTAACGGCGATATAAGTCTGGCAATCAAAACTCATTATCAAGAAGTCCTTAACGTACCAACCTTTGTCAGCGAGGTACTCCAAGGCCAAACCGCACTTTTTTATGAAGGCAGTAAAAAAATATACATTATTGATATCAAAGAATATGACAGGCGCTCGGTGGAAACACCCGATGCGGAATCCGTAGTACGGGGCCCAAGGGAAGGCTTCACGGAAAGCTTTCGTACGAATACTTCCTTGCTGCGGAGAAAGCTCAAAACCCCTAAATTAATCATCGAAAACATGATCATCGGCAGGCAGAGCAATACGACGGTCAGTATTGCCTACATTGAAGGAATCGTCAATCAGGACGTGTTGAAGGAAGTAAAATTCCGTCTGTCCGAAATTGATACGGATGCAATTCTTGAATCAGGTAATATCGAGCAATACATCTGCAAACACAAATTCAGCCCGGTTTCGGGTATCGGAACTACGCAAAAACCGGATGTTGCAGCCGCCAGGATACTGGAGGGCCGGGTTGCGGTATTCTGCGATGGAACGCCTCATGTCCTGACAATTCCCGAGCTTTTTGTTGAGAATTTGCAGTCCAGCGAAGACTATTACAACAGGATTCTGCTGGCTACAACCTTGAGACTGCTGCGAGTCCTCGGCTTATTTATAACCATCATGCTTCCCGGGCTATCGGTGGCAATCATTACGTTCAGTCAGGAGATGATGCCTTCGGTATTTTTGAATAGTCTAATTGCTTCAACCCAAAAAACGCCCTTGCCGGCAGGCGCTGAAATATTCCTGCTGATTTTAATGTTTGAGTTGCTAAAAGAAGCGGGGACCAGACTGCCGAAGACGGTGGGCTCGGCCATTACAATCGTCGGCGCGCTGATCATAGGTGATGCTGCGGTCAGCGCCGGTATTGTCAGTGCGCCGGCGGTCATCATTGTGGCTTTAACCGCCGTATCCAGCTTTATCATACCAACTCTTCCCGAATTTATTATTTTATATAGGATGTTGTTTTTATTCCTTGGCGGCTCACTGGGTCTCATCGGTATTGGTACGGGGGTAGTCATCATGCTGACGCAGCTTGTGTCCACCGAATCCTTCGGTATTCCCATCCTCTCATCTTTCTCAAAGAATGAGCTGAAAGACATTATCCTTCGTTTCCCGCTGCGTTCTATGATATATAGACCTGCAGCCATCGCCAAGAATAACATGCGGCGAAGAAAATGATGATCTGCATTAAAGCAAGGAGCTCGAAATGAAAAAAGGACTTTATATCATTCTTATCACAATGCTCTCTTTATCGCTATCAGGCTGTTGGAGCAGGCAGGAGCCGAAGACTTTAGCCTTGATCAACAGCGTTATTTATGATTTTATCGACACCGGCGGCTATCAGGTAACAGTAGAGGTAATCAACCCCTCCTCCCAGGACGGCGGAAAAGAAAGCGGAAAAAGCTCCAGCATAATTGTCATCAACAAGGGCCCTTCTCTCCCGGAGGCAATCCGCAACGTATCGGAAAGCCTTGACAGAACCATATTTGGAGGCCATAACAAGGTACGCTTTTTTACTGAAAAATTTGCAAAAAGAGATATTACTTCTATTATGGACTATCTATTGAGGGACCGCCTGACGGATGAAAATCCACTGATGGTTATTATAAAGCATGATGATCCGGGGCAGATTTATTCCTCCATGCTGGGATTATCCGAAACGGTAGGGGATTATGTTGACGGCTTGTCCGAGACACAGCCCTCTACCACATCAAAAGCTGTTTTCGTAAAAACCCTTGATTTCATAAAGGATTACTACGAGAAAGGCAAACAGCCCGTGGCCGGGGTGGTAGAATTGGTCGAATCCTCACCCCAGCCTTCTGATAATGCCGGCGCAGATGCCAGGAATTCAGAAGGTGGTTCAGACAAAAAGTACAAAGCCGTATACACGGGACTGGCGGCATTCAAAGATACTAAACTTGTGGGGTATATGGACGAAAGCGAGACAAGAGCGTACAACTTCATCACCAACAATATAGAGCGGGCCATTATCTCCTTAGTATCGGGAAAAAGCGAAACGGTGGCTATCGTCCAAGATTCAAAAGCGGAAATAAAAACAGAAATTGAAAACGGTCAAATAACGATAAATGTGCACGTAAAAAACCATATGGCTATTATCCAGGCCAGCGGCGCCGTTGACATCAGCAAAATAGAGCCCCTCAAGACGGTGGAAGCTGATTTTAATCAGCAAATAGCCAAGGAAATTAACGCAGCTATTCAAAAAGCGCAGCATGAATTTCAAAGCGATATCTTTGGATTTGGTGTTTTCGTGCACAGGAATCATCCTGAAGAATGGAAAGAAATCAAGGAAAACTGGGACGATTATTTTGCTAAAGCTGTGATCAACGTTTCCGTGGAGTCGATAGCCAACCGGTCGGGAGCTATCAAGCAACCTTTTAGTTGGGAGTTGGAGTAATGACAAGAAAACCTGTAATCGGTCCAGTTCAATTATTGCTTATGTCCGTGGGCAGCGCCTTGGTATTTCCCTACACCTTTATGCCCATTTTAAGCGCACCGCCGGCAAATCAGGACGCATGGATCGTTCTGTTTATGGCTATAGCCTATATTTTTATAATCAGCGGCCCGCTGCTGTTTCTCATGAACAAGTTCCGGGGAATAAATGCCAACGAAATGACCGAGATAATTTTGGGGAAATTTTTCGGCAAAGGGGCGGCTATTATTTTCGCTTTATTTTTCGTCTATTGCTTTATGGCCTGTATGCTAATCACCGCAATATTTATTAACTTATATATTTTCCCTAGAACGCCTATGTGGGCGCTGCTATTGTATATGATCGTTCCAGTAGCCTACGCAGTCTATAAAGGAGCCGGCACAATCAGCAGGCTGGCTATGTTCATTGTCCCCTTTATCATACTGACAATCATCATTTTCTTTGTACTTGGTCTGGAGCTTATTGATTTAAATGCATTGCAGCCGGTCCTTGCTGATTCAACTTTTCTCGAACTAAATCAAGGGGCATTTTTAACAGGCGCCAGATATTCGGAAATATTGATTTTCTTGGTTTTCTCATTCTGGCTAAGGGAAACATCCAGCATCAACAAGACCTATGCGGCGGCCTTGGGCACATTCGCCCTTTCCTTTCTTCTGATTCTTCTTCCTACCTTGACCGTATTAGGCGTCGAATTCGGCAAGCATGCCTGGAACCCTTACTTTATGTACACAAGGCAGGTTAGGGGCTACGATTTTATTGAAAGGGTCCAATCCCTTAATACTTTAGCCTGGTTTCCAGCGGCGTTGCTGAAGCTAATGATCTATAATTTTATGGGCTGCTATATTTTTTCAGGCGTGGTCAAAGCAAAATCCCATAAGGGTTTCGTTATTCCCGTATCCCTTATAGGATTCTTCCTATGCATGCTGCCGATTATGAATAAATCAAGTACAGTCGAGCTTCTCCGTTCCGACAAGGTTTTCCCCTTCTTTGTTCTGCCGGCCACGTTTGTAGTGCCTGTAATACTTGTAATTGTCTATTTTATCAGGCGGCAAAAAATAGCGAATATCCTCGAGCAAAAAAGTTCAAAATGATGGCGTCTTGAAGCAAAATGGTTGCGAGCAGGCTCAAGGTTATCTATTTAGCCGGCCGGTACTGATCCGGGAATACAAAGAAAAGTTCATGTCTTTTCACTAATATCCCTATTATCGCAAAAAAACAAAAAACAGGGTCAAAAAGCAAAAACTCGGTGTAAAATAAATGTAGGATAAAAAAAATAAACAAGAGGCAGCAAAATGTGGTTTAATAAAGTCGCCAAAACCATTAAAACACCAAAGGAGGCTGCCCCTTGTGAGAACCATTGTACAGGAAATCATGGAGCAATT
>JAHDPO010000003.1 GCA_018434325.1 Clostridia bacterium | reverse complement strand
GGAAATGTTAATCATGCATAATTGGCTTTTTTATCAGGTGGAAGATACTGATTACTGGCCGGAGTATGTTAATCTATGTGTTAGCTCAGGTAGGGTAAAAACTGTACGACATCGCAATCTCCTGATTCCGGTAAAAATAGAAGGGGTACCGTATCCCAGCGATGTGAACAGCAGCATCACCTATTATGAAACCAATAACGGTACATTAAAGGCAGCCCCGGTGATTCCATATATACTGCGAGTCGGTTCGTTAAAGAAACAAGGCTTGATTTGGGAAGATAAGGACGCCATGAAGCTATTTATTCAGAATCTCCATGCTACGATAAAAGAATATGGCGCACCTGTTTTGCTTGAATTGACATCTCCCGACCGCCATTCACAATATGGGGAAGTAGAGTTTTTTGAACACTATGCCATTTTGGAAAAGCAGATGCACAGGTATTCTAAAATGACTATTTCTTTGGTGAACGGAACCGCATCAGGGCGAAAATCTGCAGCTTTGTTCAGCACGATCGATGATATGCGTAGGATTAGAGAAATGGGAAAGGAACTTAAGCATCGCATCAAATTCTCTATTGATTTTTCAGATTCCAGCAATAACAACTCGTTTAAAAACGCTTCTGATAGCGTTTTCGCAGGGCTTGGTTCAATGCGCAATTCTATTATAGCAATACATATCAATTCTATCGCGGATAATGGATGGAGAAGTAGGGATACCGGTAACAGAACATACATTAATAGCCATAAATATTATTGCATTTCTGATTTTATGGCAGGGCTGTCATTGTTTTTGAATGACAGCCGCCCAAGGTATATTATTGCTGAGAAGGTAAAATCTTCAGATAAGTTGGAAAGCATGGTCGACCTGCTGATCCGCGGAGGATTTGCATTTCAAGATGAGGAGTAAAGCTGATGATATGTAATGAAGAAGAACGTCAAAAGCTATATGACGAAGTATGGGCGGAGCCGATGACCGTTGTGGCAAAACGGTATGCCTTATCGGATAATGGGCTGAGAAAACGGTGCCGATCCTGGGGAATCCCACTCCCGGCAGTTGGGTATTGGGCAAAAAAGCAAAATAACAAACCAGTATCAGCAAAGCCGCCCTTACCTCCACTAACTCAAGTAGTACATGATTTAGAGCCAAATGACAGAATTGCTTTCTCATTCAACGGCAAAGATAAGCAACTGTTTGACGAGTGGTGCTCCACGCTAAAAGTTCCGGCTCAGGTTAAGCCGTTCGATGTACTTATAGAAAAACACATTGTGGAAATGGCCGCGCGAGAGAAAAAGGTCAAATATGCCTTTGTGAAAGACCTGCCTATAACAGAGCAATGGCAATATGAGCAAGACTACTCCCGGCAAGATCAAGTTGTGGCCATTGCCGTATCAAAATCGAATCAGAAACGCGCATACCGTTTTATGCATTACTTCTTTCAGTGTATCAGGCAAATCAATGGGGATGTATCTGTTGCTTGGGGAGAAGAAGACAATACCACAATGAGAATCGAATATCTACAATGTCAGTGTTTTCTTAGTGAATTGACGACAAAGCGACGGGATATGGGCATGACAGAAGGGTTAATGCGGCCCATCTATGAAGAAGTATATAATGGGCTGCTGGAATTAACCATTCAAGAAACAGAGAATCATTATTCTGACAAAGGTCAACCGTTTTCAATGTGCTATTCTGATAAGGAAGATAATCCTCTAGAGATGCAAATAGGCTGTATTTTTTCTGATATTTATGATTATGTATCTCCGCTTAAGATCGCAGAACAGAAGAGATTGGCTGACCAAGAGAAGCGCTATGCCGAGTCAAGGATCTTAGAGCATGAAAGGCAAGAGACCATCTATGCCCAACGTATGATAGAGAAGCAAGAACACAATCAAAAAGAGCTGCTTGCGTTCGCAAACAGGCATATGGCCAAATGGAGACAGATTGCATACCTTCACAGTTATTTAAGTGAATTGCGATGTCATGCCGAAACAATGATGCCAGATGAAAGGCAAAAAATTTTGAATTATTGTAATACGGTGGAGAAAGGAATTACGGATAAGGCATCGTTTGTTAATGAAATATTGCTAAGGCAAGATAATGATGAATAAGTTTATAGCGGATTATAGTTTTAGCTATACGGACTGAGCACATGTTCACATGAATGCGCAGATTCGATTCAATCATCTTGCATCAAAAACAGATCTGCGGCCTACGTCAAAATCCACTACGACAAGGAAGCTTTCTTCATCCCCTTTTCGCATAAGCAAAAGCCATGCCCTTTTTACACTGTGCATCGTTTTAAGCAACACACGAATAGCACCCGCAAGCGCATAAGGATAATTTGCCGGTTCTTTAGGGCCGACAGAACGGTATCGCTGCATAGTAATTACTTCCGCATCAGTATACCTTGCTGCTGGGTATATAGATTAGATGATGTTCTCCTTTTTGATAAGCGATTATATTTTATTCCCTGACTACTTCTGCATCGATTGCACAGCAACTAAGAAAGTTGAATCCCAGCTCTGTTAGTTTAGCAGTTCCAGCATCAATCCCAATTTTCTCATGTTGTCCACCAATAATGCTGTTTCCGCGAATAAATCGGAAAGCAACATCTGTGCTGTTCACAAAAATTTCCCAATCTTTATAAAGGCTGCATTTCTTAAAATTATCATAATTATAGTTCGCAAGCCGTTCGTTGATCGTGATTTCAACAAGCCCTAATCTATGAAGGTTTGTTAAGCTAGTGGAAAGTAAATATATATCATCGGAAATATCAGACAGAATGACGTTGTCAATGATGAGTTTCTTACCATGTGGATTTGTGGAGTTCGCTGCTGAAAGGTAAAACCTTGCAATCGGCATAATGGTTTCTGGGTAAGTATAGTATGAAGGTTTTATTGTATCAAAATCGGGCGGGGCGCTTTTCTCAACCAACTCACCGTTAATGTATGTCTTTGAAGACACAGCTATCTTTGTACCCGTTTTTTGCCTAAATGAGGAGACCAGCGCTGCATCAACAGGAGAAAGATGCTTCAATATTTCAGAAAAGGCAGGATGCAATCTTTTGTTAGTGCGATTATCACAGGTGTGGGCAATTAGGATTGCGAACATTTCGCGTAGCTGTGGATCTTCGAGACAATACTTTGCACTTTCCAAAGCTTGTGTTGCAAGTCTAGTATTAGGTTCAATACGGTTTTCTTCCGGGACTGCATCCAATTTGGTTTCAATTTGTATTTTAAACTCGTCTAAAGCATGTTGATATCTTAGTTTCCTTTTTTCTGCGGCTTGGCTAACTCCCCCAAAAACGAGAAACCACAAATCAGCAAAAGTTGTCCCTATATTTTTTGTTGGGGCATCAGTCATATTTTTCACAGCATTATCAAGTGACGCAGGTAACTTGTCAGGCAAAAGGCTCATATTATCACTCTCCCTACATTAAACTTGAATCCATTTTTGAATACAATAATATATTCCTTCGCAAATAGTTATCATATCTCTCTCCTTTATGATAATTATAGCCATTTTATGTCACCTTGATTATATGGATTAGATAACCTTGTCCTTTGAGACTTGAATTACACTGTATCCATTTGGCTTGCGGCAAGCATTAAATGTATTTGCTAATAATATGTAGCCTCGAATAGATTTATCATTTATATGCTAAACAACCACCAAAACATTTTCTTCCTTTATAAAAGGCGCATTCGGCACATTCGCATGAAATTTCATTTTTCAAAGTTTGAATTTCACATCTATATTCTTCTTTTATGGATTTATTAATAAGTGAGTCTAGTTTTTTTATTATAGAAAGTTCTACACAAGGCTGTACCGATACTCCATCAGGGTTTACTACTATTGAATTCGTTGGCAATGAGCAAACCCCTCGCATATTGCAGTTTTTTTCTAAATATATCCTTTGATTTTCTGTAAATATACAGAGGGGAACTGCTCTTGATACACGAGAAGTAATTTTGTTATCTATAAGTCCTTGTGCTAACATGAACAAATTGCTTCCTACTTTTTTCTCGCTGTATTTAACAGGAAATAGTGGCGACAAAGAAACAAAATCAGCATATTTTTTTGAAACAACGATCGCATTGCCAATATATTTTTCGAAACTCTTATCTATATTAAATCTTAATGTAACCTTAACTCGGTTGACTTTATATTGCTCAATGCTATTGATCATTAGGTCAGAATGAAATTCAGTAAGAAGATTATTTGCATTAATAATAACATGATCGGGCATCGTTCTAGAAATGTCCATACCATTAGTAAAAACAGATACTTTTATTCCCTTATTTGATAAAAAAAGTATTGCCTCATTAATGAACTTCCATTTTATTGCCTCTCCTCCAATAAATGCAACACGATTGAGTTTGCCTTCAAATCTATTGTAAATACTTATGAACATTTCCCATGTAAGACATTCTGAATAAATCTCTTTGTATTTTTGTGAGTAGCAAGATTTACAGTTCAAACCGCATTCATATGTAGGTATTATATATATCAACATTTAGTATCATCTCATTTCAAATGATGTCAATCATCGGGACAATCCTCTGGAGCGCAGTCGCTCGGACAATCATAGTCATCGGGACAATCCTCTGGAGCACAGTCGCTCGGACAATCATAGTCATCGGGACAATCATAATTGGAGAAAAAGGAGGAAATTGTGGTGGTTGTACTAGTATTTTCCTCACCAGAGAATCCAATAAGCAATTGATCTCTTTGGTTAACAACTAAACCACAATAATGGCAAGACAAATTTTTAAGAACTACACTTTTAGTGGTTTGTTGTATTCCCTCATCTTCATCTGTGGTGTATACAACTTTTCTTTCTAATAATGCTGTATTCTCACATGCTGGACAAACTACACGTTTGTCATTTTTGCGAACAGTATAATTTTCATACTGTCTTTTCTCTTGCCTATCTTTTTCCGTCAAATCATCATCGTAATGTTTTTTAGCAGCAGCGATTAACTGAATATACTTGCTGTGAATGTCATCATTTATTTTAGTACACCACGCATCCAATGTAGCGGAATTATCGAGATATGAAGATATATCTTCTCCGAGAGAGTTTGAAATCTGCTTGATCAATGGATATGTTTTTGATACAAGAAGCTTTCGAATTGCTGATTTGTAAATAACAAATTCAAAATGAACACAGTTATTTCTCATATTATTGAGGTTGTTTACATCTATAGCTGATATTTCCAGAAAACAGTCCATTAGATCTATACATTTGCTAAAAGATATTGTATTCATTTTTGCTTTCTTTTTAATAGCATCTTTTTTATTTTCTTTAACACCTTCAGTCTCGCTGAGAATTAGGAAATGGTCTAAATGTTCGTAAACCAAAAATCTATTTTGTGTTAGCAGATATAGTTTCATCATTAATTCTAAGCCATTATGAATTAATACTACAGAATTTCGATAATCCGAATTACTTTTGCTAGATATAAGCATCCCATATCCTGTATTCAAACATATTTTGATATTCTCGCGCAATTCTACTTTCATTTCGTTTCCATCCACAGCACACATAATTACTCCTCCATGCTTATAATATTAAACTCACATTATAGCCATAACCAAACCTTATGCCAATTTCGTATAATTGCTATCATCTGTATGTACTTGCTCACCCCTGTCGATACTTCGCATAGGGGTGATAATATGCAGTATGATAAAACTTGTCCCATACTAGAGCAATATCTTGCTTACCTCATTACAATCAAGGGACGCAGTCAAAACACAATTCTTGAGTACAGAATGGACTTGCTGCAATTTTTTCGCTATGTTGCGGCTCAAAGGGGTATCCCAGATCCCAATTTTCAGTTCGCGGATGCGGATTTCATCCGATCTATACAACTAACTGATATATACGGTTTCATTGCATACCATCAGGAAGTACTTCATAATTCGCCGGGAACACGATGTAGAAAAATCGTGTCGATTAGACAGTTTTGGAAGTATCTAAAAGCTAAGACGCAGATCATTGATAACAACATTGCTGAAGGATTGGAAACACCAAAGCTGCCTAAACGTATTGTTCGCTGCATGACCTTGGAAGAATCTGTGAGGCTCTTAATTGAAGCCAGCTCCAGCTCCGCACGTGATAACTGTATCATCACTATTTCTCTGAACTGTGCTTTACGCCTCTCTGAATTGGCAGCACTTAACGTGGAGCAGGTTGAAAGCGATGTTATGACCGTCATTGGCAAGGGCAATAAAGAGAGGAAAATTTATATGACGCCAGCAGTAAAACAAGCCTTATCGAAGTGGCTGCCGGTTCGCTGCTCAATGAATGTAAATATCAATGCGCTATTCATTTCCCGGAATCGCCAGCGGCTTACTACCCCTTCTATTCAAAATGTGGTGAAAAAGCATATCCTAGCCTCTGGTATTAACCCAGAAGGCTTGTCTACCCATAAGCTCCGCCATACGTCTGCAACCCTTATGTATAAATATGGGCATGTAGACATCCGATCTTTACAACAGATTCTTGGGCACGAAAGCATTGCCACCACTGAGATATATACGCATGTTGACGACAATCAGCTTCATGCCGCCGTAAATGCCAACCCCTTAGCCATGATGTTCAGTTGAGCATCATGGCTTAAACATTAGACGCAGTTGGACTTGTGTGAAGCTTTTGAGTAATTAATAACACTATGGCAATATCCATATTACCTATGTTGTAACTTTATTCTTTAATTAAAAGCTCAATACCAGTTGAAGGTTTAGCTATATCGCATTTGTTCCACATTTCTAAGTTTAGAAAGTAAAAAATATTTATTATATATAATTGTATCAGATCGACAACAATTATAAAAACTTCCTCTGCCAATAGAGGTAGCGTTAAAATTGTTAAAAACTTGTTGATTTTAATACAGTTCTTCTATTTCGGTCGGTTCTACCGTATGTTTTATTCTATCAATGAGCTTTATTGTCAGGTCAGACAGATTC
>JAHDPO010000031.1 GCA_018434325.1 Clostridia bacterium | reverse complement strand
TGACCTTCATCCTGAGATTTAGGTTTCGGCGCTATTCGATGTTTTCTTGGAGGTTTGCCCCTTCTTGGGGGGGCGGATTCTTATATTACCACCCTTCCTCCCCTTTTGCAACTACTTTTTTCGCTTTTTTTGAAAAAATAATGAAATTTCGCAATAAACCTTAATGATAGCAATCTTTTGCGGCCTATTGACTTTTGCCCGGGCCGGAGACTAAAGAGACCGGCAGGCGGCAGTCTTATCCGGATAAAGCCGCCCGGGTCATGTGACGCCGTCTGGCTTGTCCTTAGAAAACGCCGGGGGCAATCGCCGCCTGTCCGGTCTTAACTTCTTCTTCCACAGTTCCGCTTTTAAGCTTTTACCCTGCCGGTCCGTCTTTATATATAAGTAAGGAACCTACATATAAATCAAAACCTATAGGAAGCTGTTCCAGGGGACCAGCGGTACTATAATAGAGAAGATAAAAAATACCAGAATAACGATCACAACGCTCCTAATGAAACGCTCTCTTGTATTTTTAGGCATTGATAACATCCCCTTAAAGAAAATCTGCTTTTTTATTATACCATAAAAAATGACATTGCGAAAGCAGAATCCGGCGTTGCTCAGATAGAGCATGAATGTCGGGTTGCAGCTGAGGGCATATTTCTGACAGGCCGGCCGGTTTGCCCTTCCTTGCATTCTCACATCGCTTTGCGCAACTCTGCCAGCCTCTGCGTCAAGGCTTCAAGGCCCTCTGCCGGATCGTCGATCTCCAGCACCGAGCTTTCAATAGGACAAATGCCGGTGCCGGTACGTCCGGTGATGACATCCACACAAAGACCGTATTGGCAAGGGATACCCCTGGCCTCCAGATACTCCCGGGCCGCTTTGCTCATTACTTCGCCGTAAACCGATTGGATGCCGCCTAAAACCAAAATCATAGCCGCAGCTTTGCCAATGATGCGGTCTACCACACAGCTTGCCGCCAGCTTTTCCCGTTCTTTCTCATATATGGCCAATAACGGCGCCACGCCTCTGCCGTCAGCGGTATGAATAATACTGCCTTCCTTAATGATTACACAACTGGTGCCTTCCGACTTGATCATGTTCCAGGCTTCTGCTAAAAGCTCCGGCGCAACGCCCAGGGTTTTTGCTTTTTCATCCATAGCGGTTCCCCTTTTCTCTTCTGCTAATTTATTATTTTCCATTAATGAAAGCTTTTCTTTATCTTTTTGAATAGCTTGAATAGCTTTATCGTTATTTTCTGCGGGCAAAACGATGGCAGCCCCGAAATGCTTCTCCAGCCGTTTGACCAAAAAAGGCACCAGCAAAAGCTGGGCAACGATTCCCGGCAGTCCGGCAGCCAAAGCCCCCGTTGCCGACAGCGCCCGCAGATTACCGCCGCCGGCTAAAAACAGAGCCTGGAAAGTCAGCGCATAAAGGCCCCAGCCGCAAATCATCGCCAAAATCAGCGAAGGATAGAGCGGCAGCCGGAAATGGCGATAGGTTAAGCCGCCAACCAGGCCAAAGCCGATCAGGGTTGCCAGCATAATGGGCAGCATAGGGTAAGCCGGCGGCATGCCTGTCAAGACAGAAGAAACGACCGGCGTGACAATGGCGCAAAGCACTCCGTATTTCGGCCCGCAAAGGAGGCCGCAAAGCAGTATCGGCAAATGCATGGGCAGCAAGACCGTGCCCGGCACTCCAAACATATGGGAAGTGGCGTAAGGCAGAACCAAACCAAGGGCCGTCATTAAAGCGGCTGCCGTCAATTGGCGGGAAGAAGAGCCAAGGTTGTTTTTCATCTTCATTAACACTCCTTTTTATCATAAAAAAAGATCAAGAATGCCCCCATACTTGGGTGCCCTGATCCTTCCTGGATCTTCTTCATCATTATTTGTACCCGGTTTATTTAATTACACTTTGTCCCAAAAGTCTTACAGAGCTGCAGCCCTGCGGTTTTCTTATTTACCACTTTATACTCTCTGCCGCCGTCTGTCAACTCCATTACATTGCGGCTGTCAACCCAGCCGCCTTTATGATATGATGTTGACGATATGATGTTTACGGAGGGATGTCCGATGAAGATTGTGATTATCGATGGCCAAGGCGGCAAGATCGGCGGCTTGCTGGTGAGCAAGCTTAAGGAAGCCGGCCTGGCTGCCGGGATTTTTGCCATAGGCAGCAACAGCATCGCCACGGCGGCCATGCTGAAAGCCGGCGCCGACCACGGGGCTACCGGCGAAAACCCGGTGGTGATCAATTGCCGGGATGCCGACTTTATTGTCGGTCCCATCGGCATCATAGCCGCCGACGCGCTCTTGGGAGAAATTACGCCTGCCATGGCCGCCGCCGTCAGCCAAAGTTCCGCCAAAAAAATTCTTTTGCCACTTAATCGCTGCAATCACTATATTGTAGGCGCGCAAGACCTGCCTGTTGCCCAGGCCGTACCTCTGGCCGTCCAGAAAATCGAAGAACTGATGGCGGCCAAATCATAAGTCTTGCGTTTTGCTTATTCCGTCAGAGGAGTTGCCGGGCCATTTTTTGCGCAAAATTGCAAGTTTAAAGTGTCCGCACCCTATTTTTGAGGGCATGGAACCCGGTTTTAGCCTAAAAAGGATGCAATGACGTTGTTTTTACAACAAGGCCGCACTTTAAACTTGCAATTTTGCTCATTTCCCCATGGTTTGCTGCGGCAACCGGCAACGGCCAATGCCGGCTCCGGGCACCGCCAACTCTGACAACTCCCCCAACTCCATCAACCACCGCCATTGACCGCCGTCAAATAAAGAAAACCCCCGGCAAGACCGCAAATTCCGGTCTGCCGGGGGTTGCTTATCAATTCAACTGTTGATTCCATTACCTACAGAGCCGTAAGCGTCCACCTTATTATCCTTTGCCTTACATCTCAGGCTCCAGCAAACCGTAATGGCCGTCGTTGCGGCGGTACACCACATTGATGAACCCCGTCTCCGCATTATTAAAAGCAAAGAACGTATGACCTACCATATCCATCCGGGTGATCGCTTCGTCCAAATTCATGGGCTTGGCGGAAAACTGCTTACTCCGGACTTTCAACTCTTCGTCATCATCCCTGGCGGGAGACAGGCCTGCCAAAGAGGGGAGCTTCGTTACCGAGAGCCGGCCTTTCTTGGAAAACCGTTCTTTGCTGCGAACCAGCTGTTTTTCCAATTTATCCGAGACTAAATCTATTGCTGTAAATAAATCTTCATCCTCTTCCTCGCCCCTAAGGATGAAGCCGTTGACCGGTATGGTAATTTCAATTCTTTGCCTGTTTTTCTCTCCAATCAAAGTCGCTGTGGCTTCCACATCTTTGTCCAAAAGCCTGTCCAACTTACTGAGACGCTTTTCAACATACTCCTTGACTTTCTCTGATGCTTGAAAATTCCTGGCGCGAATCTGGATCTTCATCTTAAAGTCACCTCCAAGTAAGTTCGCTAATGACCGCAGCCGACGCCCCGCAAGGGGCCGGCTTCAATCATGTGCATGGATATAATATTCCCTGTTTTAAAGGAAATTCCTCCTCCGCGCTTAATTCTTCACTAAAAATTCAACTATTGAAATACGTTTTTTTCGGTGTTATAATAATTAAGGACAAATGAACAGCGAATGTCTTCAGGGCAGGGTGAAATTCCCGATCGGCGGTACAGTCCGCGAGCGCTTCCGGCGCAGAATTGGTGCAACTCCAATACCGACAGTTATAGTCTGGATGAAAGAAGATGTTGCTGACCGCAGGTTTGAGCGTATTTTTTTATGACGCTTTCAAGCTGGCAGTTTAGCACCTGAATGACAGAAACTTTCAGGTGTTACTTTTATTTGTGAGGTGTTTTTTATGCCGTCCCGTACCAAAATGCTGGTCAATCTGGCACTGCTCAGCGCTATCTCTTATGTGGTCATGGTTTTCGGCCGCATTCCCGTCGTCCTCTTTCTCAAATATGAAGCCAAGGACGTGATCATCGCCATCGGCGGTTTCATCTACGGACCTCTGGCCGCCTTTTCCATGGCCGTGGTGGTGGCCTTTTTGGAAATGGTCACCGTCAGCGACACCGGCCCAATCGGCTTCGTCATGAACCTGCTGGCAGCTTCTTGCTTCGCCTGTACCGCTTCCTTCATTTATAAGAAGAAGCAAACCTTATCGGGAGCGGTGACCGGCCTGATCAGCGGCGGTGTTTTGGCCACGGTAGTCATGCTCTTGTGGAATTACCTGCTGACTCCCATTTATATGGGCTGGCCCCGGGAAGCGGTGGTTGAATTGATGCTGCCGGCGCTTTTACCCTTCAACCTGTTAAAAATGAGCTTGAACGGCGCCATCACTATGCTGATTTACAAGCCGGTAGTCAATGGATTGCGCAAAGCCAACCTGATCCCGCCTTCCACCGCCGGCCCCCAAGAAGAGAAAAAGCACACCGGCACTTTGCTGGTCTCTGCCGCCGTTCTGATTACCTGCATATTGCTGGTCTTAGCCTTACAAGGCGTCATTTAATACGCAGGTCAGCGCTTTCCCTCAATTGACTTATTATTTGCTCATTATTGCTCATTAAATATGCTCACTAAACTTGCTTGGCGCCCCATGCCTCCGGCCATTGCCGGGTCTGCATCGGGGCGTCTCTTCTTTTATTTGCATAAAAAAGGAGCCCTCATCAGGCTCCTGCTTGGTTTCTTAATTTCTGTGCTTTAGGCCTTCATTACGTTGGCAGCCTGAAGCCCTTTGGGTCCTTCAACGATGTCAAACTCGACAGTTTCACCTTCCTGGAGAGTCTTGAAGCCGTCCTGATTGATAGCCGAGAAATGGACGAATACGTCATTGCCATCTTCTCTTTCGATGAAACCGAAGCCTTTTTCCTTGTTGAACCACTTTACTTTGCCTTGCATGTTTTAATTCCTCCCAAAACATAATACAGAAATTGAAGACGGCGAAGGCCTTAAAAGCTTCCGCCGCAAGTCATCCATCAGAGTATAGCATCGGCAAATCAAAATGTCAAACAGGAATAATAGTAAAAAAACAGAGAAAATTAGCAGTTTAGGACTCTCGCATAAATGATAGCTGCTAGAATTATTCAACAACACTGTCCTCTCTGGAAATACTCCTTTTTCAGATTATAAGCATTATGCATAGATAGTTTTGTTGTGCAAAACTGTGGATAATGTGGACAACTTTGTGAATAACTTGCTGTTCTTGAGAAAAATATGTGGACAAATACTTCTTGACAAACTGCTATTATAAGGATTATGTCCATGGGCAACAGGACTCTTTCAGCCTCCGTTAAACGGATATAAAAAAGCTGAAATTATTGAAAAAAGTCATATTTTATCAGGTTTTTTCGCCTAAGGTCAGCAAAAACCTATGGTCTCTCAGCTCATTTAAGTTTGATATCTTTTTTAGGTTTTTAATGGATATTTGATTCCAGCGCTGCTGCCGCCGGCAAAAGTTAATCCCCAAACAGGGTTATAGCCTTGCTGTTCCAGAATCCGGCCGCAGCTTTCCAAAGTAGCACCGGTAGTCACCACGTCATCCACTATGATAGCGGCGGAAAGCCGTCTTTTGCCGCCGGCTCCGGCAGAGCCCCGGCCCGCCGCCTTGCCGCCTCCCCGTCCGGCCCATTGAAATACCTGATCCAGAGCCTGGCGCCGTTCCTTCTTATCCAGGCCTGCCTGGACCCGGCCCGGCAAGGGCCGCCAAAGCAGCTCTGCCACCGGCAGCTCCAGCTGCCGGCTGAGAACCTGGGCCAAAAGACGGCTTTGGTTATATCCCCTGGCCGCTTCCTTATCCTGATGCATAGGCACGGGCACTAAACAGAGCCCCGCTTTGGTTTCTGTTGATAACTGCCGGCCCCGGCCTGCCCGCCAGGCCTTGGCCATCAGAAAGCCCATGGGCAGAGCCAGCTCCTGGCGGCCATTGTATTTGAAGGCCATTACCCGCTGCCGGTATAAGCCGGTATAGGGTACCGCCGCAGCCACCCCCGTCAGGCTGCCCAGCTTGCCGCTCTCCTGCCGGCCGCCGCAGGGCCCTTGGCAAGGTTGGCCGCTGTTGAAGCTGCCGCACAAAGGGCAAAGGACGGCATTCTGCCGGAGGTGCAGCCAATCAAGGAGGCATTGGGGGCAAAGACCGGCGGAAAGCCTGCTTCCCTGAATGCGGCCGCCGCAAAATAAGCAGCTGTGCGTTTGGGGAAACAGGCTTTCCATAAAACCATGCTTCAAGGTATGGAGGGATGAATTGAAAGATGAAAAAACAAGCTTCTTATCCATGATTTAAATATTATCCATGAAATCCCATTTACCTGCCCTGATCCTGAGAGAGCCGATGTTTATTTAAATGGCTGCCAGCTCCTGGTATAAGAAGTCATTCAATACTTTGATATACGTGCCTTTCATGCCCAGGGAGCGGGCGTCGATGACGCCGGCGCTTTCCAGCTTGCGCAGAGCGTTGACGATTACTGAACGGGTAAGACGGTATTCCTCGGCCAGCTTGCTGGCTACCAAGAATCCTTCACTGCCTTCAATTTCATTAAATATATGCTTGACCGCCTCTAATTCCGAATAAGACAAGACTTCCAGGGCCAGCTGCACTACGGTTTTCTTTCTGGCGTCCAGTTCCAGCTTCTGCTCCAGGTTCCTCTGGATTTGCATGGCGGCCACATTGGCTCCATATTCCGCCAACAGCATATCGCCGCTTTCAAAGCTTTTTTCGTCCCGGATATAAATTACAGTAGCAATCCTGCCTGAGGAACCCAGAGCCGGCACCACCAGGCAATAACCCTCCCGGCCTTTGCGGGCTAAATTGGCCTCTGCCTTCATTTGGCTGTTGAGCCATTCCATGGCCTGGGGCTTCATTACCCCTTCTTTGATCTCTTCCGGCAGTATCTGAGTTTGGCTGAACTCTCCTTCGCCGGCTTGCCCCAGCAGATTGCCTTTGCCGTCAATGATGCAGACTTGAGCTTCGGTTAGTATCCTTAACGACTGCGCTAATTCCGTAAGGCTGATCATCTGGCCGGCCGCTTTTTGCAGCAGTTGATTTAAGCGTCTCGTTTTTTCCAATAAGATTTCAATTTCCATAACCATATCTCCTTTTATTTTGATTATTTGTTCTTGTACACAGCATTCCCTTAAATTTGAAATATATACATTACCTGGAATGTAGTAAGACAATAAAAAAAATCAGCACCCGCCGCAGGTGCTGAAAGCTGTTGATTATTTTTAGATACGATAGGATTTCTTTTAACAATAAAAAATCGCATAAAAAGGCCGTACACCCCGGCTTCGAACCAAACCTTCCGGACGTTACCCAGGCAGCCGGCTCAAATCAGGCTGCCCTGCGGCACACAAAAGAGTTTGCTTACTGCTGCTTCCTTCCGGACCTGACAGGGTTCACAAATTTTTGTTGCGCAGGACCCAATCGTCAACGCTGCTTACCTGGGTCAGACTCCACAAGGCTGGCCCTGGGCCGGGGAACTCCACCCCGCTAAGGCGGTTTGCGGGTACAGGGCACCGCCAGCTCCCCATGTAGTACGGCAAAGCTATTATCGCATACTTTTCGGCCAATGACAATTATTTTTATTTTCCACATTGACTTAGCCGCCTACTGTGTATATTATATATATACAGATAGCTACAGATAGATACAGGCTCCAAACCGATTGAGGATTACACCTACAGCAAGCGCGCAGCAAGGAGGCTACATGTGAATCTCATTTTATCCAACAGCTCACCGGTTCCATTATATGAGCAGCTGGAGCAGCAGCTGAAAGCGGCAATCCGCAGCGGCCAGCTGCTGCCCGGGCAGCCTCTGCCCTCCATCCGCAGTCTGGCCACCGCTCTTGCCACCAGCATTATTACTGTGAAAAGGGCTTATGATGATTTGGAGAAAGAAGGCTATCTATTTACCACTCCCGGCAAAGGCACCTTCGTCTCCCTGGATGGGGTGGCTGATCTGGCCGAGGCCCATTTGCTTCAATTAAAGGAAGAGCTGTCAGAATTGCTCCGCTCCTTTGAAGATGCCGGCATCAGCAGGACGGAAGTCTGCCGCTTGATCCGGGATCGGGAAATTTAGTCAAATATAACGGAAAGCAGGTATCCATTATGACGACAGCCATTACCATAAGAGGGCTGGAGAAATCTCTGGGCAATTTCCATTTATCCATTCCCAGCCTGGATATTCCCGAAGGCTATGTTACCGGCTTTATCGGCGAAAATGGCGCCGGTAAGACCACCACTATCAAGCTGATGATGAACGGCCTCTTTGCCGACGCCGGCAAAATATCTTTGCTGGGAGCGGACAGCCGGCAAAAAAACCAAAGCTTTAAGCAAGAAATAGCTTACGTGGGAGATCGCTCCGGCTTTCTGGCTCAGGCTACCTTGAATCAGCTGCAAGCCATGTACCGCTCCTTTTTTACCCGTTGGGATCAGGAACGTTTTCAGAAGCTGGCCGGCCATTTTGATCTTAACCTAAAAAAGCCTTTTAAAAATCTCTCCAGCGGCCAGCAGAAGATTTTCTCCCTTTGTCTGGCACTGGCCCACCATCCCCGGCTTTTGCTGATGGATGAACCCACCGCTAACCTGGATCCTCTGATCCGTCAGGAATTTCTCCACATTCTGCGCCAGGAACTGGAGCAGGAAGGTATCACCATCTTCTTCTCCAGTCATATCACCTCCGACCTGGACAAAATCGCCGATTATGTCTTCTTTATCCATAAGGGCAAGCCGATGATGGACCTGGCAGCGAAGGATCAGCTGATGGATGACCATCGTCTCGTTAAAGGGGACAGCCGCAGCTTGACTGCCGCCTGCCGCAGCCTGCTGCTCAATATTCAGGACAACGGCTTTGGCTTTACCGGACTGACTGCCGATTTCCCAGCCTTCCGGGCCTTGGCCGGCGACGGCTTCGCCTATGACCTGCCGACTTTGGAGGATGTTTTTATCAACTATATAAGAGGTGAGCGGGAATGAATGCTATACTTTCTTTAGTAAAATCCGATTATATCAAGCTGCTGGCGCTAAAGAGAACGCTGCTGCTTTTCGGTCTGGCCAGCCTGGTTTTCAGCGTTATGTCGGTACGTTTTACCGCCGGCGTTATCATTGGAGTCTATGCCCTTGTTCTTACGGTGATTTCTTATGATCAGGCTTCTGCCGTCCATCATTTTTATTGCGCCCTGCCGGTAAACCGCAGTCAGATCTACAATGCCAGGTATCTCTTCGGTTTTAGCCTGCTGCTGCTATTAAGCACGGCAATGGGCTTCGTGGCCTGGCTCTCCTCCTTTTTTACTCCGCCTGCTTTTTCCGCCGGCGGCCTGATGATCAACATCTGCATCGGCATCGCCGCTGGCGTTCTCTATCTGTCGCTGATGCTGCCGCTAAATCTTTGCTTGGGCACCCAGAAAGCCAGACTCTTCAATATTATACTTTACATAGCCTTTTTCATCGTCGGCGTCAACCATAGCGATTTCCTCTTGAAAATTGCTCTCTTCTTATCCCGGCTGCCTTTCCTTCTCGTCCTGTTGCCGGTTTTGCTTCTACTCTTCTTATTTTACTTCCTGGGCTTAACCATATATAATAAGAAAGAATTCAAAGAGGAAAGCTAACCGATAAATTAATGAATTGGGGAGGCGCCATGGTTAATTTAGAAAAACTGTACAATTCCCTTCACGAAAAAACAGTAAAAGAGGCTCTCGACCCCCGGCAGCTCAATTGCCTGCTGGAGCCGGGTGATCTGCCGCCGGTGTGGCGCAAGGGCACTTGTGATTGTGACACAGCAATCAAAGAGCGGCAGGCCAAGGAGAATTCCGGCAAGCAGGATTCCCCCCAGCAAAACGCCGGCCAGCCGGCTCCCTGCGAAGCCGCTTGCCCCTTTGACGCCATCAGCAAAGACGAAGACAGCAACGGCATCATTGACGGTGAGCGCTGTACCGGCTGCGGCCTTTGCCTTGACGCCTGTGCCGGCCGAACCAGGCCGGATTCCGAAAACACGGGCGGCCAGTCAGAGAGCCGTACAGAGGATCAGACAGAGAACCGGTCTGCCGGCAGTCCGGCCAAAGAATTAACTCCGGAGCTAAGAAGCAATTTGGCGGCTCGTAAGGATTTGCTGCCGGTGCTGGAGCTTTTGTTGCAGCCGGCTCCCGTTTATGCTTTGGTTGCCCCCGCCTTCATCGGCCAATTTGACGAGGATACCGATGAAGACAGCGCCGGCCGGCTGCGGGCTGCTTTCAAAAGCCTGGGTTTTGCCGGCATGGTGGAAGTTGCTCTTTTTGCCGATATTCTGACCTTAAAGGAAGCCTTGGAGTTTGACGATGCCATCAAAAACGAGGAGGATTATCTCCTCACCAGCTGCTGCTGCCCCGTATGGCTGGCTATGATCCGCAGGAAATACGCTCACCTGGTTTCCCACGTCCCCCCTTCCGTCTCCCCCATGGTTGCCGCCGGCCGCACCATTAAAGGCCTGATGCCGGAAGCAAAAACCGTATTCGTAGGGCCTTGCCTGGCCAAAAAGGCCGAGGCCCGGGAAGCTGATCTGCTGGGCGCCATCGACCACGTTCTCACTTTTAAAGAAACGGAAGAGTTATTCCGGGAGGCAGGAATCAGTCCAGCCGCCTTTGCTCCCGACCCCCGGGAAAACACCTCCGCCGGCGGCAGGATCTACGCCGTCAGCGGCGGCGTCAGCCAAGCCGTCTGGGATACGGTAAGCCGGCTGCGGCCGGGAAGAAAAATCCCTTTAAAAGCAAAGCAAGCCGACGGTGTCGCCGGCTGCAAAACATTGCTGGAAGAAGTACAACAAGGCCTCCAAGGGGCCAACTTTATTGAGGGTATGGGCTGCAACGGCGGCTGCGCCGGCGGTCCGGCAGTGCTGACGGCCAGGGAAATCAGCCGGCCTTTAATCACAGCTTACAGTAAAGACGCTCCTTATGAAACTCCTGCCGACAACCCCTTCGTTCTGGAGCTTTTAGAAAATCTGGGCATCGCCACCGTAGAAAACCTGCGGGATCCTGACAACCTCTTTCATCGCAAGTTTTAGAAAAGCCTTTTGATGAACTCCGCCCGGCCTTGCCGGTAGATTACGTTGCCGGCCATAGCCGGGTCGGCAGCGGGATAATCCTCCCGGAAATGAGCCCCCCGGCTTTCCCGGCGCAAAAGAGCCGAGTTTAAAATAGCCTCTGCCGTCAACAGCAGATTGCCAGCTTCCAGCCAAAGCCGCAGCGATGCGGGCCTTTGGCTTTTTAATTGCGCCCCCAGAGCCTCCACTACGGCTTTTGCCTCTTTGAGCGAGGCTTCGCTTCTGATCAGGGAGGCTTTTTTCCACATGGTCTGGCGCAAAGCGGCGATGATTGGCTTCGTATCTTCCTGACCCGCAGACGGACAAAAGTCTTGAATCAGACGGGCTGCCTGCGCGGCCAGCTGATCCCTCCGGGCCGTTTCAGTTCCGTCATTCCTTACTTTGTCTTGCGCATATCTGGCCGCCGCCCTGCCGGCTCTGGTTCCAAAAACGGCGCACTCCGTCAGAGCGCTGCCGGCAATCCGATTGGCTCCATGGAGGCCGCCGGTAACCTCGCCGCAGCAATATAGGCCCGGCAAGCCGCTTGCGCCCTCAGGCTGCAAAGGAATGCCGCCCATCATAAAATGGGCCACCGGCTTCATCAAAAATCGCTGGGTATGGTGTTTGCGGGCTAAGTCATAAACAGCGCTGCATTCGTTTTTGATGTATTCCTGATCGGCGCCGCTGATATCAAAAATCACTTCTTTTTGGGCAAACATTTGGCGGGCCAGTACGTCCCGGTTCTCCTGCTCTTTTTTGGGAAAGCCGGCCATGAATCTTTCGCCCTTTTCATTGAGAAAAACGGCGCCATGTTCAAAGACGTCAGGAAAAATATTGGCCCGGCCGGGACTGTGGATGCGATAAGGATAGAATTGTACAAACTCCATATCCTGCAGGGCAAGGCCTGCCCGCAGAGCCAGGCCGTAGCCATCCCCCGTCAGATCCCGGGTGTTGCTGGTGTTTTCGTAGACAAAGCCGGCGCCGCCGCTGGCCAATATAACGGCCTTGGCCGGCTGCACATAAAACCGGCCTTCCTTTTCTGCCAGCACACCGCAGACAGCCCCCTCCAGCATCAGCAGCTCCAGAGCCATGTAACCGGCTTCCTCCCTTACCCGGGGCTGAGCAAGCAGCAGCTTTCGCATCGGCTCCGTCAGGCGGCGGCCGTATTTGGGCCGGCAGCAGCTCAGATAACGATACATCCTGCCGTCTGCTGCCGGGATCACCTTAGATTCTAAAGGCAGGCCCAGGGCCTCCAATCTTTCTAGTGCCGCCGCTCCTTCGTCCATCAGGATCTCCAGCAAAGCCGGATCTCCTACTCCTTGGCTGGAAGCCAGGAAGCTGCGGCCATATTCCTGCCGCAGACCCGGTTCTTGCGGCGCATAGCGATGAACCGACAAGGCCACCAGGGAAGCGCCGGATAAACCTACCGGTTTTTTTGACAGCAGCACCACTTTGGCTTCAGGGTTTTCACTGATGACAGCCAAGGCAGCTTCCATAGCCGCCAAACCGCCGCCGATTACAGCCACATCTGCTTCCTGCAATAGGTTGATCATCTCCGCCGCCCCTTTTCTTTAGTCCATATAGCGGGCAAATTCCGCCAATTCTTTGCGGGGCCTTTCCTGGGGCTCTTCATCGGCGTAGCCCAAAGGCGTCACCGCCACAATCATATCCGCTGCCGGAATATCCAAAAGCTCCCTGATTTTGCCGGCGTCAAACATGCCCAGCCAGCAGGTGCCCAAGCCCAGCTCCGTAGCCTTCAGCATCATTATAGTCAGAGCGATGGAGCAGTCAATAGGATTATTGGCCTGACCGCACATCATCGTCCGGTTGTTGGTGCCGCAGACCACCAGAATAGCCGGCGCCTGGGTTATCCATTGCTGTTTGGCGAAAGCCTCGCTCATCCGGCTGATCAGCTGAGGATTGCGCAAAATGATGCAGTACCAGTTTTGACTGTTTCTGGAGCTAGGCGCTCTACGGCCCGTTTCCAGAATCTCCTGGATTTTTTCCGTCTCGACCGGTTGATTTTTATATTTGCGAACACTTCTTCTGATGTTAATGGCCTGGGATAGCTCCATTTGATTTCCCCCTTCATTGTAATGATTTATAGTCATTTGTTTTTATCTTACCTCATGGAGCCGGCCCTGTCTACCATTGTCTTCCTTTTAAAAGGGTGTTTGGAAAGGCGCCGGGAAATTTATTGCCCAGGAAATAAACGGGGCTGGTTTTTCCCCGGCTGTGATATAATAAGACGGAAAGGAGATAGTGCTATGATGAAAATTTTCGATCTGCATTGCGACACATTATTAAAAGGCGCTCCCTTTGCCGGCAATACCGGTCATATCGATTTGGACCGCCTGCCGGCGAATCTCCAGTATTGCCAATGCTTTGCCATGTTCATCCACGACAGATACCGGCTGGAGCTGGCTATTGAAGAAGGGGAAAAGCTGTACAGCCATTTCCAACAAAATATGAAGGATTTCTCAGATCGCATCTGTCAGGTCAGGACAAGCGGGGATATTGACGCAGCTCTGGCCACCGGCAAAGTGGCCGCTCTGCTCACTATCGAAAACTCCTCGATTTTTGCCGGCGACCTGGATCGCATCAATCTCATGGCAGAACGGGGCGTCCGTCTGGCCAGCCTCACCTGGAACGGCGCCAATGAACTGGCCGGCGGCGCCAGCGCCTATACCGAATGGGGTCTTACGGATTTCGGCAGGCAGGCTATCGGCCGCATGGAAGAGTTGGGCATTATTTTGGATGTATCCCACGCCAACGATAAATCCTTCTGGGAAACGGCAGATTTGGCCACCAAGCCTTTCATTGCCAGTCATTCCAATTGCCGCAGCGTCTGCAATCACCGGCGCAATCTCACGGACGACCAAATCCGGGAAATAAGCCGGATGGGCGGCGTCATCGGGTTAAATTACTATATCAACTTTTTGAAAGAAGATGGCCAGGTAGCAGGCTGGGATGATCTGCTCCGCCATGTGGACCGTATGCTGGAACTAGCCGGTGATAAAGTACCGGCCTTAGGCTCTGATTTTGACGGCGCCAAAACGCCTGCTTTCCTGCAATCGGTAGCCGACGTAAGCGGTTTATATAATGCCATTTGCCATTCCAGTTTGGGAGAAAGCATTGCCAACCGGCTTTTCTTCGATAATGCCTACGAATTTTTTAAGAAATTTGATTGACATTTACTTCAATCCGGTATTTAATTGGTGCAGGACAACTAAATATATAAAGACAGCCGGTTGCCTTTATAGGCATTAATAGGGAATGCGGTTAGAATCCGCAACAGCACACTTTACTGTAAAAGCTACGAAACACAAATTGCGCCACTGGAATCTTTTCCGGGAAGGCTTGTGGATTAGGTTTGAAGCTTTGAGTCAGGATATCTGCCGGTTGTTTCTCAAGATCCTTTGGTGGTGAAGGGATTTCAGGCTGGCTTTTGCGTTCACCGGGGGTATTCTGTCCCCCGGTTTTTTTGTCTTGACGCTTATTTTAAAGTCTCGCTATATCTTTTTTGCCGCCGTTTCCGATACGGAGGTGGTTTAAAAAGCTAGTTAAAAAGCGCTGAGACAATGATTTCTATTTCCTAACATCAATAGAATAAAACGCAAAAAGGAGAAAATCTTATGAAACGCATTATCCTTCCTCTCTTAAGCATCCTGTTGTGCATGGCCCTACTTTTATCGGGCTGCGGCGCCGGCCAGCCAGCCGCCGGCCCTACCGAGCCCCAGTCCTCTCAGTCCACCGGGATCGAGGCTCCTGCCGGCAATGAAACAATCACCCTTACCGATAATATGGGCCGCCAGGTAGAACTGCCCTACCCCGTAAAAACCGCCGTGGTAGCCAACAGATACAATAGCGAACTGATTCGGGCCTGCGGCGCCATCGATCACGTTATCGCAGTGGATACCAACACTGCTCAGGACCGGGATTATTGGGCTATGTTTGATCCTGCCAACGTCATCGGCAAGGGCCAGACGGAGTTGAATTATGAAAAAATTGTCGAGCTGAATCCTCAGGTACTGATTCTTCCCGACAATGGCAGCGTCACCGAAGCTGAAGAAAAATTGACGCCTTTCGGCATCAAGGTGTTTGTTATTTCCGGTTATGATACCGCAGATTTTAAGAATCAATGTGATAATATCGGAATCATGTTTGGCGTTGAAGAATCAGCCCAAAAGTTTTATAACTATTTTAACGATATTCAGGTTTATATCGAAACTCAGCTAAAGGACCAGCCTCAGCGCAGCATGTACCTGGAGACTACCACCAATTATTCTACGGTTGTCCCCGGTAATGCTTTTTACGGTATGAGCGTGGCCTCTCATGCTTACAACATCTTCAGCGAGAATATCGATACCATCAAGGCCAGCGAAGTAAATCCGGAAGAAGTGATTGTGCGCAAGCCTGATTGTATCGTCAAGCTGATTACTCCTGCCCAGGCGCTGCAAGGCACCGGACTGTACCATCCCCCGGCAAAGCAGCAATTTATCGATACCGTTGCCGAAATCAAAAGCCGCCCGGGCTGGGATGAAATTCCCGCCGTGCAAAACAACAATATTTTTCTGATGACCCAGTTTAGCCATGGCGGCGCTTCCAAACTGGTAGGTGCGGCTTATATCGCCAAATGGGTCTATCCTGACCTGCTGCCTGATTTAAATCCCGATGAAGTTTTCCGGGCCTGGATGGAAGATTTCCAAGGCTTCGAGAATATTGAAGGCCACTTCTTTGCCGCCAAAGAGCTTTCCTAAGCCATGAAAAAGCTCTTGTTTTCCCAACATTCCCTGGAACAAGAATATCGCAGAAGCAGCCGTAAAGCCGTGCTGCTTCTGCTGTTTTGCAGTTTGCTGGTTCTGGTATGCGGCCTTTGGTTCACGGCGGTAGGAACCGCCGAAGCCACACCGGCAGATATTTTCGGCGCTCTACGGGGAGTCTTTTTTCATGGCGGCCGGCTGGAAAACGCCAATCAAAAAATTGTGCTGCTGCTGCGGCTGCCCCGTATTTGTCTGGCTATTTTAGGCGGCATCGGTTTATCGGTATCCGGCGCTGCCCTGCAAGGCGTCACCCGCAACCCTCTGGTAAGTCCCTTCACCATAGGCATTTCTTCGGCAGCGGCCTTTGGCGCTTCTTTATCCATCGTTTATGGTGCGGGCCCTCTGGGCGGCACCAACACCGGCATTGTGATCAGCGCCTTCACCTGGTCGCTGCTTTGCGCCGCCGGCGTGTATTTCATCGCCAGCCGGGCAGGCATGAGTCCGGAATCAATTATTCTTACCGGCATTGCAACCAACTACCTTTTCAACGCCTGCGACAGCGTGGTGAAGTTCTTTGCCAGTGATTATCAGCTGGCGGCTGCCGTGCAATGGTTATTTGGCAGCCTAAACGGCGCAACCTGGCCCCAAGTCCTGGTGGTTCTGCTGTTTTCCCTGCCCTGCCTGGCCGGAATTTATGGCTTTGCCCAATCCCTTAATATTCTTTCGGGAGGAGATGATGATGTTTCCCGCAGCCTCGGCATTTCTCCTGCCTTCGTACGCATCTGCGTCGGTTTTCTATCCGTGCTGCTCACCGCCTCCATTATCAGCTTTACTGGGGTGATTGGCTTCGTGGGCCTGGCCGGGCCTCATATTGCCCGGCTGCTGATCGGCAGCGACCATCGTTTCCTGCTGCCCTTCGCCGCCCTTACCGGCGCCCTTCTTGTGCTGACAGGTGATACCATTGGCCGGATCATCCTGGCGCCGGTCAATGTTCCGGTAGGAATTGTCGTTTCTTTTCTGGGCGTTCCTATCTTTATCCACTTGATTTTGAAAGAACGGCGGGGGGTGTCCTGATGTACCTGCAGATAAAAGATCTGAGTTTTTCTTATAGCGGCGCTGCGGTGCTGAAGCATATTTCCTTCTCCGCGGAAAAAGGTCAAGTAGTAGGTCTTTTGGGTCCTAACGGCGCAGGAAAAACCACCCTGCTCAAATGTGTGGGCTGTATGCTTCCGGTCAAGCAAGGAGATATCTGTCTGGACGGCAAAAGCCTTTTATCTTTGTCGCCCAGAAAACGGGCCCGCAAAATCGGCTATGTGCCGCAAAGCTCCGGCCGGGGCATGGCCTGCCGGGTAGTGGACATCATTATGCTGGGACGAATTCCCTATCTGCGCTTTCGCCCCAGCAAGCAGGACCGGCAAATTGCTTTCGAAGCCATAGAACGCTTGCAGTTGGAGGCACTGGCCTTTCGGCAATTCGACGGGCTGAGCGGCGGGGAACGTCAACGGGTGCTAATGGCCCGGGCTATTGCTCAACAGCCGGAATTGCTTTTGCTGGATGAGCCCACCAGTAATCTGGATATGAAATATCAGCTGGAAACCATTCGCCTTGTGCGAAGCTATGCGGCCGAAAAGCAAGTCACTGCAGTGGTTTCCATCCACGACCTCAATCTGGCTTCAATCCTTTGCGATCAAGTGGTTCTGTTTAAAGACGGCGCCTCTTTTGCCCAAGGAGACAGCCAACAGGTTTTTACGCGGGAAAACATCCGGCGGGTTTACGAGGTAGAAGTGGATATCGCTGAATGGCAAGGCCGCAAGCAAGTCTTTTTCGCTCAATTGCAGGAGCTGTCAAAAATAACGCCTGTCACTTAAAACAGCTCCGCCGCCGGCGTGTATTCCCGGCCTTGGGCTTCCGCCACCGGGCGATAGGTCAACCGGCCTTTGTAAGTATTGAGCCCCAGCAGCAAGGCCGGATCATCTTTCAGGGCCCGTTCCAGGCCTTTATTGGCGATCTGCAAAGCGTAGGGCAGGGTGGCATTGGTCAGCGCAAAGGTGGAAGTACGGGGTACGGCGCCGGGCATATTGGCTACGGAATAGTGGATCACCCCGTGCTTGACAAAATACGGATTCTCATGGGTGGTAATCCGGTCAATGGTTTCAATAGAGCCGCCCTGGTCGATAGCCACATCCACCAGCACGGAGCCGGGCCGCATGGACTTGACCATTTCTTCTTTGACCAGCTTGGGAGCCCTGGCTCCCGGTATCAGCACGGCTCCTACTACCAAATCCGCCTCTTTGACGCTTTTGGCTATGTTATAATTATTGGACATCAACGTAATCAGCCGGCCCATAAACAAGTCGTCCAGATAGGATAAACGGCTGACGGACACATCCAGCACCGTCACCTGGGCCCCCATGCCGATGGCCATTCTGATGGCGCTGAGGCCTACGTTGCCGCCGCCGATAATGACTACACTGGCAGGCTCCACTCCCGGCACACCGCCCAAAAGGATGCCGGCGCCGCCCCAGTTTTTCTCCAGCAGCCGGGCGCCTACCTGAATAGACATGCGGCCCGCCACTTCGCTCATCGGCGATAATAAAGGCAGCGCCTTATTGGGCAGCTGCACTGTTTCATAAGCTACGCCAATGACCTTCTGCCGCAGCAGAGCCTCGGTCTGCTCCTGATCCGGCGCCAAATGCAAGTAGGCAAAAATAATCTGGTTCTCTTTAAGCAGGCTGTATTCTGCCGCCAGAGGCTCCTTGACTTTGACGATCATATCCGCGGCACTATATACTTGCCGGGCATCAGGCAGTATCTCGCCGCCGGCGGCTTCATACTCCTCATCGCTGAAGCCGGTGCCTAATCCCGCATTGTTTTCCAAATATACTTTATGGCCTGCTTTTACGAAAGCATCAACGCCGGCGGGGGTTAAACCCACCCGGTTTTCCTGAGGTTTTATTTCTTTCGGCACTCCAATAATCATTTGCCTCGTCTCCTTTCGATTTACCTCTTAAACTCCGGCAATACGGTGAATTCATTTTTGGTGGCGGATAATACGACCAGGGTACGGGTCAGGGATACGCCGGACAGGGACTTAATCTGATTAAGCAGCTCGGTCAGGGTGTCGGTCGAGCTGGTGATCACTTTCAGCAGAAAGTCAAAATCACCGGTAACATAATTGCACTCCACAATCTCCGGGTTCTGCTTCACCGCGTCGATGAATCGATCATTATATTTAGGATGCTCCAAACTAACCGAAATAAATGCGCTGACGTCCTTGCCAATTTTCTTATGGTCTAAAACCACGGTATATTTCAGAATCACACCGGCAGTCTCCAGCTTGCGCATTCGCTCAATGACAGCAGAAACAGACATATTGACCTTCTCACCGATTTCCGAGGCGTTGACCCGGGCATTTTCCTTTAAGGATTTAATGATTTGGAGGTCGATACTGTCAATACGCATCATCTTCATCCCATCTTCCAAAATTTTTTCTTAATAATAATACCCGATACAAAAAAAGTAAATAGAAAACTTTAATTCCCGAAATTATTTCTGAAATAAATTTTTTCACGATAAAAAATGAGGCCAGAGCTTTGCCGTCTGCCTCATTTTTATTTATCTGTTATTTAAGCCTTTGAATCCGTCAAGGCCAATGAAAAACTATTCTCGGCTCTTCGCCACCGGCTGCCGATATCCGGCCTGTCTCCATAGAACAAACCGCTCCCAAGGGGATGGTGGACATAGGAATGCAGTGGCCGGATTTTACGTTGTAAATCACAGGCTTATGGTAACCCGTAAAGAAATCCCGCAGCAGCTCCTCCACCAGATAGCCGGGGTCCCGGGGATTGCTTTGCCCGCCGAAATCGCCGACGATGACGCCGGCAGCCTGATCCAGCTTGCCGCTGTACTTCAAATGGTGCAGCATCCGGTCCACATGCCAGGTGGTCTCATCCACATCTTCGATAAACAGAATCTTCCCTTTGGTATTGATCTCATAAGGCGTGCCCAGCATGGAGCAAATTAAGGAGAGATTGCCGCCGGCAATGGTTCCCTCGGCCTGACCAAAGCGCAAAGCCTTAAAAGGCTCCCCTTCGGGATTTTTCAGTTCCAGGCTGCCTCTATTACCCAGGGCCAGGGCTGCCTCAAAGGACTCCTTCGTAAATTCATCATAATCCTCCAGCATATTGGCGGATACCATGGGACCGTGAAAGGTCACCAGTCCGGCTTGCTGATTCAGGAATACATGAAAATTGGTAATATCGCTATAGCCTACAAATATCTTGGGATTGGCCCGGATCAGCCGCAGATCCAGCTTATCCATGACTTGGCAGCTGCCGTCGCCGCCCCGCAGGCAGAAGATGGCCTTGACCGTCCCATCGGCAAACATGGCGTTAATATCTGCCGCCCGGGTGGTTGCCGGGCCGGCCAGATAGCCGTGGAGGGCGCTGTAAATCCCGTTGCCTTCTTTTACCTTATAACCCCAGCTCTCCACAAGAGCTTTGCAGGCTTCAACCCGGGCTGCCGGTACCGGAGAAGAAGGAGCAATCAAGCCGATAGTATCACCCAATTTTAGTGCCGGCGGAAAAATCATAGAGCAAACCTTCCTTCCAAAGCCAGATACTGATCAAAGAGCAGACGGCTGACCCGGCCGCCATAGACATGGGACTCATGATCCTTATGGTACTGCTTGTCGCTGAAGCCTTTCGTAAACAAGGCTATGGCGTAGCTGCCCCAGGGAGTGCCTACAATGCCGCCGTCGTTGCGGCAAGCGTTCATGGAGCCGCTTTTGGAGGCCAGATAGATGGGGCTGGCAGCGCCGTAATTATCCTCGTCAAAATAATAAGGCGGCAACAGATAAGTCAAAGTGGTGGCGAATCGCTGCTGTTTAAATATCTCCAGCATTTGGCCATCGCCCCGGGGGCCCGTCAATTCTCCGGCGGCCAGCCGTTCAAAAAGCCGGCCGTAATCCCGGGGAGTAGTGGTGCCCAGCCTGGCCCAGCCCCCTTCTCCCAGCTTGCAATGGAGCCGGGTACCGTCAAAGCCCATAGCGCCGATGGCCTCGTTGATCTCGTCCAGTCCTATATAGTCTATGAGCATATTGGTAGCAATATTATCACTAACGATGATCATCAGGGTAGCTAAATTTTTTACGGACAGAGAAGTGCCTAATTCCAAGGCTCGCAGCAGCCCGCTGCCGTCAATAAAATTTTCCTGCGTGTAAGCCAGCATCCGGTTTAAGTCCTTTTCGCCGGCTGCCGCCTTTTGGAAAAGGACTGCCAGGATGAAGGATTTGATGGTGCTGGCCGTCTCAAAAGGCTCGTCGGCATTAATGGCCACCACCCGGCCCCGCAAATCCGAGGCATAGATGCCCATAAGCCCGCTGAAGCTCATGATCTCCCGTTCTATCCGTTTTTCTAAAGTCATTTCCTGGAGCATCATGGATTCACCATATGGCAAGCCACCTGCCGTTCTGCCATCGTCCGCAGGACCGGTACTTCCTGGCTGCAGCGTTCCGTAGCCAAAGGACAGCGGGTATGGAAACGGCAGCCCGAAGGCGGCTTCACCGGGCTGGGCATTTCGCCGGTGAGGAACGCTTTCTGCTCCTTGCGCAGATGGGGATTAGGCTTGGGTACTGCTTCCAGCAGGAATCTGGTATAAGGATGCTTCGGCTCCCGGAAAATCTCCTCCGTAGGCCCCACCTCACAAAGCTTGCCCAAAAACATGACGCAGATCCGGTCGGAAATATAGCGGACCACGCTGAGGTCATGGGAGATGAAAAGATAAGTAAGGCCCATCTCCTTCTGAAGATCGTGGAGCAGGTTGAGAATTTGGGCCTGAATGGACACATCCAGAGCCGATACGGGCTCGTCGCAGACGATCAGCTTGGGGTTTAAGGCCAAGGCACGGGCAATGCCGATACGCTGCCTTTGGCCGCCGGAAAATTGATGAGGATAACGGTTGGTAAACTCCGGCCGGATGCCTACCTTTTTCATCAGTTCCTTGACCCGGGCTTCCGTTTCCTTATGGCTGCCATAGACCTGGTGGGTATTCAGGGGCTCGGCAATAATCTGGGCTACCGTCATCCGGGGATTCAAGGAAGCATAGGGATCCTGAAAAATAATTTGCATCTGCTTGCGCAAATGGCGCAGCTCTTCCTCACCCAAATCCGCCAGGTTGCGGCCTTCAAAGCGGACGGTACCAGCGGTGGGCTCCAAAAGCCGCAGAAACAGCCGGCCCATGGTGCTCTTGCCGCAGCCCGACTCTCCCACCATGGCCAGGGTTTCGCCTTCATAGATATTCAAGCTCACATCGGTGATGGCATGAACAACCAGATCTCCCCGGCGTATATTGCCGGAAAGCTTGAACTCTTTTACCACATTTTCCGCCGCCGCCAAAACCTTGCGTCCCTCATGATTTACATGATTTATTGGATTATTCATCGGCGCCGCCTCCTTGGCCCTTTTGATAAAGGAAGCAGCGAACCTTATGATTTTTACCGCAATCATAGAGCTCCGGTTCGCTCTCCCGGCATTCCGGCATGGCGTATTCGCAGCGGGGGGAAAACCGGCAACCCTTAGGCAGACGCAGCAAATTAGGTACCATGCCTTTGATATTATACAGCCTCTGCTTTTCTTCCGTAGGTTTGGGTATGGAATTCAGCAAGCCTTTGGTGTAGGGATGCTTCGTATGGTCAAAGAGCTCAAAGACTGGCGCTTGCTCCATAACCTTGCCGGCATACATAACGTAAACAAAATCACAGATTTCCGCTACCACGCCCATATTGTGGGTGATCAGCATGATGGAGGTATTGGACTTCTCCTCCAGCCGCCGCATCAGGTGAAGGATCTGCGCTTCGATGGTCACATCCAGGGCGGTAGTCGGCTCATCGGCAATCATCAGCTTGGGCTGGCAGACCATGGCCATGGCAATCATCACCCGCTGCCGCAGACCGCCGGAAAGCTGGTGGGGAAAGGAACTGAAACGCCGCTCCGCCTCGGGAATACCCACGGCTTTGAACATTTCGATAACCTGCTGGCGAGCCTCCTGCTTGCCGACATGCCGGTGGACGGTGATCGCTTCACTGACCTGCCGGCCCACCGTATATACGGGATTCAAAGAGGTCATCGGCTCCTGAAAGATCACGGAAACCTTATCACCTCGAATATCCCTCATGGCTCTGACGCTTTTGCCTACCAGCTCTTCACCGTCCAGCATGATGCTGCCGCCGACGATCCGGCCCGGCCGGCTGATCAGCTGCAAAATCGACATAGCCGTAACACTTTTGCCGCAGCCCGATTCCCCCACAATGCCCATGACTTGTTTTTCGGGGATACGGATGCTGACGCCGTCCACTGCCGGCACCACGCCCTTTTGGGTAAAAAAGTGGGTCTTTAAATCCTTTATAACCAGCATTTCCTGAGCCGCTGCCCCTTGAATGCCCGATTCTATATCCGTAATCCTATCGGCTGCCCTGTTCGCTGCCAGATTCGTCATCATACTAATCGCCTCCTAATCCTTCAGATAGGGATCCAGGGCATCCCGGACACCGTCACCCAAGAAATTGAAAGCCAGTACAAAAATCAGAATGGCAACGCCGGGAGCGATGGCCAGCCAGGGATACTCAAATAAAAAGGGTTTGCAGCGGAAGACCATCAGGCCCCAGCTGGTGGAAGGAGGCTGGGCCCCGATACCGAGAAAGCTGAGGCTGGCCTCGTCCAGAATCGACTCCGGAATGTTGAGGGTCAGCAGGACAATTAAATTAGGCAGGCAGTTGGGCAGAATGTGGCGAAACATGATGGTGCTCTTTTTGACGCCCAGGGAGCGGGCGGCCTCCACAAACTCCTTTTCTTTCATGGATAAGGTCTGAGCCCGGATCACCCGGGCCGTCCTGGCCCATTTGACTGCTGCCAGAGCAAGAAAGATACTGATAATGCCGCCTTTTAACGTGTAGGAAACCACCATGGCCAAAAGCAATGAGGGAAAGGCCAGCACCACATCGGCCAGCCGCATGATGACAAAGTCAATCTTGCCGCCATAAAAGCCGGCCATCAGGCCCAAAACCGTGCCGATAATCATAGCCACGCTGGTGGGTAAAAGGCCGATCATCACGGAAACCCTGGTGCCATAGAGCATACGGGTAAAATGATCCCGGCCCAGTTCGTCGCAGCCCAGAATATGCTCCCGGGAAGGGGGAGCCAGCCGGTCCTTCAGGGAGGTTTTGTTGGGCTCGTAGGGTGTCAGAAAAGGGGCAAAAGCCGCCGCCAGACACATCAGAACAATAACGACAAATGAAGCTGCCGCCAATTTGTTTTTGCGCAGCATGATTTTAATTCTGTCCCACATGGTCTCGTTATCCAGAAGCTCGGCATCGATGTCCTCTGCCGGCGGCAGACCCAGATCCGGTGGGAGGCTTTGATTATTTAAAGTGAGAATATCGCTGTTTTGCATGGTGTCACCTACTCTACTCGGATTCTGGGATCAAGGAAAGCGTACAGCAGATCCGCCACCATGTTGCCAATAATAATGATTGCGGTAATAAACAAGACGGAGCCCTGCAAAAGAGGCATGTCCCTGGTGCCCATGGCGTCTACCGTAATCCGGCCCAGGCCGGGTATACCGAAAATACTTTCCGTCATCACGGCGCCTCCCAAAAGACCGGCAACCTGCATAGCCATCATGGTTACTACAGGCAGCATGGCGTTTTTCAGGGCGTGGCTCACCACTACCACCGCTTCTCCCAGTCCTTTGGCCCGGGCGGTGCGGATATAATCATTCTTCATAACCTCAAGAAGGTTGGAGCGGGTGAGCCGGGCAATGGTTCCCGCCGACTGCCAGCCCAGTACGATAGCCGGCAAAACATAGTATTTGGGACTGTAATAGCCGGTTACCGGCAGCCAGCCCAGTTTAAAAGCAAAGAGGTATTGCATCAGCAGGCCGGCCCAGAAAACCGGCAGGGATACGCCCATCAGAGAAAAGGACATGAAGGCCCTGTCTACCAGCGTATTTTGCTTCACTGCCGAAAAAATCCCGGCGGGGATGCCGATGAACCAGGCCACCAGGGCTGCATAAATGGCCAGCTTGATCGTATGGGGAAAAGCCTCGAGAATCAAAGCCGACACGTCCCGCTTCAATTTATAGGACATGCCGAAATCTCCCCGCAGGGCATTGAGCACGTATTTGCCGAACTGCACGAAGATCGGCTCATTAAGGCCCATCCGTTCCTTGAAAACCTCGATGAGCTCCGGCTTGATGTGCTCCCGCATCATGACGGTTACGGGATCTCCCGGCACCACATTAAGCATAATAAACAGGATCAGGGATACCGCAACCAGGACCGGAAAAGCTACCAGTATTCGTTTTATAATATATTTCGCCATATGATTGCTCCTGTTCAGGCTTGGCAGAAAGATAAGTAAGGCAAAGCCTTACTTATCTTTCTGCCCTGGCAAAGGTTGCGACGGTTAGGCCTAGTTCTCGATACGCAAGCCGTCGTAATAATACCAGCCGTCACTCCAGCCATTCCAGGAAGGCTTGAAGCCTTGCAGGCGGTCGTTGACCAGGAATACGTGCTGTACGCTATACAGAGGAATCCAGGCAGCCTCGTCCTGAATGACTGCGATTTCCAAAGCCTGATACTCTTTTTCTCTGGCCACCGGATCCACAATAGCCCGGGCGTCCACAATCCGCTTGGACAGGGCCGGATTGTTGAAATTGAAAGAACGCTTCAAGGTATTGCCGGGGGCGAAGAACGTGTAAATGAAGTTATCGGGATCATTATAGTCGGCGGACCAGCTGGTGGTATACATGGGCAGCTTGCCCTCGGCCCTGGTGGCAAACCAGGTGGCGCTGTCCATGGAATCGATGGTGACTTTCAGACCGATATCCTCAAGAAGAGAGGCCAGCAATTCCACCCTGGGCAAAGCCTGGGTGCTGGAGCTGTCGTGGGCGATGGTCATCTCAAAACCGTCGGGATAGCCGGCTTCGGCCAGCAGTGCCTTAGCCTTCTCTACATCATAAGGGATCTCCGGCAGATTGGGATTATAGCCCATGACGCCGGCGGGGAAGATACCGTAACGGGGGGTGCCCCGGCCGCCGTTGAGAGCGTCTACCAGACCCTGGCGGTCCATAGCCATCTGCAGAGCTTTCCTAACCCGAACATCGTCGAAGGGCTTGATCTGCTGGTTGAAGGTAAGATAGTAGATACCCACCCGGTCGCCGGCAACAATATTGTTGGCATACTTAGGACTGTTGGTGAAATACTCCAGCTGGCTCAGGGCAAACTCGGTGTCAAAGACGTCCAGCTCTCCGGCTTCAAACATCATCCGCATGGTTTCGGCGTCGCTGATGATTTTCCAGGAGATACCTTCCAGCTCCGGTTTCTTATCCCAGTAGCCGTCGAAACGCTTGACTAAGAGCTCGTCATTAAGCACCCATTTGTCAAAATAATAGGGGCCGGTGCCGATGGTCTTGTCAGCCACCTGACCGAAATCCATACCGGCGGCTTCCGTGGCCTCTTTGTCCAGAATGCCCATGGCCGGTGCAGCCATCGAGGCAATAAAAGGACCGAAGGGAACCTTCAGCTTCATTTTGATGGTATAGTCATCCACGATGGTGAGACCGGCTAATTCCTTGGTAGTGCCGGCCATGACCTCATCGGAACCCACGATGGGATCGACGAAATCCTGGTTTTTGGCCTCAGTCTCCGGCCAAAGCATCCGCTCGAAAGTATATTTGACGTCTTCAGCGGTAAAGTCATTGCCGTTGTGGAATTTGACGCCTTTTCTCAAGTAAAAGGTATATTCCAAAGCATCGTCGCTGATTTCCCATTTTTCGGCCAGGCTGGGAATTAACTCTGTTTTGCCGGGGCCGGTGGTGACGGCTTCAGCTAACCGATTGAAAATCATGAAATTGACACAGAAAAACTCTGTGGTTTTTTGAGGGTCGCAAGTGTCCGGCTGAGGATTGGTAACCATCCGCATAATATTTTCATAGCCGGGGGCCACTTTGGCAGGAACACCGGAAGCAGCAGGCTGAGTGGCCGCCTCTGTAGCTGCCGGCGTGGTGGCCGGCGGTGTGGAAGCAGCTGGGCTGCCGCAGCCGGCGAAAGTCGTCAATAAAAAGAGTACCGTCAATAGTAATGCCAAATTCCTTTTCTTCATTAAATTCCCTCCCTTTCAAATGATAACGCTGGATTGACAATAGAATTTTTTGAAACACTCCCCCTTGTTATCCTATGATTCAAAATATTCTGCTATTTGCTTGAGGCTCATTTCATGCTAAATTTCTTGTCTATTTTAATTTTATTCGACGGCTCTGGAATAATCCCTTCCCGAGGGATTTACTGCCGTAATTTTTTCGAAATTTCCTTTTTATACAATAAAATATTCGGTGCGGGCCGGCAGCAACGGGAAAATACCACAAGGCGAAAGCCGTTGCCTTCGCCTTGTGAACCATCATCCAAGTAATAATGATTACTACAAATTAATCCTTGGAGACAGTCTTTGCTTTATTTAAGCAGTTTCTCGGGCTGGCCCTGATCTTCCTGTTCGCAATATGCACAACGGTAGCGGGGACCGTTTTGGCCTTTGGTCAACCGGAAAATATGATCCACCCCTTCCTCAATGCTGGTGATGCAGCGGGGATTTTTGCAGCGGATGACATTACGGAGGGTTTCCGGGGGCACCAGCCGTTTTTTCTCGATGATTTTACCTTCGTCGATGATGGCGATGGTGATGTTGGGGTCGATATAGCCCAGAATCTCCAAATTGATATCCAGCATGCCTTCAATCTTGATGATGTCTTTTTTGCCCAGCTTATTGCTGCGGGCATTTTTGATAATAGCCACCGTACACTCCAGGCGGTCCAGGTTCAGCAGCTGGTAAAGCCACATGGCGCTGCCGGCTTTGATATGGTCGATAACGATGCCCCGTTCCAGGCTGTCAATATTCAGCATTTAGCGGCCCTCCTTTATTGAAGCCCCGTCCTTGGCCATAGCGGCCGCGGGACTGGCTAATTCCAGCAGCATCATGATTAAGGCCATCCGGACGTAAACGCCGTTTTGGGCTTGTTCAAAATAGGCGGCCCGGGGGTCCTGATCCACATCAATGGATATCTCATTGACTCTGGGCAGGGGATGGAGAATAGCCATGTCCGGCTTAGCCGCCGCCAGCTTATCCGGCGTCAGGATATAAGTATCCTTCAAGCGCACGTAGTCCTCTTCATTGAAGAATCTTTCCTTCTGCACTCTGGTCATATAAAGGATATCCAGCTGATCCATGACCAGCTCCATGTCTTCCGCCTCGACGAAAGGCACCCCTTTATCCCAGAGCACCTCTTCGATGACGTAATCCGGCACCCGCAGCTCCTCCGGTGAGATCAGGATGAATTTAACGCCTTCATAACGGGCCAGCGATTTGATGAGAGAATGCACGGTACGGCCGAATTTCAGATCGCCGCAAAGACCGATGGTGATATTGCCCAGCTGCTTGCGCCGCCGCCGGATGGTCATGAGATCCGTCAGGGTCTGAGTGGGATGCTGGTGACCGCCGTCACCGGCATTGATCACTGGGATCCGGGAAAAGCGGGAGGCCCGCAGGGGTGCGCCTTCCTTGGGGTGGCGCATGGCGCAGATATCGGCGTAGCAGGAAACGGTACGGATGGTATCCGCCACACTTTCCCCTTTGACTGCCGAGCTGCTGTCTGCCGTAGCAAAGCCCAGGACGTTGCCGCCCAGATTGAGCATGGCTGCCTCAAAGCTCAGGCGGGTCCTGGTACTGGCCTCATAAAAAAGTGTAGCCAATGTCTTGCCCTGACAAACCTGGCGAAATGCCTGACGGTCTGCCGCAATCTCATCGGCTACATCTAATAGGGCCTCAATTTCTTCTACGGTAAAATCTAAAGGATCAATTAAATGCCGCATAAAAACCTCCTCATCTTACAAGCTGCCGGCGAAAGGGTGAAGGTCCGATACAGAGGCCCATACTCCATAAAAAACGCCTTGCCGGCTTCGGCAAAGCGTTTTAACTTTCGTTTGAATGAAACCGCCGAAGCATTTCTTTTTTAGTATAACCTCTGACGGCGGATTTTGTCCAGAGGGATATTTGTATACTTTTATATGAAAATCCCTAATCTTTTATGAAGGCCGGTATAGTCTCAGCGAACATTCGCAGCGGGCCAAACCACCTTGCTATACTTCCTTCGTGGTTTGGCCCGCGAAGAGTGAGCAGAGGCTATACCGGCCTTCAACTTACTCGTAGCGCAGGGCCTCGATGGGATCGGCGTTGGCAGCCTTGGAAGCGGGATAAAAGCCAAAACCGATACCGACGGCGGCGGAAAAAGCCACAGCCAAAAGGACGGTGCCGGGATTGACGACTACGGCGATGTCCACCACTTTCCCCAAAATTAATACGGTAGCCAGGCCAAAAGTCGTACCGATGATGCCGCCGGCGGCCGAAATGATGGCGGATTCCGTCAGAAACTGAAACTTGATATCCCAGGGCTGAGCCCCCAGGGCTTTGCGGATACCGATCTCCCTGGTTCGCTCCGTTACGGAAACCAGCATGATATTCATGATGCCGATACCGCCCACCAGGAGAGAAATGGCGGCAATAGCGCCAACCGCCAGGGATAGGGAGCCCAGCACCATGTCCACCTGCTGCATCTCCTCGGCCACCGTATGCATCCGGATCTCCTCCGGCTGGCGGTTTTTCATTCTGGCTATCACATTGGTCAGCCGGCGATAGCCCGCCTCTTTATCAGCATCATCGGCAAAATAAACGTTGAGGTAAAAAGTCATATGATTATCCGCATTACGGATATAGGAGTATGGCACATAGGCCGTAGGATTGCCCAGAAGCATCAAAGAAGCGGCGCTCATTTCTTTGCGATAAACGCCTACTACCGTCAGTTCCCGCCGCTCGCCTTCCACTTCCATCTCAATAACCTTGCCTGTGCATTTGGCGGTGCCGAAGATCTCCAAAGCCGTTTTTTCCGGCAGCACAATATGGGGCCGGCGGCCGTTGATGTCGGCGTCGTTGATCATACGGCCTTCAATGATTTTCACATTGGCAATGCTTTCAAAATGCTTGGCTACTTCCTGCATTTCCACGTTGATATCAAGGCTTTTTCTCTTGATGGTGCCGTTGCTCCAGCCGTTTAGATCCGCATAGGCCAAATCCCCGTTCATGGCCTCCAGCACTATGTCCAAATCGTCGACGGTGAAATAATCGCTGTCCGAATAGAAGCCGTCCAAAGGCCTCGTATAAACCATGGCTCTGTTAATGCCTACGTCCTTATACTGGTCCGTCATAAAATTTCTCATGCTGTCGCCAATGGAGACGATGGTAATAACGGAGCTGATGCCGATGATCACGCCCAGCATGGTCAGAAGAGAGCGCATCTTGTTGGCCCGAATGGCTTGGAGGGACATGATGAAATTTTCCAGCAGCATCGTCATCGGTCATCCCCCCCTTTAGCAGCGGCAGCCGGCCGTACCGGCTCCTGAAGCAAATCGCTGATTAGCTGCCCGTCCTTAAACCGCACTACCCGGCCGCAATAAGCGGCGATCTCCTCTTCGTGCGTAACCACCACCACCGTGACGCCTTCGCTGTTAAGGGCGGTAAACAGCTCCATGATCTCAAGAGAGGAGCCCGTATCCAGATTGCCTGTAGGCTCGTCGGCCAGCAGCATTTGCGGCTGATTCACCAAGGCTCTGGCGATGGCCACTCTCTGCTTTTGGCCGCCGGAAAGCTCATTGGGCAGATGATCGCCCCGGTCAGCCAGCCCCACTCTGGCCAGCAGCGCCTCCGCCTGCCGGCGCCGCTCCGTTTTTGGCCGCCGGGCATAGATCATGGGCAGCTCCACGTTTTTCAAGGCTGTGGTCCGGGGGATCAAATTAAAGGACTGAAAGACGAAACCGATTTTTTTGTTGCGCACCGTGGCCAGCTCTTTCGGATCCATAACGGATACGTCGTCTTCCCCCAGATAGAACTTCCCGGAGGTAGGCCGGTCCAGGCAGCCCAGAATATTCATCAGGGTGGATTTGCCGGAACCGGACTGGCCCATGATGGCCACAAATTCCCCTTCATTAATAACAAGATCCACATGCTTCAGGGCCTGGACCTGAATAGCGCCGGTATCATACGTTTTGCTCACATCCGTCAGACGGATGACCGCCTTACTCATGGCTTGCCTCCGCCGCTGCCTCTGCCGCCGGCGCCTGCACCTGCATGCCCTCATGCAAATCGGGCGTCACTATAGTAATGATGGTATCGCCCTCTGCCAGCCGGTCGGACAAAATCTCCGCCTGCAAATCATTTTCTATCCCTAAAGTAACGTCGACCAGCTCCAGAATGCCGGCGGCAGTGACCCGATAAACCTGCCAGGCCTCGCCGCTGGCGGAGCTGCCGGCGCCGGTGCTCACAGCCGCGCCATCGGCAGAACCCTCAGCAGCGCTATCAACCGCACCATCGGCAGATCCATCGGCAGCGCCATCAACCGCACCACCGGCAGATCCATCGGCAGCCACTAAAGCTTCCAGGGGCACCGTAAACGTATTTTCCGATTTAGCCAAATGAATGACCGCCTTGGCGTTGATGCCGGCAATCAGTTGATTATTCTCTTCCTTGATATCGATAATGGTGGGAATGACCCGCTCCGTACCGCCGCTTTTGCTTTCACCGGTGGGGGAGATCCTGCTTACCTGGCCGGCCACAGCCTTGCCGCCCAGGATATCCGCAGAAATAGTGGCCTTTTGGCCCACAGCCACTTGGCCGATATCGTATTCGCTGATCTGCACCTTCATCTGCAGCTTGGACAGATCCTCAATGACAAACATGGGGCTTTTGTTTTCCGTTTCGTCGGCAAAACGTCCCAAGCGTACATTGACCCGGGTAACGATGCCGTCAATGGGGCTTTTGACCTGGGCCTGAGCCAATTTATCCTCAGCTTCCCCAAGGGCTTTCTCCAAAATACTCAGCTGCTTATTCTGCGATTGGGAAAGCACTACGCTTTCCTTGGATACTGCATAAGCCGCCGCCTGGTTTTCCAGATCCTTCAAGCTGCTTTCGGCAGTTTCCAGCTCCTGCAAAGAAAGGCTGCCGGCCTCATATAATGATTGCGACCGCTCATACTGTTTGCGGGCTGCCGTCAAGCCTTCTTTAATCTTGGCGTATTGGCGCTGACTTTCTTTCAGCCCTTCCTGATACTGAAAACGGGTAAGCTCCAGCTGATCTCGGGCCTTTTCCACAGCCAGCAGCAAATCCTGATCATCCAGTACCGCCAGCAGCTGACCTTTGGCTACCGAATCTCCTTCTTCCACTTTCAGCTCCATCACCTCGCAATGAAGGCTGGACACAACCTCCGCTTTATCCATCCCCTCAAGCGGGGCTTTCAGCGTGATGCTTTTCTCGATATCCCCTTTTGCCAGCTTCATCGTGGCGACAGCCGGCAAAGCCTCGCCGCCCCGCAGCTGACTGACGATGACTAAGGCCAGACAAAGGGCAGCCGCCACGCCCCCTGCAATAAGCCATTTTTTCTTTTTACCTTTCATGCCGCTTACCTCCAAACTTATTTCTCCGCAATTCTCTTTACTTATTTAACCATAGAAAAATTAGAAACTGAATAAAAACAGCTTAAGAAATTATTAAAATAACAGTCCATTTTAATAATTTTAATTATTCCTTGTATTCCTGTAGGTTTTGTGATTATAATGAACTGATTACTATATCGGATAAGGAGCTGGAGTAATGATCTACGCTAATGTTTTGGAGGCTATTGGCAATACGCCGATAATTCGCCTTAACCGGCTGCCCGGCGAAAACGATGCGGAAGTGCTGGTCAAATTTGAAGGTGTTAATATTGGCGGTTCCATCAAAACCAGAACGGCTTTCAACATGATCCGGGAGGCGGAACTGCGGGGCGATATTAACCCCGATACGATCATTGTGGAGCCCACCAGCGGTAACCAAGGCATCGGCTTAGCTCTTGTGGGGGCGGTGAGAGGCTATAAAACGATTATCATTATGCCGGATTCCGTCAGCGAAGAACGCCGTAAGCTGGTAAAAAACTATGGCGCCGAGGTCATCGTCGTCAAAGACAACTGCAACATTGGCGAATGCATTGATAATTGCCTGAAGACCGCTCTGAAAATGAAGGCGGAAAACCCTAAGGTTTACGTGCCCCAGCAATTCACTAATCCCGCTAATCCCGCCGTTCACCGGCTGCAAACCGGCCGGGAAATCCTTGAGCAAGTGAACAAGCCCATCCACGGCTTTTGCTCCGGCATCGGCACCGGCGGCTGCATCAGCGGTATCGGCCAGGTTTTGCGCCAAAGCAATCCCGATATTCTGATCTGGGCTTTAGAGCCGGAAAACGCCGCTTTCCTTTCCGGCGGCAAGATCAGCAGCCATCTGCAAATGGGCATCGGCGACGGCTTGATTCCCGATAATCTGGATACGCAGATTTATAATGAAGTCGTTATTATTAGCGATGAGGAAGCCATCCGGACCTCCAAGGACCTGGCCCGGCTGGAAGGCTTGATGTGCGGCATCTCCAGCGGTACCAACGTAGCCGCCGCTTTGAAAATGGCCAAAAAGCTAGGGAAAGGCAAGACCGTCGTTACTCTGCTGCCGGATACCGGTGAGCGCTATTTCAGCACGCCGTTGTTTGATTAATATCGGCTCCACTCTTTATATATTGGAAGGTAATCGGCAAGGCTGCCTCTCTTTGATCCGGTGGATCGGGAGAAGCAGCTTTTTTCTTCACCTGCTTGGCGTTTATTTGGCGTTATTGCCCGGGCAATATTCCGCATTTGGCCCGGCAGATGAAAATAGGAAAAGCGAATCGGTCATAGCGGAACTAAAACCTTGTAAAATGAGCAAAATTTCAAGTTTAAAGTGTGTCATTGCCCAAAAGGTGGGGTTCTCAACCATTTTCAAGCCAAAACAAGTCAAAAAACTGAGTGCGGACACTTTAAACTTGAAATTTTGCGCAAAAATAACCGTAAGAACCACCATGAGTCTGCATATTGGGGGAAAACCTGCAAAATTGAGCAGCGAGACAGGTTATAGCCTTCTTTCTATGGACAGCGCCTTCAAAAATAATATATAATGACAGGGACAGATTTGAATATCATTACGCGCCCAAAAAAGGAGGCGACCTTATGCTCCTGACTACGCTGCGGCTTGATCCCCAAGGCAAGCTGCCCATGTACCGCCAATTAATTACGCTGATCAAGGAAGCCATGCAAGAGGGGAATCTGAACTCCGGCCAAAAGCTGCCCTCTATCCGCAGCCTGGCTAAGGCCTTGGGCGTCAGCCGCATCACAGTGGAAATCGCTTACAGCCAGCTCCTAGACGAAGGCTTCCTGATCAGCAAGCCGAAGCAAGGCTATTATGCCGCCGATTTACATGACCTGCAAGGTCCGCTGCCTCCATTCGGGGAGGCAAAGGAAGCAGCTTTAGACGACGGGCCGGCTGTTCGCTATAATTTTCGCAGCTATGGGGTGGAAAACGACAGCTTTAATATGACGGTCTGGCGCCGCTATCTCCACAATGCCCTAAAGCAGCCAGAATTGCTGACCTCCTATGGCCCCTATCAAGGCGAGCCCCGGCTGCTTTATACTTTGGCAAAATACAGCGACGAGGCCCGGGACGTCCGCTGCAGCCCCCAGCAAATCGTAGTGGGGGCTGGCACCCAAAGCCTGCTCCACATACTCTGCGGTATTCTGGAGGTCTACAACAAAAGCCTTGCTGCCGATAAAGCTCTGGCCGGCCAAGCCCTCGCCTTGCCCCAACCCATTACCACTATTGGGATTCAAGCCCCCGGCTTTTTTCAGGCAGAGCAGATTTTCCGGGATCACCATTACCAAATCCGCTCCTTTTCTTTGGCGGAGCTGGAAGACGAACAGGCCCGGCTGCCGGGGCTGATCTGTATTAATCCCTCCAATCCTTATCAGGGGGAAGCGGTAACGGCAGCCCAGCGTCTCAACCTGCTGGGCCGGGCAGTTCAGCAAGGCGCCCTGTTGCTGGAGGATGACTATATCGGCGAATTCCGCTATCTGCTGCGGCCCCTGCCTTCCCTCCAAAGCCTTGACCGGGGTGAAAACGTCATTTATCTCGGCTCTTTTTCCCGTACCATGCTGCCCTCCTTGCGCATCAGCTACATGGTGCTGCCCCATTCTCTGCTGCCGGCATACAGGCAGGTAGGTTTTCGGTATAACCAGACGGCTTCCGGCATGGAGCAGCTGGCCCTGGCGGATTTTATTGCCGATGGCCACTTGAACCGCCATATCCGGCGGCTGCGGCGCATCTATGATCTGAAAAGCCAGCGCTTGCGGCAAGCCTTGGCTCATTGCTTCCCCCAAGGCCTTACGGTAGCGCCTTACGAAAGCGGCCTGCGCCTCCTTTTGTTGGCGGCCAGCAAAGAAAGCGCCCAGAGCCTGGCGGGCCGGGCACTGGGCGAAGGCGTAGCACTTATTCCTTTGTCGGAAACCATGGAGAATAAAAAGGATCCCGGCCGCCCCTGGCAGCAATTGATGCTCTCCTATGCGGCTATTCCGGAAAAAGATATACTTCCCGCTGTGGAAGCCTTGAAAAAAGCCTGGCAGCCGGTACTCTAGCCCTACTCGGCGCTCCAGACGCCGCCGGCCCCGGGGACTTATTGCTCCGTATCCAAAAAGCGCTGATAATCATCGGCTTCCAAAAGCGGCTCGTGATCACTGATATCCGACACCTCAATCATCCAGGCCTCGTAAGGGTCTTTGGTGATCCGGTTCGGATCCGTCAGCAAATTCATGTTTACTTTGGTGATTTTGCCGCTGACCGGACAGTAAACGTCGGAATCGGCCCGGGCCGAAACCAGCTCGGCAAAGGCTTCTCCCGCTTCGATTTCCTCTTCATCTGCCGGCAAGGTGATATAGACCAAATCTCCCAAGAGTTTCTGGCCATGGCGGGTAATGCCGATCAAGGCCTGATGATCATTTAAAAAATGCACCCATTCATGAGACTTGGTAAATTGATAATCCCTCAGGGACTCCAGCTCTTCCACTTCCGTCTTCCTCCTATCGTCAAAGCAAAATTGACAGATAGCCCTATCTTTCCCCTTTTTGGCTTTTTTATGAAAAATCGGATTCGAGGCTGGGTTGCCGCCTGAATTGATGAATAGCCGGCAGGTTATACGACTTCTGTCAGGCCGCCCAGCCGCCGGTAATCCTGCCAAAAATCGGGGTAGCAGCGTTCTGCCGCCAAGGGCTGCTCAAGTATTGCCGGCTGTTCACTCAAAGAAATGGCCAAAGCCAACATTAAAGCTATACGGCAATCTCCCCGGGAGCTTACCGTGGCGCCGCCGGCAAGTGCCGTTACCCCTTGGATCAGCAGATCTTTGCCTTCGACTTCGATTCTGGCTCCCAGTTTATTCAGCTCCTCTGCCACAGCAAAAAGCAACTGTTCCTCTGCCTTTTGCCGGCCCGGCAGCTCCTTTGATGCCGGCCCCTGGATGCGGGTAATGCCCGGGGTCAGGGCCGCTGAGAGGGCCAAAGGCGGCAGCAAGTCCGGCCACAAGCGGCAATCGACGAGAGCCTCCCCGGCAGTCCCGTTGGCAGCAGGCAGACTACCCGCTTCCTTCTGCTCCTCGCCAAAACTCACCCCGCCATTGGGCCCTTGGCAGGGCCTTTTCCCCTGCCTGGCCAGCAAATTCAGAATCACTCTGTTTTCTTGCAGCGAAGCGCCGGCCAGCCCCTGCACCTCGATTTCCTGGCCTAAAGCCGAAGCCGCCAAGTAACAGGCAGCCAGGCTATAGTCCCCTTCAATAATAAATTTTCTGCTTTGGTAACGCTGCCGGCCGGGTATGAGGAACTCCCGCTCGCCCCGGCGGCTCACCTGACAACCAAATTCCGCCATCAGCCGCAGCGTCATCTCTATGGCCTCCCGGCTGGCCGGCTCCTGACTCATGAAAATTTGCGAATCTCCTTTCAGCAAGGGCAGCGCCAGCAGCAAGCCGCTGAGAAATGCCGGGCTTACTTGCTCAGGCATCAGAAACCGGCCCGGCGTAAACCGTCCCGTTACCTCTATATCCAGAGCATCCCGCCGGCCCTCTCCCAGTTGCCGGAATGCGGCCAGGCCGCTGAACGCCTTTTCGTAAGGCGTCAAATCCAGGCCGGCCAAATCCCCTGCACCGGTAAAACGGCCGCCGCCACTGCGCACTAAAGCCAAAGGCAAAAATAAATCAAAGACAGCCTGGCAATCGCCGCAGGCAATCAACGGCATCTGCTCTTTGAGCTTGTCCTCTTGGAGCTTGTCCCTTTGCAGACTGCCGCTTCGAGCCCGGTCATCTTTCCTGACATTGAATTTATCTGCCCAGCGGTTTCTGTCATCGCTGCGCCGGCAGCCAATGATCTCCAGCCGCTCGCCCTCTTTCTGCCACAAGGCCCCCAGGGCCTTTATGCCATCCAAAATCCTTTGCAAATCCGGGGCCAGGCCGCCGGCGTCAATGGTCAAGGCGGACGCCCCCGCTCCCCAGGCGGCACAGATGATGGCCCGGGAGGCCAGGTCTATTTCTGCCGGCAGGGCAACCTCTCCCTTTAACCGGGCCGGATAAATCCGATATTTCTCCTCCATGGCTGTTTCCTCTTTTCCTATTCTCTGCTTCAACAAAGTCTTGCTTTGATTTTGCAGTCATGATAGCATAAAGTCAATATACGAAATCGGTACACATTCAATAGACAAAATAATCTGCAATGAAAAAGGGGGACTATATCTTGAAATTGCTGTGTTTTTCCGCTGAAGGTCAAAGCCGCTTAGGCTTAAAGCTGGACGATGGCGTCTTGGACTTAACCGCCGCCGGTTATCCCCGGGATTTAAAGGATACCATCGAAAATTTTGAGGCTGCCAAAAAAGAAATCGATAAAATCTGCCTGGGCGGCACTTTACCCCTGCTGAAGGAAGACAGCCTCAGCTATCTGCCGCCGGCCTCTTCTTTGAGCAAAATCCTTTGCGTGGGCCAGAATTACAAAGAACATGTGGAAGAAATGCATAAAAGCCTGGCCATGACTTATCCCCCGGAGCCGGTATTGTTTTCTAAATTCAACAACGCCCTGACGGGCCACCGCTCCCCCGTCAAACTCTCCGCCAATGCTCATTGCTATGATTATGAAGCTGAACTGGTCATTGTCATAGGCAAGGGCGGCATGGATATTCCCAAGGAAAAGGCAGCGGATTACATTTTTGGCTATACCTGCGGCAACGACCTTTCGGCTCGGGAGGCCCAAAAAAAGACCTCCCAGTGGCTGATCGGCAAAAGTCTGCCCGGCTTTGCACCCGCCGGCCCCTGGATAGTCACCGCCGATGAGCTCGACCCCTGCCATTTGGACATCTCCTGCCGCCGGGGCGAAGAGCTGGTGCAAAACAGCAATACCAGCCGTATGATTTTTGATATCTATACGATTGTCAGCTACGCCTCCAAGTTTATCCTGCTGGAGCCGGGGGATCTTATTTTTACCGGTACGCCGGCGGGAGTTATTTTCGGCAAAGAGGCAGATCAGCAAAATTGGCTTACTGCCGGCGAGGAAGTCACCGTTACCATCCAGCACATCGGCAGCCTGACCACTAAGTTTATTTAGCCTTCAGCAGGCAGGGGAAATCCCTCATACAAAGATTCAAATCCACAGGGCCGCTGATTCCCGGCACCTGCCCTTGGGAGCTGTGCTGCCATAAATCAAAATTGCCTTGATAACCCGGCTTGGGTCCCCATTGGGCCAGCCATAGGGTATAAGGCAATTTTTTCATGTCCAGGCGGCAATTCAGCCATTCCATATTGGCGTAGATCCCCACAAAATAGCCGGCTGCCTCCACCCGGCGGCAGAAGGCTTCGGCAACTAACGTAGCTTCGCTCTTCGATAAGGTGGCTTGAGAAGGGTCCTCCAAATCATAATATACCGGCATGGAAAAACGCAGGCCTTTTATCGTGTCCAGGAAAAAGGCGGCTTCCTGCCGGGCCTGTTCCGCGGTTTTCGCATAACTATAATGATAAGCGCCCACATGCAATCCCGCTTTTTGGGCGCCCTCATGATTGCGATAAAAAAAAGGGTCCACCTGGTGAGCCTCCCGGCCCCAGGAAGACCGGATGATAGCAAACTCCATGCCGGCAGCCGCTACTTTATCCCACTGGATTTCCCTTTGATATTTGCTTACATCTATGCCTTTCATGATCGTCAGCCTCCCCTTCCCGCCGCCTATGTTTTGCCGTTTCCTGCATATGTATGCGGCAAATGGCAAAAAAGTGACGGCAATACGGGCTGCCGGAAGAATCTTCATTGAGAAGCCCTTATTTAATGCCGTAAAGCTTCATTTTGCGGTAGAGGGATGCCTGGCTGATGCCCAAAGCCCTGGCGCATTCCAGCTTTTCCTCCAGGCTGGTTTTGCCGGCCAGCATCGTCTGCAAAATGCCCCTCTCATACTCGGCCAGCTGGCCCACCAGCGTGGTATCCGCTTCCCTTCGGGCTTCACCGTAAAGCCCCAGGCTCTCCGGCAAATCAGGCAAGCCGATAATAGGCGTCCGGGCCATATTGACCATATATTCCACAGCGTTTTCCAATTGACGGATATTGCCGGGCCAGTCGTAGCGCTCCATAGCTCTTAATACTTCCGGTGCGAATTGATGTTTGGCGCCGCCCAGCAAATGGTCATGCTTCCCTAAAAAAAACTGAGCCAATAAAGGAATATCCCGTCGCCGCTCCCGCAGCGCAGGCAGCGTCAAGGGAATTACATGCAGCCGGTAATATAGTTCTTCCCGAAACTCGCCGTTTTTCACCATCTTGCCTAAATCCTTATTGGTGGCGGCAATAATCCGCACATTCAAAGGCAGCGATGTTAAACCGCCTAACCGGTCGACAGCTCGCTCCTGCAATACCCGCAAGAGCTTGGGCTGCATGCCGTAAGGCAGATCCCCTATTTCATCGAGAAATAAAGTCCCTTCCTGAGCCATCTCAAATTTTCCCGGTTTCCCCTTAGGCCCGGCGCCGGTAAAGGCGCCTTTTTCATAGCCAAAAAGCTCGCTTTCCAGCAGATGCTCGGGAATGCCGGCACAATTGACGGCGATAAAAGGCTTGCTGCTGCGGCTGCCTGCACTATGGATAGCCCTGGCCAGCAGTTCCTTGCCGGTGCCGCTTTCGCCGGTGATCAGGATATTGGCGTTGCCTGCCGCCGCTTTTTGGGCTTTTTCCAGCAGGGCCAAAAAATTAGGCTGATCGCCGATCAGATGCTGAAAGGCGTGCTTATCATTGAAGGAGCTGATGGCCTCCTCAAACTGCTGAGCCAGCAGCTGATTTTTTGTCAGCAGCTCCAGCTTGCTTTGCAGCAGGCTGGACATATTGGCTAAAAAGGATAGCCACTTCTCGCCGTTTTCCTCCATCCTTTTTTGCTGCTCTTTCGTAAAAGCAATCAAGCCGATAACCCCCACAGCTTCGCTGTCTACAACGATGGGGTAAGCCAAGGTGGCCAGCTCCTGGCAATATTCCTTCTCCTCGCATTCCTGGCAGGCAAAAGACTCCCTGTTGTTCAGAATGATCTTAGGCACTTTTTCCACCATGATCTGCCGATAAAAAGAGCCGTGAGGTATGGGTAAGCCCAGGCGGTGGCGGTAGCGGCCGGTGCCTCCCACCCGCAGGCAGTTTTGGTCCACGATAGTCGTGTCCATCTCCAAAGCCTGGCCGATGGCTTCTGCCGTCTGTTCAATATAAGCCTTGGCGTCCTCTACCAAATGCATGCATTCCACCCCTCATCGTCCATTGGCTATTATTTCCCGATCATTGACCTATATCCCGGAAGGGGCATATCTCCCCTTCGTTATACCGCTTTTTTCTGCAATATGCCGATCATGGTCCGGTCCAGATTGGGCATACCTTCCCGGCAGAGAATAACCAGATTGGCCACAATGCCTTTTAAGCCCTGATCCACAATGCCCTCCTGGGGCCCCACCTCCGTGCCTCCCAGAGCAAGAAAAGCCGCCAGCACCGATTCACAGGCCGAAGAGGTCAGCTTCAGAGCGCAGCCGTCCTTGGCGCCGTCACAGATCATACCGGCCAGATTAGCCATCATATTTCTGGCAGCTCCCTCGATTTGAGCCGGGCTGCCGCCCATCATCCAGGCTACCGCCGCCGATACGCCCAATCCTGCCGCAATGGCGCAGCCGCAGATAGGCGCTAATTTGCCGATGTGCTGCTTCACGTAAGCAGTGGTCAGATTACCCAAGGCCAGACCCCGTAAAAACCGCTCCTTGGATAAGGCCTTTTCTTCGGCCACAATGGCGATGGGCAGGGAAACCAAAATCCCCTGATTGCCGCTGCCTGTGGTGCTCATCACCGGCAAGGGCAGCCCCCCCATCCGTCCGTCACAGGCCGCCGCCACCTCAATGCGTATCTTGGTGATCAAATCATCAGCCAACACCTGACTTTTCATCAATTCCTGCAGGCGGTGGCCTAGCCCCAGTCCTGCAGGCTGCTCCAGCTCTGCCCGGGCCATGTTGCGGTTCATAATGGCGCTCTCTTCCAAAAAGGCCAATTCCTTTATGGGGATTTGCTCTATAGCTTCTACCAGTTCCACCATTTCCCTGCCTACCAGCGAGCAAACACCGGCTTTGGCCGTTCCGGCACTGCCGGTACTTTCAGCGCCTACGGCGCTTCCGGGGAGCCGGCCTTCCTCCGGGGCAGAGCTATCGCGGCCGTCGTAAAGGGCTTTGACTAAATTCGTATGGTTGTCTTCCGTCCAGGTCTCGGCCACATGCTCAGCCGTCTTGGCGGTAACATGAATATAAAAAGCAGAGGGGGCCTCACAGACTGCTTGTACATTTACTTTATTGCCGGCAATCAATGCTTCGGCTTCGGCAACCGCCACCGCCGTCAGATCTTTGAAGAGCAGCAATTCTTTTTTGCTGTCGGCCAGCACTGCCCCAAGGGCTGCGGAAAGCTCCAGGCCGGCTTTGCCGGTGCCGGGGATGGTGACGGCATAGGCGTTTTTATAAATATTGCCGGAAAGCTCCACTTCCAGAGCCGTTAAATTGCCTGCGGCTCCTGCCGTCGACTGCAAAAGCTCCATGGTTCTCGCTACGGCCAAAGCAATGGCGGCGGGCTCAGTGCAGCCAATGGCCGGCTTCAGCTCCTTTCTCAATAAAGCCAAACAGTCCTCTCGAAAGCTTTTCTTTATTTCTTCCTGGCTTTTAACATCCGCGCTAGCTATAGCCTGGCTTGTGATATCCTCGTTCATGTTTGTTCTTGCTCCTTTCTGCCGCCACAGGCGGTATCTGCAGAAATATAGAGCAATTCTCATGCCAAGAATATTTTGCCTGATTTGCCTCTATTTTAATATCAATATTGACAAAAAGCCAGCCCATTTTATCTTGAATGATAAATAAATTATCATCGTTAATAAAACGGGCCGGCTTTGGGCTTTTTGCTCATTTCAGCGCCCGCTGTGTGCAGCGCCACCTGTGTGAGCAGCATTCCTTAAACCAGGATGCCCTGCTTCAGCAAAATAACCTTCTTCGCTCCCAAATAACCGTTATATTGGGCCTGCACATAATCCTTCTGAGCCGCCAGCAGAGTTTTTTCCGCCGTCCTTAATTCATTTAAAGTAATGGCCCCCATATTCATCTTCATTTTAGCCGTCAGGTAATCCCGCTGGGCCTGGTCCTGCTTTTCCTTGGCCTTCTCCAAAGCCGTCTCCAGCCCGTTGAATTCCTTCATGGTGCTTTCCACCGTTCTCGTCAAGGTCAGCTTTGTCTCCTTCAGCGCCAGATCCTTAGAGGCGCCATTAGCCGCCAGTTTGTCCGCCTGGCTGAATTGCCCCCGGTTTTCATAGCTCTCGATTTTTTTGCTGAGCTCATCCACTTCCCGTTGGGCCTGCTTTAAGGAAAGGGAGTTTTTTAAGGCCTCCGCCAGCACCTCTTCCTGGTCAAACTCCTTAGCATACTGGCCGAAATCCGGCGGATCAGCCAGCTTGAATTCCACTTCGTCAGCCAGGTTCAAATACTCCCGCATGGTATTTTTGTTATCTTTCAAAGAGCTTCGCAAATTTTCCAAAGTATCTTTGGCGCTATCCCACTGGGTCTTGGCGCTTTGCAGCTGGCTTTGGCTATAACTGCCAAAAGCATTTTTAATCTTAGCCAGCTCATACTCGGCTTGCAGCCTTTGCTCTTCCTTCTCCTGAATCCCTATCTGTACTTCTGCCTGTAGGATGTCCAAATACAGCTTCTGGGCTTGATAAGCTACTTTAGGTTTCAGCTTTTCCAAAGCTTCCTCCGCGTCCAAATAAGAATTGTAGGCGCTTTCGTAGTTATCCTGCAAGCTGTATAAAGAACTTTCGGAGATGCCGGAGCTGGGATTATTGTAATATTGATAGACCTGAGACTGATAATTGGACAGCTGGGAATCTTTTGATTGCTCAGCCTGATCAAGGGAGGCCTTTTGGCGGGTAATATCGCTGCCATTATTTTGGGCAATGGCCCCCACCTCGGTAAGCGTATAGGTTCTGACCTGTCCGCTGCCGCTATCAGCCAGCAAGGCGCCACCGCCCAGGAACCGGGCAGCGGCAGCCGGCGCAGAACCGCTGATCTTATCCGGCTCCACAGGCAAGGCTGTCAGCAGTAAGCTCAACGCCAAAAACAGGCTGGCCTGCTGCATGCTTTTATTTCCTTTATTATTAGTATCCATTTCTATATGCCTCCTTTACAGGATTACTGATAGCGCAAGGCTTCGATGGGGTTAAGGTTAGCTGCTTTATTGGCCGGATAAACCCCAAAGATGATGCCGATAGCAGCGGAAAAACCAAAGGCAATGGCAACCACAGTAAAGGAGACATTGCCGCTGAGGCTATCCACCAAAGCGCCGGCGGCTTTTGTAATGCCGACGCCAAGAGCTACGCCAATCAGACCGCCTACGCAGCTGAGAACGATGGACTCCACCAGGAACTGGCTCAAAATATGGCGTTTCTTGGCGCCGATAGCCTTGCGGATGCCGATTTCCCTGGTGCGCTCCGTTACGGAAACCAGCATAATGTTCATGATGCCGATACCCCCTACTACCAGAGAAATACCGGCGATGCCTCCCACCAGCACCGCCATCATGGCTGTGGTTTCCTGCAAAGTAGACAGCAGCTCCGTCTGGTCAAAAATATTGTAGTAATCTTCACTGCCATATTTGTCAAACAGCTCCTCTTCCAGAAAAGCCTTGACCTCCGCCACCTGCTCCGCCGTCTTTACGCCGATATTAACCTGGCTGATGCGGCTTTCCTTCAACAGCCGCTGGGCTGTAGTGTAAGGAATAAACACCCGGGTATCGTTAGAGCCCATCGTGCTGGAGCCGGCGCTTTCCATAACTCCTACCACTTTGAAATTGCTGCCGCTGATCTTGATGTTTTGGCCCAGAGGATCTTCCCCTTCATAAAGGGTTTCGGCAATTTCCGAGCCGATAAGGGCTACCTGGGTGCGGCCTTCCATATCCATATCGGCCAGACTGCGGCCGGCGGCCAACTTCAACGAATTCATCTGCAAATAATCGTCGGTAGTGCCGATGAGGTTGGCGCTGCTGCTTTCCGTCCCCGCCTTCACCTCCTGACTGGAATTGATGACGGGAGCCAGGTATTGAACGCCTTCCTCCTCCTGCCATTTGTTCATTTCCGCCTGGGTAAGGCTGCCCTCATTGCCCCTGCCCCGAATATTCACCGTAAGCAGGTTGGAGCCCATGCTGGAGATCCTGTCGGTAATGGACTGAGTGGTGCCCGTGGCCAGAGAAACTAAAACGATAACGGCCGCTACACCAATAATAATGCCCAGCATGGTGAGAATGGACCGCAGCTTATTGCCGGCGATACCGCTAAACCCCATCTTTAAAGCCTGTAATATATTCACTTACGGATCACCTTCTCATCAGATAAGATATTGCCGTCATAAATGGCAATTTTCCTTTGGGCTTCATTGGCCTGATCCTGATTATGGGTGATCAGCACAATGGTATGGCCTTGCTGATGGAGCTTATGCATCAAGCTGGTTACCTCCTTGCCGGACTTGCTGTCCAGATTGCCGATAGGCTCGTCGGCCAGTAAAATCGGCGGGCTGCCGGCCAAGGCTCGGGCAATAGCCACCCGCTGCTGCTGGCCTCCCGATAATTCCGTAGGCTTATGGCCGGCACGGTCGGCCAGGCCCACTTTCTCCAAAGCCTCAAGGGCCCGCTGCCGCCGCTGGTCGGCAGGAATGTTGCGATAAAGCAGAGGCAGCTCCACATTCTCCAAAGCAGTCAGTTTTGACAGCAGATTAAAGCCCTGAAAGATGAAGCCGATTTTCTCATTGCGGATGGTGGCTTGCTGGTCGCCGCTGAGATCCGATACGTCCTTGCCGTCCAGCCTATAGGTGCCGGAGGTGGGCACATCCAGGCAGCCGATAAGATTCATCAATGTGGACTTGCCGGAGCCCGAGGGCCCGATGATGGCCACAAATTCGCCTTCCGCCACCTCCAGGGAAATATCCTTTAAAGCGTAAAGCTCTTCTTTGCCCATTTGATAAACCTTGCTAATGTTTTTCATTTCCAGAAGGCTCATGTTTCACCCTCCTCTCAGCGGCCGCCGCCGCCGGGCCTGCCGCCGCCGCCGGAGGTCGTGACCCTTACGGTGCCAACGCCGCCGCCCACACCACCCATGCCGCCGCCGGGGCCCATCATCATAAAGTTTTGCCCCGTATTACTGGTGGCGGTGGTGCCGGCCACCTCGACAATCTGGCCTTCTTCCAAGCCGGAAAGAATTTCAACATAGGTATCGTTGATGATGCCGGTTTCCACAATCACCGCCCGCTCCGGCAGCTGCAAGCCCTTCTGGCCATTGCTGCTGCCGGGCTGCTGGCTGCTGCCGGCTGCCTTGGGTGCTGCCACCGCGCCACCTGGTTGCGTGTTGCTGTCGGGCTGCTCGCCGCTGCTTTTCAGCCTGGGGGTCTCGGCGCTGCTATTGTTTTGCTGATCGCCACTTGGCTGACCACCGCCGTTTTGCTGACCTGCATTATTCTGCTCATTGCCGGTGGGTTGCTCCCCGACGCCGCTCTGCTCCCCTGCGGGTCTTTCCCGGATCGTGACGGCTCCTGCCCCGGCGATGGCTGCCGGATTGCTTTGATCCGCCGCCAGGATCACGTATTTAGTCCCTCTGGCCGTATGGACGGCATTAATAGGCACCATCAAAGTATCTTCCGACTGATCCACCACGATTTCCAGGCTGGTAGTCATGCCTACCTTCAGCCCCTGCCACTCCGTCACTTCGATCAGCACCCAATAATAAGCCACGTTGCCGGAGCTGGAGCCTTCCTGGGCGATCCTGGCTACCCGGCCGGTGTAACTCTTATCCGGCAAAGCATCGGCCACCACCTTGACTTCCTGCCCGATCTCCACCTTAGCAATATCCAGCTCGTCTACATTAAAGACGATCTGCATTCTCTCCCCATCCACCACTTTGCCCAGGCTTTGGTTGGCCGTCAGGCTGTCTCCTACTTGCTGAAAGGTGTTTTTAGGCCCGGAGCTGTCGGCGGCCGCATAATAAATGCCGTCAAAGTCTGCCGTCAAGGTGGTTTTCTTTTGCTTCAGCTGAGCCATGGCCACCTGCATTTCCGAACTAGCCTCGGAAATTTGAGATTCCAGGTTGGTGCTGCTGATCTTATACATTAAGGTACCGGCTTTTACGACCTCACCTTCCGTCACATTAAGCTCATCCAGATAGCCGTCAGCGGGGACCTTGATCAGTGTTTCGCTGTTGGGCTTAAGCATTACCACCGCCTGGCTGCTCAAATCCTGATTATAGGCCTGGCCATAAGTCTCTCCTGCAATGCGCTGGCCTTTATCCAACTGCAAGGTAAAGATCAAATATTCCATACCGTTGCTGCTGGCAGCAGTAGGCTGGCCGGCTAAAGTACCGTTTACCGTATTGCCGTACTCCAGCAAAGAAACCTGAACCTGCTGACCTGCCGCCCAAGCCGCGCCTTCCTCGGCAGGGACTTGCAGGGTCATGGCGCTGATATCCAGCAAAGACAGCAAAGAGCCATTCTTGGTCAGTTTTTCTCCCACCTTGGCTCCTACAGAAGTGACCAAATAATCCTTATCCGCCTGGCGCTGTAATTCTTCCCGGGCGGCATAATATTCCTCCAGCTGGTACTGATATTGGGACAGCGCCTGCTGAGAGGACTCTACCTCGGGGCAATCCAGTACAAAAAGCAGATCGCCTTTGGCAACCCTCTGCCCATCCTCAGCATGCACCTCCAGCAAGGTGGAGGCCCCGGGGGCGGTCAGGCTTTGCTCTCTGGAAGTGGCTACGGAGCCGCTGCCGGTAACCATAGAGCTGATACTGCCCCGAATGACGCTGCTGGTTCGCAGGGTAGCGGCAGGATTGGCAGCCACCGCCGTATTTCCTTTATACAAAAATTTATAGCCGGCTCCCGCCGTCGCTGCCAATACCAGAATCACCAATATCCACTTCCACCTTTTCTTCGCTGCCATGCCAACGCCTCCTACAATAATTTACTGCTTGCGTTTAAAACAAGAATCCTGTTATCTTCCAGTTTAAACCTTGTATGTGAAAAGAGTGTGAAAGCGCGGTGAATAAGTTGCAAAAGGGCTGTGGCAAAACTCCTTTGATGTACGGGCGGGGTAAATTTAGGGTTCTTCACCTCTTCAGCCTTTTAATCCTCCAGCAATTTGAATAAAAGCTTCCGATGCGGAGTGCAAACCTGCCGCTTGCAGATTTGCATAAATGGAGCTGCCCATCAAAGTATGGCACGCTGCAAAAAATGAGCTGCCGCAAATTTGCGACAGCTCATTTTTACAGGATTTTTAGGGAAGTTATTGAAGCAGGAAGATTTACTGAATTTCAATCCGCTTTTTATAGTCGATCTGCGGTTTTTTCGGTATCGAGACCGTCAGCACACCATCGTTCAGCTTAGCGTTTACCCCTTCATTATCGGCATCGGCCAGATATACGGAACGCTGCATGGAAGAATGCCTTCTTTCCTTATGAATATAACCCTTCTTCTCCTCCTCAACCTCTTCATTACGGACAACGGCGATGGTCAGCCGGCCTTCATTGAGTTCCAGATTGATTTGTTCTTTCTGCACTCCCGGCAAATCCGCTTCAATGGTGTAATCGTTTTCATTCTCTTTGACGTCCACTTTAAATGTATCGCTTAGCAAGCTCCTTCCGGGCAGCCAAGAATCATTAAAGAAGTCGTCCATCATGTTGAACAATCGGTCTCTGGAAAGGTCTCCTCTTCTGTTGAATGGAATAAGCCCAGTCATGTTAACAACTCCCTTGCTATTATATTTTAGCACTCTACATCATCGAGTGCTAATTTCTATCTCTATTATAGCAAATAGTCAAAGATAGTCAATATCAAATTTATTTGGTTTTCAAATTTTTTTCTTGTTTTATTTACTGAATCATGCTACATTTGACTCATCATTTACCATATTACGCGGATAGAGCAACATCTTCACCTTGGACTTCGGAAAGCTGCCGGTTAATGCGAGGCAATAGGCAAGACAAGGGAACCGGCCTCGGAGCGTTTCCCCTGACCGTCGCCTCTAAACGATAGAGCTGACGGCTTTTATTTTTTAAATTGTTTTAAAAGCCAAGTCACTGCCGAGCTCCCACTAGAGAGTCCGATGCTCAAAAAATCGAGTTATGTGCAATTGCCAATCCCCAAAACGGGTCTGAAGTCGGATCAAACACCACACAACTCACAAATTTGAGCATCCGGGGCCTAAAAATTCCATTTTCTGATTAAGCCTATTTTGTCAAGGAGGTAACGATTATGTCAGCCAGCGGTATGAAAGATCCTTCCCCCAAATACAAGCCTTGCGTGCCGGCGGACCTGCCCGGCCGCACCTGGCCTTCCCGGACCATCAGCCAGAGGCCCCTTTGGTGCAGCGTAGACCTTAGCGACGGCAGCCAAGCCTTACCCATTGCCATGAGCTTGGAGGAAAAGCTGGAGCTCTTTCAGCTTCTGACGTCAATCGGCTTTAAGGAAATTGAGATCGGCTGCCCGGGGCAGGATCAGGCCGATCATGCCTTTCTGCGCCACTTAATCGATCAGCGGCTGATCCCCGACGGCGTGGCTTTACAGGTAACGAGCCCCTGTACGGAAAGCTTGATCGAAAAAACCTTCCAAGCTGTCGAAGGGGCCGCGGAAGTAATATTTCATTTTTTCAGCTGCACCAGCCCTTTACAGCGGGAACTGATTCATCCCGGCGGGCCGGAGGCTGTCGCGGCGGCAGCTAAGGATTGCGCCGGCCAAATTGGCAGGCTGGGCCGGGCAGCCCGGCAAAAAGGCCTGAAGCTGACCTATGCCTATTCTTTGGAAGGCTTCACGGAAACGGAGCCGGCCTTTGCCTTGCGTATGGCGGCAGAGGTGCTGGACGCCCTTGAGGCGGAGCCGGAAAATCCGGTTATTCTCGGTCTGCCGGCCACTGTGGAAAGATGTACGCCTAATCATTATGCGGATCAAATCGAGTGGTTCTGCCAAAGCAGCGGCTGCCGCGGCCGCTTTATCCTTAGTGTCCGCCCTGCCAATGACCGGGGCTCAGCTGTGGCCGCCGCCGAATTGGCTATGCTGGCAGGGGCGCAGCGCATAGAGGGCTCCTTATTTGGCAGCGGCTCCCGGGCCGGCAATGCGGACCTGATCACTTTGGCCCTTAATCTCTATAGCCAGGGCATCGATCCCGGCCTGGATTTCAGTGATATCAACAAAATCCGGCAGGTCTGCCAGAAGACTACCCATCTGCCGGTAGGCCCCCGCCAGCCTTACGCCGGCGAGCTGGTTTACACCGCTTTAGCCGGCGCCCAGCAAGACGCCATTCTCAACGGCCTCAGCCAGCGCAAAAAACGGCGGCTCACCGCCTGGCAAGTGCCTTATTTGCCTCTGGACCCCGCCGATGTGGGCCGGCAGTACGATCCCATCCTCCGTATCAACAGCCAATCGGCTAAAGCCGGCGCCGGCTTTATTCTGGAAAATCTTTTCGGCTACAAGCTCCCTAAAGCCATGCTGCCGGAGCTGGGCCAAGTGATCGGAGACAGAGCTGACAGAGATAATATTGAAATCAACGCTGAGACCCTGCTGGCTATTTTCTCCGAGGAGTTTGTCCGGCCGGCAGGCCCCTATGAGCTGAACTCCTTCCGCACCGCTTATCTTAACGAGGCCGATGAGGAAGACAACGAAGTCCATTTCAGCGGCGTTATCACTTATCAGGGAGAATCCAGGGAAGCAGAGGGCAAGGGCAACGGACCTATCGATGCTCTTTACGATGCCCTGAAAACCCTGGGCGCCGCCGACTACGACTTCCTTTCCTACGACCAGCACGCTTTAAGCAGCGGTTCCGATTCCCGGGCTGTGGCTTACATTCAGCTGAGAGATAAGCAGGGCCGCACCCGTTTTGGCGCCGGCACCTCCCGGGATATCCGGAAGGCTTCTCTGCGGGCCCTGATTTCCGCCGTCAATCGCATGAGCAGGATTCAGGACTAGCAGGGCTCGGGATTAGCGGGACTCGGGATTAGGACTCAGGATAGCAGGACTCACATCCTCTTGCCGTACTCTGCGCAGGATACAAAGAGGCGTCTGTTCGTCGCCTTGAGCCAGAGGATTATCCCGAAAAACCTCTTTGCAGAAATCAATATCGATCTCATCAAAGTGAGAGCGGCCAAGAACCTCCACGCCTAAATCATTGGCGTCAATGATCACAACTTTTACGCCAATATGTGCAGCCAATTCCTTAGCCACTTCATTGGGGCGGCTGGGGGCCAGCTTGGCATAACGGTTATAGGGCGGTATGGTATAATCGCAAGGGCCGTCAATGGCTCGGGCTTGCTCTCCTAAAATTTGATAAAATACCCCGTGTATGCCGAAGAGTTTTGTAACGGCGGCGCATACTGCCGCCAAGAGAATTTTTAGCAGGCCAATTTCCCTTATGGCCAGTTCCATGGTGCAGGGCATGCCCAATCCGATTCCATAGGAGGATTTCTGCACAAATGACGACAGGAGCCTGGCCCACCGGCCCGGCTTTATTTCCTCCACAGGGAAAGCCCGGCCTTGGGTGATTGCCACTATTTTTTCGCTGATAAACACATAATCATCCGGCTGCAAATAGGGTGTAAGGTAATGGTCAAGCACCGACCCTAAAGAATCTGTCTCCATAATCACATGAGTTTTAACGGGGTAACGTGAAAATACCCCATAATTGGTCATGATGTTTAAACTTTTTCCAGGGTTGGGTGCAAAGGGCAGTGTGAAATTCTCCTCAGTATAGCGCATCATAAAAAGCTCCTTTCCCGATATCTGGATTGTACCGGGAAAAGAGCTTTCATGTTTTATGATTAAGCGGCTGCTTTCTTAAGAATTCATTGAGAAAACATGGAGAAAATATGGAGAAATTACAAGATTAAAGCTCGGGCAGCATAACGGTAAATACCGTATAGTTTGTATGGCTCTCGGCCGTAATCGTACCGCCGTGCAAGACCACAATATCCTTTGCAATAGCAAGGCCAAGCCCCGCATTGCCGGTGGCTGTTTGCCGGGCATCGTCCAGACGATAGAATTTTTCAAAGATGGCGTCCAGCTCGCTCTGGGGAATTGCACCTGTATTTTTAAAATGGATAACCGTTCTCTGCTGATCCGATTCCGCGGTAATCTCAATTACGCTTCCCGCCTCGCTATAAGCAATGGCATTTTTAAAGATATTGTTAAAAACTCTGGCCAGCTTGTCGGAATCGGCATATACCGTTAATTCTTTCGGAATATTGATGGATGCGGTTTTACCGTTTTTAGCAAGCTGGGGATAAGCTTCATCAACAATCTGCTCCATCATATAGCTTAGATTAATGCTCCTTTTCTGCAGCGGTACATCATGGAGATTATACCGGGTTATTTCAAAGAATTCACTTACAAGGCATTCCAGGCGCTGGGCCTTGGTCAATGCGATTTCAATATATTTCTGCCTCTGATCTGCCGGCAGCTGAGGGCTTTCCTCCAGGAGGCTTAAATAGCCGATAACTGAGGTAAGGGGAGTCTTTATGTCATGGGCAAGATAAACTACTAAATCATTTTTGCGTTTTTCCGCCTCACGTTCAGCTTCAGCGCTGCGAATCAGCTCGTCATTCACCTTGTTAAGCTGGTCCGACACAAAGCCCAATTCCGAGGACATGACAATTTGTCTTTTCTGTCCACTGGCCAGGGCATTGACGCCGCTGATAATCTCATCAAAGTATTTCGTGAACCAAGACAACAGCAGCCGAATCAGCAGCAGGAAAAAGACGATCATTGCGCCCAGAATAATATAGTCAATATTTTGGCGAACAGTCTCATAATATATATATTTTGCAGCATCCCAGCCCACTTGATAAAACCTGGCAATCCCTTTTGTTATGACATTGCCGATATAACCCCGCCCCAGAGAGCGGATCAGGAGAATGACTACGCAGGAGAAAAAAGCAAGCAAAAGCACTTGCCTAAAGATTTTTTGTATTAGCTTATAATAAGGCTTTCGCCATAGTTTCTTATCCTTCAATTTTGTAGCCTACCCCCCATACTGTTTTAATGTATTTGGGATGTGACCCACTGTCACCCAATTTTTCCCGCAAATGCCGGATATGGGTGGTAATCGTATTGTTGTTCTTCGTAAAATATTCGTTGCCCCAAATCTTATAAAACAGAGCTTCCGAGCTTACAACCTTGCCCTTTTCCTCACAGAGAATTCTTAAAATGGTAAACTCCGTCGGCGTAAGGGGAATCGGTTTTTCGTCGAGAGTACATTGATGAGTGCTCACGTTAATTTCCAATCCGCCGTGAATCAATACATGATCAAATACCGAGGCAGAGGAATTGTATTTTTTATATCTGCGCAACTGGGCTTTTACCCGGGCAACCAGCTCAAGGGGTTTAAATGGTTTGGTAATATAATCATCGGCGCCCAGGGTAAGGCCCGTTATCTTATCCGTCTCTTCTTCCTTAGCCGTCAGCATAATAATTGGGAAAGTATGCTTCTCTCTGATTTTCCGGCAAAAGGAAAAGCCGTTGCCATCCGGCAGCATTACATCTAAAATAGCCAAATCGATCTTTTGCGTATCAACGGACTGCTGAGCGTCCTTCATGCAATAAAACTTGAGAACTTGATAATTCTCATTGCACAGATACACTTCAATTAAATCAGCAATTTCACGCTCGTCGTCCACAACAAGAACGGTATTGGTCATTGCCGCCACCCCCTGATCAATTCCATCGGTAATATTTCTTTCCAGAAATTAGCTTAGCCAACATTTTCCTTTAGGATACAGCCCTTGCTTCCTACCGTCAAGTCAGTATACTATTACATTCACAGCTTTGGCATTATTTTTGCATAGAAAGAACAGCAGGCCTCTTTTGCGGCTTTATTTTCCTCATATTTAGGCTATAGCAAAAAAACAGGAGTATTCTATGAACCCCACCAAATTCCCTCTTATTTTCTGGCTGGCCATTTTTCTTGCCGTCTCCGGCGCCGCTTTATATTTTTGGAGCCCGGCGCTGCTTTCCCCCGAACCCACTCCCCCTGCCGGTACTTCCCCTTTATTTCAGGAAGAGCTGATTCCTTACGACCTGTTGTCCGACGTCCAGGAGGAATACTCCATCAATTTAGAGAGCGGACTGGCTAAAGAGGAGATTTATCAGCCGGCTATGGCTCTCTGTGTCATGGTGGAAAAATATGCCGATGAGATGAATTGCTATTTTCAGCAGCCCGGCCAGCATCAGGGACAGCTGGAACTGATTTCCGAAGCCCTGCTGATTGATCAGGCTAACCAGACCGGCCTTTACGGCACTATTTTAAAAAACCAAAAGCAGATCGTTACGCCCTTATATGCTTTAGCTTTTCAATGTGTGGTTCGCAAAAGCTCCGGTATTCGCCGGTTGTCGGAGCTTAATAATAAGAAGGTAGCCGTAGGGGCTCTCAACAGCGAAGAAGAGCTGCTGACCCGCCGGCTATTGCAGGCTCATGGCTTGGACTATAGCTCTTTTGAACCCATTTATATTGGCCTGGAGGAAGCCGTCAAAGCCATGGATGCAGGGCTCATCGACTGTATTGCCACCCACGCCTCGCTGCCAAGCCAGCCTATCGCTCAAATGGCCGCCAATTTTGATATCGTTTTGCTGCCCTTGGAGAATGTGGAGCTGATTGACGAGATCGAGACTCTCCTGCCGGGATATAAGATAATCACCATCCCTTCGCAAACCTACAAAGGTATGGACCGCTATATTCTGACCGCAGCCACCAAAGTAATGCTGGCGGCGGAAAGAGAAACAAAACTGGTCATCACTTATGAGCTGACCAAAGCTCTTTACGACCATATGGCGGAATATAAGTCCATATTTTTTATTGATCAGGAAATCAAGGGCAATCAGCTGAATGATAAGTACCCCCTTTCCTTCCATCAGGGGGCCGTCAAATATTATTGGGAAAGGGATCTCATATGGAATTGAAGAAAAAGCTTCTCCCTCTTTTTATGGCCGGTCTTTTGCCGCTTCTGCCGTTTCTGCCCGCCCCCATACTGAAAGCGGCTCCTTTTGAGCAGGAAAACCAAAGCATCCGGGTAGGCGTCGACATTAATATGCCGCCCTACTCTTATGTGGATGATAACGGCATGATCAAAGGCTTCAACGTCGATCTCGTCCGGGCCGTGGCTATTGAAATCGGTGTGGATATTGAGCTTTATGCTCAAACTGCCGCTGATTTGAACAATAATCTTCTGCACCGGGGTCTTGACGCCATCGTCAGCAACCGTTCCGGCGGCCCCAGCCTACTGGCTTCCAAAGAGCTGATCGAGAGCCAGGACACGATCTTTGTGCGGGCGGACAATCAATACATCTCCGATCTTGAGGGCTTTTGGAGCGGTTCTGTAGCCATCAATACCCAGAGCCTTACGCCTCTCATCAGCACTCATCTGGATAAATACACTTTGGAAAGCCCGCAAATTGTCATGAGTCAGGAGCACGGCTTTCTCCTGCTGATGAATAAGGACGTAGACTCCTATATCGGCAATAAAAGCGCCGGCATGTATCTGATCCAAAAATGGAATCAGGAGGATTACATCAAAGCCGTGGGCGAGTCTTTCAACGTCAGCTCTTACGCTTTTTACACCAACGCCGCCGACAAAAATTTAATGACTCAGCTAAACAGCGGCCTGGAGGCGGTTTTCAGCAATAAAAGCTATGACAAGATTTATGAAAAATGGTTCGGGGAAAGCATTGCTTCTTACAACCGCAAAATCAGGAGCTATTTTTTAGCCATCTCCCTGGTGGCCATGCTGGCCTTATTGATTATGGCGCTGGCGCTTAAATGGCGGACTACGTTAAAAAAAGAGGTAGAGCGCCGCACAGAGGAGCTGAATAGAGCTTACAGCAAGGAGCGCCGGCTTCAGGAGGAAATGACGAAGGTAGATCGGATGAAATCCCTGGATCTTTTGGTTTCGGAATTTGTCCATGAGATCAGAACTCCGCTGACCTCCATCAAAACCATGACGGAGCTTTTGCCCAGCAAAATCAACAATGCCGATTTTCGCCGCAACATGACCGAAATCGTCACTATGGAGGTAAACCGCCTGGACAGCATGGTGTCTTCTTTGTCGGAATATGCCAAGCCTAAGCAGGCAGCCCCCGCTTCCTTTGATATCAAAGATTTGCTGGATAGCGTCTTATTACTGCTGCTGCGCAAGTGCAATGAGAAGAGGATCGCCCTGGACGTAAGCTTGCCCCCGGGCCAAATGGTCTGCGGCGACAGCATGGAGTTGATGCAGGTCTTCATCAACCTGATCCTCAACAGCCTGGAGTCCTTACAGGAGGGCGGCGCCATCACCATCGGCAGCTATAGGACTCCGGAAGGCAATATCGCGGTGACCATCAGCGATAATGGTCCGGGAATTCCCGCAGAATATCTGGAAAAAGTTACGGAGCCGTTTTTTACTACCCGCCGCTCGGGCACCGGCTTAGGCCTTTATATCTGCCGCCGCCTTTTGGAGAAAAACCGGGGCCGGCTGATTTTGGAGAGCCAAGCCGGCAGCGGCACCAAGGCAACGGTTATCCTGCCTTGAGCATCGACCCGTCCCCCTGTCGTTTATACCTGTAAAGGAGAGCTTATGAGCAATATCCTGATTATTGACGATGAGAAAAATATTTGCGTATCTCTGTCTTACGCCCTGGAGGATGAGCACAAAGTCCACTGGGTTTTGACGCCGGAGGAAGCCTACCTCTATATAAAGAACCAGCCTGTGGAACTCATCCTGCTGGATTTAAAACTAGGCTGCCACGACGGTATTCAAGTGCTTAAAGAGATTAAAAGCAGCCATCCTCATATTCCGGTGATCATTATGACTGGCTTCGGCAGCATCGATTCCTCGGTGGAAGCGGTAAAAGCGGGAGCTTACCATTACGTCAGCAAGCCTATCATCCTGGACGAGCTGAAAAACCTGATGGGCCACGCTTTGGAAAATGCCGGCCTCAATAAGCAAGTGGCCCACTTAAACCAGCTGTTGAAGGCCCAAAGCGGCCACAGCGAAATCATCGGCCGCTCTGCCGCCATGGCGTCGGTTTTTACCATGATCGATAAAGTAAAGAATATCAACTCCAACATTTTGATCTTAGGCGAAAGCGGCGCCGGCAAGGATTTGGTGGCTAAAGCCATCCATTACGGTAGCAACCGCCAAAAGCACCATTATGAAGCCGTCAATTGCACGGCTATCCCCTTTAATCTATTGGAAAGCGAATTTTTTGGCCACAAGAAAGGGGCTTTTACCGGAGCGGACAGCGACCGCAAAGGCAAGTTTGAGCTTTGCCATAAAGGCACTTTGTTTTTAGACGAGATCGGCGATATGGATCTTGGCCTCCAGGCCAAGCTGTTGCGGGTGATGCAGGATAAAGCCATAACTCCTGTGGGCTCAAATCAGGCGATCCAGGTGGATGTGCGGCTGATTGCCGCCACAAATAAGGATCTGAAAAAAGCCGTAGAGCAAGGAGCTTTTCGGGAGGATTTATATTATCGCCTTAATGTGATTACGATCAAGGTTCCGCCCTTGCGGCAGCGCAAAGAGGATATTCCTCTTCTGCTGCAGTATTTCATCAAAAAATACAACCGGCAATTCGGCAAACAAGTAACGGGAGCTCACCGGGATGTTTTATTCTTATTGGAGCGTTATGATTTTCCCGGCAACGTCAGAGAATTGGAGAATTTAGCGGAACGGGCCGTGGCCTTATCCGAAGGGCCGGTGCTGACCCTGGCAGATTTGCCTGAACTGGAAGCCTCCATGGCTGCCGGCGACCTCGGCGGCACTGCCTTGCCCGGCGGCGGCCCGCTGCCTCAAGGGGCTCTTGCCGGCTTTCGTCTTGACGCTATTGAGCGCCAGGCCATTTTAGATACTCTGCGCTCCACAATAGGCAACCGCAAAAAAGCTGCGGCTCTTTTGGGGGTTACCGAGCGTACTCTCCGTAATAAATTAAAGGAATACCATTAATTATACGAGGGAAAGTTTTTCCCCGGCAGGGGAAACTTTTTCCCAAAGGAGGCATAGCGCTGAGGATGAAAGCCTTTATCCGCCTGGCTAATGATAGCTGGCATAAAAGATGCATATTAAAGAAAATTGTCGGCGGCCTTTTGTTGATGGTCAGTCTGCTGGCCGGTACCGCCTGTTCCCTGCAGAACGGGGGGGCTCCGCCTTTGGAGGAAAGAGATGTGCCCCGGATCCAGCCCATCACCTTTGCCTCCGGCTCCATCAACGGCCTTTGGGTCTCTGTCTCGGCCGCCATCGCCGAAAAAGCCAATGAATACTTTTATGGTTATCCGATTACCGTCACTACCGGAGGAGCCATCGCCAACCCTTACCTTCTGCAAAACGGGCAGGCAGCCATCGGCTTATCCCAGGGTTTCCTTCTGGAAAAAGCCCTGGCAGGCCTTGCTCCTTATGAGGGTATACTGGACGGCATTCAAGGCATTGCTTCTTTGGAAAACACCGTGCTCTATCTGATCACCGATAAACAGACAGGCGCTCTTACTCTGGAAGACTTATTGAAAAAAAACGGCGGCAAAGCCCGGTTGGGCGTCCCCCCTCGCACGGACAGCAGTTATTTTATACTGCAGTATGTCTTGGCCGAATACGGTTTAAATGATGCCGGCGATTTGCAGGAACCTGGCACCGATATTTATTTTGCTGAAAGCAGCTCGCTTTTTAAGGCTTACAATGCTCTTTATTTCGACTTGTTAGCAATCAACAAAGCTATGCCGGAGGCTGCCGTTTCGGAGTTGTTGTCAAAAAGGGAATCGGTACTTTTAAGCCTGAGCCCCGATATCGTCCGGTCACTGTCTGAAAAGTACGGCTGGAGCCCCTTGATCATCCCCGCCGGCACGTATCCGGGCCAGGAGGAAGACGTTCTCACCGTAGGAATCAAGACTTTGCTGATCGTCCGTCAAGACCTGCCGGAAGAGGTAGCCTATTTTCTGACGAAATCCGTTTATGAAAACAAGGCCTTTTATGAGACAATCCACGATTCCTACAAAAAAGTAAACGTTAACGATTTCCCGAAAGATCTGGTAGTTCCGCTGCATGCGGGGGCGCGGCGCTATTACGAAGAAATCGGCTTGCTGGCAAAGCCCACCGGAGATGAGGAGGATCTGTCATGAGAAAAAGACTGGTCTTGCTGACTTTATTCCTCTTCCTGATGGCCGGCTGCGGCCAAAACCCTTTCCGCAGCGCTAAGGAACAGCCTTTTCCGGAAAGACCTCTGGACATGATCATCGTTTGGTCTGCCGGCGGCGGTTCCGATTTAGCCGCAAGGCTGATCGGCGATTATGCTGCCAAAGAATTGGGCCAGCCTTTTACCTACAGCAATATCACCGGCGCCAACGGTGATAAGGGCTGGCAGCAGGCAGTGACGGCGGAGCCAGACGGCTACACCGTAGCTAATTTAACCTTTGATATCCTCACTAACCAAGCTATGGGACAAACGAATGTAAAGTACACAGATTTTGAACTGATTTGCCAGTTTACCGTCCAGCCTATCGGCGTTTTCGTCCCCGCCGCCAGCCCCTGGCAGACGCTGGATGACCTGCTGGCCGCAGCTACCAAAGAGCCCAATACGATTACCATGGCTACCACACCTTTAGGCGGTTTTTTCCATCAAGCCGTTACTCTCCTGGAAAATACCTCGGATCAAGCCCGCTTTAATGTGGTCCCCTATAAAGGCTCGGCGGAAATCATCGCTGCTTTGGCCGTGGGCAAAACCGACGCCGCTATCCAAACGCTTACCGGCATGGAGCAGTACATGACAGACAATGGCATACGGCTTCTGGCGGTGCTGACGGAAGATCGTCTGGCCAATTTCCCGCAGGTGCCGACAGCCAGGGAATTGGGCTATGACGTAGTCTACAAAAGCTGGCGGGGCTTCGGCGTCCCCAAGGATACGCCCGAGGATATCAGGCAGGCATTAGTGAAAGCCTTTGCAGCCGCTTTTAATCATCCGGAATTTCAAGAAAAGGCCAAGAGAGCCAAGCTGGATCTGGTTTACCTGGGCCCTGATGATTTTAAAGATTCATTGGATCAACAATATCCCTATGTGGAAACTACCTTGCGACAACTTGGATTTGTAAAATAATAAACGTAGTTATTTGGAAGGAGCCGACTCATGAAGAATCTGAAAAAGGCTTTAGTTATTATCTTAATCTTCTCGCTCTCATTAGGTTTAGTTGCCTGCGGCAGCCAGCCTGCCCAAAACAATCCGCCGGCCCAGTCGGGCCAGTCCACCGCGCCTGCCGCCCCCGCTTATCCCACCAAGCCTATGGAAATGATCATTGTTTGGTCTGCCGGCGGCGGCTCTGACTTAGCAGCCCGTCTAATGGGCGATTATGCCGCTAAAGAATTAGGTCAATCTTTTGTTTATCAAAATGTTACCGGCGCCAACGGCGCTATCGGCTGGGATCAGGCTGCCAATTCACCGGCCGACGGTTATACCGTAGCCAATTTGACCTTCGACGTGTTGACTAATCAGGCTATGGGACAAACCCCTATAAAGTATGAGGATTTTGATCTGATTATGCAGTTCACCACTCAGCCTGTAGGCGTTTTCGTCCCCGGCGACAGCCCTTATCAGACGCTGGATGAGCTGCTGGCCGCGGCCAAGGAGAAGCCGGAGACTTTGCAAATGGGCACCACTCCTTTGGGCGGCTTCTTTCACCAGGCTTCCGGTCTGCTGGAAGCTGCTGCCGACGGCGCCAAATTCAAGTATCTGCCCTTCAAAGGCAGCGCTGAAATCATTGCCGCCTTATCCGGCAAGCATGTGGACGCCGGCATTCAAACCCTCACCGGTATGGAGCAGCACGTAGAAAATGGCTCGATCCGGGTACTGGCTATCCTGGCCAACGAAAGATCCAAGATGTTCCCCGATACGCCTACTGCCAAAGAGCTGGGTTATGATGTAGCTTGGGAAAGCTGGCGGGGCTTCGGCGTTCCCAAAGGAACACCGGAAGAAGTAAAGACCATTTTGGAAGACGCCTTCAAAAAAGCTTACGATAATCCGGAATTCCAGCAAAAAGCCACAGAAGCCGGCCTGGATTTATACTATCGGGGCTCCGCCGATTTCAAAACCATGCTGGACGAGCAATATCCTAATGTGGAATCTGTATTAAGACAGTTGGAATTTATCAAATAGCTAAAAGGTTCTGAGGGCCGGCTGCCCCGGCGCCCCTCAAGCGGGCCGCCATAATTCCCTCCCGGCAGCCGGCCTTTTGCCTGGAAAGGAACACTGCCATGAAAGCCGATTTATTCGCAGGTATCAGCGGGCTCTTCTTGTCTATCGTTGTTTGGCTGATTTCTGCCTCATTTCCTGTTTTCGCCGTCAGCAAAGCCGGTCCGGCTTACTATCCCCGGGCTATTGCTTTGATTTTTGGCCTGGCCTGCCTGGGTCTGATCTTTCAAACCTTAAAGAAAAAAGAAGCCGGCAATCCTATGACAGGCTATCTCTGGCTGCGCCTGGCTGTTATCGTAGGAATTTTAATCGCTTATTATTTTTGCATAAGATCTTTGGGCTACTTTTTTTCGACTTTTTTTGCCGGCATAGCTTTGGCCATGTATGTATTTCAAAAATTTACCGTCAGAAACCTGCTTCTAAGCACTGCCAACGCCGTTATCATCTGCGTCAGCATTTATTTTATTTTTACTATATTACTTAAAGCTCCGCTGCCAAGGGGGCTCTTATTTTAGGAGTGGTTAACATGGAATTGGTTTTTAATGCTATCATCACTATTTTTCAGCCCATCAACTTTTCCCTCACCCTTTTAGGAGTGCTGATCGGTACGTTGTTTGGGGCTATTCCCGGCCTGACCGCCACCTTGGCCATTGCCCTGCTGTCTCCGCTGACCTTCAATATGGACCCAATCTCCTCCATGCTGCTGCTTTTGGGGATTTATGCCGGCGGCATGTACGGCGGCAGCATTACCGCTATTACCATCCGGGCCCCCGGCGCTCCGGCCAATGCGGCGGTGGTGGATGACGGCTATGCCCTGACCCTGCAAGGCAAAGGCGGCGTAGCCATCGGCATATCCAACGTAGCCGGCGTCGTCGGCGGCCTTTTCAGCTGCATTGCGATGATCTTTCTTTCGCCCTTGCTGGCTAAGTTTGCTTTGATGTTTGGCCCTGCGGAATATTTTTCCGTTACCCTTTTTGGCCTTACCGCCGTTTTTGCCGTCAGCGGCAAATCTTTTATCAAAGGCGTTTTTTCCGCACTGTTGGGCCTTTTGCTGGCCACCGTAGGCTATGATCCTATCCTGCCTTTCAGCCGCTTTAATTTTGGTATAGCGCCTTTATCCAGAGGACTTTCCTTCCTGCCGGCGGTTATCGGTATGTTCGCTTTTGCCGAGGTAATCCGGCTGGTTTTGGAATATAAGGAAGAAGAACAGCAAATGGTCAAGGTTGACCGGGTGGTCCCCAATCTCCAGGAATTCAAGGAGAGCTTCCGTTTCATGATCCGGGGCGGTATCATCGGCGTCTTGATCGGAATTTTGCCGGGAGCCGGCGGCACCATTGCCTCTTACGTATCCTATGGCGATGTCCGGCGCAACGCCCGGCATCCGGAGCTGGTGGGCAAGGGCTCCCTGGAAGCCATTGCCGGTCCGGAATCAGCCAACAACGCCGTCTCCGGCGGCGCGATGATCCCCATGCTGACCCTGGGTATACCGGGGGACTCCGTCACCGCTGTATTGCTGGGCGCCATGATGATCCAAGGCATTCAGCCCGGGCCCCTGCTATTTAAACAGCACCTGGATGTGGTCTACCCCATTTTTGCCGGCATGATTCTATCCAACGTATCTTTGCTGTTTATCGGCATGCTGGTGGTAAAGCCGATTTCTCGCATTGCTCTGATCAAAAAGCCTCTCTTGATCAGCTTCCTGATGATCTTCGGCGTTATCGGCTCCTTTGCTTCCTCCAACAGCATTTTTGATGTTCTTGTAGCCATTTGCTTCGGTGTTCTGGGCTTTTTCATGGACCGCTTCGATTTTCCCATTGCGCCCACGGTACTGGCGATGATTCTGGGCCCCCTGCTGGAAAACTCCTTGCGTCAGGCAATGATTACTTCCAACGGCAGCCCGCTGATCTTCTTTACTAAGCCCATTAGCGTAGTTTTCCTGGCCATTGCGCTGATCACCAGCCTTTCCATGATCTACAGGGAAAGGAAGCAGGCCAAGCCTCTGCCCAGCGGTTTTTAGGCAGCGCTAAACGGGATTAAGACAAGGCTTGAGCATTTTAAGGCAGTAGCGTCAAATAAAAACCGGGCCTCCGGGTGATTTTTGAGATCACGTTGGGGCGCCCGTTTTTTTGTTGCCAAACCCTTGCTTCCTGCCGTCAGGACAGTATACTATAATCATATCTTGCTTCATGGCCTGCCGAGCTATCGGCATAGTAAGCCGCCGAGCTATCGGCAAAGAATGCCGAGCTATCGGCGAAGAATGCCGAGCTATCGGCGAAGAATGCCGAGCTATCGGCGAAAGAGGAGATGTTTGTATGGCCTATACTGTTCACTGCGCCTACTTTAGCCCGACTCATGCCACGGAAAAAATCGTTGCGGCGATCACCGGGGAAGTCATCAGGCTGCTGCCTCAGGCCCAAACGGGCCAAAGGCTCAATCAGACGCCGCCTTCAGAGCGCAAGCTTGCTGTCACTTTTAGTGAAGATGATCTGTTGATTTTGGGTCTGCCGGTATACGCCGGCAGAGTGCCTGCTATTATGCTGCCTTTCCTCAAGGGCCTGCGAGGGCAAAATACTCCAGCGGTAATCGTGGCCGTCTATGGCAACCGCCATTATGAGGATTGCCTGCTGGAAATGCAGGATCTGCTTCAAGAGGCCGGTTTTATCACCATAGCCGCAGGCGCCTTTATCGGCGAACATTCTTACTCCCGCCTGGCGGCTGCCGGCCGGCCTGATGCTCAGGATCTGCAGCTGGCTGAAGCGTTAGCCGTCAAAGCAGCCGAAAAGCTGCCGGCCGGCTCCCTCCAGCCCGTAAAGGTGGCAGGCAATTTTCCCTACCGCACCGGTATGACGGCGGCTCCCCGCGCCCCTAAGACGAATGATAGCTGCACCGCCTGCCTGCTTTGTGCCGATCATTGCCCCAGCGGCGCCATTTCTTTCAGCGATCCCCGCCTGGCCGATGAAGCAGTCTGTATCAGTTGCTGCGCCTGCGTCAAAGCTTGCCCACAGGAGGCCAAATATTTTGACGATGAAGGTTTATTGCAGCGCAAAGCTTTAATAGAAGGCAATTTCCTTGAGCGCCGGGAGCCGGAGCTGTTTTGCTGATACCGGAGGCGGCTGCGCAGGGATGATTGCAGTGCAGGGATAATTGTGGCTGCAAGCTGCAAGGATAATTACAGTTGAAGAATATTATGATATACAAAGCGGACGTTGCTATGTGACTTGAAAAATCACAAGCGACGCTCGTTTTTTAGCTTGACCCTGAAATTTGCGGCGAGTTGCTCAGAATGGTGATGGTTGACGAGGCCACTAAAAAATGTGCAAAATTGCAAGTTTAAAGTGCCCAAAATCATTTTGGGAGCTGCATGCGGCTACATTTGGCTATATCTAGTGCATCAGCAAGAGAATAGACTCTATTTTAATTAAACAGCACACTTTAAACCTGCAATTTTGCTCACAGGAGGAGACTTGACCGACTTTTTCATTGGCCTCCTCCCAACTTGCAATTTTGCATATTTGGGGTCACTACCGTACTGCCTGCACAAACCGGATATTCTGCCATTATGGGTGATGAAAGCGGTTAATTACAATTGCGGCCGCCTAAATCCCCTTATCAAGCTCACGCCGATAGCTCTTTTGCTGCAGCCGGAGCAAATGCCGGTGCTTAGGTTAATCTTGGCGCCGCAGTGCTTGCAGTGCTTGACCTTTACAGGTCTTTGCACCGGCGCCGCCTGGCCTGTCTTTAACCCGGCATTAGCGTCTTTTCGGGCTTCTGCTACCGTATTCTTCACATCGGCAGGCCTTTTCTCCCTTGGGGAAGCTGCCGCAGTTCCTGAAAATGCTTTTTTAGTCGCCTGTGAACTCCGATTGCCAGCTGTCGGTTTCCCAGCGTTCATAATTAACCGGTAGTATTTGTGGGCGACAAAAATTGCGATCACTCCGCTGAATGACAGGATTGGGAAGAAAAAGCCCATATCGTTGAACAGCTCATATATGGTAAGCATTAAAAAACTAAAAACTAAGAAATATACAATAAAAAAAATAAAGACTATTTTCAAGCAGTCGATAATCACCAATCCCGCTCTGTTTTTTCCGCTGAGGAGAAGTTTAATGATGTGATGGAGAATGATCCCCAAACATATAAACGTAATCAATAGATCGAATATGATCATATTTGAAGCGCCTCCTCTTCGGAATTCTTTATTTTTTATTCATAATATTATTATCATAGCATACTTAGCAGTTATTTAGCACCCCGCTGTTAGGTGATTTTAAAATAAAGAACCGCCAATATCCCGATCAATCAAGGACTGGCGGCAATGTCATTTAGATAAGAGTCAAATGAAAAAATGGAAAGTGGCAGGGTAGTTACCGCCTGGTGCCCTGGTGGCAGTGACTGCCTGTGGCTGGGGAGCAGTGATCCTTAGACGATTCTGTCCTACGGACTCAATCCTTCAGATTCAATCTGCTATCCGCAGATCCTGAGGCGCAGATGTTCTGCTATCCTGAGATAGTTGGGCGCAGATGTACAATTTTTTCGTTTGTATGCATTTTCCGGACTCGGCCTGTACAATTTTTGCGTTTGTGGGTGAATTGCAGCAGCAGCTGAGGCCTATTTTAGCCAAATCAAGGCCTGTTTTGTGCAATTTCTTCGGTTGTGAGGGACTACCTTCCCTGCATTTTACCTACAAACGAAATTTTTGTACACCATGCCCCAGCCAATTGACCACAATCGCAATTTCTGTACAAGCTGCCGCCGCCAAGGGTTCACTAATAGCAGTAGCGGGAATCTCGCTGCATTGTTCTTTTGACACGGCGCCGGCCAATGCTCCATGAATTCGCCAACTTTTTGCTAATCTTAATGGCATTGGGACTGGCAGCGTTTTTCTTCCTTAATGGGCAATGTGGGACTTGCTCCGCTCACCACTTCCCTTATTGCCTTTCTTCGTTGTTCGCTATCACGCCGGGCCGGGCAAATCCTCCCCATAGGTCGGCTTTGCCGCTTCCTACTCCGCCCGTTCAAGTCTCCTTTAAACAACAAAAATGACTGGCTATCCAGTCATTCCTTAGTGGGCAATGAGGGACTTGAACCCCCGACCCCATGCATGTGAGGCATGTACTCTAACCAGCTGAGCTAATTGCCCTTATGGTAAAAAAATGTGTCGTTAGTACAAAATAGATGCAGGCCAAAAGCATTGTTAATAATCTATTTTTTGTACCAATCTTCCGGTATCAAGTTATTTTCATTCCACCAATCTTCAATAACAGAGTTACGGAAACTTTCATTTTTGAGGTTAGCATGATCTACTATTATGACTTGAAGCTTTTGTTTTAGTTCCGATACCCTATCGGATATAAAGTTATATAAGGTGCCAACCATATTCCAATCTGTATTTTTTTCATCTAACTCAGATGGAAAATATACTTGTGAAGGTTGATCCAAAAATATAAAATTAGGCACTGGCCTTTTAAGCGTAATAAAATATTTATGTAACGCAAAGTAAGTTATTAGATGTATCCCAACCCAATTTGATCCACTGCCGAGCTGTTTTAAAGGAACAGGGCGATCAGCTTTATCGACAATAACTGTAACTTTGTTCATATCTAGACGATATGGGTTATCCGAATGTTCTAAGTTCAGCTCCTTAGCCCATTCAGTCATATCTACAGATATTCGTGATAATACAGATTGCTTACGATCTTCTAGTGAGTCTTTATCTAACGTTTCATTAATTTCACATATTCTATCCTCAATCTTTTTTATGACTTTTTCTTTACCTGTAGAGTCATCATGTTGCTCTACGCTTTCCAGCCATAGACTAATTCTACCAACTACTTTTGCACGCCTAGAATTTAAATCTTTTAATGCAATGGCATCCTGATTCTGAGTATAAATGCCATCAATTTCAGACTTTACTTGGATAATGTCTTGCCGTGTTTTTTCCCTCTCTGATTCAAGGGAGTCAATATATTTTCGTAATTTCGGTTTTTCCCGGGTAACATTTTGTATATTGTCATCTAGGTTTTTTATAGCGGTTCTTATCATGTCGATATTTGGTAAAGGTGTTTCTAGTTCATTGGCACATAAGGGGCAATGATCCGGTCTAAAATCAAGTTGCTCGAATAAACCAATTGAGCTTAGCCTAATTTTTTGATGCTCGACTTCATTTGCATAGCCGCTTGTTTCTCCCGCAAATGTTTTTGCATTACTAATATCCTGATTCAGTTGTTCTAATTCATCCTCGGCTTTTTTTAGTTCTGACTGTAAAAAGCTTAAACGATCCATACCAACCGTTTCAGCATTTACAGGAGTCCATTCATTCACGTTTTTTAAAACTTTATAGACAGAATCGTAACTATCATAATCCACTTCAATATTATCGTATACGAGACCTACATACTTTGCTTCAGATATTAACGAAATGGCTCTTTGCAAGCCTCCTCCTTGAAGCATTCTATTTTCTTCTAGCCTACGTCTTTCAATTGCTAATCTTCTTTTTAGAATACTTCTTTCATTTTCTAAGGCTAACGCTTCCTCATTCACTATACCTAAAAAATATGGCAAAGTGTCTTTTATGGCTTGCGTAATAAAATCCTCTGACTGCTTATGAAATAAAAAAGTTTTTGCTGCTACCTCATCTTGATTTTGAAAGCAGTAGTATAATGCATGTCGAATATTAGCTGCTAAAGGATCACGGCTTTGTCCGTCCGGCGGTATATTTAGATTTTCAGAAATGCCTAATCTCTTAGTTAAGGCCTCCTCCAATCCAGCAACATTAGTATTGGAAACAAAATCACATTTTTCAGGAACTTCAATCTTTTCTCCGACCTCAATATAACAAAATCCCGTCGACTGTTGACCAGGAGGCGGATTTTGGCGAGCTACAAACACTCTTTCGCTATCAAACTGCAATAGCAATCCATACCACGACACATTTTCTCTAATTACGCCATCTGCAATATCACAAGAACTCCCGCCTAGGCAATAGTCAATTATGTCGCCTACAGCCGATTTTCCGGATTTCGATTTTCCGGATATTATGTTCACTTTTCCTAATTGAAATGGCAAATGCCTTACTTGTCCATTTAATCCGTATATGACTAATTCTCGTATCTGCATCATGGTCTTACCCCCAAACCAACATATACTGTTTCAACTTTTCCTGCTGCAGCAAACCATTTTGCAACGTGTTCGCTTTTATTAAGGCAATCTCTGATTTCGTCATTAACATATTTTGTCTTACTGAGTGGTCGGCTCGTTTGAGATATTTCAAGCTCTGCAGCGTTCGTTAACAGTACGACACCACTTTGGAGCAAAAACTCCATAGCCTCATTGGTTATTTGAACCATATCTTTTGTTCTCTCTGCAAAACCTATCAATAATTCAGGATATCGTTGTTGCCATATGATCAATTGTGTACGACTTGATATGCACTCTCTAGTTTTTTTATGAAGTATCAATGGAAGAATCAGATAAATAAGAGGAAATGGAAAAGCTCTTTTTGTTATCTCATTATATGTTTTAATGCAACTGTATAATAACCTACCACAAAACGCCGGATTAAGTAAATAAGCGACTTCCTTTGCCCTAAGCCCCCAATTCCTCAAATAAATCACCTCAGTTCTTTAATAATTGCGCCAAACGCTCATAAAAATCAATATGCCATCCTACTCTAAGCTGATTCGCTAAGATATGATAACTGCCTCTCATTACAAATGCATCACTGCAGCGATCTCTAATACGTATATCCTTTTCTTCAATTTCCTTATAGAGTTTTTTTGCATTTAATACTTTAGTATTTTCTGTAATTTGATCTCCATAATCTGACAAGTCGTCTTGCATTGCATAAAATGAATGTTCCCATTCATCAATAAGTTTTTTTTCATATTTGTCCAGCTCATTTGTATATAACAATTCTTCCCTGACCCAGTTTGCTCGCTGTTTGAAGGCACGATAATAATCTCTAATTGCCATTCTCAGTCTATTGCTTCCTAAGCAAATCAGCTTTAATTGTTCATAAAATATTTGATCATTTGGAGACAACTCATCTAATTCGAAGTTTTCGGATTCGTCCACATCAATAGGCAAATTGTCGGGTGCATATTCCAATCCTATAGAAACTATGTGTGAACGCACTTGACTCTGAGATATGAATATTGGTGTTTCTGAGCATAAAGCTTCTATTGCTTTTTTGTACCACCAACCTTCCAAACGTTCACATATTTTATCAATATATTGAGGAAGGCTACTATATCTAATGGCTTTTTTTATATCAGATTCAACATCGACAATATTGCTGCTCTTGTCAATTACATAAATACAATCTAACAATTGCTGAATTTGCGATTCTGGCATACTGGTAAATGCTTTATAATAACTTTGGTGACCTTTGTTCTGAGATTCTTCCGCAACTTTTTTTAATATGCTGTAAGCCAAAAGAGAATCCCTTTTTTGTGATTCAGTTTTCAAATAATATGCTGCTGTGCCCTCTGGCGCCGAAGCAGTAGTTATTATCATAAATTTTGTTTTTGACAATAAATCTGGATGCTTACTAATAGCATCTATCCAAACTTTTAATGTTCTCCATATATCTGTACTTGCGTTATTTAAATCGCCATAAGCCTTTACATGATGCTTGAGTTGAATCATGATTTCAGGAGTATCACCGTTTCCAAAGCTTACATCATCAAATTTTTCAATACTAATTTCTGATTGCTCATCATCATTATTTAATAAAAGGTACAATGCATACCTAGCTTGATAAAGATAACCTATCATTTGTTCTGATGCTTGATGGCTAGTCATGATGTCACTCCCTCCACAAAAATATTATACATGATTAATTTTATATAACATTAATCTACTCTGGCTTTTTTTTATTACATCGACCGTCCTTAGGCTTCACTGCATCCTTAGGTATCGCCCAAGCAACCCCAAACCGAACAGCGCCCGGTATTTTGCCCTGCGCACAAAGCACCTGTATCCGGCGTGGTGTGATTCCCCATTTTTCAACGGCATCTTTCACTGTGATATAGTCCATTAAAACTATCCTTTTCAAAATAAAGATTGTATATATTATATATCGCAGTAGCGAATAAAGCAATCTGTTTAGTGTAAAATATGGAAATATTCACAGTATTATGGTGAAACCAATTGAAAAACAGCGAAAGTTCCGACCAAAGTAGAAAAACCGCCAGCTTTGTGGCGGCTTCTAATGCCATTTTCATTCACCCGGCAGTTCCATCTCCATTTCTACACCGCCATCAAAGGTGACCCGGATGCGGTCGGCGGATAAAACCACCACCTTGGCGATGATCGCCCTGACCACATCGTCACGATACTCTTTAACGCTCAGGTCGAGCTGCTCCATGATGGCCAGCAGTTCGCCTATTCTGGCCTTGGTATTTTGCGTGATCAGTGTTTGCTGCTTGTGTTTGCCCAGCTGCTCCTGCAGCGACTTGATCTCGGTGGAGATTTCTTCAAACTTGGCATCGAAATAATCTGCACTGGCACTGGACTTGGAGCTGAGTTCCACCAAATCCATCATCACGCTCTGCAGTTCCGCAATGCGGTTTTGGATGGCACCCTCATTGAAGCTGTCACCCTCCTGCGTACCCAAGGCAAGCTGCAGACCGGCTCGGAGGGTTTCCATGACATCCAGTTTATCATTATCCAAACAATTCAGGGCGGCCACGATGGCAGTGTGAAGTCTGCTTTCCTCAAGGGTGGGGGACTCCTTGCAGTATTTCGTGCCGTATTCCAAGCGGTTGATGCACCGCCAGACCACCTTTTTCTTGCCGCCCCTCGCCCACGTGACCCTGCGGTACTGAGTTCCGCAGTCACCGCAGCTGAGAAGCTCGGTCAGCGCATACTTGCTGCTGTATTTTCCTCTCTCTGTTTTCACAGCCTTTTGCGCTACCTTGCGTTTTCCGGCTCTCCGGGCGATTTCTTCCTGCACCAGATTGAATAAATCCCTTGAAATAATCGGCTCATGGTTTCCAGTTACATAATACTGCGGGATTTCACCGTTGTTTTTTCGGGTTTCCTTGGTAATGCAATCCACCACATAGGTTTTCTGCAGCAGGGCATCGCCGATGTAGCGCTCATTTCGGAGCATATACTGGAGAACACCCGGCGACCACTTCTCTTTGCCGGTGGGAGATGGGATACCGTCCGCTTCCAGCGACTTTTTGATTTTGCTGATGCTGGCTCCGGCATAATAGCTGCGAAATATTCGCTTGACCATTTCCGCTTCCTCCGGCACAACCTTGGGCTGGCCATCCTCACCTTTTTCGTAACCCAGCAGGCGTTTATACTGAAACGGCACATTGCCGTTCTTGAAGCTCTGGCGCTTGCCCCATGTCACATTGCGGCTGATGGACTCGCTCTCGGCCTGTGCAAAGCCGCTGAGAAAGCACAGCGCCATTTCGCTGGCCATCTGCATGGTGTTGATGCCCTCTTTTTCAAAGATGATCGGGATGCCCTTGGCTTTGAGCTTGCGGATGTAGGTGATGGCATCCAGCGTGTTCCTCGAAAATCGGGAGACCGATTTGGTCAGCACCATGTCAATCTTGCCCTTTTCACAGAGCGCCATGAGCTTGAGAAACTCGTCACGCTTTTTGGTGCTGGTGCCGGTGATGCCCTCGTCAGCAAATATCCCGGCCAGCTCCCAATCCTTGTTTTGGGATATTTTGTCGGTGTAATAAGCAATCTGCGCAGCGTAGCTGGACTGTTGTTCTTCCTGCTCGGTGCTGACCCGGCAGTAGGCCGCCACACGCAGCTTTTTCTTTCTGGTGCTGGCTTTGCCCACCAGCACATTGGCAGGAATCAGATCCACCCGCTTCTGCATAGGGGCGATGGTTTGTGTCTGCATATCGGTTACTCCTTTCCTGCCCCGTAGTGGACGAGTATTTGATTGTTCATGCGAAGGGTTAGGCCGCCATCGGGTTCGATGAGAACCTGTTTGATGGTGGCCTCAAAAAGCCGGGGAGAAAAAGCCTCCAGCGGCTGTTCCTGCTCAAATACCGACCTCAAATGGCGGGTTAAGTATTCCGGCTCCCGGTCAGGGCAAGTATCGTATTTTGCGGCGGCGCAGCTGAAAATCAGCAGCTTGATGTAGTCGCTGTCCACCTCGCTTTTTTCCAATTCCCGGTTGATCTGATTCTCTGTCCGGGTGGCATCCAGAGAATGGGGATGCTGTGGCGTTGGGGAAGGCTCCAGCAGACTCGGATCGGCGATGATGATATTCAAAGCCGCCGTTACGCTGTCCAGCAGGATTTGGTCGGAGATGCGCTTTGGTGTTATGCGCCCCTCGGCGGAGCAGCACCACGCTTCATACTTCTTGCTTCTGCCATCCCTTTTGTATTTGCCTCCACAAGCCGCACAAATCGCTTTTCTGCGGATGATATCCAGTTCATCGGGGATACGTTCCCCTTGGCCTTTCTGCCCGATGAGGGCGGCTACAGCCCCGAACGTGTCGGAGGGGATAATCGTTGGAAAATGATCGCCGCCGCAGTATCGGGGGTTTTCCAGCATCCGCTTGACCATGTGTTTGTTCCAGTCGGTACGGTTCTCTAAATAAGGGTTTTTCTTGGCAGTCAATTTTTCAGCAATCAACCGGTAGGACTGTCCGCTTTGATAATCCAAAAAGGTCTGGCGCACCACAGCGGCCTCGGCATTATGGATGCACAGCACACCGTTTTGGATGTGGTAGCCAAAGGGGAGATAGCGGTTCTTTTTCATCGTCCGAACACCTCCCCCGGAAGCGGTTCGGTTAATGTAAAACCGCCAAGCAAATGGAACCGCAGCTTGTCCTGCTCGGTGACCACGATGTGATGCACCATGCTGTAAAACAGCATTTCGTCAAAGTCAGCGAGGAAAGGCGCACCCTGTTCCATGATGCCGATCAACAAGCGGCAGTCGCAGATTATCTGGTCATCCGCATCGCTTTCCATCAGCCTGCGGCGGTTGCGCTTGAGCAAGTCGAGCTGTTGGTTGATCTCATTGGTTTTCTGCATAAAAATAACAGAGTCCATGTAACCTTTCGTCCGAAGACGATTGAGTACCAGACTCTGCTTGGTGAGTTCCGCTATTTCTTTGTTGATGGAGCCGATCTTGCCATCGCTCATGGTGATTTTGGATTTGAGGTCAGTCAGCTGACTAAGCGCCGGGGTAAGAATGTAGCCGCTGTTCTGTTTTAGCTTGTTATACATCCGGTTAAATGCCTGTATGATGGCATCTTCACGGATTTGCCTGACTTCGCACAGCTCCTTGCTGCGGAAATGTCTGCGGCACATCCAGTAGACCTTGCCATTGGTCACCCTGCGGGAGAAGTTCGTACCGCATTTGCCGCAGCGGATTTTCTGAGAAAACACATACTGCCTGCCGTATCCTTTGTGGGGACAGAGGGCGTTTCGGGCTTTCATGAGCTGCTGCGCCTGCTCAAACACAGTGCGGCTGATCATTGCTTCATGGGAGCCGGTAATGTAATAGCGGTCTTTCTCACCCTTGTTGCGTACCGTCCTGAAGGGCATCGTGTCGGTGGTGTAGGATTTTTGCAGCAGGGCATCGCCGATGTAGCGCTCACTTTTAAGAATATAGCTGATGGCGGTGTAGAGCCATTTTACTTCTCCGTTTTTGCAGGGGATGCCATCGGCATTTAGCTGATCTGCAATCTGCTCCATGCTTTTGCCGGAGAGATAGCCTGCGAAAATCCGGCGCACCACAGGGGCTTCCTTGGGGTTGGGGATCAGGATGCCATCGATAAGGTCGTAGCCGTAAGGGGCGCAGCAACAGGTGAAGCTGCCGTTTTGCATTCTCCGGGCGTAGCTCCAGCGCATATTGTTGGAGATTGAGGTGGATTCCTCCTGTGCGATGGCGCTGAATGCGCCGATGATCATCTCATCGTGCATATCGGCGGTTTTCAGGCCATCTTCCTCAAATTCCACCTCAATGCCGAGGGCTTTCAGTTCCCGGACAGCGGCGAGGCAGTCGTGGATATTTCGTGCAAACCGGGAGACCGATTTGACGAGGATGAGGTCGATTTTGCCCTTTCTGCAGTCGGACAGCATCCGCTGGAATTCCTCCCGCTTATCCGACCGGGTTCCGGTGATGCCCTCATCGGCGTAAACATCCGCCAGCTCCCATTCCTCATTTTTGGCGATGAGGTTCTGGTAGTGATCCATCTGTACCGAAAAGGAGTTCAGCTGATCGGCGGAGTCGCTGCTGACTCTGGCATAGGCGCAGACACGCAGCTTGGGCGGGGCATACTGAAAAATGGCGTTTACCGGTTCAATAACCTGTACCTGCGGCATGGCTGCACCTCCTGTTCTTTCAGGAATTGCTGCAGCCGCTTGATCTGCTCTTTCTCTGAGCTTTGGTCTGTCAGCTGTGCCTCTGTTGCCACACGGCAGTAAACAGCAATCCTCATGGTTTCTTGCTTTTTCATTGTGAATTCTCCTTTCGTGTGAGTTCAATACCCTGTGGGTATTAGCACATACACTACCACAGAGATGCACCGAAAGCTATCACAAAATTCACTAAATAATCCGCAGCTTGGGTCGGTATTTTTCCACTGCATATTGGTCGGCGATATGGAATTCCTTTAAGGTGATTTTCCCATGCTCCAAAAGATAGGACAGGAAGTTATGCGCCATCAGATAGCGGACTTCATTGACAGGGGCTGTACTCTTCATGGCGATCCCTCCTAATTCAAATTGAACTGTGACAAAAAGCTGAAAGGCTGCGGCCTGATTTCTCCCTCCATCGGAGAAAAGATACGAACACCACAACTGCTCAGATCTCCGATGAATTCCATAACCCCTGCGGCATCCCGTCCGATCCGGCTGATGGATGTCACCAGCAAAACCTGAGTATCCTTATCCTTTACAGCCTCCCGAACAGCCAGCAGGCCGGGGCGATCCATCGCAAGGCCGCTGCCTAAATCCTGCGAGGAGCCGACAACGGCAAATCCCATTTGTGAAGCATAGCGCTCCAACTGCTCATACTGGCCTTTCAAAGCGCCATGTGTATCCTCCGGCGCATCAATGCGGCAATAAATCCAAGCGTTTTTCTGTTCCATCTAAAATCCTCCTTTACATACTGGCGGTTAATACCGGCGCTACCTCTGTTTTCTGCACCGGTTCTTCAGCAAGCCCCAGCCCGAAGCTGACAGCCAAGGCTTCATCCACCTCCCTGAGCTGCCGGTCGGTCAGTGTGCCTATGTAGTCACGCAGGCGGGAACGGTCAATGGTTCGCACCTGCTCCAAAAGCACCAATGAATTTTGCCGCAGACCGTTTTGCGGTTCGCCCAACCTGATGTGGGTAGGGAGATGCTGCTTCCCGGTGCGGCTGGTGATAGCGGCTACGATGACAGTGGGGCTGTAGCGGTTTCCGGTGTTGTTTTGAACTACCAAAATAGGCCTTACCCCACCCTGTTCGCATCCAACGACTGGAGTTAGGTCTGCATAGAAAATATCGCCTTTGTAAATACGCATTTCACATTCCTCCTTTGCGTGAATTTGTTTTATACCAGAAGGATAAGGACAGCCGCCGAGTGTAATCGGTTGTACCGGCAGGGCGGCTGCCCTCATATTTTCCGGCATAAAGCCGTCTTGTTCTTCGTTTTCGCTTGCTCCTATTCGACACGACTTCCCGGAGCGCAGAACGGGCTTGTCCTGCATGGGCAGTCAGCTTAAACCAGCCTTGGTTGGTGGCTGTCATGGGAATTTCACCCCCGCCGGGTTCTCCGGCGGCTGCACCCTTTGCGTGAGGCTGAGGCTGTGCAGAAGTATCATGATAGGCTGTTCAGGTCATGGCGGGGCAATCTACCACAGATTGCTTTTCGGACGGACAGTTCTCGCTCGACACCTTTGATGCTATCGTGTTGACGGATAGCTCTGACCTATCCGCAGATGGTCTTGGCGTGTCCTCCGGAGCCGCTTTTCCCTTTCGGGATGAACAGCTAACGTATTTAAGCTGCTGGATATGACCGGCGAGGCCGGTGTTTTTCAAAGAGCATGGGAGAGATAAAAAAATCCCCCTCACTTCTATAAAGGAAAAAGTAAGGGGGGTGGACGGAATAAATTTTACTTGTCCATAAATTTCTTCAGCTTTCCGAGTATCCGATGCTTTTTATCGCTGAGTGTCATGCGAGGAACACCAAGCTCTGAAGCCAGCTTACGCTCGCTTTTCTCGTTGAAAAACAGTTCATCAATGAGGCGGCGCTCATCCTCCGGCAGGTACTGTAGCGCTGACCACAGCGACTCCAGCTGCTCCTGATGAATGAGCTTGTCCACAATATCTGCTTGAACACAAACAATGAGATAATCGATATTGACACCGTCCTCATGGAACCGTTCCAATGACAGCTCATTCTGGCGGATCAGTTTGTTCTGATAGCGCTCTGCCTCACGCTCTTTATGGTAGGCACGGTAGACGGCCTCGCTGACCTCTACACGCTGCTTTTTTACGATAATGGTGTATTTTTTATTCTCTGACATTCTCTTGTCCTCCTTGATTTTCGTTGAGTGGCGAAAACGAAGGACAAGAGGCGGTGACCGACACCGGGAAATAATTTTGTGCAGTAAAAAAAGAGTATACTTACGAACGTGAAAGTCCGCTTGTATACTCTTATATGTTAATTCGTAGCAAACCTGTTCTACTGGTTCGTGTTGATAGGCACATGGCTCCGATGAAAGCCATTGCCTTTTTTTAATTGATAGCAGCTATATAAAGCAGCTACATAATCGACCTAATATCGCTGCAATAAATTAGCAGCGGTGCAATCTGGATTGACCAGCACATAAGATCACCATCCTTTTAAATGTGATTTATATCCATAAGTCCATTTTATTGAGTACTTTTCATGTCTGATTCTATTTTGTTTCACATTAACATCTTTTTTATATCCTTTTTGCTTATAGTCACTTTGGTAGCTGTAAGTGAACTTGACAAATCCAGTGTTCATAGGGTAATATGAGAAAAGCACTAAAAGGAGATTAACTACTATGCGGCAAGGTATTCTTAAATAACAATCAACTGAATGATGGTAGGTACGAATGATTTGGCCTTATTACATCTGTAATAGGTTTGATTTTTGTACCTTAATTTAAGAATACTTTCATATTTTATGGATGCCGCCTTGCTGTAGAATTCTCTTTCTAACAGCTTTTAATGTCGTGCTCATAATTGTTATGATAGCAGTCCCCTGTGATGAAAGTATTTCAATCACAGGGGACTTTTATCTTTTAACGATCATATGAGGTGTGACTTATGAAAATAATGAATATCGGCATCTTGGCTCATGTAGATGCTGGAAAAACAACATTAACAGAGAGTATTCTCTATGCCAGCGGTACCATTACTGAGTCCGGGCGTGTTGACAGGGGTTCAACGATTACAGATTCTATGGCACTTGAAAAGCAAAGGGGCATTACAATTCAGGCATCCATAGCATCTTATCAATGGGGCCATGTCAAAGTCAATTTGATTGATACGCCTGGACATATCGATTTTTATTCAGAGGTAGAGCGCTCATTGAATGTGTTGGATGGCGCTATCTTGCTGATCTCTGCCAAAGACGGCATTCAGGCACAAACACGTATCCTTTTCGATGCAATAC
>JAHDPO010000044.1 GCA_018434325.1 Clostridia bacterium | reverse complement strand
GATCAAGACAATTGAATCCTGAGTCCTGGCGGCTATGGCGAAGGGGTCCCACCTGTTCCCATCTCGAACACAGCAGTTAAGCCCTTCAGCGCAGATAATACTTGGTCTTAAGATCCGGAAAGGTATGTCGCTGCCAGGAAAGACCGGTCCAACCGGTAGAAAAACGTTCAACTTATGTTGGACGTTTTTTCTATTTAGGCACTGCTGCCTGTCTGGAATAAAATAGAAAAACCAGCTTGACAAAAGTTCCCGGCAACCATTAATATGCCAATAGAAGAAGGTGAGAAATTATGGCGACGGGTAGAGATGCATACATGGATATACATTATGAATTGGAGCTGCTGCAAGCTGAGGTTCAAAAGCTGAAAAAAGAAAATGAGAGCCTGCGTCTTTGGCAGGAGGAGCTTCGGGCGGCTTTGGATGCGACTTTAGAAGGGGTAGAGGTGGTAGACAGCTCCGGGAAGGTGATTTATGTTAATCGCAGCTTCGAGACAATATTGGAGGAGAAGGCTGAAGAACGCATAGGCAAGAATATCTATGAAGTATCGCCTAACGGAGCCTTAGTGGAGGCTTTGCGGGATCGGCAGCCGGTCTTTGGCAAAATCCATACCACATTAAATGGCAAAAAAGTGGTGTCAGCCAATAGTTCGCCAATTTTAGTAAACGGCAAAGCCCTGGGTGCAGTCTCTGTATTTTCCGATATTTCAGATATTGAACGAATGAGCCGCCTGCTGGAAAAGCGCAATAAGCAAGTAAAGAAATTGCAGGAGCAGGTGCAGGAGTTTGCTTCTTCTCAGTACGGGCTGGAGAACCTGATCGGGGAAAGCCAAGCTTTGCAGCAATGTGTCGCTATGGCTCGCAAGGTGGCCAATTCCAATGCTACAGTACTGCTTAGCGGGGAAAGCGGTACCGGTAAGGAGCTTTTTGCTCACGGCATTCATCAGGCCGGCAACCGGGCCAAAAAACCCTTCGTCAAAATCAATTGTGCAGCTATCCCCGATCATTTGCTGGAAAGCGAATTCTTTGGTTATGAGGCCGGGGCATTTACCGGCGCCGTAAAGGCAAAAATGGGTAAATTCGAACTGGCTGACAGCGGGACCTTGTTTTTGGATGAGATTGGGGAGATGAATCTTCTGCTGCAGGCTAAGCTGCTCAGAGTATTGCAGGACAAAGAAGTGGAGAGGCTTGGCGGTCTGCGGCCCCGGAAGGTAGACGTGAGAATCATCGCCGCTACCAATAAAGATCTGAAGGCAGAGGTGGCCAAGGGGTGCTTTCGCCAGGATTTATATTACCGTCTCAATATGGTGAATATCAATGTGCCGCCATTGCGTCAGCGGAGGGAAGATATTCCTCCCATTGCCGCGTTTATCATTAAGAAGTTTAATGAGGAATATAACAGCAATTTCATCTTGACGGAGAGGCTGGTCAGGCATCTGATGACGCTGGATTGGCCCGGCAATGTACGGGAGCTGGAAAACTATTTAGGAAAGCTGGTGCTTTTTTCTCAAGACGGCCGGGAATCTGTGGATGAATACTGCCGGCAGGATGAAGGCAAAGGCAGCTTCGCAGCTATGATCCCGGAAAGCGGCGGCTGTTCTATGGAGGACTACGAGAAGAAATTGATCCTTGCCGCCTTGGAGATGCATGGCTATGATACCAAGGGCAAGCAGCGGACTGCCAAAGAATTAAAAATTTCCCTGTCCACCTTATACAACAAGCTGCGGTTGTATAAGCAGCAAGGGAAGCTCTAGGATTCTGCGAGGGATTGCAAATTCTATATTTTGCAATAAGCGATTTTTCCGAAACCTGCAATCTATGTTAAAGGCCGGAAAAATTTCGGCGAAAATAAAGGTATTTTCATAAGTCTGATTAAAAATCCGATTGGCACGAGATTTGCTCTTTTCTAATGGCAGGTACAAAAGAAAGGAGCAAATAGCATGAGCAATTGGATTTATTTTTTAGGTTTTATTGCGGTTACCGCCCTGGTTGGTATGAAGGCCAGCAAAAACATCGTTACCTCCGACGACTACATTTCTGCCGGAGGCAACCTGGGCCCGATAGCCATATCCTGTACTCTGATCGCCACCTGGCTGGGTACCGGCTCCCTCATCGGCTTTGTCGGCACCGGCTATAGCTATGGCGTCACGGTCATCGCCTTCACTGCCGGCTCTGCCCTGTCGGCCTTGGTTATTTGCCTGGTTTTTTCCAGGTGGACCAAGAAAATGAATATCGCAACCATACCCCAGTGGCTGGACTACATTTATGGAGACAACAAGTACATCAAAGGTTTCTCCAGCCTGTGCTACATCTTCATGTACTGCTCCTGGACCCTGGGCTGCGCCGTTGGCTGCGGCACGATGTGTTACAACCTTCTGGGCATTCCCGTGTGGCTGGGATCCGTCATTTGCTGCGCTATCTTTATTATCTTCACCGTTACCGGCGGTCTTTATGCCGTAGCCTGGATGGACGTTTTTCAGCAGGTAGTCATGACCATCGGCATGCTTTTCTTAGTGGGCTTTGTGGGGACGAAAACCGGCTGGTTTAGCGGCGTTAACTCCGCCAGCTTGGGTTCGGAATATTTCTCCTTCAGCCTGCCCAATCGTGCCTATGTAATCAGCATCACCCTAACTTATTTCTGCGGCCATCTTTTTGGCCAGACCTACTATCAGCGCATCTCTGCTTCCCGGGATCTGAAAACTGCCCGCATCGGACTGCTCTGCGGCGGTGTAGCTGTACTTTTAGTTGGTATCTACTGCTTTTTTGTGGGTATGAGCGTCCGGGCTGCCGGAGCTGCCATCACCGCCACCGATAATACGGTATTCTGGGCTATTGAGAACTGGCTGCCCGGCTGGATGACTCCGGTTTATCGATCGCCATTTTGGCCGCCGCTTTCTCCACAGCGGACTCTGCCCTGAACTCTGCCTCCTCTAACGTAGCCCGGGATATCTATAAAAATATTTTCAAGCCCGAGGCTAAGGATGAGGAAGTCGTCAAAGCAGCAAAGATTGCCACTGTTGTACTGGGTTTGATCTGCCTGACCCTTTCTCTGCGGCCTATCACTATGCTGGTAAATATCTTCAAGGGCGCCCAGGTCTGCATTGTAGGCGGTATTTTCTGGCCTATTATCCTGGGTATGTACTGGAAGAAAGCTACTCTTCAAGCGGCCGTCATCACCATTCCGGTGGGGGCCCTCACCGGCATCGCCTTTGAGTTCATCCCGTCTCTAAAGATCTACTTCAGCGGCGGCGCAATTCCGGCCTGTATTGTAGGATGCCTGTGCATGATCATCGTCAGCCTGACAACCAAGAGTGTCTGCGGCGGCGCTTATTACCGAGATAATACGGCAGCGGAAAAAGCCTGAAGCGAGCAAAAAAGATACGGGAGGATCAAAATGAAAATCAAAAGGATTTCGACAATAATTGTAGATATGCCGCTGATTAGGCCTCATGTAATGTCCTTGATGACGGTAGAAGTAGTAAACTATCTCTTTGTAAGGATCGAAGCGGAAAACGGAGCCGCAGGCTGGGGGGAAACCTCTTTCCTTGGGGGGCCTACCTGGTCTGAGGAAAGCGTAGAATCTGCCCAGGCCGTAGTTAATACCTATATGGGGCCTTTTTTGATCGGCAAAGAGGCGGAGGAAATCGAAGGGCTTCGCCATCTGATGGGAAGCCTGGTTCGGGGCAATCATTTTGCCCAGGCGGCTGTGGAGCTGGCCTTGTGGGATCTTCTAGGCAAGCTGAGAGGCTTGCCGGTTTACGACTTGCTAGGCGGCAAGGTTCGGGATAAGGTGCCCTTAAGCTGGTCTCTGGCCTCCGGTACCCTGGAGGCCGAGTTGAAGGAGGCAGAAGAACGGGCGGCCCAGGGCGGGTTTATTTTCAAATTCAAAACCGGCCTGATGAAACCGGAAGAGGATGCGGCCCGCATCAAAAATATCCGGCAGGCCTTCCCCAAAGCCTGGCTTAGGGCTGACGCCAATCAGGGCTGGGACCGTTTCACTGCTATCCGGGCCATCCGGCTTTTTGAGGAATATAATATGGATTTTGTAGAACAGCCGGTACCTAAATCCGACATAGACAGCTTAGTTGCTATTGCCGGAAGCACCAGCATTCCTCTGCTGGCTGACGAGAGCCTGGAATCTCTCCAAGCAGCTACTCAGCTGGTGAAGCGGGACGCAGTGGGCATGTTCGGTATCAAGCTCAGTAAGGCCGGGGGTCTTTTAGGCGCCAAGCGCCTGGCTGCCATCGCCGAAGGCGCTGCCTTCCCTTGCTATGTGGGCAGCATGATGGAATCGCCTCTTTGTAATGCGGCTCATCTGCACTTTGCCTGCTCTACGCCGGTGGTGACCATGGGCTGCGAGCTATTTGGACCTATTCTTTTGGCGGATAGCCTCACCGAGGAACAATCCATCTTCAAGGATGGCCATATCTGTCTGGATGAGCCTAAGCCAGGCTTTGGCATCACTATGCGTGAGGATAAAATCCGGCGGTATCAAAGAGCTCCCTTCCATCACATTGGCTAAGATCAGTTAAAATTGCAAAAGATAATAAAAGGAGGTATGATTAGCTTTACAGAAAACTCTCTGTAAAGCTTTCTTTATTGAAATAACAGAGCAAAGGAAAGAGGACGGCCATGGGCGAATTATGGATTGCCGGTCTGGGTCCGGCAGGTTTGGGCAAAATGACGCTGGAAACCCGGCAGCTGATTAAAGATGCGGATAAAGTGATTTTGCGGACGGAAATTCATCCTGCAGCCGCCGATCTTAAGGATGAGGGCCAGGCTTTTATCAGTTGCGACCATTTTTATGATAAAGGCGGCAGCTTCCGGGAAATCTATGAGAATATTGCCGATTTCGTTTGGGGGGAAGCGATGAAGGGGCAAAAAGTCTGCTATTGTGTGCCGGGGCATCCTCTGGTGGCGGAGGAGACGGTAAGGCTGCTGCTAAAAAGGGCTTCCCTGGCCGGTGGGTCTGGCGGTTCAGCCGTTAAGGATAGCGGCCAGGCTGCCTCGGGGCCGGAGAAGATTGCTCTGCTGCCGGCTCTTAGCTTCCTGGACGCCGTATTTCTGCTTCTGGGCCTCGATCCTATCGAGGAAGGCCTAACCCTTCTGGACGCCGCTGCTCTGGGCCAAGAGGCTTATCCCTGCCTGCCGGCAGGGCCTTGTCTTTTTACCCAGGTCTATAACCGGTTTGTTGCCGGAGAACTAAAATTATTTTTGCTGGAGTCGGCGGCGCCGGAAGCGGAGATATTGATTCTTTACCATGCCGGTGTGGCCGGTGAGGAAGAGTTGATTCTTTGCCCCTTAGCGGAATTGGATCATTTTAAAGGTTTCGATCATCTTACTTCCGTCTATTTCCCCGCTACAGCCAGTGACGGCGGGACCAACAGGCATACGGTCGGGAGCCAGGCTCTGGACAGTCAGGACAAGCCTGGCCGTGATTATCCCCTGGATGGATTGGTGGAGGTCTTTGAGCGCCTTCTGGGGCCCGGAGGCTGCCCCTGGGACCAAAAGCAGACCCATGAAAGCTTGAAGCCTTATTTACTGGAAGAGGCAAGCGAGGTTCTGGAGGCGATTGATGAGAAGGATATGAACCATTTGAAGGAAGAGCTGGGCGACGTTCTCATGCAAATCGTTTTCCATAGCGCTTTGGCCCGCCGGCGGCAGGACTTCAACATCAACGATGTTATTGAGGGCATTACACAGAAAATGATCCGCCGTCATCCTCATGTTTTTGGGGAGGAAAAGGCGGCTAATCCGGAGGAAGTAGCGGTCCTTTGGCAAAAAATCAAGGCGGAAGAAAAGCGCAAAAAAGCAGATGAAGTAAATAAGTAATTAGCAATAGACAATCGAAAAACAGCTGCAAATTCCCGTTCATAAGCCTGTATAAGGGGCAAATAGTAGGGAAAATCACAAAAAATCCTTAAAAATCAATATTCCCGCGGTATATTAAGCAGGATTTTGGCCAAGCATATCGAACATAAGTACAGGAAATCCGAAATTTTAACGGGAGGGATTAATTTGAATAAAGCAGAGCTTGTATCTAAAGTTGCAGAGAAAGCCGGCTTATCCAAAAAAGATGCAGAGAAAGCTGTAGCTGCAGTGTTCGATAGCATTCAGGATACGTTGAAAGCTGGGGACAAAGTTCAGTTGGTAGGCTTCGGCACTTTTGAGACTCGTGAGAGAGGCGCCCGCACAGGACGTAATCCTCGCAGTGGTGAGACTATTGAGATTCCTGCCTCCAAAGTGCCCGCTTTCAAAGCTGGTAAAGCATTGAAGGACGCTATCTGCTAGACGGCACTTTTTAGGATCACGGATTGATTAAATGGCTTTGGGTATATCCCAAAGCCATTTTCCGTAGGAATCCGGCCCGGGCCCTAAGCCCAATGGTAAAGGAAGAGGAAGAAAGGAAACATCAGGATGCGACTGGATAAATATCTTAAGGTCTCCCGCCTGATTAAGCGCCGCACGGTGGCTAAAGAAATGGTGGATGCCGGACGGGTAAAGATCAACGGCAAGGTAGCTAAGCCCGGCAGCGAAGTTAAAGTGGGAGATTTACTGGAAATTGGCTTTGGTCAGCGCCAGGTCAGGGCGGAGATTTTAGAGATCAGGGAAACTGTCCGGGCTGAAGAGGCGGCTAATTTGTATAAACTGATGGAAGGCCAGCCAATCGATTAATGCAATAAATGAAACCCTGGACTTTGGATATACTATGGCCAAAGGCAGGTGTTTTTTTATGAATAATCATGAAGCCGAAATCAAACAATCGCGGCAAGGCAAGTTGTATAGTTTTATTCAAGCAAAAAGGATGAACCCTCTGATTTGGACCGTGGCTCTGCTGGTACTGCTGGCGGTTTTAATCGTTAGCCTGACGGCTTGCGGTATGGCCCGCCCTTTGGAGAATGAGCCGGGGGAGAACGGTAAGAATGGCAAGGCCAGCCAATCGGGACAAGCAGGCGGGGCTGCCGGCAGCAAATGGCAGGAAGAGCCCAATATCACTCTTTATATGCACGAAACCGAAGAAACGAAGGAAATGCCTTTGGAGGAATACCTGCAGGGCGTGGTGGCAGCCGAAATGGATCCGCAATGGCCTGAGGCAGCTTTGGAGGCGCAGGCTATACTGGCCAGGACATTTACCCTGGAGCGCATCGAATCCCTGGGCGGAGTGCCGAAACGGGGCACCGACGCTTCCACTGATGTGGAGGAGTTTCAAGCCTATGACGCCAGCCGGATTAATGACGGTGTCAAAAAGGCCGTAGAAAATACCAGAGGCCAGGTAGCCACCTGGCAGGGCAAACTGATCAAAGCCTGGTTTTTTGCCGATGGCGGCGGTAAAACGGCCGCTTCGGCGTCGGAAGGGTTGGCCTACGATAAAGAGGAAACGCCCTATATCCATTCGGTGGAGGACCCAGGCGCCGCTATTACGGAAGAAAGCAATAAGCAATGGTCTGCTGCTATTCCCGTGGGCGAGGCTCGAGAACGGTTAAAGAGCTTTACCGGCAATGATCCCGGTGAGATTCGCGAAGCTAAGATCCTGGAAAAAGGCGAAAGCGGCCGGGCCACGAAGGTTAAGATCGGGGAGCTGACTACCGGCGGGCCGGCGATGCGGCTGGCTCTGGGCAGCACGGAGGTCAAATCGGCCCTTCTGACCAAGCTGGCGGTGGAAGGCGGCAAATTAGTCGTTGCCGGCAAAGGCTACGGTCACGGCGTAGGCATGAGTCAATGGGGGGCCAGAGCCATGGCGGAAGAGGGTAAATCCAGCCAGGAGATTGTCAGCTACTTCTTTAAAGATGTGGAAATCGAGCAGCTTTATCAATAATGCTTAAAAAGAACCGTTTTCCTTGGTCCGGACAACATACCGGCGACAGGGAGAACGGTTCTTTTATTTTTTTTGCCGCGACAAGGTGATAATTCCGTCATAGGAGAACTAAATTGCCCATACACTGTAAGCAAAAGGGGGTAGTGATATGGATAAGCAATACGTATCTACCATAACCGGCCGGGAAAAAATCATTCTTGCCGGCGTAAAAGAAATTAACGAATTTGACGATCAGCAGATTATTGCGGAAAGCAGCTTAGGCATGGTGGAACTGCGGGGCAAACAGCTGAAAATCACCAAGTTGGATCAGGAAGCGGAAGAACTGACGGTAGAAGGGAAAATAGCCAGCCTTACTTACAGCGAGAAAAAAACCGGTGAGCGCAGCAAAAGTCTTCTGAAGAAATTGATCGGATAGAGCCGTGCTTCCTATCCATTTGCAGCTGGCCTATGTTTTCCTGACCGCAGCCCTGGGGATCTTGACGGGGCTGATTTATGATATTTATGCTTTGCTGTTTCATTGGCGCAAACCGAGAGGCTTTTTCCGCTGGCTTTGGGATATTTCCTTCTGGATTTTTATTTTTATTCTGGTATACTATTTTTTGATGCGAATTCTCGGCGGTGATTTCCGTCTTTGGGTTCTGTTGGCTCTGGGATCCGGTCAGCTGATTTACCACAAAGCATGGCGGACCAATAAAAAAATCTTATCCTGGCGCCGTAAGTTGGCAGGATTACTAAAGAAACCGGCGAATAAGGATAAATTACAGTAATCACCTAAATTTTCAGGGGGAATCATGGCAGAGACATTGATCAATAAAGCAGCAGAGGAAGAAGCTGTTGAAAAACGGATATCCCTCACTGTGGTTCCACCGTCACCGGGAAGTCAGGATATCCGGGTGGAAGTTAAGCGCAACCTTTCGGCCACAAAGCGAAAAAGGCAAAAACGATTTGCCGCTTTTTTCTTTGTGGTAATGTTTCTTATGCTCTTTCCCATGATTAGGGATGGCATGAATTACGTGAAAATGAGCCGGGAGCTGCAGGTTTTACAGCAGCGCAATCAAGAGCTGACAGGCCTTAAGCAGCAATTAGAGAATGAGATGCAATCGCTGAATACGCCTGAGATGGTGGAGAAGCTGGCTCGGGAAGACCTGGATATGGTTAAGCCCGGAGAAAGCAAGGTTTACCAGACTATTCCCACCAATGATATTCCCCAAAGGGAAGAGCTAAAGCAAGGCGAAGAACGTTTTCTTCATTAATTATTTTTTAATATAAATATTAATAGGAGATTAAAAGGAGTCAGGAGGAAGTTTTTGTTCATGACAATCGAAGTTGGAACCATAGTTGAAGGGGTAGTATCCGGTATTACGAATTTTGGCGCCTTTATTAGCTTGCCCGGTAATGTTACCGGTCTGGTACACATTTCTGAGGTGGCCGACGCCTATGTTAAGGATGTCAAAGATTATCTCAAAGAGCAAGACAAGGTCATGGTGAAGATAATCAATGTGGATCCCAAAGGCAAAATCGGCCTTTCCATCAAACAAGCTAAGCCTCCTGCTCCAGTAGCACCGGCAGCTCCCAGGCCCGTATTTAAGAAAGACCGGCCACCCATGCGCAGCGCCGGCTTTACCCCTCCTCGCGCTCCCGCACCGGAGACTTTCGAGGATAAGCTTTCCAAGTTTATTAAAGAAAGCGAGCAAAAACAACTGGAGTTCCGCCGCAGCACCGACGCCAAGCGGGGTGGCCGGGGCGCCGGCAGGGGTTAATACCTCAGCTACGGCTTCATGCGGCTATTGCGTATTGCTCAGGCAGTCGTTAGACAGAAAAACCAGGCTTTGGATGATGGCGCTGCGGCGCCGCGTCCTGAGCCTTTTCTTTTTGGGTACAAATGAAAGGAGAACATGAAAATGGGCATCTATCTGGGGGCTATGGATATCGGCACCAATTCCTGCCGGTTGATTATTGTGGAAAAACAAGGGGCAGGGGATTTCACCCATTTGCGGCAGGTAAGGATCACCAGGATTGGGGAAGGTCTGGGCCAGGGCAATCTCCGCCTGAGCCGGCAGGCCATGGACAGAACCTTAGCCGCTCTTATTGAGTATAAAGAAATGCTGGCGGACTATCCTGTGGAGAAGGCTTGGCTTTTGGGTACGCAAGCCCTGCGGGAAGCGGCCAACAGCAGCGGCTTTGTGACAGAGGTTAAAGAGCGGACAGGCTTTGACCTGCAGATCATCAGCGGCGAGAGGGAGGCCTACCTCAGCTACCTGGGGGCAGCCACCGGCCTGAATGATCCGGCTTTGGCCCAGCCGCTGGTGCTGGATATCGGCGCCGGCAGCACGGAGCTGATGTGGCTGGAGGCGGCTGTAGGGGTTGGAGGCAGGGGGGATGATGCTGACAGGAATACAGGCGCAATTAAGGGCCGAATAAGGGCGGTCAGCGCTCCTATCGGCAGTTTGCGGCTTCTGGAAAAGCCTTTGGACAGTCAAGGCATCCTTGAGGCATTGAGGACAGGCTGGCAGGGCATAGCGGTGCCGGCTCGGGCAATGGAGATGGAGGCCAATGCTGCCGCTGCTGGCGGGACGGGACCTTTGGTAGGCGTCGGCGGTACAGCCACCACCTTGGGGGCTATTCATCTCAATATGAAGGAGTACGACCCGGAGGCCTTGCTGGGCCTAGAGATGAGCCGCAGCCAGGTGGAGGCGGTGCTGGCCCTGCTGGAAGGTTTGTCCTCGGCTGAACGGCTGGCCTTGCCGGGCATGATGCCGGGGCGGGAGGATGTACTGCCCTGGGGGCTGCGGATCTTGCTGGCAGCCATGACTTACTGCCGCCGGGACAGCGTAGTAATTTGCGACAGGGATCTGTTGTACGGTATTCTGCAATAGGAAAAAGCTGAGGGGGAGAGTCCGGATTACCTCACCGGTGAGGGGTGATAGGTCTGTTGAAGAGCCACCGTTGCTCAATTTTGCAAGTTTAAAGTGTGTCACTCGTTTGAAATAGCGTTTCCCCTGCAAGAACGGCACTAGATATAGTCGAAAAGCAGCGTTTAGCCTTATTGAAGCAGGCACTGGACACTTTAAACTTGAATTCTGCATATTTTCTACCCCGCCTTACCCCGGGGGGTCCCTAAAAAGCTGCAAAATTGAGCAGTTATTGAGTTGAATAAGAAGAGGGCGAAGAAATAAAGTAGGAGGGGTACGATGGACGTGACCCTCGGTTTGATGAAAGTGAGCTGGATGGGGAGTTGATGAGTTGGGTCGGCCAGGCTTATGATTTTTCGGAAAGCAAAAAATAAAGAGACGCCGGTGCAGTTTTTCGCTGTGCCGGGGCCTTTTTAATTTAAAGAGATTCCCCCGCAGTGCCTGCCGGAGCAGAATTACAGCCGCCTCAACGACTATTTCACGTCCATATAAGCCAGGATCTTCAGCAGCTCCTGCTCGGTGAGTGTGCCTTCATGGACGGTAAAGATGATTTCCTGAGTCTCCAGGGATTGAAAGCTACTCATGAGGATGCCCAGATCGCCGGGCAGGGTAATGGCCTTGCCTTCTGCCGTATAAAAGAACTGGCTGGGTATGACCTGAACGGGGAAGCCTTCTTTTGCCTCGGGATTGGCCGCCAGGTCCACGGAGCGGATCAGGATTTTATCGCCGTAGAGCTTATTGATTCGTTCAAGATTAGCTAGAGTCCCTTTAGCTTCCCGGCTGTCGTCACCGAAGTTGAGAATCACCGGCAAGCCTTGGGACAGCAGCTCTTCCAGATTCACTTCAGTGATGAGCAGAGCATCGGTTTCACCGGCCTCAGAAGGGGTTTGGGAGCCGCCCTGAGTACCGCCTTGAGAGCCGCCGCAGCCGGCGGCAAATAGAGCGATGCCGTAAAGGAGCAGCAGGGAAGCAATGATTTTGGTCAAAGGTCTGGTACGTGTCACGGAAAACATCCTCGCATTTCTATAGTTATCGTATCTATGGCCTAATTCTATCATAAAAATCAGCCGCTGTAATATGAAAATCCTGTGAACCGGAAGACGTGAACCGGAAGACGTCATAATTGAGGCCTTTCAAGCATAGGCTGTAACGAGGTGAGGGTATGGTTGAGGGTAGTCGGGGATTGGAGCCTTCCGAAGGGATTCGGAGGGCTTTTTTACCGGAGCGGGGCAGGTGGTTAGCCTGGGGCCACAACTGGCGGTCCTCAGGGGGCGACCTGGTTTTGCTGGCTGTGCCGGGTCAGGAGATCGTGGGCCAGGAGCTCTTTCGTTGGTGGCAGGAAAGCGTTGAGCAGGGCTGCGATATGCTGCCGGCGCCGGTAGAAGGGCCGGTCTTTCAAAACGGCGCCTGCTGGCTGGCTTTTGATGCGCCGCCAAGGGGCAAGAGCATAGCCGGCAGCCGTTTGACGAAAAAGCAAAGGCTGCGTCTGGCGGCGGAGCTGGGCCGGCTGCAGCGGCAGGCTGCCGGCTGGCCGGCCTATTTGCCGGAAGGAGCGGTGGAATATTGGTGCCGGGCCTTGCAGGAACGCCTGGGCGAACTGCTGCTTTACCGGGGCATCGTACGCCGCCGGGGCTGCCGCACAGATATCGAAGGCCTGTTCATGGAAAACTTTGAGCAATGTTATCAGCGGGGGCAAGAGGCGGTAAACCACCTTCTCTATATAGACCGGCAGCAACTGGAGCAGTCCGGCAAAGGCTGGGCTTTTTGGGGACTTTCCGGTAAGGAAGTTCTGTGGCAGGAGGATAAACCCTATTTTTACGGTATCTGGCCTTATTGCGGTTTGGAAATGATGGATCTCAGCCTGTTGCTGAAGACCCTTTTTTCTCTTAAAGGGGAAAGATGCGGGGATTTACCGGGGCTGATCCAGGCCTATTGCCGGGAAAAGGGCCCGCTGTCGGCGGCCGACGAAAGCTCCTTGCAGGCTCAGTGGCTGTTCCCGGAAGGTTATTGGTATTATGCCAGGCAATATTTTCTGCGGCAGGAATGGCCTGACCAGACCGCCATGAAGCAGGAATTTCACTATTGGGAAGCCAGCCTGTTAAAAGAAAAGCGGCTGCTGGCACTCTTCGACCGGCAGTGGAAGAAGGGATGATCATGATAATGGCAGAAACTGTCCAGTTGAAGACGGCAGGAAATTATCAGGATATGGTATGGCGTCGCTGCATAAGCTGTGATGAAACCTGGATTTTGCTGCGGGAAAATGTGGTGCTGCCCAAGGATCATATTAAAGAAAAGATTGAGCTGACGGCCGCTATGTCGCCGGGCTGCTGGCAAGAAAAAGAGGGCTTTTGTCATGGCAGCTTGCAGGTGCAGATATTCTGGGAGGAAGAAAATCGGAAAACATCATTGCAAGGTGAAGAGGACGGCGAGGAAACCTACCTGCGGCGGGGCTTCTTTTTGGAACCCCATGACGGGGGCCGGCCGGCTTTAGCCAGAACCTCCTCGCTTTTTGGCATCAGCCGGTTTCAGGGCTGCCTGTGGCAGGAAGGCCAGGAAAAAGAAAAGAACCAAGGGCAAAGCGTAACGGAAGTCACCATGGAGTGGCAGGCCAACTGCCGGCCCGGTATGGAGCCGGAGCACAGCGAGCTGGTTTGCCTCCACGGCGTGAGAACTGGTTTGCGGACAGTGCTTTTGGAGGCGCTGATCCGGGTGCCGGTGCAGATGACGGCGGAGAAGGAATTGCTGGGCAGCTATTGGCAGGGCCAGGAGGAAATCATGCTGGAGCTGGAAGATGACGCCGTTAATGAGGTCCTGGGTATCGGTTTTATGGATCACCCGATGGAAACGGGCTATGACCGGGATGTCCATTGCCTGCAGCTGCGCTGGCTTTCCCGTCTGACCTTATTTTATCTGCGGGCTCCCAGCGGCGGCGGCCGCATCGGTATGGCCTCATTCTTTTGCGACAAAGGTACAGCTTTATCGGAGATTCGTCAGCTTTCCCTGGATCAGGCCGTAAAGCTGATCTTTTTACCGGCCCGACGAGATATTGAGGTACGGGTTTTGCGGCCCGACCGGCTGTTATGTCGGTATGGTATGTATGTGCAATTTTTAGCGGAGGATCTGTCGGAATAGGCAGAGAATTGCAGGAACTTTTTAAAAAATCAAGACATAAAACGGCAAAAATTTCCAGTAAAAAAAGGTATAATTAGCGTGAACGTATACTTATTCTTTTATGGGCTCTCAAAGCCCATATTCTATTCCACAGAAAAAAGAGGAATGCTCATGCTGAAAAACCTGACATTACCGGGAAGAAATGAAGATCTGCGGCAGCGCTGGCAAAAGGCCGTAAGTCTTTGGCCCTGGGCCCTGTCTTTCCTGTGCGGACTGCTTTTTTCCCGGGGAGTATTGCTGAAAGAGCTGTATCCTTTTGGAACCGGCTTTGCCGCCGGTGTTTGTCTGGCCTGGCCTGTCTGGAGCCTGGGGGCGGCCGTTGGCGCCGCGGTGGGTTTTTTTACATTTATGGACTGGCAGCAAGCGGCAGTCTATAGCTTGCCGCCTCTATGCGCCTATCTGTTCCTGTGCCGGATGGGCGGCTACCAGGACAAGCCTTTTTTGGCTGCCGCCTTTGCCGCCGCTTTCCATTGCCTGATCCGGGGAGCGGTGTTGTTGATGGGACAAGCCACCATTTATCAAACGGTGGCCCTGCTGCTGGAAAGCATCTTCATCTTCGTGCTGGCCGTAGCTTTATGGCACAGTGCCCAGGGCATCAGCCAATGGCGCAGCCACCGTCAGCCCGGCTATGAAAGCCGCTGCGGCGCCGTGCTGTTGATTCTGGGACTGCTGCTGGGCGTGGAGGGCATGAGCTTTTGCGGTCTGGGTATACAAAGCATGCTTTGCCGCTATTTGCTGATGTGGGCCGCTTATTTGGGCGGTCCCGGCGCCGGCGCCGCCGCCGGTGTGGCCATGGGGCTTCTGCCGGTATTTCAGGGTGATTTGCCCTTGGGCTCCGTTACTTTCTATGCGGCGGCAGGACTGCTTAGCGGCTGTTTTCGCCTCTTTCGCCGGGCCGGGGTGGTGGTGGGCTTTTTCCTGGGCAATATGATGCTGGCCTTCTATTTTTCCGAACCGGCGGTATTGCTGCAAAGCCTGATGGAAACATCAATGGCCGCCGCCTTCTTCCTCCTTTTACCCATTGGGCCCCTGCTGCAAAGGCAGGAGGAGAAAATATCCCTGACCTTTGACAGCGACGGTGCGGAAATGTTTAACCAGGAAAGGCTGGCCAGCCTGGGCGAAGCCTTCATGGAAATTCAGGAGCTGATGGAGGATACGGAAGAAGCCAAGGCGCCGGAGCCCGAGGGGGATCAGCTGATTGAGAGCATCTGTAAGCGGGTTTGTGAAGGCTGCAATGTCTGGCCTGTTTGCTGGCGGGAAAATAAGATCAAGACAGGCATCACTGTTTTGAATTGCGGGCGCCGTTATCACAAGCAGGGAGCGGTCAGCGAAAAAGATTTGGACGCTGAGCTCTTGCGCCGCTGTCCCAGAAGCCGGGAACTGGCAGGGACCATCGGTTGTGAAGTCGAGCGTTTCATGATGATGAGCTACTATGAGCGGCGGCTCTCCGGCAGCCGCAATATGGTGGCTCAGCAGCTGTCGGGCCTGGGCCAGCTTCTTCATGAGATGGCAGAAGAGGTAGGGGAGGATAGTCAGATTTGCCAGGAAAGCCGGGAAGTCCTGGAGGAAGAGCTGAAAGCCCACGGCCTGCCGGTGCAGAGGATCATCATTGACAGCCGCCAGGACCGCAGCCAGATCAAAATTATTCAGGAGCCCTGCAAAGACCGGCAGCGCTGCCGGGAGCAGCTGCTCCCGTTGGCAGACAAGAGCCTGGGCTTGCCCCATGAAATCAAAGAGTTAAGCTGTCCCGTTTTGGGAGGCAATACCTGTATTTGCGCCATCGCGCCCAAAGCGGTGCTGGAGGTGGAGGTAGGCAAGGCCCAGTGCCCCAAAAAAGGCCAGACCGTATCCGGCGACGCTGCCATCAGCCTGCAGCTGCCGGGCCGGGAATTGGCTCTGGTAGTCAGCGACGGCATGGGCAGCGGCCCGGGAGCCCACAGTGAAAGTGATTTGGCCCTGCGGCTGCTGGAGCGTTTTCTGCGCACCGGCTTATCGGCTAAAATGGCGGTAAAAACCGTCAATACGGCCATGGTTTTGCGCAATAACCAGGACAGCTTTGCCACCTTGGATCTGGTGATCATTAACCAGGTCAGCGGCCGGGCGGAATTCATCAAGGCCGGCGGAGCTCCTTCTCTGATCTGGACGAAAGGAGATTTCCAGGTAATTACCGCCGGCGTGCCGCCGGCAGGGATATTGGATCAGCTGGAGCCTCAAAGCTTCGTCAAGGTGCTTTATCCTCAGGATGTGGTGGTGACCATGAGCGACGGCGCCTGGGAGGCTTTGGAGGGCCTGGAGGGCCGGGGCAATTGGCTGGAGGAGCTGATGCGCCAGCTGGCCATGGAAGAGCCGGGCAAAATTGCCGAGTATCTGCTTTATCTGGCTAAAAACGGCAAGGACGAAGGCGGCCGGGACGATATGTGCGTGCAGGTGGCCCGGGTGGGCAAAAGAAATATAGCGTAAGAAGGCGCCGGTGAAAATAAAGCGGTAAAACAAAAGTGTAAACAAAAAGGCGGAATTCCCTTTGCAATCAAGGAAATCCCGTCTTTTTTCGTTAAAAAATGATATAATCAAGAATAATAGAAAGCTGAAAGAGGAGCAAAGCCATGAAGGAACGGATTAATAAGGTAAGGCAGCATATGGAGAAAGCCGGTTTGAGGCAGATTGTTGTGACTAACCCCTCATCAGTATATTATCTTACCAGCTGTTATGTGAATCCCCATGAACGGATGCTGGCTCTGTATCTTAATGAGGAAGAAGCTTTTTTGTTCGGCAATGAGCTGTTTTGCCTGGAGCAATTGTTGGCCGGCCAGGATAGCGGCTCAGATATACAGATAGCGACCCATAAAGATAGTGACAATGCCATCGCCGGCCTGGCCCGGACGATTAAAGCGGGACAGCTGGGGGTAGATAAATCCTGGGCTGCCAGATATCTGCTGCCCCTGATGGAGACCAGGAAAGATGTCCGCTGCTGCCTGGGTTCGGAGCCTGTGGACTTAGCCCGGATGCAAAAGGACGAAAAGGAAATCAGCCTCATGAGGCAGGCTTCTCAAATCAACGATCAGGTGATGGAGCTGGCCCTGGCAGCCATCAGAGAAGATATCACCGAAAGCGAATTAGCCGCTTATATTATGGAGCGCTACCGGCAGCGGGGGGCGGATTTCGGCAGCGGCGCCGCTTTAGTCTGTTTCGGTGAAAACGGCGCCGACCCCCATCATGAGCCGGTGAATCGCCGATTGCAGCGGGGGGACTCGGTGCTGCTGGATATTTTTACGCCGATATCCCGATATTGGTGTGACATGACGAGAACCGTATTTTATCAGGAGGCCAGTGAGGAGCAGCAGCAGGTCTACAAGGCGGTAAAGGCTGCCAATTTGGCAGGAATTGCTGCGGTGAAGCCCGGTGTGCCTCTTAGGGATATTGATGGGGCGGCCCGCAAAGTCATCGAGGCTGCCGGTTACGGACCTTACTTTATCCACCGCCTGGGCCACGGCTGCGGCATCGATTGCCACGAACCGCCGGATTGCAGCGCGGCTTCGGAGGCCGTCGCCCAGCCGGGCATGGTTTTTTCCATTGAACCGGGCATTTATCTGCCGGGCCGCTTCGGGGTGCGGATAGAGGATTTAGTTTTGGTGACGGCAACCGGCGTGGAGGTCTTAAACAAAGCGCCGAAGGAATTAGCGGTGGTATAGCAGAAAACAGAGATATAGAAAATACCGGAGCTTGCCGGATTGACTACCGAACCTTCCGTGCAACCACGACAAATCGGCCGTCGCCCGTATGATAGGAGCAGGTGGAAAGGGTGAGCAGCTTATCCCCATAGGATGGGCTTATGCCCGTATCGTAGAGCGCGGATTGGCGAACATTTTCAATGTATTGCGTAAAAGTATCCTCATCCAGCTCGCCGCCATAGTTGTAGTAGCGGAAAACGCCGGATTCATCTACGGCATAGACCCGGGAATAAAAGGCTGCCACAAGCTCGTATGCTGCCTCTGCCGTAAGGGTATCAAAACGGATGACGGAATGCGTCGCGGCAAAGTCCGCGTCCGCATATTGGAGAAGGTCCGCAAACATCGTACCGTTTTTCATGTTGTGGCCGTAGACCAGGATGTTATTGGCATCAGGGGGGGAGCCTTTACCCAGGAAAGGGATGCCGCTTTTCGATTTGCTGCCGTCAAATGCCCGGTGCAGGTAGTATTCAGGGTCGTCGTCGGGCGAGCGCATCACGGGATAGTTGATCTTTGTGTCATTTATACAAAGCCAGCCGGCAAAGTCTCTATTTTTTTCAAAAAGTGCCTGATATTTATTCTCGGTATCCGCTTCCTTCTCAGCCAGGCCCTCCTGAGCCGAGGGCGCAATCGCCGTGGTCTCATCGCCGGAGTCTGCATAAATCTGTTCGATCAACTGGTCGAAAGCCGTCTCCTCACGCTTTTCAGCCAGCTTGCTGGAAAGCAGAAGATAGGTTGAGCAGAGAAATACCGCCGCAAATCCGATGGACAGCACGCCCCCAATAATTTGTTTTTGATTTCGTATTTTTTCCCAAAGGGTTTTTCCCATCATCTTGAATTCTCCGATAATGTTAAAGGGGCTGTCTCAAATTGGTTTTCAAAAATTGAGATAGCTCCTTGTTGTTCTTTTTTTGCGCTAGATCACTTTGCGCAAAATTGCAGGTTTAAAGTGCGCTGCTCCTCAAAAATAGCGGTTGACGTCTGAGCGCGACACTAAATAAAGGCAAATACAGCCTAATACAGCCAACAATAATATTTGGACACTTTAAACTTGCAATTTTGCTCATTTTTCGTCTGCCCCTTTGGGGTTTACCTTTGCTCGGTTTTGGGCTTGCCTGATCCGCTCAATAGCAGTCCGGTAAGGCCCATGCCAAGCAGGGAGAGGACCATGAGTGCAGTCAGCAGCCCGTTACTGGAATTATCGCCGGTTTTGGGAACGCCGGGATCAATAGGCCTTTGTGGATCTGTGGGATTGCCGGGCCTTCCGCCGGACGGCAAGTCGGGATCTTCAATCTCTAATGTGCCGGGTTGGTCAGGATTACTGGGCTCGCCGGGCTCGTCGGGTTCGTCAGGTGTGCCGGGTTCGTCAGGTGTGCCGGACTCGCCGGGGCCGTCGGGGTTACCGGGGCCTTCGGGGTTCGGGGGCGTAGTTGACACAGTGGTATTAGCGAAGGTTAAAGTGCCGGTATGATCTACGTCATTTTTGAGATAGCTTAGGTCTGCCTCCAATGCATTACCCTGCAAGCTCACCTTGACCGTGATGGTATAGACGGCGGTGTCATAGGTAATGGTGGAATCAGCGCCGGCGGCTTCTGCCAGTGTATAAGTATAGGTTCCAACACGGTTGAAGGAGAGGGTATCGAAGCTGACGGTTCCGTCGCTGCTGTTTTGCTTGGATTGAAGAATATTTCCGCCTTTATCCTTCAAGTAGAAGGAAAAGGTCTTTCCCTCCGGAGCGGCGCCGTCCAGCGTTTTTTGGGCGGTGAGGCTCACTGAGGCGGGGTCAGGGTCGGGATTTCCGGGGCCGGAAGAGTCGGGCTTATCGTTGTTGAAGGCGGCGGCAACCGTTTCATTTTCAAGGATCGCACCAGTGGCTTCGGCTTCGCTGCCTCTGTTTACAGTGACGGTATACCCGTCGTTGCCGCTTTCCGCAACGGTATAGGCAATGCCCGCAGGCAGACCGCTTGCGGTCTTGCCCTCGCCGTGCTTGAGAGTGAAGGCCGCCGCGCCATTTTCAAAGGCCATATCCCCATATGTACCGCTGATGGCGGTATCGCCCAGAGTCACGGTGAAGGTGAAGTCCTTAGCAGCGTCCGCACCTTTGCCGGAAACTGTCTTGCTTACCGTTAAGTCGCCGGTGGATTTGCCTGCTTTTTTATGGTAGGTAGTTTCACTTTCCAGCACATAGGCTGCGCCGCCGATTTCCGTAATCTCGGCTGTATTCGCATACTGCATAGTTTTGCCATTCTCGTCTACCGTTGTGGGGATCAGGAAATGGATGGTCTCACCAGCCGCCAGCCTATCCACCGTGAAGGTCAGTATCTGCTCGTCGCGGCTGGCTGTCACCTGGGAGGAACCCTTCACCAGGGCAGCGTTTGCCGGGTCGGAGCCGGCATACCATTTGATATTTTCAAAATCGATGGTCAGCCCCGTGGGAATAGTATCCACGATTTTGATAGCCTCTATGGATAAAGCTGTTTCCTTGTTGGTCACATAAACATCGTATACAAGACCGTCGCTCTCGCCTACCTCCGCAGGGGCTGCGTCCGTACCGCTTAGGGGGTCGGATTTTTTATGGAGCTCCAGCTCCGGTCCCCGGATGCCCACCGCCGTATTTTGGGTTTCCAGCAGATTATCGTTGGAATCACTTGAGGAAATGGAGGTGGTGGTCCCCGCAAACCAAGAGCTGTTGTAGGCGCGGGCATCCGCCGTTTCAAGGGCCTTTATGTTCTCCATCGGCGCATTCATGTGGATGACTACCGAAAGGGTCTGTTCGGACGGAAGTACATAGGGCTGCCCGTTGGTTGCCGTGCGCAGGTCAAAGGCCAGAGCAGTTACCGTGGAAAGATCACCAGGGGGCGTGGAGGACCATTTGGCCGCAGCCGTCAGGTCACGGTCGCCGGCAGCATTGGCTATGTCCAGCCCCGGTTGGGTGGAATAGTATGTCACCACCTTCACGCCCTTGCCAAGGGGCTGGCTGACGTCCACACCTTTGAGGGCGCCGCTCCAGCGATTGGGGTTATCCGGATTGTAAGCCTCCAGCACGTCATAGAGGATGATGCCTTTGGTTGTCATATTTTTCTGTGAAGCAAGGCGCAGGCGGTAGCTGTAATCTCCGCCGCCCACGGTGGAGGTTTCCAGCACATATTTGGGATCGGCCGCCGCCTTGACCCGCTTGGCGAAGGATAGCTCCGCGGAAACAGGGAAGGTAAAGGCTGTGGCAATCTGTCCGTAAACCGTATCGCTCAGCGTACCCGCAGGGTTTCCGTCGCCGTCCAGATCCGCCATGAGAAGCCTGTCGACAATTCCTCCGCCATTGTCGGGGTATCCGTTGCCCAAGGCCCCTACGCCGGATTTATAGGCGATGCTGTTGCGGGGGGACATGCCGAAGTCGACGATGCTGTCCCAGGGATAATAGGCATCATATTGCAGATGAAAGCCGCTCTCATAGCTGTTCATGTGCTTGTAGACATTGACCGCGTCGGTGGGCGCCGTCACATGGATGATCATCATGGTCCGGCCGCTGCCCCTCCAGTTTGGCACAAGATCAATCGTGTGCCCGCAGCGATACTGGTCACAAGAAGGGGTATCCATATTTGTTACGCCCCGGAAAGTCCAAACCTTGAGGGAGGCGGCGTCCACGTTCATGCCGGAAGGGAGCAGGTCATAGAAGGTTCCCTCGGTCTGCACCGTCAGGAAACCCCAATCCAAAACTTCCTCAAGGGTCCAGCCGGAGCCGCTATTGCTGAACGTTTCTCTCAGCGTAGCTTTATATCGGGTTTTGACCCAGCCGTTGTCAACATCGTTGGTATAGGCGGCGGACTTTTCCATAATGGTGCTGTTAGCGGCTCTTGTAATTGTTTTAAGGGCCGCGGAGTGCTGCGTAAAAAGGCCCTGATCCCGGGCCCTGATCACGGGAAGAAGTTTGGTTTTGGCATTGGCAGTAATGGTGGCGTTGAGATTGACGCTGCTTTGCTCATTGACCCAGTTGCCTTGCGCATCAAACACCCGCAGGGTGTCTACGTTCCAAATATCAACGGCAGCCAACCCCTCCAGCAGAGAGAGCAGGTGCATACTTGGATAGAGCACTGTTCTGAGGTAAAGGTTGATCTGCGTACTATAATAGGTCGTGTCATGCAGGGCCCGCACACCGGTGGCCCCGGCGGGGATGGGAATTTCGCTGGCGGCGCTGACCGGTTGGGCCGCCGAAACACCGTCGGAAGAGGTAAAGGTATAGCTGGTCCCCGTCCGCTTTACGGCGCCAAGGGTCTGCCAGGAACCGTTTATCCCAGTCTGGTACTGGATGGTTACTGGCTTCCATACTTCATAATTTGTGTCGTTGGCGGTGGCCCAGGCGCCGGTCTGAGCGTTCTGTACATAGTTCAGCTCGCTGAAGGTGAGATAAAATGAGGTAAAAGCATAGTCCCCATCAAGCAGCCGGACGTAATTGAGTGTCATCAGGTCGTCGGTCAACTCAATGGTATAGGGCGCCTTTCCGTAATTCTCATAGACAGTGGGGTCGGCACCCTCTCCGAGGGTCAGGTCCCAGCCGGTCGTGATGGTATACGGTGAAAAGTTTTCAATATCGGCCGTCTGGCCGGCCTCAAGCTTGTTGATCCAACTGCGGTAGGAATGTCCGTTGATATAGGTCTTATAAATGTTATAGTTATTTCCGGGATATTGAAAACCCTTGCCCACATAGGTATAAGAAGCCTGTGCATTTTTTGTGTCCGTCGCCCCATCCACACCGGTCAAGGTGGCCTGGATATTGTTGGTGAAGGCCTTTGCGCCCTGATCAAGAGCCGTGCGGGGGTGCCGGGTCAGCACATAAAGGCTGATGCTGCCGCTGGCGGAGGGGATATTGTAAATAAAAGGGATGGAGGTGACGCCTGCACAGTTTGGCAAGCTTTTGGACGTGCCGACGCCAACCACCGCCCCGTTTGCATCGGGAGTATCGGTAAAGCTGACGCTATAAGGTTGAGTGCTTGCGTTGAGACTCTGCATGACGGTCCACACAACATAGAAGTAGTCGTCCGCATCGGCCGGCCGGGCTCCCCATGTGCTCTGCCAGAGTTCATACTTGACCGGCAGATTCGAAACCGTGCTTTTGGTAAGGGTCCCCAAACTGGCCCTGGTGTTATGCTGCAGGGCGATAGCGCCGGTAGAGGCCGTTACGGGTTCATTATCGCCCAGGGCGATGGTCGCTTTGGCGTCAAATTCATGACGGTACTTGTCCTTGATCTTGGAGGGCAGCATGGAAGCCTCGCCGTTGCTCCGATACTCCACGTCGCACTTAAAGACAGAGGCCGGTTCGATAACGGCGTAATTAATGATGACGATCTCTTGTTTGGCGGTATCCAGGTAGTAGTAAAAATCAGTGACGCCCTCCTCCTTATCGGAGACACCCATCTTCAATGTCCCTTGGAAATTTCCATTCCGGTCTTGGAACACATACTGGGGCAGGCGGATTTCCACTTCGCCGGGCTGCGCTGGGGTGTCGCCGCCGAGGGCAAAGGTGACGGTGCACTGGGCGATGGTGCCGACGGCGGTAGCGGCGCTGTTGTAATCCGGCGTCAGCTGGCATACGCCGTTACTGTCATAGGTGCGGCCGGCGGCTGCAGGGCTGGTCCACTGCAGCTCAAAGGTAGCGGGCACAGGCCCGCCGATGCCCAACAGGCCGAATGCTTCTTCTGCGGCCACCGGATTCGCCGCCAGCGCCTCATCAGGCTCCTCCGTGTCTGTCGATTCGTTTGTATCTGCCGGCTCTTCCGTGTCTGCCGGCTCTTCTGTTTCAGGAGGCGCTTCCGTTTCGAGGGCTTTTTCGGAGTCTCCGGCGTTGCCGGCGGCAAGTTGATCTTCCGCGTCTATTGGCTCCGTCGCATTCTGAGTGGTCACCGCGGAGCCTTCGGCGTTTAAAGCCTGCAAGCTGGCTGTGGCGCCGGTGCCAAAAGGCAGAAGCATCATAACAGCCAAGAGCAGGGCCATCATTTTTTTTGATTTCATCATTTTTATTTTCATGTTTGTTGATTTCCTTCTTTCTCCGGATACGGTTTTATCAGATCACCGATTGTAACGAGGGAAAAATAATCCTCCGTTATTTCCTGATAGCGTTTATACACATCATGCACGGGACAGACGCCCACTGCGTTGCGGCTGCAGAATTGATCGTTTTCTAAACAGCGATTAATTCGTATCGTATCCTCCGTAATCTTCATCAAATCCAACAGGGATAAATTCTCCGCCGCTTTGGCCAGCCGCCAGCCGCCCTCTGAGCCTATGGAGGATTCAATCCAGCCCGTATCCCGCAGCCTGCGCAGCGCCATGATTAAAGGTCCCTCCGTAATCCTCATCGCCGCTGAAATCTCCTGACGCGTTACGGTCGCCCCTTTTGTCTGCATGTAGATTAGGATTCGAATCGCATAGTCCGTCATCATTTTTAGCTGCATTTTCTACTTACCTCCGAATAGGATGCATACGCACCGGATTTGCTCTAAAAAATATACCTATGGATTATTTGATCCGCCCATGCAGAGATTGGGCTTTTACATAGGGATAACTTATAATAGCTTTCTAAATCAGAGTTGGGTTTGAAATTGTCCTAAATCGCCCTTTTCTCGATACGAAAATTCCCGGACTCTTCTTTAATAACGAAAAAAAGAAGGTTTGTAATAAGACTACAGACCAATGTCATGATTCGGGTGTCAAAAGGTACGAAGCAACAGCAAGCATACTATATATGATGGTTTATACAAAGCCCATCCACTATGTATAGTATGCTTATTCATCCAAATTTATAAAACGTGACTTTTGACACCCGAATCATGTCATTAAGATAAGCAAAAAGTTGGCGAATTCATGGAGCATTAGCCGATACTGCGTCAATAGAACAATGCAGCGATGACTCCCGCTACTGCTGTTAGGACCCTTGGCGGGGTAGCTTGTACAAAAATTGCGGTTGTGGTCAATTGGCAGGGGCTGGGTGTACAAAAATTGCGTTTGTATGTAAAATGCAGGGCAAGTATTCGGCCACAACCGAAGAAAATTGCGCAAAATAGGCCTCGATTTGGCTAAAATAGGCTCGGCAGCTGCTGCAATTCACCTACAAACGAAAAAATTGTACAGGCCAAACCCGGGAAACGCATACAAACGCAAAAATTGTACAGCTGTGCCCCAATTATCTCAGGATAGCAGAGCATTCGCGTGCTAAATATCTCAGGATAGCGGAACATCTGCGCCCCAGGATCTGCGGATAGCAGATTGAATCTGCAGTATTGTATCCGTAGGATTGTGTCCGTAGGACAGAATCGCCTAAGGATCACTGCTCCCAGCCACAGACGGTAACTACCCTGCCACTTTCGCTTTTTCATTTGACCCTTATCTAAATGACATGATTCGGGTGTCAAAAGGTACGAAGCAACAGCAAGCATACTATATATGATGGTTTATAAAAATGCCAGACACTATGTATAGTATGCTTGTTCATCAAAATTTATAAAACATGACTTTTGACACCCGAATCATGACATTGGGCTACAGACACATCATTTTTTATATGCGACAACTGTACAGAGCAAGCAGCTATATGCGAAAACAGGCTTACGCAGTTTGCGCGGAAATACGGATATTCAGATGTCGGGTACAAACGGGTTGTTGGCGGGGTAATGGGGAAACAATACAATGAGAAAGAGGATGCCTCAACATGATCGATTCATGAAGAGACATCCTCTATTTTTTTACGCAGGCGGACTGAAGCCGGCGCTTCAGGCAAAGCGAGTATAGGCGGCCTTGTGATAGGGAGTGGCTACGCCGGTTTGCTCACCAAATTCAACCATCCGGCCGATGATGTGATCCAGCTCGGTATCTTTTGCCGCTTTGCCGCCGCTAAGATCCCGGTAAAGAGAGGTCATGGTATCCGGCGGCACCTTGGCAAACTGCTCCACGCAAAAGTCCGCTAAATCTTCAGGAAGAGCGATGCCTTTGGCCGCGGCTGCCGCGGTCATTTCGCCGACGATGGCCCGCAGCACCGCTTCGTGGTTTGGGTCCTCCTTGACTTTGCCCGCCGGGCCGTCATAGTAACAATACAATGTGCTGCTGCTGCCCATCAGGACGTACTTAATCCAGCTGTCCGTCAAAATATCGGCGGACAGCGTGGTCGGTATGCCGGCCCGGTTGAGGAGGGCGGCTATTTCTTCAAACTGAGGCGGCCTGCTGCCGTCTTTCATGCCGAAGGTAATGCTGCATAAGCCTCTCTGCAGGATATGGCCGGGCTCTGTCAGCCAGCTGAATACCCGGATGGCGCCGTCGGCGAGGATGCAGGGGGGCAGCAGGGGCTCCATGATGTCGGAGACGATAACGCCGTTAAGCAAGGAGATGACTATTGTGCCGGGCCCTGTCATGGGGCCGATGGCAGCACAGGCCTCTTTGAGGTTGTAGCCTTTGCAGGACAGGATAATCACGTCCATGATTCCCAGCTCTGCCGCATTGTCTGAAGCCAGCTTGGGATGGGCCACGAAATCACCCAGCGAGGCGGATTCTACTTTCAGTCCCTTTTGCCGGATGGCTTTAAGGTTTTCACCCCGGACATAGAAATAGGTTTCCGCATGGTTTCTTGCCAGAGCGCCGCCGACTATGCCGCCAACGCCGCCGATGCCAAATATTCCGATTTTCATAAGCGAGCCTCCAGCCTTGTGATAGGTGTATTTTACCATTGCGGTATTATATCCGCAAGCGGATCAATCCTGCTTCAGATAATCGTTGCCGGCAGGCAATAAATGATGGCCTTTGCCTTTTTGGGCGCTGATCAGGCCGAAGGACCGTAATTGATCCAGCCTGCGTTTTATTTGGATGAATGACAGAGTCATCCCAAAATCATCATGCAGCTGCCGCTGCAAATCGCCGCGCCCTACAAAAAGCAGTTTTTGTTCACCGGCCTTTTGCAGTATCCTCATGATGGCATAGGATTCTTCCCTGGCGGCATTGCTGGGAAAATGCACGGGACAGTTTTGACGGGACAGCTTTCCGGGAGAATGAGTATTTGGCGGCTTTCTGGTTTCAGACACATGTTCCGTGCGTTCCGTTTCCAGCAAAGAGGATAAATCCTTTTCGATATCGTCGGATAATACGCTCATGTACAGATAGAAATTTACTATATTTTGTATTTCCCGGACATTGCCCGGCCAGGTATGCTGCTTAAGCAAGGCAATAATTCCGGGGCTGATTTCCTTTGGCGTGATCTGTTCTTTTTGGGCCGTGATACTCAAAAGATGGCGGAAGAGGGGGATAATATCTTCCGGGCGCTGCCGCAGAGGAGGCAGCGTCAGTGGCAATACATTGAGCCGGTAATACAGGTCCTTCCGAAATAGACCCTTTTGCTGCAATTCCTGTAAATTTTTGTTGGTGGCGGCAATTATGCGGGTATCCACCGGGATGAGGCGGTAGCCGCCCAACCGCAAGATTACCCGTTCCTGCAAAGCCCGTAAAAGCTTTACCTGTATATTGGGGGACATATCGCCGATTTCATCTAAGAAAATAGTGCCGCCGTGAGCGATTTCAAATAAACCGCACTTTCCTCCCTTTTTTGCCCCGGTGAAGGCGCCGTCCTCATAACCAAATAATTCGCTTTCCAGCAAGCTTTCGGTCAAGGCGCCGCAGTTGATGGCCACGAAGGGAGCATTCTGTCTCCGGGAGCCATTGTGGATGGCTTGAGCCAGCAATTCCTTGCCGGTGCCGCTCTCGCCAGTGATCATGACGGAAGAATCGGACCGGGCGAAGACTTTAGCCCGGTCAATGGTTTCCTTCATGGCATTGCAGTAATGCACAATGTCCTGGAATTGGTATTTGGCTCTATGCTCTTTTCCCGCCTGTTTCCGGTAGCGATTATCGATATCCCGTATTTGCTCCAAAGGATCCAGATGGATCAAATAGCGAACCGCTTTATCGAGAGGGTTGCTTATTTTTACCACATTTATATGCACCGTTCTGTTCTGCAGTTGAAGAAACTCCCTGTCCATAAAATTTTCAAGGGATTGACCGGGAGAAACACTGCAAAGATTTGCGCCTTCCAGGTGTTCGCTGCCGATAATTTCCTTAGCCGCTTCATTGCACATGATAATGTCGTTATGCTCATTAACAACCAAAATACCATTTTTCATATTGGCGATAACCGAAGTCAGCTGTTCCTGGAGGAAAAGATTCTGCTGATTCTTTTGAGCCATGCTGACATTTAGATCCACGATATTTTTCATATAGCGCATGGTTACCTGCTCGTCCAAAGAATCATTTTTCACCAGGCGGCGCAGCACATCCACCACAGTCATCATGCTGATTTTTCTCATGCCGATATCGATGACCTGCGATATGTTCTCGGGTACCAGCGCTCTTTGCCCGGAGGTGATCGCATAGGTGAAGGAAGAAAGAAGCTTGCTGGAGTCGGCGCTGCCCGGGTGCAAAATATCCTCCGCCCAGGAGTATTGCGAATTATAGGCAAAATAACGCAAAGGATGGAGATTCAAGTCGGTTAATAAATGAGTCAGCTCACAGGCGTTGCCATAGGTATCGTTGACCAAAAGCACATCGGAGTTTTCCGGGATCTGAAAGATAAGATGCAGGTTTCCCGGATCCAAAATACGGCGCTTGATCACATAGTCTTTGCCGGCGGGCAGGCAGGAAGCAAAGTGGCGGGCCAGGGCAATGGGGCCCACAACCAGCACCAGATCTTCCGGCAGATCCAGCGTCTCCGTATTATCTCTGGCGACCGTATAGCCGTTAACCGTAATGGTCGGTCCAAAAAGGTACCGCGCAAGCTCACACTCGCTTTGGGTTAATTCTTCCCGGACGGTGACAATTGCCAATGAAGCCAATTTCGTCTTCCTCCTTGCCTTGAACTTATATCGTACTTATATCGAACATATGTGAGATGTAAGACGGGTATAAGAATTATAGTTGTTAATAAGAGTGATTGCAAGTATTTCATATAATTTGACGAAAAAACGATAAAAAAGGCCGCTTATTTAGCGGGTTTTTTATCGTTTTTAATTTTGGCACAGTATTTGCAGTAGTAGGGGTGCAAAACACAGGGAAAGGATGAATCAGCCTATGCATTTAGATTTTCTGCAAGCCGCCAAGGATATTCAGGATGAAATCATTGAAATTCGCAGACACCTTCACCAACACCCGGAGTTGAGCAAAAAAGAATATGAAACCACTGATTATATCCAATCCTATCTCATCGGTCTGGGCTTGGATGCCAAAAAGATTCAGGATACCGGCGTTGTGGCTCTCATCGAAGGCCAGGAACCCGGCCCCACGGTAGGTCTGCGGGCAGACATCGACGCCCTGTCGATTATGGAAGCAACGGACCTGCCCTTTCGTTCCCAAAACCCCAATGTCATGCATGCCTGCGGCCATGATTGCCATACGGCAGCTTTGATGGGCGCCGCCAAAATACTGGTCAAATACCGCCAGTATCTGCAAGGAAACGTCAAGCTGATCTTTCAGCCCGACGAGGAGCAGGGCGGCGGCGCCAAGCACATGATTGCGGGAGGGGTAATGGAAAACCCCAAAGTCGATGCCACCTTCGGCGCCCATATGAACCCGTTGCTGCCCGTGGGCAGCGTCGGTATAATGCCGGGCAAGGCTTACGCCGCATCTAACCCGTTTGAAATTACAGTCAAGGGCAAAAGCAGTCACGGGGCTAAACCCCATCTTGGCATCGACGCCATCGTCATAGCTGCCCAGATAATTAATGGCATTCAGGCCTATGTCAGCAGGCAAGTGGACCCCCTGGACAACGCACTGGTTACCGTCGGAACCATTCAGGGCGGCACCGGTCGCAATATTCTGGCCCAGGAAGTAAAGATGGCCGGTATTATCCGCACGCTGGATCCCGCCCTCCGCAAAAAAACGGTGGAGACACTGCCGGAAATTATCGGCGGCATTGCCAAAGCTATGGGCGGCGAAGCCAGCATCAATATTATTGTATCCTCTTCCGGTGTCTTCAACGATGCTGCAAGGACGGAGCTGGTAGGCAATTCTGTCAAGAAGCTTCTGGGCGAAAAGAGCCTGATCCATATGGATAATCCCACCATGGGCACCGAAGACTTTGGTTCCTATCTGGAATTAGCTCCCGGCAGTTTTTTCCAAATGGGTATCCGAAATCCCGAAAAGGGAGCGGTGCATCCCCTGCATAGCGACCAATTCATGGTGGATGAGGATGCTCTGCCGCTTTTAAGCGCGCTCCATGTCCAGGTTGTTTTTGATTATTTAGCAGAAGCAAAGGGTAAATAATCAGAAATAAAGGAAAAGGAAAGGAGGGGTAGTCGGGAATTTTGCTTGATTTGATACCCTGCTTAATTGATTGCGGCATTTATGTAATATCACTTTAGGAGAATAAAATCATGGTAATTAAGGTGCTGTTGACCGATGAAATCATGCCTGCCGGTATAGAAGCCCTGAAAAAAGAGGCGGAAATTATACAGGCTAAGGATCCCAGTATGGAAGCGGTCTTACAATTAGTGAATGATGTGGACGGTATTATCTCCCGCAATACTAAAATTGATAAGCGGATTTTTGAAAAAGCGCCCAAGCTCAAGGCAGTGGCCAGCCACGGCGTCGGCTATGACCATATTGATGTCGATGCCGCCACCAGGCACGGCGTCTGCGTGGTCAATACGCCGGGGGCCAATGCTCAGTCGGTAGCTGAATTGGTTGTATCGATGATGCTGGCCTTGAGCCGCAAATTAATCCCTGCCGACAATGCCCTGCGCATTAAGAAGGATTATTATGCCCGCAACCAGTGCCTGGGCCAGGATATCAACGGGAAGACCATTGCCATAATCGGCATGGGCCTGATCGGACAGAAGCTGGCCAAAATATGCCTCGATGGGTTTGGCATGAAGGTTTTGGGATTTGATCCTTATGTCAGTAGCGAGCAAATGGCTAAGCTGGGTGCGGTCAAGGCCGAAACCGTGGATGAAATGCTGCCGGCTGCAGATTTTGTCTCCCTCAACTGTCCCTATACCCCCGAATCTCATCACCTGATCGACGGGCGCAGGCTGGCTTTGATGAAGCCCGCAGCTTTTCTGATCAACTGTGCCCGGGGCCAGCTTCTTGACGAACAGGCGCTCTATCAAGCGATACAAAAGGGCAGGATTGCCGGAGCCGGCCTGGACGTGTATGATCCGGAACCGCCGGCAAAAGACAATCCTTTGTTTACGCTGCCGGCGGTGATCACTACACCCCATATCGGAGCCAATGCGGTAGACAGCATCAACAGAATGTCGCTGCTATCGGCTCAGGACGTGCTGGCGGTAATCAAAGGAGAACCCCCTAAAACCCGGATTGTCAACAAAGAGGTCTTGCAGGGCTAGTAAAACAGGTTAAATAAAAACGTGAACAAAATAGAAAAACGGAAGGGGTTACCGGAATGATATCCAAAGACAAAAATCCAGTAGAATTAAATCAGGATACAGTGAAGGTTGGGATTGGGGGGTATATTGCTCTTGCTGTAATTATAGCCTTCTTCTCAGGCATATTCCAAAACGCGGCCGGGCCGTTAAAGGCTCTCGATTACACAAATCTTTTGGGCGCTTTTGGTAAGCTTGGCAAGCTTGCCGAGGGCGGCGGATCGCTGGCCGCCAATTTCAGGGGTACCGGCGGCAATGGCATCAGAGACGGATTTATGTTTACACTGACTCTTGTACCCGGCGTAATTCTCTCCCAGGGCATCATGGAAAATATCGTGTATTATGGCGGCATTGATGCTGCCAGAAAATTGCTGACACCATTGCTGAAGCCGTTGCTGGGTCTGCCGGGCAATGCCGGCGTCGCTTTAGTAGGCAGCCTGCAATCAACGGATACGGGTGCGGTGCTTACCAATGACCTGTATCAGAGAGGCCAGCTTAACGAAAGACAGCTTTTAACCTTTGCGGCATTCCAGTTTTCCTGCGGGGCTCCCATTGGCAACATGGTTAGTGCGGGAGCCGCTATGTGGCTGACGATGCTGGGGGGGATTCCCTTAGGAAAGCTCTTGGGCGTTGTATTTTTAGCCAAGTTTATCGGCGCAAATTTAATGAGAATATATGCTGCTAAATTTGTGAAGGAGGAAAAGTAAAATGGCGGTAACACAACCGGAAGTTAAAAAAACCAAAAAGAATATCCTTGACCTTTTTGTTGAAGGCGGCAGAAAGGGCTGGGCCACGGGCATAAACACAATGCTCCCCAATATATGCTTTGCCTTTGTGCTGATCAATATTTTGGAGTTGACCGGCTTATCAAAGGCAATCGGTATTATATTTAATCCGGTTATGCTGATATTTGACCTGCCGGGTATCGCTGCCACCGCATTGGCTGCCGGCTTTTTCTCAATGGGCGGCGGCGCCGGCGTAGCTATGGGCCTGGTGACAAACGGGACTCTGACAGCCCGGGAATTAGCTATCCTCCTGCCGGGAATATATCTTGTAGGCGCTACTATTCAGTACATGGGCAGATTGCTGGCTACTATAGGTATTAAATCAAAGTATTATCCCCACCTGTTTCTAATTTGCATTATCAATGCTGTAATCGCCATGTTTTTAATGAAGCTTATCGTTTGACCGCAGATTCCTTTTGCTATTGATATATCGAAAGGTGGTAATGCTATTGCAGCCAATTGACTTTATGAAGGATGCCCTGGCCATCAAGGACGAAATCATTGACTTGCGCAGGAGAATCCATCGCCATCCGGAAATCGGCAGGACGGAGGTGGTGACCCAAAAGCTGGTGGAGGAATACTTGCAAAGCCTGGGTATACAAACGAGAAAAATAGCCGACACCGGCGTCTTAGGTCTCCTCGAGGGGGGGCGGCCCGGTACCACCGTGGGCTTCAGGGCCGATATTGACGCCCTGCGGATCGAAGAAAAGACCGGACTGCCCTTTGCTTCCGAGTGTCCCGGCCTTATGCACGCCTGTGGCCATGATTGTCATACCGCAACCCTGCTGGGTGCGGCAAAGATCCTGGCTGCCCACCGTCAGGAATTGCCGGGAAATGTGAAATTCTTCTTCCAGCCTGATGAGGAGAACGATGGCGGCGCCCAGCGGATGATCGACGAAGGCGCTATGGAAAACCCCAAAGTGACGGCCATGTTTGGCGCCCACGTTAATCCGGAGATCCCCGCCGGCTATATCGGCACCCGGCCCGGCAAACATTATGCCGCCGCTAATCCCTTTAATATCACCATTCAGGGCATTGGCAGCCACGGCGCCCGGCCTCACAAAGGCGTTGATGCTATTGTGGTTGCCTGCGAGGTGGTCAATGCTTTACAGATCTATGTCAGCCGGGAGACGAATCCCCTGGATTCGGTGGTCATTACCGTAGGCACCTTCCATGGCGGCGCCCAGAGCAATGCGCTTTGTGACGAGGTCAAGCTTGCCGGCACTATCCGTACCTTAGGCCCCGAGATGCGCCAAAAAACCGTTGCCGCAGTCCGCCGTATCACGGAGGGCGTTGTTCAGGCCTTCGGCGCCAAAGCTGAAATTGATATCCGGGAAAGCTATCCCGGCATAGTCAATGATCCGGCCATGACAGAGTTTGCCCGTCAATCCATCGGTCAGCTTTTAGGCCAGGATAAGCTCTTTGCCATTGAGCAGCCTGTTATGGGTAGCGAGGATTTCGGCCTCTTCCTGGATCATGCACCCGGCACCTTTTACCAGGCGGGGGTGGCCAATCCGGAGAAGTTCACCGTAGTCCCCCTGCACAACAGTCGGTTTAATGTGGATGAAGATGTTCTGCCTATTTTAAGCGCCGTTCATGCCAAAGTTGCCTATGACTACCTGATATCCAATTAATGATAAGCGTGATAACCGGATAATAGAAGACTTAAAAATAGGGCTCGGAAGAATCTCGTCAGCGGAGGTTTTTCTGAGCCCTGGCTTTTCCAGGAGAATTTTCACTCTGCTGAAAAGCCAAGCCGCCATGGGGAATTTGCTTCAATCAGGCCTGGTTGCGGCACGTAAATTTCTTCCTTTTTCCCCTTGACAAATCAGTGAGAAAGTCTATAATATGCTTAAAATAATTTACCTAAAATTTTTTAGATAAATTATCGAAATGAAGGCTAGCAAATAAACGATAAAGGAATAAAAACAATGTTTGAAAAAGTGCGTAATGTGATAGTGGATACCTTGAATTGTGAGATTTCAGACATAACGCCGGAAGCCCGCCTGGCCGAAGATCTGGATATTGACAGCCTTGATGCGGTGGAGATGGCCATGGCCCTTGAAGAGGCCCTCAAGGTAACGATCCCCGACGATGTACTGGCTGATCTGAAGACCGTGGGAGACTTGGTGACTTACCTGGAGAATAACGCCTGAGCCGGATGACGATGCCATTATTTTTCGCCTTGCCGGCCCAATTGTACAAAAGCGGCCTCGGCCGCTTTTTATGATGAAAGGAGGTTTTTGCTGATGAACCAGCAGGAACTGCAAGCTCTGATGCAGAGCTTTGAAGCGACAACTCTTACCCGTTTGGAATATGAAGAAAATGGCGTCCGCCTGGTGCTGGAAAGGGCAGCCTGGCCTCAAGGGCCGGCAAACCCGGCGGCGTTCCTCCCTATAGCGGCAGCGCCGGCTGCTGCGGCGGCGATACCGGCATCGGCAATTGCCGCCGCGCCCTCCCCTGCCAACAGCGCTGCGAGCTCTTCCGCCAATGCCGCTGCCCCCGCCTCCGGCAGCTACATTAAGGCGCCGGTGGTAGGCACCTTTTATGCGGCTCCTTCACCGGAGTCGGCGCCTTTCGTCACCGTAGGCAGTTCCGTGAAAAAGGGCGATATCGTATGCATACTTGAAGCTATGAAAATGATCAACGAGGTGCCGGCTCCCTGCGATTGCATGATTGAAGAAGTGCTGCTGGCCGACGGGGCCCTGGCGGGCTTTGACGACGGCCTGTTCCGCATACGGGAGCTGTAAGTTATGTTTAAACGAATCCTGATTGCCAACCGGGGCGAAATAGCGGTGCGCATATTGCGTACCTGCAATGAGTTAGGCATTGAAACGGTGGCGGTTTATTCTACAGCCGATGAAAATGCCCTGCATGTGCAGCTGGCGGACAAAGCCGTTTGCATCGGACCGCCGAAAGCGGCGGACAGTTATTTAAACCGGCAGGCTATTCTCAGCGCCGCCTTAGGCAGCGGCTGCCAGGCTATTCATCCCGGCTACGGCTTTTTATCGGAAAACGCCGAATTTGCCGATCTCTGCGCTAAACACGGCATAGTCTTTATCGGCCCGGCGGGGGATGTTATTCGCCGCATGGGCAATAAGGCGGCGGCCCGGGAGCTGATGCAGCAGGCCGGCGTGCCGGTGGTGCCCGGCTCCGACGGCACAGTGGCGGATGCCGCGGAGGCTGCGGCGGTGGCAGAGGCCATCGGCTACCCTGTGCTGCTGAAGGCCAGCGCCGGCGGCGGCGGCCGGGGCATGCGCCGGGTCTTTGAGGCCGGCCAGATGGCGGCCAGCTTTGCCGCCGCTCAGGCTGAGGCGGTGAGCTGCTTCGGCAACGGCGAAATGTATGTGGAAAAGCTGATTCTGCGGCCCCGCCACATTGAATTTCAGATTTTGGCCGATAGCGCCGGCAATGTCGTTCACCTTGGCGAGCGGGATTGTTCCATTCAGCGCAAGAATCAGAAGCTGATTGAAGAATCGCCCTCCCGGGCCCTGACGGACCAGCTACGCCGTCAAATGGGGGAAGCTGCCGTGCAGGCCGCCAAAGCCTGCGGCTATCTGGGCGCCGGCACCATCGAATTTGTGCTGGACAAAGAGGGTCATTATTACTTTATTGAGATGAATACCCGAATCCAGGTGGAGCATCCCGTAACGGAAATGCTCACCGGCCTGGACCTGATTCAGGAGCAGCTGCGCATTGCGGCAGGTTTGCCCCTGCCCTTCACTCAGGACGAGGTGACCTTCAGAGGCCATGCTATTGAAGTGCGTATCAACGCCGAAGATCCAACCAAGGATTTCCGGCCCACGCCGGGCAAAACCGGATTTTTGCATTTCCCCGGCGGCTGCGGCGTGCGGGTGGACTCGGCCCTTTATTCCGGCAGCATGCTAAGCCCTTATTACGATTCCATGGTGGCCAAAATCATCGTACATGGTCAGAGCCGCTTACAGGCTATTCGCCGGATGCGCCGGGCCTTGGAGGAACTGGTGGTGGAAGGCTATCCTACCGTAGCCGAGCTGGCTCACCTGATTACCTATCACCCGGATTTTTTGCGGGGCAATTATGATACCAGTTTTTTGGAGCAGCACCTTGAAGGGCTGCTGCAGGTGAGCAAGGCGGAAGAAATAAAGGAGAAGGCTGATGATTGACTTTTTCAAGGGGCGGCGCCAGAAGCTGCTGCAGCTTAAAGTCTGGCGGGAAAACGCCGTACAAAAAAAGAACGCCCCTTCTGCCCAGGACGTCTTTGAACAATGCCCCGAATGCAATGGGGTGGCGGCCAAGGCTGATTGGACAAAAAACCTCTCCGTCTGCCCGGAATGCGGCCATCACCGGCCGCTGGGCGCTTATCAGCGGCTGGCACTGCTGCTGGATCAGGGCAGTTTTCGGGAGTTGAACGAGAATCTGGTCTCCGGCGACCCCTTGACTTTTGAGGGTTATGCGGAGAAGAAAAAGAGCCTGCAAAAGCGCAGCGGCCTGCAGGAGGCTATTGTGACGGCCAAGGGGCAGATTGAAGGGATTACTGCTATTGTGGCGGTGATGGACGGCCGGTTTCTAATGGGCAGCATGGGCATTGCCGTGGGTGAGAAAGTGGCCCGGGCGGCGGAGACGGCAGCCAAAGAAAAGCTGCCGCTGATTATTTTCTGTGCCTCCGGCGGCGCCCGCATGCAGGAAGGTATTCTTTCACTGATGCAGATGGCAAAAACCGCGGCCGCCATTGAGAAGTTTCAGCAAAACGGCGGACTTTATATCGCCTGCCTGACCCATCCCACCACCGGCGGCGTTACCGCCAGCTTTGCTTCCCTGGGAGATTTCACCTTAGCTGAGCCTAATGCTTTGATTGGCTTTGCCGGGCCCCGGGTCATTGAGCAAACCATAGGCCAGGAGCTGCCGGAAGGCTTTCAGCGGGCGGAGTACCTTGAGGAGCATGGCTTTATTGATGCCGTAGTACCCCGGGCGGCCATGAAGGCAACGCTGGGGCAGCTGCTGCGGCTGCACCGGAAAGGAGGGGGCCACCGTGGATAATACAGAGAAAAGAATAGAGAGCGTAAAAGCCGACCTGCCGATTAAGGCGGAGCAGGCGGTTAAAGCGGATCAGACGGAAAATGAGAAGCCGGAAATTCTCACCGCAGCTCAGCGGGTGGCCTTGGCCCGGTCGGTCAGCCGTCCCGGCACGCTGCAGTTTATCAAAGCGTTGTTTACGGATTTCTTCGAGCAAAAGGGCGATCGGCTGGGCGGCGAAGATCCTGCAATCCTTGGCGGAGTAGCCTTGTTTCACGGCCAGCCGGTAACGGTGCTGGGCCATCGCAAGGGCAAAAGCCTGGAGGAGAATCTGCACTGCCGTTTTGGCATGCCTTCGCCGGAGGGTTACCGCAAGGTACAGCGTCTATTGCGGGCGGCTGAAAAATTCCGCCGTCCCGTCATTACCTTTATCGATACGCCGGGGGCCTATCCCGGCCTGGAAGCGGAAGCCCGGGGTCAGGGGGAGGCTATTGCCCGCTGCCTGGCATTGATGAGCACGCTGCAAACCCCGCTTTTGACCGTAGTGGTCGGCGAGGGCGGCTCCGGCGGCGCCTTGGCTTTAGCCATGGGCAATCGGGTGCTGATGCTGGAAAACGCGGTGTACTCTATCCTTTCGCCGGAAGGCTTCGCTTCGATTTTGTGGAAAGATAAAAGCCGGGCCGGCGAGGCCTGCGAGGTGATGAAGCTGACAGCAGCCGATCTGTTGGAGCTGGGGGTCATCGATGAGATTTTGCCGGAGCCTGCCGGCGGCGCCCGATCCGCAGGGCCGGCGGCCAAAGAGATTTTCCGCACAGTAGACAGAGCTCTGCAAAGGCATCTGGCAGAACTGCAAAAACAGTCTAATCCCGCACGGACCCGTTATCAGAAGTTTAGGGAGATGGGCAACGGCTTTTTGCAGGTTGCGGCGAAGGAGACAATATGAGCGAAAACGCAAATGAAAACCAACATGAAAGTCAACATGAAAACCAACATGAGAATCGAGGTTTGCCGATGAGCGTAACCATTGGCGGCAAAGTTTTAGAGCTGCCGATTGTGCAGGGTGGCATGGGGATTGGCGTTTCCCTGGGATCTCTGGCCGGGGCGGTGGCCGCTTGCGGCGGCATGGGCACGATTAGCGCCGCAGTGCCCGGCTTTAATGAGCCGGATTTTGACGCAGATCCGCAAGAGGCTAACTTGAGAGCCCTGGCCCGGGAGATCCGCCGGGCCAAGGAGCTGGCCGGCGGCCGGGGCCTGGTGGCTGTTAATGTCATGGTGGCCTCAGCTCTGTATGCCGACAGTGTGAGGGCTGCCATAGCTGCCGGCGCCGATGCTATTGTTTGCGGCGCCGGGCTGCCTCTGGATCTGCCGGCTATTGCGGCGGCGGCGGAAGGGAGCGGTGCGGCTTTGGCTCCTATCGTATCAAGCGGCCGGGCGGCAGCTACGCTTTGCCGTCTCTGGGAAAAACGCTATCATGTTTTGCCCGGCTTTGTGGTGGTGGAAGGTAGCGAAGCCGGTGGCCATCTTGGTTTTGCTAAAGAAGACTTATTGGCGGGTAGTACCGCTTCCCTGGAAACCCTGGTGACTGAGGTGACGGCTGCCTTGGTTCCTTTTGAGGAGCGGACAGGTCGGCGGATTCCCGTATTTGCCGCCGGCGGCGTCTGGGATGGTGTCGATGCCGCCCGTGTTGCCGCCTGCGGTGCGGCGGGAATACAGATTGCTACCCGGCTGATTGCTACTTATGAATGTGACGCCTCCCAAAGATTTAAGGATATCTTGATTGCCGCCCAAAAAGAGGATATTCAGCTGGTGCAAAGCCCGGTGGGTATGCCGGGCCGGGCTCTGAGAACCCCTTTGATCCGGCGGCTGGAGGCGGGAGAGGCTGTTTTGTCAGCCGGTTGTATCGGCTGCCTGGTACCTTGCCCCCGCGGCAAGGCGCCTTATTGCATCTCGGATGCTTTGATTGCCGCAGTCCGGGGCGATTTGGAAAACGGCTTATTCTTCTGCGGCGCCAATGCCTGGCGGCTGGAGGGTATGCAGCATACAGCCGATGTGTTAAAATCGATTATGGCTGAATGGATTGCGGCTCAATCCCAGCTATAGCAAGATGCAGAAAGGCGAAGCGGCAAAACGGCAAAACGGCGTAGCGGGCGTAGCGGTGAAGCTGCGAGACGGCAGCAAGAGGCCTTTCGCCGCAAGCAATATGTCCTTCGCCGGAAGTCGAGCCAGGCTGCATGCCAGAGAGGAGGAATCCGGTTCCTATGCTGGATTATCAGTTTGCTACCGTGTATTCTAAATTCAAACTGCATTTCTACCGCAAGGTCTTCGGCCATTTTCAGGATAGAGAGGCCAGTCTGACCACGGTGGAAACCTTTTGTATGGAGATTATCCAGGCCCTGGGTAAGCCTACGGTGAATGAGTTTGCCGGTTTTGTGCAGATATCGTCGCCCAACGCTGCTTATAAGGTGAACAGCCTGATCCAAAAAGGTTATTTGCGAAAGATCCGTTCCAAGGATGACCGCCGGGAGTATCATCTTGAGCCCACACAAAAATATATCGACTACTACAACGTCAGCTACAGCTATTTGGCCATCGTCATGAGCCGCATTAAGGAGCGCTTTGCCGCCGAGGACGTGGAGCGGCTGGAGGAGATGCTGCAAATCATTTCGACGGAGCTGATGCCGGAGATTGAGCTGCCGGCTAAAGGCGGCGAGGAACCCTGGTTTTTGCTGTAAAGGCCTGGAATTATGGGCGACTGTTCAAAAAACGAGGTTGTGTACGCTCTCTCACTCGCTGGTTCATTTTTTACGCAAAATTGCAAGTTTAAAGTGTCCGAACACCATTTATCGGCTGTATTGCGCTTCATTTGTCTGTATTTAGTGTGGCGTTAAGGATGTGCCCGCTATTCTACATGGACAGCACACTTTAAACTTGCAATTTTGCTCATTTTCCAGTCTGCAGACGTTAACTGAGTGTTCCTAAATTTTCCTGGTATTTATCATGACGCAGCAGGGCTTTTTTTCGCCCGCGCTCTTGCAATAACAAAGGGATAGTGCTATACTGAATAACTGTAATGTGGGTCGGCGGACCCCTTGGAAAGAGGTGAAAGAGAGTTATGAAACAAGACATTCATCCCAAGTATCACACCGCCAAAGTGACCTGTGCCTGTGGCAATACCTTCGAGACCGGTTCCACCAGCCCGGAGATTAAAGTGGAAATTTGTTCCCAGTGCCACCCCTTTTACACAGGAAAGCAGAGGACAGTATTTACGAAGGGCCGGGTTGAGCGGTTTAAAAACAAGTACGGTATGCAGTAATAGATATTGCAAAGAAAATGGCAGGGCGGCAGCGCCCTGCTTCTTTTTATTTTTCTCGATCTGTGGTAAAATATTATGTTAGAACACGAAAAACTATTAATAAAGTGATTCGAGAAGCAGTTAAGGAGTTATCATGAGCGAGACGAAATTCAATTACGGCGGTCAGGCCGTCATCGAAGGCGTAATGATGCGAGGCAAAAACAGCCTGGCTATCGCCTTTCGTAAAGGCCCCGACTGCATAGGTGTAGAGGGCTGGGCCATTAACCAGTCCGCCAACAGACCGGCTTTTCTGCGCTGGCCTTTTATTCGGGGTACCGTTAATCTGGTGGATTCCCTGGTGATGGGTGTAAAAACCCTGGTATTTTCCGCCAACCAGGCTTTGGAGGAAGGCGAAGAGGAGGAGACGCTGTCAAATAAGGAGATTGCCATTACGGTGGCCGTTTCTTTAAGCTTAGGCGTCCTGCTGTTCTTTATTTTGCCGGCTTTTTTGGCTCAGGTCATTAAAACCTGGGTGCCCAGCCACGGCCTGCAGAATGTGCTGGAGGGCCTGATGCGGATAGTCATTTTTCTGCTGTATATCGTCGGCATATCTCAGGTGAAAGACGTGCAGCGGGTTTTTCAATACCACGGAGCGGAGCATAAGTCGATTTACGCTTATGAATCCGGCAAGACGCTGAATCTGGAAAACACCAGGTCCATGAGCCGCCTCCATCCCCGCTGCGGCACCAGCTTCTTATTGCTGGTGATGGTGGTCAGTATTTTGCTGTATTCCTTGCTGCCGGCTATGACCATGGCCCAACGGCTGTTGAGCCGGGTGGTTTTGCTGCCGGTGATTGCCGGCATCGCCTACGAATTGATCCGCTTAGCCGGCAAAAGGCTGGATAATCCTATTGTGGCGGCCATCAGCTGGCCGGGCCTGCAGCTGCAGCGGCTGACGACCCGGGAGCCTGACGACAGCCAGCTGGAAGTGGCTATTGCCGCCTTGACCAAGGTGCTGCAGGACGACGGTGTTTTGCCTGTGGAAGAGGCGCCCCAGATTCAAGAGGCGGAAACAGTGGCTGCCGCCGAAACCATAGCAGCAGCGGACCAGTCTGCCGTCATGACAGGGCCGACGGCGACAGCAGTGATGGCGGAGACGGAAGCGGAAGCTATGATTACCGAGATTACGATGGCCAAGGCGGAGACGTTGACCCCGGCTCCGGAGACGGCTCCTGAGACGTAGGCAGTCGGCTGACGTTGTATTAATTTTTGCCGACGTATACCATTCTGCCTGGGCTTGGCCCGCAGAGGGGTATTATTTGCCAATACTATGCTGATCAGGAAAGGGGTTCATCAATGCTGGACAGATTAAATAAAATGGAAACCGTTTTCAATGAATTGACGGAGAAAATAAGCGATCCCAATATCATTGCCGATCAAAACTCCTGGCGGGAATACACAAAAAAACATGCCGGTATGCAGGAGACTGTTGAGGCCTATAGCGAATATAAGCAAGTTTTGCAGCAGATCAAAGATAATCGGGAGCTGCTGGAGGCCGGCGGCCTGGACCATGAAATGGAAGAGCTGATCAAGGCTGATTTGACCGATCTGGAAGATAAAGAAGAAGTATTAAAGACCCGTTTGCAGATATTGTTGCTGCCGAAAGACCCCAATGATGACAAAAACGTGCTGCTGGAAGTCCGGGGCGGTACCGGCGGCGAAGAAGCCGCCCTGTTTGCCGGCGATCTGATGCGGATGTATAGCCGTTATGCCGAAAACCAAGGCTGGCGCATCGATATCATGTCCTCCAATATTACGGATATCGGCGGCGTCAAGGAAGTTGTGCTGCTGATCGAGGGCCGGGGGGCTTACAGCCGGCTGAAATACGAAAGCGGCGTTCATCGGGTGCAGCGGGTGCCGGAGACAGAGTCCGGCGGTCGTATCCATACCTCTGCCGCTACGGTGGCCGTATTGCCGGAGGCTGAAGAAGTGGACATCGACATCAAAGAAGCGGATGTCCGGGTAGATATTTTCTGCTCCAGCGGCCCCGGGGGCCAGTCGGTGAACACCACAAAATCGGCTATTCGCTTAACCCATATCCCCACCGGTCTGGTCGTCAGCTGCCAGGACGAAAAATCCCAGATTAAAAATAAGGATAAAGCCATGAAGGTGCTGCGTTCCCGGCTGATGGAGAAGGCCATGGAGGAGCAGCAGGGCCAGCAGGCCAGCACCCGCAAAAGCATGGTTGGCTCCGGGGATCGCAGTGAACGGATACGTACGTATAATTTTCCCCAGGGCCGGGTGACGGACCATCGTATCGGCTTGACTTCTTATAAGCTGGAATACGTGCTGCAAGGCGAGCTGGCGGAATTCATTGAAGCGCTGACCAACGCCGACCAGGCGGAGCAGCTGAAAAGCAGCCAGGAATAAGGCGGCAATGTCAGGCCGCCTCTTAGCTGCAAGAATATTAAACGGGAGTAGGGCAATTTATGCCAGAGATAGGCTATGGCAGGATTTCGGGCAGGGAAGCTTATGCCCGGGCTTGCCGACAATTAAAAAAAGCGGGATTTTCCGAAGAAGCTGCCTGCCGGGAGGCAAAGGAGCTTCTTGCTTTTTGCTGGGAAAAAGAAGGTCTGCAGCTGCTGTTGGATTTCGATGCACTTTTGGAGCCGGAACGGCAGCAAGCTTATGCGGAGGCCGTAGAACGTTTGGCCGCTAATGAACCGATGGCTTACCTTACCGGCCGCCAGGATTTCGGCGGTTTGGATTGTTGCGTTGCGCCCGGGGTGCTGATTCCCCGCCGGGACACCTTGATCCTGGTCAATGCCGCTTTGAATCGTTTTCCTGAGCAGGAAGCGGCCCGGGTGCTGGAGCTGGGCAGCGGCAGCGGCGCCGTGATTACATCGCTGGCTTTAGCCAGGCCCTTGCTGCAAGGAACGGCGGTGGATATCGATCCCCTGGCCGCAGAAACCACAAGGAAGAATCTCCGCCAGAATCAACTGGCGCAGCGGGTTCAGGTGGCAGAAGGCTCCTGGTTTGAGCCTTTAGCTCCCGGAGATAAATTCCGGCTGATCCTGGCCAATCCCCCCTATATTTCCACGGAGGAAATGGCGGAGCTGCCGGAGAACGTAAAAAAAGAGCCGGTGAAAGCCTTGTGGGGCGGCGAAGACGGCCTGGACTGCTATCGCCAAATATTGCCGGCAGCCTATGCGCATCTTGAGGATGAGGGCTGGTGCCTGGTGGAAATAGGCTGGCGGCAGGGGCCGGCAGTCAAAGAGCTGTTTGCGGAAGCGGGCTTTAGCGATGTGGAGGTCCTGCAGGACGAAGGCGACCGGGACAGGGTGGTGCTGGGCTGCCGCAAAGGCGAGGGCGAAGTTGCTGACTCAGGTGAAGTTGCCGAAGCGGCAGGCAAAGCTGGCGAAACGATAGGCGATGCCGCCGCTGCAGCAGACGAAGTTGCCGACGCAGGCGAGGCTGCCGGCTCAGACGATGCCGCGGTTTCAGATGACACTGCCAACGCTGCTGCTTCGCTTGAGGCAAGCGCTCCTGCCCCGAGCAATGGCAAACGAATCAAAAAGACGCAGTTTTGGCGGATCAAGGACAGCAATGATCCCCGGATTAAAGAGGCCGGCCGGATTTTGCGGGAAGGCGGTCTGGTAGCCTTTCCCACAGAAACGGTTTATGGCTTAGGCGCTTACGGTCTGGATGAACAGGCCGTGGCCAGAATATACGAGGCTAAGGGGCGGCCCAGCGATAATCCCCTGATTCTTCATGTTGCTTCCCTGGCAGAAGCCAAGGAGCTGACGAAAGACTGGCCTGAGAAGGCTCAGAGGGCAGCCAATAAGCTTTGGCCCGGTCCGCTAACTATGGTGATGCCGGCGGCAGAGCATATCCCCTCTATCGTCACAGCGGGCCTGGATACGGTGGCCATACGCTTTCCGTCCGAGCCCATAGCCCAGGCCTTGATTGAGGCTTGCGGCGGGCCGATAGCGGCCCCCAGCGCCAATACCAGCGGCCGGCCCAGTCCCACTAAGGCGTCCCATGTTCTTGAGGATCTGGATGGTAAAATCGAAGTGATTATCGACGGCGGTCCTTGCCAGGTAGGCTTTGAGTCTACGATTTTGGACCTGTCGGTGGAGCCGCCGGTGGTTTTGCGGCCCGGCGATATCACGCTGGCGTCGTTGAACCGGATTTTGGGCCACGTCCAAGGCGGCGAGGGTGAGCAAGAGCAAACCGGCGGCCAGAGCTGCGCTGACGGCTCTGATGGCGCTGATAGCGGCGGTAGTGGCAACCAAAAATGCGCCGGCGCCGCCGCCCACGCCCTTAGCTCAGCGCCTAAGGCGCCGGGCATGAAATACCGCCATTATGCACCCCAGGCTCTGGTCACCGTCTTGCAGGGTAATCCCCATGCGGTGGCGGCTTTCGTCGCCCGCCTGATGCTGCAGCCGGCTAGCCTCAAGGATCTTGAGGACAAGCTGGCAGACGGCTGGCATTCGCCGCTGTCAAAAGAAGCCGGCGAGGAACAGCGCAAGACCGGTCTTTTGCTCAGCGAAGAAACCTGGCGGCTCCTTTTAGGCCGGGCTTTGCAGCCGGAAAAAGAGACGGAGCTTTATTACTGCCGCAAAATGGGCAGCCACAGCCGGCCCAGGGAGATGGGCGTATTGCTCTACGATGCTTTAAGGGCCTGCGACAAAGAGGATGTAGGCCGCATATTTGTGGAAGCCTGCAGTGCTAAAGGCCGGGGAGCGGCGGTAATGAACCGCCTGCAAAAGGCTGCCGGCAACCGTATTTGGAGGCTGGACAAAGAAGGCCTGCCCTATTAAGTTATTTCCCTAAATTCCCCATGTATATTTCCGGCAGCGGTTTTACTGAGCAGGGGAATATGGTAAAATAAAGTCTGAAATAGTGAAACATGCGGAGGATGCTGAGATGAAAATCGCTCTGGGCGCCGATCACGGCGGCTTTGAATTAAAAGAAGCTATTAAAGCCCGTCTTCTGGAAAAAGGCCACGAAGTGGAGGACAAGGGCACCCATAGCCTCGAGTCCTGTGATTACCCCGATTATGCCAAGGCTGTAGCCCTGGATGTGGCTGCCGGCCAATCAGACAGGGGAATTCTGGTCTGCGGCACCGGTATTGGCGTAAGCATTGCAGCCAATAAGGTCCGAGGTATACGGGCAGCGTTATGCGGGGATACTTTTTCCGCCAGGATGAGCAGGCTGCATAATGACGCCAATGTCCTGGCCCTGGGCCAAAGGGTGGTTGGCGCCGGTCTGGCCCTGGATATTGTGGAAATCTGGCTGAGCACCTCTTTTGAAGGCGGCCGGCACAGTACCCGGGTGGACAAGCTGATGGAGATCGAACAATGTTAGTAAGCTTGATGGTTTTTATTGTAGCGGTTATTGTGATCGTCTTGTTAGTGGGAGCTTTTTTGCTATATCGGCGTTAAGGAGGGATCAGGATGCTGGATAAGATCAAAAATCAGACGGCAGCCTGCCTGGAAGCCTTATTGGCGGCGGCAGGGCTGGAAGCCGGAGATATCCTAGTAGTAGGCTGCAGCACCAGCGAGGTCATGGGCAAAAAAATCGGCAGCGATCCTGCGGAAGAAGTGGGCGAAGCCATATTTGCCGCTATTCAGCCTCAGCTGGAAGCAAAGGGGATTTGGCTGGCTGCTCAGTGCTGCGAGCATTTAAACCGGGCCTTGGTAATGGAAAAAGAAGCTGCTCTGCGCTTTGGCTTGCCGCCGGTGACGGTAGTGCCGGTGAGGAAAGCGGGGGGCAGTTGGGCTGCCTGGGCTTACCGCCATATGAAAGAGCCGGTGGTAGTGGAAAGCCTGGATTGCCACAAAGCCGCTGCCGGTATTGATATCGGTGAGACCTGCATTGGCATGCATCTGCGGCCGGTGGCCGTTATGGTGCGGCCGGCGGAGCCCTGGATCGGCGAAGCCCGGGTAACCATGGTGCGGACCAGGCCGAAGCTGATCGGCGGCGAGCGGGCTCAGTACAAATAAGACAAGGGAGACGGAGGGTATATCCGGCTTTCCCGTTATTAGGCAATAAGCAATGATCAATATATTAGCAAGGGGGCAGAATACCATGGATTATGTTGCGGAGCTTCTGACCAAGGCCGATTCTGAATTGGCGGCGGCAATGGAGCAGGAAAAGACCAGACAAAGTGAAAAAATTGAGCTGATTGCATCGGAGAACTACGTCAGTCCCGCGGTGATGGCAGCCCAAGGTTCGGTATTGACCAACAAATATGCCGAAGGTTATCCCGGCAAACGCTATTATGGCGGCTGCGAGTACGTGGATATCGTCGAAAATCTGGCCATCGACCGGGCTAAGGCCTTGTTTGGCGCGGAGCATGCCAATGTCCAGGCCCATTCCGGCGCCCAGGCCAATACGGCTGTTTATTTTGCCCTGGTGGAGCCCGGCGATACCATTGTGGGAATGAGCTTGGCTCACGGCGGTCACTTGACCCATGGTTCACCGGTTAATATTTCCGGCAAGTACTATAATTTTGTTCCCTATGGCGTGACTGAGGACAGCGAAATCATTGATTATGACGCTTTAAGAGAGCTGATGCTGAAGACCCGGCCCAAGCTGATGGTGGCAGGAGCCAGCGCCTACCCCAGAACCATCGATTTTGCCAAAATGTCGGCTATTGCCAAAGAAGCCGGCTCACTCTTCATGGTGGATATGGCCCACATTGCCGGTTTAGTGGCTGCCGGCCTTCATCCTAATCCCGTGCCTTATGCCGATGTGGTGACTTCCACCACCCATAAGACATTACGGGGTCCCAGAGGCGGTCTTATTCTCTGCAGGGAGGAGTTGGCCAAGGCCATCGATAAGGCCATCTTCCCCGGCATCCAGGGCGGTCCCCTCATGCATGTGATTGCCGCCAAGGCCATGTCCTTCAAAGAAGCTCTGTCGCCTCAGTTCAAAGTCTATCAGCAGCAGATCATCAACAACGCTCAGGTACTGGCCAAAGAGCTGACGGCTAAAGGCTTCCGCCTGGTCTCCGGCGGCACCGACAACCATTTGATGCTGGTGGATTTGCGGCCGAAGAAGCTGACGGGCAAAGTAGCCGAAAAACTGCTGGATGAAGCCGGCATTACCGTCAATAAAAATGCCATCCCCTTCGATCCCGAAAGCCCCTTTGTTACCAGCGGCGTCAGAATCGGCACTCCCGCCACCACCACCAGAGGCATGAGAGAGACCGATATGGCCACCATTGCCGAAATCATTGATTTGGTTCTCAGCAACCCCGAAGATAGCGGCGTCTTAAGCAAGGCCAGAATCATGGTCAGCGATTTGACCGGCGGCTTTCCTATCTTTGCCGAACAGTGGAGGTTATAATGGATACGCGGCCCGGTTGGGATGATTATTTCATGGAAATTGCCGGCATGGTAGCCAGCCGGTCCACTTGCCTGCGCAGGCAGGTGGGCTGTGTGGTTGTCAAAGACCGCCGGATTTTGTCCACGGGATATAACGGAGCTCCCAGCGGCGTAAGCCATTGTTCGGAGACCGGCTGCCGCCGGGAAAAAGAAGGAATTCCTTCCGGCCAGCGCCATGAAATGTGCCGGGGGGTTCACGCCGAGCAAAACGCCATCATTCAGGGCGCCCGCCACGGTATTATCCTTCAGGGAGCCACGGCCTATATTACGACCCAGCCTTGCAGTATCTGCACCAAAATGCTGATCAATGCCGGCATCGAGGAGATCATCTTTGAAGGGGATTATCCCGATGAGATGTCTCGCCTTTTATTAAAAGAAGCCGGCGTTTTCTGCCATAAGTATAAAAAAGCCCCGAGTATTCCGGAAAAAGGTGTTTGAGATGAAAGGAAAGACTATTTCTTTACCCTGTCTGGACGGGCTGAATCCTACCCTTGAATCCACAGCCTTGAAGCTGATGGAGGAAACCGGTGAGCTGGCCCAGGTCATCGGCAAATACAGGGGCATGAGCGGCGAGCCCAGCCGGCTGGAACAGCAGCGGGTGGTGCAGCTGATCGTGGAAGAGCTGGTGGATGTGGCCCAGACCGCAGTGACCATGATGTATGTTCTGGAAAAAGAGTACGAGGTGGATATCGAGCAGACCTTAAGAGCTCACGTGGCTAAAATGCACCAAAAGGGCTATATGACCGGTGTGCTCAATCAGCCGGCCCGGCTGATGGCCGATACGGAAGAATAAGCAAACACCAAGTATTGCAGCAAGGGCGGCAATAATAACGGCAATAATAACAAAAAAGGCTAAGCAGTCCCGGCGGTGAGCAGGGCAGCTTAGCCTTTTTCTTATGGTGATATGGTCACGGTAATCAGGGAAGAAAGGCAGTAAAATAACAAGCAGAGATACCGGAATACGGAAAAGAACGGAGGGTTGGTATGATAAAATATATAATTGGCGCTGCGGTGGGCGCTGTCCTGGGCTATTTTGTTTTTTACCGGCTGATTGGCTGCAGCGGCGGCAGCTGCCCGATAACATCAAACCCCTATACGTCCATTATCTATGGCGGTGTGCTGGGAGTGCTTTTGTCCTTCCAATTCTAAGGAGTTTTCAGCTTTAAGGAGTTTTCAGCTCTTTGAAGTCCAGCTCCGGGGTTTTTATGCTGACCCTGGTGCCCGGCGGTACGGATTTCGTTAAAAAGGCATTGCTGCCGATGACGGCGCCTTTGCCGATAATGGTCTCCCCGCCTAAGATAGAGGTTGAAGAATATATGGTCACTTCATCCTCGATGGTGGGATGGCGTTTTTTGCCTTGCAAGCTCTGGCCGCCTCTGGTGGACAGGGCTCCTAAGGTTACGCCCTGATAGATCTTGACATGATTGCCGATTTCCGTCGTCTCGCCGACAACGATGCCGGTGCCGTGATCAATAAAGAAATGGTGGCCGATTGCGGCGCCGGGATGAATGTCGATGCCGGTTAGGCCGTGGGCATATTCGGTCATGATTCGTGGGATCAAGGGGACGCCCAGCAGATAGAACTCATGGGCTATGCGGTATACGGTTATGGCATAGATGCCGGGGTAAGCAAAGATAATTTCCTGTTTGCTGCGGGCTGCCGGATCGCCGTCCAAAGCGGCGTCCACATCCATATACAGGGTTTTTCGCAAAGAAGGCAGCTTGCCGATGAAAGCCCGGGTGATTTGCCGGGCCCGTTCCTCAATTTCCGGCGTGCAGCCCTTGCCTTGGGCATGCTCATGGAGCAGGGCCAGGCAGATTTGCTGCTGAAGTTTATCCTGCACCTCAAAAAGCAGCAGGCCTATATAATAGCCCAGGCTGGCCTTAGCCGTGCTGAGCTTTCGGTAAAATCCCGGAAACAGTATTTCCCTCAGCGTATCAATAATTTCGATGACCACATTTCTGTCGGGCAAGTGGTTGGGATGAATCATATGCTCATCGGCGTTCTCAGCCAATTCATTAATAATTCCGGCAACTAATTCATTAAAATGGCGGTACTCTGCGTTGTCCATAAAACACCTCCTAAAAATCAAACAGCATGCAATATCCATAGACTATGTAGCCTAAGCGCAAAAGTTTACAGTAATTGTTCAACGATAACCTTCATTGTGCCGCCGCAGACCATGCCTTCATTTTCCGCTACTTCACCCGTCATATCGACGTCGATGATTTTGTAGCCGCCATGGCGGATAACGTCGTAAGCCTGCTTAATGACGTCGCTTTCGCTGCAGCCGCCGCCGATGCTGCCCAGGGTTTTGCCGTAGGGCCAGAGAATCATTTTGGCGCCGGCCTCTCTGGGGACGGAGCCCTTCGTCTCAATAATGGTCACCAAGGCCCGGGGCTCAGCTTTTTCCTTTTCCATTTCGGCAAGGACTTCTTTATCCAATTGAGTCCAATTGGCATAGGGGGATTTCCGCTTATAGCGGATTACCTCGGAAAGGATGGAGACGGCAATTTCCTCCGGCGTCACCGCTCCGATATCCAGACCGATGGGGGAGCAAACGGCCGCCAGCTTTTCGGCGGGATAGCCCTCGTCGGCCAGCTGCCTCATGATGGCCTGAACCCGCCTCCTGGAGCCGATCATGCCCGTGTAGGCCGTATCCAACTTCAGCACCTGCCGCAGGCAATCCATATCATGCCGGTGGCCTCGGGTGACGATGACCACAAAGGCAGATTTATCAATATTTAAAAGGGAGAAACAACGTTCAAAGCTCTCGCAGAATACGCTGCGGGCCAGGGGAAAGCGCTGCTCATTGGCAAAAGAGGGCCGGTCGTCGGTGACGGTGACGGCGAAGCCGCATTTGGCGGCGAATTCAGCCAGGGGCAGGGCAATATGGCCGCCGCCTAAAATAATCAGACGGGATTCAGGAACGTAGGGCTCGGCAATAAGCAGATTGCCCGCCTTATCTTCACTGTATTGGAGGCTGCCCTTTTGCCAGGCGGTCCAGACCAGTTTTTCCCGGAGGCTTGCGGGCTCTGCTTTAGAGGCAAGGTCAGCTTCCTTGAAAAGAAACTTAGCCGGTGCATCGGGGCACCGGCTATTAAGTGTTGTCAAAACCACGGCCCGGCTCCCGCTTCTCAGCTCCGCCAGTGCCTCTTGATAAATCTCATGCTGCAGGTCCACTTGCATTACTCCTCTTATTATACCACATTATTATTTTTCCCGATGCTTTTTTACTAAATCCGCCAGAGTTATATGGTCGATAACGCCGCTGATGGCTTCTTCAAGCTGCTGCCAAACGTCAAGGGTGACGCAATGATGGCATCTCGGGCATTGGTTGGGCTGGTTTTCCAGGCAGGCAACGGGAACAAGATTGCCTTCAATCAGCCGTAAGATCATACCTACCGTATACTCTTCCGGATTTTTTGCCAGCTTGTAGCCGCCACGAACTCCCCGGCTGCTTTTTACGAACCCCGCCCTGCTGAGGAGGGTAATAATCTGCTCCAGGTATTTATAAGATATTTCTTGCCTTTGAGAAATACTTCTTATGGGAATGTAGCCTGTCTCATCGTTTAATGCCAGATCCAGCATTAAACGCAAGGCATAGCGGCCCTTTGTCGATATTTTCATGGCGTCACCAGGCCTTATTCAGAGAAAAGAGGAGTGGAAAGGTAACGCTCGCCGGTATCCGGCAGCAAAACGACGATGGTTTTTCCGGCATTTTCCGGCTGCTTGGCCAGTTGAGTGGCGGCCCAGAGGGCGGCGCCGGCGGAGATGCCCACAAGGAGGCCTTCCCTTTTGGCCAGTTCCCGGACTACTGCAAAGGCAGCCTCATTTTCTACGGGTATAATTTCATCATAAATCCCGGTATTCAAAACCTCGGGCACAAAACCTGCTCCGATGCCTTGGATTTTATGGGGGCCGGCCTTGCCTTTTGAAAGCATCGGCGAATCCGCCGGCTCGACGGCGACGATTTTTATAGTAGGATTTTTCGATTTTAAAAATGTGCCTACTCCCGTAATGGTACCCCCGGTACCGACGCCGGCTACAAAAATGTCGACAGTTCCCGCCGTATCCTCCCAGATTTCCGGGCCGGTTGTAGCCTGGTGAACGGCAGGATTGGCCGGATTGACAAACTGGCCGGGAATAAAGGAATGGGATATTTCTTTAGCCAGCTCCTCAGCCTTGGCGATGGCGCCTTTCATGCCCAGGGCGCCTTCGGTCAGCACCAGCTCGGCGCCGTAAGCCTTCAAAAGAGTTCTGCGCTCGATACTCATGGTTTCGGGCATGGTCAAAATAATGCGGTAGCCCCGGGCCGCTGCAACAGAGGCCAGGCCGATACCCGTATTGCCGCTGGTAGGCTCAATGATAACGGAGCCCGGCTGTAAAAGGCCCTTGGCCTCGGCGTCATCCACCATTGCTTTAGCGATTCTGTCCTTGACGCTGCCGGCAGGATTGAAGTACTCCAGCTTTGCAAGGATAGTCGCCTCCAAGCCCTGGATTTTCTCATAATTGGCAAGCTCCAGCAGAGGAGTTTTGCCGATCAGATCCGTTAAGCTTTTGTAAATCTTAGACATAATAAAACCCTCCATTATCTTAAACAGTTCGGTGCAATAAAATAAATTTTATATGTTTTATATGATGGTCATCATATAGTGGAAGCCTATTTTTGTCAATAGCATATTAAATCTATAGGTTTTATTGCCATTGACAAAGGCTTGTTAATACATTAGTATTTAATCCATACTAAATAAGTATGAGATTTAACAGCGAAGCTTGAAATAGGATTTTTGCGATTAAAATGCTGAGAAAAAGGAGCGCAAATATGACAAAGACGAAGAAGCAACAGCGCAATAATACCGCCGTCCCGGCAAAGGGGAAAAGCGGCAATATGCTGATGGCGGTTGGCGGAGCAGCCCTTTTAATGGCCGTGTTCTTTATGGTTAAAGGCAATCCGGCGGGCAACCTGCCGGCTGATGCTGCTGCGGCCAAAGAAGCCCAGCAGGGAGGCAACGTACAGATCGCCGGCGCTGAGATTACGGGCACGGCCAGTTTTATTCCCTACAATGCTGAAGGAACTTATATGGAGCTGTTGGCGGTGAGGGCTCCTGACGGAACCGTAAGAACGGCTTTTAATACCTGTCAGATCTGTTATGATTCCGGCCAGGGCTATTACACGCAGGCAGGGGATGAACTGGTTTGTCAAAATTGCGGCAACCGTTTCAAAATAAGCCAGATCGAAAAAGAAAGGAACGGCTGCAATCCTGTGCCAATCTCGGCAGAGGATAAGCAGGTTGAGGGGGAAACCATTACCATTTCGGAAGGCTTTCTGCTGGCCAACAAAGGTTTGTTTGGCGGTTAAGCAGCAGGAATCAGCATAGGAGCAGCCGATGAAGCAAAATTTGATTCGCAAGGTTTTAAAAATCGAGGGCATGACCTGTTCCGGCTGCGAGAGGAGAATTGAAGCCGGACTGCGGGGCCGGCCGGGAGTGAAAAGCGTAAAAGCCAGCTTTTCCCGGGCCTCGGTAGAGATAGCTTATGATCCTGCTGTAATCTCTATCCGCAATATTATTGGCAAAATAGAGAAGCTGGATTATGTGGTGAAGGATGAAGAGGCTGAGGATAAATTTTCTTCCCGCCAGCTGATCGGTATCGGCCTGATCCTATTGGCCGGTTATCTGATAATCAAAAGCACCGTAGGCGTTAACTACATACCTGCCCTATCGCAAAATATGGGCTACGGTATCTTGTTTGCCGTGGGGCTGATTACCTCATTTCACTGTATTGCCATGTGCGGCGGCATTAATCTTTCCCAATGCCTGGCTTACTCTTCCCCCGCAAAAGCAAGGGACGGGGGGCAGAACCTGCTGCCCAGTCTTTTTTATAACGCAGGCCGGGTGCTTTCCTATACTCTCGTTGGCGGCGTTGTCGGCGGTCTGGGCTCGGTTTTGAGCTTTTCCGGGGCGGCCAAGGGGGCTGTGGCCATTTTATCAGGATTTTTTATGGTGGTTATGGGGTTGAATATGCTGAACCTATTTCCCAGGCTTCGCCGGCTTAATCCCCGGCTGCCCGGGTTTTTCAGCAGGAGTGTCTCTCAAGAAGCCGGCAGTGCCGGCAAGTATAGGCCCTTTTATGTGGGCATGCTCAATGGCCTGATGCCCTGCGGCCCCTTGCAGGCTATGCAGATTTACGCCCTGGGCACGGGCAGTGTGGCCGCCGGCGCCGCTGCCATGTTTGTTTTCAGTTTGGGAACCGTGCCTTTGATGTTTGGCCTGGGCGCCGTCAGCGCCTTTTTGAGCGGTAAGTTTACCCATAAAATGATGAAGGCCGGCGGGGTCCTGGTAATCCTGCTGGGGGCGGTGATGCTGAGCAGGGGTGCCGCCCTTTCCGGCCTGAGCCTGACGGCTCCGGCAGCGTCGGCGGCCACAGGCAATGTGGCTCAGCTTACAGGCGACAGGCAAGAGGTCACCACTGCATTGCGGCCCGGCAGCTATCCGCCGATTACCGTGCAAAAAGGGGTGCCGGTAAAGTGGATCATTCAGGCCGGCGAAGGGGCATTAAACGGCTGCAACAGAACCCTGGTTATTCCTCAATACAACATTACCAAGACTTTAGCGCCGGGATACAATGAGATTGTTTTTACCCCTGAGGAGGAGGGGACTATTGTCTATTCCTGTTGGATGGGGATGATCCGCAGCAGGATCACCGTGGTTGCCGAGAGCTGAGGCTGACGGCCCTCCCTTATTATGGTATAATTGAGGGCAGAAAGCTGAGGTGTTCCCTTCATGGAAAAAACCCTGCTAAAAAGCCGGCGCCGCAGTAAATTAAGGGTGATCGTGGGATCAGCTTATTATTGTCTGCGGCGCTATTTGGTTTGGTGGTCCGGCAGATATAAATTTGCCGAACAACATAAGCAATTGATTCCGGGGCAGCCCTGGGTTTACCACGCCACTCCTCTTTTGCGGCAGCTAAAGGACGTGGAGATGTACCTTCAGCATAATAAAATTACCAACTTAAAAATCGCTGTAGAAAAGGTTAACCAGGTGATTCTTTATCCTGGCGAAACCTTTTCTTATTGGCGTTTGATCGGCAGGCCCAGCCGGCGTAAAGGCTATCTGCCGGGCATGATATTGAAAAACGGCGGCTTTCAACCGGGTATCGGCGGCGGTCTTTGCCAGCTTTCCAATTTGATTTATTGGATGACCCTTCATACCCCTTTGACGGTAGTGGAGCGCCACCGCCACAGCTACGACGTATTTCCCGACGTCGACCGCCGGCAGCCTTTTGGCAGCGGCGCCACCTGCCATTACAATTACCTGGATCTGATCATCCGCAATGATACCGTTCATCCTTTTCAATTGCTTGTCGAGGTGACGGAGGATCATTTGGAGGGCCGCTGGGTTTCGGCGGCGGAGAATAAATACAAGTATGAGGTATATGAAGGGGAGCACCGGATAGAGCAGGAGTTTTGGGGCGGCTACAGCCGGCATAACGTGCTGCGCAGAAGGATTTTTGACGAAGCGGGCAATCTGGTGGAGGATCAGTACATTACGGAGAATCATAGCTTGATGATGTATAATCCGCTGCTGCCGGAGCATGAAGCGCAAACCCAATAACGAAAGCAGACCATAGCGGAAGCCGCCTATCGCGGATCCCACAAGCACTTTTTCATGTCGATGCGGCCGTTAGGCAAAAAAACAATGCCTTCATCCTCCAGCAGCCGTTGCTGGAAGGCAGGGCTGCCAAAAATGTCACGGGGGGCCATTTCACCCAGGCGGTTGACCACCCGGTGGCATGGCAGGCCGGCCGGCGCCTGGCTCATGGCAAAGCCCACCATTTTGGCAGCCAGGGGGCGGCCCAGGAGGGCGGCGATTTGGCCGTAAGTGGCCACCCTGCCGGCAGGGATTTGGCCGACGATAGCGTAGACCTGCCGAAAAAAGCCGCCGGTGCTTGCAGTATCTGCGGCGTCTGCATCATTTGCGGCGTCTGCCGAGTCGGGGCAGCTGGCAGCGCTTCCAAAGCCAATGCCGGAGTTTAGCCTGTCTTTCATTATTAAAAACCCCGGTAGCCTTCCGGCCGGAAGCTGTTTTGGCTGCTTGCTGCCTCCAGCTGGGCCAGCAGCCGCTGCCGGTCGGCATTGAGGGTGCCGGCCAGCGTGACGTAGTTGGAGGCGTGATTAGAACGGAGCACGGTGCCTTCGCTGTCCACCTCCGACAGGAATAAGCGGGTTTCTTCCAGAACCTCCCGGGGGGTCAGCAGCGTGAAGCTGCCGTTGGCAATAGCCTCGGCCAAAGGCGTGCCCTCATGGATCATCAGGGTCAAAAGGCCCACGTATTCCGGCTTAATGGCGCTGACCAATTTGGCTGAGTTTACCGCATGCTCCCGCAGGCGTTTTTGGCCGCCCAGGCCGGAGATCAGCGTCAGGGAGACCTTGATGCCGGCAGCCTTTAAGCGAAGGCCCGCTTCAATGATTTCCGCGGCGGCAGCCCCTTTTTGCACATCAAGCAGCACATGGTCGTCGCCGGACTCAGCGCCGATATAGACCATTTCCAGGCCGGCCTGCCGCAAGGACCTTAGCTCTTCGACGCTTTTGGCCAGCACATCGGCGGGAGCGCCATAAATAGTGATCCGCTGGCATTCCGGAAAAATGGTTTTGGCAGCCTTCAGCACTTGCAGCAGGTCGGCGGTTTTAACGATCAGAGCGTCGCCGTCGGCCAGGAAGATACGCTTTACGGGCTGGCCGCTTTTTTCTTTGATATAATAAAAATCCTGCAGCACCTCATCCAGAGGCCGGATGCGAAAGCTTTTATCCTTATACATCGAACAAAAGGTGCAATTATTGCGGGCGCAGCCGATGGTCAGCTGGATGATCAGACTGTAAGCCTCGCTGGGAGGCCGGTATACGGTACCTTCATAGAACATGGCGCTACCTCCAATTTATCGATAAGAGAATCAGTCGAAACTCCCTGCTTGTATTTTGGGAGCAAAGGCTATATCATTTAGGTTAATTGAAATGTGCAAAAATTGCAATGGCCAAGGAGGAATTATGGATATTGAAAAAAGGATCGCCGTACTGATCGACGCCGACAATGTATCCTACAAATACATTAAGCCGATTTTGAACGAGCTGTCGAAATACGGCATACCCACTTATAAGAGGATTTACAGCGATTGGACGAAGCCGGAGATGGGCAGCTGGAAAAGCCTGCTTTTGACGTACTCGATCACCCCGGTGCAGCAATATAGCTACACCAGCGGCAAGAACGCCACCGACTCTGCCCTGATCATCGATGCCATGGATATTTTGTATACGGGTCATGTGGACAGCTTTTGCATCGTTTCCAGCGACAGCGACTTCACCAGATTGGCGGCCCGGCTGCGGGAAGCCGGCAGGCAGGTCATCGGTATGGGGGAGAAAAAGACGCCCCAGCCTTTTATCTCCGCCTGCGAGGTGTTCAAGTATTTAGAGGTGCTGGTTTCCGACGGCATATTGGCGGCGGACGAAGAGGAAGCCGGCGGCGGAGCTAAAGAAAACAAAAGCTCGGCTTTGGCGGAAGCCGTCCCCCAATCCAATATTGCCAGCCGCGAGGAGATCATTAAGGTTATCAAAAAAATCGTGGAAGATACCTCGGAAGAGGATGGCTGGGCTTTCCTGGGTATGGTAGGCAGCGTCCTCAATAAACAGCAGCCGGACTTTGACTCCCGCAACTACGGCTATCCCAAGCTGACCCAGTTCGTTAAATCCCTGGGGGCCTTCGATATTGAGCACCGGGCTACCAATAACCCCAGCGTCAAGCATACTTATATACGCAATAAGGATGGGGAAGCCGCCCCGGCCCCGGCAAAACCGGCCAAGCCCATCGGCAAGTTTACCTTGAGGCAGAGCAAGCCCAAGAAGGCTGCCGCTAAAAAGAAATAAGGGATAGTGGGTGCCGCCGGTGGCGGTACCCAGCGCTGACCTGCGCTGTGCGGCGTTGTCCGGCCCGTATTCCCTGCCCCCTTGTGCAAAAATTGCGTCTGTAGGTAAAGTCACAGGGTTGGGTGAGCAAAAATTGCGTTTGTATGTAAAATGCAAGCCTGATTCAGCCTTAAATCCAGACACAACCGAAAAAAACGCACAGAATTGGCGACTAAACAGCATTTCGAGGGCGGCAATTCACCCACAAGCGAAAAATTTGCACAGGCTGTGGCGAAGATCGCCACACAACCGAAAAAATTGAACAAAATCGGGGAGCAACGCGTAATAAAAGGGAGCTGTCTCATTTGAGACAGCTCCTGGTCTTTTTAGCGGTGATGTTAAATCAGCTGGCGGATACCGGGTATCGGCCGGGGTATTTATCTGGTTATTTTCCTGCCTATTGCTTTGGTTCAAAGTTGAGGCAGTGAGCTTCGTAAGCTTCCTGGTCCTGCCGGATATTTTTCTGACGCTGTTCTTCCAGCATCATATCCTTCACCTTCATGAGCCGGGAAGTGTTGCCTCGCTCATTTTCCTCCAGCTTCATCCGGATGTACTTGATGGTCTCCACCAGCTGGGGAATCATCACGTATTCCAGAGCGTTGACCCGGCGTCGGGTCTTCTCGATTTCCTGGGCCAGCATTTGGGCAGTCTTCTCCGACTGGGCCAGCTCCAGCATATCCTGAAGGGTTTGGGATAAAGCCAGGACGGCGTCGTCCAGTTCCCCGGAGGTGGTGGCAAAGCCGTAGGGAAAAATCTCGGCCGGATCATCGCTTTTCATCTTAAACTGATAGACCGGCACGTTGACGGACATGATGTTTTTGGTGGACAGTTCCAGAGCCACGCTTTGCTTGGGATACATCAACGCTTCCTCCAGCATCTCCGGCGACATGACGGCGCTGGCAATGGTGAAGCTGCGGTGTGCTTTGCTCAGGGCCCCCTCCACTTTTTTGCGGAGCTGCAGGTTGTGGCGGACAATCTCCAAAAACTGCCGCATCAGCTCATCCCGTTTATCCTTCAAAAGCTTATGGCCGCGTTTAGCCGTGGCCAGCCGCCGTTTTAACCGGGTTTGCTCCATCCGGGTGGGGTTCACATTAAGGCGCGCCATTTAAAACCCCTCCTTAATCTTTGATGGGCCAGTATTTTTCGATGATCTCCGGCTTAATACGCTTCAGTTCGTTTTTCGGCAGGATGGTCAGCAGTTCCCAGCCTAGATCCAACGTCTCCTCGATGGTGCGGTTGGTATCATAGCCCTGGGAAACGTAGCGTCTTTCAAAAGCCTCGGCAAATTGAGCGTACTTTTTGTCCACTTCCGTCAGAGCCGCTTCACCTAAAATGGTCATCAGCTCTTTGGCGTCCTTGCCCTTGGCGTAAGCCGCAAACAGCTGGTTCATGGTGCCGGCATGGTCTTCCCTGGTCTTGCCGGCGCCGATGCCTTTGTCCTTCAAACGGGACAGAGAAGGCAGCACGTCGATGGGCGGCGTCAGGCCCTTGCGGTAAAGCTCCCGGGAGAGGATGATCTGACCTTCGGTAATGTAGCCGGTAAGGTCGGGAATGGGATGGGTCTTATCGTCTTCCGGCATGGACAGGATGGGGATCATGGTAATGGAGCCCTCGTTGTCCAGGCGGCGGCCGGCTCTTTCGTACATGGTGGCCAAGTCGGTGTAGAGGTAACCCGGATAGCCCCGGCGGCCCGGTACTTCTTTGCGGGCGGCGGAAACCTCACGCAGAGCCTCGGCGTAGTTGGTAATATCGGTGATGATGACCAGCACCTGCATCTTCTTTTCGTAAGCCAAATACTCCGCGGCAGTCAAAGCCATACGGGGGGTGGCGATACGCTCGATGGCCGGGTCGTTGGCCAGGTTCATGAACAATACGGTACGGTCGATAGCGCCGGTACGTTTGAAGTCGGAGATGAAAAAATCGGCTTCTTCAAAGGTGATGCCGACGGCGGCAAAGACAACGGCAAACTTGGAATCCCCGGACAGCACCTTGGCCTGACGGGCGATCTGAGCGCCCAGATTGGCGTGGGGCAGACCGGAGCCGGAGAATACCGGCAGCTTCTGGCCGCGAACCAGGGTGTTTAAGCCGTCGATGGCGGAAATACCTGTCTGAATAAACTCGTTGGGATAGTCGCGGGCGGCGGGGTTGGTGGGCAGGCCGTTGATATCCATTTTCTTTTCGGCCAGAATTTCCGGACCGCCGTCAATGGGGTTGCCCATGCCGTCAAAAACCCGGCCCAGCATATCGCCGGAAACGGCCAGCTCGATGCCGTGGCCCAGAAAACGCACCTTGGAGCCGGCCAGATTGATGCCGGAGGAGCTTTCAAAAAGCTGAACCAAGGCGTTGCTGCCGTTGATTTCCAGAACCCGGCAGCGGCGGGTTTCGCCGTTTTGCAGCTGGATTTCCCCTAATTCGTCGTAGGTGACGTTTTCCACGTCCCTGATCAGCATCAGGGGACCGGCTACTTCCTGTATAGTACGATATTCTTTAATCACTGGGCGTCACCTCCTGCTTCGATGAGAGCGTCGATCTGAGCTGTCATCTCTTCCATGATAAAGCCGTAGATCTTCTCATATTCGGCCTGATCCACGTCTTTGGCCCGGCTGATCTTATCCCGGGCAGGGATGGAAAAGAGTCCGTTCATATCGGCGCCGGCAGCCAAAGCGGCCTTGCCCTGACGATGGTAGTCCAGGATCATATGGAGGAGGCCGAACTGCTTGCCGAAGGGAGTATAAGCATCGGTATCCACAAAGGCGTTTTGCTGGAGGAAGTCTTCTCGGATCATCCTGGCCGTTTCCATGGTCAGACGGTCCTGAGCTGATAAAGCGTCGATACCGACCAGACGGACGATTTCATTGAGCTCGCTTTCCTGCTGCAGCAGCCGCATGGTTTCGCCCCGCTGCGCCATAAAGTCTTTGTGGACGTTTTCGTTAAACCAACCGGCCAGCCGGTCTTCATACAGGGAATAGCTGTTCAGCCAGTTGATGGCCGGAAAATGACGGGCATAAGCCAAACTGGCGTCCAAGCCCCAGAAAACCTTAACAATACGCAAGGTAGCCTGGGAAACAGGCTCGGAGATATCGCCGCCGGGGGGTGAAACGGCGCCGATGGCGCTCAAGGCGGCCCGGCGGTCATCGCTGCCCAGGCAACGGACGTAGCCGGCCCGTTCATAGAACTGAGCCAGACGGGAGGACAGGTAGGCGGGATAGCCTTCCTCACCGGGCATCTCTTCCAAGCGGCCGGACATTTCACGCAATGCCTCGGCCCAGCGGGAAGTGGAGTCGGCGATTACGGCTACGGAATAGCCCATATCCCGGAAGTATTCGGCGATGGTAATACCGGTATAAACGGAAGCCTCCCGGGCTGCCACCGGCATGTCGGAGGTGTTGGCGATCAAAACTGTACGCTTCATTAAGCTTTCGCCGGTACGGGGGTCTTTCAGCTCCGGAAATTCCCGCAGCACGTCGGTCATTTCATTGCCCCGCTCGCCGCAGCCGATGTAGACCACAATCTCCACGTCGGACCACTTGGCCAGCTGATGCTGCACTACGGTCTTGCCGGAGCCGAAGGGGCCGGGAACAGCGGCGGTGCCGCCTTTGGCGATGGGGAATAAAGTATCGATGACCCGCTGGCCTGTATTCATCGGCACATTGGGAGGCAGCTTTTCCTTGTAGGGACGGCCTACACGGACGGGCCATTTTTGCATCATCGTCAAGGGGGCTTCCGAACCGTCGGCCAAGGTCAAAGTGGCCACGGTATCTTTAACCGTAAACTCCCCTTCCTTAATTTCCTTGATGGTGCCGGCCATTTTGGGGGGAACCATCACCTTATGGCGTATGATCGTGGTTTCCTGAACCTCGCCGATAATGTCGCCGCCCACCACTTTGGCGCCGGCCTGTACCGTCGGCTCAAACTTCCACAGCTTGGTGTAGCTGATGGGGGGCACCTGGATGCCTCTGGTGATGTTGGAACCGGCTATTGCCCGGATGGCTTCCAGAGGTCTCTGGATGCCGTCATAAATGGTTTCGATCATGCCGGGGCCCAATTCCACGGACAGAGGAAAACCGGTGGTGGCTACCACGTCGCCGGGGCCAATACCGGCAGTTTCTTCATATACCTGGATGGCGGCCTGATCGCCGCGCATTTCCAGGATTTCACCGATCAGCTTTTGGCTGCCCACATGAACCACGTCAAACATATTGGCGTCTTTCAGGCCTGTGGCAGTGATCAGCGGACCGGCCACCTTGAGTATTCTGCCTGTTTGCATATCGTTATCACCCACCTATTCGTTCTTTAATATATTGGAGCCCACGGCTTTTTCTACAGCCTTGTTAACATTTTCAATACCGATGCCCAAAGAACCGGTTTTGCCGGGGATCAGGATGATGGCAGGCCGGACGGCATTGGCATAGCGGTCAATATCGCCGGGAATTTCCTGGGCCAGCTGCTCTGTCAGATAGATCACGGCGCAATCCTCCGCCGCCAGGCGGTGAATGGCTGCCTTAGCTTCTTCAGGAGTGTCGGCAAAAATCGTTTCCAGACCTAAGGCTTTAAAACCGAGGGCACTGTCCCGGTCGCCGATAACAGCAATCTTATACATAAGTTTCCCTCAGCCTTTCCGTAATCATTTCCGGGGCCAGACCTGCCAGCCGGCCGGTGATTACCGTCCGCACCGCCGTCAGCTCCGCTTCCACCGCCGCCAGATAACCGATGAGGGGTTCGGCGCCAAAGGCTATATATCTCGCGCTTTTTAGATAATTCAGCAGGACGTCGTCGCAGGCCAAATCCACAGCGGATAAAGAAGCCTCGCCCCGAAGAGCCTGAGCCCCGGCTTGAGCTGCCGCAGCCAAAGGAGAAGTGTGATAAACATTTTCGATGATATCAGGGGTCACGTCTCCTAAAAGCCGGGAAATAGCGATGTCACCGCCGGGAATCAAAGCATAGCGCAGCACCTCCAGGCCCTTGCCCATTCGCCGTAAGCGCACAGTCAGCCGCAGATTGACGCTGTCAATCATCAGGATCACATAATTGCGAAGGTAGCGCAGGCCAAGAGCATCCGCCATTTCCAGCATGTCGGCAAACATGGCTTTATCCAGGATCAGATCCAAAAGCTGAGGATCCTGGGTGCGGGCCAGTACATCCCTGGCCTCCTCGATGCTTTGGGCCATGTTTTTGTTCATGGCGGAGAAGCTATCCTCGGCCAGCATGGTTTTCAGCTGGCGGCAGGAAAACCGGCCGGCATCGATCAATAAAGCGTCGGCATTTTCACCGGTAACCTCGCTTTTTAACAAGACCTTTAAATTGTGGTAATCGTACTTAATCAGAAATACATCGGGCAGCCGCTTATCCGGCGCCAGGCTTCGTACCAATGCAAAGGCTTCACTGCGGCGGCTTGCCAAGACCTCTTCAACAGCTGCCATGGTGGGGCTGGCGATTTCCGGCCAGCCGGACTCTCCCAGCAGCTTCAGAGCATCTTCCAGGGTTTTGGCCTCGCTCATACGCTCCAGCTTATCCCGGGACAGCAAGTTTTTTTCCATGCTTTTGATACGTGCGCTGGCATACAAATAATCGGTATCCTTTATCGTATGTTTCGCCAAGTTACGCACTTCCTTCCGCTTTGCGCAAACAGCGTTTACGCGAATAACGCCGCCGCCACCTCAAGAGCCAGATCCTCTTTTGACAGGCGCAGGATGGTGTCCAGGGTACAGTTTACTTCCACATCGCCGGATTTCAGCAATAAACCGCCGACAAAGGGTCTCGTTTCTGCAGACAGGGTCAGGGCGGCTTTTTTGCCGGCCTTCTCCAGAAGCTGGTTGGCGCCGGTCAGTACCTTCTGGCCCAGGGCCTCCCTGTCCTTTGGCGACAGGATGATTTCTTCGCTGCCGCTGGCGGCAGCCTTGGCAGCCAGGCCGGCTAAAAGGGCGGCGTATTCCTCTGCCGGCAAAGCCAGCAGCCTTTGTAAAGCCTCATCGAAGGCCCGGGCCAGCATTTTCTGCTTCGTGGCCAAAAGCTGCTGCTTGGCCTCCTGATCGGCGGCAGAATCGGCCCGGCGGCGGATTTCTTTGGCTTGCTCCTGACCGGCGGCCAGGATTTTATCGCTTTCGGCCTTGGCTTGCGCGGCGTATTTTTCCGCAATGGCGGCGGCTTCCGACCGGGCCTGGGCCAGAATGGAGTCCATTTCCTTCTGGGCGTCCTCAGCGATTTTGCCGGCGATTTTATCGATTCCGTTCATAGGACCATCTCCCTTACATATTGGTTCCACAGGCTGCTGTTTCCCATTAAACGGGAATGCCCAGCCACATCAGGAAGGAGATCAGCAGAGCCAGCACGGCGTAGGTCTCAACCAGGGCGGGATACATCATGGCTTTACCAAGCTCTTCGGGACGTTTGGCAATCAGGCCCATACAAGCGGCAGAGGCCCGGCCCTGAGCGATGCCGGAGGTCAAGCCGGCGATGCCGATGGGCAAAGCGGCAAAGAGAAACTGAAAGCCCTGAGCGGTGGTAAGCTCTATGGGAGTGCCGCCGATCAGTCCGGTTTTCAGCAGAATCAAGAAGGAAATGATCATGCCATAGATACCCTGAGTGCCGGGCAGCGCCTGTAAAAGCAAGGTTTGGCCGAATTTGCTGGGATCTTCCGTCAACACGCCGGAAGCCGCTTCACCGGCAATACCTACGCCTTTGGCAGAGCCGGTACCGGCTAAGCCCATGGCCAGAGCAGCACCTAAAATCGCTAAAGACCGTCCATTAAACAAAGCAAGAATCCATTCCATAATTATTTACCCTCCTTAATAATTTCCACATATTTTGTCTTGTTAAATAATGGGGAAAAGGCTCTTCCCCCCGGTTCGTAGAACTTGCCGAAAAACTCGATATATTGCAGACGGCTGGTATGAACGTAGGTGCCTAAGATATTGATCGCTACGTTGAACACGTGGCCTACAATAAATACCAGGATGAAAAGGACCCAGCCCAATACAGTAGGGCCGCCCAGGGTGCCCATGGTGTTCATAACCTGGGCAATAACGGCGGTGGCTAAGCTTAGAGCCAAGAGACGGGAGTAAGATAAAATATCGGATAAATAACCGGTGATGCCATAAAGGCTTCCCAGACCACCGGCCAGCTTGCTGAGAAAGCCGGATTTGGATCTGCCGGCAGTGCAAAGGACGCCTAAAGCACCGGCAGCCATTACAATAAGTCCGGCATTGACATTCAACAGGCAAACGGGAACGCCGGCCAGAATCAGCAGCCAAAAGCCTACGTCAAAGACGGCGTCGAGAATCTGGCCGTGTTTAATCAGCTTGTAGGCGTTGAGACACATGCCCAGGAAGATTTGAATAAAGCCGAAAACCAGGGATAAAATGAACAGTGTCATCGGATCGGCCATCGGATCAAATAAAATGGGCTTAATAAGAATCTCGCGGCCCAGCATATGGGTGCTGAAGGCTTTGACCGCATCGCCGAAGAAACCGCCGAAGAAGGCGCCCCAGACGATGGTGGATAAGCCGCAGAGAAAGCCCAGCTGCATCAGGCGTTTCATGATACTGCCTTCAGCAGGGCGGGTTTTCTTCAAAATGAGCCAGCTAACCAGCGTAATGATTATGCCGTAGCCCACGTCGCCCATCATCAGGCCAAAGAAGATGAGAAAGAAAAAGGCCATGAAGGGGTTGGCGTCCAGACCGCTGCTGTAGGTAGGCAGAGCATAAAGCTCCGTCACCATACTGAAAGGAGCCACAAGCTTGCTGTTTTGCAGGAGCACCGGCGGTTCTTCATCTTCGTCGGGGGCATCAAATTGGTAAGCGCAAGCCTGGTTCTCCAGGATTTTTGCCACCTCGGCTTCCGAGGCCTTGGGTACCCAGCCTTCGATGAAGAGGGTTTTCTTGGTGCCGGCTAAGGTGTTGAGCAGCTGCTCCCGGCGGTTTTCGATGGTTAACTTGTCGATGGCTTGCTCGATGGGCGCTTTTTGATCCGCTAAAGCTTTGATCTTGCCGATCAGCTCGCCGCGCCGGGCCGCCACTTCCCGCAGCTGGCAATCCAGCCGGAGGATGTTTTCTCCCGCGGTGCCCGGTGAGTCTTTGAAGCTGCTGAGGGAAAAGCCTTTGGCTTTTAAAACGTCCATCACTTCGTCAAAGGAGCCGGCGTGAAGGAGCAGGAGATAATAATTTTGCTCCCGGTCGCTGCTGATCAGACGAAGGTCGGCGGTACCGCCGGCGGCGGCAGCTTCCGCTAATTCCCCGGGCGCAATGCCGGCTGCCGGAGAGACGCCAAAAAGAACCCTGTAATATTTGCCGGAGGGATGATCCAAAGGGACATCCAGGGACTGCCAGGGCATGAGGGCGGCCCGCTTTGCTGCCAGACGGCCTTCCTCACTGTAACCGATGGTAATCTGCCGGCCCAGCTCGTTGAGCTTTTCGGCGGCAGCGCAGGCTTCTTCCACGATTTTTTCGCTTTGGAATTCCTGCTCCGTAACTTGACGGCGGCTGGTGAGGAAACCGCTTTTGACGGCGGCGTATTTATCCAGAAGCTCCCGGGCGGTAGTCAAAAGGCTGAGATAGCGGTCGGTCTCTGAATTTTCATTAAATTTTTCCAAAACCTCCGCCCATTCCTGATCTGCCAAATGATCGGCTGAACTGCCGATTTCCACACAGCCCAACCTGGCCAGCTCTTTCAGCAGAGGACGGCGTACATTTTGGGGGGCGATTACCCGCAATTTTGACATGGCAACAATAGTCATCAGCCGCTCACTACCCTTTCCACAATAATCGCTACTGCCTGATCCATCTTGTCGCCTGCTCCTTCTTCAAGGGAGCGGCAATTAGCCTGGATCTCTTGAGTGGCTTGGGCCAAAGCTGCTTTTCCTTGGGCCTCCGCCTCTTGACAGAGGCTCAACACCTGGGATTCTGCTGCATCTTTGGCTTTCTGCACCTCATCCTTGCCGGCTGCTTCTGCTGCTGCAATGATCCGCTTGGCTTCCGCCAAAGCGTCAAGCCGTTGTTTTTCTGCATCAGTTTCAGCTGCCGCAATAACCTTAATTGCTTCCAGTGACATGTTCTCACCTGCCTTATCCATGAATTTTTATTGATCACGAGGCAATGGCTACCGTCCACCGGGGGCAGGTGGCGAATAACGCGTAAGCAGGCGATGAGCCGGAACCGCTGCCTCGTTGAAACGTAGATAGATGAGAATAGTTCCCCTATTTTATCCTTGTGAAAAGATTTACTTACTATTATATTCTTTTCCTTCAATGAATACAAGAGGTTTATGTTGGGTTTCTTGACTGTTTCTTAGCCAATGTTAAGATTCAAACGATAATTAAAGTGATAATCGGGACAATAATTGGAATGGAGAGTAAAAAGATTAAAGGGAAGATTATAGAGAAAAAAATAGGGAAAATTAGGTTGAAAATGATGGAAATCAAGCGTTGACAGTTGAATTGAGGTTGTATTAGACTGTTAAGCGTACTTATGTTATAATACCTCTATTATGCGTTAAAAGCGCTAACTGAAGCTAGAAAATCGATAACGGATGTCCATCCAGCGCCTTTTTTAAAAAGACGGTTGCCGGAAAGGGCCGGTACAAAAGGGATTTTGGTTTCGTTTATAGTCTTGTTTAAAAATAATTTTTTGGTGAAAACTAAACTATATTTTAAATTGACAGAGCGCCATTGAGCGGCGCTGTTAAGCGGTTCAGACTATGGATATTATGGACATTATGGACATTTAGGAGGAACGGGATGTCTGAGGATAAAATCATTATTGAAGGCGGACATCGTTTAAAAGGAAGCATTACGGTAAGCGGCGCCAAAAACGCTGTTTTGCCAGTGATTACCGCTGCATTGCTGAGCTCCACACCCTGCCGCATCATTGACGTGCCGAAGCTGGCCGATGTGGAAGTAATCAGCCAGGTTTTAGAAAGCTTAGGGGCTAAGGTCTCCTGGCTGGAGAAAGATCTTTATGTGGACGCTTCGAATTTGTCCCGCTGCGAGGCCTCGGACGAGATGGTGCGCAAGATGCGGGCATCCATATTAGTGATGGGCCCTCTGCTGGCCCGCACCGGCAAAGCCAAGGTTTCCATGCCCGGCGGCTGCGCCATCGGCACCCGGCCCATTGACCTTCATTTAAAAGGCTTTGAAGCCATGGGAGCCACCATCAGAAAAGAACACGGCTATGTGCTGGCGGAGACCGCCGGCCTCAAAGGGGCCCGGATCTATCTGGATTTTCCCAGCGTCGGAGCTACGGAAAACCTGATGATGGCGGCGGCCTTGGCCAAAGGTACTACTATATTGGAAAATACGGCGGAAGAGCCGGAAATCGTAGATCTGGCCAATTTCATCAATGCCATGGGCGGCCGGGTCAGAGGGGCCGGTACCAAAATCATCAAGATTGAAGGCGTGCCGGTGCTGACGGGCTGTGAGCATCAGGTGATCCCCGACAGGATCGAAGCCGGCAGTTATCTGATTGCCGCCGCCATTACCGGCGGTGAGCTGGTAGTGGAAAACGTAATCCCCGATCATTTGAAGCCGGTGATCGCCAAGCTGGAGGAGGTAGGCTGCTTTATCTATGAGGGTGAAAGCAGTCTGCAAATCAAGACCAACGGGCCTTTGCAGGCGGTGGACATCAAGACGCTGCCCTATCCAGGCTTTCCCACGGATATGCAGGCTCAGTTTATGGCGCTGATGACACGGGCTCAAGGGGCCAGCGTCATCACGGAAACCGTATTCGAGAACCGCTTCATGCATGCCGAGGAGCTGCGCCGCATGGGCGCCGATATCCGGATCAACGGCCGCAGCGCCGTGGTGGAGGGGCCCAGCCATTTGCAAGGGGCGTCGGTGAAGTCGACGGATCTGCGGGCAGGCATGGCTTTGGTGATTGCGGCTTTGGCGGCGGAGGGCACCACGGAGGTGGGCAATATCAGCCTGATCGACCGGGGCTACGACAATTTGGTGGAGAAATTGAAGCAGGCGGGAGCCAAGATACGGCGGTAGAAGAAGTAAGATTGGATTGCAATGGGAAGTAAGATTGCGTGATAAATAAGACTGAACTGCAATGAGAAGTAAAGTTGAACCGGAGGGAGAATTAAGGAATATACCTCGTCCTTTTCGCATATGGATGATTATGGCGAAAGGGGGAGCCCCGATGGTTATGCGTAAGACTTCTTTCAGGAGACCTGGTGCCAGGTCTCCTTTTTTATTGCGGAGCCGCACCCAGTTGATTTGGGCCTGGCGGCGTATTTGGCGGCGGCTGGCTTCTTGGTTTAACCGCTCCGCCAGCCGCTCCGGCTTTGTCTGGAGCCGGGGAGAAGCTGACGGGACGGGTACGGCCGGAGAGACTGGGGCGACTGAGTGGGAAGCCGGGGCAGCCACGGATTTGGCAGGTGGGCGGTATAGTACCAAGGGCGGACGGAGAATGGCGGGCCGGGAAACCGGGGGAAGGAACGGTCTGGCGACGGAATGGTATGGCAATAAAGATAAGCAGCTAGCGGCTAGCTTGGGGCCGGCCGGACAGAGCTACAGTGGCAGCCGAACCTTGGCTCGCGGTAGCGCCGGCAGCGTCTTGCCGCGCAATGCTGATTTGACGCGCAGTGGCGATTTAACGAGGAATGCTGCTTTGACAAGAAATGCGGCTTTGTCTCGGGAGGCTCAATTGAGACACGAGAGGGCTTTGAGGGATAGCGCTGCTTTAAAGGAGGCATCAACTTTAGGCAGGCAGTCCGAATTAGGCCAGCGGACCGCTGTAAATCAGGAGGGAGATTTAGGGCGGCCAGTTGCTTTGGATAAGAAGGTAGTTTTGGATCAACGTGGTACTTTAACTTCCGTGAGTGAGAGCAGCCGCAGCGCTGCCTTAAGAGCTAATGCAACCAGAAACAGAAGCCTTATGACAAGCCGAAATGTTGGCGCCGGCCGGCATCTGGCCTCAGGAGCAGGCGGCAGCACAGGAAAAGGCGGGTTTAGACCGGGCAAAGCCGGCGGCGGCATTGGGCCGGGCCGGGCCGGCAGCAGTATGGTACGGAAGACAAGAAGTCCCCGGTCGATCAGAGGCGGTCGCCGGGCCTTTGCCAGCCGGCCCAGATTCGCGTTTGTCCGCTGTGTCCTGGCTGCTCTGGCATTATGGGTATTCGTGCCCTATCTCTTCACCGGTTTGGAAACTATCGGCCTTTTAGAATCAAGATTGCCGGAATACGCCGTAGAGACCACGGCTCCCGCCGGTGCCGGATCTGGCGCTGGCGCCGGGCAGGAGACGGACCAAAAAGGAGTCTCAGGCCTTGCTTTGGAAAGAAAGGGAGGCTTGTCCTCTTATTGGAAAGCGCTTTGGGGTCGGATGTTGTCGACAGGAGAGGCACAGCCAAGGGGATTGCAGAACCTGAACCAACTACCGGCTGCCTGGCAATCCTTCGATAGCGGAGTTAAAATCAAGCTTTATGAATACCAAGGCCAGCAGCTGCTGGAAATGGATCTGGAAGAATATGTGGTGGGCGTTGTAGCAGGCGAGATGCCGGCTTCCTTTGGCCTGGAAGCATTGAAGGCTCAGGCTGTGGCTGCCCGGACTTACGGCGTCAGCAGAATGGTTAAAGGAGCCAGCCCGGCATTGGCTGCCATCCAACCTGCCGCCAATGTGACCAATGATCATAATATTAATCAGGCCTGGATAGGCGTGCAGGAGCGGCGCAAACGCTGGGGCAGTCAATTTGATGAGTATGAAGGAAAAATCCGTCAGGCGGTGGGGGAAACGATAGGGGTTATTCTGCTCTATGAGGGGGAAATTACCGATCCCCTTTATCACGCATCCTGCGGCGGTGAGAAAACCGAAGCTGCTATCAATGTTTGGGGCAGAGACGTGCCTTATTTGCAGGCCGTCGAATGCAGCGGGCACCAGGATCCCCATACGGAAAAAGTTACGGTGGTTAAATTCCAGGATGCGGACCGGCTCCTGGGAACGACGCTATCGGCCATACCGGCGGGAGCTTCTTTAACCGGCGGCAATCTGTGCCAGGTGACGGGACGCACGGACAGCGGCCGGGTGCTGACTGCATCTATTTTGGGCCAGGAATTTACCGGCACCCAACTGCGGAGTGCTTTGGCGCTGCCGTCTGCCAATTTTCAGGCCAGGCTGACTGCCGAGGGATTGGAGGTTATCAGCAAGGGCTATGGCCACGGCGTGGGCATGTGCCAGTATGGGGCCAACGATTTGGCCAATAAGGGGGCAAGCTGGCAGGATATTATGAATCGGTATTATGTGGGGGCTTATCCGGCTAAGATGAGCGCGAAGTGAGGGGAAGGGATAGGCAGACGGGAGAGCGGTATAATAAAAAGAGGCGGAAATAATACAGATACTGTCAGAACACCTAAGTCTATGATATATTAATTGTAAAATGCAGGGCAAGGGTACGGAGCATGATCAGCTACGAAGAGCTTTACGAAAAATATCAAAAGTTGCTGGATGAAAACAAGAGGCTGAGAAGTGAAAATGAAAGTTACAAAGAGCAGCTTGGATTAACGTTGTCAAAATTCGATGATGGGTCTCAATATAAGGATGAAGCAGACAATATTTTTTCGGAACAACCTCACCGCTTCGGTCAAGTAACAAATGCCAGTTCACCGCAGGATAAAATCAATTTATTTATGTCATTATTCAGGGGTAGAGATGATGTATATGCAAAAAAATGGCAAGGCAAAGAAGGGAAATCGGGCTATTCCCCTGTCTGCCTGAATGAATGGGCAAAAGGGATTTGCGGTAAACCAAAAATTAAGTGTGCTGATTGCCCGAATAAGGGCTATGAGACTCTCGATGCTTCGGCAATAGATAGACATTTGAGAGGTAAAGCGATCTATGGCGTTTACCCAATGCTGCCGGATGAGACTTGCTTTTTTCTAGCTATAGATTTTGATGATGAGGGATGGCAGGAGGATATTAAAACCCTGAGATCAATATGCACGAAAATAAATATTCCAATTGCCATTGAGCGATCACAATCAGGCAATGGCGCCCATGCCTGGTTCTTTTTTAATGACAGTATAAGTGCCATAGACGCAAGGAAGTTTGGTACATTACTTTTGACTAATGCAATGTCTGATAGGCATGAAATTAAATTCAGTTCTTACGATCGCCTGTTTCCTAGCCAAGACACGCTCCCCAAAGGAGGCTTTGGCAATCTAATTGCATTGCCTTTACAGGCAACAGCCCGAAAAAATGAGAACAGCGTTTTTATCGATGATAATTTTCAACCATACGATGACCAGTGGAGTTTTTTAAGCGACGTACGAGGGATGACTGTTGAGGAAATAGAAGCGCATATTTCGCAGCTACAGATTGCCTGCGATAATGAGTTAGGGGATTTAAGGCAAAGTGAGGATATAGGTAAAAAGCCTTGGGAGAAGAGAAAATCAGAGGGCAAGTTAGGTAAAGCCGATATTCCCGATAAAGTATATATAACCGAAGCAAATATGTTGTATATTAGTAAAAAAGGGTTTTCCAGTAAAGCATTAAACGGCTTAAAACGAATAGCTGCTTTCAGGAATCCTGATTTTTATAAAGCCCAGGCCATGAGATTGCCAACATATGATAAGCCGAGGATTATTTCATTATCAGATGAAACACCGGATTATTTGTGCCTTCCCAGGGGATGCGAGCCGGATTTAGCAAGCTTGTTCGAAAGCCTGAAGGCAGATATAAAATGGGCTGATGAGACATCTGCAGGTAAACCTATTAATATTGAATTTAAGGGGCTGCTTTATGATGAGCAATCTAAGGCGGCAGATGTCATGCTGCAGTATAGTAATGGCGTTTTATCTGCCACTACGGCTTTTGGCAAAACTGTAATAGGAGCAAAGCTTATTTCCGAAAGAAAGGTAAATACGCTGATACTTGTTCATACTCAACAGTTATTGGAACAGTGGAAAGAAAGACTGAACCAGTTCCTGACGATAAAGGAAGAGTTGCCGGAAGAACCCATAAAAAAACGGGGCAGGAAAAAAGTGCGAGGTATTATAGGACAACTTGGGGGAGGAAAGAAAAACCTAAACGGCATTATTGATATTGCTCTTATGCAATCATTGGTCAAAGGAGACGAAGTCAACGAGAGCATTCGGGATTATGGTATGATCATTGTTGATGAATGCCATCATGTACCGGCATTCAGTTTTGAACAGATATTGAAAAATGCTTCAGCCAAATATGTGTACGGTCTTACGGCAACTCCCGTAAGGCAGGATGGGCACCATCCAATTATATTTATGCATTGCGGGCCTGTTAGGTATAAGGTGGACGCGCGAGACCAGGCTGAAAGAAGGCCTTTTGAGCACTATATCATTCCTCGATTCACTCCTTTTAGAAAGCCCATCAGCCAAGAGGAGAAGGAGTGGTCTATCGGGGAAATCTATTCAGAAATCAGTACCAGTCAGATTCGTAATGAACTAATTATAAGCGATGTGATTAACTGTGCTAATGAAGGACGCAACTCGATTATTCTGACGGAGCGGATAGCTCACGTTAAATTAATAGCGGAGCAGTTAATAAAAGTACTGCCCAATGTAATTGAATTAGTCGGTGGAATGTCGGCAAGAGAAAAGAAAGCAGCCCTGGAAAGAATAGCAGGTATTCCAGCCAATGAGAACATTATTATTGTCGCCACAGGGAGATTCGTCGGAGAAGGCTTTGACGAACCGCGATTGGATACGTTATTTCTGGCGATGCCCATTGCCTGGAAAGGCACAGTACAACAGTACGCGGGACGTCTCCATCGATTGTATCAAAACAAGAGTGAGGTCCAGATTTATGATTATGTGGATATTCACATTGGAGTACTTGAACGGATGTACCAAAAGAGGCTTAAAGGATATGCTTCCATAGGATATTCGGCTAAAGCCAACAGCAAATCTTTTGAAACTACAAATGCTATTTTTGACAATTATAATTTTATGGCTGTGTTCAGCAATGATATTTCTGCTGCGAAATCGGATATCGTTATTGTCAGCCCATATATGATGAAAAAACGATTGGGACAGATTTTGAATATATTTTCTGCCGGTATTAATAATGGCGCCAGGATCACGATAATAACCAAGCCTGAGACCGACTATAAAGAGAAGGACAAGCCCGGATTTAAGGACATGGTTCAGTCGATAAGGAATATGGGAGGGGCTATCGTTTTCAAATCGGATATTTATCAGAAGTTTGCGGTGATCGACCAGAGAATTGCCTGGTATGGCAATATAAACATTTTAGGTTTTGGCCTGGCAGAGGAAAGTATAATGCGGCTGGACAGCATCAATATTGCTAATGAATTAGTTGGGATGATTGAGGAAATGATGTAAGGTGGGAGAGGGGGATTATAGTGGAGTTTTTCAGGATCGAAGGAGAAACAAACAGAGTTGAGTTTAAACTGGAACTTAATGATAAGTTGGAAAAAGAAGTTGTCGGCTTTCTAAACTATCAGGAGGGCGGGGCAATTTATATTGGCATAAATGACCGGGGAGATGTCATTGGGGTCTCTGATACAGATGATCTACAATTAAAGATCAAAGATCGCCTGAAGAACAATATATTACCGTCGACGTTAGGATTGTTTGATGTAATCAGTGAAATGTTTGAAGGCAGAAGTTATATAAAGATTAATATAGCCAGCGGTCAGGAGAAGCCGTACTATATAAAAAAATATGGCATGGCTCCTAACGGTTGCTTTATGCGTATTGGAAGTTCGACTGAACCAATGCCCCAAAATCTGATAGAAGATTTGTTTGCAAAGAGAACAAGAAATTCTATCGGGAAAATAAGCTCACCAAAGCAAGAGCTGACCTTCGAACAGCTGAAAATATTCTATGAGGAAAATAACTACCAGCTTAATGAACGTTTTGCGGATAGCTTGGAGTTGCTAACCGAAGATGGAAAATTCAACTATGCAGCCTATTTGCTTGCCGACACGAATGGAATATCAATTAAAACAGCAAAGTACAACGGAGATGACAGGTACGAATTGGTTGAGAATAATGAATATGGATATTGTTCTCTGATAAAAGCTGCAAAACGGGTATTAGATAAACTAGAGATAGAAAATCCTACGCGCACTCAAATTACTGCAAGGGAGAGAAAAGAGGAAAACCTTGTTGATAAAATTGCATTGAGAGAGGCTGTGATTAATGCTATTGTCCATAATGATTACTCCAATGAAGTGCCGCCAAGGTTTGAGGTGTTTTCTGATAGAATTGAAATAACTTCCTCAGGGGGCTTGGTTCCGGCGATGACGGAGGAAGAGTTTTTTAGTGGGTATTCCGCCCCTAGAAACAAAGAGCTGATGAGGGTTTTTAAAGATGTGCGTCTTGTAGAACAATTGGGATCAGGCATGACGAGGATTTTAAAGAAATATGACCGTTCAATTTTTACAATCATGCCTAATTTTATAAAGGTATCTTTTCCCTTCTTAAACATAAGCCGGGCTGGCGGATTAAATGGCGGATTAAATGGCGGATTAAATGGCGGATTAAAGTCACTTTTTGATATTATCAAGGATAATCCAGGGATAAGGGTTAAAGCTGCTTCGGAATTATTAGGGAATCGACCGATCAGCACCATAGAAAAGCAAATACGGGAATTAGTCGATAGAGGGTTAATTGAGAGACGGGGCAGTAAGAAGTCGGGTGGATATTATGCAGCGGAATAATGTATATCCAGACCTATATGAAAACAATAATGGGAGTTATGACTAGTAAGAAAATAGGGAGGAGCAATGTTGCGCATCCAATCTCTTTACCGTGGGCTTTTTGCATTGAAGCACTTCTGTAATTCCAGTCACTCATAAGGAGGCCCCTTTCCGGTTGATATTGAGTGGAAATTGCAATACTTCCTTTAATCAGATCATACTATAATTACTGTACGAAAGAACGTACTGCTCGATAGAGAGAATCCTCATTCAGCACGATGGAGGTTTAGAAATAGAGTATAAACACGAAATGAGGTATAATTTGGAATATTAGGTCTATGCAGGCCACGCTCATCTTGGTATAATGTTCATATAAGTAGAATTGAGGTGAGCGGCATGACTGAAGCAGAAAAATGGCGTGCTGAAGCAATTTGGACTTACAGGATATCACAGGAAAAAGTTCTAAAGCGCCTTGTTCAGAAAGGAATTTTTACACAAGAGCATGCCGACTATATGTCTGATCATCTCGTTGAACAACTGAATCTATTGGATGTCCCCGGTTCCCATCTATCTTCTATTGGAGAAAAGATGGTCGATGCCAATTTGGGACACAGTCCTTATATATCACTTACGGATATCGCACGAGAAAAGAATGGGAAATCCCCAGGGTATCTTGTTCAAAGTTGGCTGCGCAATAGCAACACTATTGAGTATTTAAGACTATGGGAAAAAAGGTTTAATCCTAACTTCCTTGATGATGAGTGTGAAAAGCTCATTCAAACCATTCGGACGACGAGTACTACCCTAACACCAAAGATGTGGATTAGTGCAACCAAGGCAGTAGGTATCGAATCCAAAGCAGGCAAGAATGGCGGAACAATGGCACATCCAGAAATAGCTGAAGCATTTCGTGCTTGGCTGTTTCCAGAGGTGATGTTGGAGATGGTGAAAAGGTATAGGAGTTATCAGATTGAATCGGATGAATCACCAGCTCATGGGAACGAGGCTGAATCTTGATGCACAGAGTTGCGGTTTAGATAGGTGCAAACCTAAATATATTTTTTAGGGTTTCCAGTTTAGCAATAATGAGGATCACGGACAAGTTAAGATTATAGCAATTATACGAAGTCCACTCAGAATTACGTTTTTTTACATAACCAGAATTCTGAAGTAATAGAACCTAACCATTTTAAATGCTAAATTTTATGTGAGGTGACACCTAATGCGCTGCCTTTTTTGCAAGCAAGATAGTTCCAACTCAAAAAGCGTAGAACATATTATTCCAGAATCTTTAGGAAACACGACATCAATTTTGCCTAAAGGTGTTATCTGTGATAAATGTAACAACTACTTTGCACGAAAGGTTGAGCAGCCTTTTATGGAATCTATTGATATTTTAACATTAAGATTCCGGGAAGCCATTCCGAACAAAAGGGGCCTTGTCCCACCGATAAATGGCTTTTCCTACGGAGGTATCCCCGTAAAAGTTTATAATCCACTTCCAGGAATACCTTTCTTTGCGCGCAAAGAGAAAATCATTGCTATCGACGCTGAACATACTGATATCACAAAAATACTGCAACATGGCAGAATTATCACACCTGCTTTTGTAGATGATATGGTACCACCGAATACAAAAACTATTTCTCGATTTGTTGGGAAAGTTGCCTTTGAATCGTTGGCACAAAGACTAAGCGAGCACGACGGAGGGCTTGATTATTTAATTGATGAATCCTCATATGATCCTATCCGTAACTACGTGCGATTTGGCAATACAGAAAATTGGCCATGTAATATTCGGAGAATATATGACATGGATAAAGTGTGGCAGGATGAAATGGGAATGCAACACCAAATGATACATGAAAGCGATTTTCTGCTTATTCCTGTAGATGAAAAATCTGATTTACTTAAGGATGATCCGGTATTGGTGTATCCATATTTCGTCTTCGCGCTGTTTGGGCTCGAATTTGTTATTTATATGGCTGGCCCTGATTCTGACGCACTTGAACTATATAAGCTGTGGTTGCAAAAACATGGAAATGTAAGCCCGTTATATTACGGGAAAAACGAGAGTAAAGAGCGTTAACGCAGATACTGCATGAGCATCAAGGAATTGTGCGATGACGATCAAATCTATATTTTAATAATAATGAAAAAGCGGCTAAATCAGATGTGGTTAGCAATAAAGATTGTTTCTATACATTTTGTGTTTATGACAATAGTATGAAGCCAATCAATGGACAAGGGCCCCCTGGGCTTGCAAACAGCGAGTTAGCACTAGAATTAGTATTAATACCACACTGCGAAGCTAGTTAATTTAGGGCCTTCTTAATTAACACTAACCAAAAGCGAGGTAAGGCCAACCATTACCACCCTGAGGCGATAGGCACTTCCTTGAGATGCTGGCAAGGGCAGCCGGATCAAAGTAAGAATTAGCCATATTAACGGTGAAAAGGAAGGCGCAATGATGAAAGGTTCAACGATATTCATCGCAGGAGTTTACGGAGCCGGCAAGAGCACGATGTGCTCGGCCTTGTCTGCAAAGCTCCATATACCCGCGTTCTCAGCTGGCGATTTGATTAGCGCGATAAACGGTGAGCAGTACGGTGCAAACAAAGCAGTTACCGACAAGGACAACAACCAAGTTTTGTTAGCTGAGCGTGTGCGGGAACTCAATCATGAGAATGGGCAAATTATCCTTGCCGGGCATTTTTGCATTTTCAACGCCGATAATGGCGTCGAGGTTCTGCCAGAATCTATCTACTCCGCACTGGATGTCGCACGAATTGTTTTGTTAGAGTCTGATGTTCAGACTATTATCGAACATTTGCGCTGCCGCGACGGAAAGGATTATTTGGAAAAGAGCGTTTCTGAACTGATTGAAAAAGAGCGAGAGCAAAGCGAGCGGATTTCCAAGCAGCTAAAATGTCCGCTTGATATTTACAAAATGACGTTTACGGATAGAGACTCGGATTACGTTGCTTCGCTGCTTTACTGAGGAGGGTAAGCCATGAGAGTTCTGCTCGATACCAACATCATTATCTACCGTGAGAATAAAAAAATGACTAATTACAGCATTGGTCATTTATTTCGCTGGCTTGATAAGCTAAAGTATGACAAGCTCATACATCCGCTGACTAAAAAAGAGATTGCTGAGTATCAGTATGCCGATCCGGCAGAAGCTATGACCCTCAAGCTCGATGCGTATCAGGAACTAAAGACGCAGGCACCGATGGCAGAGCAGGTGGCGGCTTTCGCTGTGACAACAGACAAAAATGAAAACGACAGGGTTGACACTGCCTTACTCAACGAAGTTTATCAGGGGCGCGTTGACCTTCTTGTTACGGAAGACAAACGGCTCCGGCGAAAAGCGGAATTGCTAGGTCTTGGGCATAAAGTTCTCTCTATAAATGCATTTCTTACAATCGCCACAAGCGAAAATCCCGACCTTATCGAATATAAGGCTCTCGCGGTGCAGAAGGTTACAATTGGAACGCTTGATGTGCACAATGAGTTTTTTGATAGCTTGCGGAACGCATACATCGGCTTTGATGCCTGGTTCAGCAGGAAATGCGATGAAGACGCATACATCTGCCGGGACGACACGGGCCAACTGCTTGGATTTCTATACTTGAAGACGGAAAACGCGGAGGAAAACTATTCTGATATCTCGCCGCGCTTTCAGCCGAAGAAACGGTTGAAGGTCGGAACATTCAAAGTTGTTGCAACCGGCTTTCGACTAGGCGAGCGGTTTATAAAGATAATTTTGGACAACGCTATTGAGCGGAATGTCGACGAAGTATATGTAACGCTGTTTGAAGATCGTACGGAGCTTGAGACACTCGCAATGCTGCTTTCTCGCTGGGGGTTTGAAAATTATGGTACGAAAACAAGCACAGGCGAAACGGTTTTGACCAAGCAGATGAGGCAGTACCTCCCCGAGCTTTCCCCGCGACAAAACTTCCCGAATCTTATTTATGGAGTGCAGAAGTTTATACTGCCAATTCTCCCGCAATACCACACATCTCTGTTACCTGATTCGATTTTGCGAAACGAGAACGAGAGCGATTTTTTGGCAAAGACCCCTTATCGCTATGCACTGCAAAAGGTATACATATCGTTTGCGCCAGAAAGGAATATTCACCCTGGTGACATCGTTGTATTCTACAGAAACGGAGTGCAAGGCAACGCTGGCCACACGGCGGTATTGACCTCCGTAGCTATCGTTGAACAATCTATAAGCGGCTTCGCATCAAAGGAAGAATACATGGGCCATGTTCAGAATCGGAGCGTGTTTACGAATGATGAATTAGAACGATTCTGGCGGCAGCATCGAGGCAATCAAATTGTTTTAAAATTCATTTTCGTGAAGAGTTTTGGGAAGCGCCCTATTTTGAAGTTTTTATGGGCTACTGATATAATCGCGTTTCCGAGTGGACCGAGGCCATTCACGCGAATATCAGACGAACAATTTAGCATGATACTAAGCGAGGCTCAAACCGATTTGAGCCGTTACTGGAGGTAAATTCTTGGAGTCAATATTATTATCAATAAATCCGGAATATGTGGAGAGAATCTTTGCCGGTTCAAAAAAATACGAGTTTCGAAAACGGTTAGCCAACAAGACGGTCGGCAAAATTCTGATGTACTCAACGGCGCCGATAATGAAAGTTGTCGGAGAGATTCAGGTCATAGAAACGATATCGGCTTCACCTACCGCATTGTGGGAGTGTACTAAGAAATTTGCAGGTATATCCCGTGATAAATATCGGAAGTATTTCAAAGGTTGCAAAGTCGCTTATGCCTACCGATTAGGACAAGTTATACGGTATGATTCACCGAAAGAGCTGAGTGAATTCAATATTAGCATGCCACCACAATCGTTTATATATCTATCAGTAGAACAAGTGGATGATGAGGAGTCTAATAAGATTCTTTAACGTATATTTTGTTAGCGACTTCCCGCTGTGATACCGTCGATATAATTGACATAAGAATATTTGATCATCAAAGAGTGTTGGTAGTATTTAAAATCAAGATAACATATCAAAAGGTTCGCAAGACGGAAATAAAACCTTCTTCCGTGAAACCAACGAATAAGTAGTTTGGTGTCACGGAAGTTTTTTGTCCATCAATAGGCAAAGCAGGCGTGTTACCTTGTGAGAGTAACGCGCCTGTTTCTATTTGGAGACATTATGAGCAAGTTTGATTACTACTATTTTCAGCAATCCGAGCAATTCACGTTTTACCGAATCCCCAAAGCCCTGTTCACAGACGATCGGCTTACGAAACTATCATCGTGCAGCAAGGTTTTCTACGGCCTAATGCTTGACCGCATGACACTATCCCGCAAAAATAACTGGATTGATAAGCTCGGTAGGGTTTACATCTACTTCACCTTGGACGAGATTATACACCATCTCGGTTGCACCAGAGAAAAAGCGAACCGTCTGATTGCAGAACTTGATTCTCGTGGTATCGGCCTCATAGAAACAAAGCGGCAGGGGTTAGGAAAAGCCAATATCATCTATGTTAAAGACTTCACCTCATAGCCTACATTGGATTTTCCTATTTTGGACGGAAAGGAATGATATAGCTAACGTAAGTATAATTCTTTAAGTATTATTTCAGTTCGATTATCGAACCGCTAGAAGTACGGTAATCGAATTTCTTGAAGTTTAAAAATCGAACTTCTGGAGTTCGGTTTCCGAACTTTAGTTGTCAGAGAATCCTGTTGTGGATAGAGTTTTCAACATGGCGCTGATTTCGCACCTTTTCTTGGCGGCATGTATTTATCAGCAGGGCAATAGGATTGCCCTACTCGTAAGTTTCAAACGTCGTACATGGTAGAAAAACATTGATTTTAGCACCTTTTAAATACATTGAAATGGAGGATTGTTCCACATGAGCAAATCAAATAGAAAACGGCCAGTTTAGTATCATCTGAGTAACGGAGGAAGAAAAAGATGGCGATGCTCAAAACAAAAAAATATGATTGCCTACATCCGCAAAATTGCCATCGATGGCTACATCAGGGGGATGTTGAGGAAGTCAAAAGGATACTGCATGATATTTGGCTGTCCGAGCGGCAGTTGATGTTGAAAACGCGGTAAATTAGCTAGAGGGCATTGCTGCCGATTAATCGGCAGCAATGCCCTCTAGCTAATTGATATTACCATTTTTCACGTTCTCTTTCTAAGTTATCATAATAATCATCATAAAAATGCAAGGTTTTGGGTGGATATTTGGCGTTGATATAGTCGGAAAATTGTAATAAGACTACATCATCATACTCGTTAGAGTGTTCAAAGCCATATTTACTCAAATATCCTTTTTTCTTTTTAGCGGCTTCCTCACTTAGACTAAAGCAATTCATAAGAAAAGGGACGTCTATATTGTATCCTCTCTGTGCAATAGTTTTAATTAATATGTTGGGCGCATTAGCTTGAGCAGCAAAATAGTGCGCTTCAATTTCTTCTTTTTCGCCGTGCTTTTGATGATTACACTTGATATGTCCGACCTCATGCCAAAGCGTATGTTTCATACGCGCGCCATATTTATCTTTGTCATATAAAATTAAGTTAAGATTCGGGCGCAATCCTTTTTGCAAAAAAGCATCCTCCAATTCATGTCCAAGAGTTATCTCTTCTATTGATAATCCCGTTTTAGCTGCGTAGTTTTGATAGCTACTAATAATCACGTCTTTACATTTGATTTTTTTCGCTGGTATTGGAAACTCATGCAAATCAAGTTCTAATAAGGTGAGATATGCTAATGAGGTGATTTCCGCCCAATCGTATTGCATAGCTATTCCTCCTCATCATCTTCTTCAAGGAGAAACTTATCAATAGTTTCATTAAATATTTTATATGCTTCCGCTCTTTTTTCTTCGGATAGCTCACCAGATTTTCGAGCGATAATAACAAATTCTTCGGGGATTTCGCTATAGCCACATTTCGTTAGCAGCAGTGCTTTATCCACTTTTAAGGCCGATGAAAGTTTTTCTAATGTTGCAGGGTCAGGTTTAACAGCATCAGCTTCAATACGGCTTATAGTAGAGTTCGTTACTCCAGCCGATTCTGCTAATTTCCTCTGACTCATTAATTTTTCTTCACGCAATTTGACAATGAATTGCCCGAATGACAGGCTGCTCATAAAGACCATCGCCCCTTTCAAAAAAATTATACCACGATCGTTCCTCAAATGCAACAAAAACTGTTGCATTTAGGGAACGGGTATGGTAAACTAGTGTTGCATCAAAGGAACGATGCGCTGGCAGACAGGAAAAGAAAAAACAGCGGCATTGTGACTCGACCTCACAATCCACTGCCCTTTCTGTTTGTGGTACTCCATGCTGATATGCAATGCCGACTCCCTAAGGTAATTTTAGCATTTCAGTACGGAAAATACAATCGCTATATCTGGTGGTTTGTATTGCTGCAAAACACAACGAGGCTTCTCCTGTTAGCAAATATTTATTAGGAGGTACATTTACAATGATGTACGCAAAAAAAATCAAGATGCAGCAGGGATGCGCTAATTCCAACAGCACACAGGAGATTGCTGAAATTTACATTGATGGTTGTAACAATCCGGGTTTTTTCTCAAAAGCATCACTCCATGACCACTTAGTCAAAAACCCAAACAGCATTCAAGTGTACATTTCGCCCTATCCTTATGTTGTTCCGGCAACCAGTTCAAGAGGCGAAAGGTATGTTCGGTCTGAACCGAATGATACTCCAAACGACAATTTACTCAAACTGCCAAGAGTATAGGAGGTAATATTATGGCTGTTCATCATGGTGGAAAAGCGGGAGCTGCGGGTAAAGCGTTAGCTTCAAAATCAACCAGCAAAAGTACCAAGAGCAACGCGGGCAAGACTTTGGCAAATCATAAAAACACCAAGCATTAGGGCGAGGAGCTTGAGCTAAGGGAGGCTCAAGCCGTTTTCCTTTTTGTCGGGGTTTGGGTTCTCCCAACAAGCAAAGGGCATCACGGTGTGTGCGATGGCGGATATGATCGGCCTCTCGCCGGGGTATTATGGTGATACCGGCGCAATCCCCCGGATTGCAAAACACTGGACAAAATCATTGAGGCGTTGCGGTTAACCGAGGAGGATCAAATTGTCTTTTTTGATCTTGCGGAGGCAGCGCGTTTAGAAGTATCCTCTGACCTACGGATTATATTATGGAAAACGAAGTTGTCCACGTGGCGCTCAGGATCGCAACGGAGAAAGCCAGCCCGGACGACTGGCGGAGATTTATTGACGATCTAGAAAGAAAGTGGGTGAGCTCATGCTGTGTTTGAATTGTCCTTATCCTTTTCGGAGGTGCCGTATATCGTCAATGAGGTTTTGGACGAGTATGCCGAGGCCGTGTTGAGTGAGGAAATCCTATTCGCTTTTCACCCTGAAATCAATATACCTAAAAACGGTTATTTAAAAACGCATATACTTGACTTTACAGTGCTCAGCAAAGATGTCTACTCTTCTTGGCAAGCCAGGCACTTCTCATACATACAAAAATCCCACCCCACCCAAGTTTAATCCTCGCCTCATTTGGGTAACCTTATGGCGAGGTGATTCAAATGCGTAAGCCCAGTGAGGAGAAAATCAACAGAATATTAGGCTATTCGGCGCCGGTGCTCTTTGTCGGGGCCATGGTGTGGGGATTCATGATGCACAGCTGGCTGCAGCCGGGCTTGAAAGACCCCCTAAAGGTCACGGTTCCCGAGGAACCGGCTCCCGCCAGCTCTATCATAGAGCCTCAGGGCGGAACCCAAGAGCAAGCACAGGCCGGCCAACAGCCTCAAGATGCAGAGAGTGAAGAAGCCGGGACGGAGGGCGAGAGCCCTGACAACACAGATAAAGCCGGCAGCCCTAAAGTAGATGCAAGCAATGGCACAAGCACAGGTAATAAATCAGGCAATAGCACTGCTACTGCCCCCAAGCCCAAGAATACCGGCCAATCAGCACCGGTTATAGCGCCGCCGGCGACAACGTCACCGGCAGAAACAATCCCTGAGATGAACACAGCCGGTGGCGGAGCCGAGGCTGATCCGCTCCCTCCTTTTGATTACGAGGCCATGTACGGCGGTCAATGGGAAGCGGCGGCCCGGGAGGTGGACAGTCAGACGCAGCTGCGGGAAGATCCCCGGGAAGCCACAGACCCGGCCACGAACAATGTCTCTGGGGATAAGGCCGGGCCGGAGAAGGAGCTGCAGTTTAGCCCGCCTCTGGCGGAGTCTCAGACCCAGCGCAAGTACGGTCTCAGCTATTCGCCTTTCTATCAGGATTACCGCTTTCATGGCGGTGTGGACCTGTCGGCGGAAGAAGGGGAAGAGGTTTATCTTACCGCTGCCGGCCGGGTTACGGAGATTACTTACACTGAGGAAGAAAAATACCGTATTGTAATCGAACACGCCGGCGGCTGGACCACGGTATACAGCCAATTGGACCAGATCTACATAGAATCGGGCCAGCTTTTGCAGCAGGACCAGCCCATTGGTATAATTGCCGCTCCGGGATCGACGGAGTCTTCAGCCCCCCATTTGCATTGGGAACTATGGTATAATGGCGAGCGGATGAACCCCATGGAGTATTTGCAGTAGACCCCCTAAGGTAAGTTAAAAGGGCGATGAGAACATTTTAGTGTTTCCATCGCTCTTTCGATGTAAAAACAACATTTTTTTCAGAATAATCTTTAAACGCTTTATAAATAATGGTATTTCTGATATAGTTTTAAAAAAGCATTCCAGTTTCTACGATTGGAGGAGAAGGAGGGTATATGTACAATCTATTGATTGGCGGCGCCGCAGGCCAGGGCGTGGATACTACTGCGGCAATATTGGAACGTTTGATCAAACAATCGGGTTGCGGCGTGTTTACCATGCGCGATCTGATGTCCCGTATTCGAGGCGGCCATAACTTTTCCCGTATTCGTTTTGGTGCACCGACCCCCCATTGCCACAGCGAAAGTTTGGATGGCATCATCGCTCTCAATGAAGAAACCGTAGCCATCCATCGGGAGAATTTGCTGCCCGGCGGATTTATCCTCTGCGACAGCGCCATCAAAACCGATGATGAATTCGCTATTAAATTAGATATGGCGTCTATAGCCCAGGAGCTGGGTAACGCCCGGGTGGCCGGCAGCGTGGCTATCGGCGCAGCCTTAAAATTGTTTGGCATCCCCATGAGCGCCGAGGAGATGTACAATATTTTCCGCAAATCGGTGAAAGAGGAACACGTTGATATCAATGTAAAAGCAGCCCAGGCTGGATATAACGCGGTGCCTCAGAAATTTGAGCATGCGGTCGGAGGAGGCGCTTCCAATCAGATGCTGGTTTCCGGCAACCAGACCCTGGCAATGGGGGCCCTGACGGCGGGGGTACAGTTTTATTCGGCATACCCCATGTCTCCCTCCACTGCCATTATGGAGTATCTGGCGTCAAAATCCGGCGAGACAGGAATCGTTGTGGAGCAGGCTGAGGATGAAATTGCGGGGATCAACATGGCTCTCGGCGCCTCCTATGCCGGGGCCCGGGCAATGACGGGCACCTCCGGCGGCGGCTTCAGTCTGAAAGTCGAGGCTCTTGGTTTTGCCGGCATGGCTGAAATTCCCCTTGTGGCGGTGAATGTGCAGCGCCCCGGCCCCTCTACCGGTCTGCCAACCCGCACCGAACAGAGCGATTTGAAATTTGTCATTTCCGCTTCCCAGGGGGAGATACCCCGTATGGTGATAGCGCTTCGCCACCATGAGGATGCCTTTTACCAAACCATTCGGGCCTTTAATATGGCGGAAAAATATCAAATCCCGGTGATCCTGCTTAGCGACCAGTATCTGGCCGACTCTACGGCCACCATTCCGGTTCTGGACCCCCGCAAGATTGCGCTATACGAAGGGGAAGAGGGGCCTGCGGTCGGAGATTATGCCCGCTATCGTTTTACGGAAAACGGCATTTCTCCCCGCAAAATTCCCGGTATGAGCAAAGACCTTGTGGCCGCCGACAGCGACGAGCATGACGAATACGGACATATCGCCGAGGACAGCGAGATGCGTACCCGAATGATGAACAAACGTATGGGCAAGCTGAAGCTGATTGAACAGGAGCTGCAGGAGCCCGAATTGCTGGGCGACCCGGCCCCTGATGTATTGCTCCTGGGCTGGGGTTCTATGTATGGCCCCCTGGAGGAGGCCGTGGAGCTGCTCAACCAAAAAGGCGGCAAGCGTTACGGCGCCTTGGTATTTGGCGATATCTGGCCCCTTCCCCAAAAACTGCTTAAGGAAATGGCGGCAGCGGCCAAGCATCTCATTCATGTCGAACAGAATTATACCGGCCAGCTTGCAGCCCTGATTACCGAAGTAACCGGCATCAAAACCGACGCCGGAATATTAAGATATGACGGCAGGCAGCTCAGCGGCGAGGAGATTGCGGCTCGAATCGCAAAGGAGGGATTTTGATGGGCGAGCATGTATTTAACACCTATGAAACAGCCTGGTGCCCAGGCTGCGGAAATCTCAGCATATTGAGCTCTCTCAAAAAAACACTGGAGGCGTTGGATAAGAATCCCCAGGATGTGCTGGTGGTAGGCGGCATCGGCCAAGCCGCAAAAACGCCTCAATATATCAGCGCCAACAGCTTTTGCGGGCTGCACGGACGGGGAGAGCCGGCTGCTGTGGCGGCAAAAATTGCAAATCCAAAGTTGACGGTCATTCTCCATACCGGAGACGGCGACGGCTACGGTGAAGGCGGCAATCATTTTATTCACAATATGCGCCGCAATGTGGATATTGCCCATTTCATCCACAATAATCAGGTCTATGGTCTGACAAAGGGGCAGGCCTCGCCTACCGCCGACGAAGGCGCTGTAACCGGTGTGCAGGTGGATGGCAGCCATAATATTCCCTTTAACCCGGTACTTATGGCCATTGCAGGCGGAGCGGGCTTTGTGGCCCGCAGCTTCAGCGGCAGGCCGCAGCACCTGGAAGAGATGATGAAGCGGGCTATTTTATTTAAAGGCTATGCCATGGTGGATATTTTGCAGCCCTGCGTCAGCTTCAATAAGGTTAACACCTTCTCCTGGTATAATAAACGGGTTTATGAATTGGATGATACCCATGATGCAGGCAACCGCCTGACGGCTATGGAGAGGGCCATGGAATTCGGTGAGCGCATCCCCATCGGCGTATTGTATGAAAAGGAGCAGCCTACCTATCATGAAAAGCACCGTTCATTGAGGGACGGGCAGGTTTTGGCGGTACGGCGCAACGATCTTGCTTTTATCGACAAGTATATGCAGGAGATGATTTAGTGAACGAGACGGTGCAGTCGCAAGACTGTACCGTTTTTCATTATTGCCTTTTAGCCCTCTTTACAAAAACAACTTTTAGTTGTATAATTGGTTGTAATAAGGCGTTGTAAAGAGGTGGATGCCATCATGTTTAGCCGAAGGTTGAAGGCCTTACGGAAAGAGAGAGGTTTGACCCAGGCAGCTTTGGCTGCTCAGCTGGGGCTATCCCAGCAGGCGGTAGGCAAGTGGGAAGCCGGTCATTCCTCACCGGATCCCGATATGCTGGTGAGGCTGGCTCAGGTGCTGGCCATTGAGCCCCAGCGTTTGCTGGATGAGGATGCGGCCAAGCCTGGATTGGAGGAAGACAGCCGGCCGGGTCAGGATATTCTCCGCCGCCGCTGGAGCAGGCTGGCGGGTGTGCAGCCTTTTTATCCCGGGGAGCAGAAGCTGATTCCTATACTGGGAGCGGTGAAGGCCGGTTATGGCTTGCCGGCGGAAGAGGAGAATTGTGGCCTGGCGACGGCGGCAGTCAAAGACCCTGCGCAGTATTTCTATTTAGTAGTGCAGGGAGATTCCATGGAGCCCAGGATTCACGAGGGCGACCTGGCTCTGGTCAGGAAGCAGCCGGCTTTGGAAGATGGCGACTTGGGCATAGTGGTTTACGGCGATGGCGACGGTACTCTCAAACGCTTCCACAGGAAAGGCGACGCCGTTGTTTTGCAGGCTTTCAATCCTGCCTATGAGACTTTAATTTTAGCCGGTGAGGATTTGGAGAAGCTATACGTCATCGGCAAGGTTGTGGAGACGAAGGCCCGCTGGTAGAAGGCTGCCAGCGGCATAAATATAGAAGCGGCATAGCTTAAGGATCGGTGAGTTTCCTTGGATGTAATGGAGAAATTAACGATATTGACCGAAGGCGCCAAGTATGATGTGGCTTGCACTTCTTCCGGCGCCGAAAGGCCGGGAAATAAAGGTCTTGGCAGCGCCCTGGCAGCCGGCTGCTGCCATTCTTTTTCTGCCGATGGCCGCTGTATTTCTTTGCTAAAGGTATTGATGACCAATAGCTGTATTTACGATTGCCAGTATTGCGTCAATCGCAGCAGCAATGACGTGCCCCGGGCCACCTTTACCCCGGAGGAGCTGGCCGATCTGACCATTCAGTTCTACCGCCGCAATTATATTGAGGGCCTTTTTTTATCCAGCGGCATATTGAAAGATCCCGACTATACGACGGAGCGGATGATCCGGGCCTTAGAGATCCTCCGCCACAAATACCATTTTTACGGCTATATCCATGCCAAGGCTATTCCCGGTACATCCGGGGAGCTGATTCGCCGGCTGGGGCTTTTGGCAGACCGCCTCAGTGTCAATATCGAGCTGCCCAGCGAAGCCAGCCTGCAGAAGCTGGCTCCTAATAAAACAAAAAAAGGCATTTTGATTCCTATGGGCCAGATTCGGGATGGTGTTCAGGAAAATCGGCAGGAAATCGTGGTGTATAAGAATACCCCCCGTTTTGCTTCCGCAGGCCAAGCCACCCAGATGATCGTGGGGGCTACGCCGGAGACGGATTACCGCATCCTCAGCCTGGCCTCAAACTTATACCAGCGTTATGAGCTGAAGCGGGTGTTTTATTCCGCTTATATACCCGTAGCGGAAAACTCCCTGCTGCCCTCCCTGGATACGAAGCCGCCTCTTTTGCGGGAGCACCGGCTTTATCAGGCGGATTTCCTGATGCGCCAGTATCAGTTTGCCGCTGATGAGATCCTTAGCGAAGAGACACCGAATTTCAATCCCTATCTGGATCCTAAATGTAATTGGGCTATTCATCATATGGAGTTTTTCCCCGTGGATATCAACAAGGCTACCCAGGCGGAGCTGTTGCGGGTACCGGGCATCGGCCCTACCAGCGCCCGCCGCATCCTGATTGCCCGCCGTACCGGACGGCTGGGGATGCCGGAGCTAAAGAAGATAGGGGTGGTGCTGAAGCGGGCGCAATACTTCATCATTACTGCCGATTATCCCCTGGGTTTGCGGATCGGCAAGGAAACCACAGTCAGAGCTTTGATCGATCCGGGTATTTATTCCGTAGGCCGGGAGCAGCTCAGCCTTTTCGGGCCGGCGGCGCCCTCTCTTACCGGACAAGACCTGTTAGGGCCTGGCTTTGACTTTGGAGTTCCGGGTGCAGCAAGTTGGCAGACAGAGAGCGAGGAGAGAGGCCTGGCAGAGCCGGACGCTTCTTATAGCGCCGTTGAGTCAGGCCAGGAAAAGGCCCGGATGCCCAGCACCAATGCCGGGATGCACAGCAAACCTAAGATAAAGCCCAGTCAAGGCCAGGCCGGCAAGTTCCGGGCTCAAATCCTGCCCGGCGCTGGGGACGTAGCCTCTTTAGAGGAAGGGGTGGAGGAGGCGGTGCTGTGTCTGGCGCAAAACCTATGAGGTGCCCATATACAGGGGGGATCTGCCCCAGGAGTCCGGGCAGCCGCAATTGCCGGTCCTGCCGGGGAGAGGCTTGGGATCAGGCCGGATTTCGCGGCCAAGGCGCCCGGGCTTCCGAAGGCTCCCAAACCTCCCAAACCTCCCGGGCTTCCCAAAGCTCTCAAGCCTCCCGGCGCCCCCAAAGCCAACCCAGGCCCTTGGCCTTGCCCAGCGATATCGTATATCATTACGATGGCAGCTTAGCCGGCTTCTTCTGTTGTGTTCATGAAAGCGTATATCTCCGGGAGCTGCCCACGGCCATCCTGCCGGAGCAGGAGGCCCAGCCTACCCTATTTCAGGTCAAATCGATCATCACCGACCAGGATAAGGCGGCCCGGGTTCGGGATTCCATACCGGCCAGGATCTCCCGGGATGCTTTATCCCTGGTGGAAAACGTGTTCCTCAGCTGCCTGCAGCAGAAGGAGCTGCTGACCTTACGTTTCCTGCTGCTGGCTTACCGGGAAGGCAGCAAGACTCTGCGGATGCTGGGCCATCCCGATGTGGCTCCCCTTTTGAAGGCGGAGAAGCATCTCATGGGAGAAGCTCACTTGCTCAAAGGCTTTGTGCGGTTTTCTGATTATGAAGGTGTGCTGGCAGCCTCCATCACGCCGAAAAACTTCATCTTACCGTATATCGCCGGTCATTTTTGCGCCCGTTTCTCTCAGGAGGACTTTCTGATTTATGATAAGACCCATAAGGCAGCCCTGATTTATCAAAAAGGCCGCCGCCGTATCGTGCCGCTGGAAGCTCTGCCTTTCCCGGAAGCCGACGAATCGGAAATCCGCTACCGGGATTTATGGAAAAAGTTTTATCATACCGTCGCCATCGAGGCCAGATACAACCCCCGATGCCGCATGACCCATATGCCGAAGCGCTATTGGGAAAACATGACGGAAGTCCAAGAATTATTATAATGCTTCAGTAGAAAGTTTTTTGGTATAAGCTTTTTATTTCATAATATTAGAATACGTAAAAAAACAGACATCCCTCGGCACTGATGAAAGGATGTCTGTTTTTTTGTCAGATACGTTTGCTCTGCCTCCAAGCTATTGGGCGGATGAGCCGTCGGTTTTTTCCCCAGCAGGTGCCTTTTTCAATGTCTCCAGGCCGATGCGAATCAGCTCGAGAGTTGCCTGGGTTCGGGTGGGAAAACGATTTTCATACCTGTAGTCGTCGATTTCCTTCAGCAAGCCATCACTGACGGTGATGGTATACCTTGGTTTTTCTGTTGGCATATTGATCACCTCATTAATAATTATACCATCAGTGATGAACTGATGTAAAGAAATACTCTATAGCTACTTGACCGGTTCATCACTGGTGCGATATAATAATCCCATAGTTCACCACTTCATCTATTCACCAAATTGCCGGATCGATCTTAGTCGGGAAAAATTCAAAAGCAAAGGAGGGTTTTAATGGCTATGGCAAGATTTATGCTTTTTGTTACCCCGGATATTGAAGAAGGGTTGAACATGCTCAAAAAAGAAAAGCTCCTTAAAAAGAGTAAGACCAAGCTGATACATTACGCACTGACTGTAGGTCTGGCAATGGTGAGGAAGCAAAAAGAGCAATCTGGCCAAAATAAGCCCGCTAATCCTGCGGAAAACCAGACGGAAAAATAGCAACAGTATTAAGGAGGGCCAACATGAGGAAAGAGTTTATTAAAATTCTGACTGTATCGATGATCATACTTCTTTGTTTTTCTCTGGCCGGCTGCGGTCAAAGCCCCTCATCGAGCCAGGGTGCTGCTTCGGGATCAAAGGAAGCTGTCAATCCGGGCAATTCCGGCGCTGAGCCGGCTCAGACTCCCGCGCTGGACTATCCGAAAGGGTCCATTACGGCTATTTGCCCCTGGACTGCCGGAGGCAGCTCCGATATCACTTTCCGTTCCTACCTCAGCTACGTATCCAAGGAAATCGGCACGGATATCAACGTCTTGAACGTCACCGGCGGCGACGGCTCCATTGGCGTCAATCAAGCCTTAGGCATGCCTGCCGACGGCTATACCATGGCTATGCTGAATTATGATATCCTCTCCAATGAGATCAAAGGCATTACTGAAGATTCCTATAAGGACTTCGCCATAATTAATTTGTTCACTTTACAAGGCGTTAATTTGGTGGTCAATTCCGAGTCGGGCTGGGAGACCTTTGAGGATTTCCGCCAGGCGGCCTTGGCGGCCAAGGCGGCGGGCAAGACGCTGCAAATCGGCGTTAACGGCTTTTGGCTCCACGCTGCCGGCATGATGGCTGATGCCGCCGGCATTAAGGATTGCGTGGTTTTCGTGCCTTCTAACGGCAGCTCGGAATTAATGACGGAGCTTTTAGGCAAGCATTGTGACGCCGTTACTACATCCTTGACCGTGGCTTTACCCCACCTGGAAAGCGGCGCAATGAAAATTCTGGGCACCATGGCCGAAGAACGGATGCCGGAATTCCCCGATATTCCCACCTTTAAGGAAATGGGCTATCCCAATGTAATTATTGCAGGGTTCCGTATTTTGGCCGTGCATAAGGACACTCCTCCGGAAATTGTAGCTTATTTGCGGGAAGCCGGCAAAAAAGCTTTTGACAATCCGGAATTCCAAAAATGGGCCGGCGATGCCAAAGCAGACCCTGTTTATATGGATGCTGAGGAAACCGTGAAATACCTGGAGAATTTATCTCCCACGGTAAAGCAAACGATGTCGAATCTGGGATTAATCTAAGGGGAAGGAGAACAGGTAACCCAAGACATCTTATTATAATTTGGGGATAACCTTACATTGGAAAATGAGCAAAAAAGATACGATTTTTGGCGCTCTTCTGTTTTTGATTTGTCTACTTCTCTTAAATGAAACCCGAAACTTTTATTCGCCTCCCGATACGGCAGCCGGCCCCGCCCTTTGGCCCAGGATTATTTTAGGGCTGCTGGCTGCCCTTTCTCTGGCCTTGATGTATGCGGGCTATAAAAACACCCCCAAAAAGCAGCAAGAAAGTCAAGCGGCGGGAGCGGCCGCAGGCAGCAGAGACTCTTTGGCAAAAAGGCTGTTCGGCCTTACTCCGGGCAACAAAAGAGTGCTGGCGGCTATGTTTGCAACGATGGTTTTTCTCTTGCTATTCCAGCCGCTGGGTTTCATCATCAGCATCACCGCTTATTTTCTTGTCGTTACCTATATTCTGGAGCCTACAAAAAAGCCGAAGCAAATAGGGCTTCGTATTATCCAAGCCCTGGCATTGACAGCCTTCATCTATATGGTTTTTGGAAAAGGGTTGTCTGTGCGCTTACCGGCGGGTATTATTCCTGTAACCTGGTTATTGTGAGGTGATTGCATATGGGTTTTCTTGATGGTTTACTAATGGTTTTTCAACTGCATAATCTGGTTTTACTGGTGCTCGGTGTCATTTTAGGGATTATTGTAGGGGCTATTCCCGGATTGACGGCTACGCTGGCGATTTCTCTGCTGCTGCCCTTCACCTTTAGCCTGGAGGCCTCCACGGCCTTAATCATGCTCATCGGTATTTATGTGGGAGGGATATACGGCGGCTCTATAACCGCTATCCTGCTGAGGACGCCGGGTACCCCGGCAGCTGCTGCCACTTCCCTGGATGGCTATCCCTTGATGCAAAAAGGAGAAGGCGGCAGAGCCCTGGGCATAGCTACCAGCGCCTCTTTTTTTGGCGGCCAGATCAGCTGTATTTTCCTCATTTTCTTGTCCCCCTTTATTTCTAATTTTGCTATTAAGTTCAGTTCTGCCGAATACTTCGCTTTGGCAATATTCGGATTGACTATCATCTTCTCCGTTTCCGGAAAATACTTGTTAAAGGGTGTTATTGCCGGCTTAATCGGTCTGGTGATCAATACGGTAGGCTTCGATGTTATTGTTGCCTATCCCCGCTTTACTTTCGGCATTCGCAGCTTGATGATCGGTTTTCCTTTACTTCCCGCCATCATTGGGCTTTTCGCTCTTTCCGAACTGCTGCGTTTATTTGAAGCAGGCGTCAGCAATGATGATACAATCCATGATAATGTGGGGCGAATTTTGCCCCGTTGGTCCGATTTGTTCCATCTGAAATGGGTGTTCTTAAAATCCAGCTTGATTGGTACGTTTATTGGCGCCTTGCCGGGAGCCGGCGCTAATATTGCTTCTTTTGTGGCCTACAGTGAATGCAAACGCACCTCCAAGACGCCGGAGCTCTTTGGCAAGGGGATCATCGATGGAGTGGCGGCGCCTGAAGCGGCCAACAACGCCGTTACCGGCGGCGCTCTCATTCCCATGCTGACCTTGGGGGTGCCCGGCGATGCAGTCACCGCCGTTTTGCTGGGAGCTTTGACTATTCAAGGCTTGCAGCCGGGGCCCTTGCTTTTCCGCGATAATCCCGGCATCATCAACTCGATTTTTGCCAGCGCTATAGTAGGCAATTTTGTAATGCTCTTCATTGGCCTGTTTTTGGCTAAGGCTATCGCCAAAATTGCCATCATGAAGAAGACGACCTTGATCCCGATTATCGCCATATTTTCCATGATTGGGGCTTATGCCGCCGAAAGCTCGCTGGCTCATATGAAAATTGCGGTTATTTTTGGAATTGGCGGTTATGTCCTTGAGCAGATGGACTTTCCTCTTGCTCCCATTGCCCTATCCATCGTGCTGGGCAGTTTGGCAGAAAACAGCTTCCGGGCAGCCTTGATCCGCTCTAGCGGCGATTGGCGCATCTTTTTCCATAGTGCAATCAGCATAGCTTTTCTGGCTATTGCCGCAGGTTCCGTTTTTTTCGCTTTGCGCAATCAGTATAAAGCTTCTAAGCAGTCATCGGGAGGTGTGGGTCTATGATCAACGTAACTCCTTTAAAGCTTGCGGAAGGTGGTACGGTCCTGGGCGTGGAAGTGCTGCTGCCCCAGACTAAACTGATGGCTATGGTTGTACCGTCAGCAGGCTATCTGATGTGCGGCGTACTAAATATTGAAGCATTGGACAGGCTTCATCCCGAGCGGCAAATCGTCGCCGCCCGTATGGAAGGTATCCGGGTTCTGGAAGACCTGCTGAAAATGGAAGTGAAAAGCGCCACAAAAAAAGCTGAAGACATCGGTATCCGGCCTGGTATGACTGGCAATCAGGCCCTGGCCGCCATGCTGAACTACAGAAACAAGACAGGAGATTGCGGCGCTGCCATAACGGCATAAGAGGCTATTGCCATTCGTTGAGCAACATATAGAAAAACCGGTTATTCTGCGCTAAAGACAGAAGAACCGGTTTTTTTTAATTGGCTGCTGCTTTTATTGCAGGATATCCTCCGGAGCCTCTTCCATAATTCCCCTCTTTTGGGTTCTACATACCGGCAAGGCCACATAAGATGTAAGGAAAATTGGGCAGGGTCGGGGGGATGTCAGAATGCAGGATTATATAAGGAAACGGGTATTGGACGTCTGTAATTATATGTTGGATACAGAGGCCACCGTACGTCAGACTGCGCAGATCTTCAGTGTATCAAAGTCAACGATTCACAAAGACCTTACGGAAAGGCTGCCGTCAATCAGCAAGGATCTGGCGGCCAAAGCCAAAGTCGTGCTGGAGCAAAACAAGGCGGAGCGCCATTTGCGGGGCGGTGAGGCAACGAAGAAGAAATATGCCAAAGCCAAATGCTGATTTTCTGCCGCTGGTTAGCCCTAAAAAGGAGCCCGACAGGTCAGGCCTTGAAGGTCTCCTTTTTTCCGGCCTCACCGTTGGACAAGGCCACCCGCTTAGGCACAACCACTTCTTCTTCGTAGCAAGCGAAGGTGGCGTCAATGGTAGAGCAGTAAGGATTCTGGGTAAAGAGGCTGACCAGGGGGACGACCACCAGGCCTGCCACCATGGCCAGGGCGCCGGCGTTGATGGGGCTATTGACAAAGGGGAAGAAGAGGTTGGCCAAAGTGATGCCGACACCGGTAATAAAGCTGGTCCAGACTGCTTTGCGGGTTACCCATTTGCCGTAAAGGCCATAAAGGAAGGGGGCCAGGAAAGAGCCGGCCAGGGCGCCCCAGGAAATACCCATCAGCTGGGCAATGAAATCCGGCGGGTTAAGGGCGAAAACTACGGAAAGCATAATGAAGAAGACAATCAGGAGACGCATGATCAAAACTTGTTTTTTCTCCGACATATCCTTCATGAAGAGACCTTTAAGGAAATCCAGAGTCATGGTAGAGCTGGAGGTCAGCACCAGGGCGGAGAGGGTGGACATGGAGGCCGACAGCACCAAAACAATGACGATGCCGATTAAAACATCCGGCAACTCCGACAGCATGTAAGGAATGATGCTGTCGTACATCACTCTGCCTTGGCTATTATAGATGGCAGGATTGTCGAACAAGCGGGCAAAGCCGCCCAGGAAGTAGCAGCCGCCGGCAATGATCAGAGCAAAAATAGTGGAGATCACCGTACCGGCAGCCACGGACTTTTCGCTTTTGATGGTATAGAACTTGTGAACCATCTGGGGCAGGCCCCAGGTTCCCAGCGAGGTAAGGACAATGACGCCCAACAGATTGACCGGATCGGGGCCGAAAAACGAGGTAAAAGCTCCGGCCTGACCTAAGGTCACGGGAATATCGCTTTTTAATTGAGCCAACGAATTAACGGCGGCAAAGAAACCGCCTTGACCGTTAAGCACGGCGGCAATGACGGCCACAATACCGACCAGCATGATGATACCCTGAAAAAAGTCGTTGATAGCGGTGGCCATGTAGCCGCCCATAGTGACGTAGAGGCCCGTCAGCACTGCCATGCCCAAAACGCAGACCCAATAGGGAAGATCAAAGGCTAAGGCAAAGAGGCGGGACAAGCCGTTGTAAATGGAGGCAGTGTAAGGCACCAAAAAAATAAAGATAATAGCGGAAGAAACAATTTTCAGAGCCTGACTGTTGTAGCGCTTGCCGAAAAACTCCGGCATGGTGGCTGCTTCCAAATGATTGGACATGATTCTGGTACGGCGTCCCAGGATTACCCAGGCTAACAGGCTGCCGATGAAAGCGTTGCCCAAGCCGATCCAGGTGGCGGACATGCCGTATTTCCAGCCGAATTGACCGGCATAGCCTACAAAAACCACGGCGGAGAAGTAAGAGGTGCCGTAAGCAAAGGCGGTAAGCCAAGGGCCGACAGAGCGGCCGCCCAGGATGAAGCTGTTGACGTCAGTGGTATGTTTGCGGCAGTATAAGCCGATAGCTATCGTGACGATAAAGAAAAATATCAGTAAAGAAAGTTTTGCTGCCATTAGAATTGCCTCCCATCATTTGCAGATCGCTTGCTGCCATTTATTTATTGTCTGCTACAAAGCTGCCATTAAAAAAGGCAATAAAAAATCAGGCCGCCCGCGCTGGTGGCGTTAAATCGCCAAGGCGCAGAGATATGCCTGTAATTGACCATAAACATAGACATATAGACCATCCTTCCGTTCTACTTTTGGTGGCGGCGGCGCCATCACGAGGATGGGCCAAGGCCTGCTGAGGCGAGTGATTGAGGCAAAATCGTCTACATTTGCTACTGCCGTTGCAATCGGTGATTGCCGGCCTGCTTTACGCATTTTGCCAGATCGCTATTCAGAATAGAGTAATTATACTTTCTTCGGACCAGAAAAGCAAGGAAGAATTTTAAGGCTTTTATGCCGATTTTTAAGCTTTCATGCTGATCCAAGCCTAGCCTAAACGTTAGCCCCAGTAAGACTGCTGCTCCCGGTAGGCTCTTCTTTTGGCTTCCATTTTTTGTTTTTGCAATAGGCGTTTGCGGCGGCGCAGCCAGCGCCGGGTTCTGAAAAAGCAAGCCAGAACCAGCAGGGCGGAAAAGACGGACAAAAGAAGCTTGATGATGAAAGCCAGCCCTGCCGGCAGCAAGTTGACCAGCCCCAGCAGTTTGCCGACAACGAGAGCCAGAAAAGAAAAGAGACCGACAATCCAGGAAAGAGGCGGCGTTTCGCTGAGGAGGCTGCTGACGCCTGCCGTAGAAAACAGAGCGGCCTTCTCCGGAGGCGGCGGCGGTATTGGCGAGGTCAGAGTGGCGTCGCTGATCTCCGGATACATGAGGTCGGCGTTGGCCGTAGGCAAATTGAAGCTGACGCCAACAGAAGTGCTGCCATCCTCGTTTTCTACGGGCTCGCCATAAAGGACGTTAACCTGGTCCGAACTGATATCATTGTGCAATAAATAAGTATAGGAATCTTCATATTCGCTGTCTGCATAGGTTACCGACCGGAAATTGTCGAAGCCGTAATTCAGCAGCGTCACGGTATCCTGAAAGGAAGCCAGGGAGCTGGGGGCCTGAAAGACTACGCAGATCAGAGTGCGGCCGTCGCGGCAGGCTGCCTCTACTAATGTATTTTGGGAAGCCGTGGTGTAGCCGGTTTTACCGCCTAAAATTCCTTCATAGGGCATAGCCCCTTGGGGAAGCAGGCGGTTTTTATTATTGAAAATACGTCTTTCTTTTTGCAGGTTGGTGGGATCGAGAAAGTGCTGGTAGGCGCTGCAAATCGTCAAGAAACGCTGGTCTTCGATTGCTTTTTTCATGATTAAGGCCATATCGTAGGCCGTGGTGTAGTGGTCGTCGCTGTTTAAGCCGTTGGCGTTAGAAAAATGAGTGTTTTTGGCTCCTAACTCTTTGGCTCTTTGGTTCATTAAAGCAGCAAAATCTTCTATGGTGCCGCTGACGTATTCCGCTACAGCGTTGGCGCCTTCATTGGCCGATTCCAGCATGACAGCATAGAGCAGTTTTTCCAGAGGGATAATTTCTCCCGGCATTAAACCGACGCTGGAGGCATCCCGAGGCACGGTGGATACGGCGGTCTTGGACACGGTTACCGGGTCGGCGGTGTCGCCTTTTTCCAGAGCCAATAAGGCAGTCATGATTTTGGTGGTGCTGGCAGGCTTGCGAATGCCGTGCATATCTCTTTGCAGCAGAACCTGACCGGTATGGCCATCCATTAAAACGAAAGCTTGGGATTGCACATCGTCCGCAATGGCGGCTTGGGCTTGTCCGGCGGGAAAAAGCAGCAGGATTTGACATAGCAATAGAACAATGAGCAGCCCCGAAACAGGACGCAATTGCCAAAAGCGGGTTAAAGCTGTTGGTTTCGACATAGCTTCTGAAAAATCCTCTCATTCTAATCACCGGGGCGAAGCCTCAGCTAGAACCGATTATATCATAATTAGAAGAAAGCGGGAAACAATAATTGGGTACCGATGTAAAGGTTTACAAAGACTTTACAAAAAGGTCATAAATCTGCAAAAGAAAGGCAGGAGGGAACAGGTTTGGATGAGATCGGAAGCAGCGGCGAAGACGGCAGAGACGCCGGCAACGCCAAAAAAGCAGAGCCTGATTTTCGCCGCAAATGCGAAGAAGCGGGCACCGACATGGATGCGTTGATCAATTTGATGGGCAAGCATAAAAGCGATATGGAAATTGCCGGCGAGCTGGGATTGATCCCCGAGGCCGTTGCCAGGCTGAAAGGCGCTTTGCAGCAATCCGGCGGCTAAAAGCTGAGAAGTGAGCGCGGCCGATTAGGCCTTGCTCACGCCCTCACCCTCCTATATGCTATAATAGGCCTATAGGGAGGGAGCAAATTGGAGACAATATTAATTATCTTATTAATAGCCGTAATTGTCCTGTTGACACTGGTCCTCTTTTCTTTCCGAAGCCTGGCGGAGCAGCTGCGGGCGGCAAGTCAGGAGGAGGCCCGGCGCCAGGGGGGAGAGCAACGCCTGTTCCTGGAAACCATCACCGCCCATTTGCAGAGCAGCCAGGAAAGCCAAAAAAATGCCATCGGCCAGCTAAGCAGCGAAACGGCCAGGATATTGGAGATTTACCGGCAGTCCATGCAAAGGGGCAACGAGCAGGTTGCTCTGCGGCTGCAGCAGATTCAGGACAGCCAGGAGGTCAGGCTGGACCGGCTGGGCCAGACGGTGGATCAGCGTCTGGAGAAGGTTACCCAGGCTATGGACAGCCGCCTGACGGCGATGCAGGCCACGGTGGACGAAAAGCTGCATAAAACCCTGGAGGAACGGATCGGCCAATCCTTCCAGCTGGTCAGCCAGCGGTTGGAGCAGGTTTATAAGGGTCTGGGCGAGATGCAGACCTTGGCCGCCGGCGTAGGCGATCTGAAAAAAGTTCTTTCCAATGTCAAAACCCGGGGCGTGCTGGGTGAATACCAGCTGGGAGCCATTTTGGAGCAGATTTTGTCGCCGGATCAATACGCTGCCAACGTGTCCACGAAAAAAGGCAGCCGGGAGGTGGTGGAGTACGCCGTCCGCTTACCGGGGGCCGGCGAGGATACGGTTTGGCTGCCCATCGACGCCAAATTTCCCGCCGATAGCTACAGTCAGCTGATCGAGGCTTACGATAGGGGAGACGCTCAGGAGGTGGCGGCGGCAGCCCAGGCTTTGGAGCAGCGGATCCGCCGTTTTGCCAAGGACATTCGGGATAAATACGTGGAGCCGCCTTTTACGACGGATTTTGCCATCCTGTTTCTGCCCTTTGAAGGCCTTTATGCCGAGGTTGTACGCAGAGGCATGGTGGAAAGCCTGCAGCGGGATTACCGGATCAACATTGCCGGCCCCACCACACTGGCGGCTTTGCTCAACAGCCTGCAAATGGGCTTTAAGACCTTGGCCATTCAAAAACGGTCCGGTGAAGTCTGGCAAGTGCTGGGGGCGGTAAAAACCGAATTTGATAAATTTGGTATAGTTCTTGAATCTACGCAACAGCGTCTGGACCAGGCCAATAAAGAGCTGGACAAGCTGATTGGCGTCAGAACCCGCCAAATCCGGCGGCGGCTGCAGGACGTGGTAGCTTTGCCGGAAGGGGAGGCCTGTGACCTGCTGGCCCGTGAGGAGACAGCCTGGACAGAACAAGAATATGAATAAAAATATTAGCCTGTGTTAAGAAAATTTCAGTTTGCAGGTAATTTGCATTTGCTTTTTCCCTTTAAAGTATGGTATTCTTTAACCTGTAAGTAGTAAATAGTGGAGGGTTACTGTTGAATCAGGAAGTAGATCTCAGAAAGACGAAGCAGCGCAAAAAATTGCTGGACATTTTTACATCGGTCAGGAAGCCGCTGACGGCGGATCAGATATTAAAACGATGCCAGAATGAATGCCCCAATATGGCGCTGACCACTGTTTACCGCAACCTGGATCGGCTTATCGATCTGGGCCATGTGACGAAGGCCGTTTACCCTGATGGTACCGCCCGTTTTTCGGCGGCGGGGATCAATCATCGACACATGGTAACCTGCCGCATTTGTCATGCCCAAGTGGCTATTGACAACTGCCCCGTACAAGCCAGCGAAGACATGATTTCTCAGCAAACCGGTTATTTAATCGAACACCACTACTTAGAATTTTTCGGGATTTGTCCTAATTGCCTTAAACGGGAGCTGCCTTTTCAGCACCGGCGCGTGCACTTGCCTGGGGTGGCCCAGGACAGCTCGTTTACGGAAGAAGAATTTCCTTTTGATCCGGAGGAGTTTAATCAAGATGATGAAGCATAAAGTCAGCAGTAAGCAGTATATCAGCGAAATGTGTTTTGGCTGCGGCAAAGACAATCCGGTGGGATTGAAAGCCCAGTTTTACAACTTAGAAGAAGGCAAAACCGTAGCAGTTTTCCAGCCCGGCGGGATGTATCAAAGCTATCCCGAAAGGCTTCACGGCGGTGTTGCCGCCTCCATATTGGATGAGACGCTGGGCCGGGCTATCCTGCCTATGGAGCCGGATTGCTGGTCGGTGACGGCGGAGTTGACCATTCGCTATAAGAAGCCGGTGCCCTTGGATGTGCCCCTCAAGGTAGTGGCCCAGGTCACGGAAAACAACCGCCGGTTATTTCGCAGCAGCGGTGAATTGATTTTGCCCGACGGCGAAGTGGCGGTTACCGCCACCGGAGTTTATATGAAGCAATCCTTGAGTAAGATTGCCGATTTAAGCGATTTGGATTTGGAAAAAATGTTTATCCAGCAGGAAAATGATAAGGAATTTCTTGAGTTTTAGACACCGCTATGCCTTGTGCTGAATACACAAAGAAAGCCCTGGGAGCTTGGGGACATACCCCATTTCTCTCACGGGCTTATTTTTTTGCGTCTGTATTCTGTATGAAGGCAGGGTCCTTGCGGCAAAAAAACGGACTTGAATGAGTCCGCTTGTGTTGAGGCTATTTCACTTAAATATTTTCCTTCAGGCGCTTTCTGGCCCGGCTGACGCTGACCGGATGCGCGCCGATGGCCATAGCTATGCAAGTCTCCGTCACCGACAAATCGTCAGGCAAGTCCATCTGCATCAAATTATGCTCAAAAGAGGCAATCTGCTCCTCCAACGTCCGCAAGGTGGAGGTTTCCAGCTCATCCATAACCCTGGTGAACATCCGGCTGCTGTAAAGCATCATATTGTAGCAAAGCTCCACATTCTCTTTCAGCAAATCATTAAACAGCCGGGTGGGGATACAGCGCAAAGTGGTTTTGCTCAGTGTGAAGCAGGTCACTTCTTTATCGTGACCGTAGAAGCCGCTGAGCCCCAGAATAGAATTGCTGTCGTAAAGGCCTGTGCCTTTAAATCTGCCGTCTTCAGCGCTGCGCACCGTCATCAGAAGACCGTCGGTGACAATCCAGACATTGTGCTGGGGGCCGAAATTAAAGGTATGGAACTTTTTGCGCTTTAGCTCCAGGGTTTGTGAGGGCAAAATATCTAATATTTGTTGGATAAATTTTTCGTCGTTCATCAGCACGCCTCCCTGATACGACATCATATTACATAAAACTGGACGGCAAAGTAATGGAGTAAAGCACCGGCTAATACAAAAAGATGCCAGACGGAATGCATGTATTTGATGTTATCCTTGCGGTAAAAATAGACCCCAAAAGTGTAGGCCAGGCCGCCTGTGACTAAAAAGGCCAGGCCGCCGGCGGGCAGCAGCCGTATCAAAGGGACAATGGCAATGACGATGCACCAGCCCATGCCCAGGTAAGCAGCCAGGGAGAATTTTTCAAAGCGCTCGATGCTGATGCAATTTAAGACCACCCCCACAATGGCCAACGCCCAGACCAGGCCGAAAATTGTCCAGCCTAAGGGGCCCCGGAGAGTCACCAGGGTATAAGGGATGTAGCTGCCGGCAATCAGAAGAAAGATCGAGGAATGGTCAAAAACCCGGAAAACCCGCTTGGCTTTTTCCGGCACCAGGGCGTGATAAAGGGTAGACATCAAAAACAACAGAATTAATGTGGCGCCGTAGATGGAAACGCTGACCACCTTCCAGGGATCTCCGGTCATGGCGGCAGTGACGATCATCACCACCGTGCCGGCGATGGCCAGAGCAGCGCCGACACCGTGGGTGATGGCGTTAGCGATCTCTTCGGCTACGGTGAAAAAAGAACCGGGCAGGATATTGTTCATAGGCGGCACTCCAATTATAATGTATTTTGCAGGATTATATGTGTTATGTTAAATATATGCTGCGTGGGCTAATATTAATATTATAGACACTTTGGAGAGCAGAAGCAAGGTTGAAAAAACGGCTTGCGATATGAATGAGAAAATACGGCATAGATAAAGAGAGCCGGTCCTGACAAGCCGGCAGTGTATGGGGGCAAAAGGGAAGTGGAGAATACAGCGCAAAATAAAGTAAAAATTAAGCTGGTCAAAGGCAGCGACGGTATGCTGAACTATGATGTGCAGATATTGGACCAGCAGGCCAGCGTGCAGGATTATTTGGATGCTCTTAATGATTTTCAGGAGGAAAAGGTGGCTCCCTGTGACGGCTGCAGCAATTGCTGCTGGGAGCGGGTGCCGTTGACGGCGCCGGATGTGTTGCGGTATGCGGCGGCGCTTTATGGAACTGAGGCAGACGGCGCAAGAGATCGCGGCGAAGCAAGCGGCAACAGCAACACCAAGGGCGGCGTCGGCGAAGCAATGGACAACGATAGTATGGGAGGCGTCGGCAACGTCTCTTTATATTCTGGCAGTTTGCGGCAAAAGGATACCAGGCAAAATCTGCGTTTTATCAGGGAATACGCCGAAATCCGGGGCGGTGCTGCCGCCGATGCTGCTGATGCTGCTGATGTGGCGGCTGAGAAGGCTGCGATGGAGACAGCCGGGGCGGTGACCGTAGAGCCGGCAGCCAAAGAAAAGGCGGCCGCAGCGAAGGGCGTAGGGGAAAGCCCCGGAGTCGTCGATATTTATTTGCGGCGTCTGGAAAGAGGCAACTGTGTTTTTCTGGATCTGGACAAGCAGCGCTGCCGGGCTCACGCTTTACGCCCGCTGGTCTGCCAAAGCTACGTTTGCCTGCCCTCCAGCCGCCGGGCCGAAGCCTTGCGCCGGCAAATCGTCAACGAAGGAGAAAACGAGCTGATCCACCTTCTGGGCGAGCAGGTAGCCGGGGATTGGCAGGCGTATCAATCCAAAGGCTTTGCCGGTAAGGAACGGTTTGCCGACATAGCCATCCGGGATGTAGTCAATGAAGGATTATGGCAGCGTTTGCTGGCGGCGGAATGAATGCCTGTTTAGTTGCCTTGGTTGGAGGGGGTATCTTGCTTGCTGAGCCATTTGTGCGCAAAATTGCAAGTTTAAAGTGTCCGAAACACCGCTTGTCGGCTGTATTTAGCTATATCTAACTATATTTAGTGCCGAAGTCAGGGGACGACCGCTATTCTGAAGGAACAGCACACTTTAAACTTGCAATTTTGCTCATTTCGGGGTGCGGACAGAACTTAAACGGATGCCGCCAGTTTTCTACATCCGGCGCATATCATCCTATCATCCATGGCATCCCGTTCTTAAGCCGGAACTAAAAAAAGACTGCCCGGTCTCCTGAGGCAATTGCCTGGAAAACCGGACAGTCTTTTGTTTTGGGTGTGATATAGGAAAAGGGTTAAGGTTGAAGGAAAAGGTTGAAGTAACAAGGGAAGAGCAGCAGGGCTGCCTCGGTAAAGCTTAGACTTCGTGCAAATGACAATGATCGCAGTCTTCGCAGGCAAAAGCGGCTTTATCATACTCGATGCCGTTTTTCTCATAATAATCGGCAATGGCGGCTTTGATCGCTTGCTCGGCCAAAACGGAACAATGAATCTTTGCCGGCGGCAGGCCGTCCAGGGCTTCCACGACGGCTTTGTTGGTCAGCTCCAGCGCCTGATCCAGGGGCTTGCCTTTGACCAGCTCCGTGGCCATAGAACTGGTGGCGATGGCGGAGGCGCAGCCGAAGGTATTAAAGGTCACATCGGTGATGATGTCATTCTCGACTTTGATATACATCTTCATGATATCGCCGCATTTGGCATTGCCTACCTCGCCGACGCCGTCGGCGTCATCCATCTTGCCTAAATTGCGGGGATGGGCAAAATGATCCATAACTTTTTCACTATATAACATAGGGTTTCACTCCTTTTTTATCGAGGGTTTCTTGAGCATGATTTCTTGATCAGGGTTTCCTGAGCAGGCCTCTTGATCAGACTTTTTCTTCTCTCATCAAACGTTCCCAGACCGGTGAAATATCCCGCAGATAAGCTACAATCGGCGGCAGCTCCTTCAAGATATAATCGATATCCTCTTCCGTGGTGTAGCGGGATAAGGACAGCCGCAGGGAGCCGTGAGCAATTTCGTGAGGCAGACCGATGGCCAAAAGCACATGGCTGGGGTCCAGGCTGCCGGAGGTGCAGGCGGAGCCGGAGGAAGCGGCAATGCCTTTCATGTCGAGGGATAAGAGCAAGGATTCGCCTTCAATGCCCTCGAAGCAAAAACTGACGTTGTTGGGCAGCCGTTTGGTGGGATGGCCGTTGAGGCGGCTGCGGGAAATCGGCCGCAAGCCGGCAATCAGCTTATCGCGCAAGGCGGCTATCCGGGGCATCTCTGCCTCCATAGCTTCGCAGGACTCTTGGAAAGCTGCGGCCATACCCATGATGGCTGCCAGATTTTCGGTGCCGGGCCGTTTGCCCCGCTCCTGACCGCCGCCGTAGATCAGATTGCCCACCGGGATAGTCCGGCGGCAATAAAGGAGTCCTACGCCTTTGGGACCGTGAAACTTATGGGCGGACAAGGAGAGCATGTCGATAAACTGCTCCGTTACATTAATGGGCAGGTGGCCGGCGGCCTGAACGGCGTCGGTATGGAAAGGAACGCCCTTTTCCCGGCAAAGCTGGCCGATCTCCTTGATGGGCTGAATGGTGCCGATCTCATTGTTGGCATATAAAATGGATACTAAAGCCGTATCGGGACGAAGGGCAGCCGCCAGCTCTTCTAAGCGAACCAAACCATCCTCATGGACGTCCAGATAAGTTACTTCAAAGCCCTGCTTTTCCATTTGCTGCATGGTGTGCAACAGAGCGTGATGTTCAAAGGTAGTGGTAATTAAATGCTTCTTGCCTTTTTTCTCGCCTAACCGGGCGGCATTTTGTACAGCCCAGTTGTCGGCTTCCGTACCGCCGGAAGTAAAGTAAATTTCCCGGGAATCGCAGCCCAAATAACGAGCCATGGTTTTCCGGGCCTTGTCCATGGCTTCGGCAGCTTCCTGACCAAAAGTATGCAGGCTGGAAGGATTACCGTAGATTTTACCGAAATAGGGGGTCATAACCTCCAATGCATGAGGACTTACCGCGGTGGTAGCGGCATTGTCTGCATAAACACGACGCATAGCTATATACACCTTCTTTCTATCCACTGTGTGGATGGATAAACGGTAAAGTTTTTATTGGCAGGGATGGAGCCCGGCAGAAATATCTTCACCATTTATTAATTGTTTGCCGTATCCGGCGGCAATATCCGCCAGAGTCACGTGATTAACGTAGTCGTTGACCACATCATATAGCCCCTGCCAAAAAGGCAAGGTAGGGCAAAAAGCGGCGCCCGGGCAGGTATTGGGCTGATCCTGCAGACAGGCCGTAGGGGAAAGATCGCCCTCCGTCACCCGCAGGATATCGCCGATGGAATAATCCTCCGGCGCCCGGGCTAAACGATAGCCGCCCTGGGGGCCCCGCAAGCTTCGGATGTAGCCGGCCCGGCAAAGCTGAGCCACGATTTGCTCCAAATATTTCATGGAAACAGACTGACGTTTCGATACATCTTTTAATGAAGTGTAGCTGCCCTCCTGCTGCATGGCCAGATCCAGCATCAGGCGAAGGGCATAACGACCTTTTGTGGATATTTTCATTTCGCATCACCTATACCGATTATACCACGGTATAACTAGGAAATAAAGACCCTTTTTTCCTAGTCGGAATGTATACAATAGTGATGCGATAGGAAATGTTTGGCTGTTTCGTTGACAGCTTTATTAGCGGCGGATAAACTGGAAGCTAAGAATGGGGCGATGCCCCGTAATAAGGAGGAAGCGATCAATGCCGGAATTGCCGGAAGTCGAAACATTACGCCGCAGTTTGGCAGTCTGTCTTGAGGGACAGGTTATTGCCGGCCTGCGGATCATACAGCCCGGCGTACTGCTGCCGGACGCCCGGGATTATGCTTGCATTTTGCCGGGACAGGAGATTGTCGGCTTTGGCCGCCGGGGCAAATATCTGCTTTTGGAGCTTAGTCACGGCCAGCAGTTGGTGATCCATTTGCGGATGACGGGCCGCCTTTTGTGGTATGTCAAGGGAGCGGAGCCGGCTCTGCATACTCACGTGGTCTTGGATTTTCAAAGCGGCGGTCAGGTCCACTTTCAGGATGTGCGGCGTTTTGGCCGCTGGTGGCTCACCGAGGGCCGGGATCTGGCGGGCATACCCGGTTTGGCGGGCCTGGCCGGTCTGGGGCCGGAGCCCATTGACGAGGATTTTTCCGCCCAAATGCTGGCTCAGCGTCTGGCCCGCCGCCCCAAGGCCAAAATTAAAAATGCTCTGCTGGATCAGCAAGTGGTGGCAGGTTTGGGCAATATTTATGTGGATGAAGCCCTGTTTATTGCCGGCATTCACCCCTTGCGCCCGGCCGGCAGCTTGACTGACGGCGAGATGGAAAAGCTGGCCGCCGCCTGCCGCCAGGTGCTGCTGGCGGGCATCGTCAACCGGGGCACCAGCTTCCGGGATTACGTTGACGCCTTGGACCAGATGGGGGACAACCAAAAATATTTGCAGGTATACCAAAGAGAAGGCCAGCCCTGCCGCCGCTGTGGCGGCGAGATCCGCCGCATCAAGGTAGCCGGGCGCAGCAGCTTTTTCTGCCCCGATTGTCAAAAAGAATCCCTACCATTTTAAGTCGAAACTATTCTGATACCAATCTGCGCAGGCAAAGCTCCCCGCTGTATGCTATTTATGCGAGCTTTGGCCAACTGCCGCACACAGTGCGGCAAATTAAAAACCTCGGTTTTTAATTGCAGATGAGTATGATATACGATATAATTAAGAGATTAATTTTTATAGAAAATTTCTCGATTTTGCATATGAAGGGATGAAGCTATTAATGAAATACGAGAATGTCACGATTTTTGACCATCCCCTGATCCAGCATAAAATATCCTTTTTGCGGGACAAAAATACGGGCAGTAAGGATTTTCGGCAGCTGGTGGACGAGATTGCCATGCTGATGGCTTATGAGGTCACCCGGGATGTGCCGCTGAAAGAGGTGGCAGTGGAGACGCCCATCGCCAAGGCTAAGACCATGCAGCTGGCCGGCCCCAAGATTACCTTGGTACCGGTGCTGCGGGCGGGCTTAGGCATGGTTCATGGCATAGAAACCCTGATTCCGACGGTGCGCATCGGCCATATTGGCCTCTACAGGGATCATGAGACGCTGGAGCCCGTAGAATACTATTGCAAGCTGCCGGAGGAGGTCAAGGAAGGGCTGACGATAGTGTTGGATCCCATGCTGGCCACCGGCGGTTCCGCCTCTGCCGCCATCGGTTTTCTGAAAGAAAAGGGAGCCAAAAATATCAAGTTGATGAACATTATCGGCGCGAAAACGGGCGTGGAGCGGATTCTTAAGGATCATCCCGATGTGCCGATTTATTGCGGAACGGTGGACGAAGTGCTGACCAGTAACGGCTATATCAGCCCCGGCCTGGGCGACGCCGGCGACCGCTTGTTTGGTACTCTATAAGGGAGAAAAGGCAAGTAAGGGCAAAGGGAGAGAAAAATGGAAAAAAGCAAAGTATATTTCACAAACCTGCGGACAAAATTCGGCAATAACCTGCTGGTTAAGCTGCGCAATCTGGCAACGGCCGCCGGCATGAAGGATATCGATTTTGCCGGACGCTATACAGCCATCAAGCTGCATTTGGGAGAGCCGGGCAACTTGGGTTACCTGCGGCCTAATTACGCCAAGGTTTTGGTGGATATGGTGAAAGAGCAGGGGGGCTGGGTCTTTTTGACGGACTGCAACACCCTATACAGCGGCCGCCGCAAAAACGCCGTAGATCATCTGGAGGCTGCTTTTGAAAACGGTTTCAGTCCATTTTCTACCGGCTGCCCCATCATTATCGGCGACGGCTTAAAAGGCAATGACGACGTGGAAGTGCCGGTGAAAAACGGCGAATTTGTGCAAAAAGCCAAAATCGGCCGGGCCCTGATGGACGCCGATATCGTGATTTCCCTCACCCATTTTAAAGGTCACGAAAGCACGGGCTTTGGCGGTACCTTAAAAAACCTGGGCATGGGCGGCGGCTCTATTCCCGGGAAAATGGACATGCATTGCGAAGGCAAGCCTAAGATCAAGGCGCCAAAATGCCGAAGCTGCCGGGCCTGCATCATGGACTGCGGTCAGGACGCTATTTCCATGGATCAGGACAATAAAGCCTTCATTAATCAAGAGCTTTGCGTCGGCTGCGGCCGCTGCATCAGCGCCTGCCCCTTCGGTGCGGTGCAGGTGCCTTGGGATGAGAGCAATACTTTGCTGAGCAAAAAAATTGCCGAATATGCGCAAGCGGTGGTGCAGGACCGGCCTTGTTTCCATATCAGTCTGATGGTGGATATTTCCCCTGCCTGCGACTGCATGTCCCATAATGACCTGCCGATTATTCCCGACGTGGGCTTTTTTGCCTCCTTTGATCCGGTGGCTCTTGATAAGGCCTGCGTAGATAAGGCTAAGGGGCAGCCGGTGATTCCCGGCAGCGTATTGGCGAAGAAGCTGGCCAAGGAAGGGCATGACGGTGCTGCCTGCGCCGGCCAGGAACATGCGGGAGTTGGCGAACAGGACGTCTTTACCTTCTGCCATCCCGATACCGATTGGCTAAGCGGTTTGGAGCACGGTGAAAAAATTGGTCTGGGCTGCCTGGATTACGAATTGATCGAGATCGATTAAAGGAAAAAAACGGCAGAGGCCAGAGAAAAATAGCTAGTGCAAATGCCGCGGAAACAGTGTACAATTATACTCATCTGCAATCAAAAATGTTGACATAAATCACATAATGGGGAAGTACAGGAAGATCGGGAGGATTTAGCGTGTTTAGTTTTGGGGAAGATATCGGTATTGACTTAGGTACAGCCAGCATCCTGGTTTATGTGAAAAATAAAGGTATCGTCCTGAACGAGCCTTCGGTGGTGGCGCTGGACACCAATACCAACCGGGTGATTTCCGTGGGCAGCGAGGCTTGGGCTATGCTGGGGCGGACCCCCGGCAATATCAGGGCCATTCGGCCCATGAAGGAAGGGGTTATCGCCGATTATGAGGTGACGGAGAAAATGCTGCGTTACTTCATTAATAAGGCCATGAGCCGTCAGTTTTTTAAGCCCCGGGTCATGGTGGGCATTCCCTCCGGCGTTACCAGCGTTGAAGAGCGGGCGGTGCGCCAGGCGGCTATTGCCGCCGGGGCCAAGCAGTGCTTTTTGATCGAGGAGCCTTTGGCCGCTGCTTTAGGCGCCGGTCTGGATATTGCGGCTCCTGCCGGCTCCATGGTGGTGGACATCGGCGGCGGCACCACGGATATTGCGGTGCTGTCCTTAGGCGGCATCGTCATCAGCAAATCCGTGCGGGTAGGCGGCGACAAGCTGGATGAATCCCTGGTTCGCTATATGCGCCGTTATCACAATATGATGATCGGTGAGCGGACGGCAGAGGAAATGAAGCAGGAGATCGGCTCGGCCTGGCCGGAAGAGCGGGAAAACAAGGAAGTAGAAATCCGGGGCCGGGATCTGGTCAGCGGCTTGCCCAAAAATATTGTTGTTACTTGCGATGAGGCCCATGAGGCCATGAAGGAGCAAATCGACACCATTGTGGCCGCTTCCAAGGAAGTGCTGGAGCGGACGCCGCCGGAACTGGCGGCAGACATCATGGACAAAGGCATCGTTCTTACGGGCGGCGGCGCTTTGCTGCACGGCCTGGATATCCGTTTGATGAATGAGACTCAGCTGCCGGTGCACGTGGCCGAAAACCCGGTGCAATGCGTGGCTATGGGTACGGCCAAAGCTTTAGTTAACCTGGATCTGCTGGAATCGGCCCGATCCTTCAAACGCTCCCAGGGCCGGGGCTAAAGCCGGAGTTGAAGCCCCGAAGATGAAGGCCAACGAACTGTATTCACATGACCCCGGTTGCCAACAGGGCGGTACGCTGCCCTCAGGGGCGCCGGGGTTATTTTTGACGCTGTTTACAAAAATTTAATTTTTTCGACGTTGTTTTTTGACAAGACTTCCTGTCCTTCCCTTTGGGAATTACCGCAAATTGTGATATAATCTGCCTGGAAGGTCGAAAAGATGACCGGATAGCCAAATCATCAAGGAGACAGACCAGGTGAAGATTAATAATAGCAAAAAAATAGGCCTGGCTTCACTGATCCTGGCCGGCGCCATGGTTTTTTCCTCGCCTTTATGGGCGGGGGAGGTGCTGATGTCGGAGTCCGGCCTGGCCAATTGGCTGCAGCAGAAGTTTCTGGCCCGGGAGGACAAGCTGTCCAAGCTGGAGAACCGGCTGGCGGCCCTGGAAACCGAGTGGCAGGCTTGGGAAAGTCAGAATTTGTACAGAATTTATTTATGGCCGGGAAATACCCAGGTGGAGTACTATAACCCCGGCGGCGTTCCCGGCGGCAAAGGCAGCCTTGATGCTCCCCCTCAGGTTCTTGAGGGCCGTACCTTTGTGCCTCTGCGCTTTGTAGGTGAGGCGCTGGGGGCTGAAGTGATCTGGAATGGCGATACACGGCAGGTAACCTATGTGATGGACAGCCGCCAGATTCTGCTGACGGTGGGACAAAAAGATGTGCTGGTCGGGGGCCGGTCTCTAGCCATGGATGCGGCGCCAATGATTATCAACGGCCGGACTATGGTGCCGGTACGCTTTGTTGGCCAGTGGCTGGGGGCTATAGTGAAGTGGGATGAAGGGCTGAAGCGGGTGGAGATAGGCTACGTTAAAGGCGGCATTGCCGGCAGCGGCGGTGCAGGCGGCGGCAGCTCCGGCGAGGCTTTGGGCTGATCCGGCACTTTATTGAACGTTCATTTGCTGAATAAGGCCTGACTATACAAAAATGATGCAAATTTATGATACATAATTAGAGTAATCGACAGAAATTGCGATATGATGCGGCAGAAATAAAAATAATGGCATAGGGTAAAACGGAGGCGCTGCCGATGGACGAACAACGGGGAACCCGGGAACAAGATGCATTAGCGGAAATATATAATGAAAGAAAAGCTGCAGCCAACGCCGCGGCTAAGTCTGCAGATACTTGGTTAGATGCCCAAGACATAGAGGAGGCAAGGGAGGAGGAGAAGCCCCAGCATCCTTTTTTTGAGCTTCCCCCTTTGGAACGAGTGCAGAGAAAACCCAAGAAAGAGAAGGCCGGCGAAGGCCCGGAATTATGGAAAATTCTGCTGGCCTTGTTGATTTGTATGTTGTTTGCCATGGGCTCTTACATGGTAGGCAAAGTCTATGGCGCTACGCTGATTCCTGAGGAGCCCACTTTTGTCACGCCGGGTGGAGAAGGCGATGACCAGTCCGGCTTGCCGGCAGAAGAGAAAGGGCCGCGGATCCTGACCCTGCTGCTGATGGGGACGGATCAGCGGGAGAAAAACGAGCTGGCCCGAGCCGACGTAATTATCCTGGTAACGATGAACCTGGATACGAAGGAGGTCGATATGGTCTCCATCCCCCGGGATACCAGGGCGTTAATTGCCGATACTCAGAAGACCACGAAAATCAACAATGCCCACGCCACCGGCGGTCCGGAGCGAATGGTCAAGACGGTGGAAAACCTGTTGGGCGTCAATATCCATTATTATGTGGAGACAAATTTTCAGGGCTTCGCCAAATGTATCGATATTTTAGGCGGTATCAACTACAATGTGGAACGGCGGATGGCCCTGCTGGATGAAGGAATCGATCTTTATGCCGGCCAGCAGAAGCTGACGGGAGACAAGGCCTTGCAGTACGTGCGCTGGCGGGGCGACCCCACGGCGGATATCGGCCGGGTGGGCCGGCAGCAAAAATTCCTGCAAGCGGTGCTGCAGCAGTCCATGAGTGTGGCTACGGTGCCGAAGCTGCCCAGCCTGATTGCCGCATTACGGGAAAATGTCAAGACCGATATGACCACAGCCCAAATGGTGTCTTTGGCCACCCACTTTATCGACGTGAAGAATCTGAGCATAGAAGCCTCTACCTTGCCGGGAGTGCCGAAAAACGTCAACGGCGGCTCCTACTGGGTGATGAATGAAGAGGAAGCCAAGACTTTGATCATGAATATCTTTAACCCGCCGGCCCCCGGTACTGAGGAAGCCGCCAGCGCCACGGAGCAGACTGATGAAGATGCCCTGCGGGAGCAGCAGGAAAGCGACAGTGCCTGGGATACCCCGGCAAAGGAATAAAGCTATAGCGATTGACAAAGACAGAGGGGTATCCCAACTGAACCTAAACAGGTACAGAAGGGATGCCCCTTACCGGTTTAAATAAGCTTTTGGCTGTACAGACCGTTTAAACCGGCTTTTTTGATTCTGCTTTTGATTTTTTGGGGATCTACGCTGTAAAGCCCCTGGTCTTGCATCCGCCGGAAGTAATCGGCGCCGGCAAAGGTATAACGGGTCATCATGCCCTCTTCTGTGGTCAGGCGCTCGTTGGCGTAGGCAATCAAATCCCCGGTGGTCAGGCAGTCGGGCAGCTCCAGGGGCTCCAAGCCTTTCAGACGGCGGCAGCTATTGTGGCCGGCCAGGGAGCCGGTGGTGATGGCTTCGGTATGGCCGATAAAGAGGCCGGATTTTTCGCCGGCGCAGAAGAGATTCTCGATATCCTCCACCTGCATGGCATTGTCGCGGGGGGCAATGGAGAGGTAGCGGATGGAATTGCCCTTGCTGCCCGCATAGGGGTCTATATATCTGGCGTTTTCCAAGCCTTTGATCGCTCTCAATTTATCCAGCGGGAAAAAGGGCGCCATCAGCTTGGCGTGGCCCGTATCCAATAAAATAATATTTTCGGCGTATTCGTTGAGGGCATATTGCTGGCAAACCTTGATGTCCAGCTTGGATTTATTGACGTTTTCTTCCCCTACAGGAATGACGGCCACGCCTTGCTCATCCAGCAAATCCCTGATTTCCTGGGATAGTGAGCCTTTTTCCAGCTTGCAGGAGCCGCTGAAGGCGCCGAAGCTGCCATCCCTTCTTCTGCCCATGATATCGGTTTTGCCGGCCTTTTGGCTGATGCTCACCCGGGGCCCGAAGGCGGGGCAGCGCAGGATGCACATACAGCAGCCGTTGCCGTAAGCCAGGCAGTTGCCCATGGGCCCGCTGGAGCCTGTGCTCTCCAGAAACATATCGCCCTCTACGACAGTGCCGTCGGCCAGCACAACGGCTTGCAGGGCTTTGCCGTCCATGGTCACATCTACAGCCCGGCTCAGCAGCCTGACTTCCACACCGATTTCCGTCAGGAAGCGCCGGATATGGGCTTCGATTTTTGTCACATCGTATAAGCTGGCATGTTTATGACCGGGAAAGTCGATATTGACGTGCCGGGAAAGTTTGTCGGTAATAGCAAAGAGTTCCTCCGCCCCCAGGGCGATATTTTCTTCTGCCGCCGTAAACCGCCCGTTATTGCGCATAATGCCGCCCACATTGCCCAGACCCAGCAGCATGTCGGTTCTTTCCAAAAGCGTGACCTCAGCTCCGGCTTTTCTTGCCGTAACGGCGGCGGCGCAGCCCGCCCAGCCGCCTCCGATGATTACTAATCTATACATGATCAATTGCCTCCTTTATCTCAGTACCGTATCTTAGTCCCAGACCACTTTGCGCCGCAGCAGATCTTTGCCGTCAAGCTGACATTTGCACATTTTAATGGTTTCGCCCTTTTCGCCGGCCAGGCTGCAGGCGCCGCAGACCCCTTCGCCGCAGCAAATATTGAAGTTGTTGGCCGTCACAATATCCGCTGTCGGGCAAAGCTCCTTAACCATTTTTCCGATGGCGGACAAGAAATAATCAGAGGTGAACAGGCAGACAGTGCCGTGGCGGCCGGTGGCTATTTCCTGCCGCAGGGGCTCTAGGCCTTGGTCTTCGGCAAGATCCACCAAGGTTATTTCCGCTTCTTGATCCTGGAAATAATCGTTCAGCAGCTGGCGGTCCAGCTTTGCCGGATCCGCGATAAGCTTGATCTGGCGCCTCGATTTGAGATATTGAGCCATCTTAGCGGCAGGAGACAGGCCGATGCCTTTGGCGACGATCAGAAAGCTTTGGTTTGCCGAGGCTTTAAGGGAAGCCAGCCCCAATAAGCCGTTTTTGTAAGGACCTTTGATGTACAAATGCTCTGTTTCCTCCGCCAGCTGTTTCGTTTTGAAAGAGATGGCTTTAATAAGCACATGAATGTGGCCTTTTTCCAGATCGGCAAACATGACGGAAATGGGCGCGTTGTAATACTCGCTTAGCTCCCGGCTGCGGATCAGCAGGTAACTGCCCGGCATATAGCATTTTGCCGCCAGGCCTTTGCCAACATCGAGAATAAAGCGGAGGGTGCCGTCGCCGTAAGACTTCCTCTCGATTATTGGGACAAGCTTTTCTTCCCGGGAGGTTTTGGCCTTTTTGCCATTTTGGATGAATTCATTATAAATGCAGACGCCTGGCCAGTCGCAATCGCCGCAGTCCTTGCCGGCCAGCCGGCTGCAGGTCAGACAGTTGCCGCTGGCGGCTAAAGAGCAGGGACAGTTTTCTGTACCGGCGTCGATGCATTGGAATAATGGGTGGTGATTTTGGATCATGCCCATGCCCCTTTCAAATAGAGCCCTGATAAAGGGTTTGCGATTTTCTTTACACAGGTTAAGATATTTTTGAAGCTTGGGCTTTGTGACAGTATTTTATGTTAGTTTATGTCATGGGAAAGCGACCGACGTAAGCTGGTGTTGTCGAAAAAGAAAAAAGGAGGAATGTGTGGGAAAAGGAGAGAAAAGAGGAGGGTAAAAGAGGCAGGGCAGTAGCCCGGCTTTCTGTACAGAATTTACGGTTGTATGCAAATTAACTAATTCAGGTGAGCAAAATTTGCGTTAGTATGTAAAATGCAAAGAGGATATTTCCGCATAACCCGCAAAAACGGCACATAATCGGCCTGGATTTGGCTGAATTAACCCTGAACAAGCCTGCAAATTACGTACAAACGCAAAAATTGTACAGACTGCCGCCGGAAAATACCTACAACCGAAAAAATTGCACCGAACCCCCCCTGGGACCTCCGGGCACTGCCCCGGCAATGGCCCCCGGAACCATTACTCACCTTCCGCTTTTGACACCAGAATCATGACCTTGGGAAAAAAGGAAGACCTCTTTGCAGATGCGCAAAAGAAGCCTTCCTTTAAAAAAGTAAATGCACAGATAGGGTTTCAACGATAGGCGTCAAAATTACTTGGGATCGTCAAAATAAGAAACGTAGCGGATATTGTGTTTGCCTGTAGGGAAGAGGTCGTGGTACAGATCCACAAAGTAATCGTCGGTCATGCTGGCGATGTAATCGGTGATGATCTGGTTGGGCTCTTCATTGAGGTAGTCGTTGGCAGGATCGCTGGTATCCAGATAGTAGCGGCGGTTGTTGTTGACGAAATAAATATGATGGCGAAATACCCAGGACTCCCGGCGGTCCTTGACCAAATCATCGAGCAGCCGGTAATAAATGGCCTGGAACATGGGCTGGATATTCTCCTGATAGACCGCCGCCACCTTTTCATTCTTATAGATGAAGTCATAGTTTTCCTGCTTGGCGATTTTCATCTCCCGGGCCATTTCTCCATCCATCTCCAAATAATCCTTGCCGTAGCTGTTTTCGATGAGATTGACGGTGACGTTGTTGATGATCTCGGCATTTTCCAAGCCGATGTGCTCGGCGCTGAAGGGCTCATCACCCTGGAGCAGGCGGGCCCGGCGGGCGTCCTGGCGATCCTTGCCCAAATAGGCCACCATATCGCAGATGCGAACAACGCAGCCCTCCAAAGTATTGGGAATCAGCAAGGCAATGATGGCTTCGTTGCGGTCGCATTCTTCGATTTTAGCATCGAAGGCTGCGAAAGAAAGGGGCTTGCGGTGATCAGGTTTATAGCCTTGCTGGACGAATTCGCCGTTGTGGCAGAGGATGCCGTCCAGAGTCTGCAGGGAGAGATTGCGGCAGAACAGCTTATCCAGAACCCGGACGCTGTGGACATTATGATTAAAGAAGCGGCCTGTTTCCCGATAAAGCAGCTGGCTCAAAAAATCCTCACCGGCATGGCCGAAGGGGGTATGGCCCAGGTCGTGGCCCAGGGCAATGGCTTCGATAAGGTCCTGATTGAGACCCAGGGCATTGCCCACATTGCGGGCGATGCGGGAAACCAATTGGACGTGGAGGGCTCTTCTGGTAATATCGTCGTTGCGGTAGAAAGAAAAAACCTGAGTTTTGTCCGTATATCGGTTATAATAAGGGGAATGGAGAACCTTTTCCACGTCACGGACAAAAGCCGGGCGCCAGAGGGTGGATTCATCCCGCTGAGGATTGCGGCGGAGAGCCCGGGCGTCATCGCAGCGCCAGGGGTTGACCCAGCCTTGGCGGCGATCCTCTTTGATGCGTTCTTGCAGGGCAGGGGAAAGGGCGGCATAATTGAGCATACAACATTCGATCCTTTCCAAGGGTATTGTTTTGGCAAGATTTTAAGGGGACAATGCCCTAAATTGATAGAGGGCTATAAGATAATCTTACCAAGGAGCTGGTAAAAATGCAATCAAAAGCAACGGAGAAGCAGGTTGGCGGGGAGAAAGAGGCTGCAGGGGATATTCTGGGCGCTATACCTAAAGTGAATATTTTAGGATTTCCTGTAGCTAATATGGACATGGCCGAAACAGTGGCGGCTGTGGCGGCAGTGCTTGAGGGCGGAATAGGCCAAGGTATGCGGATTGTCACGGCTAATGCGGAGATTCTCTATCATGCTTATGCAGACCCTAAATTGGCGGAGCTGCTTCACAGCGCCGATCTGATTGTGCCTGATGGCATCGGCGTAGTGAAGGCGGCCAGCCGCTTAGGACGGCCGGTGAAGGGACGGGTAGCCGGCGTGGATCTGCTTTGGCAGTTGGCGGCCTGGACGGCAGATAAAGGACGCAGCATTTATTTGCTGGGAGCGGCCCGGGAATCGGTAGAGGGAGCGGCGGCAGCTTTGCAAGCCAAACATCCGGCGCTGCAGATTGCCGGTTGGCATGACGGCTATTTTGATGAGGCGGAGAAGGAGCGCATCCTAAAGGAGATTGAGGAAAAGCGGCCAGACTTTCTGTTCATTGCCATGGGCTTCCCGGCTCAGGACCGGTTTTTTGCGGAGAATAGGGAGCGGCTACCGGTAGGGATCATGATGGGGGTAGGCGGGGCTTTCGACGCCCTCAGCGGCCGGGTGCAGCGGGCTCCCGGCTGGATACAGAAGGTGAATTTGGAGTGGGCTTACCGCTTCGCCCAAAACCCGAAGCGGCTGGGCCGAATCTGGGCTTTGCCGCAGTTTATGCTGGCGGTGAGGAGGCAGGTGCGGGAGAGAAGCTGATTTTGATGGGATTTTATACTTAATATTTGAGCTTTTTGTCGTAATCATCTATAATAAAATGCGGCGCAGCGCGGCTGCGCCGTAATAGTGAACGAATGAGGAGGATGTTGATGGAAGCAGGTTCGATTCAGGTTTTAATTTCAATGACTGTATACATGGCTATCGTCATTGGGATCGGTATTTTCTTTGCTAAACGAGCAAATCAAAGCTCGGAAGACTATTTTCTCGGCGGTCGCAGTCTGGGCCCCTGGGTGGCTGCAATGAGTGCGGAGGCCTCGGATATGTCGGGATGGCTGCTGATGGGATTGCCGGGCGTGGCTTATTGGTTTGGTCTGGCGGACGCGGCATGGACAGCCATTGGCCTGGCTGTGGGCACATACATCAACTGGCTGGTTGTTTCAAAAAGGCTGCGCCGCTACAGCGAAAAGGCCGGAAACTCAATCACTCTTCCCGAGTTTTTTTCCAACCGATTTCGGGAAGAAAAAAAGGTGCTGATGACGATTTCGGCAGTCTTTATTCTAGTATTCTTCACTGTGTATGCCTCCAGCTGTCTCGTGACCTGCGGCAAGCTGTTTTCCACGCTGTTTGGAGCCCCTTACGTTGCCATGATGATTCTCGGCGCCCTGTTTGTGCTGGTGTACACTATTGTCGGCGGCTTTTTGGCCGAGAGCGCCTCGGACTTCATGCAGGCCATCGTTATGGTGGTAGCGCTGGTGACGGTTGTTTTGGTCGGCACCGCCGCCGCCGGCGGCTTTAGTGCCGTGATAACAAATGCGAAAGGCATTCCCGGCTTCTTTGAGTTCTTCGGTATCGCAAGCCCCTCTCTGGATGCCGGCGGCCTTCAGCTGGTGGTAAACGATGCGCCCGTGTTTGGTACGGCCGGAAGTTACGGCTTTATTACCATCGTTTCCACCCTGGCCTGGGGGCTGGGCTATTTCGGCATGCCCCAGGTGCTGCTACGCTTTATGGCGATTCGCAAAGAGAGCGAGTTGACAAGCTCCAGGCGCATTGCCATCGTTTGGGTCGTTATTTCCTTGAGTGTAGCCGTATTTATCGGAATCGTCGGCAGGGCGTTGTATCCAACGGCGCTGAGCACTGCGGCGGCGGCTGAAAATGTATTCATCCTGCTTTCGACCAACCTTTTGCCGCCCTTGCTTGCCGGCCTTATCATGTCCGGCATTCTGGCTGCGACGATCAGTTCCTCGGATTCCTATTTGTTGATTGCAGCTTCTTCCCTGGCCAAAAATATTTACCAGGGAATACTAAAAAAAGATGCCGACGACAAAGAGGTGATGCGTGTTTCCCGGATCACTCTTCTGGTAATTACTTTCCTCGCCATTTTGATTGCACTGGATGAAAAGAGCGTTATTTTTACTATTGTATCTTTTGCCTGGGCCGGCTTTGGCGCGACCTTCGGCCCGCTGATGCTGTTTTCGCTGTTTTGGAAACGCACCAACCATGCCGGGGCAATAGCGGGTATGCTGGGCGGCGGCTGCATGGTGTTTTTCTGGAAGCTGGTCATCCGCCCGCTAGGCGGTGGCTGGAACATCTACGAACTGCTTCCTGCCTTCCTCTTTTCATGCGCGCTGATTGTGATCGTTTCCTGTGTGACGGCTCCGCCCTCAAAGGAGCTGCAGGCGGAATTCGACGAGGTCAAAAGGGGAGGCATGCGTTAAGCCTGGTTTGAAGGCCTTGGTAATTGCCTGTAAAGAGCATAAAGGAAGCGCTCTCTAAGCCTTTATTCAATAAGGCTTCCTGAGCGCTTTTTTTGCAACTGGCGAAGAGGGGATCGCCGACAAGTACGGTGTATCCGCTTGAAGTTGTTGAAAGAATTGTCGGATTCAGTTGAGGCACTGGCCGGGGGCCGGCAGCAACCTATTAAAAAGGAGGAGCCGAAGCTCCTCCTTTTTAATAGGTTTTAACTATGTAACTGTATCGCTACGATTACAGAGCGCAAACGATGGAGTTAGTAGCCTGATCAAAGGTTACAGTGTAGTTGAAGGCTTCCATAACGGCCCGGAAGGGCAGGTATACGCGGCCATTCTTGTTCTGAGCAGGAGAATCGATCTCGACCTCAGAGGTTACACCGTTCTTGGTCACAGCAATTTTG
>JAHDPO010000066.1 GCA_018434325.1 Clostridia bacterium | reverse complement strand
TAGTCTGGGCAAAAAGACGCCTGCTTTTTCTGCCATCTACTCCTTTTCCCGCTGAACTTCCCTCAAGTGGCGGGATCTTTTCCTCCCACCCTTGTTTGCTGCCCATTTTATTTTTTCTCCTACAACAACTTGACACCGACAACCTTAGGATAGGGCCTTGACAAGAGGTAAGTTTAATTGGTAAAATGATTGACGTGTCCTTGAGAAAACGAGGATGAGTTTGTTCAGTGCTCATAGCTCAGCTGGATAGAGCAACGGCCTTCTAAGCCGTCGGTCCGGGGTTCGAATCCCTGTGGGCACGCCATTATGGTGGATGTGGCGAAGTGGTTAACGCACCGGATTGTGGCTCCGGCACTCGGGGGTTCAAGTCCCCTCATTCACCCTCAATCTACGTATATGCATCCAGGCTTTGGGTCGAAGCGCTCAGGAGGGTCTCCAAGTAGGGACTTGAACGGGCGGATCAGCAAAGCCGACCCACGGGAGGGTTTGCCCGCCCAGGCGTGATAGCGAGCTACCGGGTCTAGGTGCCAGGAGCAGGCGAGCGGCGCAAGTCCCCTCATTCACCCTTTTTAATATTTTGAGAGCCCCGGGGGCTCACGGGGGCTGCAGAGCCCTCTTATGTTATTAATTTTAATTTTGTTGGGGCGTCGCCAAGCGGTAAGGCACGGGACTTTGACTCCCGCATTCGAAGGTTCGATTCCTTCCGCCCCAGCCATTTTTTTATTTTAGGGATAATTTATTTGCGGGCATGGCGGAATTGGCAGACGCGCTGGATTTAGGTTCCAGTACCGCAAGGTGTGAAGGTTCAAGTCCTTTTGCCCGCATTACGAATTTGTCGAAAGAAGTCGATTGTATGTCGACTTCTTTTGTTTTGCGCGATAGAATAACGGCATTTGCCACATATGAGTATAAATCCAATATATAGTCGGAGTCCCCACAGATAAGGCGGGACAAATGAAAAGCCAAGCCACGGCAGTGGTTCCACCAGAGAGTCCGATACTCAAAATTGCACGTTGTGTGGTGGCCCATCCTAAAACTTCTATTCACTGCCAAATGAAGCAAAGTCATCAACTCTATCTCTGCATGTATGGTTTAATTTTACGGGAAAGTAGGATCTATTTGAAAAGGGAATAGCAGCGCCCGGTTTGTCCGCCGCCGGTTGGCTGCATCCGGTTAACGTCTGAGCCTCCAAATAAGCAAAATTGCAAGTTTAAAGTGTGCTGTCCTTCCAAAATAGCGGCCATCTCCTGTCTGAGACACTAAATATAGACGATATAGCTAGAAATATTGGGGCACCGAGGTTTTGGACACTTTAAACTTGCAATTTTGCGTCGGCAGCCTTTGATAAGCAATAATCGATATCCGGTTAGTGAATGCCAGCTCTGGCTGCCATAGCAAGCCGGTAGTTTCCCAACCGCATAAGCAAAACTTATACATTGCCGGGAGCCTATACAAATCAACCTCTGGTCGTATGTTCATAATGGGCGGTGCATTGAATCGGCATAAAGCTTATGATAAAATAAGCGTGGCCAAAGGTCAGAATAATCAATTACTTACAGGGCATCATACGAGTGATGGGGGAAATTAAAATGGAAAACGGGCTCAAAAAGAAGTATGGTCTGCCAACCGCTATCGCAATGGTAGTGGGTATCGTAATTGGATCGGGAGTGTTTTTTAAGGCAGAAGCCCTGCTCAAGACGACCGGCGGCGACATGGGGCTGGGGGTGCTGGCCTGGATCATCGGCGGCTTGATCATGATTGCCTGCTCTTCCGCATTTGCGATTATGGCAACGAAATATGAATACGTCAACGGTCTTGTGGATTATGCCGATGTGACCGTGGGTAAGACCTACGGTTATTATGTGGGCTGGTTTATGGCTGTCATTTACATACCTACCCTTACCGGGGTGCTGGCCTGGGTTTCCGCCCGTTATTTGTGTGTGCTGCTGGGCTGGAGTATTGTGGGACCGGAGTGTCTGGCTATTTCCTTTTTCTTTTTGATTGCCAACTTTGCGTTGAATGCCCTCTCACCTAAGCTGGGAGGCAGGTTTCAGGTGTCGACAACCGTCATTAAGCTGATTCCCCTTATTTTGATGGCGGTTATGGGCAGCATTATGGGCTTCAAAACCGGCCTGATTGTCCAAAACCTTACCTCCGCCGCCAACGCCGTAGTTTCGGGGAATCCGCTTTTTGCAGCTATAGTGTCCACGGCCTTCGCTTACGAGGGCTGGATCGTTGCCACCTCTATCAATGCCGAACTAAAGGACGCCAAGAAGAATCTGCCTAAAGCTCTTTTAATCGGCGCCACCATCATCATGATTATCTATGTATTTTACTATATCGGAATTGCCGGCGCGGTGGATAAGGCGATAATGATGGAAAGCGGACAAAACGGCGCCAAAACTGCTTTTGAAACTGTCTTCTCCAAAGCCGGCGGCACCATCCTGTTTGTGTTTATTGTCATCTCCTGCCTGGGTACCCTCAACGGCCTGATGATGGGCTGTACCAGGGGCCTGTATGCTCTGGCCTTGCGCAATGTGGGCCCCAGTCCTAAAATTTTCAAGCAGGTCGATCCCTATACTAACATGCCCGCCAATTCCGCTATTGCCGGCCTGCTGCTGGCAGGCTTCTGGCTGCTGTATTTCTATGGCGCCAATCTTACCGACTCCTGGTTTTGGCGGTTCTCCTTTGATACCAGCGAGCTGCCGATTGTGACGCTTTACGCTTTATACGTTCCCATTTTGATCATGTTTATGATAAAGGAAAAAGAAATCTCCGTCTTCCGGCGATTTGTGGTGCCGCTGCTTGCTCTGATGGGCTCCTTCTTTATGGTGGTCGCCGCTGTATGGGCCCATGGCATCAATATAAGTCAAAATTTCTTTGAAATGCCGATTTTCTTTTACCTTATCGTTTTTGCAGTCATCATGGCTCTGGGCAGTTTTTTTGCCAAGCCTAAGAAGGAAAGCAGAGAGCGGAAAAACGGTAATGCTTCAAAGGTGAAGCGGCGGCATAACCGGCAGCATGGGGCATAATCGGGGCAAATAAAAAGGAGCCGAAGCTCCTTCATTGTCTATGCCGAATTTCCAGGTCAAAAAGTATTACCGAAAAAGTATTACCGAAAAAGTATTGCCGAAAAAGTATTACCGCCTGACAATGACACCGCAGGCGATTCTTGCACCGGAATTGCCCGAGGGCTGCGTGGTGAAATCATCGGGTGAGCTGTGGACGATGACGGTACGCCCGATAATCTCTGAAATAGTGAAACGGTTTGTCAACACTGTCATAAGGGCATTGCCGTTATTGCCAAACAGGGGGGGCAGGTCCCCGGCGTGTTGGGGATGCAGGCAGTTCCCCGGATTATAGTGAGCTCCCGCATTGGCAAAGGGGTCGTCGGCGTTTCCTGTGCAAGCAGAACCTTCATGTATGTGAAAGCCGAATACCCGGCTGCTGCAGGGAGTGGTCTCGAAAGGCAGGCCGCTGACGCTGGCCGCAACTATTACACCGCAGCTTACCCTGTAGAAATTGACTATCCCTCTTATCTGGGGATAATCAGGGCTGCCGTATAAAAAGGCTTGCGCGTCAGGCCGATGCATGAGCAGGCACCCTAAATCACTAAATTGTGATAATGGATTCATTTTAATCACCTCCCACCAAAAGTATATGCACCATCGGGACAAGAGGTTTCTAAATTAATTCCCTGCGGCAATTTTTTTTCTGTGATATAATCTGGAATAGTTATTATTCTCAATATATGATTGGATGAAATGAGGCGCTCTATGGTACTGCAAGTAAAGCGGATATACGATTCATTTCAGGAGAGCGACGGCATACGACTATTGGTGGATCGATTATGGCCCAGGGGCGTCTCCAAGGAAAATGCCCGCCTGAACGGCTGGCTTAAGGAACTGGCCCCCAGCAGCGGGCTGCGGGTAAGGTTTGGCCATATGGCAGAAAACTTTGCCGAATTTTCTGCGCTTTACCGTGACGAGCTGGATGCCAATGCCGAGGCCCAAGCGGCCATCCGCCGGATCGCCCTGCAAAGCCAGGAGGCTGTGGTTACCTTGCTGTACGGAGCGAGAGACCGCCAAATCAATCATGCCGTCGTTTTAAAGGAATATCTGGAGGAAAAGATGAAATCGCCGGATTAGAGGTAAAAGAAAAGGAGCCGCGGCTCCTTAATCGACAGTTATTAAGGCGAAGGGGGTTGTCCTGTGCCTGTTAGCTGATGATATTGTTCAACGCCTTCATTTTTGTTAGAATACGGAATGGAGGCGATTTTTTGTTTGCGCAGCGGTTGGATTTTCTGATGAGACTCACCAATACCAAAAACAGCACCCTGGGCCGGGTGCTATATCTGGACCTTTCCACCATCGGCCGCCTGCGCTCAGGTCAACGGGGGCTGCCGAAGGGCCAGGACTTCGTCGAAGCCATGAGCCTTTATTTTGCTGAAAAAATTAAGGAAGAGCTCCAAAGAAAAGGGGCTGCCGCCGTTATTTGTCCGGGAAAAAAATGGCCTCAGGAAGCGGCGCAGGCCGCCGAATTGATCGAGGATTTTTTGATGGCCAAGTCCGCCGGAGCGGCGAAGCATATATAGAAGATACGGCTATGCAGCCGGTAAAAAATAAAAGAGGGGCAGGTGCGGTAATGTTTCGGAAGCTGGTAGCTATTGAGCCTTTGAATTTTACGGATACCTATAAGGAAAAATTAAAGAATTTTGCGGAGCAGACTGAGTTTTACGGGGACAGGCCCGGAGATAATGAGGAGATCATTCGCAGAATCGCTGATGCCGACGGAGTCTTGATCAGTTACACCACGGTCATTGACCGAGAGGTCATTGCCGCCTGCCCCAATATTCGCTATATAGGGATGTGCTGCAGTCTCTATTCGCCGGAAAGCGCCAATGTGGATATTCGCTTTGCCGCTCAGCGGGGTATTACGGTGCTGGGCGTGCGGGACTACGGCGATGAAGGCGTCGTCGAATACGTGATCAGCGAACTGGTTCGCTTACTTCATGGCTTTGGGCCCCATATGTGGCGGCAGGAGCCGCTGGAGCTGACGGGCCTGGCTGTGGGCATTATAGGCATGGGTACCACGGGAAAGATGGTGGCCAAGGGCCTCAGCTTCCTGGGCGCTGATGTTTGCTACTATAGCCGCACCCGCAAAAAGGAACTGGAGCAGGCCGAGGGTTATAGCTATCTTCCTTTGGATCAGCTGCTGGCCCAAAGCGAAATTTTATGCACTTGCCTCAATAAAAACGTGGTTTTGCTGGGTGAGCGGGAATTCCAGCTCTTTGGCGGCGGCAAGATATTGGTGAACACCTCTATCGGCCCATCCCACGAAACGGCAGCCCTGGAGGCCTGGCTGCAAGCCCCGGGCAACTACGTCTTAAGCGATACGGCTGCCGCCATCGATCCCGCCGGCCGGCTTCTGGGCCTGCCCAATGTCCTTTGCGTTCAAAAGCCTGCGGGGGTGACCGCCCAGGCCCGGGAGAGACTGGGCCAAAAGGTCATTGAAAATATCGAGCGCTTTTTTGCTGAGCAGAAGGCGGGGCAGCTTTAACTGTGATTCACTGATTCGCCTGATTCACCGGCCCGCCTGTTTGGCCATCAGGATAGCCACCAGAGCATTGTCGGCAGGTTCCTTGGTGCAGGCGGTGACCTGGCCCAAATGCTGCAAGGTGCTTTCCAGAGAATCACCGGCAATGCCGTCATAATAGCCTACGGCGGCGCCGGCCAAAGCCAGATTGGCGAAAGTGAAGGCTTCGTAAGCGGCCACGCCCATTTTTAAAGCACAGCTGTTTTTAGCTCCGTCGCATAGCATGCCGGCTAAAGCGCTTACCGCATTTTTAATGGCGCTGTGGATCTGCCCGGCTGTGCCGCCCCGGAGCCAGGTAATGGCTGCCGCGGAGCCGGCGCAGGAGGCTACGGCGCAGAGACAGGTGCTGGAGATGCGGCCGGCATATTGCTTGACAAAGTAAGTGGTCAGATGGCTGAGGGCCAAGCCCCGGCAAAGCTGCTCATCGCTGAGCCCCTGGCTTTCGGCCCAGACGGCCGCGGGGATAATGGCTGTTATGCCTTGATTGCCGCTGCCCACAGTGCTCATGGCCGGCAGCAGGCTGCCCCCCATGCGGGCGTCGGCGGCGGCGCAAGTCAGGATCTTTGAGCGCAGGGGCGGGTCTGCGGGCAGGCTCTCACCGCCGGCAGCCAGCAGCAAGGCTCTGCCGGAGCTTAAGCCAATGGGGTTTTCCAGGCCGAAGCGGGCTAAGTCCAGATTCATTAAGGCCCCCTCTTTTAAAAAAGCAATATCGCAATAGGGGACGTTTTCAATATAATCTAAAATTTCGTCATACGTAAGACGCAGCTGCTCCTTTGAGACGGACTGCTCTTTTTCGGGCAAAGCGGCGATGGGCTTGCCGTTTACTTCCACAGAAACAATGGTGCTGTGGGTATCTTTGATTATGGTGCGGACGGTTTCCGCCGCCGTCTTAACGACGGCCTCTATGTAGATGCCCTTTTCTGTCCCGGAACAGCCTACTTGTACTTTTGCCGCTTCAAGAAAGGCTTTGGCCTTTGCCATGTCCGCCGGCCCGGCGGTGTTCAGCACTTCCAGACCCAAACGGTAATCGCCGCCAAATAAACCTAAGGCGGCTCCCAAATCGTTGCCTTTTTGGTCGGTGCCCGGCACGGCGACTCCCCAGCCGTTTTTATATATACCGGGAGACAGGATCACTTCCATGGAGCAGGGCGGGGCCGTTATTTCCGCCCGGCAGCGGGCGGCGGCTAAAGCCACGGCTACCGGTGCTGTACAGCCTAAAGCAGGTGTAACCTCTTTTGCCAGCAATTCGGTGAAAGGGTGTTTTTCCATAGTGCAGTCCTCCCTGATATTTTCTTTTATTATAGTCTATTTCGCCGGAGATTGAGTAGATTCTTTTATTTTAGTATGATAAAATTCGTTTAAAAGCAAGTATAAGGAGCCTGGGGATGATGAAAACAGGGGCGCTGATTATTACCGGCGGTGATACGGATAAAGAAAAAGCCTTTGAACCCTTGCAGAAAATTGGCGGTACTTCAGTTTTGCGGCGGCTGATCACCATTTTTCAATTGGCCGGCATTGACGCCATAGTTGTGATGGTAGCGGAGGCAGAACGCAAAAAGTTGGAGAAAGAAGCAGCCCGTTTAGGCGTCATTTTTTTGACGCCGGAAGATGGCAGCGGCGAGATGTTTGACTATGTTAAAACCGGTCTGGCTTATTTGAAAGAGATTTGCGGACAGGTCTTTGTGACGCCTGTGGATGTCCCGCTTTTTTCCAGCGATACCCTCAAAGAGCTGGCTGCTTATGACCGCAAGCTGGTGGTTCCTGTTTGGCAGGGCAGGAAAGGCCACCCTTTGCTGATCAGCCAGGAAGTTATCCCTTCGATTTTACAATATGAGGGAGGGCGGGGATTGGCGGGAGCCGTTGCCGAAAGCGAGTACAAGCTTACGCTGGCGGAAGTATCGGACCCCGGTGTCGTGCTGCGATTCGATCAGGCTGAGGAAAATCAGGATATTCTGACCAATCACGAATTAAACCGCTGGCGGCCGGTGACCAGGCTGCAAATTGCCAAGGAAGCGGTTTTTCTGGGGCCGGGCGTCCGGCAGCTGCTTCAATTGATCGGCAATACCGATTCCGTCCAGTTGGCCTGCCGCCAGATGGGTGTATCTTATAGCAAGGCTTGGAAGATGCTAAACACTCTTGAAGAGCAATTAGGTTATGAGGTGGTGATACGCCGGCAAGGCGGCAGATATGGAGGAGAAACCAGCCTGAGCGTCAGGGGCCGGCAGCTGCTGGATTGGTTTATCTCCCTGGAAAAAGAATGCGACTCTGCCGTAAAAGAAATTTTTTCCCGTAATTTACTGAAGCTGATGGAGGACCAGAGATAAAAATATCGAGGGGAGTGAAGAAATGAAACGGGAGAAATTATCTTCAAGGATCGGTTTTATTTTACTTTCCGCAGGCTGTGCTATCGGCCTGGGCAATGTCTGGCGTTTCCCCTATATTACCGGACTTTATGGCGGAGCTCTTTTTGTTTTAATTTATTTGGCCTTTTTGATTATTTGCGGCATACCCATCATGACCATGGAATTTTCCGTAGGCCGGGCCAGCCAAAGAAGCATAGCCACTTCCTTTCATGAGCTGGAGCCCCGGGGCTCCAAATGGCATATCTACAGCTGGCTGGGTATGGCCGGCAATTACCTGCTGATGATGTTTTATACGACCATAGCCGGCTGGATATTATTCTATCTGTTTTATTCGATTCAAGGGGTCTTCGTGGGCTTGGCTCCGGATGCTATCGGCATGCTTTTTGACGCCCATGTGTCCAGCGCCTTCAACTGTGTGGTCGGCATGATATTGGTATGCCTTATGGGCTTTGGCATCTGTGCTATAGGCCTGAGAAACGGCGTGGAAAAGATCACTAAGCTGATGATGAGCTGTCTTCTTATCGTGCTGATTCTATTGGTAATCCGTTCAGTAACGTTGCCGGGAGCAGGGGAGGGGCTGCGTTTTTATCTTATGCCCAATTTAGATGCGGTTAAGGTCCACGGTCTTTGGACGATCATCTATGCCGCTATGGGACAAGCCTTTTTTACCTTAAGCCTCGGGGTTGGCAGCATGGCTATTTTCGGCAGTTATATTGATAAGGAATACCGCCTTATGGGGGAAAGCATCAATGTGACGATTCTCGATACCTTTGTGGCCATCATGGCCGGTCTGGTGATCTTTCCCGCCTGTTACGCTTTTGGCGTTAATCCCGGTTCCGGGCCCGGTCTTGTCTTCGTTACTTTGCCTAATATTTTTAACCAGATGCCCTTAAGCCGTTTATGGGGCACCTTATTTTTTACTTTTATGTTTTTTGCAGCCTTGTCCACCGTGGTGGCTGTTTTTGAAAACATCATTTCCTTTGCCATTGATAAGACCGGCTGCTCCCGTAAAAAGGCCACAATGATCAATCTGGCGGCAATGGTCGTTTTATCCCTGCCTTGTGCTTTGGGCTTCAATGTCCTGAGCCATATCAATCCCTTAGGGCCCGGCACTCTGATCCTTGACCTTGAGGATTTTATCGTATCCAATAATTTGCTGCCCTTGGGCTCATTGGTGTATCTGTTGTTTTGCGTAAGCAAAAATGGCTGGGGCTGGGAAAACTTTTTGCAGGAAGCCAACAGCGGCCGCGGTCTTTCCTTTCCACGGGCAATTAAGCCTTATTTGACTTATTTGCTGCCTCTCATCATGCTGGTGGTTTTTGCAGCCGGCTATTTCTATATGTTTTTTGCCAAATAAGCGCTTCCTTCCATCCTTTTTTCCGAAAAAATTTTTTACCTTGGAAAATCTTTCTTAAAAAACGTTATATTTGGCGCTTCTCTGGCCATAATAGCCTTAGGTGATGAAAATGAAAATAGGCATTCCTAAGGCTTTTTTATATTATCGTTACAGGGAATTGTGGCAAACGTTTTTTCAGGAAATAGGCTGTGAGATCGTAACCAGCCAAGATACCAACCGAGCTATGCTGCTGGCGGGAACGAAAGATTCCATTGATGAAAGCTGCTTGCCGGCAAAAATTTATCTGGGTCACGTCAGATCTTTAATCGATGGCTGTGACCATATTTTTGTGCCCCGTTTTGAGAACTTCGGAAAAAACGACGTGATGTGCGACCGGTTCATGGGTTTGCACGATATCGTCCGCAATGTCTATCCCGAAGCCAGCCTGATTGGCTTTGACCTGGCCTCTACAGAGCATAAAAGCCAATGGCAGGCTTATTTGGGCTTGGGCAAAACCCTCGGTAAAGGCGCCATTGAAGTCTTATTGGCCCTGCGCCGGGCCAGACTGGCTCAGGAAGCAGCGGATCAAAAAAGGCAGCGGCAGCAAAACGAGCTTTTCCGCCAACAGGGCGTCAAAATTCTCCTGGCGGCCCAGCCTTATTTAATCCACGATCCGTACGTCGGCGGGCCTCTGACGGCCATGATCAGGGAGCAGGGAGCTATTCCTTTATACTCGGATCACTGCTGCCGCCGCCAGTGCCGCAAGCGGGCTCTGGAGATTTGCGGCAATTTGTACTGGATAATGAATAAAGAATCAGTAGGGGCGATAGCCATGCACCGGCATCAGGTGGATGGCATAATTCTGTTGGCCGCTTATCCTTGCGGCTCCGACGCCTTAGTTAATGAACTGGTACTGCGCAAGGTCAAGGATGTGCCGGTAATCCAGATCATCCTGGATGAGCAGCAAAGCGAATCAGGGCTGGCTACCAGGGTGGAAAGCTTTATCGATATATTAAAAGAGCGAAAGCGGGTATCGGCATGAGTAAACAGAAACAAAAAGGGCGGGAAGTGCCAGGCATACAGGGAGGAAAAGAGCAGGTTTTCAGCTTTCCGCATATGGGCGACTACCATGTGCCGATTGCCCGGCTTTTGGAGAACATGTTTCCGTCTGGACGGGTGCTGGTGCCGCCGCCTATTACGAAGCAGACCATCGCATTAGGCAGCCGCTATAGCCCCGATTTTATTTGCGCCCCTTTTAAATTTAACGTTGGAAATTATATAGAAGCTCTCGCAAAAGGGGCAAACGTTTTGATCCAGACTGGTTTAGGCTGCCGCTTCGGCTATTTTGGGGAAGTTCAGGAACAAATCCTGCGGGACTTGGGCTACGAATTTCAATTCTTTAGTCTGGCCCGGGAAAATGCCAGGCTTAAAAATGCTTATCAGGGATTCCGGCAGCTGGGCTGTCCCCATTCGCCGGCCAAATTCCTTTTTTATGTGCTGATTGCCGCTGAAAGCATCAGGATCATGGATCATTTCGCTTTTATCATGAGGGAGCGGGCAGGCTTTGCCCAGCGGCCCGGCAGCTTTGAATATTTATATGGCTGTATGCTGGAGGAACTGAGACAGGTTTCTTCTATAAAGGAGCTGCTGGCCATTCGCCGCCAGTATAACGAGGCTTTCGGCAAGGTGGAAATGCGGCAGACTCAGCATCTGCTGCGGGTAGGTATTGTAGGGGAGCTTTATACCTTGATGGAGCCTTACAGCAACCTGTTTATTGAAAAGGAATTAGCCAGGCATAATATTATGGTGAGCCGCAGGATGAGCGCCGCCTTTCTTTTGTTTGGTAAAAACAGCCGGAAATCTTTAAAAGATACGGGCAAATACATGCGCTACTGGCCGGGGGCCAATGCTACGGACAGCGTAGCCCAAAGCCGGTATTACGGAAAACTGGGCTATGACGGCATCATCCATATGAAATCTTACGGCTGTACGCCGGAAATCAATGCTATGCCTGCCCTGCACAATGTGGGCAAGGATTACAATATTCCCATTCTGTACCTGAGCTTTGACGGTCAGACAAACGAAACAGGCGTTTTGACAAGGCTGGAAGCCTTTGTGGATATGCTGGAGATGAGGAGGAAAACATTTGAAGAAGACGGTTTATCTGGGCGTGGACATCGGTTCTATTTCGACAAAGGGAGTCGTTCTTGATCAGGATCACCAAGTGATCGCTGAAGAATATATCTGGACCGAGGGCAATCCTATTGAGGCAGTGAAAAATCTTCTGCGTTCTCTGAAGGAAAGCCTGGACAAATTGCAGGAAGAGGCGGAAGTCTGCGCCGTAGGCACCACCGGCTCCGCCCGCAAGCTGGCGGGAGTAATGCTGGGGGCTGACGCCGTCAAAAACGAGATTACCGCTCATGGCGTAGGCACGCTTTCCCGCTATCCTGACGCCAGAACCATCTTCGAAATTGGCGGCCAGGACGCTAAGCTGATTTTGATCAATGACGGCGTTATCGTGGATTACGCCATGAATACGCTGTGCGCCGCAGGAACGGGAGCCTTTTTGTCTTCCCAAGCCAAGCGGCTGGGCATTGCGGTGGAGGAAATGGGGGATATGGCCTTGCGCTCGCTGGCGCCGGCCAAAATTGCCGCCCGCTGCACCGTTTTTGCGGAATCCGATATGGTTCATAAAGCCCAATCCGGTTACCGCAAGGAAGATCTGGTAGCCGGCCTTTGCTCGGCTGTGGTCACCAATTATCTGAACAACCTGGGTAAGGGTAAGGTCATTCAGCCGCCGGTGGTCTTTCAGGGCGGCGTCAGCAAAAACCCGGCGGTGGCCAGAGCCTTTGAAAAAGAAACGGGCCTGCCGGTGATTGTGGATGAGAATTCCCATCTTATGGGCGCTATCGGCGCCGCTATTTTGGCTCAGCGGGCCGCCGCCGGCAGGGTCTTTGATTTTCGGGCGGCCGAAAGAACCTTCAGCACCAGAGCTTATGAGTGCGGCGGCTGTGCCAACCAGTGCGAGGTGGTTTGTTTTTATCAGGACGGCGTTTTGCTGGACACCTGGGGGAACCGCTGTCCCAATTACGACCGCCAAAAGGCGGCCCTGGTCGGCTAGCGAACAAAATCGATTTGCCGGCTTAATATTGCTATGAAGCGCAGCCAACCCCATTAATTGATGGAGATTGTCGGTTATTTTCCCGCAGGGCATGCACACTTTGTCCGGTGTGACATAGAATATTACTGACGTAACGTCTCTATTAATTTAAGGAGGAAGAAAGTTGTATTATTACGACGAAGAGGCATATAGCAATTGCAGGGGATATGATGAGGAAGATGATTGGGAACGCCTGATGGCCGAAGATTCTGAAGAGCAGGTCCGTTCCCGATATAGAGATGAAGATGACGAGGACGAAGACGACGAAGATGAAGAAGAAAATGCCGAAGAGGCCAACGAAGAAGTTAGCGTCTTAAGCAACGGCGCCCGCAATAACAGCAGCGAATGCGCCGCCCTCTGTGAAACCGAATGTCAAGGTCTCTGCAACCAGTGCAGTCAGTGTATAAGACAATGCCGCCGGCAGGGCAATTCTCGCTGGGAATGCGAAATTCGCTGCTGCAACATCTGTAAACGCTGCGAGGCCTGCCAAAGCCTCTGCGGTGAACGCTGCGAATGCGAACAAAGATGCCGCCGCTGCTGCAGGCAAAAGTGCCGCTGCTCCAGCAATCCCCGGCTGTGCATGCAAAATTGTGAAAGAAACTGTGCAAGAAGATGCGGCAACCAGGTCAGCCCTGAGCGGCCGCCTTGCAGAACCTGCTGGCCCGGCGCTATGCCCCCTTGCCGGCCCTGCAATCCTTGCCGCCGCTAAACGATTTAGGCATACTATTTATCTGCACTATTTAGCCACTAAAGAATTGAGAAGCCTGGCTCCATCTTTTATGAGAGTCAGGCCTATTTTAATATCTGTGTTATTAAAGGTGCAATCAGCTGTTGATGAATTTTCGATCATACAAAAGGGCTGCGATTAAAACGACCACTACGGAACCTGCATTATGTACCAGGGCGCCTGTTGTGGGATTTAATACTCCCAGCACGGATAAAATAATCGCTCCAAAATTGATGGCCATTGATAATGTAATACCGAATTTGATCGTATTGATCGTTGCGTTTGACAGCCTTTTAAGATAGGGGATTTTGCTGATATCGTCGCTCATTAACGCGATATCGGCAGCTTCCACAGCGATATCGCTGCCCATGCTGCCCATGGCTACGCCCACATCCGCGATCTTTAGGGCAGGTGCGTCGTTGACGCCGTCGCCAATCATGCAAATTTTTCTGCCCTCTCGCTGCAATCTTTGGATTTCTTCAACCTTCTCTGCCGGCAGCAATTCGGAATATACGGAAGATATGCCAACCTGTTCCGCAAAAAACCTGGCGGTTTGGGCATGATCACCGGTGAGAAGCAGAGCTTGCGTATGCATCTGTTTAAGCTCCCGTATCATAGCTTTGGCATTTTCCCTCAAGGTATCGGACAAAGCGATAACCCCAATGCAGGTATTGTCTTTTGCCACAATAATAACGGCCTTGCCCTGTTCCCGCAGCCGCTCCAGAGCAGCCGCGGCAGATTGGCCAAATTGCACATTGTGTTCTGCAAGCCAGTTTTTATTGCCGCATAGGATAGCATCTCCCTTAACCTTGGCCTTGACTCCCTTGCCGGGTATCATGGCAAACTCGTCGGTGGCCGCAGAGAGTAAGTTTTTTTCTTTTGCATATGAAACGATAGCCTTGGCCAATGGATGCTCGGAAAGCGCTTCCACGGCGGCGGCCAGATTAAGCAATTCATCTGCGGATAATTGAGGGTCCAGGGGTACGACGTCGCTTACCAATAAGTTTCCGTGGGTCAGCGTTCCTGTTTTATCAAAGGCAATACAATCGGCTTTGCCCATTTGCTCCAATGCGTCACCGGATTTTATAATCACCCCGTGCTTGGCGGCCTGCCCGATAGCTGCCATAATTGCCGTCGGCGTCGCCAGGGCCAAAGCGCAAGGGCAAAAAACAACCAAAACAGTGACTGCCCGGACAATATCATTTAATGCCAGATAAGTGATAATCGCAATCAATAATGCAATAGGGACAAGCCAGGAAGCCCATTTGTCTACGGTACGCTGCATGGGCGCCTTGTTGTTTTCTGCTTCCTGCACCATGCGGATAAGCTTTTGCAAAGAGCTGTCTTCGCCGACTTTCGTTGCTTGAATATCGATGGAGCCGAAACGGTTTATTGTGCCGCAAAACACGCTGTCCCCGGTTTCCTTGTCTATGGGCAGAGACTCGCCCGTAATAACCGATTGGTCGATGGACGTATTTCCGTTGACGATCTCTCCGTCCACCGGGATGATTTCCCCTGGGAGTATGCGCAGAATATCGCCTTTTTTAATTTCCTGGGCCTTGACCATTTCTTCTTTGCCGTCGGCTAAAATCCGGCGCCCTTGCTGCGGGGCCAGGCTAATGAGCTTTTTTAATCCTTTTTTGGCCCTTTCAACGGTCTTATCTTCCAATATGGCGCCAATTGCCATGATAAAAGCAACTTCACCGGCGGCAAATAAATCGCCGATAAAAATTGCGGCAACCATCGCAATAGAAATAAGCAACGCCGAGGATATCTTACTTATTCCTTTATTATAAATTATCCTTGATACTGCCAGATATAAAAGGGGCAATCCGCAGATGGCTACCGTAATCCAGGCAGGATCAAGGAGTATTGTCATACCCTTTAACATAATGGTCAGGCTTGCCGCTAAAAATAGGCCGCCGATAATCGTCATGGGAATACCCATCAAAAATTCAGCCGTTTTCTTAATCATCATCAAGTCCCCTATACAATGCGCGAGAATTGCTCGATGGCTGAAGATAACTTTTTGAAGGTTTCCGCCTCTTTGCCCTCGCGAATGCCGTCAACTACACAATGCTGCAAATGTCCCTCTAAAATGACTTGGCCGGTTTTGTGGAGGGCCGCTTTTGCCGAGCCGATTTGAATTAAAATATCCTCGCAAGATTTGTCGTCTTCAATCATTTTGATTAGTCCGCGTATTTGCCCTTCGATTCTCTTCAGCCGTTTGGTTACGGCTTCAACGTCCATACATTGCTTCATCGGTCATGCTCCTTTTCTTTTCATTCGGGGGAGAGGGTGTGGTGTGGTGGCGTGGGTGATGGGGTAAGATAGGAGATGATAGGATATACCCCTATACCCTATAATAAACGGTGAAAAGCCCTGTGTCAAGAAAAACTGCGACAAAGAAAAAAAGGACGGCTTTTTATAAAAGCGTCCGTTTTTTCTGCGCATTGTAAAACACATATGGAGGGAGATCGGCTATACCGGCTATACTATAATTCTTTTATCCAGATACCTTTTTGCAGAGGATAGATGGAAATATTGCCATTGCATACATAGGCCAAAGCGCAAACAATGGCAAAGTAAGGCGTGTATCCGTAGCCAAATACCTCGGCGCCCAGCAAAATAGGAGCGATCAGCGTATTTGTGGCACTGCCGAACAGCGCCACATATCCCAGCGCTGCGGCAAAGGCCGGGGGCAGGCCCAAAAGAGAAGCCAGCGCCACGCCGAGAGTACTTCCAATCGCAAACAAAGGGGTAACCTCGCCTCCCTGAAAACCGGCGGAGAGGGTTATGACCGTGAAGATAAATTTCAGCGCAAAATCCCAGGGGAAGGAATTTCCTTCAAAGCTTGCCGCAATCAGGTTCGTGCCAAGACCGGAATACCGTCCCCCCCAGCACAGCAGGGAAAATAGGCTGACGACAATGCCAACCGTGAAAATGCGAAGGATCGGGTTTTTCAACTTACCGGCAAAAAGTTCTTTCAGCTTATGCAGCGCAGCAGAAAACAACCCGCCGGTAATACCGAATATAACGCCTATGATCAGCAGCTTTATCGCCAGCGGTCCCGATAAAGATAGTTGATCGGTCAGCGTAAAGGCAAACCTTTCAAGGCCAAGGCTCGACGAAATAAAGGCGGCGGTGAAAGCGGCAATCAAAGCCGGAATTAGGGCCTCATGTTCAATGGTTCCCACCGTAAGCACCTCGATAGCAAAGAAGGTTGCACCGATAGGGGTCCCGAACAAGCCGGCAAAACCGGCGGCCATGCCGGTAATCAATAATATTTTCGGGCTGTTTTCGATGGGCAGGCGTTTGCCTATTCCATGGGCCAATGTGCCGCCAATCTGGATTGCCACGCCTTCCCGGCCGGCGCTGCCTCCAAACAGATGCGTAAGCCAAGTGCCGGCGATGGTGAGCGGAATCAGCCGCAGCGGAATATCTTTGGCTATTCCATGGCCGGCTTCAAAAATCAGGGCCATACCTTTGCGGCTTATGCCGCCAAATTTTTGATTGAACCAAACAATCAATGCACCGATAAGCCCAAGAAAGGGAATCAGCCAATAGGCGTATTCCATCCTTATTTCCGTGAATAGCAACAGGACTTTTCCGAATATCGCCGCTAGAGCTCCGACAGCAATTCCGATTGGGATCGCCATGAAGGCCAGCAGAATGATGTTTCTATATGTGATGAACAGCCTTTGCAGCATTAGATTACGCACCTCCGTGTGTTTAGCCTTTGCGTTGAATGGATTTTGATTAGTTGGCGGGGAGAAGATGGGGGAGAGAAAAGAGGCGGGAGAAGGTGAGGTGAAGGCGAGGGGGGCTGTCGGCTCGTTTTCTGAGCAAAATTGCAAGTTTAAAGTGCGCTACCCCTTCAAAAATAGCGGTCATCACACGACCGATACACTAAATACAGCAAGATGCAGCCAAATAGAGCCGATAATCCGTGCTCCGACACTTTAAACTTGCAATTTTGCTCATTTTCAATGGTCTCGATTTTTACGATGGCACTGAGAAAAATGTTCAAAATTGCAGATTTTCCCCCGTGCGAGGGAAAAATGCTCAAAAATGCAAGTTTTCCCCCATTACGACCGTGGTAAGCGTAAGCTAACTGATCTAAATGTTAAGTTTTGGCTCCTAAACCATTGATTTAAAGAGGCTTTGATCTGAAAAAGAGGTGGATTATTGTTTTTACAACAAAACAGGGTGTAAAATCTGCAATTTTGAGCATTTTCAAGGTTTGCGGGAGTTAAACGGGGCAGCTAACTAACGGCGGGCCGGCGAGATACTGCTGTGTTTATACCTGTTCAATTTTAACTAAAATAAAAAAGCTGATGGCTCTGCCTGCAGCAGAAGTCATCAGCTTAAGAAGCGGTTTCGGCATAGCCGTGGGAGAACCTCTTTCCCAAAACGTATTGTAGCATAGACAAATTGCTTTTTCAAGCTTGCCTCAAGCAAATGCTAGGCATTACCGTAAGTGTGCTATACATTCGCAAATTTTCGAAAAACAACAGTGCCGACTGTTTTCAGTATTTTTAATGACAGCGGAAGCCCAGTGAATTATGGATTTTCAATTGTTCAAGCTAATTTGATGATTATTGAAGTATTCTAAACTTTACATAATGATGTTCTTGCCGGTGGATAAAATTTCTGATTGCACATGGTTTCTGACTAAATGGGTCAATTCCAATTCAGTCTGTAAATTCGTTCAGCTGTAATTTTTTCGAGTGGATTAAGCTGCGCAAGGAGGGCGACGAGCAACATAAACCGTATGGCGGCCGTATACATAAAGGCTGCGGTCGGCCCGACCCCGCCGGGCGGTGTATTCAGGCGGGATATCCGCCAGATATTACCCTAGCGATCACTCGGAAAATTTATCCCGTTCAAAAAAGTGAGGCGCCGAACATAGTCGGCGCCTTCAACCATTAAATTAAATTCGGATACTCAGCCTGCCTGATTTAATTAATTATCTAACCTTTTATCCACACTGTTTACATGTTGACATATCGAGCTTCATCATTATGACTCTTGATGCGGGTAAACACCTGCTCTGTGTTGCCGGAGCGAATCAGGGCCAGAATCTGAATATGTCCTTTGAAAGATTCTCGCATACTTTCGGGGACACCCAAAAAACGCCGGTAGGTCAGCTCTTTGATGCTGCCTTCGTAGCGTTTATATGTCCGGGTGATGGCCTCGTTGCCCAGGAAGTCCACCATGATGTTATGGAAATAAAAGTTTTGGTCGACAAACTTAGTGATGTTTGGTTTCGGAGACAAGAGCAGCCGCTCTTGTTCGGCAATACATTCGTTAAGCCAAAACATGGTTTCCCGTGCCTTTGGAGTGTCAATCTGCTCAGCCAATACATAGGCCGCATATCCCTCTAAAGCACACCGGATCTCCAAGGTTTCACGAATTTCAACAGTGCTGACTTTTTTTACGGAGAAACCTCGGCTGGGGAAGGTTTCGATAAGGCCTTCCATGTTCAGCCGTATCAGTGCATCTCGTACCGGCGTTCTCGACATTCCCAAAAGAGCGGTGATCTTCGTCTCCGAATAAAGCTGCCCTTCTGCCAGTTCTCCTGACATGATTTTTTCTTTCAGGTAGTCATAGGCTTGATCCTGTAATCGTCTGACGGGCGGAATGCTTACCACCTCCCTTTGTCACGATAAAATTTTCATGGAATAAGAGTAGCCCAAGATCAAAAAAAAGTCAAGCGCAGCGCTTTTTCATGTCGGTGTCAAGTTGTTGTAGGAGAAAAAATAAAATGGGCAGCAAACAAGGGTGGGAGGAAAAGATCCCGCCACTTGAGGGAAGTTCAGCGGGAAAAGGAGTAGATGGCAGAAAAAGCAGGCGTCTTTTTGCCCAGACT
>JAHDPO010000057.1 GCA_018434325.1 Clostridia bacterium | reverse complement strand
GGCGCAAGCGGGCGACAACATCGGCGTGCTGCTGAGAGGCGTGGATAAGAAAGAGATCGAGCGCGGCCAGGTATTGGCAAAGCCCGGATCCATCAAACCCCACACGAAGTTTGACTCTGAGGTATACGTATTGACGAAGGAGGAAGGCGGCCGTCATACACCGTTCTTCACGGGCTATCGTCCTCAGTTCTACTTCCGGACAACGGACGTGACCGGTGTGGCCACTCTGCCGGAAGGTGTAGAGATGTGTATGCCTGGCGACAACATCAAGATGGTCATCGAGCTGATCACGCCCATCGCCATTGAGCAGGGACTGCGCTTCGCTATTCGTGAAGGCGGCAGGACCGTAGGCTCCGGCGTTGTGGCCGGCGTTACCGAGTAATCGCTAAGGCTAAAAGGCCGGATTAAATAAAGCATGAATAAAGCCTCCTCTCTTGGTTACCGGGTATTCCGGGCCGGGGAGGGGGCTTTTGCAGCACTGAGAGGACGCCTGACCCGGCGCCCTCTTTTTTATATCACCATGCCATGTAAATTTTATTGATACATTGACATTTATCAATCTATTGCATATACTACATATAAATCGAAATTTATCAATATGAGGTGAATCCATGGAAAATATCTATGCAGAAAATGCAAAGGTGTTCAAAGCCTTTTGTGATGAAAACCGGCTGCAAATTCTGGAGTTGTTGCAGACCGGGGAAAAATGCGCCTGTGTGCTTTTGGAGAGCTTGAAAATCAGTCAGCCCACGCTTTCGCATCATATGAAAATTCTGTGTGAAAGCGGCATTGTTATCGGACGAAAAGAGGGAAAGTGGACGCATTATTCCATTTCAAGCGAGGGTGTGGCGGCGGCTAAAATCCTATTAACCAAATTGACAACTGTAACCGCTGTTTCTGAAAAGGCGGGTAAAATGACATGCATGTAGCGTGGGGCTTTTTCCAGAATCAGATTCTCGGCATGAAGTGGCTGAACGATTTAATCGGCCATATGCTTGCCATGCTCGGGCTGGACATAACATCAAGGCTTGGCGGCAGCCTCCGCTTCTTCATCTATGATGTGATCAAGATCGTGGTACTGCTCTGTGTATTAATATATGGTATTTCCTATATACAAAGCTACTTTCCGCCGGAGCGCAGCAAAAAAATATTAGGAGGCTTTCGCGGCATCGGTGCAAATTGTATCGCTGCATTGCTGGGCACGGTAACGCCGTTTTGCTCCTGTTCGTCTATACCGCTGTTTATCGGCTTCACAAGCGCAGGGCTGCCGCTGGGAGTGACCTTTTCGTTCCTCATCTCCTCCCCGATGGTTGATCTTGGTTCGCTGGTTTTACTTATGAGTATTTTCGGCGCGCCGATAGCGGTTGCTTATGTGGCGGTTGGCCTTGTGATTGCCGTAATCGGCGGCACTGTCATTGAGAAGCTGCATATGGAAAAGTATGTGGAGGAATACATCAAATCGGCGCAAAGCGTGGATATTGAAGCTGCTGAGCTGACCAGGCGTGACCGGCTGCAATATGCCTGGGAACAAATGCGGGACACCTTCAAAAAAGTATTTCCCTATATCCTGATCGGCGTGGGCATTGGCGCGCTTATTCATAACTGGATACCCGAAAGCTGGATTGCAATAGCGCTGGGCGGCAACAATCCATTTTCGGTTATTTTGGCAACGCTGGTGGGCATCCCCATGTATGCGGATATTTTCGGAACTATCCCGGTAGCCGAGGCCCTTTACGCAAAAGGCGCGCAGCTTGGGGCAATCCTTGCTTTTATGATGGGTGTTACCACCTTGTCGCTGCCCTCCATGATTATGCTGCGCAAGGCTGTAAAACCGAGGCTGCTGGCCCTGTTCATTGGAATTTGCGCTGCGGGCATTATCATTGTGGGGTATTTATTCAACGCATTTCAATACTTATTTTAGGAGGGTTCCATCATGGCATTGTTTGGCAAAAAGCAAGCAGAAAAGGCAGAATACGATTGCGGCGGTTGCTGCCACGTGAGCGCCGAAAGCACAGCGCAAGCGCAGGCTGCGCAAAATGGCGGGGTATCGGTGAAAGTCCTTGGTTCCGGCTGCAAAAAGTGTAATGATTTGGAGGCCAATACGAAAGCGGCTTTGAAACAGCTGGGCATGGATATGACCATTGACCACGTGGCGGACTTTGCGCAGATAGCGGCCTATGGAGTTATGACCACTCCCGCGCTGATGGTGAATGGAAAAGTAGTGTCATCCGGCAAGGTGCTGAAAACGGATGACGTTGTGAAGCTGCTGCAAAAGGCGCGCTCTTAGATTTACGGCTCAGCGGCGGCTGCAATCTTTTTGTTTTTGAGCATTCTATGCTATAATCAATGGAAAAGCTTTTGAAAACAAATCGGCAGGATTGGGGATGTTGATCATAATGAACATTTATAAGGAAGGGGCTGCTTTGCTGGCGGCAAAAAAAAGTCTGGCCCTGGCTGAAATTATCGAGCATCAGGGCTCAACCCCCAGAGAAAAAGGGGCTTTGATGCTGGTCTGGAATCATGGCGGTGATCATGAGGAAAGGACAATCGGCAACGGTATTGCCATTGCCGGCACCATCGGCGGCGGCAGGCTGGAGGGAGAGATGGCGGATAAAGCTGCCAAGGCTGCAGGAGCAGTTGAAGCTGCACAATCTGCCGGGGCTTTAGACGGGGCCAGGGCAGAGCAATGGACAGGCTGTCTCCATTCTTTTGAGCTTTCCGGCAATGATGCAGCCGATATGGATATGATCTGCGGCGGCAGCGGCACAGTGATGATTAGCCTTTTGGACAGCCGGGATCAGCAAACTCTGGATATGGCGGCCCAGGCTGTGGACAAACGGCAGCGGGCCTGGCTGGTGACCCTGCTGGAAGGAAATACTTCTTATACAGCTTTTGTCAATGAAGCTAAAGATTTGATCTGTGGCAGAGAACTGACGGAAAAACAGAAAAAGCTGATTCTCGATGGCGCCGGCCCGGCTATGCATACCGAACATCTGGAAGGTATCACGGTTTATGCCCGATCACTGTCATCGGGGCCCTTGCTTTATATTTTTGGAGCCGGCCATGTGGGCCTGGAAACGGCCAAAGTGGCTCACCAAATAGGCTTTGAAACTTCGGTTATCGATGACAGACCGGAGTTTGCCAATCCTCAGCGTTTCCCTGACGCTTGCTGCATAGTGGCGGAGACTGCCGGCGACCTGCCGGCTCTGCATTGGGATGATCAAGTCTATGTGCTGATTATGACCAGAGGCCACCTGCTGGATTATCAATGGCTGCTCTGGATTTTATCGCTGCCTGTTATGCCGAAATATGTAGGGATGATCGGCAGCCGCCGCAAAACCTCTATGATCTATGACCGCCTGGCAAAGGATGGAATAGGCGGCGAGCGTATCCGGCAGGTCTATTCGCCGGTGGGTCTGGCCATCGGCGCCCAGACGCCGGCAGAGATTGCCGTCAGCATCAGCGCTCAATTGATTCAGATACACAACGCCTGATTTTTAAATTTGCCGCAAAGGTTCTGCCAAGCTTTGCCTCGCTAAAGACAACTTGGAGTTTCGTCTAAGACAATTTCGAGTTTTGCTTCTTGACAGAGCATGGTCCTTGTGATAGAGTCTACTATGTTATGGATATATTTCCGTGAAGTGTGACGGTTAGCCGTTTCGGGAGGTGTAAAAGATGCGGGTAAACATCATTTTGGCTTGCACCGATTGTAAGCAAAGAAATTATACGAGCAGCAAGAACAAAAAGACAAATCCGGACCGCCTTGAGCTGAAAAAATACTGCAGGTTCTGCAAAGCTCAGACTGTTCATAAGGAGACTAAGTAATCATTATTGTTATGGTGCTAGTATAGGAGTGGGAAAATGGCAGTAGCAAAAAGCGAAAAGCCCAACGTATTCGCCAGAATCAAGCGGTATTTTCGCAACATGATCCAGGAAATGAAAAAAGTGCATTGGCCCAGTAAACGGGATTTGTCAGTGTATACTGCAGTGGTCATCGGCGTGAGCATGGTGATAGCCCTGTTTATTTGGCTTTTGGACTCTGGAATCAATGCCCTGATGGGCCTGATCTTGAAGTAGGCGGATATGGAGAAAAATTGGTTCGTTATCCATACCTATTCAGGATATGAAAACAAAGTAAAGGCCAACCTGGAAAAACGCATGGAGTCTATGAATGTGGAGGACAAGATCTTCCGTATTATGGTGCCCATGGAAGACGAAGTCGAGTACAAGGACGGCCAGCGTAAAATCAATCATAAAAAAATGTTCCCCGGGTACGTTTTGGTTGAGATGATCATGACCGACGAGACCTGGTATGTGGTGCGCAATACTCCCGGTGTCACCGGCTTTGTGGGTACGGGCAATAAACCCATTCCCCTTAAGGCCGAGGAAGCCAGCCAGATATTGCGCTATATGGGCGTGGAAGAATTGAAGCCCAAAGTAGACTTCGAGTTGGGCGAATGGGTGCGCATCACAGCCGGTCCTTTCCAGGGCCTTGATGCCTCCGTTCAGGACATAAACGCCGACAAAGGCAAGGTCAAAGTAATGGCCAGCATGTTTGGCCGGGAAACCTTGGTTGAATTGGATTTCGGCCAGGTTCAGAAATTGGACTAAGCGGCAGAGAAGCCGCAGAGGCTTAGGGCGCAGATGGTCCTTTGGACTCAATCCTTCGGACCCAATCCGCTATCGGTAAATGCTTAGGGCGCGGATGTTCCTACGGATGCAATCTGCTATCCGTAGATACTAAGGGCGCAGATGTTCCGCTATCCGGAGTTATTGGGGCGCGGATGGTCCTTTGGACTCAATCCGCTATCCGGAGTTATTGGGGCGCGGATGTCCTACGGGCTCAATCTGCTATCCTAAGATATTGGGGCGCAGATGGTCCTTTGGACTCAATCCGCTATCCGGAGTTATTGGGGCGCGGATGTACTTTGGGTGGGAGAGCAGGGACGGCTGTGGCTGTCCGCTTCCGGCAAGCAGACCGAAGGTCTGTTTTTTTGCCGGAATAATGCTTTGCTCGTTATATACCACACTTTATTTCGAGGAGGTGTAATATTTCATGGCAAAAAAAGTCGTAGGATTTATCAAGCTGCAATGCAACGCAGGCAAAGCCAATCCGGCTCCTCCTGTAGGCCCGGCGCTGGGTCAGCACAGTGTAAATATCATGCAGTTCTGCAAAGAGTTCAATGAAAGAACCGCTAAGCAGGTCGGCCTGATTATCCCCGTAGAGATTACGGTTTATGCAGACCGTTCCTTTACATTTATTTGTAAGACCCCTCCTGCCGCCGTCTTGTTGAAGAAGGCAGCCGGCATCGAGAGCGCTTCCGGCGAGCCCAACCGCAAAAAGGTTGCTAAAGTCGGCCGGGACAAAGTTAGAGAAATCGCCGAAACCAAAATGGAAGACTTAAACGCAGCTTCTGTAGAAGCAGCTATGCGTATGGTGGAGGGTACTGCCCGCAGCATGGGCATCGAAATTGTGGATTAGTGAGGAAGTGATCAAATGGTAAAGCACGGCAAACGCTATCAGGAAGCCGTTAAAAAAGTAGATAAAGATACTTTGTATGATCCTGCCGACGCGATTCGTTTGGTTAAAGAACTGGCTAATGCCAAGTTCGATGAAACCATTGATCTGGCCTTCCGTTTGGGTATTGATCCGCGGCATGCCGATCAGCAGGTAAGAGGCGCAGTTGTGCTGCCTCATGGTACAGGTAAAAGTCAAAAGGTATTGGTTTTCGCCAAAGGGCCTAAAGCTCAGGAAGCGGAAGCTGCCGGCGCCGATTTCGTAGGCGCTGATGATTTGGTAGCCCAGATTCAGGGCGGCTGGTTCGGCTTTGATGTAGCCGTAGCCACTCCCGACATGATGGGTGTAGTAGGTAAGCTGGGTAAATTATTAGGCCCCAAGGGCTTAATGCCTAACCCCAAAGTGGGTACGGTAACCATGGACGTAACCAAGGCCATCAATGAGATCAAGGCCGGTAAGGTAGAGTACCGTGTGGAGAAAACCGGTATCGTTCATGTAATCATCGGCAAGGCTTCTTTTTCGGAAGATCAGCTGATTGAAAACTTCCGTACCATGGCCGAGACCATCAATAAGGCTAAGCCTGCCGGCGCCAAAGGCCAATATATCAAGAGTGTTGCCCTTTCCGCCACCATGGGCCCGGCTATCCGAATCAGCCCCTTAAAAGTGGTTTAAGGATCGGACTTTCGCCAAACAAATTTATTTCACGCCGGATTTTTTGCGTCTGACAAGGCAAGCGGTTTCTACGAAACCCAATCTGCTATCCTTATTTATAGGAGCGCAGATGTTCGAGGGCTGGGAGGGAGCGTACATCGGGTACGTGACCGAGCAGACTGAGGTAGCGGACGCCGGTCCTACGGACTCAATCTGCTATCTGTAAATGCTAGAGCGCAGATGTAGACACAAAAAAGACAAGTGAAGCTCTCCTACTGTAGACAGCGGGCACCCATGTGGTTTAATCGGCGATCAGCCGGCCGGCCGAGGTGGGACGGATCATTAAAATGTATCCGTACCCTCCGTATGTCTGCGGAGGGTTTTTATATGCAACACCGTAGGAAAGGAGGAGTATATTTTGGGAAGTCGTGGAGAAAAAGAACTGTTGGTCGCAGAAGTTAAAGCGAAGCTGGAACAAGCCCACTCCGTAATTTTAGCCGATTATCGCGGCCTTTCTGTTAAAGAAGTAACGAAGCTGAGGGCTGCCCTGAGGAAAGAAGGCGTTGAGCTTCAGGTAATGAAAAATACCTTAGGCAAAATCGCCGCCGAGCAGGCCGGTGTTGAAGGCGTGGCTCAGTATCTGACCGGCACCACCGTATGGGCTTTCAGTATGCAAGACGCCGTAGCCGGCGCCAAGGTTCTGAAGGAATTTGCCAAGACCAATCCGAAGCTGGTGCTGAAGGGCGGTATTTTGGATAAGAAAGGCTTCGGACCTCAAATGGCGGAAGCTTTGGCCGATCTGCCTTCCAGAGAAGCTCTGCTGGGCCAGGTGGCCGGGATGCTGCAAGCTCCCATCACCGGTTTGGTACGGGTGCTGCAAGGCCCCATCAACAAATTTGGTTACGCTTTGGAAGATTACCGCAAAATCAAGGAAAAATCGGCATAATGCAATTGATTTTAATGCCGCAAAGGCTGCTTAGCCATCAAACACAAATTGCAAACAGACGAAATAAGGAGGATATATATCATGTCTAAAATCAATGAAGTAATTGAAATCGTAAAAGGGCTGACTGTCCTGGAACTCAACGAGCTGGTAAAAGCTTTTGAAGAAGAATTTGGCGTATCCGCTGCCGCTCCCGTAGCCGTAGCTGCCGCTCCTGCCGCCGGCGCCGCCGCTCCTGCCGCTGAAGAGCAGACCGAATTTGACGTAATCCTGGCCGATGCCGGCGAGAAGAAGATCAACGTCATTAAAGTTGTTCGCGAGCTGACCGGTCTGGGTCTGAAAGAAGCCAAAGATCTGGTTGACGGCGCTCCCAAGCCCGTTAAAGAGAAGGTCTCCAAAGAGGATGCAGATAGCGTCAAAGCTAAGCTGGAAGAAGTCGGCGCTAAAGTCGAAGTTAAATAAGTTAAACCAACGCAAAATAGTATAAGCGAAAGCTTGCCTCTCCTTGGCCGAATGGTTCAGGGAGGGGCTATTTTATTTTAAAATAGATTCATTATTTTTTTATCAAAATTTAATACAAATTTGACAAACTACGTTATAATATTTATATAGACATGATTAGAGGGAAGGAGATGTGATTATGGGCTGGCTAAAAGGATTTGACCGTAAAATATTTAACGCTACCCTTAAGTTTTCCCATGAAAGCCTGACCCATAAATACATGCGCCTGATCAGCCGCAGCGGTGATCTGGGTATAGTCTGGCTTTTTGTCTGCAGCGTTTTATTGTTTTGGCCGGAATACCGCCGGATTGCCCAGATTTGTATAGCTGCTTTGTTTTTTACCACCCTTTTGGGCGAGGGTCTGTTAAAGCATATTTTTCGCCGGCCCCGGCCCTTTGTTACCCATGGCCCTGTTAAGCTCACCATCCCCATACCTACCAGCTTCTCTTTCCCTTCCGGCCATACGGCCTCGTCCATCGCCGCCGCCCGGGTATTATCTTTAGCCGGGCCCTGGATAGCTTGGGCAGCCTTCTTTTATGCCGGTCTGATCGCTTTTTCCCGGGTTTATCTGAAAGCTCATTACGTTACCGATGTGGTGGCCGGCGGCCTGGTGGGTCTGGCTTGCGCCGAGATAGTCCTGCGATTCTGGGCTTGAGTCGGTTAGATATTTTTCGGATGGATGATTGAAGAAGGGGCTGCTCGAACTGGTTTTTGAAAAATTGCTTTGGACCGGGTTTTGGCCTGAAAATGAGGTGGAAGTGTGAGTTTGAAGAGAATGTTGGGTGGAAAACTCGCAATTTTGAGCAAAACGTAGCCGATTTCAGGCTAAATTCAAGATGTGCCTCCACACAGCTTGGTTGGCTTCTCATTTGTCACGCTTTATCTGTGGGGACTCCGACTATATATTGGATCACACCGTACGATAAAAGAGCATCTACTCCTAAACGCTTTATTTATCATGGCTTGTGTTTCTGTATGGTGTAATTTTGCGGGAAGCTAGGCTATTACACCCGCATGCTGCACTGCTGCTCAAAATTGCAGGTTTAAAGGGTGTCGCCTATTCAAAATATGGTCTATCATCTTGCGGATGCGCTAGATATAGCCGAATGCGGTCAGATGCAGTCAAATACATTCGCCAAAATGGTGTTCTGACACTTTAAACTTGAAGTTTTGCTCATTTTTCAGTGGTCTCGGAATATCTGCAATTTTGCACCCCCAAAGCGGATGTGCCTTAACCGCATTGCCTTGACTGTGTAGGCATAGCGAAAAAATAGTAAAAAATAAAAACAAAATATTCAATTACATTGCTTGACATTCCCCTTGCTGGATGCTTTAGAATGAAACCGAAATTTCAATATCTTGTGAACAGCCGGCTTCATAGGAAAACTCTGCTTTAAGGTGTTTGAAGAAAGGGGACATATATGAGTAAGAAACAAATTTTACATGGTAATGTTTCTCTAGAGAAAATAAGCGCAACCGCCAAAGTGGCTGAAGCAACAGACGAGTTTAGCAATCAAAGAGTTCCTCTTACAGAGAAAAGAAGCTTTCTCAGCCTGCTTACTGTTTCTTTAGGCTACGTCTTTGTGGTGACCAGCATGCAGGTGGGCGGTTCCATCGGCGCCGCAATGAGTTTTCGAGAAGGTTTTTGGGCGATCATGTTGAGCAGTGTGATTTTGGCAGTCTTGGCCTGTATCATGGGGGTAATCGGTGCCAAAAGCGGTCTGACCCTGGGGCTTCTAAGCAAATATTCATTTGGGCAAGCCGGTACCTATGTGCCGGTGGCCATAGTCGCCATTACCACCATCGGCTGGTTTTCCATTGACGCCTATCTGATCGGCCAATCCACCAATGCACTTTTTTCCGGGATTCCCATCATCCCCATAGCTATTTTGGGCGGCGTCGGCATGACACTGACAGCCTTAAAAGGGATGAAATGGATGACCTACTTAAGCAATCTTGCTGTGCCCTTGATTGTGATTTTTGGTATTATCTCCATGGTGATCGCCATCCGGGACAGCGGCGGTGTGGCGGCAATGATGAATCTGACGCAGACAGCCGGGAATATGAGCTTTGCGACCGCTGTTTCCCTGGGGGTAGGTTCCTATGCTGTGGGCGCCGTTATGTTCACCCCGGACATCATGCGTTTTGCCAAAAGCGCTAAGACGGCTATTATTGCCATGATTATCACCATGATTATCGGCAATAGCTTCGTAGTGCTTTTTGGCGCCGTGGGCGCTGTGGCTACCGGAAATCCGGATATTGCCTATGTGCTGGCCGCCCAAAACCTCTTGGCCCCATCCTTTGCCGTATTGGTTTTGAATATCTGGTCCACAGCCCAAGGCTGCGTTTATTCCGGCTCCATGTCTTTAAGCAGTGTGTCATCAATCAAGCGCTCCCATTTGGTTTTGGGTTTCGGCGGCCTGGGCATCATTTTTGCCATTATCGGCTTTTATAATTACTTTGGCACTTATATCAATTTTCTTGCCTCTACGGTGCCGCCGCTGGCCGGTATCTTTTTAGCGGACTACTTGTTTGTCTACCGCCAGGGCTACCCGGAAATGGCGGAAGCCCGGCTGCCAAAGATTAATATCGGCGGCTTCCTGGCTTGGGCCGGCGGCTTTCTGCTGTCTCTCCTGCCGGTAGGTATGCCGGTAGTAAATGCAGTGGCGGCAGCTTTTATCATCAAAGGCGTGGCCGGTATGATAAAGAAATAGGATAATCACGATAATTGAGGGGGAACAAAAACGAGATGAAAAATTTTGCGGAGCACTTTATAGAGGACGGCAAAGCATTACAATTGGATAATGCCGCCATTTTGATCGTGGATATGCTGAACGACTTCTGTAAAGAAGGCGGGGCCATGGTTTTGAAAGAGGGCGTAGAGGTAGTGGAGCCGATGAAAGCACTGATCGCCGCCGCTAAGGCAAAAGGCCTGCCCATAATTTATATTAATGATTGTCACCGTCCGGTGAAGCACGACAGGGAATTTGACAAACGGTCCCCCCATTGCCTGGAAGGCACTTGGGGAGCCCAGGTCATTGATGAGCTGACGCCGGCGGCGGGCGATTACTGCGTTAAAAAAAGCCGTTTCAGCGGCTTCTTTCAGACGGATCTGGATTTGCTTTTGCGGGATTTGGAAGTTAAAACAGTGGTCGTCACCGGTGTGGTCACGAATATCTGTGTCCGTTCCACTTGCCATGATGCTTTTTTCCTGGGCTACCAGGTAATCGTGCCTGAGGATTGTGTTAAAGCAACGGCTGCCCGGGAACAGGAGTCTACACTTTGGGACATTGCCACGCACTTTGGCTCGGTAGTCACCAGTCAGGAGATTATTGACAGGCTGTAACTCTTCTCGGTGTAAAATAAATGTAGGATAAAAAAAATAAACAAGAGGCAGCAAAATGTGGTTTAATAAAGTCGCAAAAACCATTAAACACCAAAGGAGGCTGCCCCTTGTGAGAACCATTGTACAGGAAATCATGGAGCAATTC
>JAHDPO010000068.1 GCA_018434325.1 Clostridia bacterium | reverse complement strand
TGTCCGACGGCCAGCATAAAAAGCTGATTCGTAAGCAGTTCAACGAATTCAAGGCTGCCATGGAGGATGGCCTTTTTTAATTTCCTTTAGTTTAACATACCCTCATGCCTGTTTACAGGTGATGCCCGATTTTACGCTTACCTTTCTCCATCTGTTATGCTTTCAGCAAGGAGTTGATAAAAGATGAAAAAATTTTATGCCTGCTTGGCTGGAAACTGGGTTTGCCTTAATGATGATCCAAAGTCCATGATCGTCAGCGATCTTCAAACGACGCTTTTAAAGTTTGACGAAGGTATTCCTAAGTACGACAAATTGTTTCGGCATCTTCTCCTAGAGGCAAAGAGCAATATTTACATTTATGTTTATTACAAGGGAGCTAGGTATAAAATTAGTCCTGTGTTTATCCAAATAATGGATGGCGATAATTAATGCCCTTGGTGACGGCGAGCATAGGCTTCAGACGACTTTGAGCCTCTTCTTCCCGTCTGTCAGCGCGGGAACTACTAGACGATGGATTCCGGCAGTGGAGATGAGGGCGAGTCGCTCCGCTCACCGGTTCTGTTAATGCGTTTCCTGGCAGTTCGCTATCACGCCGGGGCGGGCCAACCCTCCCCATAGGTCGGCTTGACTTTTTCCGCAAGTCCGACTCCCCTTAATTGCTGCATTAAAAAAACCACCTTGATCTTCTCAAAGTGGTTTTTTGATGCAGTGGAGATGAGGGGAGTCGAACCCCTGTCCGAAAGAATGACCACGCAGGCATCTACGAGCGTAGTTTGTGCTTTAATTTCGCCCTGCCCGCTCCCACAAACAGGATCAGGCAACGCTATTTCCGTTAATTTCCCTTGAGCTTACGGAAAGCTGGGTCCAAGGTAGCCTGCTAAATGTCTCCCCATTCCTCACCGCAGGCACAGAGGGTGGGGAGTCAACTGCAATTAAGCAGCTAAAGCGTAATTATTGTTTGCAATTAAGCGTGTGTACCTTTTTAACGGGCTGGCACCAACCCGGCTCGCTTCCCACGCCACCACTTCCCCCGTCGAAACCAGTACATCCCCTCAATAGAAGGATAACCGGATCAAACTAAGTCAGTTGCGACTTTGTTTTTGCTGCAAACATTTACGAATACAGTATAGCACATTCTGTTGAGTTTTTCAAATCCACAAGAAAATACTTCCAAGGGATTTTTTTCATCGTTTTTTAAGCTTTTTAATTTTATAACGATTGGCAAACAGCAATTGAATGTTAGCGGCTGAGGCCAAAACAACAGCTGTTTTATTCTCTGCCTCTGAATGCCCGCTTCATCTCTCGCTTGGCGTCCTTAGCAGCTGCGTCCTAAAACAACAGCTGTTTTTACTCCCTGCCTCTGAATGCCCGCTCCATCTCTCGTTTGGCGTCCTTAGCGGCTGCGGCGTCCCGCTTGTCGTAAAGCTTTTTGCCCTTGCACAGGGCCAGCTCCACCTTCACCTTGCCTCGGGTGAAGTACATCTTCAGCGGAATCAGCGTCAGCCCCTCCTGCTTGACCTGGCCAAAAAGCTTCAGAATTTCCCGCTTATGCATCAGGAGCTTCCGCCGCCGCAGGGGATCCACATTATAGCGGTTGCCCTGCTCATAGGGGCTGATATGGACGCTTTCCAGATACATTTCGCCATCCTTGACTAAAGCATAGCTATCCTTCAAGTTGACTTTGCCTGCCCGCAAGGATTTGACTTCCGTGCCGGTGAGGGCGATACCGGTCTCGTAAGTATCAAGTACAAAATAATCATGCCGGGCCTTGCGGTTTTCGGCAATGACTTTTATTTTTTCTTCCGCCATACCGATCACTTTCCTTTCGCCGGGCGGCAATATTATTCAGCCGAATTAGGGCTTGGAGTGTAATTATACCACATCTGCGGCTGACCGCAAGATCTGATCATTCATCTTGCGAATGTTCGCTGTGGCTGACATGGCCTTTTCTCTAAACTGCTTCCCTTCGTTTTTACCGATTGTTTACTCATGCTCTTGCCGTGATTCATCTTCCCGGAACCTGCACTCATTCATCTTCCTGAAATCTTAACACCTTCGTCATCCGGTCAAAGCCTGCCTTGGTATTGGGAAATACCTTGCGGGGCACATCCAGATAGCTTTCCGGGTCCGGCATTGCCGGCGAAAAGTGAGTCAGCCACAGCTCCTCCACCTCTCCAGCCTTGGCTAAAGCTGCCGCCTCGCTGAATATCATATGCTTCTTTTCGATCACTTGATCCAGCTTATCGTTATCACCATACAGCCCTTCGCAAATAAACAGGTCCGAGCCCCGGATAAAATCGGGCATAGCGGGGGTCGGCCGGCTATCGGTAATATAGGAAACTTTAAGCCCCTTGCGCGTCGGCCCCAATACCATATCCGGCGTGAAGCTTTTATTGTCATGCTCCACCTTTTCACCTTTTTGCAGCTTAGACCAGGTAAAGAGCGGCAAACTTAGCTTTCTGGCCTTTTCGGCGTCAAACTTACCCTGCCGGGGAACGCTAATGCTGTAGCCCAGGCAAGGCATATGATGATCCAGGGGCAAAGCCGCCAGCTTAAATTCTCCCACCGTGAAATCCAGAGGCTTGCCTTCTTTGGGCATCAGCTCAATAAACCTGGGCTCATAAGGTAATGGAGCAATCACGCAAAGATGGCTGACCACTTCTCTTATCCCCTTGGGGCCCACAATGGTAATCGGTTCTCGGCGGTCGCTGTTGCCGATGGTCAAAAGCAAGCCCGGCAGACCGGCAATATGATCGGCGTGAAAATGGGTAATGCAAATGACGTCAATATCTTTAAACCCCCAGCCCAGCCGCCGCAAAGTGACCTGAGTCCCTTCGCCGCAATCCAGCAGCAGCATGCTGCCATTCAGCCGGGCAACCATAGCGGTCAAATAGCGGTTATGCAGGGGCATGAAGCCGCCTGTTCCGATCAAAGCAATATCCAGCACGTCTCCTGTCCTTTCTGACAAAGCCGGCAGCGCCGGCTTGCGAAGCGAATACTTATGGAACTATTATAACGCTTCACCGCCAAGTTTAACAGGAAAAATTTGCAAACGCCAATCGGGCAAACGTCAATTAGGCAGAGGTCAATCCGCCGGGTTCGCAGATTTATTTGAATATATCTTCGTAGCTTTTCGCGGAATCCATAGTGCGGTAATTGTCAATAATACGTTCTAATGCTTCAAAATCAATAAAACGGGCTTGGCGGTGCACCTCTTTACCTTGATAAAAAACCAGAACAGCAGGCGCCGTCATAACGAGAAATTCGCCGGCTATTTCCGGATATTCGCCGCCATCCAGATGAAGCATCGGTATTTTTTTCGCTAACCGATCTTCTATTTGAGGCTTTACCCCGTGACATACGCTGCACTCCGGCATGGATAAATAAAGAAGAACCAACGGTTCTTTATTGATTATTTCTAACGCTTGGTCAAATGCAAGCTCTAACATGCGAAAAGCTTCCTTTCTCTCTTTTCCCTTTCTCCCTTTCTCCCTTTGCTCCTTTTCATTGATGCAGCTTAAAATCCATCACTGACTTCAGGGCTGGTTCACCATACCGGTAAACAGCACTTGACTCCCCCCGTCATAAGTATAACCGTACAGCACAAAAACAAAAGGCTTGTTGCAGATCATCTCAAAAGGCTTCGTCGGCAGGGGCATGGAGGTGGCAGAAGCCGTCATCACCGTCACAGCGGCGGCTGTGGTGCCTTTTTCGTCCACTTTGATCAAAGCCTTGTGTGCGGCGTCGGAAAGCCAAACCGGGATATCTTCCTCCAGCAGGCCGCCGGTAAGGGGGGCAGCGTCACGGTCAAACAGCGGTACGCCAAGGGCCTTAAGCACATCCTTTAGCTGGCTGATGCTGCTTTCCAAAGAAAATCTGGGCAATAAAAGCTTGCCCGTAGACCTGACCGCATCCTTCCGGATTTTTTCAAAATACTCCGGCGTCAGGCCGGCCAGTAAGCTTTGGGCGTTACCGTCTTTGGGCAATAAGATATACATACCGCCGCCGGTTTTAAAATAAAGGGGCAGCGCCTGGATTTCCTCGTCCTCAAAATAGGTCAGCTCATCTCCCTCCAATAGCATATAGGAAGCCTCTGTCTCCCCGGCAGTCGAATAAAACACATCTTCTTTCGTCTGATCCGGGTCGAACTCCCGCTGCCAGCGGTCGGAAAAATAGATGGCATTAGCCAGGGCGGCCACGGCATCCTCATCAAAGCTTTCCACAATGCTGGGGATCAAGCCCTGCGTATTTTCGCTGGCCCATTGGTTTACCGCGGCCACGGCATCCGGTGATGAAAAATCCACATTCATCACATTACCCCGGAAATAATCCATGAACAGCTGGGCAAACTCCTGCTTCAGCGTCAGGTTATTGCTCACAAAAACAGCATTGGCTATTTGCAGCGGATTATGAAATCCCTCGCCATACTCCTTGGCGCTCTCGATTTCTCTTTGCTTCGTTAGATCGTAAAGCATACGGGAAACGGCCCGGTTCAAATCACCCTCACTGATGCCGGCGGCGTCCAAGGCTTCAAGCAGCACAGGCTTGGCGGTCTCATCGGCGGCATTGACCAGGGCCGCCAGGGGCAGCCATACGGAATAAGGCGAGCAAACCAGGTTGGCTTCGCCGGCCTCCTTGGCCAAAAGAGAACTCAGCTTGAAAGCAAAGCTATTGGCACTTTGGGTCGCAGCAATCGCCTCCTGATCCTCCTCTCCATAAACGGGGGCTTGCAGCTCTTTTTGTTCCACTGATGCGATATTCACCAAACTGACACCCTTCTTTCCTTCGCTGTCTGCCTGCGGCTGACCGCAGCCGGAGAATCCGGCTATCGTGAGCAATAGCGCCAAGGTCAAGGCAAAGCACCTATTCTTCTTCATTTTATCCCTCCTGCTCTGATCCTTTTGCAGCTTTCTTTGTATTGACGGCAAGACAGCCGGTTATGTTCCCGTTAGTTTCAAAATCTCATCTGTCCATATAATAGATTAAATTTTTGTCCATTTTAATATGTACAAAAATGCGATATGCTAACATCATCACAGATTATTAACGTCTCAGGAGGAACTGTCATGAACAGCCAGGTCACCCCCGCCGGCCAATCGGCCATTAAAATTTTAGTTATTAACGGTTTGGCCATTGCTTTGGTGCTTGTCACCGCTATGTTTATCCATATCCGTGTCCCCATTGCCGGTGTAGGCGGCATGATCCATTTGGGCGATCTGCCTTTGTTCATTTTTGCCCTTCTTTACGGCAGGCGAACCGGTGCTTTGGCCGGCGCCTTTGGCCTGGCCCTCTTCGATCTGCTTTCCGGCTGGACCCTTTGGGCGCCATTTTCTTTCCTTATTGCCGGCGCCGTGGGCTTTGCGGCCGGTTATGCCGCCGAAAAAAATCCGGAGTACCGTCTGGCCCCCTACGCTCTCTCTATTTTTGCTGCTAATCTTATCACCATCGGCGGCTATTATCTAGTGGAAGTCTTCCTCTATGGCAACTGGCTCGCTCCTGCCGGCTCTATTCCCGTCAACTTCCTGCAAGTCACCCTGGCCGCCATTTTGGCCATGCCTTTGGCCAAGCGATTGAAAAAGCTGATCTAATCAGAATAAAACCTCCTGCCTCAGATCAAAATATAACGACGGATGAGGCGATATCGCCAAGTCTGCATCGACGATTGATCAAACAGGAGGAATCATCATGATGAATGAATCAATGGGCTCTTCTCTGGCTATGAACGCCCTTAGCGACATCCCGACGCCATTACCGGATGCCAAAGAAATCACCGCTTTGGTTAAAGAAGGCGGACGGGTCACCGGCTACTATCTTTCCGACGGCCAGGTTTTGGATAAAGCTCAAGCGGTAGCCTTAGCCAGGCAAGGAGGAATTCGGGGCGTAGGCATTGCCTCCCGCAAAGGTAACGAATACCTGAAATCCCTGCCCGACGGCAGTGAAAGCAATAATCTGGGCAATCTTCCTTCCGTGACTCATTAGTTAAATACAATCGAATTGGCAGCCAACGAAAAACGCTGTACCCGGCACTCAAGGGATACAGTGTTTTTTTATTATCCCGTTGCGCTCATCTCTCAAGCATCTCTTGACAAACATCTTCTATAATTGTAGAATTTATATCAATACTACGTTTGTAGAATTCAACGAAAAGGGCTGATCATCTATGGGTTTTCGCAGACTTCCTGATGCAGAGCTTGAGGTTATGCAGGCGATATGGGACTGTGCGCCTCCCGTATCCAGGTCCGACATAGAAAACATCCTTAATAAAACACATCCCATGGCTGCCACCACAATCCTGACATTGCTTTCACGCTTGGTGGAGCGCCGGTTTTTAACCATAGAAAAAAACGGCAGGAGTAATTGTTACACGCCTGTCATTGCAAAACAGGATTATCTCGCCTCACAAAGCAGAAGCTTTTTAGACAAGCTTTGCGGCGGCGATATCCGCACTTTGGCTGCAGCCCTTTGCGACAGTGGTTTAAGCAAGGAGGATATTGAAGAGCTGCGCCAGCTTTTGGAGAGGGGGGAACTATGAATACCGCTCAGCTTATGTTCGGCCTCATCCTGGCTGTGGCGGTTATTACTGCCTTTAACACACGCAGCCGGCAGGAGGAAAAGCTTCAGACAGAGCGCTTAAAACCCGGACAGAAAACAGCCCTTATCGAGCCCCTCACACTGCCGCTGCTTTTGGCCGTAATTTTAGCCCTGTTAATAATAACAAAGGGCCCTTGGCTGTTTATTACCGTAACGGCAAAAAGTATTTTGCTGTTTTTGTATATCAGTATTTATTATACAGCCTTGCTCCTGCTGCTGCCGCTTTTAAGGCGGATGATCAGCGCCCGGGCCTGCGCCACCCTGTGGATGGTGCCGATGCTGCTGTACTTCACCATATACCTCACGGGTTATGAAGCAACGCCGTTGCTTGTCATTACCCTGCCCCAGCAATGGCTTGTTGTTTTTTCAGGGATTTGGGCGGCCGGCTTTGCCGCTGCGGTGATTTGGCAGCTGGCGTCCCATTTCCGTTATCGCAGATATCTGTTGAAAAATGCCGAGAAGGTTACGGACGACGCCGTCCTCTCCTTATGGCATAGTGAGTCGGTAAGGCATGGGGTAACAGCCCAAATTCCTGTTTTCGTATCAAAAATGGTAAATACACCGCTGACCATCGGCTGTTTTGACCGAACCATGGCGCTGATTTTACCCAAACAGAGCTACACCAGAGAGGAATTTGTCCTGATATTCCGTCATGAGCTTCGCCACATATTGAGGCTGGACATCCGCACAAAATTATTTATAAACTTCTGTACCGCCGCTTGCTGGTTTAACCCCCTGGCCTGGGTTGCCCGGCGTAAGGCGGCTGATGATCTTGAGCTTAGCTGTGACGAAGCTGTCTTGTCCGGGGCCCATGAGTCAACCCGCCGGCTCTATGCCGAGCTTCTGCTCAAGAACGCCGGCAGCAGCCGCGGCTGTACTACTTGCCTATCGGCGGCGGCCGGTTCACTGCGTTACAGGCTTCGCAACATCATCAAGCCGGCCAAACGGTTTTCGGGAGGAGTCGTTATCGGTTTAGCTTCATTTGGGTTGATTATGGGGTTGGGGACCGTAGCCCTTGCGGACAACAGCAGTACCGTGCAGTCCCTGATTTTCGACAAGGCGCCGGCGCAGCTGGCCATCGACAGCGTTTCTACCTACAGATGGAGCGATCAGCTATTCGGCTATAGAAGCGTATACGGCTGGGAAGAAGAGGCGCTGACCAAATATCTGGCGTCACTTAAGGTGAAGCAGGTTTTTGCAGGAAGCTTCGCAGAAGACAAAGTCCGCCAACTCTATGTTGATTACGGAGAAACCATTGACGGCAATACGGTCAGCTTAACCCGGTTTGAGCTTTGCGATGGGCTGCTGTTTGCCAACATCCCTTATGACGATTATGGAAAAATAACATTTATCCTTGAAGACGAGATTGACTGGGGCTATATTGAATCACTGCTGGACTTTGATGCCGCAGATCCTGACCCTCCGCCCTTTCCGCCAAATATGATGATGTATTTTGATGAGCGGGTGAATACAGATGGCGAGCTGATGTATGCATCGGAAACCATTCTTTCCGTCAGAAGAGGCGATGAGGAGCAGAAAGTCAGTGAGCACTTAAACGATGAGGGAGTCGGCGGTATTCATGGCTTCCCGGCAACCCAGGTTAAGCTGTATTTTTCCTATGCGCCGGCAGGCGATTATGAGATCAAGGTGGAAAACTGGGAACGGACAGACTCCTATACCGTCTCAAGCAGCCGGCTGACAGATGATATACTGCCCCTTGCGCCTTACAGCGCCCACTATACCGTTTACGGTACTTTTAAAACAGTCCGTGACACGACTTACGAGATGAAATTTCTCTTTGACGTCGAGCTGCCCGGCCCTTAATGCCGGAGATCATCCAGCTTATCCGCCAATTCCTCTAAGCTATGGCAGGGGGGCTGGCACTCTTTGCCGCTGCAAAGATAAAAACCGGCCAGCTCCGCCAAGGGATAATCCTTGCTGAAAGGCGCCACTGCCCCCAAGGCATTCTCCTCGGCCTGCTCCTTCACCAATACCGTCAGTTCCGGCCGGAAGCGCCGGTTCAATACGGCCTTCAGCCGCTGCTCCAAGGGCACAGCAATATTGCTGGCCCTTTTTTTTGCCGGCAAGGTGCAGATCAGTTCTTGCTCCGGATAGAGCTCCAGCATTAAAGGAATCAGGTAGAGGCAATGGCCGGCCGGATACCCAGCGGCGGCGCCGGCAAAGGCTTCGGCCTGCTCATAAAATTTATCCCGCAGCTCCTGGCGTCCGGTAAGGCGGCCCAGCCGCAGCAGGTTGAGCGCCGCCACGGAATTGCCGGCAGGCATAGCGCCGTCATAAAAGGGCTTCGGCCGGCTGATCAGCTTTTCGCCCCGGGAGGACGTCATGTAGAAGCCGCCCCTATCCTCATCCCAAAACTCCTTAATCAGGATATCGTTGAGCTCCAAAGCTCTTTCCAGCCAAACCAGCTCAAAAGTAGCCGCATACATCTCCAGCTGGGCCCAGATCAGGAAGCTGTAATCATCCAGCAGACCTTGGCCGGAAGCGGCGGCGGCGGTCGAAGCTTCCTCGCCTTTGTGGTAGCTTACCAAAAGGCGGCCCTCGGGACTAAAAAGCTTTTCTTCTATAAAAACCAAGGTTTTTCTGGCTGCCTCCAGATAATGCTTCCAGCCAAAAGCCTGATAGGCTTTGATTAAGGCCGCCGCCATTAAGCCATTCCAAGCGGTCAATATTTTATCATCCAAATGCAGCTCCATCCGGTCCAGCCGGTAGGCATACACCTGCTGAGCCAGCCACTGGATCAGGGGATTGGTGCCGTCGGCAGAAGCACTGCCCCAGCCGTCGATGGGCCAAGGCTCTTTGGCCTCAGTTGCCTGGCCTCCCGAGGCTTCAGCCTCTCCTGCCATTGCTGCTTCTGCCGCCGCTCTTTCGCTGCCCCGTTCCCTGAGCCATTCCTTCAGCTGGTCAAACTCCGGATTGCCGATGAGGTTAGGAATATTTTTGCCCTCAAAATTGCCTTTTTCCGTAATGTCGAAGTACCAATTGAAATATTCCCCATCTTCTTTGCCTAACAGTTCTACAATTTCCGCCGGGGTAAAAACGTAGTATTTGCCCTCTTCTCCCTGGCTGTCCGCATCCTGGGCCGAGAAAAAGCCGCCGTCTGCCGCCCCCAGCTCCCGCAAAGCATAATCGAGGGTTTTACAGGCAATGACCTTGTACAAGGGCCGCTTGGTAATCTGCCATGCTTCGGTGTAAACCATGGCCAGCAGAGCATTATCATAGAGCATTTTCTCAAAATGAGGCGCCAGCCACTGCCGGTCTGTGGAATAACGGGAAAAGCCAAAGCCGATATGATCAAAGATACCGCCGCGGTACATTTGCTCCAGAGTCTTTTCCACCATGGCCAGAGCCTCTGCATCTTTGGTAAAGTGGTGATAATGCAGCAGAAAAAGCAGCTGCGAAGGGCAGGGGAATTTAGGCGGCGGACCAAAGCCGCCCCATTGCGGATCGAAGCTTTGCTTCAATTGCTCGTAAGCGGTTTTAATCATTTCCCCTTCCGCATTGTTCAAGGGATTCAAATTACCCCACGGGCTAAAGCTGTCCTGAGAAGCCTGAGCTGGCGCATTGGCTTCCGCCGGCTCCTGAGGATGCTTGCCCGCTTTGCCAATGATCTGCTCTCCCGCCATCTGCCGCAAGCGCTGCTGCCAGTTCTCCCGCACCTTACCTTGGTTTCTTTCTTTGATCCCCGTCCCCTGGCTTTGGCCCCCGCTTCTGACCGCCTGCCGCTCCTGCAAAATTTCCGTCCATTGCTGAGCCACCTCTTCCACATGCTGCCGGCTCTCCCGCCAATGCTCTGTCAAAGAGTCCAGGATATCCAATAACCCCGGCATGCCGTGGCGGCTCTTTTTCGGAAAATACGTTCCCACATAAAAAGGTTTCTGCTCCGGCGTCATCACCACGGTCAGGGGCCAGCCGCCCTGTCCTGTGATCATCTGGCAAATATTCATATAGACTTCGTCCACATCCGGCCGCACCTCCCGGTCCACCTTCACCGGCACGAAATCACGGTTTAGCCTCGCAGCCACTTCCTGATCCTCAAAGGATTCATGAGCCATCACATGGCACCAATGACACGTGGAATAGCCGATACTTAAAAAGACCGGCTTATCCTCCTTCTTCGCTTTCAGGAAGGCCTCGTCGCCCCAGGGATACCAATCTACGGGATTGTATGCATGCTGGAGCAAATAAGGCGATTTTTCGTTGATAAGTCTATTGGGCGCTTTCTTCTCTGATAACATGGGACATCACCTTCTATCTGAAATCAATCTTAATTTGAATAGTATCTCTATCCCGTAAGTAAATAATACAGTTAGATGACGTCCTTGTACAGATCGCTGGGATTAAGAAGCTAAATAGCGCTCAAATTTCAAAATACTTTCTTTCTTACCCACGACGGCGATCAAGTCCTCTGTTTTTAGCTGTAAATCCGGTGTGATTTCCACAATGGTTTCATTGCCCCTGACAATCGCGATGATGTTGAGGCCGAACCTTTTGCGAAACTCCAGTCCGAGAATGGTTTTTCCGTGCAGTCTATTCGACAGTCTGATCTCTGAAATCGCATATTGATCGGAAAGGTCAAGATAATCCATGGCCCGGGGCCTGGTCAGCGTATTCGCAAGACGAACAGCCCGATCCCGCTCAGGGTAAACCACTTCCGCCCCAATTTTCTGTAAAACTCTGCCGTGCTCCGCACTGATCGCCTTGGCAATGACCCGGGGCACACCCAGCTCAATCACGTTGAGCGTCGTTAGGATACTGGCTTCCACATGCTCGCCGATACATACGATGACAGTACCGCAATTCTGTATGCCGGCCTCTTCCAGTGTTGATTTGTCCGGTTGGGTGATAACAAAGGCTTGCTGCACCTTGTCTTGAATTTGTCTGACTTTGCTCTCATTGTTATCAAGCACCAAGACTTCCCTGCCATTATCGGCAAGCATCTCTGCCAGGGAAAAGCCAAAACGGCCCAGCCCGATGACGCCGAAAGCAATGGTCGATTTAAAATCCGTCATGTTGATTCTCTCCTATCCGATAGTGACTCTTTCTTCCGCAAAAGAAAGGTTTGACGAAGGTTTGTATACCCATATGCAGGCCATGGTCAGCGGACCAAGGCGGCCGATAAACATAGTCAGGCATAAAAGAAGCTTACTGCTGTCCGCCAGATGCGGCGTGATGCCTGTGGACAGGCCCACCGTACCGAATCCCGATACGACTTCAAACAGAACCTGCATGAAGGTAAACTGCGGTTCGATGATGCAGATCAGAAGAGTCATAAAGCATACAAGGATCACCGCCAAAATCGTGACGGTAAATGCCTTCATGATGCTTTCCTGGGGGATTTTTCGCCGGAAGGCTGTGCAATTTCGATTGGTGGCAAAAGCCAGCAGGCTTTTGACCAGAGTAAAGGCGGTAGTGGTCTTTATGCCGCCGCCCGTGGAGCCCGGCGAAGCGCCAATGAACATCAGTATAATCAGAATAAACTGTCCCGCAACGGTAAATTCACCAAGAGCGTAAGTGCTGAAGCCGGCAGTTCTGGCGGAAGTGCTTTGGAAAAAAGCCTCCAGCCAAGTCACTTCATTCGTAAGTTTCAATAAAACCGTTCCAATAGCCAGCAAGGAAACCGTCATGGTCAGAACGATCTTGGTATTCATGCTTAATTTCCGCAAAGACCGCTTATGCAATATCTCCCGGATGACGTGAAAGCCCAGACCGCCGAAAATGATTAACCCGCAGGTCGTCAGATTCAGCAGGACATCATCCCGATAGGGAATCAGACTTTGGTAGCCGCCCAGGATATCGAAGCCGGCATTGTTGAAAGCCGCCAAGGAATGAAAAGCGCTGACGCCCAGCGCTGATAAAGGCGGATAATCTTGTGCAAATACGATATAGGCGAGGGCCATGCCGGCTCCTTCAAAGCACAGGGTCACAATCATAACAGATTTCACCAGGCGTACTATACCTTTAAGAGTATCCAGGTTTAAGGATTCCTTCACAAGGACCCGCTCTCGCAGTCCAATTTTTTTGCCTGCCAGCAAAATAAAAATAACGCCAATGGAAGTGATGCCCAGTCCTCCGATTTGAATCAGCAGCGCAACCACAGTTTGCCCGAACACACTGAAATGATCAGCCGTATCGATAGCGATGAGTCCCGTCACGCAAACGGCGCTTGTGGCGGTAAACAATGCATCCACAGGACGAATGACAATACCTTTATCCGCCGAAACAGGCAGAAGCAGCAATACCGTTCCAAGGAAGATCATGGCGGCGAATCCAAGCACCAAAAACCTTCCCGGACTTAACCATTTCGCATTCAATAAACATCTCACACTTTCATCTGTATTTTGGAATCATACAATGCCCGATCCAACTTCAAATATTATAATGAAAACGGTGTGAGGACGGTGTGAGGAAGCAGGAAACCCTGTGAGAATGTTGTGAGAATGAAAAAGCCGCTTCAGTTTTGCACCGAAGCGGCTTTGAGAAAGGGCTTTATTCATCTACAAGCCTGTATCCGACCCCTATTTCTGTCAAAATATATCGTGGTTTCGCCGGATTTTTCTCGATTTTACGCCTGAGTCCGGCCATCAGCGCCCGCAGGGCCTGGGTGTCGCTGCCATGGCCTACGCCCCAAATCTCTTTTAAAATCTGCTTAGTCGTAAGAACCTTGCCGATATTTTTAAAAAACAGTGCCAGCAGATTATATTCCATAGGCGTAACATGAGTTTCCTCACCTTCGACATAAATCAGCCTCTTGTCCAAATCAATTTGCAGCTCGCCGACCTGCAAGACATTTTGCATTCTGTAACCGCTATTTTGCCGAGCTGAATGTCTCAGCGCCACCCGGATTCGAGCTAAAAGCTCGGTAGCCGAAAAAGGCTTTGTCAAATAATCGTCGGCTCCCAAATCCAGCGCCGCCGCCTTTTCCTTATCCTGATCGCGGGCGGAAACAACGATAATAGGCATCTCCGACCATTGGCGCACCTTGCGGATCAGCTCCATGCCATCAAAATCCGGCAGCCCGAGATCGAGGAGCATCAAATCAACCGGCTCTGCAATAAGGACGCTTAACGCACCCTGACCGCTGCTTGCAGCGATGTGCTTGAAGCCTTCCGCATCCAACGAATAGCAGATGAAATTTCGTATTTGTTTATCGTCCTCAACCACAAGAACATAGGCGTTATATTGATTCATGATTCGTTACCTCCAATGGGATCGTGAAGGTAATTTCTGCGCCCGGGCCATCTGCAGGATTGATAGCCCTTATGCTGCCGCCGTGGGCTTTTACCGCCGCTTCACATATGGCAAGACCTAAACCGATGCCAAGCTGCGCATCGGCGTGCTTAGCTCTCGACGTATAAAACACCTGAAAGATATTGGGTAAATCGCAATCCGCAATACCTTCTCCGCGGTCACGAACCGAAAATACGGCACAGTTGTTATCGGTATCCTTGGCCACCGAAACATTGATCTCATCTTGGGGCGCCGTATGTTTGACGGCATTGTCCAAAAGATTAATGAGTACTTGCCCAATTAGTTTTGCATCCATGGGAACCAACAGCAATTCCTCCGGTACATTAACCGATATTTCATATTCCGGCCAGCGCCGTGATATATAGCGGATTGCTGCACCCACAACCTCTTCTGCGGCTTCCTCCTGTTTGTAAAGCGCCAGCTTTCCATCCTGCAGGCGGGTAAGGCTTAAAATATTCTCAACCAGCGAGTGCAGCCAGTTTGCATCCTTATGCATTCCTTCCATCAGAGGGTATCGTTGATCGTCCTTGTCCGTCATATTCAGCAGCATTTCAGCCGTCCCCATCATGCCGGCAAGGGGGGTGCGCAAATCGTGGGAAATAGCCCGCAACAAATTACCGCGATACCGTTCTTGCGCGATATCCTCGTTGAATTTTTGCTGCTGCTCGGCAGACCGGAACCGGTCCATCGCCAGGGCGATGCTTTCAATCACGGCGCGGAGCATTCGCGTTTGTGATTCGTTCATGGTTTTCACAGCGTCTTTCGGAATCCGGATAATCCCGAGGGTTGCCTCCCGTCCATGGACAGGCCAATCATGGAACTCAGCACCGATGTTATAGCCGGCTCGCAGATCCTCGGCCGGCTCAGGCTTGCCCTGCCTGTCGAAACAAAGACATTCCGCTTTGCAGTTCATCATTTCACTGATAGCGCCCGTTGCAATCCCTGCAATATCAGAAATATCTGCCGCCTCGGTCAAACGGTTTGTCAATGTATATAAAGCCTTTGTTTCGGCCTCTTTTTCCCGGGCTTTTATGGCATTGCGATTGGCATGAGTAGTAAGGGCGCTGGTGATTAATGCAGCAATCGTCATAATAATAAAAGTGATGATATAGCTGGGGGTATTTATGGCAAGTGAAAAATACGGTTCCGTAAAAAAGAAATTAAATGCAAAGGCAGAGAAAAGAGAGGCAAGAAAGCCGAAGACATATCCATGTGAAAACCTCGCCGTTAATAAAACAGTGAGAAGGTAGACAATGACTATATTGGTTTCCGGCAACCCCAGGGTACGAAATAAGTATCCTATAACGAATGCGGCAATCAGCAAAGCAAGGGTTATGGCCAAGCGATAGGCAATAGATTTGAGATTCATGTGGTTTCGACTTCTTCCTTTTTGCTCCCGTTACGGCAGGATGCAGATTCTGTTTCGCCCTTCCGTTTTAGCCACATACATGGCCTGATCGGCCTTTTTCAAGGCGGAAGAATAGTCAGCGTCTTCTTCTTTAAAATAGGAGATACCGATGGACACTGTCGGGCTGATTTCGCCGGTTTCCACGGCAATCTTGATCGACGATATGGCTTCCCTGACTTTTTGAGCAAAGGCCTCGGTATTTTCCGTTTTCATCCCGTAAATAATGCCGACAAATTCGTCGCCGCCCCAGCGAATCAGCTGATCCGTACTGCGGATGGTACCGCAGACAATAGCTGTAATTTCCTGAAGGATCCGGTCACCCACATCATGGCCCCAGGTATCATTGATTTCTTTAAAATGGTCAAGATCAAACATCATAACGGCAGGGCTGACGCCGTCTATTTTGAATTGATCAAAAGCCCGCATCAGGCTTTTTACGCCGTACCTTCGATTGCCAACGCTGGTGATCGGATCAATGTGGATCTCCAATTCCAGCTTCTCCGCCACACACTTAAATCGCCACCGCTCCACCAGCAGGAGCAGTGTCAGACAGAAAGCCACCACCAGAATCAACGCCAGGGATAAGACGAAAGCATTTTTCGCCGTCATCGCCCGGCCTCTCTCATTAACCTGGGCAATGTATTGATCCATCTCATTGAGGGGCATACCCATGCAAAGAACCCAGTTATAGTCCTTATATAGCTTGGCGTAGGAAATCTTTTCGGAAATCCGTTCACTGTTCAGTTCTTTAAAATAATATTGGTAAAACAGCTGGCCGTCCTTTTTTATCCCTTCCAGCTCCGTAAGATAGGGAAGATTACCCTTTATATCCTGCATAGCGGTGGAAAGAAACATACCTTCCGTTTCGGGCAGATTGGGGTGGATACGCCGGATGGCATAGTTGTCGCCGCCTTCGTAGTTAAGAATCTCATTGATCCACAGATAAGAATCATTATCGAATTTTCTCTGCCGGATTCTGCTGCCGATTTCCTCCTTCACGACTCTGTCGATATCTTGCCGGCTGACGCCAAACAAGCAGGAAAGCTCGCCGAAGGTCACAAGCCTGTAATGGGCTAAGAGGGGCTTGACCTTTTCCAGCGCCCCTTCAATATCCTGATCCAACAGCTTCCCGGGATCATAAAGAACCTGGCCGCTTTGGTCGTTCCAAAGAAAAACCGTCCAGTAATCGTTACCTTCCTGGAAGTCGCTCTCAAATTTAGCAATCAAGGTCCGGTAAAAATCCTCTTCGTCTGCAAATTCCTGAAGACTTAGCGCATCATAGCGGCAATCGACGATTTCACCATAGCGCTGCGCTTCCAGTTTGCGGTCCAAATCGATCTCGTAAATCAGATTATCGATAGTGCTTTTCAAAAAAACCTTTTTTAAATCCAGAACCATGGACTCCGTTTCAGCCTGATAAATATTGCCGATTTGATTATAGAAAGTCAAATAAAAAAACGCAATCGCGGCACAAATGGCGGCAATCAGCGCCGCCGTTACCACGCCATAGCCAGATATACGGATTTTCCGATTCAGCACTGAGTCCCACCCCCAATTGTATTTTTCGCTTGACTTCCACTGTCATCTATCGGCTTCTACTCTATCAGTAATTCTTGCAGGCTTCAAGTATTTCAGGCAAGAAAAACCAGCTATAAACATGAGTAAACAATTGGCAAATAGAAAACCCGGAAAAAGGACCGGGCGCAGGCAAAAAAAGAGCTGACGCTATTGGCTTATCGACAGCCAATTTGCGCAGCTCTTGCTTGCTTGCCTAAATTCTCTTGCCTTTTACTTTAAGACGGCGCCCTCCCAGACGCTGCCGACGGACTTGCTATAGCGGTACAAATAGCTGCTGGACTCCGGCTGCTCCCGCAAAACCAGCCTTTGCCGGCGTTCTGCCAGCACCTCCGGGCTTACCTCCAAATCAAGAATACGGTTGGGGATATCGATATTAATCATATCGCCGTTTTCCACCAGGGCGATAGGCCCGCCCACGGCAGCCTCAGGAGTGACATGGCCGATGCAAGGCCCCCTGGTAGCGCCGGAAAACCTACCGTCGGTGACAAGGGCTACGGAGGTACCCAGACCATAGCCCATGATCTGCGTTGTGGCCGCCAGCATTTCCCTCATGCCGGGTCCGCCTTTTGGCCCTTCATAGCGCAGAACCACTACGTCGCCGGATTGCACTTCCCCTTGATGGATAGCCTCAATAACCGCTTCTTCAGTTTCATAAACCTTTGCCGGCCCTCTATGGGCCATCATCTCCGGCGAAACCGCCGATTGCTTTATACAAGCCCCCTCCGGCGCCAAACTGCCTTTAAGAATGGCAATACTTCCTTCTTCATGCAAGGGATTATCCAGAGTGCGGATAACGTCGGTATTCTGGCTGTTTCTTCCCTTGATAATTTCCCTCCAGGTCTGGCCCGTCACCGCTTTAACATCAAGATTGAGATGCTTTTCGCCCAGCTCCGCAACCACAGCCACCGAACCGCCGGCCTCATCCAAATCCAGCATCGTATATTTCCCGGAAGGCATCACATTGGCCAAATGGGGCGTCTTTTTGCTGATCTCATCAAACATTTCCGGTGTAAGCTTAATGCCAAATTCCCGGGCAATGGCCGTAAGGTGAATCAGGCTGTTGGTGGAGCCGCCCACCGCCATATCCACAGCGATAGCGTTCTTAAAGTTTTCAATAGTCACATAATCTTTGGGACGGATATTCTCCTTGACCAGCTTCATCACCAGCCTGCCGCTTTGTCTGGCCTGCCGCAGCTTCTCCGTATATACGGCGTGAGTCGTGCCTGAGCCCGGCAGAGACAGGCCGATGCTTTCCATGACGGTGCACATGGTATTGGCCGTTTCCATGGAGGGGCAGGAGCCCGGTCCCATACAAACGCTCTTTTCCATCTGTTCGTATTCCGCCACCGACATCTCGCCATTGATCAGCTTGCGGGCCGCTTCCCGGACGATATAGCCGCCGGCTATGGTTTTGCCTTGAAATTTGCCGGCCAGCATGGGGCCGCCGGTTACCATGACGCTGGGCAAATTCAGCCTGGCACAAGCCATGGCCATGCCCGGAACGATCTTATCGCAGCTGCATAAAAACACCAAGCCGTCCAGCCTTTGAGCCTCTACGATCAGCTCAATGGAATCCGTGATCACATCCCGGCTGGGCAGCACATAGCACATGCCCTTATGGCCCTCCGTAATACCGTCGCAGATACTTATGGTATTGAATTCAAAAGGGGTGCCTCCCTCAGCCAGGATTCCTTCCCGCACTGCCTGGGACAGCTCGCGCAGATGTTTATGGCCGGGGTTCATTTCATTCCAGGAATTCACGATACCGATAAAAGGCTTCTCCAGATCTTCCCTATCCAAGCCCGTTGCGTATAAAAACACTCTGTTGCCGCCGTTATTTACACCGCCCACCATTTCATTGCTGCGGTAGGGCTTCGTCAATACATTCTCATTTGCCATGATTGTTTGTCCTCCCATTTGTTTGTTAGTTTGGCGCTTCACCATCCAGGGTCTTAGCGTATTCCATGCCGGCAGCCGTCAAATTCGTTCCTTTGCCAATGATAGCTTCTACCAAGCCCTTAGCTTTAAGGTCATCAATTACCATTTTGAGCCGGTAGGCAGTAAAAGTTCTGCCCCAGTCCGCGCACTGCCGGATCAGCAGACGGTGACTAACCAGGTAGCCTTCCCTGGATAAATTGAGCAGTGCTTTCAGAACAAATTTGCCGTCGCTGCCAAGCCACAGTGCTGCGTCATCCCCGGGCGCTCCATTCGGCAGACCTTCAGCCCCGCCGCCAAAACTCTTGCCCCGATGAATCTCCAAATAGACTTCAAGGATCTTCAGCAAATCCTCAGCTTCATCATGGGCAATATAATTAGCCAGATATTCGCCGAGGTTTTGCAGTTCTCTGATATTGCCGGGCCAATGGTAAGCACATAAAACTTCCCATACTTTTTTATCGATCTGCGGCATTTTTATGCCATGGGACTCCAGGTTCTTTCTTAAAAAAGCCGTGAACAACAAAGGAATATCCCTTGTCCGCTCCCTGAGGGCCGGTACGTTGACGGTCAGTACATTCAGCCTGTAGTACAGATCCAGCCTGAATTTCTTTTCGCAAGCCAAGGCTTTTAAATCCTGATTGGTAGCGGCAATAAACCGAACATCCACATTAATTGGCTGCCGGCCCGCCACTCTCAAAATGGTCTTTTCCTGAATGGCTCTCAAAAGTTTTTGTTGAATGGATAAGGGCGCATCGCCAATCTCATCCAGAAACAATGTACCGTTGTTGGCCAGCTCGATCAGACCGATTTTTCCCTTCTTTGACGCTCCCGTAAAGGCCCCCTCGTCGTAACCAAAAAGCTCACTTTCCAAAAGCGCTTCGCTGATAGCGCCGCAGTTGATTGCCACAAAGGGGCCGCCGGAGCAAGGGGAACCATTATGAATAGCCTGAGCCATCAGCTCCTTGCCTACGCCGCTTTCGCCGGTTATCAAAATATTGGAGCGGCTGTCGGCCATGTGCCGGGCGGATCTGATCACGCTTTTCATGGCGCCGTCAACATGCAGGATGTCCTTAAAGCTGCATTTGGCATAATGGCCCTGATTCTTCTGATAGGTATGGTAATCCACATTGATTTTTCTTAACAAGGCAATGTCTTTAATGATGATTTTCTGCGTTTTCAGCGCAGAATTGGAAATATCCGCAACCTCAATTTTTATGTCCTTATCATCCCTTTGCAGAAAAAACTCCTCACCCTCGCTCTGCAGTGCTTCCCCAAACCATTGGGGCAGCGTCTCATCCTCCAGACCCAGTATCTGTCTGGCCATTTTATTGCAAAGCGTAACCCTGCCGCCATTTTCAAGGATCAATACACCGTCGCTGAAATCTTCCACAATACTTCCCATCTGGGCTTTCAAGGCCTGATTCTTCTTGATTTCATTATGCAAGCTGCAGATGGACTGTACACTTTCCTTGACGTATCTGCTGGTAAGCAGTTCATCCACAATGATTTCATCGGTAAAGAAATGTAATATTTCAGCGACGGTCAGGAGATTGATTTGGCGCATGCCCAAGTCAATGACATGAGGTATTGTTTCTAAAACGGGATAATATTCACCGATAGTCACCGCGTATTCATATTTTTTAAGAGGAGCGGCAGCGGGATCATAGGCAATAGCCTGAAACCAGTCGATAGCAAAAGTCTCCAGCTCATTGACGACCTCCACAGATATAGCAATAAATTGGATTGAAAATAAAGAAATAGCCGATGGCGACAGGATAAAACCAAAGCATGGCTTTACCGTAAGTGCCCAGCAATTGAGGGCCGAAAATACCGGTAAGATTAGCAAAGTAAGCGCCCAAACCGATGGGAGCAAACTTCATCAGTACGCCCACCATTTTATAGATAACTTCTGCCAAATCATTTAAACCGCGAGCTATGTTAAGCCCTTTTTCCCCCAGCAGCGATACACACAAACCGAAGAAAATAGCAAAAACAATCATCGGCAGCATATTGCTTTTCGATAGCAGCAGGTGAAAGTCACTGACCGTAAACATATTGACGATATGGGTGCCTATGGATAGCTTTGCGGCTTCCGTTTTCGTCAGCTCCGAAACCACCAACCCCTGAACGGGATCAATAGCTTTAATTAAAATAATGGCCAAAACCGAGGCAATAACACCGGTAAACACAAATATGCCTAAAGTGCTTTTAAGCAGTTTGCCCAACCGTTTCATGTCCGACATTATGGCAATAGAACCGGCAATAGAAAAGAAAACCAGCGGCACAACTAAAGTAAACAACATGTTAATAAATAATTGCCCAATGGGTTTAAAAATTGTTGCTTTGGGGCCCAGTACTATACCTAAAACTGCACCGAGAGCGATACCGGCAATCAGCAAAAGCGTATAAGCATTACCCGAACTCCAAAAGCCCTTCTTTTCTGACATTTATACTCCTCCTAATTTATGATGCTTGCCTGTCTACCTGTCCAGCTGTGGCCGGCAGCTGAAGAAATAATTATTCCTGATGAAAAACATTAGCAAATATCATGCCATGAAAAAAAACCCTGCCGGAACGCAATTTCATTTAGAAAGCAAAAAGTTGGCGAATTCATGGAGCATTGGCCGGCGCCGCATCAATAGAACAATGCAACGATGACTCCCGCTACTGCTGTTAGTGGGCTCTTGGCGGGTAGCTTGTACAAAAATTGCGGTTGTGGTCAATTGGCCGGGGCAGGGTGTACAAAAATTGCGGTTGTAGGTGAAATGCAGGGGAAGCATTCCCTCACAACCGAAAAAATTGCACAAAATAGCCTGAGATTGGCCTCGATTTGGCTAAAAGAGGTCTCAGCTGCTGCTGCAATTCACCCACAAACGCAAAAATTGTACAGGCCGA
>JAHDPO010000033.1 GCA_018434325.1 Clostridia bacterium | reverse complement strand
TGCGGCAAACATTTACATAGCCCTAGGGTAGCCTGATTAAAAGCAAAAAGTTATCCACAGGGGAAAGGCCTTCCCCTTGTTTTTTGTGCCTAATTGAAGGCTAAAATGGTGATGCAGCCCTCTATTTAAGGTGTTTTCTTGTCTGAATATCTCAAACAAGGGCGTATCGCCCAACGTTTTTTATTAACGTTTTGCGACACGCCCATTAAATAAGCTAAGTCTGCCGGAGTCTTTGATGGCTACGGTTTGCGTTGCCACAGCTACGGACGCGGCCGTGCCGGAGACAAAAGAGCCGGTGCAACCATCCGAAGCACCGCCCGTAGACAGCGGGCTATCCCCTGTGGAGAGCGAAAGTACAGCACCCGACCTTGCAGCTACAGCATCGGTCGCTGAACCTGACACAAGCGAACCACCGAAAATCGAAGCACCCCAAATCACGGAAAAGACAATCCCGGTTGCTGTGACTTGGGCGTCCGAGCCGGAGTTGGACGGCGAAAAGGCCGGAGCTTACATCTTTACCGCTAACGTTGAAGGTTTCGCAGTCAGCGCCGTTCTGCCGACCATCAGCGTAACAGTAGGCAAGAGTACCGGCACAGTGACAGTATTTGCGGAATTATCAGATGAAATCCGCTGGCAGAACACAGCGCAGACGGTGTTCCCCGAAACAGTGAGCGGCACTGTGTACGGAAAACCCGCAGAAATTCCTGTAACATGGCAGACCGAGCAGGACTATAACGAGGACTTCCCCCAGAGTGGGCTTTATGTGTTTGACGCCCTGCCGGGCGAAGGCTATGCCATGGCGGATGGCGTGGAAGCGCCCCGCATCACGGTGTATATCCCTGCCCAGCGGATGATGATGCGCATGGGCGGCGGCGGTACAGACACCAGTCCGCTGGAAATCACTACGGCGGCTCAGCTTGCGGAGATCGCCACGCTGGTCAACGCGGGACGATTGGAGACCTTTTTATTCAACGACAGCACAATCACCGTCTATCTGGAACTGCAAAACGATATCGACCTCTCCGGCTATGGCGCTTCGTATAACGGCGGCAAGGGCTGGGTGCCGATCGGAATTGATGGAAAGCCCTTCAAAGGCAGTTTTGATGGAGATGGACATACAATTTCAGGTCTGTACATCAACGACGCCAACCTTGATAATGCCGGGTTGTTCGGTTGTGTTTCAGGCGGCAGTATCACATCTCTCTCCCTGTCGGCAGTCAATATTCATGCGGGCGACTGGGCTGGTGCAATTGCCGGTTATATAGATGCCGGTAATATTGAAAATTGCCGGGGCAACGGAACGGTCAGCGGCGGCAGCAATATTGGCGGCGTGGTTGGCTGGGTTGATACTAGCGCCTCCCTAATCAAGGCTTGCTCGTTTGCCGGTATGGTCAGCGGCAGTGCCAGTTGGACGGGCGGGGTGGCCGGCAGGGTGAGCGGGGGCCCCTTACAGCACTCGTATTCCACTGCCACAGTCAACGGCAACAACTGGGTCGGCGGCGTAATCGGAATGGTTGAAGATAATGGCACTGTTGAATACTGTTATGCCACCGGCGCGGTCAAAGGTTCGGAATGCGTTGGCGGCATTGCGGGGATGAACGGTGAAAACTGCATCCTGCAAAGCTGCGCCGCGCTGAATTCTGATGTAAAGGCAAGCGCCTCCGATGGCGGGCGAGTGACGGGAGCTAATTATATGGGTACCCTCTCCGGCAATGTGGCATTTAGCGGCATGACCGGCGGCGGAAGCGATAAAACCGCAGATGGGTTGGACGGCGCAGATATGTCCGCCGCCGACATCAAGGCGGACGGCGGCATCGCCACTCGCTTTACAGCTACCGACGGCTGGACGATTGAAAACGGCAAGCTGCCCGGCTTCGGTTCGGCGGTGGATATGCCTGTGCATATCACGGACGATACCGCCCCCAACTTCTCGGGTGCGGGTACTGCTGAGGCTCCCTACCTCATTGGCACGGCGGCCCAACTGGCCAAGCTGGCGGAGCTGGTGAATGCGGGGAATGTTGATTACAACAGCAAACATTACCAGCTAACCGCCGATCTCGACCTCTCGGCCTATAGCGCGTCCTATAACGGCGGCAAGGGCTGGGTGCCGATTGGGACGCCTTCTCCCTATGCTCCGTTCATGGGTACCTTTGACGGCAACGGCAAAACCATTACCGGGCTTTATATCGACAACCAGGCACTTGACTACGCAGGGCTGTTCGGCTATGTTTCAGGGAGCAGTGCCGTGGTGAAAAAACTTGGCATTGTAAATGCAAGCATCACCGGAGGGGAATATGTCGGCGGCCTGGTAGGCCGTGCTTATTCGGACAGCTCCATCGAACAGTGCTATGTCACCGGCTCGATGCGCGGCACCCAATATGTCGGCGGTGTGGCTGGCGCGCTTGACGGCCCAATAAAAAACTGCTACGCCGCCGGCAGCGTAGTCATGACAGGCTATAATCAATTTGCCGGCGGTATAACAGGTCAAGTGGGATACTCAGGCACGATGCAATACTGCTACGCCACCAGCGCGGTCGCCGGTCACTTTAGTGTCGGCGGTATAGCGGGACATGTTTACGGCACGGTGCAAAACTGCGCCGCTTTGAACCCCTCCGTCAACAGTAGTTCTGCCCAAAACGAGACTGGGCGCATAGCGTGTGCTGGCGGCACGCTTTCCAGCAACGCGGCCTTCTCCGGCATGCTGATGAATGGCAACCCGGTCAGCGGCGGTACGGCGGGGAACAAAAACGGCGAGGACAAATCCGCCGCAGACATCCAAGAGGACGGCTTCTTTCAAACGCTGTTCGGGGGTGATAGCGCATGGACATATGCGAACGGCAAGCTGCCTGTTCTGGCCGATTTTGAAACGGGTACGCAGGATGACACCCTGCCCGGACACATCAGCGGGGAATACTTCGCAGGCGGTACGGGCAGCCAACCCGATCCCTACCAAATCGCAACCGCCGCACAGCTTGTAAGGCTTGCGGAGCTGGTGAATGCGGGAAATGAAACCTATAGGAACGCATCCTACCAGCTAACCGTCGATATTGACCTCTCGGCCTATGGCGCGTCCTATAACGGCGGCAAGGGCTGGATTCCGATTGGAAATAACACCAGTACTACATTTAAAGGCAGCTTTGACGGGAACTATAAAACGATCAGCGGGCTGTATATCAATAACAGTCTTTACTATACCGGCTTGTTTGGCTTGGCGGATGGCCCCATTTCCAATCTGGGACTGACATCGGTAAACATTACCTCAGCCAACACAGGCGGCACAGGCGGCATCGCGGGAATTACCCAGGCAAGCGGCATCGTGTCGGGCTGCTTTATGGAAGGAGAAGTAAGCGGTTTCAATAATGTCGGCGGCATGGTCGGCGTCGCGCGATGCGCGATTGCAAACTGCTATGCCACCGGCAGTGTTAAAGGAACCGGCAATAAAATCGGCGGTATCGCCGGTGAGTGCGCGGCACTTAGCTACTGCTACGCCGCCAACGCGGTCAGCGGCAGCAGTATGGCGGGCGGCATCGCCGGTATGACGGGGGGAGAGTTAAAGAACTGCGCCGCGCTGAATCCAAGCGTGGCACAGAACAGTTTATCTGTCCACCGGGTTGTGGGCAGCAATACCGGGGCGGGAACGTTCAAGAATAATTATGCCTTTTCCGGCATGAAAGGCGGCGGCAATAATAAAGGGCTAAACAATCTTGATGGTGCGGATTTTAGCATTGCCCAAGCCAACACCGCCGCATTCTGGACGACAGCAGGCAATTGGGACAGCGGTGCATGGAGCGGCATTGTCTGGACTTTCGCGGACGACAAGCTGCCCATTCTGTCGAGATTTGCTTCCGGCCTCCAATCCGGCGCCGGCGGCCTTTACCTCACCGAGCGGGATATCGCAAACGCAACGGTAAGCGCGGGCGGGCCTTACACTTATACCGGCAGTCTCATTGCGCCGACATTAACCGTCACCTTTGACGGCGCGGCGCTTACGAAGGGTACAGATTATACCGTAGCCGTCACCAGCTCGGACAACGTGGAAGGCACCACCAGCGCCGGCACCAACCCGGGAGAAGTTACCGTAAAGCTCAGCGGTATCGGCAGCTTCAAGGGTGAAAAACCCGGCGTGACCTACACGATCAGGAGCAGTGGCGTTGATAAAGATAAGTCCACTGTTACAGCCGATCCCACCTCTGTGTATATCGGCGGTATTGACAACTCGACTGTTACCGTAACGCTGAAAAAAGCAAATGGGGATACTTTGGGAAGCGGTATGACAGTAACGCTAAGCCAAGGGTCCGGAAACTCAACCATAACACCGGTGAACGGCGGCGTTACAGACAGCGCCGGAAAAGCAACCTTCACTGTGACGAATATGACAGCCGAAACCGTGACCTACACCGCAGCGGCGGATGGTGTAACGCTGACCCAAACCGCGGCAGTACAGTTTACCCACGAAGAATGCGATTTTAGCGGCGATGGTTCGCAGACTGCCCCCTACCAAATAGGCACCGCCGCCCAACTTGCCAAGCTGGCGGAGCAGGTGAATGCGGGGAATCCCAACTTCAACGGCAAACGTTATATTCTGATGGACGACATTGACCTCTCCGGCTACGGCGCATCATACACCAATCTCAACGGCGATGAGGGTTGGGTACCGATTGGGAATTATGACCGACAGTTTACGGGCGTGTTCGATGGAAACGGGCATACGGTGTCGGGGCTTTATGCAAATGTTACAACTATGTGTTCAGATAACAGAAAGCATGCGGGGCTGTTTGGCTATTTAGGTATGGGCAGCACAGTCAAAAATCTTGGGGTAAGCGGCAGTGTTAAGGCAACCGGGAGCGGCGGCACATCAAATCTGGCCGGCGGAATCGCAGGGTACAGCGAAGGCGGCATAATCAGTAATTGCTATAGCACCTGTGATGTCGAGACCACCGGGAACAGTTATAATATATCCGGCGGGATTGTCGGGTACAATTACAACAACGGCACAATCACAAATTGTTATGCTGCGGGCAATATTTCCGCCACTACAAACAATGCGTATGCAGGCGGACTGGCCGGGATTATCAACGGCGCTACCATTACATATTCCTATTGGAATACTGACGCAATAGCAGCGGGCGTTACCCAAGGCACATTGGGGACGGACTGTGAGGGTAAGGCATTGGCATCAATGAAAACGCAAGCATTTGCGGATACCTTAAAGAGCGGCACGGAGTTCCATACTGATTGGATGAAATGGGCGTATTCATCATCCGTCAACGGCGGTCTTCCGTACTTCGTAAAGACGGTAACGAACCCCACCATCGAGTTGTCCCAAAGCAGCTATGTATATGACGGCACAGCAAAGACACCCGCCGTTACCGTCAAGGATGGCGCGACAACCATCCCGGCCAACGAGTATACGGTGTCCTACAGCAACAATACCAATGCCGGCACGGCGGCCGTCATTCTCACAAACGCAGCGGGAGGCAATTACACGGTAAGCGGCAGTACGACATTCGCCATCACCAAGGCACAGCAGGCTGCACTGACCATCATCGGCAAGCCCACCGGCGCTATCGCTTATGGCGACGCCTTCACTCTATCCACTGCCGGCGGCAGCGGCACGGGTGCGGTGACTTGGGAGGTGACCGCTGGCGACACTTCTGTTGCTGTGAATACCAATACCGGCGAAGTCAGCATCACAGGCGTGGGTGCTGCCACCATCACCGCAATCAAGAACGGCGGCACGAACTATCAGTACGCCACAGCCACCTACAGCTTCACCTCCGTGAAGGCCACCCCGAATGTTGGGACGGTGTCCTACAGCGGCGGGGCAATTTATCCCATAACCCCTATTGCCACAGTGAGCGGCAAACTGCAAAAGGACGGCAGCACCACCGGCACGCTGGCACTGGCGGCGGGAACGGCATTCACAGTCGGAACAAAGGGGTACACTTGGGAATTCACCCCCACCGACGGCGCCAATTATACCACCGCCACCGGAACCGTTCAGTTGACGGTTACGGCGGATTCGCTGTCGGGCATCGCGGCTACCACCGCACCCACGAAGAAGACCTATGTATATGGCGATACTTTTGACCCTGCCGGTATGGTCGTCACTGCCACCTATGCCAGCGGCGGCACAAAGACGCTGAATACCGGCGATTGTGCAATCAGCTATACAAACGGCGGCAGTTTTAGCGTGGGAGATACCTCCGTTACCCTATCCTACTCCGATGGCGGCGTGACCAAAACCTGTGCGGTCAACGGCCTGACAGTGAGCAAGGCTATGGTGCAGAGCATCAGCACAACCGTAAGCGATGTGAGCAAAACCGCATACGAAATGCGCAATGTCGCGACCGCACAGGCTGTTGTGAATATGTCAGGCTTGCCCGCAAGCGTGAGTGTCACCACCGACAGCGGCGCTACGGCCACCCTGCCCATCATATGGAGCACTACGACAACTTACAATGCCAAGGGTACGACTTATCAAGTGACAGGCACACTCACCGGCAATGCGAATATTAATGTCGGCAGCGTCACGAAGAGCGTGAATGTTACCGTGACACCGATTACAGCGGTGAATCCTGCGTTTGGTGACGCAAGTGTGCTGACGGGCTCCCACGGCGGATCAGCGGCGGCATCTGCGCTGGAGATAGCCAATGTCCTCCCCACAAGCGGCAATATGTCCGTTCAAGGCGAGAACATTAGCTATGCCATAAGCTGGGCTGGTGGGCCGCTTAATACGACCTCGGCTGGCAACAACGTAACCTTCACCGGCGCAATCTCGTATCCTGCTGCTCCGGCATGGCTCACCTTGCCAAGCAGCTTCACCGTCAGCCGCAAGGTAACGGTAACGGCAAAAACAGCGGTGACGATTGGCGGAATCACCATAGACAGTAAGACTTACGACGGCACGGCAACCGCCTACACCGGTACGATTACAGTAACTGGCGGTTCTGTTCCGGTGTCTGAGTTGGTATGGAAATATGAATCCACTGACAGCGGTTCCTACAACAGCGCAACGGCTCCCACAAATGCGGGGGCTTACAAGCTGACCATTTCGGTGCCCGACAGCAACGCAAACTACACGGGCAGCGAAGCATTCACCTTTACCATCGAAAAGCGGCAGATTACGCTTACCGCCGATAATAAATCTGTGATAAAGGGAGGCAGCCTGCCCACGCTAACCTATACGGCGAACAACCTGGCTCCCGGAAAGACTAAGGCAGATGCTCTGAGTGCAGAGCCTACGCTGGCTTGCCCGACCTTTGATGGCAATACGCCGGGCAGCTATGCCATAACACTCACCGGTGGCACGGCAACGGATAATTACACTATTACAACCCGCACAGACGGAACATTGACTGTTGCGGAACAGACCTATACCGTCACCTTCAACTTAAATGGCGGCACACGCACTGGCGGCGGCAATCTGACGCAGATAATTGCCAAGGGCGGCGCGGCAACCGCTCCAATGGTCAGCCGCAGCAGCTACACATTTACTGGCTGGGATAAATCCTTTGATAACGTGACTGCTGATCTGACGGTTACGGCAGTCTGGAGCTATAACGGCGGTGGTAGCGGCGGTGGCGGTTCCTCATCCGACAGTTCTGGCGGTACGACCCCGACTGCCACCCCCGGCACAACACCCAACCAGCCGGTAACGGCGGCAGCTTCCGTCACGGCGACAGTCGGTGAAAATGGCGCGGCCAGCGCGGTTATCCCGGATAAAGCCATCACCGACGCCATTGCAAAGGCGCAAGCTGACGCCAAGGCACAGGGCAAAACCGCAAACGGTATCTCGGTAGAGCTGGATGTCACCATGCCCGAGGGTGCAACCTCTCTGACGACTACCCTGACCCAAAGCTCCCTGAACAGCCTTGTGAACGCAGGGGTAACAAGCCTTGAAATCAGCGGCGCGCCTGTTTCCCTCGGACTTGATTTGAATGCTCTCAAGGAAATCCAGAAGCAGAGCGATGGCAATATCAGTATCACTATCGCCCCGGCGACCGGGCTCTCCAAGGAAGCAAAGGCCCTCCTTGGAAACAGACCGGTGTATAACATTACCGTCAGCTATGTCAAGGACGGCAAAACCGTGGACATCACCAGCCTCGGCAGCGGAGCAGCAACCCTTTCCATCCCTTACACTCCGGGCAAGAATGAGGCTGTGGGCTATCTGTTCGGCGTGTATGTGGACGCAAACGGCAAAGCACAGCGCATTGACGGTTCCGCTTATGACGCAAACAGCAGGAGCCTGCTGATCCCCACCGGCCACTTCTCGGTGTACGGCGTGGGCTACTCGGCTCCAAGCGCCAAGTTTACGGATATCGGAACCCATTGGGGCAAAGAATCCATTGATTATGTAGTCGGCAGAGGACTTCTCTCCGGTACATCAAAAACTACTTTTGCACCTGACACCGCCATGACGCGGGGAATGCTGGTAACGGCTCTCGGCAGACTGGCCGGCGTGGATGTGAAAGCATACACCACAAACAGCTTTACCGATGTGAAGGCCGACAGCGCCTTCCTCCCTTATATTGAATGGGCGTACAAGAAGGGTATCGTGCAGGGCATCGGCAACCAGCAATTCGCACCTGACCGGGCAATCACCCGTGAGGAAATTGCGGTCATTTTCGCAAACTACGCAAAAGCCACCGGCTACAAACTGCCCGTGACCCGTGAAGCTACCGCCTATGCGGATGCTTCCTCTATCGGCAGCGTTTACAAAGCAGCAGTGGCAGCAATGCAGCAAGCGGGTATCATGATGGGTGGCAGCGGCAATAGGTTCAATCCGAAATCCAATGCCACCCGTGCGGAGGTCAGTTCCATGCTCCACCGCTATATCAAGCTGACCATCGATCCTGCAACAGCCCAGGGCTGGGCGAAAAACGATGCCGGACAGTGGCTCTACTATAAGGGCGGCAAGGTTCTCGCCGGGACGCAGACTATTGACGGCGTGAAGTATTTCTTTGAAACAAACGGAACGCTGAAAACCGGCTGGATAAAGAACGGCGACAACTGGCGCTATTATTCCGGCAATAAGGCTGCTGTGGGCTGGTGGGATATAGGCAGCGGCGATGCCCAAAAGACCTATTACTTCGATGCTTCTGGCAATATGGTATCCGGCAAGTGGCTCCAGATCGGCGGCAAGTGGTACTACTTCAATGCCGACGGCTCCCTTGCTAAAGACACCAAGGTGGACGGCTATGAGATAGACGGAAATGGCGTAAGAAAAAGTAAATAACGTACACGCATACAAAGCAAGAGTGGGGATCAACGTCGGTTCCCGCCCTTGCTTTTTCCGTATTCAGTTTGCTTTCCCTGAATTGTCCCTATGATACCGTGGACTTGGCGGAAAGGTATGTCTTTTTCATCTTCGTTCCTCCATAATCTCCCGCAAAATTATGCTATACAGAAATGCACCCTCCAATGGGCAAAAAGTGCGGTTGTAGGTAATCACTAATACGGCAGCTAACTGCTCAATTTTGCAGCACCCCAATATATTGCGGGTGCTAACTGCGCAAAATTTCAAGTTTAGTGGTGTCAACCACATCATTTGACCTGTTTTTAGCCTAAAAACGGGGTGAAAGCGGGTAAAAACGTTGTTTTTACAACAACAGCACACTTTAAACTTGCAATTTTGCTCATTTTTCAAGGATAGCATTCAAGGTAAGTCAGGATATAGTTTAAGTTTAACTGTATTTCCTCCTGCGGAAAATTTCTATTTTCCGCATAAATATAAATGATGTGAAAGTTTGCATCTATCATACCGTATTTTAACGTCAAAATAAAGACATAGCTTCCCTTTGACGGAAGCTATGCCTTTATTAGTGGACCCGGAGAGGATCGAACTCTTGACCTCCGCATTGCGAACGCGGCGCTCTCCCAGCTGAGCTACGGGCCCTTATAGCAAGGAAATCAGGCTTCCCTGCTTGACCTTTTTATTATAACAAAAATATGGGCTTTGTAAAGATAACCGGTTAAAATAAAGTTGCCAGATTTCCTGCCTCATCAAAAGCTAATTCAAAGGGCTCGCTTATTTTTTCGATATTCGCATTGTCTTTAATAGTGGCAAAAACCTTCTCCGACACGGCCATATATTCCAGGGAGCTTGTATTTTTGATATAAATGGCTCTGATCGCTTCGGTTTCTTCGATGCCTGTAGCGGTGAAAGCAATCTCGATTGCTTTAAGATCCGTGGGGGCCACACAAGGAATTTTTGCTTGGAGAAGGCAGGTGGAGGTCATGCCGGTTATGGAGGTGGCCTCAATATCAATTTTTTCAAAAGCTCTTTTAGTGATGATATCAACTACGCCCAGACCCATTGCGTTGCCGTGGGATACCTCGGTGAAGTCCAGTACGGCTACGGTCTTGATCTTCGGCGACGCAGGCTCTGCCTGTCCTGGAATCATGATTCTGCCGACAACCTTCGTGTCAACGCAGGTGCCGGAAATATTTTTGCCGGCTTCCTGTACAATCAGGGTGTCAAAATCAGCCACAGGCAATTTGATGGAGCTGCTTTTTGCTTTTTTCAATAGAGCCATTTCTGTTTCCAGAAGCTTTTGAGGAAGTACTCCCTGGATACAGTTTGTTTCCTGTTTCCAATTTTCCGTTATGGCTATACCGAATATAACGGGCAGCTTTTCCAACATCAGCTCTGCCGCTTGGCGGATGGCGGTCCCGTAGCCCAGCCTTAAAGCGTTGGCATGGATATTGGCAGCTCCCTGATGATTGCCTATACCGATAGCTAATAATTTGCAAAGGCCGCTTTCTGTAATATCCTCAAAATCCGTATGGCACTTGATGCGGTTGATGAGGATAACTTTATTAAAGGCCAGGGCGGCTTTAGCGCCATAAACCTTCATACCGTTTTTCGCGTTTCCATACAATACGCTTTCAGTGGTCCAGCGGATCTCAGCCCCCATGCTTTCTGCGGTTATACCGAGGGACTGGAGGATTTCTTCTTGCCCGGAAGGCGTGCCGGCGCCATGGCTTCCCATCGCTGCAAAAATAATAGGCCGGCCCTGGTGCTCTTTCACCAGATCGACGACGGTTTTTACGATAGCCGCAAGGTTGCTGATACCCCGGCTGCCTACGGCGATACCCACGGTTTTTCCTTTTAAGTTCTCCAAGTCGTATTCGGTTTCCCGCACTGCTTTGCTGACGGCTTCCGGTATATCGGCAATTTTATCGGCTTGATAACTTTGCTTAATCATCACGAATTTAGGAAGCATTTCAGGCACCAGCTTTCTATCAATATTTCTATGGCAATATCCCTATGTCAATATGGGGGAAACCCTATATAAAGAAAACTCTCTGTGCCCTAATTTTTCGGCTGCCGTCAATTCACCTTCTGCTACGGAAAGCACTTTGTCAAAAATGATCTCCCCGCCCGCCGTGATAGAAGCATCGCCTTCCACAATGTCGGATAAGTCGATATCAAAGTTTTCCCTCATAAGCTGAAATATCTTGGCATTGGCCGTCACTTTGATCACCGGCACCGCCGCAAACCCCATAGGCGTACCCCGGCCGGTTGTGAAGATGACTATCTGAGCTCCTGCCGCGCTTAGACCCAGGGAACAAGCCATGTCATTGCCCGGCGTGTCGACGAAGCTAACGCCGCTCTTCGTAGCCGTATCGCCGAACTCCAAGCCGGCTATTATAGGGGATTTGCCTATCTTACAGACGCCGCCTAAGGACTTTTCTTCGATAGTTGAGAGACCGCCCGCAATATTGCCGGGGGAGGGCTGAGTCCCTCTTAAATCTACCTTCATATCAATGGCAATATTCTCAACCTTTTTTATCTTGCCGATAATAAAATTATAGATTTCTTCACTGGCGCAATGATCTTTAATGATATCTTCTGCTCCCATCAGCTCCGTTGTCTCGCCAAAAACCACTTTGCCGCCGAGGGCTGCAAGCTTTTCGGTAAATAAGCCCACCGCCGGATTTGAAGCGATTCCCGAGGTAAAATCCGAGCCGCCGCATTCCACGCCGACGGTTAAATGGGCAATATCCGTCTCAACTTTTTGCTGGCCTGCAAGCTTAGCCGCCAACTCTTTACAGATCTCCCGGCCGATTTCTACGCATTTTTCCGTACCGCCAATTTCTTGCATAATCAGCAGCTCCGCATTGACCTGCTGGGTTTTTATGGCCTCGTATAAATCACGGGGAAGTATTTCCTCACAACCTAAGCCAACCACGAGAACCGCTCCATTGTTTGGATGGATTCCCATTTTTACCAGGCACTTGCAGGATAGCTCTTTATCATAGCCCAGCTGGTCGCAGCCGTAAGGATGAGTATAAGCGTCGGCTATATCCACGGCGGCGGCAATGAGCTCAGCCACATGATTAACACAGGCCACGGCGGGAATTACCGCAATACGGTTTCTCACCCCATAACTGCCATTTTCACGTTGGTACATTTTAATTTTCATGCCAGATCACCTCTGCCGCGGCGGCTGGCCAGATTATGGACATGGACCAACTGGCCGGCGCTAATAGTCTGCGTAGCCTTTCCAATAATATGATTATATTTAATGATTTCCTCATCCGTTTGAAGATTCTTAATCGCAATTTTATGGCCCCGGTTTATCTCATCCGAAGCTCTGATTATGCCAACAGACGTCTTGTTAGCATCCTTTATTTCAACGTCATCGCCGCTGGCCACGTCTTCAAGAACGGTGGCCGTATTATCCTTTTCTGAAAGCAGCAGGGCTTTTTTCATAGCGAATCATCCCCTTCAATAGACCTATAATCAGAACATTATAATTATTATTATAACAAAAGCGGGCTGGAAAACAAGCCCGCTTTTACCTGGTTGCGTTTGCCGGATATGCTTTTTTACGGCCTTAGACTTTTTCTCTGCCTCCCGGCAAATTAATAGGATAGAGGTCTTCATAAGATTCAGCTTCACCGTCGGATTTAACCAGAGAAGGAATCAGCCCGGTGCAATCCATGGCGGAAGTGGTGACTTTCGTTTCAAAAATAGCCCCTCGGTTAACAGCGCCATTTTTTTTGCGCAGTGTTTTGTCCATAGTCAATCATCCTTTCCGTAACTTCTTCCGGCTTAGTTTGTGCCGGCAGACAAATCCTATTCAAGTCATGCTGTTGACACCCGCTCTTATTTTTATTAAAATAATTTAAAACAGGGGAGCTTGTGAAACAGGCTGAGAGGAAGTGATTAAACTTCGACCCTTTTACCTGATGCGGATAATGCCGCCGTAGGAAGCCATAAATTGATTCTTGCGGAGGCGTCAGATCGGGCGGCTCCTGTTTTTTGCCCTGTTTTAATCGAAAACTCCAAAAGGGGCCACGGCTCCTTATTTGAAAGGATGTGTTAACGGCACTCGCAGAAAGCCTGCGACGGGCAGAGGGGGAGCTCCCTGTGCTTTGTATAACAGCGATGGGAAGCCGTGTTCCGGCGTGAGAGGAGACCAATAAGTCTCGACCGATCTTTCCGCGAATGTTGAGGCATCATTTCAAAGGAGTTTGAGAAAATGAAAGAAAATAGTGTTCAGAAATTAACGGTTGCAGGAGTCCTTTGCGCTCTTGCCGTTGTAGGCAGTTTATTCTCTGTGCCGGTATTCGGGAGCAGATGCGCGCCTGTGCAGCACATGGTCAATGTCCTGTGCGCAGTGCTTCTCGGCCCTGCTTATGGGCTGGGCACAGCTTTTGCCACCAGCCTGATCCGCAACTTTTTGGGACTTGGCAGCCTGATGGCTTTTCCGGGCAGCATGTTCGGCGCTCTCTTATCCGGCCTTTTTTACCGGCGGACAGGGCAGCTTTCCTTAGCTTTATTTGGGGAAGTATTCGGCACAGCCGTTCTCGGCGGCTTATGCGCCTATCCTATAGCGATCTTCCTTATGGGAAAAAGCGCTGCCGGACTGGCTTTTTACGCCTATATCCTGCCTTTTCTGCTATCTACGGCAGTAGGTTCCTTCCTTTCGGGTGCGCTGCTTTATTCGCTGCAAAAAACCGGGGCGTTAAAAACAATGCCTTAAATTTGACAAAATCCCTTTTTCATGATAAAAAGATTAGAGATAAACAGATAGGAGTGGGAAGATGCGTCAGCTTTCTTGCTAGAGGATTATACCGGGCATAGTGATAATTTACGGCGAAATACGCCGGGATTTGCTGTGCCTAAGCAGGAAAGTTACAACACCGCATTTTTTCTGATTTGGAATTGTTGATTGCCGCCAGGCGGCAATTGCAATGTTATTGGAGCCGCAGGACATCCGCGCCCTTAGTATCTACGGATAGCGGATTGAGTCCGTAGGACAGCAGATTAGAGCCGCAGGACATCTGCGCCCCAATAGCTAAGGAACATCCGCGTACTTAGTCACTAAGGATAGCGGATTGTGTCCGTAGGACAGCAGATTAGAACCGCAGGACATCTGCGCCCCAATGGTTACGGATAGCAGATTGAGCCCGCAGGGTGTAACTACCCTGCGGCTTATTTTATTTCTATCGTTGTTTATGGGAGGTATGAATATGTCGATGATTCAAGTGGCGGGCTTAACTTTTGGCTATGACGGCAGCGCCGATACAGTCTTTGAGAACGTTTCTTTTGAGATTGATACCAACTGGAAATTAGGTTTTGTCGGACGAAATGGCAGAGGCAAAACTACATTTCTTCAGCTCTTGATGAATAAATATGAATATAGAGGCCGTATATCGGCGGCAGTGTATTTTGATTATTTTCCTTTTGAGGTGTGGGAACCTGGCCTTGTCACATCAAAAGTAATGGAAGAAATCTGTCCCGAGGCGGCTCTTTGGCAAATCCAGAGAGAATTATCTTTATTGCAGATAGATGAGGAGGTTTTAGAGCGAGCTTTTAGTACCTTAAGTAATGGCGAGCGGACGAAAGTGCTGCTGGCGTCCTTGTTTTTACGGGAAAACCGTTTCTTGCTCATTGACGAACCGACGAATCACCTGGATATGACCGGCCGTGCAATAGTCAGCCAGTATCTGGCGGCTAAAAAAGGATTCATCCTGGTATCTCATGACAGAGCCTTTTTGGACGGCTGCGTAGACCATATACTATCCATCAACAAAAAAGATATTCTGATCCGTAAGGGTGATTTCACCACGTGGCAGGAAAACATGGCCCGCCAGGAGGCTTTTGAACTGGCGGAAAACCAGCGGCTGGAAAAGGAAGTAAAGCGGCTGAGCAAAGCGGCCAAGCAGACAGCGGCATGGTCGGATCAGGTAGAAAAAACGAAATTCGGCCAGCGTTTATCCGGCATTAAACCGGATAAAGGCTATATCGGCCATAAAGCTGCTAAAATGATGAAGCGCTCCAAGGTGACGGAAGAACGGCAGCAGCGGGCCTTAGAAGAGAAATCCGCTTTGCTGAAGAACGTAGAGCAGGCAGATCAGCTATTTATCCGGCCTTTGAGCTATCATAGACAAAGGCTCCTGGAGGTCAGGGATTTAACCCTTTCTTATGGGGGAAAGCAGGTCTGCGGCCCAATGCAGTTCGCCATTGAAGAGGGGGAGCGCTTGTTTCTACAGGGGCAAAACGGCAGCGGCAAGTCCAGTGTTTTAAAATTGCTGGCCGGAGTAAAAGAGGGCCTGCCGGATTTCAGCGGTAAAATAGATATAGGCAGCCGTCTGATCGTATCTTATGTGCCCCAGGATACAGCTTTTCTAAAAGGGAGCCTGAGAGCCTTCGTTGCAAGGGAGAACCTGGACGAAAGCCTCTTTAAGACTTTGCTGCGCAAGCTGGATTTTAGCCGTCAGCAGTTTGACAAAGATATGGCGGATTTCAGCGCCGGGCAGAAAAAGAAGGTACTGCTGGCCAAAAGTATGAGCCAATCGGCTCATCTATATATTTGGGATGAGCCTTTAAATTACGTGGATGTGATTTCCAGAATGCAAATTGAGGAACTATTGCTGGAATATAAGCCCACGATGATTCTGGTGGAACATGACCTGGCCTTTTGTCAGCAAATAGCTACAAAAATTTTACAGATCTGACGAGTTGATAAAGGGAAATTATGTTACAATAGACAATATGGAACTTTTTAAGCGAAAAACGAGTCTATTTATCAAAAGCTGCCGATTATTGCCAGCCTGTTTGCTGGTTTGTTGCCTCATTGGCGGCGTCATTGCTTGTGCAGAGTTGCGCCTTGCAGAGCCTCTTCTTGCCGAGCCAGGGTCTGTTCATGCGGAGCCTGCTTTAGCAGAGCTGCCGGCAGGGACAACAGCAGAGGCGACCGCAGAGCCGATAGCGGAAGTAGTAGCAGAAGCGGCGGTGATGACGAAAGTTTTATCGGTGAGCTCTTCCGGCGGTCAAAAAACCGCCAGCCTCCTTGACGGCAAAACCGCTACCAAATTATCTTTGCCGGCTGCTTCTGTTTTAGATATCTCAGCACCTTCGGGCCAGGTGATGGCCGGCCTTTATTTGATCTGGGACCGGCCGCCGGGGCCTTGGATATTAAGCTGGGATGGTGAAAGCGGCGAGGATGAGGAAATCCGGGGTAATTACGGCTATCTTCATGAGTATGTTCCTCTCAGGGAAGGCATAAGTTCTTTAAATATCCGTTTGACGGAGGGCATAGGCTTGCTCTGCGATGTTTATGTCTTCGGCCCCGGTTTATTGCCGGAGTGGGTGCAAATATGGCAGCCTTCTTATGAAGAAGCTGATTTACTGCTGTTGCCTACCCATGCTGATGACGAACATTTGTTCTTTGGCGGAACGATGCCTTATTATGCCGGGGAGCTGGGCCTGAGAGTCCAGGTTGCCTATTTGACCAACCATTGGGGAGAAGCTTACCGGACTCATGAACTGCTTAATGGCTTATGGACTGTAGGCATAGAGTATTATCCGGTGATCGGCCCTTATCCCGATTACCCCTCCAGAAGCCTGGAGCATGCCCGCAGCCTTTATGATACGAAAGAAATGGTGGATTATCAGATTGGCCTGCTTCGCCGTTTTCGGCCTTTAGTGGTTATCGGACATGATATCGGCGGCGAGTACGGTCACGGTGTCCATATGCTGAATACAGATACTTTGCGTCTGGCCCTGGAAGCCAGCAGCGATCCTGAAGCTGCGCCGGCGTCCGCCGTTCTTTACGGCCTTTGGGATGTGCCAAAAACCTATTTGCATCTTTATCCGGAAAACCATGTCCAGATGGATTGGGATCGGCCTCTGGCCCGTTTCGGCGGCGCCACAGCCTTTGAGATGGCGCAAGAAGGCTTTGCCTGCCATGTTTCTCAGCAAAAATGGTATTCTGTCAGAAAAACGGGCGTTCATGACTGCCGCAGTTTTGGGCTTTACCGCAGTTACCGGGGGCCTGATCTTAATGGCGGTGATTTTATGGAGGGGCTGGTTCCCTATTCAGCAGAGAGATTTTCTTATGAAGCATTAGTGCTGCCCAGATTTGATTTGAAACGCTACGGCCTGGCAGGCATAGGTAATTATTTCAGTCTGGGGAGTTTGCGGGAAAAGGCGTTCTGGGCTTATAAAGCTATTTAGAGCGGGGGCAAACATTAATGAAAGAAATTGCGATCATACTGCCGTCTTTAAACCCCGATGAGAAGCTGTTGCGGGTCGTCGGCAAATTGGTTCAGGCCGGTTTTCAGGATATTATTATTATTAACGACGGCAGCGACGAACAGCATCTGGAGCCTTTCCGGCAGCTGGCCTCCTGGCCCGGATGCCGGATATTGAAGCATGACTATAATAAGGGTAAGGGCCGGGCCCTTAAAACCGGTTTTGCCTTTGTTCTGGAGTATTGCCCCCATATTCAAGGGGTAGTGACGGTGGATGGCGACGACCAACATCAGGTCCAGGATATTATTGCCTGCGGTCAGGCGCTGCTTCAGCATCCAGACAGCCTGATTTTGGGGGTTCGGAATTTCAGCGGGCCTCAGGTGCCATGGCGCAACCGCTGGGGCAACAACATTACGACTTTCGTTTTCAGATTCCTCTGCGGTATTAGAATATCCGATACGCAGACGGGATTGCGGGCCCTTTCCCGCCGGCATTTACTCGAATTTTGCCAGGTGGAGGGGGAGCGCTTTGAGTATGAAACAAAGGTTCTGCTGGAAGCCAAAGCAAGATGTGTTCCCTTTTTTGAAGTGCCGATATCTACCGTTTACATTGCCAAAAATGCTTCTTCCCATTTCCGTGTATTAAAGGATTCCCTTAAAATTTACGGCGTTATTTTTCGCTTTATACTAAGCTCCTTTGCAGCTTCTGTAGTAGATGTAGGCGTGTTTACTTTATTAAATACCACGCTGGATGATGAGCTTTGGATGGGCCACCGGCTTTTGGTAGCCACCGTCGTTGCCAGGGTGATTTCCTCTTTGTTCAATTATATTTGCAATCATAAAGCTGTGTTTTGCAGCAAAGAATCTCACCGGAAAACACTTGTGCGCTATATAATGCTGTGTTGTTTTCAGATGGCGGCTTCTTACCTGATGGTGCTGGGCTTGTCGATTGTGCTGCCGGGCGGCCCCTTGTTTGACACTTTATTCAAGATTATTGCCGATATTCTGCTGTTCTTTTTAAGTTTTCGCGTGCAGAAAAAGTGGATTTTTTAGCATGACAGCAGATCAAGATAGAATTTAGGGGGTGAGCCCATGGCTTTGACACGGCTGGAAGCGGCCGCATTAAGAAAACCGCTGAGCAGCAAGATATGGTACCGTATTTTGGTTGCGTTTATTACGCTGCTCCTGCTGATTATCAGCGCCTTTTTTGGCGCCCTTGCCATTGTCAGCTACGGTCCGTCGCCGGCTGCCCGGGATTTATTTGTGGTATCGGTAATGGAGACCAGCGCCGCCAAATTTTTGGCCCGCATTTATTTTTCTGAGGCAGAGGTGCAGGAAATTATGGAGGCCAATAAGGTCATGGATCTGGAAGGCGTCAGCGACGGCAGTTTGGTCCATGTGCCGGCGGAGGCGGAGACTGAAATAGCCGATATCGTTATCGAGGACATCATTCGGGACACCTTCAAGGCTAAAATGATGATCATTCGGGATCCCTCCCGGCTGATGGTGGGTGTGGCTCATTCTACTTTTACCCAGGGGGTTCGGGGTAAGACTGTGGCCGATATTGTCCGGCGCTATGAGGGCGTAGCCGGCGTTAATGCCGGCGGTTTTCTTGATGAACAGGGTAAGGGGGACGGCAGTGTTCCTGTGGGCATTGTCATCAGCGAGGGCCAATTGAAATGGGGCAGCCAAAGCGCCACTTACGAAGTCATAGGCATTGATCATGATCACAAGCTGGTAATTGGCAAAATGACCGGCAAGGAGGCTTTAGACCGGGGGATACGGGATGCGGTGAGCTTCGGGCCGATGCTGATCATCAATGGGGAGGCCCTTGAAGTAAAGGGCGCCGGCGGCGGTTTAAATCCCCGGACAGCCATTGGCCAGAGGGTCGACGGCTCTATGCTGCTTTTGACCATTGACGGCAGGCAAGTCAATAGTTTAGGCGGCAGCATGAGCGACGTCATCGATTTGATGATTCAATATGAAGCCGTTAACGCAGCCAATCTGGATGGCGGTTCTTCCACCGTGATGATTTATGAGGGCGAACTGATCAATGTTTGCGGTTCCTTATATGGACCCAGGGCAATGCCCACCGCCATCGTCGTAAAATAAGGCTGTTGCCGTGCAGGAGGATATTGTGGAGCAGGAGAAGAAGCGCGAGAGTGCGGAGCAAAAAAGGCTGCAGGCTGAAAGAGAGGCTATCCACAGAGAAGCGAAGAAAAAGCTGGCGGCACTGAAAGAGGCGGTGGCGGAATTGACGGCGCTTCAGGCAGTTTTAGATGAAGTGACGGCTGAAGCTGAATCGGCTGCTGCTGCCGAGCCAGACGCTGCCGCTACTGAATCGTTGGCGGCTGCTGAAGCAGGCGCCATCGCTGAGCCGACCACCGTCGCTGAACCGACCGCCGTCGCTGAGTCGGGTTCTGAATCCGCCCTTACCATTGAGCCGGGTGAGCCCCGGCAGATGACATCCAGGCTGGCCAGGCCCGCATCTTTTCTTCCGCCCCAAAAGAGAAGCGTAGACTTTTGGCAGATTTACGGTTTGCTTCTGGCGCTGTGCTTAGTCGCCATCGGCGGCGGCCTGGGTCATTTATGGCGCAATTTATCGGCTTACGAAGCAAGCATGCCCGGTCATGTTTTGGATCAGTATATCAGCCCGGTTATTCAAGGGGGATTGCCAAAAGTATTTGCCCATGAGGCTGTTTTGCCTGCCAAATACGAGAGCAGCCAGGCTAAGGACAGGTTTTTCCGCAGTTTATTGGATCAAGGCGAACTGAAATACAGCCGTTCCGCCTCTCAAGCCAAAGAAGGAAAAGAGCTGTATTTATTCAAAACCGACCAGGAGACTTTGGCTGCCCTCACTTTGGAAAAAATAAATCAAGGCGCCTTTGGCTACTGGCAAGCGGCGGATATCGAATTGCGGCTGCCTGTTTACGGAGATCTGCGGCTTTACGTTCCCGAAGGGGCCCAGGTTACCGTCAATGAAAACGAATTGGACGAGGCTGACCTGATGAATCACGATGTTCCCTATGAGGAACTGCAGGGTTTGCCTCAGGATTTGCTTGAACTGCCCAAACAAAAAGAATATCTGCTGGCTGGTTTATATAATCAGCCGGTTATTAAGGCTACCGGGTCTTACGGCAACGAGCTGGCTGTGGAATGGCGGGAAATCGAGGGCATAAAAGCAGCGGTGGTCATTCCTTTAGCTCCAGACCAGGAATTACCGGCTATCGAGGAGATGGTCTGGGCCGACGTCCGTATTTATTCAAATTATGTCTCCCGGGACGCTGCCTTTGGCGCCTTGGCCAGGCGGCTGCTTCGCAGCGCCAAAATTTATAAAGCAATGCAGACCTTGGACACCATTTATTATACGGACCACGCCTCCTTTGCTTTCAGCAACGAGAAGATTCGTCAGGTGCGTTTATATTCTCAGGATTGCCTGGCTGCTAGCGTCAATTATACGTATACTATTCTCAGGGCAAACGGCAAAACCGACGTCTTTGACACGGTAGGGACTTTTTATTATCTCAAAGTCAATGGCCAATGGCTTATTGCCGATATTGCCCTGCAGGAGGAATAATGATATAATCCTCGCTAGATATAGAAAAGAAGCAGGAGTGTTTCTTTTTTTGATAATGCATGTTTTATAATATATTGCCGTTAAGGAGATTAACGGTGAAAGGAGAAAATATGGAAAGTTTTCAGGAAAAGGCCGGCGGAGAGGGGCAGCGCAGGCCGTCTGGTCACGGAAAGAAATATAAGGGCGAGGGCAAAGAAGGAGAAGAGGTAAGAGAAGAAAACAACGGTAAAAAAAGAAACAGGCAGTTTCGCCGCAATCAGGACGACAAAGCTAAGGATAGTCAGAAAACCGGCAGCCAGGAAGAGGATAAACCGCTTACCTTTAATGCCCATGCTTTGGATTTAGATCCCGGCATCGCCATTCCTGAGCGGCCCAGCATAGATTTGACCTATACGGATTTCACCCGGGAGTCTTACGAGATGGGAACCGGCCGGCCTTTCGTGCCCAAAAAGAAAAAAATTGTGCCTTTTGAACTGTCGGAGACGCCTAAAATGCAAGCGGATTATTGGGAGGGACGGGCCCCTGGCCGCCGCAAATTGATGAATGCTATGGAAAATAGCGCCGAAGCCCGGAGCAATGGAGAAGGCCAGCCGGCTCAGGAAAAAAGACAGCCGGATTACAAAAAGGAAAACCAGGAAAAAGCTGCGGATAAAGCAGATAAAAAAGATAAACAGCAGAAACCGCAAAGAGACAAAGCTTGGCCCAACGCTCAGAATCAGGACCCGAAAGATCGGGACCGCAAGCGGCAGGAGCAAAAGCAACAAAAGGCCGGCGGTCAGCAGGAGGGTAGGCCGGAGAATCGCCAGGAGAGCAGGCAAGAGGGCAGGAAGCAGGAAAACAGGCAGGCAGGCGCTGGCCGTGGCCCGGAGCCTCAGGCCAAGAAAAGCGATGCTCCTAACGACCTGTCCAAACGCACCCCCAAAGAAACTCCTAATGAGTCATCAAGAGGAGTTTCTTGGGAAGCCCCTAAACGTCCTGCAAAACCGGTAGTTGAAGAAGCCGCTAAAAACGCAGCCGGAGAGGAAACGAAAGCAGCTCCTAAGGAGAAAAAGGGTGGTTTCTTTTCGCGCAATAAAAACCGGCAAAATCATAACGCCGGCAAACAGGAAACAAAAAACAAAGGCGAGGATCAACCTCAGGAGCAGGCCAGCCAATCACTGATCCGTCCTTATTGGCTGAAAAAATAACTCCTGTGTAGGAAAGCCTTAAGGAGAGATTGTGCCTATGGCTCCCCAATTTATCGATGTGCTGGATCAAAGCCGTCCGCCGTCAAAAACCATATTGCTGCTGGCTTGGCCTACGGTGATGGAGCAGCTTTTGCAAACCATGGTAGGCTATGTGGATACCGCTATGGTAGGCTCGTTGGGAGCCTGGGCCACGGCAGCGGTGGCTATCAACGCATCTCTGACCTGGCTGATTAACGGCTTGATGAACGCAGCTACCCTTGGATTCAGCATCCAGGTGGCTCGTCATGTAGGCAACGGCGACCTGGAGCTTTCCCGGCGCATTGTCCGGCAGGCTATGCTGGTCCTGGCGGCCGGCGGTTTAGGTTTAACGCTGCTCATGCAGCTTTTAGCCGGCAGTCTGCCGGTACTTTTGGGAGCAGCACCTGATGTGGCCCCCCATGCCATCAATTATCTGCGGATCATTTCTTCCGTACATTTGTTTAGCTTTTCCCTGGTGATGTGCGGCGGCTTTTTGCGCTGCGCCGGCGATACCCGTACGCCCCTGCAAATCAATATAATGGCTAATCTTGCTAACGTATGCGGTAATTTTTTCTTGATTTTTCCGTCCAGAACCATCCACATATGGGGAAAAGATTTCTACATATGGGGAGCCGGCTTAGGCGTAGAGGGGGCGGCGGCCGCCACGGCTTTTTCTATATTATTAGCCGGAACTTTGCTTTTCTTGGTTTTGTTCCGAAAAAACGGCGTTCTGGGCTTGAGAATACGGGGCGATTACCGGAAGGACAATGCTATATTAAAAACCGCTTTTGATTTAGGGCTGCCGGCGGCTTTGGAAAGGGTCAGCAATTCCTCGGGGCAGCTGGTACTGACACGTTTAGTAGCGGGGCTGGGGACCGTGCCTTTGGCGGCCTATTATCTTTGCAACACCCTGGAATCCATTTCTTATTTGCCGGGCTTTGGTTTTGCCATAGCCGCCACTACCCTGGTGGGCCAATCTCTGGGAGCGGGAGAAAAGGAATTGGCCAAAACCTATGGCAAACATTGTATTACCTATTGTACGATCATGATGGGTATAGCGGGCTGCGGCTTGTACGTTTTTGCCAGACCGTTGATCGGCCTGTTTACGCCCGATATTCAAGTGATAGCTTTGGGAATCGTCGGTTTAAGGATCATGGCCTTTGCCCAGCCTTTTTCCGGCTTAGGCATTGTTATCAGCGGTATACTGCGGGCCGGCGGCGATACGAAGAATCCCTTCCTGATTATGCTTTCCGGTATGTGGCTGGTTCGGATGTGTTTGGTGATCCTGTTAAGCTACCCTTTAGGTCTTGGCATCTATGGGGCCTGGATAGCCATGATTATGGATCTCATCTATCGGGGTGTGATCAGCTACCGGCTCTACCGCAAGGGAAAATGGTTATACTTATGGAATAGTTAATCGTCAAAAGGAGGCTTTCGGCAGCCTCCTTTTTTGTTAATGAAATTGTAAGAAAAAGGCGGCTAGCTTTTTAACTTTTTTTTTGTATGATGGGGTAGAGAAAGGAGCAATGTCATGAATATCCTGATCTGTGATGACGATAGAGAAATCGTGGAGGCTATTGAGATCTATTTAAAGAGCGAGGGCTATGCAACCTATAAAGCCTATGATGGTATCGAGGCTTTGCAGACTTTGGAAAACCAGGAAATTCATCTGATCCTCATGGATATCATGATGCCCAGGATGAACGGCATGGTGGCAACCATGAAAATCCGGGAAATGAGAAATATCCCGATCATTATGCTCTCCGCCAAATCTGAGGATTACGATAAAATCACGGGCCTTAACGCCGGCGCCGACGATTATATAACGAAGCCCTTCAATCCCCTGGAATTGGTAGCCAGAGTAAAATCGCAGCTGCGGCGTTATACGGACTTGGGCAGTTTAAAAAAAGAGGATGAATCTCACGGCAAAATTTATCGTACCGGTAATCTTGAGGTGGACGATGAGCAGAAAACAGTGCTGCTGGAAGGGGAGCAAGTAGTGGTAACCCCCATCGAGTACGGTATCTTACGGTTTTTGACGGAAAATGCCGGCCGGGTTTTTTCCATGGATCAGATTTATGAAGCGGTGTGGCAGGAGCCGGCCTACAATCCGGGCAATACGGTTTCCGTCCATATCCGGCGAATTCGGGAAAAGATTGAAATCAATCCCAAAGAACCCAGATATTTAAAGGTGGTGTGGGGCATTGGCTATAAAATGGAGAAATACTAAAAAAAATAAAGGCTTGTATTATTTGTCTTGCGTTGCCCTGGTACTGCTGTTCATTGCAGGGCTGACCTTTGGGCTGCTCAATCTTTATTCGATGAATCATTATTCCAATAGCTGGCTGGAAAGTCTGCAAGTGAAAAACTACGAGGATACCACTGAGTTTCAGGACTTGGTTCGCGATACGGTTACCAATGTGCTGCAGGTGATCAGCTTTCCTTTAGGAGAGGAAGGGATTGCCGAGGGTCTTTATCTGGATCAGGATGTGCTGGGTCATCGCCAGTCCAATTTATACCATGAATTTGTGGCGGAATTATTGGCGCGGCTGGAGATAGACTACATGGGAATTGATATCAACAGCAAGGAGGAAGTCGGTATTGTTTTTGCCGACGGCTCCGGCTGGGAAAAGCTGCAGAGGTATTTTGAGGCCAATGCAGAACCCAATATTCTTGCTGAGCCCATCGCCGGCGGAGATACCGCTGCAGAAAATATCCGGGAGAACTCTTCAAGCATTGCGGCCCAGGACAGCTACGCCGACATAGCCGAGCCATACTGGCTTAACGAAAAGCAAATCCAGGTTTTGCAGGCGGATTTTGAAAGGACTTACAGCCAGGAACTCAAGTCTATCCGGGAACAAATGATCCATGAGAGCCTTAGAGATTATCGCCGGGTGAAGCAGGAATTGGACAACGAAGGTGTACGTTATTTGGCAGACAGCAGCGCAGGCGCCATAACGAATATTCCGGATGTCTTAACGCCGTTTAGCAAGCAGTCCAATTTAGCTGGGATCGGTGAGAGCATCAGGAAGTCCCAGGTCTGGCTGATTTATGATCAGGAAATGCTCTCCCGGCAGCCTTCCGCCCCTGAGCGCCTTTCTTATTACGACATGATTCTCCTTAGTCAGATCAACGAAGCTCATGGTAAACCGGGTTTTTCTCTCTATGTTGCTCTGGATGATAAAGCCGTTGGAGAAAAAGCTGCCGCCTATGAGGAGCTGCGCTATTACAATAAAAGAGTGCTGCCGGTTTTCGCTTTGATTCTTTTGTTGTTCCTATTATTGCTTGTCTATGTAACGATCAATTGCGGCAGAGACTATGGAGAGCAAACCGGCCGCCGGCGTTTTGACTGCATATGGACAGAAATCCATTTGGCTTTATTGGGACTGGCTTTAGGCGGCGGCGTCATTTATCTGCAAATGTTTGAATACGGCGTTCATGACCGCAACAGCTTTGGCTTCTATTTATCGGGTATGGAACTTTCCGTCAGCGTGGAGTTTTTTATCGCTATTTTAGTAGGCTTGGCCAGTTGTTCTCTAGGTTTGGCTTCTTATTTGGCTTTGATAAAAAAAATGAAAGCAGGTCGGCTGTGGTCCGCCTCTTTCCTCGGCTTAGCTTCCCGAAAATTGTGGAGTTTGGGTCGTTCCATTTTTCACGGTGGATCTATGGAGCGCAAAGCCGTATTGACCATCGGCGCTGTTTCTTTGATCTCCGGCGTCAGCCTCTTCCTGCTGCCTTTGACCATGTTGATTTTTATGATTTTGGCGTCAGCCTGGGGCAAAAAGTTTGAGGTGGTCAAATCCGGCATCCGGCGAGTGAAAGAGGGGGAAATGACCTATAAAATCCCTTTGAAGCCAAAGGATGAGCTGGGACGCTTATCCGCCGATGTCAATGATATCGCCGCCGGTTTGGATACGGCTGTGCAAAACCGTCTGAAAAACGAGCGGATGCGGACGGAGCTGATCTCCAATGTCTCCCATGACTTGAAGACGCCCCTGACCTCAATCGTTACTTATGTGGATTTGCTGAAGAAAGAAGGCTTAAGCTCCCCCAATGGCCAGCATTACCTAGACATTATCGACCAGAAGAGCCAAAGGCTGCAAAAGCTGACGGTTGATCTTTTTGAAGCCGCCAAAGCCAGCAGCGGCGCCATTCAGGTAGAAATGAGCAAAGTGGAGATGAAGTCCCTGATTAATCAGGGGCTGGGGGAGATGGAAGAGGCCATTTTGGAGTCAGGCCTTGACATCATTATTAATGCAGCCGATGAAAAATATTATGTGGAAGCCGACGGCAGGCTGATGTGGCGGGTTATCGAGAATTTGCTGACCAATGTGCTGAAATATGCCCAAGAAAAAACCCGGGTCTATATCGACTTAAAAAAGACCAGAACCCAGGTCATCGTGGTGATGAAAAATATCTCGAAAAACCAGTTGAATATATCGCCGGATGAGCTGATGGAGCGATTTAAACGAGGCGACGAAGCCCGCTCCACCGAAGGCAGCGGCTTGGGTTTGGCAATTGCCCGGGATCTGGTGCAATTGCAGAAAGGCATCTTTGATATTTCGGTGGATGGCGACTTATTCAAATCCACCATAATCCTGAAACTATATGCGGAAGAAAGCAGTCAGCCTGCTCCGGCAGCCGAAAGCCAGGTTATCGAAGGCGAAGCTGTGGCGGAACCCTTTAACCGACAGGAGGAAGACCAAAAAGAAGCCAAAAAAGCCGAAGGCTTGGCAAAAGCCGGCTTTTTTGGCTGGGGCAAACGCAAAGGCACTGCCGGAGAATTTAAAGCCGAAATGGCTAAGGCCGCCTGCGAGCTCAATAAGGATGAGGAGGGCCGGCAAGATGAGAGCCGGCAAGAGGAATAATAGCGATCAGCGATTCTGGAATTCCGGCTTGCGCTTAGCCAGGAAAGCTTCCATGCCGTTGATGCGGTCTTCCGTACCAAACAGAGCGCCGAAGATTTCGGCGTCATATTGCAGGGCCGGACGCAGGCCCATGTTCATGCCTTCGTTGATGGCTTGCTTGGCCAGACGCACAGCTACGGGAGCATTGGCTATGATTTTTTCCGCTAAGGCTTGGCAGCGGGGCAGCAATTCCTCCAAAGCCACCACCTCCTGGACCAGGCCCATTTCATAGGCCCGCTCCGCAGAAATGTGTTCGGCGGTGTAGATGTAGTACTTGGCGTTGCCGGGATTGATCAGCCGGGGCAGGCGCTGGGCGCCGCCGAACCCGGGAAAAATACCCAAGGCCGTCTCCGGCTGGCCTACTTTGGCGCCTGCTGCTATGATGCGGATGTCACAGGCCAGGGCTACTTCCAGGCCACCGCCCAAAGCGTAGCCGTTGATGGCGCAGATTACCGGCTTGGGCAAATTCTCCAGGCGGTTTAGCTGCTCCTGAGCAAATAAACCAAATTCCCGGCCTTCTGCGGGGGTGTATTGCCTCATCTCGGCAATGTCTGCTCCTGCTACAAAGGCCTTACCCTGGCCGGTGACGATCACCGCCAGGGTTTCTTTATCGGCGCAGAGATCGTCAAGAATCTCTTTCAGTTCCTCAAATACGGCCCGGTTCAAGGCATTCAATACCTTAGGACGGTTAAAGACAATATAAGCAATACCCCTTTCCTTGCTATAAAAAATATTTTCATATTGTGCCATCACTATTCCCCTTTCATGGAGCCTATGCTATTCTACGGAATCCATTTTACCGTATCTTTTCCTTAAGGGATCAGCAAGGCCTTGATCACTTCTTTTCCCTCCATCATCTGCAAGGCTTTGTGAGCTTCGGTTAAAGGCAGGCGGTGGGAAATCATTTTATCCAGCAAAGACTTATGCCGGCGGTAGACCTCCAGGGCCTGCCAGGTGTTTTTGCCGTCGCCCACCCAAATTCCTTGGATACGGGCGTTTTTCCGCACTACATCCCGGAACCAGTTGATGGGGATCTCTCCCGTATCCACCGCGACACCGGCCGAGGCATAGGTGCCTCCCGGAGCTAAGTAGCCGACGCCTTCCTGGACAGCCTCCGAAGTACCGGCCATTTCATAGACCACGTCGGCCCCTTGGCCGCCGGTGATCTCTTTAATCAAATCCAGCCTTTCCGCTGCTTGAGTTTGGCAGCGGTTGATCACATGGGTGGCGCCGGCCTCCTGGCACAGGGCCAGGCGTTCCGGGGTACCTCCCACCACGATGATGGTTTTGGCGCCGGCTTCCCGGGCGAACAATACGCCGTAAATGCCCAAGGGACCCGGTCCTTGGATCACCACCTGCTGGCCCGACTCCGGCTTTACCTGTTCAAAGGCGCAGGCTGTGGTGGTGCCGGCGCAGCAAAGGGAGGCATAAGGTGCGTAATCCTGATCTCCGGCTTTTTCCCGGGACTCAATCCGGATAATTTCCGTCTCCGGGGTCAGCAGAATATGGGAGGCATAGGCGCCGTTTAAAAAAGGATAATCATCAATTGATTTGGAAAATCCATAAGTCCAGCGACTGGGGCAAAGATAGAACTGCCGCTTAACCAGGCAAGTATAGCAGGCTTTGCAGCTGACCCCCCGGTTCCAAACCACTACATCCCCTTCGCGAAGGGAGCGGCCCATAATATCCTGCTTTTCTTCGCCGCCCAGAGCCTCAATTATGCCGATTCCTTCATGGCCCAGGATCATGGGCAGCCGGGAACGTTTATCCTCACCTTTCCATACATGGACGTCGGAGCCGCAGATACCGCAAGCGATGACTTTGATCAATACTTCCTTATTTTTCGGCTGGGGTTTGGGGAATTCCCGGCATTCCAGGGGGCCGCCAAATTGCTTAAGCACCATTGCATAGGCCTTTTCCAAAGTAATCCCTCCGATCCTGACTAAAGCCTGGCGCCGCTGTCGGCTTGGCCGGCGATCCGGGCGTATATATGCAAAATTCCTTTTTCCTGCCGGGGCGGACAGGGCACAGGCTGCCGCCGGTCAAAATCGGCTGCGTTATTTTGAAGCAAGCCGGCCTTAGTATCGATGATAATCTCGTCGCCGTCCTGTATCCGGGCTAAGGGGCCGCCCAGGGCTGCTTCCGGGCTGATCTGGCAGACGCCTATACCCCGGGCAAAGCCGGAAAAACGGCCGTCGGTAATTACGGCCACATCTGTTTCCAGCCCGGCTCCCACGATGGCGCCGGCTACCCCAAAACAATCGGGCATACCGGGGCCGCCCCGGGGACCCATAAAGCGCAATACCACTACATCGCCTTTCTTAATTTCGCCGGCGGCGATCATGGCCATGGCCTGGCTTTGGGAGTCAAAAACCTTGGCTTTGCCCGTAAATGTGTTTTTGCTGTGGGCAAACATGCGAACCAGGGCGCTTTTGGCCAAATTACCCTTTAGCACCGCAATACCGCCTTGCTCCATTACCGGATTTTCCCGGGAACGGAGGATAGAGGAGCGGCTGCGCTCATAGGCAGTCTTGCCGGCTTCGGCAATTTCTGCCGCCGATTGGCCGGAGACGCTTGTGCAGCGGATATCCAATTGATCGATTACAGCTCCCATCACTGCCGGCATGCCGCCGGCCCGTTCCAGATGGGGCAGGTAATACTGGCCTACGGGTTTGACGTCTGCTATACAAGGGGTTTTGGCGCTGATGGCGGCAATGGCCTCCAGGTTTATGGTTTCTTCATAGCGCAAATCATGGCTGAGGGCCAGAATATGGAGAACGGAATTGGAAGCGGCGCCGATGGACATAGCTGCGACCAGCATATTGTGCATGGAAGCCGGAGTGACGATATCCGTAAAGGTTTTGCCTTCTTCAATCAGCCGGACGATAGCATAGCCGGCTTGCTTGGCCAAACGGCGCTGCTCCCCGGAGCCTGCCGGCTTGGTGGCGGAACCGGGCAGGGCGACGCCCAGCACCTCCGCCAGACATTGCATGGTATTGGCCGTGCCCATAATGGGGCAAGCGCCGCAGCCGGGAATCACCTGATCCTCCCAGAGCTTAATCTCTTCCTCCGGCATCTGGTGGATTTTACCGCTGAATACTTTCTCGTCCAAATCCGCCAGGGAAGCCTCGCCGCCGTCGATGGAGCCGGCAGCCATAACGCCTCCGGGCACGATCACTGTTGGAATATTGAGGCGGGCTGCACCCAAAAGAGCGCCGGGGATGGTCTTGTCGCAGGTGGTGACGATCACCATGGCGTCAAAAAGCTGGGTGGCTACGATGGTCTCGATATCCAGCGCTATCAATTCCCGGGCCGGCAGATCGTAACGGATGCCCTCCAAACCCAGCACCTGGGTGGCGCACTGAGAGATGGTGGAGAATTCCATAGGTGTGGCGCCCGCCTGCCAGACGCCGTCTTTGACGCTGCGAACCAGGGCCTGCAAATGCATATGGCCGGGGCAGACTTCGCTGTAAGTGTTTACAATCGCCACTAAAGGCCGGCTGAGATCCTCGTCGGTGAAGCCCATTCCTTTATAAACAGCCCGGCGGTGAGCCGCGGTTTTGCCCGTATAAAACTGCTTGGTATAATATTGCTTCGCGAAATTTTCCCTCATAAATCCTCCTGTCTGCGGAGACGGATCATTCGTAGGATAAAATGATTTTCATGCTGTCGGTCAAGGGGTCGGCGGCCAGGGCAAAAGCCTTGGCAATATCCCGGCTGGCAAACTCATGGGTGATATAAGCCTGCAAATTCAATTTTCCGGCGGTCAACAGAGCGATAGCCCGCTGAAAATCAAAGCAGTATCCTTGAGAACCCCATAAAGTGATTTCCTTTTGCAAAATTCGGGCATAAGGATATTGGGAAAAAGGCCGGGTGCTGATGCCCATTTGCAGGATGCCGCCCATTTTAGCCGCCATATTCAAAGCGTGAACGGCGCATTCTTCACTGCCGGTGCATTCGATTACCACGTCGCAGCCCTGGCCGCCGGTGGCGGCTAAAACAGTTTCCACAGCGTCCTTTTCCGCGGTATTGACGCCTTCCGCCGCCGTCACCAGCCGAGTTGCGGTCTCCAGTTTTTTGCTGTTGCGATCGATGAGCCAGATCTTGCTGGCCCCCTCCAGCTGACAGATATGGGCGGCTAAGGCGCCGATGGGCCCCGCGCCGATTACCGCAACGGATTTGGCCAAAAGGTTGCCGGTCTTTCTTACGCCGTGAATAGCTACGGACAAAGGCTCGATCAGGGCGGCCGCCTTTTCCCCCACGGCTTCCGGCACCTTGTGGGCCCAACGGGCGTCCACCAGAAAATAATCGGCAAAGCCGGCCTGACCCCGGCGGTATTGATAGGAGATATCGTTGCACATGTGGTAATCGCCCTTTTGGCAATAACTGCAGCTGCCGCAGACCAAAACAGGCTCCGGCGCCACCAGGTCGCCAAGAGCAAAACCCTTGACGGAACTGCCTATTTCCACCACCCGGCCGGATAATTCGTGGCCGATGGTGCAGGGGGCTTTGATAAAGGGGTGGATGTCATGGTATAAATGGAGATCACTGCCGCAAACTGCGGAGTAACAGGTTTTTAGTAGAATTTCATGGGGGCTGGGAGGGGCCAGGTCAAATTCCTGAAAGCTGACCTGGCCGGCTTTTTCCACCACCGCCATTTTTCGTTTCTCAGGCCTGCTGGGCTGCTGCTTCATGGTTTCAAGCCTCCTTTTTTACCGGCAGCAAGGCATAAAATACATCAATGCCCTTCGCCGATAAGCCCTCAACAGTAGCGTGGACGTCGCCGGATTTGGCGTGCATCATATCCCCCGGCTCCACAATATGCTCTTCACCGTTAAAGCTGACTTTCCCCTTGCCCCGCAATACGATATAGACTTCGTCATGATTATCGTGGATGTGCAGGGCGCCGGCCTGACCACTTGCCCAGTTGGCAATGCCCACGTCCGCCGGGCCCTTTTCCAGAGCATATTGTTTCAGTAAATATTTAATTTTCAATTTCTCGGAAGCTTGTTCCCAGGGTAATTCTGCGCCTTTGACAATAGGCATGAAAAATCTCCTTCCGTTTATTTATTTATGAACCATCCGGATGGCCCCCTTGGGACAGAAGTAGGGGCATAAGCCGCAGCCGTCGCACTTTTCGTTGATAAAGGCTTTCTTACCGTTAAAATCGATACCGTCATAGATGCAGATATCCGTACAGCGTTTGCAGCCTATGCAGGCCGGCTCCTCAACTTTGGCGATTAAGGTCTTTTCCCGGTCCACTTGGGTTAGGCCTTTAATCTTCGGTACGATATTGCCCCGGAAGTCTTCAATGGAAGCATAGCCATGCTTATCCATATACCGGGCCAGGCCCTGATTAAGCTGCTCGATTACTCCATAGCCGTAAGTGTAGACGAGAAAGCAGACCTGAACGGTAGTGGCGCCGCAGAGGATGTATTTCACAATATCCTGCCATTCCACTACGCCGCCGCAGCCGCTGATCGGAATATGCAGATGGGGATACATGCTGGAAATCCAGCGCAGGGCATAGTGGATGGACCAGGGACCTCCATGGCCGCCATAACCGCCATGGAGGATGGGGGTTTGGCTGTCAATATCCAGATCAAGGCCCAGGCAGCGGCTGAAGGCCACCACGCCGCAGGAACCGCTTTCCTCCATGACCTTGGCGGTAACCAGGGGATTTTCCAGCTGCGGCGTCATTTTGCTGAATACCGGTATGGATACGGCCTGGCGGACTGCCGGCATTGCCTGCTTTACCATTTCGTTGATCTGACCCAGCCGGCCCATCACATAATCGCTGTGGGGGCAGGATAAGTTCATTTCTATGGCGTCGGCCCCGGCCTGCTCCACCTTTTTGGCCCATTCCTGCCAGTAATCCAGCGTGCTGCAGCCGATGCTGGCGATAATTTTTATGGCAAAATCCTGCTTGCAGCGGCGGATTTCCTCACAATAGTCGTCAATGGCAAACTCGTATCCTTGCTCATAAGATAAATTGGTAGTGGAAGCATAGCCCTTGCCGCCCCGGTGGATAATGGTGAAGCGGGGAGTAGGGCTGTGGGCCATCAGGGGCTCCTGGAATTTTGTTTTGAGCACCACGGCGCCGGCTCCGTATTGATCGGCTCTTTTGATGTTTTCGTAAGCCTTCGTAATGCCGGAGGAGCCTAAAATGATGGGAGAACGTAGGTCCAGGGAGCCATAATTGGTTTGTAATGCTTTCATTTCCCGACCGTCCTTTTTTATCTTATTTATTTAAGATTTTTATTGCGATAGCTACCAGTTCTTCTTCTTCCAGAAGGGTCCGCCGGATAATGCATTCGTCTTTTACTGCGGCCAAAATTTTCTCCTGCTCTTCGGGAGTCGCTTTAATCTTGTTTTTCTCCAGATAATACTCAATAGTCAGCCGGCCGCTTAAGGAACCGATAAGGAAATCTCTTTCCGTTCTGCCTACTACCTCGGGCAAATAAGGGTAAGCAATGGGTTTGAAGCCCACATTCCGCAAAGCGTTGGTATAATGACTGACCACGCCGGATTCAATGGCAAAACAGTTTTTGCCGAATACGGTCTTATTCACGTTGGGATAAATCTGGGTAATATCGCTGACAACCTGGGAGGTTGCCGCCAGCTTCTCCAACCGGACGTTGGTGCGGCCGCCCATCAGAATGCCGAAAGTAGTGGCCACTTCTTCCGTGGCCAGATTGCCGGTGCGTTCCCCTAATGCGTTCATGGCTGTATGGATAATGGTGGCGCCGTTTTCCACGGCGGCTAAAGCGGTGGCCATGCCCATGCCGAAATCGTTGTGGACGTGAAACTCGATGATCACATCGGGGAACCATTGCTGGAATTGCTTAACGGCATAACCGATGGCTTTGGGCGTGGCTACGGCAAAGGTATCCACGATGGTGATGGCGGAAGCGCCGGCGTCAATAGCCGCTTGATAGGCTTTGCGGCTGTATTCCAGCGGTGTGCGGGAGAAGTCCCAGCCCATATAGTTTACCCAAAGGCCGGCTTTCTTGGCGGCAAGAACGTTGTCGTAGACCCGCTGGCAAAGCTGCTCTTGGTCCAGGTTATACGCGTATTTGCAGAGGTAAGGATTGACGGTGTGCTCAATAATGATATGCTCAACGCCGCATTCCACGCTTAAGCGGACGTCGTCGGGATGGGCCCGGGCAAAAGCCACCACCTTGGATTGCAGGTTCAATTTGACCACTTCTTTAATGGCGTCCCGCAATTCCTGGGAGATGATAGGCATGCCGATCTCGATCCGGTCTACCCCCAGCTCATCCAGCTGCCGGGCAATGCGAATCCTTTCCGCCTTGCTGTAATAAACTTTCGGCGTTTGCTCGCCATCCCGCAGGGTGCAGTCGTGGATCAGTACTTTCTCCGGGTAAGGGGCCAGGTTTTCTTCCAGAAAATTTAAGGGGGAAACCCAGTATTTTTCGTTGTCAAAGTAGGGCTGTCCTTTGAGGGGGTAGAAATCAAATTCATTAAACAAATGAAAAACCTCCTTTAATATTTCGCGACAAGGTAAGGACGGCCGCCCTACCTTGCCGCTGCCGACTATTAAAATTTTATTGGCTAAAACCTTTATTTGAATACGTTGACCCAGTAATTGCCCGTAGCCAAAAGAGAGAGCAGCACGGCGATAATTACGGTAATATTCATGGCCTTGCCCGCCTTCAATTCGCCCATGACCGAAGATTTATTGGCAATATACAGAAGCAGGATGGTAACAATGGGGAAGAAGGTCAGGTTAAAGCCGGAGCCATAGGTGCTGAGAGAAAAAGCGTTCCAGCCGATCAGCGGAGCGGAAAGACCAAAAAGCGTAACCACCAGCCCGGAAATCTTGAATTTTTGGGAGGTCATATCCGCCTCCCAGCCGAAGGCGTCGGTGATGACATAGCCGGACACCAGACATTGGGAAACCATGGTGGACAGCACGGAGCCCAACAGGCCGATAGACAGCAGAATGGTGGAAAACTTGCCGGCAAAGGGCTCAAAGGTGGCGGCCATGCTGCCGGCGCCGGTGATTATCGTACCCGTTCCAAAGAGCACTGCCGTTACGGAAATCATCACTACCAGCTGAACGATGACCAGCATAAAATTGGTGTAGGTCAGCTCAAAAACACTGAGGCTTTTCCGGTCCGGACCCCACTTGTTTTGCACGGAGGCGTAAGCGGCCAGGGCGGGAACGTTGATGGCGATGGCTGCGCCCATCAAGCCGGAGAGTAAAACCAGCTCCTGGGAGGTGCCTTGGATGGAAGGAATGAAGCCTCTTAAGGCATCGGCCCAATTAATGGGAACAATAAACAAGATCAGCGTAAAGGAAGCAAGCAATATCCAGACCAGCCACTGGCAGACATCGGTGATAATCTTAAGGCTGCGCTCTCCTTTGGCCGGATTCAGCACAATGGACAAAACAAAGATAAAGCCGATGACCGTACCCACTTTCGGCGTGACGCCAAATAAGGTATTCATGACATTGCCTACGATGGCGTATTGGATGGCGTGAAAAACAGTATTGACAATAAAGATGGAAACGGCAGTGACCCAGCCCGCCCAGGGGCCAAGGTATTCCCGGGCTATGGAAATAGGACCCTTGCCGGTTTTTAACGCTATACGAACAAAAAGGACGCAGACGATCCAGATAACAAAGACCTCAGGCAAAATGGCCCAAAGATAGGTATAGCCTGTTTTGGACGCCACCTGCCCCGCATTGGCCACCGTAGCGCCGCCGATATTGAGGGCGATGGCCAGCCAGGCCGGCCCCATCAATTTGGCGTAGGCCTTCCAACGGGCAAAACCGGTTTTGGCTTCAGCTTCTAATAAAGCTGTGTTAGCTGCATTGCTCATGTTTTTCCCCCTTAATTATAATCATGAGTATTGTTTGTTGGGACAACCGCCGGAATTCACAGGGAGATGGCAAATACCCGGGCTGTAGATGCTTCCAGACCTTTTAATTTGATCGCGCCTACCGCCAGCAAAAATTCTTTTCCGAAGCTCTTCTGAAACATTTCCTCAATATTGCAGAGATACTCCAGAATGTAAATTTCATTGCTGAGGAGAATGTTGTGTACGGGAAAAGCAGCGTCGCCGGGTTTATCGGTCTGAAAATCAATGCCGACCAGTTTGATCTTTTTATCCACCATCCATTGGCCGGCGTCGGCAGCCAAATAGGGCGATACTTGAAAATAATCGTCTTTCCCCCAGTTTGCGTCGGTATAGCCGGTGGTGATGATCAGCCGTTTCCCCGCCAGATCAAGGCCTGAGGCGGCCGCTTCCAAATCGGCGGCGGTAATGGGCTCCAGATTTTGTTTTTGCGGCAGGTGCAGCCAAATACAGTCGCCTACCAAAGCATCTACGGGGACATTATCGATGGTTTTTTTGCCGTCAAAATAATCGTAATGCCAAGGAGCGTCCAGGTGAGTGCCGCCGTGATTGAACAACAGGGCTTTGCTGGCATGGCGGTGGGAACCGCTGGGATCGGTGTCCGGCGTTAAAACCGCTTCAAACTTTGGTTTGGGATACCAGTCCACGGGAAAACAGGGCATACCTTCATAGATGGTGAGTGTCAGATCAACAACCTGCAACAAAATCGCCTCCTTAAAAAATGTTTTCGCAATCTCATAATTGCAAAGGGCGTGCCAAGGAGGCGTAAGATTTTTAGAAGAGGCCAAAAAACGTGATTATATCTATGCTTTTTTGTTCGGAACGCTATTTTTACAGATGTGAAAGAGGGTACAAGCCCAAAGGATTTTTGTTGGTTTTTTCAACATCTGTTGTTTTTTTAGACACTTCTTGCTATACTGAATAAAAAAATATTTCTGTATATTCCCGTCCCTTATAAAGGCAACAGGAGGCAATGAGATGGATTTTCACAGCTTTGATGTGCTGACTATCGGAATTCTGGCCGTTGATACCAAAGGAAAGATCATCTATTTGAACGACGCCTACACAGCTTTTCTGGAGAAGAGGAAGGAGGAGATTTTGGGCCAGCATATTCGTAAGATTCTGCCCCATACTCATCTGGACCATGTTTGCCAAAGCGGCATAGCGGAAATCGGCGTCTGGCAAAAGACGGAAAAGGGTCATCTTTTTGGCAATCGCCTGCCTATATATGAAGAGGGCGTTTTAAAAGGGGCTTTGGCGGAGCTGGTAATCGAAAGCCACGAAGCTCTGGATGAATTGCGGACAAAGCTTATTGAACGGGAATCTCAGATCAAATATCTCACCGATCAACTAGAAACCAGTTCTGCCAGTTCAGGGGTAAAATTCATCTACCGCTCCTCCATCATGGATAAAATATATAGAAATATCCGGAAGGTGGCGCCCTTATTTGACACGGTTTTAATCTCCGGGGAAACAGGCACCGGCAAAGAAGTGGCGGCGGATATGCTTTGGCGCTTAAGCAACCGGGTAGACAGCCCCTTTATCAAAATCAACTGCGCTTCTTTGCCTTTAGATCTGATGGAATCGGAGCTTTTCGGCTATGAGAAGGGGGCTTTTACCGGTGCAAGCCCCAATGGCAAGCCGGGAAAGTTTGAATTGGCCGACGGCGGCGTGCTATTTTTGGATGAAATTACGTCCATGCCTCTTTCCATGCAGGCAAAATTGCTGCGGGTGCTGCAGGATAAAGAAGTGGAGCGCTTAGGCGGCATTAAGAAGAAAAAAGTTGATGTGAAAATCATTGCAGCCACCAATGATCATATACCGGATTTGATCAAAAAGCAAAAATTCCGGGAGGATCTATATTACCGGCTGAATGTAGTAAATGTAAACCTGCCTCCTCTGCGGGAGCGCAAAGAAGATATTCTCCTTTTGGCCGAATTTTTTCTAAAAGAGTATGGCCGGCGCTTTAATAAGCCTGTGCTTTCCCTTCCTCCCGCCGTAGCCGGAGTCCTGGAAGGCTATGGCTGGCCGGGAAATGTAAGAGAGCTGAAAAACATGATGGAGCGGTTTGTCATCATGTGCGACGGTACGGATATCACCTATAGCGATTTAGCGGAATACACCACCTTTTTAGCTGCCGCGGCAGAAGATACGGTTGGATTGAAGCATGTGGTGACCCATACGGAGAAAAACGTAATTTTGGATGCTTTGGAGCGGGCCGGCGGCAACAAAGCCAAGGCCGCTAAATTATTGGGCATCAACCGCTCAACTTTATATAGCAAGCTGGCAAAGCTGGAGTCTGCCGGCGAGGAATTGGCTTGACACATAACGCATAAAAGGATATGCTGAATATGAAAATTCAATAGCTTTTTTTTGACTTGTATATGTCCGTAATATGGACGGACGTCTCTACAGACTGCCAAAAACAGTTGTCTATAAGTCGCTATGCTGCCGGCAAGCAGCGGCGGCTGGAATCTGTTTTTGGCAGTCTTTTTTACCAAAGGAGGGGGGAGCGTATGGAGAATAGTTTTGTATTAAAAGGGAATGTTTGTTATAGCATAAGCCCCGGAGAACTGGCTTTGGCGGCCAACAGTTATCTGGTTTGCGAAGAAGGCTTATGCGCCGGCGTTTTTCAGGAGCTGCCGGAGCAATACCGTCGCTTGCCTTTGGAAGATTGTACGGGAAAGATGATCTTGCCGGGGCTGGTTGATCTCCATGTCCATGCTCCTCAGTATACCTTTCGCTGCTTAGGTATGGATATGGAGCTGATCGAATGGCTGTCCCATTATGCTTTCCCCGAAGAGGCCAAATACAGCGACTTAATCTATGCGGAGAAAGCCTACGGCAGTTTTGTCGAGGATCTGCGCCGGGGGCCTAATACCAGGGCGGCGGTTTTTGCTACCTGCCATGTGCCGGCCAGCCTGCTGCTGATGGATTTGCTGGAGGCTTCCGGTCTGGTGACCTTAGTGGGCAAAGTCAATATGGATCGCAACAGCCATCCTGATTTGCAGGAGGCCGACGCCCGGACTTCGATCCGCGATACGGAGGACTGGGTCAGCCGGGCTTTAAAAGAAAAAGCTTATCGTAATACGGAGCCGATATTGACGCCTCGTTTCATCCCTTCCTGCAGCGATGATCTGATGGTTGGATTGAAGGAAATTCAGCGCAAATACGGCTTGCCCCTTCAATCTCATTTGTCGGAAAACAAAGGCGAAATTGCCTGGGTGCGGGAGCTTTGCCCTGCTGCAGCCAATTATAGTGCGGCCTATGACCATTTCGGCCTTTTTGGCGGCGAGGGCACGCCGACGATCATGGCGCATTGCGTCTGGATGGAGGAAGAAGAGTTGGAGCTGATGGAAGCCCGCCGGGTCTTTGTGGCCCATTGCCCTCAATCCAATATGAACCTGGCCTCCGGCATCGCCCCCATCCGCCGTTTTCTTAACCGGGGCATTCCGGTGGGCTTAGGCAGTGATGTGGCCGGAGGCTGCCATACCTCGATCTTCCGGGCCATGAGCGATGCCATTCAGGTATCAAAGCTTTATTGGCGGCTGCTGGATCAACAAGCTGCTCCTTTGACTATCGAGGAAGCTTTTTATCTGGGCACTAAGGGCGGCGGCGCTTTTTTTGGCAAGGTAGGTTCCTTTTTACCTTCTTATGAATTTGATGCTTTAGTAATCGATGACAGCGGCCTGCGGGCGCCTTATGATTTAAGCTTGAGCCAGCGGCTGGCCCGGATCATTTATCAGCCGGACCGCTGTGCTATAGAACGTAAATTTGTCCGGGGCAGGGATATTTTAAGGATAGATAGTTAAGAACGGATAGTTAAGAACAGATAGTTATGGTAAAATACCTTTAGGTTAAAGGGGGGGCGGATTAAATGACAGTAGGAGACAGAAAACTTAGAGTAGATGCTTTTGCCAAGGTCACCGGCCAGGCAAAATATACGGAAGATCTTTTGCCGGTGAATCATTTAACGGCAGTGCTTTTGCGCAGTACGGTGGCCAACGGCCTCGTTACAAAAATGGATATTTCCAAGGCCATGCAAGTAAAGGGCGTGGTGCGTATCGTCACCTGTTTTGAGGTGCCGGATATCGTTTTTCCCACCGCCGGCCATCCCTGGTCCACGGACCCCGGCCACCAGGATGTGGCCGACCGCCGGCTGCTCAACCGCCGGGTGCGCTATTATGGGGATGAGATTGCGGCGGTAATCGGGGAAAACGAGCTGGCTTGCAAAGAAGCCCTGGACCTCATCACTGTGGAATACGAGGAATACCCGCTTTTACTGACGCCGGCTGAAGCTACGGCGACCGGAGCGGCAGCGATCCAGGATGCTTTTCCCGGCAATGTTTTGAAGGCGACCTCTTACCGCTACGGTGATTTCGACTGGGAAAACCCCGGTGAAGGCGTGAAAATAGTTGAAGGGGACTACCATACCCAAGCCGTGCAGCATTGCCACATCGAAAAACCGGTGAGTTATGCTTATATGGAAAATGAGCGAATCACTGTAGTCAGCTCCACGCAGATTCCGCATATTGTCCGGCGGGTTATCGGCCAGGCCTTAGGCATCGGCTGGGGAAAGATCCGGGTGATCAAGCCGTATATCGGCGGCGGCTTCGGCAATAAACAGGAAGTGCTCTATGAGCCGCTCAATGCTTATCTCACCACTTTGGTGGGCGGCCGCACCGTTCTCTTGGCCATATCGAGAGAAGAGACGTTCTACGCCACGAGAATACGCCACAGCATCGACTTTCACCTTAAGACGGCAGTCGATAAAGAAGGGCGTTTTTTGGCCCGGTCTGTGGAGGCCATATCCAACCAAGGAGGCTATGCTTCCCACGGTCATGCCATTGTGGCCAATTCCGTCAACGGCTTCCGCCATCTCTATCAGGCCGAAAAGTTGGTGGAAGGCAAGGCTTACACTATTTACACAAACCTGCCCAGTGCCGGCGCCATGCGGGGCTATGGCATACCCCAGATCAGCTTCGCACTGGAGTCTCATATCGAAGATGTTGCTGCCGATCTGGGTGTGGACTCCCTGACCCTGCGGCGGCAAAACGCCATGCGGGCCGGTTATGTGGACCCCGGCACCGGCATTACCTGCCATAGCTCCGGCCTGGATGAATGCATCGAAAAAGGGCGGCGGCTGATCGACTGGGATGCCAAGCGCCGGGCTTACAGCCACCAGACCGGCAACCTGCGCCGTGGCTTGGGCATGGCGATTTTTTCTTATAAGACAGGGGTCTATCCCATATCCCTGGAGACGTCCAGCTGCCGGATGATCCTCAATCAGGACGGTACCGCCCAGCTCCATATGGGAGCCACGGAGATCGGACAGGGAGCGGATACGGTCTTTACCCAAATGGCGGCGGAGGCGGCAGGACTGCGCTTCGAAGACGTCCATATCGTTTCTTTCCAGGATACGGATGTGGCTCCTTTTGATACCGGCGCTTACGCCTCCCGGCAGACTTATGTCAGCGGCAAAGCCATTGTCAAGACGGCCAAGCTCTTTAAGGCCAGGATCCTGGAATACTGTGCCAGATTGCTGCAAAAAGCGCCGGAGGAGCTTGAACTCAAGGATTCGCAAGTCCTGGACCGTAAGTCGGGAGAGCTCCTTTCCGAATTGGAACCTCTGGCTTTGGAGGCTTTTTATAACCTGGATGAATCCATCCATATTACGGCGGAGGCTACCAGCCATTGCAAGGAAAACACCTATTCCTTCGGCGTTTGCTTTGCCGAAGTGGAAGTGGATATTGCCCTGGGCAAGGTTAAGGTCTTGGAAATGCTGAATGTCCATGACAGCGGCAGATTGATCAATCCCCAGCTGGCCGAGGCTCAGGTTCACGGCGGCATGAGCATGGGCTTGGGCTACTCTTTCAGTGAGCAGCTGCTATACGATGGCAAAGGCCGTATGCTCAACGGCAACTTTTTGGACTATAAAATCGGCACCAGCATGGATACGCCGGAGCTGCAAGTGGATTTTGTGGAGACGGATGATCCTACGGGTCCCTTCGGCAACAAGTCCTTAGGCGAACCGCCTACTATTCCTCAATCCGGCGCTTTGCGCAATGCAATTTATCATGCTACCGGCGTGGCCATCAAGAGCCTGCCGATGTCCCCGCAGCGGCTTATCGAAGAATTTTCTGCCGCCGGGCTTTTGGGAAAGGAGTGAGAAGATATGTTTGCCATAAATAGTTATGTACAAGCCAAGACCTTGACGGAAGCTTTACGATATAAGCAAGCAAAGCCTAAAGCCCGCTGGATTGCCGGCGGCAGCGACCTGCTGATCCAGATCCGGGAGGGGAAGCTTGCCGGCGCTGATCTCATTGCTATCCGGGATATTCCGGAAATGAGCGGCATCACCCTGGATGAAGAAGAAAATATCCATATCGGTCCGCTATCAACCTTTGGACAGATAGCTGCCAACCCCATTATCCAAAGCAGGATTCCCCTGCTGGGCCGGGCGGTGGATCAGGCCGGCGGTCCCCAGCTGCGCAATGTGGGCACCATCGGCGGCAATATTTGCAATGGTGCTACCAGCGCCGACAGCGGAGCCAGCCTTTTCGTGCTGGAGGCCGTGCTGGTTTTGTCCCGGCTTGATCAGGAGGGACAGTTGGTCAACGAAGAGAAGGAAATCGGCAGCTTTTATTTAGGGCCGGGCCGGGTAGATATAGCTCCTGACCAAATCTTGACGGATATTTACATTCCCAAAGAAAAATACCAGAACTTTTTTGGCCATTACACGAAGTACTCCATGCGCAACGCCATGGATATCGCTACTTTAGGCTGTGCCGTATACGCCCGTTTCAGCGATGATTTGTCGAGAATTGAAGAGGTGCGCCTGGCTTACGGTGTGGCCGGCCCCACCCCCAGCCGCTGTCCCGCAGCCGAAAAGGCGCTGGTTGGGATGCAGCCGGGAGATGAAGCCTTCCGCCAATTAGGCCGCTTGGCTTTAGCGGAAATCAATCCCCGGGACTCCTGGCGGGCTTCCCGGGCCTTCCGTCTGCAGCTGGCAGAAGAGCTGGCTTATCGCAGCGGCCTGGCCTGTTTTGAAGAAGCGAGGCTGGTTAAGGCGTCCGGCGGCAGACAGGCAGCCGCTCCTCAAGAGGCTGCTGCCCTGAAGGCAGAGCCCGGCCTGAAGCAAGAAGCAGAGCAGGCGGCCCCGGGCTTTGGCGATGAGCGCCGCTGGTTTATGAGCTGCACCGTTAACGGCCGGCCCGTGGAAGTGGCCGTCGATAACCGGGAATCCCTGGCGGATATGCTGCGCAACCAGCTGGGACTGACCAGCGTCAAGAAAGGCTGCGATGTGGGCGAGTGCGGCGCTTGCACCGTTTTAGTGGATGGCAAATCCATCGACTCCTGTATTTATCTGGCCCGCTGGGCCGAAGGCAAGCACATATTGACCACCGAGGGGCTGCGGGGAGCAGAAAACGAATTATCCATCGTACAGCAGGCCTTTATCGATGAAGCTGCCGTCCAATGCGGCTTCTGTACGCCGGGGCTGATCATGACGGCTACGGAGATCGTCGACAGCGGCCGCCTCTATAGCCGGGAGGAATTACGGCGGCTGATTTCCGGTCATCTTTGCCGCTGTACCGGTTATCAGAATATCTTAAATGCCGTAGAAAAAGCAGCAGGCCTGGAAAAGTGAAAAAAACCGTTTTAATTACCGGCGCTTCCGGCGGCATCGGTCAGGCTTTAGTCCGCTCTTTTGCGGCAGCCGGCTATCAGATAGCTATTCATTACCACAAAAACCGCCAAGGGGCGGAGGAGGCCCGGCAGGCTGCTTTGGCAGCAGGGGCCTTGGCCCTTTGCTATTCCTGCGATATCGGCAATAGCCGGGCAGCCAGGGCCATGGCGGCTAAGGCGGCAGAGGAGCTGGGTGAAATCACCCACATAATTAATAATGCCGGTTTCGGCCAGCAAAAACTCTTTACCGATATCAGCGACAGTCAGTGGGAAGAAATGTTTGCCGTCCATGTTCACGGCGCTTTTTACTGCAGCCAGGCCGTGCTGCCGGCCATGATCCGGCGGCAGAAAGGCTCGATTATCAATATTTCCTCCATTTGGGGACAGACGGGAGCCTCCTGTGAAGTTCATTATTCCGCCGCTAAAGCGGCCCTAGAAGGCATGACCAAAGCTTTGGCCAAGGAGCTGGGGCCTTCCGGTATCCGGGTCAATGCCGTAGCCCCCGGCGTTATCGATACGGCAATGAACGGTTGTTTTGATAAAGAAGTGATGGCCCAGCTGGCGGAGGCCACCGCCCTGGGCCGTCTTGGTCTGCCGGAGGAAGTAGCCCGGCTGGCCTTATTTTTATCCGGCGAGGAAGCTTCCTATATTACCGGACAAGTTTTTGGGATTAATGGCGGCTTTGTGATTTAGCCATTGAAAAGCAGGACAAACTATCATAAAATAAAATATTATAGATTGCCGGCTGCCGGCGAAGGAGAATGAGTATGGAACTATTGAAGAATAGAATTCGCGAGGAAGGCCGGGTGAAAGCCGGCAACATTCTTAAGGTGGACAGCTTTCTCAATCATCAGATGGATATCGGTCTTTTTAATGAGATGGGTAAGGAGTTCAGCCGGCTTTATGCCGGTGAAGGCGTCAATAAAATTTTGACACTGGAAGCCTCCGGCATTGGTTTGGCTGTCATTACCGCCCAGCATTTCGGCAATTGTCCCGTAATCTTTGCCAAGAAGACCAAGTCGAAAAATCTCGACGGCGATCTTTATCTGGCTCAGGTTACTTCGTTTACCCGGGGCAATACCTTTGATATTCAAGTGGCCAAAAAATACCTGGATTCGCAAGACAGAGTGTTGATTATTGACGACTTCCTGGCCACAGGCGCCGCTTTATTGGGCATGGTGGATATCGTAGCCCAATCCGGGTCGCATCTGGTAGGCTGCGGCATCGTCATTGAGAAAGGCTTCCAGGAAGGCGGCGCCTTATTGAGAGAGAAGGGGGTCCGGGTGGAGTCCCTGGCTATCATTAAAGCCTTTGAAGGCGATCAGGTTATATTTGCAGAATAATTCACGATAAAACCAGCAAGGAGGATGATCATGGCCTACATTTTTCCCGAACCTTCCCGTACCTTTGGGGAGTATTTACTGATCCCCGGCTTTTCTTCCAAAGAGTGTATCCCTGCCAACGTCAGTCTTAAAACTCCTTTGGTCAAATACAAAAAAGGCGAAAAACCGGAAATCGTTTTAAATACTCCCTTAGTCTCAGCCATCATGCAATCGGTATCCGATGATAAGATGGCTATTGCTTTAGCCAAGGAAGGCGGCGTATCTTTCGTTTTCTGTTCTCAGTCCATCGAAAGCCAGGCTCAAATGGTGGCCAGAGTCAAGAGCTATAAAGCCGGTTTCGTACCCAGTGACGCCAATATTACGCCGGAGAGCACCTTAGAGGATGTTCTTAAATTGAAGGCGAAAACCGGCCATTCCACGATGCCGGTGACGACGGACGGCACCCCTAACGGCCAGCTGGTAGGCCTGGTGACCAGCAGAGATTACCGTCCCAGCCGGATGTCCCCCCAGGTCAAGGTGAAAACCTTCATGACAAAATTTGAGGATTTGATTTGGGCTCCGGATACCACTACACTCAGCGAAGCCAACGATATTATTTGGGAGCACAAGCTGAATGCCCTGCCTTTGGTGGATAAGGAGCAGCGGCTGAAATACATCGTATTCCGTAAAGATTACGACAGCCACAAGGAAAACGCCAATGAGCTGCTGGACAGCCAAAAACGCTATCTTGTAGGGGCAGGCATCAATACCCGAGATTATCAGGAGAGGATTCCCGCTCTGATGGAGGCCGGCGCCAATGTTTTATGCATAGATTCCTCGGAAGGCCATAGTCAGTGGCAGGGAGACACCCTGGCCTGGGTACGGGAGAATTACGGCGACAGCGTTAAAGTCGGCGCCGGCAACGTAGTGGATCGGGAAGGCTTTCTTTACCTTGTCCAAGCCGGCGCCGATTTTATTAAGGTTGGCATTGGCGGCGGCTCTATCTGTATTACCCGGGAACAAAAGGGTATCGGCCGGGGCCAGGCCACGGCCCTGATTGAGGTGGCCAAAGCCAGACAGGAGTACTTTGAGGAAACCGGTATTTATGTGCCGATTTGTTCCGACGGCGGCATTGTCCATGATTACCATATGACCCTGGCTCTGGCTATGGGCGCCGACTTCCTGATGCTGGGCCGCTATTTTGCCCGTTTTGATGAAAGCCCCACCAATAAGGTGCTGGTGGGCGGCAATTACATGAAAGAGTATTGGGGCGAAGGCTCCAACCGGGCCAGAAACTGGCAGCGCTATGATATGGGCGGCGAGGATAAATTATCCTTTGAGGAAGGCGTGGATTCTTATGTGCCTTACGCCGGCCGGCTCAAGGACAATGTCAGCGTATCGTTAAATAAGGTCAAGTCCACCATGTGCAACTGCGGCGTTCTGACCATTCCCGATTTGCAGCAAAACGGCCGTCTCACCATGGTTTCTTCCACCAGTATCGTGGAGGGCGGTCATCACGATGTGGTGCTGAAAGAAAGCAAGCAATCGAATTTTTAATATTGAGGGCTTGTAATTAAATGAGAATTAGGTTAAAATATAATTGATAATAATTACTAATTACTAATTATTACTAGTAAGAAGGCGGATGAGGAGGTTTTTTGTTATGGTAAAACAACAAAGTTTTTTTATTTGCGAAATTTGCGGCAATCTGGTGGGCATGATCGATAATACCGGTATCCCTATGGTATGCTGCGGTAAGCACATGACGGAGCTGAAGGCCAATACTACCGACGCTTCTCAGGAAAAACACGTTCCTGTAGTGGAAGTAGCCGGCGATCAAGTCAAGGTTAAGGTTGGTTCTGTTCCCCATCCCATGACTGAGCAGCATTTGATTACCTGGATTTATCTGCAGACAGAAAAGGGCGGCCAGAGAAAGAACCTGAAAGCCGGTGATGAACCGGAAGTTGTATTCTCCGTCATCGATGACAAGCCTGTTACAGCCTATGCTTATTGCAATCTGCACAGCCTGTGGAAGACGGATATCTAAATCTAAGCCATATTAAATTCACAAAAAGACGGGTAGGCCGCCGAATGCGGTGACTATCCGTTCTTTTTTTGTGGTATACTTTTCTTAAGACAGAAAAGGGGGGCTGCGGGTGTCTCAATGGATGAAGCTGGACAATATCGGCATAGTCTATCCGGCGGTTGCCGGTGAGAACAATTCTGCCGTCTACCGGTTTTCTCTGATTTTCAATGAAAAGCTGGAAGCCGGTTTTTTGCAGCAAGCCCTGGATCTGACCCTGCCCCGTTATCCCATGCTGCAGCAAAAGCTGCGCAAGGGCCTGTTTTGGCGTTATTTGGAAAAGGATGAACGCCGTTTTCTGGTGGCAAAAGATGAACGCTATCCATGCCATCCCATGGCTAAAGGACCGGAATCCGAGCCCTTAGTCAGGGTGCTTTATCATGAACGGCGCTTGTCGGTAGAGATTTTTCACGGCCTTACCGACGGTACAGGAGCAGTTGAATTTATGAAAACCTTGGCTTTTGCCTATTTGCGGCTAAAGGGCTATGCGGTGGAGGCCGAGAACCTGGTGCGTCTTCCCGAAGAAGCTTTTTCGCAGGAGGAAGGCGAGGATAGCTTTCACCGTTATTATGAAGAATTGGCCAAGGAAAAAAAGGAAGAACCCATTGAAGACGTGATAAAGAGGAATCGCAAGGCATATCAGATAGAAGGGGAATATTTTGAGCCTTTCGGCAATCAGGTGGTTCATGGTATAATTTCTGTAGCTGCTTTGAAGGCGGTTGCCGCCCGCCAAGGGGCCAGTATCAGCGAATATCTTTTGGGCCTGATCATTTATATGATTTATAAACGCGGCGCCTTGGAGCCGGGCGATAAACGGCCGATTCGGGTTTCCGTGCCTGTTAATCTGCGCCAGTTTTTCCCCAGCAGTACCCTGCGGAATTTTTTTGCCGTTACCTTTATCGATATTCCCTGCGACAAAGAGCAGAGCCTGGAAAAGATCGTTGAGGAGGTTAAGGCGCAGATGCAGGTCAATGTCCGGCGGCCCCGTCTGCTGCGCTATATCGTAGGTCATCAGCGGCTGGAAAAGATCATGATCGCCCGTTTCCTGCCTTTGCTGCTAAAAGATGGCATTGTCCGAAGCTTGTTTTTATATTATAATGATAAATTGAGAACATGTACTATTTCCAATATGGGACTTTTGCGGCTGCCCAAGTCTATGGAGCCTTATCTGGCAAGCGGCGAGCTGGTTTTTTATCCTACGGCCAATAATCCCATTAATTGCGGCATTTTGGCGGTAAAAGACCGGTTGACCATCACTTTTGCCCGCTCCATCACAGACGGATTGATTGTACAGCAATTTTTTCGTCATTTAAGTCAAAACTTGGGACTGGACGTTGAGGTTTATGGCAACGAATGGAGGGATATTTATCGCTAGCTGTAAAATGTGTCAGGTCAAACTGCCTGATCATCCCGCTGCCTGCCCTTTATGCGGCGGACGGATACATTACGGGAAGGAAGCTGAGATAAAAAGTAAGCTTTATCCCAATTATCAAAAGAAAAGTGATTTACTGAATAATTTTAATTTTTTTATCCGCCGTATCTTGCCTATTTTGCTGATTGGCGTCTTTTTAGTGCCTACAGTACTGACCATCATTACCGGTGAAGGTGATTTATGGCTCAATGGAGAAACTTTGGGTATCGGTTTTGCCTGGGTATTCATCCGTTATACCTGGCTATCAAGGCTTCATTTGGGTAAAAAGTTTTTGATCCAGCTGACCAATATTAGTCTCTTGCTTTACCTGATCGATAATCTGACAGGCAACCAGGGCTGGGCCTTAGATTACGTTATTCCTTTACTTTTGATGCTGTCCTCCCTTTCTTTGCTGACCTTGGTTTACCGCCGGCACCGTCTATGGAGCGATTATACGGCTTACGTTTTAACGTTGTTATTCCTGGGCTTTTTGCCCTGCGGGCTTTATGTGCTGAGCTTTACCAGCCGCCTGTGGCCTTCTTTGCTTTCGGCTTTAGTCAATCTGGCAGCTTTAATTATGGTTTATCTTTTTCTGGATAAGGGCTTTCGCAGCCAGTTTAACCGCCGGCTGCACTTCTAGTGTAGCGCCCCGCTCATTTACCGAAGGATGGGCGGGGCACAACACTAATATAGTGAAAAAGGAGACGAGAGAATGAAATACGTGATCGTAATCGGTGATGGCATGGCGGATAATCCTGTTCCTGAGCTTGGGGGCAAGACCCCCCTGGAATATAGTAATATTCCGGTAATGGACATGCTGGCCCAAAAAGGCGAGCTGGGCAGTGTCAGGACGGTGCCGGAGGGTTTGGCTCCCGGCAGTGATACCGCTATATTAAGCATTTTTGGTTATGATCCCAGAAAATATTATTCCGGCCGCTCCCCCCTGGAAGCTGCCGGCTCCGGTGTGGCCCTGGCCGATGGCGATGTGTCTTACCGCTGCAATATGGTGGCTTTGGAAGATGGCGATATGCCTTACCGGGATAGAAAGATTCTCTCCCACAGCGGCGGTTCCATCGAGGGAGAAAGCGCCATCGCTTTGATGAAAGACCTGCTGGCCGACCGGCGTTTTCAGGAGTCGGCCGCCAGGAATCAGATGAGCTTTCATTTGAATCCATCTTTTCGCCATATCGCCCTGCAAAAAGGGGTGGATATCCGGGGGCTTGTCGCTATTCCGCCTCATGACCATTTAGGGGAAGTCATCGGCGGCTACTTACCCGGGGGCTGCGCCATGGCGGCAGGCTTGGTTGAAATGATGGAGCTGGCCCATGAGATATTAGATCGTCATCCTATTAATGAAGCAAGAAGGGCCGAGGGCAAGCTGCCGGCCAACGGGATTTGGTTTTGGGCGGAAGGAACGGCCATCGCCTTGCCTGACTTCCGGGCCAGACACCATAAAACCGGCTTTGTCATGAGTGCCGTTCCTTTAGTTTGGGGCATCGGCGCTTTAGCCGGCTTAAAATACGCCACAGTTCCCGGCGCTACCGGCGAGCTGGATACGGATTATGAGGGCAAGACCGATGCGGTGCTGGAAGGCCTGGCTGCCGGAGCTGATTTTGCGGTGCTGCATATTGAAGCTCCCGACGAATGCACTCATAATGGGGATACCGAAGGCAAAATCCAGGCCATCGAATGGCTGGACAGCCGCTGTATAGCCAGACTGGTCGAGGGCTTAGATAAGCAGGGTGAGGATTACCGGCTGCTGATTCTTAGCGACCACAAAACCCTGACCTCTACCAGGGGTCATGACGGCGAACCCGTACCCTATATTCTTTACGACAGCAGAAACTCCGCCGGCAGCGGCGGTGGTCTGGCATACACAGAGACAGAAGGGGAAAAAGGGCCCTTCCTGGCAGAGGGCCATGAGCTGATCGAAGGATTATTTGCTATTTAATAAAAATAATGAATAAGGCATGTAAAAAGCCGTCACCATTATGGTATGCTACCAGTTAGGTGACGGCTTTTTTTTATTTTCTTGTAATACTATTCTGCAATCAAGAATTGCCATATTTTAATCTGGCAATTCTTGATTGCCACTGCGCCAAAGGCGCAGGCAGAATAGCATATATGCCAATCTGCGTGGGCAAAGCCCACTATAGCTATTTATGTGGGCTTGCCCACTGCCGCACTCTGTGCGGCAAATT
>JAHDPO010000070.1 GCA_018434325.1 Clostridia bacterium | reverse complement strand
GGGCGCGGGCGCGGGCATTGGCGCGGGCATTGGCGCAGGCACTGGCGCGGGCGCAGGCGCGGGCATTGGCGCGGGCATTGGCGCAGGCACTGGCGCGGGCGCAGGCATTGGCGCAGGCGCGGGCACCGGTGCAGGCATTGGCGCGGGCGCGGGCACTGGCGCGGGCATTGGCGCAGGCGCGGGCACTGGCGCAGGCACTGGCGCGGGCGCAGGCACCGGCGCGGGCATTGGCGCAGGCGCGGGCACTGGCGCAGGCAGCGGATAGGAATTTTCGGGGCCCGGCTGCTCAAAATTGCGAGTTTTACACCCCATGTCTAGGTATTTGCTCAGGTTTGCTAGTTTTACACCTCACCGCTCCCAGATGGAAGTGTTTTTGAGCAAAATTGCAAGTTTAAAGTGCCTAAATTCTGCATTGGGCCTGCATTTTACTGGATTTAGCTATATCTAGTGTCTCGGTCGGCAGATATCCACTATTCTGAAAGAGCAGCACACTTTAAACCTGCAATTTTGAGCAACGAGCCGCAGCAAAGGGTGGAAAACCTGCAATTTTGAGCAACGAGCCGCAGCAAAGGGTGGGAAACCTGCAATTTTGAGCAACGAGCCGCAGCAAAGGGTGGGAAATCTGCAATTTTGAGCAGCGAGCCGCGGCAAAGAGTGGAAAATCTGCAATTTTGAGCAGCGGGAGCTCGGCAGTGACTTGGCTTTTGATTTGTCCCGCCCTATCTGCGGGGACTCCGACTTTATAATTGAAAATGCCTCACTCTTTGGCCGACCCGCCAAAAGGAATGAGGCTTTTATGCTTAATTATAGGTAGATAGAGCCATCCTTCAGAGTGAGCAGCTTCATCTTCCTCCCCCTGGAGTGAGCCTCGTCTTAGCCGGCAGGAGCAACTAGCCCCGGGCCAGCTTGCTGCCGCTGGGGCTGATGTTCATTTCCGGGAGCTTCGTTCTCCCGGCGGCGGCCCAAAAGCCTTATATTGCCTGCTTCTTCGTCACGGGCAGCCAAACCTCACAACGATAGTCCACCGCCTGTTGATCCCCTTCAAAATACACTTCAATATCCGGCGCGTTGGCATATTCATAGCCGGAGCTGGGGAGCCATTCACTGACAATACGTTTTTGCAGGGCTTGGATGGCTGCAGGCATCGGCCCGATACAAGAAAAAATAGCCCAGGTGCAGGCAGGAACCGTATATGCCTCCAGCCCCTCGGGAACAGGCAGGTCGCTGGGCGCGGCAATGTAATAATCGAAATCCTTACCGTTCATGCAGCTGCTTACGCCAAGAATTCCTTTAGGTTCCTGATTAACCAAGCCTAAGATCCGGGCAAAGACGCCGCTTTGCACCGTTTTTACCCACAAGGCCGGAATCTGCTCAAAATTCTCCTCCACATTCAATTCAAAATGTGCTTTGACTCCGACGATTCTCAGTGCGTCCTTTTTCTCAATCCGATAATTCATTTCAGCTTCTCCTTTTATGGTGATTTTGAAGCTGATGGGCAGATAGGCTTTGAGGGATGCTGCGGGTTTGCGGGCTTCGGAGGGGGCAATCCCATGGATGCCCTGAAAGGCGCGATTGAAGGCAGTCGGCGAATCATAGCCGTATTTCAGCGCAATATCAACGATTCGTTGATCTCCGCTCTGCAAATCCTCTGCCGCCTTTGTCATTTTCCGCCTGCGTATATACTCCGAAAGCGGCGCCTCCGCCAAATAGGAAAACATGCGCTGAAAGTGAAACGGTGAGCAGCAGGCAATTTGGGCCATATGTGCCAATTCAATTTCATCGTCCAGATGTTCCTCCAAATACAGCATCGCTGCATTCAACCTGCTTAGCCATTCCATTACCATCATCTCCTAATCCCATAGTAAAGGAATTGATCCCCTGCGTCCTCTCTTTTTCTGCACCGTTTGGAGAGTTTGCTTTGTCCCTTGTTCTTCAAGCATCATGCTTTGGAGCCTGTTTTTCATATCCTTTTGGAATCAATCCGCTCCTTCCGGGATCAATCGGTGACCATCGCCACCATATAGACCATGGGTTCCGGGCCCGGGTTATACATCTGCTGCTCATCCCCTGCTCCTGATACGATAGCGCAGTCACCGGGCAGCAATGCGTGTTGCTCTCCGTCATTATCACCATAGAGACAAACGCCTTCCAAAATGCAGATAGCCTCGGTTTTCCCCGTATGATTGTGAAGGCCGACGCTGGCGCCGGGCGAAACGGTTACTTTGCCAAACAGATGAAAACGCTCATTATTATGGTCTTGCTTTTCAATGCCGTAGGTAATGGTAATCTGCCCCTGGCCGCCATATTGGTTTTGCCGTATTTCCACTCTCTGCTCCGCTTTTTTCCTGATCATTTGCCTTCCTCCCGCCTCAATATATTTGATTGTCGCTCTTTGGCGGCTGCTCTTTTATATTATCTTATCATAAAAAAGCGGCATAGGCATCCGAATCAGCCGAAAATCATCGTGGAACAGTTGTGAATTGCCAATATTTACGATATACTTGCCTTAATTAATTCAATTCCGTGAAAGGAAAAATATGAATAAGCTGCTCAAAGCAATTGCCCAGAGATTCCGCCTGCCCGGAAGGGAAAAGCAGAACGGTTCACGGCCTGACGCTTCGCCGGATCCGGCTTTTGCCGCGCTCCGCAGACAGCTTGACCTTTTGCAGGAAAGTGAGCAGAGCCTTCGCATCACGCTTTTGAGCATAGGCGACGGTGTCATCGCCACCGATGATAAAGCACGCATCACCTTTTTAAACCCTTCGGCCCAGGAACTGATGGGCTGGACCCTCGAGCAAGCTTTGGGCAGGCCTTTCCCGGAAGTGTTCCGCATTTATAATAGTCTAACTGACCAGCCTGCAGAAGACATTGTGCAGACAGTGTTAACCACGAAATGCAAGGTCAGCCTGGCCAACCATACGGTGCTCGTCAGACCGGACGGTACTCACCGCCATATCAGCGACAGCGCTGCGCCTATTCACGACGCCCAAGGTAATGTTACGGGCGTTGTTCTTGTTTTCAGCGATGTTACCGAGCGGTATGAGCTCCAGCATCGGCTTCGCCTCTCCGAAGAGCATTACCGTTCTGCCTTTGAGCAGACTGTCATGGGCATGGCGCATATAGGGCCGGATGGGCAGCTTCTGCGTGTAAACAATGCCTTGTGTGACATGCTGAAGTACAGCGCAAAGGAGCTGCTTCTGTGCAGCGCGGAGCAGATCGTACATCCGGAAGATGCAGAGCTTCTTAAAGAAACACTGGTCCGGCTCCTGCGGGATAATATCGTTACGCGAGAGGCCCCCCGGCGCTTTTTGTGCAGCGACGGCGAGATCGTGTGGCTTTCCCTTTCATCTTCAGTCATGCGCAGCAGCAAAGGAGAGCCTCTTTACGTCATTACCTCTGTACAGGATATTACTGCCCGCCGGCAGGCCGAAGAGAAGCTTCTCCAAAGCGAGCAGCGCTTAAAGCGGGCCCAGGAGCTTTCCCATACGGGAAACTGGGAGATCGACCTTATAACAAAACAGATGTGGGCTTCCGACGAGGCCTTTCGCATTTATGGCTTTAAAAAGCAACCCGACAATCAACTCCCCTTGGCCGTCGCCCAAAGCGCCGTTGTCCCCGAACACCGCGGCTTGATGGACGAGTTGTTGGAGCAGCTTTTGAAATACGACGCCCCTTATGATATCGAGTTTTCCATTCACCGTTCTTCCGACGGCAGCAGGCGCGAAGTGCATTCCATCGCCGTAGCTGAGCGGGATGCAAACGGACAGCCCCTGCGCGTAATCGGCGTGCTGCAAGACATCACCGAGAGGCGGCAACTGAAGGAGGAATACGGCAAGGCGCTTTCCACAACGCTGGACGGCTTCTGGCTATGCGACAAAGATGTTCGCATCACACTTGTCAACGATTCCATCTGTTCCATGCTGGGCTATACCCGCAAGGAGATCATCGGCATGCACGTGCGCGAGTTCGAGGCCTATCTGGATGCAGAAGGAATGCGTGAGCAAAGAAAACGCGTGCTGACCTCCGGCGCCGATCGGTTTGAGACGCAAATGCGCCGCAAAGACGGCAGCGTCCTCGACGTTGAGGTTTCCCTCAGCTATATCCCCAGCTCCGAATTGACTTGTGCGTTTATGAGGGATATCACCGAGCGCAAACGCAGGGAAAACCATATCCTCTACCTCAGCTACCACGATGTGCTGACGAGGCTTTACAACCGCACATTTTTTGATGAGGAATGCCTGCGGCTCGATAAGAAGCGTGTACTGCCCGTAACCGTGGTGATCGGCGATATCAACGGTTTGAAGCTCACCAACGACGTTTTCGGCCACGCACAGGGCGATAAGCTTTTGTGTGCCATCGCGGAAATCCTTTCCGGCTGCGCGGGTCCCGAGGATATCCTGTTCCGTATCGGCGGCGACGAGTTCTGCCTTTTGATGCCTTCTGCAGGGCCGGAGGAAGCAAAAGCGCTTTGCGAGCGGATACATCTGGCCTGCGAGTGCGAAACGGTGCGCTTTGACAACGGCAGCGAAATGCATCCAAGCGTGGCTCTGGGCTACGCCACGCGATGGACGGCGGAGCGCAGCTTCAATGAAATTTTCAAAGAAGCCGAAGACGCCATGTACAAACGCAAGCTCTTGGAACGCAAGAGCTTGCGCAGCACGGTCATTTCCTCCATTCGCATAACCATGTATGAAAAGAGCCGCGAAACCCGGGAGCATGCGGATCGTCTGACCGAAATGGCCTGCCGGCTCGGTCGAAAGCTTCAGCTGGATGAAGCGCAGCTTTCGGAGCTGGAGCTTCTGTGTTCCCTGCACGATCTGGGAAAAATCGGCATTCCCGAGCGCATCCTCGACAAGCCCGGCCCCCTCACCGAGGAAGAATGGTTTGAAATGCGCAAGCATCCCGAAATCGGCTACCGCATCGCTCAGGCTTCGCCGGAGCTCATGGGCGTGGCCGAGGGAATCCTTTGCCATCACGAGCGCTGGGACGGCAAAGGCTATCCACAGGGCCTCAAAGAAAACAACATACCGCTGCTGGCACGCATTCTTAGCGTTGCCGACAGCTTCGACGCCATGACCTGCGACCGCGTGTACCATAAAGCCATTTCACGGGAGCAGGCCCTTGCCGAAATCGAAGCCGGCGCCGGCAGCCAGTTCGACCCGCAAATCGCCGCTTTATTCATCCGCACGATGCGGGATGGAATATGAGCCTGTTGAGCAAAGAATACTAAAACCCCATATCAGCTTCTTGCTTAGCCGTCCGGATTTAAAACCGGGCGGCTTTTTCCATTTCGCTTGCTTCTATGTTAAACTCATCGCTGTAGCAGCATGAGATTTTAAGGAGGCGATCACATGAACCACACCTACGGATATGTTCGGGTGTCCAGCAAGGATCAAAATGAGGACCGTCAGCTGATTGCGATGAAAGAGTTTGGCGTACCGGAACAGAACATTTTTTGCGACAAGCAGTCCGGGAAAGATTTTAAACGGCCCTCTTATCAAAAGCTTCTGAAAAAAATCAGGCCCGGCGATACTTTTGTTATTAAAAGCATCGACAGGCTTGGCAGAGGCTATGAAGAAATTATCGAGCATTGGCGGTTGATTTCGAAGGAGCGGGAAGCAAATATTGTTGTCCTCGACATGCCTCTGTTGGATACCAGGCAGAAGGACCGGGATTTGACGGGAACCTTCATTGCCGATTTGGTGCTCCAAATCCTCAGCTATGTCGCACAGACGGAGCGTGAGTTCAACCGGCAGCGTCAGGCCGAGGGCATTGCGGCGGCGAAAGCCAAGGGTATTCGCCTGGGCCGTCCGCCCAAAGAGCGTCCGCCCCTATTCTATGCCATGCTGGAGGAGTGGAAATGCGGTAAAATTTCCGCAAGGCAGGCGGCAAAAAAGCTGGCTATCTCTCACAAAACATTTATGGCCTGGGCTGCGGAATACTGATAAAAACAGCAACAAGCCAGGAGAACCCCAGCTTGCTTTTTTGCCTTTCTTCAACACAACCCGGGAAAAAGCAGGCTTTTCTCCCCAGTGTATAATGGGCCTTTTTAATTTAATTTTTATGGGAATAATGCGGTATTTATTGAAATAAAGTAAATAATTAGTTAATTTTTATTTTACCATGCCAAAGCTGGAAAATCAAGGAGC
>JAHDPO010000021.1 GCA_018434325.1 Clostridia bacterium | reverse complement strand
GGCAAGCCCACATAAATAGCTATAGTGGGCTTTGCCCACGCAGATTGGCATATATGCTATTCTGCCTGCGCCTTTGGCGCAGTGGCAATCAAGAATTGCCAGATTAAAATATGGAATATTTTAATCGCAGAATAGTATTACGGCAGCTCCAGGGTTTCCGGCTCATCGTACTCGGCGCCGAAGGTATCTACCGTAACCGTTTCCATAATGTTGCTGGTAAAAGGCCGGTCTGCCCGGTCTCTGGGCGCGTTAATAATCGTATCTACCGTTTCCATACCGGAAATCACCCGCCCAAAGGCTGCGTACTGTCCATCCAGGTGAGGGGCTGCTTCTGCCATAAGGAAGAACTGGCTGCCGGCGGAGTTGGGCTGCTGGCCTCTGGCCATAGAAATCACGCCCCGGGTATGCTTCAGGGGATTTTCCACGCCGTTTGAGGCAAACTCGCCGGGCAGATAATAATCGGGTCCTCCCGTGCCGTTGCCGTCGGGACAGCCGCCCTGAATCATGAAGCCGGGGATTACCCGGTGAAAGGAAAGGCCGTCATAGTAGCCCCGGGATACCAGGTAAATAAAATTTTTCACCGTGTTGGGGGCCGCCTCGGGTTCCAGTTCAATGAGGATATCCGGTTTATCTTCCAGCTCAATATTAACATATTTCCTCATTTTGATTGTCACTTGGGGTTTGGGGGTCATTGTCTTCCATGCTCCTCTCTTTTTCGAAACGAATTAATTTAGTGATATAAACATCCACAGCCGGCACATCGTAGCCCGTAAACTTCTTGATCCGCTCCGATGCCTCCCGGCGGATTTTTGCCACCATTTGGGGAATAGCCGCGCCATAAAGCACCGCCACCTTGATTTCCAGGGATATTTGCTCCTGGCTCTCCTCATCGGGCCCCGGCCATTTGATGGTGATGGCCGGTTTGACGCTTTTATCTCCCAGCAGGGGCGCCAAAGGATTTTTCGGCTCATAGCTGTAGATGCCCTCTACTTCTTCCAGCACCAGGCGGACAATTTCCCGGAATACATCCTCATGGATATTTGTGGTGCCCATTACCATACTCATTCCTCCCTTTCATCCAACCATTCATAGCTGCCTAATAATACAGGCCCGTTCAAACTGCTGAGTACCCGTTCCAGCAAAACGCCGTTGCGCCGGGGATAATCGAAGCCGTAGCTGGCCCGGATGGCCTGGGTTACAAACTGGACGCTGCGGTCCAAGGCTACAGGCAGGCTGTCTCCTTGCAGCAGGCTGCCGGTCAGTACGCTGGTAAATACGTCGCCGGTACCGGGGTAATTGGCAGGAATATAGACACAGGGCACCCGCCAAAAATGCCGGCTTTGGCGATTGAAGGCCACAACACTGGTAACCTTGCCCCGGCTGTCCAGGGGAGCGCTGGTGATCACCACCGTCTCCGGACCCATATCAGCCAGCCGCATAAGCCAGCTTTTCAGCGTCTCCTCACTTAGATCCGGCCGGTACTCTTCACCCAGCAGCAAAGCCGCCTCTGTCAAATTAGGCGTAATAATGCCGGCGCAGCCAATCAATTGCCTCATGCCCTCCACCATAGCCATGTCCATAGTGGCATAGAGCTTGCCATTATCGGCTAAAACCGGATCGATAACTACCAGGGGCTGGTTTTTCTGCTGGTGGTTAATAAAACTCTTTACCAGCTCAACTTGGGCCGGCGAGCCTAAAAAACCGCTGTAGATACAGTGAAAATGGATATCCAATTGGGTCCAATGGAGAATAGTCTTATCCATAAAACAGGTAAGATCCTCAAAGGCATAGCCTTCGAAGCCGCCGGTATGGGTAGATAAAACCGCCGTGGGCAAAGGAATCACCTGGGCCCCCATAGTCGACAATATGGGAATTACTACAGATAGCGAGTTGCGGCCGAAGCCGGACAAGTCATGAATAGCGGCTACTCTTGGTATGTATGGGGCCATAATTTATACTCCTGTCAGCAATATACAGCTTGGAAACAAGTTTAGAATAGTATATCATAAAAACAGCCGCAGATTAAAGGCCCATAGAATAAAAGGCTGGGAGGATTTATGTCGAATCACGAGCAAAAGACGGATAAAGACTTCTTAGAGGCTGTCAATGCCCCCGAATCACCGGAGACCGGGACAAGCCCGGCCGTATCCTCGCCATCTGTAGCCGGCGGCGGCAGCCATTACAAAGCCCTGCTCCTTCGCCGCAAGGCTCAGCGCCGCCAGCGCCTTTTCACCTTCGCCATCTCCATCGTTTTTCTGTTGGCGGCAGGCAGCCTGCTGGGCTTTTGGGCCAATCATCTGAATGGCCGGCATAAAGCCATGCCTACGGTGGCTTTAATTCCTCTGGACAGCAGGCCCGTCAATACAGATCTCGTCCGGCAACTGGCCTCTATCGCCGGTATTACGGTCACCATGCCGGAAGGGGAGCTGTTGGATCAATTCCTCATCCCCAGCGAGCCCCAGCCTCTTTATTCCTGGCTTACCGACAACAAAGAAAGCAATCAGGATATTGCTATTATTCATGTCAACGAACTGCTCTTTGGCGGCCTGCTGAATTCCCGGGAGGCTTCTCAATACCGGCAGACCAGCGATAAGCTGATCTCCCTCCATGATTATTTATTGCGGCGCACCAAAACCCCCAGCAAGACCATTTTGGCTTATATTATGCCCCGCCTCTTGCCCAGCCAATACGACGAAGAAATGTGGGCTTACGAAAAGGAGCTGCCCCGGCTGTCGCAGTTAAAGCACCAACTGGCTTTAGAGCCGGGTAATGCTCAACTGGCGGCGGAGCTGGCAGAATTGAATCAGCTAATTCCCCGGGAAATAATCCAAAAATACGAGACTATTTACGTTGAGGCCTATAATGTGGGCCTTAATCTTCTGGACTGGCTGAGAGAAGGCCTGGTTGACGAAGTAGTTATCGGCCTGGATGACAGTGCGGAATTTGGCTTGAATGTTAAGGCTTTCCGGGATTTAAAGGCCGGCGCCGCTCAGCGGCGGCAGACAGAAGCTTACTTTTTGCATGGGGCAGATGAATTGACGCCTTTGATTATTGCCCGTCATTGTCTGAATTATGGCGGAGATACGACTTCTTTCGTCTTATCTTACCTGGCGGCAGAGGGGGAAGAAGCCATACCGCCCCGAGAGGATATCATCCTCCCTTTTGAGGCTATTCCTTTGAGGGAGAATTTTCAGGAAAAAACGGCCTATTTGTTTGCCGGCAAATCGGAAGACAGCGTCAACGCTTTCAGAAAAAAATACATTTATCTCTATACCAGCCAGGAGGATAAGGCCGATAAGCTGGCTGCCTGCTGGAAGATGGTCCGCAGCGACAATAACCGGCCTGCCGGCGCCTTGGTAGGCTTGGCCGATGTGGCCAAGGTCAATGGGGCCTGGGCGCCTTTCATCGAAAGCATAGGGCCGGATCATCTTTATCAATATGTGGATGCTTACGCCGGTTGGAATACGGCCGGCAACAGTCTGGGCACCGTCATAGCCCACTTGCTTTTCTGGGAAAAGGCTCAGGAGTTTTCCGGGCCGGCCATGAAAAAAGCTGCTGCCAATCACGAAGATTTGCAGAAGCTGCGGCTTTTGGACGATTATTTCTTTCAGGCCAAAGTACGGCAGGAGCTCATCGACTGGACGCGGAAAGAAGGCTTTCCTTATCTGACCTTCGGCGGCCGCTGGATGGAGGCTAATGCCAAGCTGCAGGAGCTTATGGAAGGGGCCTTGGCTGACTGGCCGCAGCTGCTGCCCTCAAAGACCACTGCCGACGCTGCCACCGCTTCCCGGCAAGGAGAGGCTTATCCTTATCGCTTTAGCTTTCCCTGGCCCAGGAGTTTTGAAATCTGGATTCAACGGTCTTAAAAATGCGCTGAAGGGAGCCTCAGGCCCCTCAGCCGCAATCAAGAGGCTTTATCCCTGGCTGGCCCGCAGCATCTTGCGAAATTGCTGCATAATGGTGGCTTTTTTGGTGCGGACAGCTTCCAGACTATCGCTTTCGTCGGACAGGAAAGTGGCCACCCACTGCACGGCGTCCATCATCTGATGGATGGCCTCTTGGTAGAGAATCTGGATTTTGCCGTATTCCGCCAGCACCTCGGCTGTGATGGTCAGGATCTCATCTTTGATCACATCGGCGGCGGCTTTGTCGATGCGCTGATATAAAGCGTCGTATAATTCTTCATTCGAATAGGTCTTATAAAGCACCAGGACGAAAAGCTCCAAATCCTCAATGGCATTGCCGTCTTCAATTTCAAAAAGCATTTTGAAAAAGACGTGCCATTCGTAATCGGTGTTGGCCAGATATTGAAGACGGCGGCCCAGGATCAGGCTGAAATTATTGTCGGCCTGAAATTCCCGGTCGAAAGCGACTTTCTCTTCAAAATTGGTCTTCTTATCACGGGCCTGGACGAATTTGCCGGAAAGGCGAAACAGCATCTGCCGCAGCTCTACTTCGCTGGCATCGCTGCTCTTGCGGGCCACATAAAAACCCAGCACTTCGCAAGTCTTGCGGAAGTCTACGGTGAACCCTAAGGAATCGGCCATTTTCTTCATATAAAGATCGCTGATCATCATGGCCAGAAAATTGCCGTAGCCCAAATCTTCAAAGGCATGACGGGTCTCCCTTTTCGGCACCAGCCGCAGCGACAGATTCATCAGCATGTTGTCTATGCCGTCAAGATTGTTTTTCAGAGTATCCAGGGTGCTGCGGATAAACTCGTCATCAGGCAGGTAGGCATTGTTCTTATAAATAAGCTCATGCTCCACCTCCGACCAGAAGGAATTGATCATGGATTTGATCTGTAGCTCAAAACGGATGGGCGCCCCGTCTTTGAGGTAAAGACCGTCCACCCGGTAAGCGGCCAGACCGTTTTTTTGGATTTGGGGCTGAGGCACCGCCAGCCAAAAAAAGATATTGGGAAGAGCCGGATCATAATACAGCCCCTCGTCGGTGGTCAAGAAAAAGTTTTCCTTTAAACGGGTGTAAATCCGCACCTCATCGGCCGTGAAACGGCACTCCGCCAAAACGCCAATGATATCGGGGATACTGTTCAGAATAATTTGAGGATCCCGGTGCTGCTTATACAGCTCCCGGCGGATGATTTTCTCCTTCAAGCTGGTCTTTGTTTTCAGCCGGGCTTTGAAAGCGATGATTTGCTGATTATCTTCCTGAAGCACCGTGGTCAAAAGGCCCACAATTTCGTTAAGAGCGGCCTCGTAGACGGGACGTTTACGCTCCAAAAGAGTCGTCGCCTCCTCAATAATATCGAAAAGTTCCATTCTTTGGCTTTCTTCTTTGGGCATCGGCAATCCTCCAAATTTATTTCATCAATACTAATCTGCAATTAAAAACTAAAGGTTTTTAATTGCAGATTAGTATAAAGCGGCAAACTGGTCGCCGGTAATGCTTTGATAAATTTCTTTCCCTCGGGTCAGGCAATTGCCTTTATTGATCTTGACGCCCAGCTCCTCATTTCCCAAGGCCTCGGCGCAGCTCCACAGCACGGCCAGGGCCTCCTGGTTGCCGTCGTATTTCTTATAAATCGTCTCCAGCAAGGCAAAAACCGAAGCGCCGGCGCAAAAATCAAAACGCTTGCCGTTGCTAAACAAGCCAAAACCCATATAGCCGAAGCGAAAATGGAGCTTATCCCGAAACAGCAGCGAGGAGCTGATAGCACTTTTGGCATAGCCTCTATATTCGATGACTCTGGCCGGTAAAGAAAATTGCCGGTCTTCGTCCCAATTGACGGCCTTTTCCAGGCCCTGGCCCAAACGCAGCTGCTTTTGAATATTGGTGGCGGCGGACAAGGTCAATTTCTTATCCACCAGCAGGCGGGCGGTATATAAGCAAAAGAACAGCAGGTCCGGATAACGGGCAGGCTGTTCTGCCGGGCTGATATAAAGGTGGCCGATCACATCCAGCTGCCGGCCGTAAAAAGCCCATTCCGATTGCAAATCATTTAAAAACATTCATTATCTCCTTGCCTGTGAGGCTAGAATACGAGGGGTGAAACAAAGGAGTGACTTTCGTCACTCCTTTATTATACATTAATTCATTTAATTGCTCAACTAAACGATGGACTCAAAACTCGTAATTCCTCTTAGGAGAAGGACAATTCGGAAATGTAGATCCGGCTGTCCTGACGGAGAGTCCAGTTCAAGTTGGCAGCACCGCCATGGAGATCATCCAGAACCAGCAGATAGATGGCGAAAGGATCGTCATACAGCTTCTGAACCAGGCTATCGTAGATTTCCTGTCGTTTGGCGAAATCCATTTCGGATTTGGCTTCTTCGATCATGGCATTGTATTCGGCATTGTCAACAGCAGACTGAGTACCGGTCTTATGTACCAATGCGGAGTAGGTGCGATCCATATCGAAGAATTCGTTGGAGGTGCAGGAGAACTGCATATCAGGGGTCTTGCTGGGATCGAATAAGGTGTCCAGCCATTCCTGCCAGCTGACGAACTTAGTCTCAACATTGAAACCGGCTTCCAGCAACTGAGCTGCTACAGCCTCAGTGAGCTCGCCGTCTTTCAGCCAGCGACCGCGCTCGGAGAGGAACTGAATGGGCTCGCCTTTATAACCGGCTTCTGCCAGCAAGGCTTTGGCTTTTTCTACATCGTAAGGATATTTGTTAACTTTTTCGGAGAAACCGAAGTAGCCGTCACGGCCCATCTGGCCTTCGCAGGGACGGGCATAGCCGCCGAAGAGAGCTTCGGCCAGACCGTCTAAGTCAATGGCGTAGTTGGCAGCCAAACGCATGTTTTTGTCTTTCATGAGGCCGGCACGCTGATTGAAACGAACCCAGGAAGTCTCGGTGCCTACGCCGGAGAAAACCTTCGGCAGATCGGCAACGTACTCGGGATACATGTTCATGGCGATGTCGATTTCACCGGTTTTCAGAGCGGCGGCACGAGTTACAACTTCCTCAATGAAACGGTAGGTGGCTTTTTCCAGAACAGGCTGCTCGCCCCAGTAATTAGCATTGCGAGAGATAACGATTTGCTGGCCGCGAGTCCAGTTGTCCAGCTTGTAAGGGCCGGTGCCGTTGGCAACAGAGGTCAAATCGTTTACGGATTTGCCTTCGGTGAAGGACTTGGATACGATATCCAGCTTAGTCAATCTCTTCAGCAGGATAGGATCGGGAACGCTGGTGGTGATGGTCAGGGTCTTATCGTCTACTTTCTCAGCTTTGGCGATAGACTCGAAATCGGAGAAGATCTGAGAGTTGTATTCGGGGTCAATGATGCGGTTGATGGAGTACACGGCATCATCAACGGTGAAGGCGCTGCCGTCATGGAAGGTTACGCCGTCACGGACGGTGAATTTCCAGGTCAGGTCGTCAACGATCTCGTAATCGGTAGCCAAGCAGGGAATCGGCTCCAAAGTGACGCCGTCCAGCTTGTAGAGAGGCTCAAAGATGCTCCAGGTGATAGTGCGCATGTTGCCGTCGTCAGGATACTGGGTATCCAAAGTGGTAGGCTCACCCTGAATGGCGATGGTGATCTCCGTCTTGGCTGCCGCAGGAGCGGAAGTAGCGGCGGGAGCTTGGGTAGCCGTGGTGGCTGCCGGCGGCGTCGTAGTGGACGAACTGCCGCAACCGGCCAGGAGACCTAAAGCCAGAACGCAGATCAGCAAGATACTTAAGGTTTTTTTCATGAAAATTTCCCTCCCAATTCAAGATAATTTGTTTGAACTAACAATGTGCATACAGAGCTTACAACAACCTTCAGGTAACTCTCCGGAAAAAGTTGGCTGCTTCCCCCCTCCTCATAATCAATCTGCAAATGCAGCTTAACTATCGGAACATTTTACACAAGCGCAAAATAGTATTACTGCCAATTTTCGCACACAGTAAATAGAGATTCTACAGAATTGACAGAATTCCTTCTCCCTGTCAAAATTTTGTTAACAGTTTGTAAAACGGCATATTAGCTGATTTCGGAATCGCCTTCAAAGTTTTCAAAGCATGCTACCCAGTGGCCGGGGCGGCGTTCCAAAAGCGGCGGCGTTTCCTTGAAGCAGCGCTCGGAGGCCAGCTTGCAGCGGGCGGCAAAGCGGCAGCCCGGCGGCGGGTCCACAGGCGAGGGCACCTCGCCCAGCAGAATCTCCCTCTTGATATGGCGGGCGCGGGGATCCTCGATAGGCACGGCGCAAAGCAGTGCTTCTGTGTAGGGATGGAGCCGGTGGGCAAAGATCTCTTCCGTCTCACCGTATTCCACCAATTTACCTACGTACATGACGGCGATATGGGAGGACAGCCAGCGTACCACCCGGATATCGTGGGAAATAAACATGTATGTAAGGTTATGGCTGGCCTGCAGGTCCTTCAGCAGATTGAGCACCATGGCCCGGACGGAAACGTCCAGAGCGGAGATGGGCTCATCGGCTACGATAAAGGCGGGATTCAAAGCGATGGAGCGGGCAATACCGATACATTGCTTTTGGCCGGCAGCCAGGGTATGAGGATACTCGTGCATCAACTCAGGCTTCAGGCCTACGGTGCGCAGCAGCTCGGCTACCCGGTCTTCCAACTCACTGCCGCTGCAGTAATTGTGGACTTCCAGGGGCTCGCCGATAATTTTGCCGATCTTGTTACGGCTGTCGAAAGAGCTGAAGGAGTCCTGGAAAATCAGCTGGGCCCTGGTGCGGAATTTCTTTTCCTGCTCGGCGGTATATTTGTAAATATCCTCGCCCTGGAAATAGATTTCTCCGCTGGTCTTGGGCAAAAGCTTCAAAGCCAGACGGCCCATGGTGGTTTTGCCGCAGCCGGATTCGCCTACGAGACCTAAGGTCTGACCGGCGTATACGTCCAGAGTCACATCATCCACGGCGTGAACGTTTGATTTCGCTTTACTGATCAAACCGCCGCCGATAGGGAAATATTTTTTTAGGTTGCGAACCGATAATAGAGTTTCTTTTGCTTTGGCATCGATTTCAGTCATGTTTTGCACCCCCCTCTACTGTTTTACGGCCAGGGGATCGAATTCATCCCGGATCCAGTTGCCCACCAGATTAAGACAAAGCACGGTGAGACCAATGAGCAAGCCGGGGAATAAGACGATCCACGGGGCTTGGGTAAGATATTTACGTCCTTCGCCGATCATCAGGCCCCAGGAGGTCTGGGGAGGCTGAACACCGAAGCCCAGGAAGCTGAGGTTAGCTTCGGCGTTAATGAAGTGAGCCAGCTCCAGAACGTAGGTAGTAACCAGAGGAGAGATGATATTGGGCATGATGTGTTTAAATAAAATACGGTTGGTGGAAGCCCCGATGGCATGGCCCGACTCCACCATGGCGGAGCTGCGGATAACCAGCACCTGGCTTCTGGCCATACGGCAAAACAGCGTCCAGCTGTTGACCAAAAGGGCGATGATCAGGTTTCTCATGCCGGGGCCCAGCACCATAACGAAGGTCAGGGCGATCAGCAAAGTAGGAGAAGAAGCCCAGACGTCTACGAGACGCATGATGATCATATCGGTCCAGCCGCCGAAGTAACCGGCGACCATACCCAAGGTGATACCGATAAGGGCGCCGATGGTGCCGACTACGAAACCGACGGTCAGCGATACGCGGCCGCCATAGATGAGGCGGGAATAGATGTCACGGCCCAGCTGGTCGGTGCCCAGGATGTGGGGAGGACCGCCTTTAGCCGTCTGCTCAAAAGAGGGAGCCGAAAGACGGTTGTACAGGTCGCTTTGAGAGGCGCTGTAAGAGGTAACCTGAGGCGCGAAAATCAGCATCAGGAAGAGAATGATCAGAATGATTAAAGAAACCAAAGCCGCTTTATTATAACGGAAACGATCCCACAAGGTAACTTTTTTCTTTGAAGTAGCTAAATTTGCCATGTGTTTCCCCCTCCTTAATACCGGATGCGAGGATCAAAAGCGGCGTACAAAATGTCCACCAGCAAGTTGATCAAGCAAACGATAAGCGCTACGAAAAATACCTCTGCCTGCAGAAGCGGGAAATCCATGTTGCTGATGGTTTCGGAAATCAGATGGCCAAAGCCGGGGAAACCGAAAACTACCTCTACAGAAGCACTGAGTCCGCCCAGCTGTTTGGTGAAGTCGCTGCCGATCATGGTAATGGAGGCCGTCATGATGTTCTTTAATGCGTGTTTGAACAAAACTGCGGTCTCCGTAACGCCTTTGGCCCGGGCGGTAATGACGTAGAGTCCGTTCAGCTGCTGCATCATCTCAAATCGGACAATCTGGGACAGATGACCCATCGGCCGGAAGGAGATGGCCAAAGCCGGCAGAATCATGTGTTTCCAAGTGCCGATACCGGAGGTAGGCAGCCAGCCTAGCTTTACCGAGAACACCAGCATCAGCATCAGACCGATCCAGAAAGGTGGCAGACAGATACCGCCCAAAGAGATGATGGTCAGGACCCGGTCCAGAAAGGAGCCCTTGTGGTAAGCGGCGGCGATACCCAAGGGGATAGCCACAATTACCGAGATGCAGGATGCGAAGAAAATTAATAATGCAGTAAGGGGCAGGTCATCCATGATAACTTCCATGCAAGGTCTGCGCTGCCACCAGGACATACCGAAGTCTAAAGTAGCCGCGTCTTTCAAAAACGTGCCCAACTGCTCGATCATAGGCTTATCAAGTCCTAACTGCTGAGTCAGCAGCTGCCGCTGTTCTTCCGTAGCGGTCAGAGGGAGCATGATGTCGACGGGGTTGCCGACCATATGGGTGATGACAAAGACCAGAATTGAAATACCAATTACTACAAGCACGGTAAAGGCAAGGCGCTGTAGTATGTATTTACCCATTCCCATAAATATACCTCCTGCTTCCTGGCCCGCCGCCAAGGGGGGCCATAGTTTAGCCTTTACTTATTTTTTGTTTAAAGGGAAATGACAACGCACCCAGTGATCGCCGGTACCGCTCAAATCCGTATAGCCCGGTTCCTCCGTCTTGCAGATCTCCTGACAATATTCGCAGCGGGGATGGAATTTGCAGCCCGAAGGCAGCGCCATCAGATCCGGGGGATCGCCGGAAATAATATTGAGCCGGCCGCCTTCTTTCATGGCAGTGATGGAACCCATAATTCCTTTGGTATAGGGGTGGGCAGAGTTTTCAAAAAGGGTAAACACGTCGCAGATTTCGATCAGCTGGCCGGCATACATGATAGCCACCCGGTCGGCCATTTCTGCCACGATGCCCAAATCGGAAGTAATGAAAAGAATGGTGGTATCAATTTCTTTTCTTAACTGCTGCATCAGGCGCAGGATTTGGGCCTGAATGGTTACGTCCAGAGAACAAGTAGGCTCATCAGCGATGAGCACCTTGGGCCGGCAAGACAAGGCAATAGCAATCATGATACGCTGCTTCATGCCGCCGGACAGCTCATGAGGATAGTTATAATAACGTTTTTCCGGAGAAGGAATGCGGACTATGCCCAGCATTTCAATAGCTTTTTTCTTGGCCTCCTCTCCTTTGAGACCCTGATTGATCTCCACGGCCTCCTGGATCTGCTGGCCGATAGTCTGGGACGGATTCAACGAAGACATAGGTTCCTGCAGGATCATGGCCATACCTTTGCCCCGGACATCCTTCATGTTTTTCATGGGCAGGTCAAAAACACTGACGCCATCCAGAATCACTTCACCGGATTTGATTTTGCCGGGAGGCCAAACCACAAGGCGGAGCATAGAAAGGGCTGTCACCGTCTTGCCGCTGCCGCTTTCGCCTACCAGCGCCAGGCATTCTCCTTTTCTGACGGAAAAGGACACGCCGTCAACGGCTTTCACTTCGCCTTCCCGGAGGAAGAAGGAAGTACTTAAGTCTTTGACGCTAAGAATGATATCCTTGGTTTTAGTCTCTTCCAAAATGAACACCTCCTATTTTACTAACCATAGCAATAAATCCCTCTCCCCCTTTGTTGATCTATCAGAACTTTAAATCCTCGCGGCGTATACCAGCCTGGAGAATGGTTCTTGCCAAACCGGAAACATCGGTTATCTTTGATATTAACGAAGGTTAATATCAGTTGGGAAAAAATAATAAGCATTGGTTTATGTCTATGCAAATCGTCTAAATCTTAGCATAGCTTTTGTGCCGGATAGGCTTCGGAGATTTCCCCATTTTTCGTGGAAAAAAGCGCAAAAAAGTAAACAAAATGCAAACATAGCGTTAATTATTCTCCGCTAGTTGCAAAACTCCTGCAAGAATGAGGATATACTCTGCTGTTTTTTGCGGCCAAATTTGCAAAAATATTAATTAAAAGGAATAATAAATATCTTAAAATGCATAAATATTATTCAATATAATTTTCTGACTACTTATTCATAACAAATGTTAAGAGAAACAGGCTATATAATACGGCTTATATAATGAAATCGCGCCCTTTTTATTCCTATGCTGTTTGCAGGTGATTATCAAGTTAATATAGGCTAACTTTTAATGTATAAATATTTTTATTATTTCATAGAATTGGCAACAAAATACCGCTGTGCCTGCAATAAGGCAAACAGCGGTATTTAATCTTCGACGAATTAATCTCTCAGCTACTTGCAAGTAACACTCATCTGCAACGTATGGCGCTTTATTTTAATCCGCCCCCGGCCAGGAATTCCCGGATCAGGACTTCCTTTTCCATTTCCAGGGCGGCAAAATCCATCGCCTTGACGTAATAGGTTTCCAGATGATCATGGATCTTCTTGTTTTCCGCCATTAGCTTCTGGGCTCTTTGCCGGACGTCTTCAATAGCCGTCATTAAAAACTCGGCTTCCAGCTCATTGCGGCCGTTAAGGTTTTTGTGATACCAGCGCTCTAATTCCACAGGCTTGCATTTTTCATCCTGGTCTTTGCTATTAAGGTAATAAAGGGATTTCAATTCCGGCAGAAAAACGGCGCTTAAAGAGTCCGGCTCCTGGGCGTCATGAACATACCAGACGCCATAGCCCTTGCCCTGAGCCATAGTGCCAATATAGTTCAGCACTTTTGTACCGATGATCAGGTCGTCGGTAATAAATTGGTAGCCTTTTTCCGCCTGTTCTAAAAGCTCGTCGAAATGGCTGACTATACCTTGGGGAGCCATGATGGTGTAAAACCGGTGGCGGCTGGGCTCTTTCGGTACGCTGTTGCCCACCAGCTGATCTTTCAGCAAGTGATCAAGCCAGGCCTCCATCCCCTCTTCATCCAGCCTGATCTTGTAAAGGCTCTGGCGCCGTTCCGCAAAATCCCGGGCTTTTTTCAGCAGGGCATAAATCTCCAGGAACATCTTTTTGTTTTCGTTGGTCAGAGAAAGGATCTCCTGACGGTATTCTTTCAGAATATCCCGGCGCCAGAAGCGCCCCAAGTCCACGATCATGTCCCGTACTCCCGGATAGACGGGATCCCGGGTATGGGGAGCCGTACCATCCATAATAGCCAGGCCGAAATCCCGGATGATCACGCCGTCCAGAGAACGAGCGTCGGAAGAGCACCATAAAAGCTCCGTTTCCAGACCGGCTTCCGACAAAGCCTTACCGATACGGCGCATTAAAGTCGCTTTACCTGTACCCGGCCCTCCTTTTAAAATATACAGCTGATCAATACCCTCCAGATTGGTATCCCAATAAGATAGGTACCCTTGGTAAGTAATGGCCCCAGGGAAGTATTGTCTGATATTTTTTTCCATAGTAACCCCCTTTGCTGGTCATGCGGCTAAACTTTACTTCATATAATATGCCGCCTTATTTACTGAGGTGCCCGCCCGGGGAGATATATCTGCCGCTAATACTAATCTGCAATTAAAAACCTTTAGTTTTTAATTGCAGATTAGTATGATGGGGCTTGGGAATGAACAGACAAAGGCGGAAAGTCTCGCTGCTGACGAAAGTGCTCATCTGGCCGCCGTATTTATCAACGACAGCCTGCATGCTCTCCATACCGAGGCCCCGGCCCTTTCCCGCTTTTTGGCTGGAAAACCAGGGTCCTTGCTGTTTTTCTACAGGTTTTGAGGCTATGGGGTTTTCAATCTCACAATATATGCCTTCATCAAAAAGAAAGGTAAGGGTAATGCCTAAGGAAGGATTTCGCCGCGGCAAGCGGCTGTATTCTTCCAGAGCATTGTCCAGGCCGTTGCCCAGCAAGGCCACCGTATCGGCAGCGTCCAGCCAGGGCAGATCTTCCGGCAAAGTGCCTGAAGATTGGAGGGGAATACCCATTTCCGTTCCTTGCCGTTTTTTCAGAAAGATTACGGCGTCTACGGTGAAATTACCTGTAAATAAAGGAGGCTCCAGCTTTTGCCGCAGACTTTGTATATACAGAGGGATGCTGGCCTCCCTGCCGGCGGCAAAAAGCAGCTCCAAATAACCGATATGCTTGCGGACATCGTGAAGGGTATGCTCCATTTGAGCAAAAGAGAACTTCAGCTCCCGGTTATGCTGGTCCTGAAAGGCCTTCAGTTTTTCCAGCAGATCCAGCCGTTCTTCGTTGAAGCTTTTATGATCTTGAAAACACAAATAAGAAAACACCGCCAGCATAACCAAAAAAGCAAAAAAACAGGCTAAAACCAGCAAGAGAATCCGCTTTTCCGTGAAGTCTCCCAAGGGAAACATCTGAAACAGCAGCAGCGAGGTATAGAGAGTCAAGGCAAAGAAAATCAGCCAATGATTATGCTCGCCCTCTTTGCGAAAAAAGCTGCGGATGAAAAAGGCCAGCATTAATGGCAGTAAAGAGCGGAAAAAAAAGACCAGGATATTGAGCTTGAGATCCTGGGCAGCGGCCGGCGGCCAAAGGGAGGGCTGGGCTAAATAGATAATGATGACGGTAATGGCGTCACAGGCCGTAAAAACAGTATAGGTTACGGCAATCAGCAAAGATTTTCGCTTCAGGCCCCCTTGAAAAAAGACATGGGCCATTAATAAATCCATGAGCCAGCTGAACGCAAGGCTCTGCCAATAGACCGAGGGCCAATACAGCCGGTTAAAAAGCTGATAAAGGATTTGCCCCAGAAAAAAGCAGAGGACAGAGCCTCTCCCCGGCCGCCGGCGGGGCAGCAAAGAAGCCAGCAGGAAGAAGGCAGTAAGGGCGTCAAAAAATATCATCAGACAATCGATGAGCGCAATCAATAGCTCCACCCTTCCACCTCTTTCAGCAGCTTGTTGTAAAGGCTTTTGCTGACGGGCAGCAGCCGGCCGTTAGCCAGAATCAGTTGGCGCCGGGACTTGTCGATTTCTTTGATCCAGCGAAGATTGACGATGAAGGAACGGTGGATTTTAACAAATTGCCGGGGCAGCTGATTTTCCAGCTCCTCCAGCTTGCCGTACCAGCTATAGCAGCCTTGATAAGGATAGGCCTTGATCAGGCGGCCGCAGCTTTCAAAATAAAACAGCGAATCCAGAGGCGGCAGGAAAATCTTCGTTTTATTGAAGATAAAAAAATGCCTTTCTTTTGTAAAAGGCAGCAGGTACAGCTCGTCTATAATCCGCTTGACCTTTTGCGGGGATATGGGCTTAACCAAATAGTCGAAAGCCCGGATATCATAGCCTTGCAGAGCGAATTCCCGATAGTGGGTAACGATGACGATAGTCAAAAAAGGATGAAGTTTCCGCAGTTCACGGGCCGTATGGAGTCCGTCCAGACCCGGCATCTGGATGTCCAGGAAAATCAGATGCGGAGGCTCCTTTTCACAAAGCCGGATCAAATCCAGGCCATTGGTAAAACAGCGCACCTCCCCTTGTTCCGGCAGATATTCTTTAACCAATTGGCTCATTTGTTCCAAGAAGAGGGGATCGTCGTCACATAAAGCAATACGTCTTATTCCTTTTTCACAGCCCCAAGAAGAGGCTTTATTTTTTTGGTCGGACATTTCACTACATTTCCTCTCCTATCCGCGACGTGGTTAGCTTAAGCAGGATTATTCCGGCTATAGTGGGTGTAAAACCCCCGAAGCAAAGATCAGGGACACAAACGGAGGAGTTACCTTGACCTATATGCTGGCCATAAAAATCAGCCGTTATCTTATTAAACGCGGCGCTGCCGGCGCCGAAGACGAAGAGGTGCTGGCATACGGCCTCTTTGACTTGCTGGCCGGCCTGGAGCAGAATCTGATCCTGCTGTTTTTGGGGCTTGCTTTCGATATATTGCCGCAGATTTTTTGTTATGAGCTCTTCTTTTGTCTGCTGAAACCCAATATCGGCGGAGCCCATGCCAAAACCCACGGCAGCTGCTTGCTTATTTTCACTCTAATGGCTTTTGCCGCGGCCCAAAGCTCTCGCCTGCTGCCCCAAACCTGGCTTTGGCCTTTGGCTTTCCTTCTCTCCTTGCTGGCCCTGCTCCTGGTCATTTGGCGGGGGCCGGTAATTCATCCTAATGCCCCCGCCGGTATGCAAAAGAGAAAAAAATTCCGAGTAATCGGAATCTGTGTTTCGCTGAGCCAGACCATTGTGATCTTTTCGGCCTATAAAATTGCCGGGACATGGGCGGCGGGGGTTTCTCTTTGCGGAAGTATGGGCGCGGCAACAGCTGCGCTGTCCCTGCTGGTCCCATCACCTGACAATAATCCCTAGGAAAGGAGTGAAGCAGAATGAAACAGGTTTCGAAGAATATACCCTTCCTGCTGCGGCAAGCCTCAACCTTAGCACAAACAAATGCCCGTCGCACAGCTGGGTTCTTCTGCAAAACACATTTGTTTCAACCGCCGGTCCCGGACAAATTGAAAGACAAGTAATACCACCATTAAGCACCCGCCCAGCCGGGTGCCTTTTTATTATATATTACTAATACGATATTTTCAAGCATATAAGTATAGTAATAAGAATAAATTATCTTATAAGTAATATCGGTGAATTAAAATAGTCAGAATTAGATAACATTTCCTTAATTTGAACTATTATAATGGAGGTAGCTGCCAGGCCGGCGTATTGGGAGGGTTCAAATGATTGGGAAGCGTTTAAAGGCATTGAGGGACGAGGCGGGAATGTCACAGGCGGAGTTGGCTTCCCTGATCAATGTTTCTGCCGGCATGATTTCAAAATATGAAAACGATGAGAGCAATCCTATCGATGAAAATAAAGTCAAGCTGGCCAAAGAGCTGAACACCACCACAGACTATTTGCTGGGAGCTTCCGACGAGATGCATCCCGTTACTTACCAGATCCCTCGATATTTTCTGGAGAATGATACGGATACATTCAATGAGATCATGGGCTATTTCATGTACAAGAGCGATGGTAAGACCAAAGAAATGCTGGCCCTTTGGGAAAAGCTGCCGGAGAAGAAAAAAGAAAGATATCTTTGGCTGATCAAAGATGAACTAAATATAGAAAGCTAAAGAAAGCAAGGGGATGCTCCGGAATGACTTGAATAAAGTCATCGGCGCATCCCCTTTTTGCTGTTTGTATGGAAACGATGAGCGGCGGCAGGCCAAAAGCTAATCTAAGTCCCCACCTTTTCACGGTAGGGCAGCTTTGCGGCCTCTTCCGGCGTCATCTCCAGATAACGGCAGGCCAGTTCGGCTGTAGCCCCAATCAGCTTCAAACAGCCTACTTTGCGTTCTTTGCCGTGGAAATCCTCATACTTACTGCATATTTCCTTGCAGAGCGGGCTGCCGTTGGCTTCGGCGAAGTCCCAGAGCAGGTTGTTGTAACGGGCATAATACTTTTCAGCGATTTCGCCGCCCCGGTTCTCCGCCGGTACGGCATAGGGATCGGGCCGGCCGTAGATCGCGCCATTGGCGATGACTGCAGCGGCCAGGGCGCCGCAGAGGCAGCCGGCCATGCCGACGCCGCCGCCGAAGCCAAGAACCATAGCTACGGTTTCCGGAGCCACGCCCTCCAAGGCGCCGGCCCGAAGCAGACCGTCATAAACGCTTTCCGCGCAATTTAAACCGTTTTTAAAATTTTCAATGGCATAGTCCTTAGCCGCTTGACCCATAATTTTGTTTTCCATAGTTTTGATTCTCCCTTGCTCTGGGTTTACCGATCATTGATTTGCCGGAACGTATTCGTTGACTTCGGTATGCATAAGAGCCGTCTCAATGGCAAAGTCGGAAAGCTCCTGGCCCAGTCCCGGCCGGTCGGGCACGGTATATTTGCCGTTGACGGGCTGCATTTCGTATTTGCCCAGAACGTTGATGCAGTCCTGGGTGGTGCGGAAATGGTGCTCGTGGATGCCGAAATTGGGGATAGCAGCCTCCAGATGCAGTGAGGCTGCATTGGTGATTACGGCGCCGGCCACATGGACTTGAACCCGGGCATCGAAAACATGAGCCATATCCGCAATTTTCTTCAATTCACTGATGCCGCCGCAGTTGCAGGCGTCGGGCTGAATCAGCTGAATGGAGTTATCTTTAAAGAAATTGTAGTAGCCCCAGCGGGAGTAGATGCGCTCACCGGCGGCCAGAGGAGTACGGATACGCTGGCGCAGTTCCTTCATCATTTGCGGATTCAGCATAGTCACCGGTTCCTCATAAGCCATCATATCATATTTATCGCAGAGTTCACCAATGCGGATGGCGGAATTGAGGTCAGTTTGGCAATGATTTTCCACGATGATATCGATATCGGGAAACTCTTCCCGAATGGCGGCCATACGGCTTTCGATGCGCTTATAGAGCTTGCGGTCGGGGAAGCCTTCTTTGGCCAGATGGGGGATCGGCTTGGCATTTTCATCATAAGTCGTAAAGTCGATTTTTACGGCGTCATAGCCTTCGCCGGCAGCATGGCGGACAATTTCCACATATTCTTTGTCGCTGCCGTAGGGACCGATCTTGCTGGTCCAGCCAAACTGCAGCTGAGAAGCATAGCAGCGCAGCTCATCCCGGCATTTTCCTCCCAGCAGCTTATAGATGGGCACACCCAATGCCTTACCCTTGATGTCCCATAAGGCAATATCCAGAGCCGACATGCCGGCAAATACCACTACGCCGCCGCCCTGTCCCCAGAAGGTGCCTTTGAGGATCTGTTCCCAAATCAGCTCGGTATTCATGGGGTCCTGACCAATGATGTGTCTGGCCATGTCCACGACCATACCATAGGCGGCAGTATAGCCCGTACCGTAGGCGATGCCGGCCTCGCCGTCACCATAGATACCCTCGTCGGTATGGACCCGGCAGCAGATGGGCATTCTTTTGCCCCGCTGCTCGCCGGCATCCAGGACATAGACGTCTACCTTGGTGATTTTCATGCAGTAACCTCCCTATATTTATATTTGTCTTGCGGCCCCCGGCTGCAGGTTTATTGAATAGTCACTTTATCGCAATTACGGAAGGCTGTTTCCGAAAGCTCGTTGCCCAGGCCCGGCAGATCCGGCACCTCAAATTTGCCCTCTACCGGCTGATAATCGTAGATGCACAGCTCCCGGTTGTATCCGGTTCTGGCATAGATATGGTGCTCATGAATGACGAAATTGGGGATGGCGCACTCGATATGAAGGGCGGCGGCGGTGGAAAGAGGGCTGCCGCAGGCGTGAATCTGGACGCCCACATCAAAGGTATAAGCCATATCGCAAACTTTTTTCGTTTCCGTGATGCCGCCGCAGGTGCCGATGTCGGGCTGAATGACCTGGATAGCATTTTCCAGAAAGTACTCGATGAACTGCCAGCGGGTGTAGATCCGCTCGCCGTTGGCAATGGGCAGGCCCGTTTCTTCGTGAACGAACCGGGACAGCCGGGGGGTGGGGGTAGTGGGCTCCTCATAATAGAAGATGCCGTATTTTTTCAAGGCATTGCCTAATTGACTGGCCGAAAGGGCGTCGGTAAAAGAGTGATTTTCCATAATGATATCCACATCGGGGCCGATGGCCTCCCGCACCGCCTTAATCCGGTCTTCAATCACCTTGACATAGGCCGGACTCAGAAGTCCCAAGCGATCCTCGTCACCGTACTTATCTCCTTCAGGAGTGAAGGTGAAGAAGTCAATTTTAATGGCATCGTAACCCTCGGCCACCGCTTTACGGGCCTCCCGGGCATAATCTTCCGGCGAAAGCTGAGGAACGATATCATCCCCCCAGCTAAATTGCAGTTGGCTGGCGTAAGTCCGCAGCTTGCTGCGCCGCTTGCCGCCCAAAAGCTGGTAAAGCGGGGCATTATAGTATTTGCCTTTGATGTCCCAAAGGGCAATATCGATGGCGCTGATACCGGAGAAGATTACCGGCCCGCCGTTTTGGCCCCAAAAGGTGCTTCGATAAAGCTTATCCCAAATAATCTCATGATCCAGGGGATTCATGCCAATAATCAGCTTGGCAAAATTCTGCAGCATGCCGAAGGCTGCAAACTGGGCTTCGCCGTAAGCCAGGGCAGCTTCACCATCGCCATAAATCCCTTCATCGGTATAAATGCGGCAGACAATGGGCCGCCAATGCCCGCCTTTCAGGTCGGTTTTGAGATGAAGTACGTCTACTTTGGTAATTTTCATAATGTGATAGCTCCTTTTGTGCGGAAAATAGTTGCCGGAGTTAGCCGACGATAAAGAGAGAAATCTGCGGGATAAAGGCGACGATAAAGAAAGCAAGGATCAAGCCAACAATAAAGACCGCCGCCGCCCTGGTGATCTTATCAATGCTGATGCCGGTCATGGAGGCCCCTACAAAGAGATTCAGGGCCACCGGCGGCGTGACAAAAGCAATGGCCAGCCCCAGCACCATGATCATACCGAAGTGGATGGGGGTAACGCCTACCTGCTGTACCACAGCCAACAGCGTGGGGGCAAGGATGACCACGGCGGGAGTGGTCTGGACAAACATGCCGGTGATGAAGAGGATAATAAAGATCAGGGTCAAGACCATAAAGTAGTTGCTGGATATACCGAAAATGAAGTTGCTGACTGCCTCGTTGACGCCCAGAAAAGCAAAGACGGAGCCGGTGGCCCGGGCGGGAGCCATAACAAACATCGTGCCGGCGATAAATACGGCGTTGTCTTTAAAAATTGACCAAAGCTTTTTTAGTTTCAGCTCCTTGTAAACGAAAAGACCGATCAGAATGCCGTATACCGCGGCTATCACAGCGGCCTCCGTAGCGGTGAAAATACCGCCGTAAATACCGCCCAGAATAATGATCGGCATAACCAATGCCGCTTTAGCATCCCAGAAGCTCTTGAACATGTTATTGAAGCTGAACTTATTGCGGCCCTTCAGGCCATGCTTCTTGCAGTAGAAATAATTGATGACCATTAAAATGCCGCCTACCACCAGAGCCGGGCCCAGGCCGGCAATAAAAAGGTCGCCGATGGAGACGTTGCAGGTGACGCCGTAGAGCACCATGGGATAGCTGGGAGGTACAATGATGCCCAGACCGCCGGCTACACAGATCAGGCCTGTGGCGTAGTACTTGTTGTAGCCCTCCCGTACCATCATAGGAATCATAATGGTGCCGATAGCTGCCACAGTGGCCGGAGCGGAACCGGAGACGGCGCCAAAAAACATGCAGGCGATGATAGTCACCATACCCAGGCTGCCGGTGATACCGCCGACCATGGCGTTAGCCGCATTGACCAGCCGCTTGGATAGGCCGCCGGTTTCCATGATGGTTCCGGCTACCATGAAGAAAGGCAGGGCCAGCATGGTAAAGTTTGCAACGCCGGAATAGAGGGACTGGGCCAGATAGTTGGCGGTGGTCACGGGATTTAAACCGATCAATACAAATAAAGCGATAAACAGGGATACGGCAATGGGAACGCCGACAAACATCAGGCCGAACATTACAAGGAACATAATACCGGTAGCCATTAAGCGCTCTCTCCTTTCCCCTGGGCGGCAGTGAATTCCTGATACTCCCGTTCACAAGCTGCCAGATCCAGGGAGGGCTTGGATGCCCCTAATTCCTCCGCATTTTCTTTGGTCAGCTTCACGGTGTCCTGGACGATACGCAAGACGGTTAAAATCAGGGCAATCGGGATAATGGAGTAAACAAGGGCCTTGGGCATGCGCAGCATAGTGGTCACGCTTCTGCCCAATAATTGAATGACATTGGCCATGACAAGGGCGATATATATATTGAATGCGGCAAAAATGATATTGGAAAAAATCAGCATAATCCGTTTAGCTTTAAAAGACACCATATCCAGCACAAAGTCGATGCGCAAATGCTTGCGATAGGTGACGGCGCCGGAAACGCCGAAATAGATCATCCAGACGAACATGATGGTGCCCAGCTCTTCCATCCAGGTAAATGAGTGCTGCAAGGCATAACGGCTGACTACCTGTAGTGTCAGTAAAATCGTCAGAATGAAGAAGCAAATCGTGGCGGCATAGACTTCAAAATTATTTAAAAAGGTTTTTAAATCAAACTTACCGTCCTTCAATTACACACCTTCTTTCGCATTGTATTCCGGCAGGAAGCTGCCCTGCTATTTCTTGCCGGCCATATAATCATCCACAAATTTGATCAGCTTATTGAATTCTTCCGTACCCATATTTTCCTCCACCTTGGTCCAGACCGTCTTTACCTTGCTCTGGAACTGCTGCAGCTCGGCGGTGGTGGGCTCGTAAATTTGTACGCCGCTGTCGGCAATGGTCTTCAGAAAGCCGTCGGCAAAAACCTGGGTTTTCTCCCGGCCTTTATTTTGGGCCTCGATCATCAGATCTTTGATCAACTGCTGGTCCTCGGCAGAAAGCTTGCTCCATAAAATAGGACTGGCGGCGGGAATGGTGGCGGTATAATTGTGGTTGGTGATGGTCATATAAGGCTGCAGCTCATAAACCTTGGAGGAAACGATATTGGATACGGGGTTTTCCTGGCCGTCTACCATTTTCTGCTGCAGGGCGGTGTAAAGCTCGGAATAAGCCACCGGCGTGACGGCGGTACCCAAAGCGGACCAGGCAGCCATCTGGATGTCGTCCACCATAGTACGCAGCTTAATGCCCTTCAGATCGTCGGGAGTGCGAACTTCCCGTAAGGAGTTGGTCAGCTCCCGGAAGCCGATATCGAAGTAAGCCAGAGGGATGACGGTAGTATCCGCCTCAGCCTTCTGCCGCCAGCCCTGGCCCAGCTCAGAGTCCAAAACAGCGTAAACTGTCTCAAAATCAAAGTAGAGATAAGGAATATTCAGTCCGGCAAAAGCATGGGTGTAATCGGACCAGGAGCCATTGTTCATGATGCCGATATCAAAGGAACCGCTTTGAAGGCCGCCGATATACTCCTCAGGAGTGGAAGCCAGCTGACCGTCGGGGAAGACTTTTGCCGTAATGCGGCCGTTGGTTCGGGCTGCAATCTCCTTGACAAAGTAATTGACACATACGCCCAGGGCAGTGGTGCCTTCGCCGTTAAATTCCACAGTGGGAGAAGAGGAAGCAATACGGATATTGATTTTTTCTGCTGGGGCCGGAGCTGCGCCTCCGGCAGCGGGGGCAGTGCTGCCGGCAGCAGGGGCGGTGCCGCCGGAGGGAGCGGCGGCGCCGCCGCAGGCTGTAAGGGAAAATGCCAGAGTCAAGGAAAGGATACCGGTGATCAATTGCTTAAATTTTTTGTTCACGTTTTTTTCTCCTTTCAACTAAAAAGAATGTTCTGGTTTTTCTGAATAAGCAGGCAACACTTCCCTTGCCAGCCATTACCTTATATAATAGCGACATGAGTATACTGCTTATCCCATCATCCACAATGTAACAAGAAATTTCTCCTGTGTCCAATTCCTTTTGGAATCGAATCGATTACTTCTGTGCATGCTCCAAATTTTTTGGTCTCTTAAAAGCTGCGTCAAAGACAGGGGAGGAAGAGCTAATTTATGAACTATCAATCGCTGATTTATTTCAAGACAGTAGCGGAGTTACAGCACTATACACGGGCGGCTAATGAGCTGTATATTACGCAGCCGGCCCTTTCCAAAGCTATTCGCAATCTGGAATTGGAATTTGGCACATCTCTCTTTCAGAAGGATGGGCGCAATGTAACGCTGACGAAAAGCGGCAAGCTATTTTATGAATACGTGAAACGCTCTGTCGATGAGATCGACGAAGGTATTGCCGCTGTCCGCCGTTTAATGGATATAGAGCGCAATACTATTTTTTTATCGGCCCTGTTTTCCATGTACGCTATTTATCTTCCTGATAGGGTCATGCAGTTTCGCCGCCAGAATCCGGGCTGCCGCTTCTCAATGGAATACAAATATACCACCGCAATCCTTCATGATGTATTGAAGGGCCGGGCTGAACTGGGAATTTGCAGCGATTTTGAAACGAAGGGCGAATTTGCTTCTTTAAAGAAATTTGTGCTGTATAAAGAACCCATCGGCTTGCTGGTAAGCAAGGAGCATCCCTTTGCCGGCCGGCAGCGGGTAAAGGTAGAAGAGCTGCGGGACGAGGGTTTCATTGTCTATATCCGCAGCAATCTGGGCACCAACAAGATCATTTTCGATTTATGTAAGCCTTATGGCTTTGAGCCGAATATCGTAGCTGAAGCATATACTGATTACGGCGTCTTCGGCATGGTTTCCGCCGGCGACGGCATCGCCATCATTCCTACCATCGGCGTGCTTAATTTTAAAGGAATCACCCAAGTGCCCCTGGATGTGGATTTCCCCCTTACCCGGGATATCAACATCGTATGGAAAGCCAATACTGAGTTATCGCCTATGGCCGCCCGTTTTCGGGATATGCTGGCAGAGTGCTTTGAAGAGGAGGGCAATTGATTTCTTTTGGTTATGGATCTATAAATCAAACGAAGAAACCTTGATATAGCAAGGCTTTCCGGCCCGGCTTCAAAAATGGCAGAGGCAGCTGCAGGCTTGCCTTAAAAACAAGCAAAAGATATAATAGGGAAAATTCGCCGTCCGTTTCGCCGGCAAGCCATAAGAAGCCATGAGAAAGAGGTGGTAGGGCTTGAGACAGCTTTTTGCAGTACTGCTGGCTATTGCCTGTATTCCCATTTTATTAAAAAGAAAAATTCCTGTCGGTCCCACGCTGCTGCTGGCCGGGATACTTGCCGGCGGCACAGCAGGTATTTTGCCCGCCGCTATTCTGGAAGCCTTCACCGATGTGTTTACCAGCCAGGCCAGCCTTTCTTCCGTTTTGATTGTCATTGAAATAGGGATGTTAAGCTACCTTATGAACTGCTATGGCATCCTCATGAAGGCGGAGCGGGCTCTGCGGATACTGGTGCCTAATCCCCGGGCTATTATTATGCTGCTGCCCACCATGGTCGGCGCCCTGCAGGCCCCCGGCGGCGCAGCCTTATCGGCTCCCTTCGTCAACAATCTGGGCAAAGAAATGGGTCTGAGCAAAGCTCAGCGTTCCAATATTAATATGATCGCCCGCCATGTGCTGATGCTGCTGCTGCCCTTTTCCACCAATATGCTGATCGTTCATGACCTGGTGCCGGATCTGAGCATCCCGAAACTGGCCGTTCTCAATCTGGGCTTTGTAGTGCTGATGCAAGGGGCAGGCTACTTTTTCTTGCTGCGGCACAGCCAGCCTATCGATATGCCCAAAGCAGCCGCTGCCGAGAGGCTGGATGCTTTGGGCCGTTTGCTGTTTGCTCTTTCCCCTATTTATCTGGTGATCATACTTAAAGCGGCTTTTAATATTCCCTATACGTTGGCCTTAATCTTTTCCATGCTGGTCGTCTTTTTTATGAGCGATAAAGAAGATTTCCTGAAGCGATTAAAATGCAGCTTCAACCGCAATACGGCCCTGATGATCGTGGGCATCTATTTTTTTCAAAACATCGTAGGCCGTATGGCAGAGATGCTGGAGCTTTTTAGCCGGCTGATCGGCGGCCAAACAGGCTGGGCTTTTTTGGCTTTAGTGGCCTTAGTGGGGACAGTATTTGGCTTATCCACCGGACTGATGTATCTTGCCGTGGGCATCCTGATTCCTATTGCCGCCAGTCTGCCTTACACCAGTGAAAGCGCCAGGCTCATCGCTTTATCCTATACCTTTTGCTGGAGTTTTCTGGGCTACTTTTTTTCGCCCATTCACCTCTGCCAGCTGCTGACGGATCAGGAAGTGGGCTGTACGGTGGGCGAGCGCTACCATAATTACCTGCCCTTTATGGTGGTTTTGCCGGCCATTACGGTTCTGCTCTATTTTCTTTATCATCTGATTCTTCCGTAACCTGACGGATCGGGGTGAGGTGCTCAAAAATGAGCAAAATTGCAAGTTTAAAGTGTGCTGTTCCTTTAGAATAGCGGACTTCCCCTGATTGCGACACTAGATACAGCCAAATTCAGCCAAATATAGACGATAGGCAGCGTCCTACGGACTCAATCTGCTATCCGAAAATATTGGAGCGCAGATGTTCCGGACACTTTAAACCTGCAATTTTGCGTATTTAGCTGAGACTTGGCCGGTCAGAGATATGCCATAAGCTGCAATCCGCCAATTAAAGGCGTTAACCGGCCGGTTAAAGACATGGGCTTATGGGTCTTGCTGAAAAAACACTAAAATGATAAAATGAAAAAGTTATACTATTACAATAAATAAAAGGATTACAGGAAAACTGATGATGGTGCAGCAAGAGACACAGCAGGAAACACAACAAGAAATACCGCAAGGTGTACAACAAGTTGTACAACAAGAAATACAGCAGCCCAAACAAAAGAGCAGGTTAAAAAGCCAAGTCCCCCGGCTGGCTTTATTTATGGCTACACTGATCTGGGGCAGCTCTTTTGTGATGATGAAAAATGCCGTAGGCGTTTTTCCGCCCAATTATTTGCTGGCCGTCCGCTTTGGCGTATCCTGCCTGTTTTTAGGCGTGATTTTCCGGCGGCGCTTAAAGGCAATCAACAAGGTTTATCTGATTCAAACGGCCATAATCGGCTTGTGCTTATCTATGGCCTATGCGCTGCAAACCTTGGGCATTCAGCATACCACGCCGGGGAAAAACGCTTTTTTAACGGCAGTTTATGTTATCATCGTGCCTTTCCTTCACTGGTTTGTGGAAAAACAAAAACCCGCCGGCAAGAATCTGCTGGCGGCCGTAACCTGTCTGGCCGGCATCGGCCTGATTTCCCTGACCAGCCAATTGACCATTGGCTTGGGGGACGGCTATACGCTGCTGGGCGGTTTCTTTTTTGCAGCCCATATGGTATGCGTAGGCCTTTTCAGTCAGGATAAAGATCCTATTTTGATCACTATACTGCAATTCGGTTATTGTGCGATTTTCTTCGGTATTGCGGCAGTGGCTTTAGAGACCTTCCCCCGGACGATTGACGTCGCGGGAGCCTTTAATTTGTTTTATCTGACCTTTTTCTGCACCAGCCTGGCGCTTTTGCTGCAGAATTACGGCCAAAAATATACCAGCCCCTCCACCGCTTCCCTGCTATTGAGCCTGGAGTCCATCTTTGGCGTCTTGTTTTCTGTCTTATTTTACAACGAAGTGCTGACCCTCCGGCTGGTTATCGGCTTTGCTCTGGTTTTCGGGGCGATTCTGATTGCCGAGGGCAATTTTTCGCTGAAAAGCCGTTCCCAGTTGGGTCTGGCCGGCAATAAGGCGACAGAACAACAAAACTAGAGGCTCTTCACTAATTAAAGATCAGGCCCAGGGTTTTTAGTATATATAAGGCTGCCGTGGTGGTGAATACGGAAAACACCGTTGAAAACAGGGTCCCCGCAGCCGCCAGGCTGCCGTCGCCTCCCATGGCTGCCGTCATCACATAGGTAGCGGAAGGGTTGGCCGCAGTAAACAGTATGGCGATAATGGCCAGATCAAGGCCCCGAAAGCCCAGCGCCACAGCCACCGGCACCACCAGCACAGCCAAAAATAAAGTCTTAATCAAAGCCGCCGTTATTCCATAGAATAAACGGCTTTTTATTTTGCTGACCTCCAGGCCGGCGCCGATGCAAAGTAAGGCCAAGGGCACGGCGATATCGCCAAGATATTGGATGGGCTTTAGCAGCAGATGAGGCAGCTTAATGTTCATTATGCTAAAGGGCAGACCGATCAGAACCGCCAAAATCAAAGGGTTAGTAACCAGCTTGCAGCAAATATCCTTGCTCCTGGCCCCTAAGCTGGCAAGCCCCTCTTGTTCTTCGCTGCCGTTTTTCCGGGAAAGGCAAAGAACCGCTAAAATATTATAAACTAAGGCCACCATGGAAAACAGGGGCGCACACTTAGCTACGCCGGCTTCTCCCGCCATGTTGCGAACCATGGACAGGCCTAAAATCGTAAAGCTGCTGCGGTAGGCGACGTGAATAAATGCCCCTGTGCTTTCCTTGTGTTTAATAAAGCGCCAGGCCAACACCCAGATAATCATATAGGTGATTACTGTTGCAAAAAAGCAATACATCGTCATACTCAAATCTTTCATCTGATTGGCGTCGGCGCCGCTGACATCAAGGAAAATCCGGCTGGATATACACCAGGTAAAAACCGCTCCGCCGATTTTGTTCATTACCGGCCGTTCCATGACGCCAAAATAAACTGCTAATGCGCCTAAAAGAATCATTGTAAATGTTGGCAGCACCACGTTTAGGCAAAAGATCAGGTTTTCCAGCAAAACAGATCGGCCCCCTTGATAGCTATTATTTTATGGCAAAAATAGGGAGAAAGCGCGCCCTCATTAAGGCACACCTTCTCCGGCACGCATTTTTTATGCTATTTTTGTCAGGGACTTACTTCCGTGCCCGTAAGCTTTTCCAACAGAGTGACAATAACTGAGGCGTCCTCTTCACCCCGGCCGCCGGAGAGAGCTGCCATAAAATACTGCTGAGCCATGGCGCCCATAATCACCGGTACCTGAAGCTCCCGGGCCAAGGCAGTGGCCAAACTCAGATCCTTGTGCTGAAGCTTGGCCTTAAAACCGCCGTTAAAATTTCTTTTGAAAACAAAGCCTGGTATTTTTATCCTGGAGGAGTAGCTTTCGCCGGAACTGGAATTAATGATCTGTAACAAAAGCTTCGGGTCAATACCGGCCTTCATGCCCAAAACCATGCCCTCGCATATGCCTACCAGATTAATGCCCGTCAGCATGTTATTGATCAGCTTGATGGTCTGGCCGTTGCCGCTTTGCCCTACATAGAAGACTTCCTGGCCCATAGCCTGCAGCACCGGCAGACAGGCTTGGTAGGCTTCCTCATCGCCGCTGGCCATAATGCTCAAAGTGCCGTCCGAGGCTTTTGCCACACCGCCGCTGACGGGGGCGTCCAAATAAGCTATCCCTCTTGCCGCCAAAGCAACTGCTATTTCTTTTGCTATTGTGGGAGAGCCGGTGCACATATCGATGACGATCATGCCGGGTTTCATGGCTTCTGCCGCTCCCTCCGTATCCAGCAGGGCGCTTTTGGTATCTTTTGATTCCGGCAGCATAGTGATAACGATATCGGCAGCTGCCGCCACCTCTTTGCTGCTGCGGCCCTTTTTTACGCCCATGGCCGCGGCTTTTTCCAGATTGGCGGCTACGATATCGTAGCCCGTCACCTCATAGCCCTTTTGCACCAGATTAGCGGCCATTAGCGCCCCCATCATACCCGTGCCGATAAAACCAATCCTCATGATCAATCCGTTCCTTTCCTTCTCAGCGAATACCGTCGCCGATGATCTCCTCTTTTTGGAGGCCGCCTAAGCGGGGCAAGGGTCTGCCATTATCGGCAAAAGCGGCGATAATCACCAGCTCGTCGTTTTTAGGGGCGTCCGTTACCCTTACTTCCATGGCGTCAAAATGGGACCGTACCAGGTTGGCCTCCCGATGGACTAAAGGAATGCATAATGGAGTGCCGGCTGCTCCCCGAACTACCGTTGAGGGGATAATCGTTTTGCAGGGATAGTTCAAAGCCTGCCGCATACCATTACCGAATTTTACATGGTTCATGGCGGCGCCGTGCTCAATTTCACCATCGCAACCTACGATAGCGCCTTTACCAAAGCTCTCGATGCTTTCCCGGCCCAGAATTTCCATAGCCTTTTCCGTCAAGAGCACCCCAAGCTGACCGCCTTTATCGATAAAGGGCCGCAAATCCTCAAGGTATTGACCGGCTGCCGGGTTGTTTATTACGGCCATTACGGCTACCTTATTAATCGGTTCTGCCAGCTCCCGGCCGGCCTCCCGGCAGAGGGTTTCCCTAATCGTCACTATCTTTCTGATTTCAAACACATTCCACCTCTTTCTCTTTCGTCAAGCATGATCAGCCTGCCAGCGTCTTTCTTTTGCCCTTGCCCATTATATGAAGGGCTGCCATCGTTCCCGCTACAATCACGTAACCGATAACGTCACTGGGCAAACCCGGCATAATCGTACAGAGAGCCGCCGCAGCCAGCAATCCCCGGAAAGCTATATTTACCGCTCCCTTGTACCAGCCGGTCAGGGTAATCGACAAGGCAAAAACCCCTACTAAGGCCGAGATGAGAGAAGTGATTATGCTAAACAGATCTCCCCGAAGCAGCAGACTGCTGGAAGTGCAAAAGGCGTAGGGAATGATAAAGGATACCAAGCCGATTTTGGCAGCCCGGAAGCCTGTCTGAAAAGGATTCACCTGGGCCATGCCGGCCGCCGTAAAAGCGGCCAGGGCCACCGGCGGCGTGATGTTGCCGATGCAAGAGAAGAAAAAGACGAACATATCCGCCGCCAACTGCTCCACCCCCAAAGTCACCAGGGAGGGCACGATCATGGAGGCCATAATGATATAGGCGGCCACCGGCGGCATACCCATACCCAAAAGCAGGGCGATCAGCATGGCAAAGAACAAAGCCAGATATACAGAGTTACCGCTCATGGCCATAATGACGGCGGAGACCTTGACGCCGAGGCCGGTCAGGGTAATGATGCCTACAATAATACCGGAGGTGGCGCAGGTTAATATTGTAGATATAACGCCGCTGCCGCCCTCCGAAATCGCTTTGTATAGCTTTCGGGCTGTGGGCTTTGTTTCTTTTTTAAAGAAGGCCAGGATGAAAATAATGGCCATGGATATGCACGCCGAAGGGCTGGCCGGGTATTGGAAAAAGATCAGCAGAATAAAAAGCACAATCAACGGCAGAAAAAGGTATATCTCCTTGACGGCTTCTTTGTTGGGCGGCAGCTCTTCCTTAGTCAAGGCTTTCATGCCAATTTTATCCGCCTCAAAGCCGGCCTGGATAAATAAGCTGGCATAGTAGAGTACCGCCGGAATGATGGCGGCTACGGCAATGGAGCCGTAGCTGACCCCCCTCATCTCCGACATAACGAAGGCCGCCGCTCCCATGACGGGAGGCATGATTAAGCCGCCGGAGGCAGCTACCGCCAATATGGCGGCTGCCGTCATAGGGGCATAGCCGGACTTGATCATTAAGGGCAGTGTAAAGTTGCCGGTGGTCAATATGTTGGCTACGGCGCTGCCGGAAACGGTGCCCATCAGCCCGCTAGCCACAATGGAGGCTTTGGCGGAGCCGCCTTTGCTGCGGCCAACCATACCATAGGCGACCTTGATAAAATAGTCGCCCACTCCAAATATCTCCATGAAGCCGCCAAACAAGCTATAAACAATAATCACTCCTGCCGCCACCCCCATGGAGGTGCCATAAATCCCCTCAGTTCCCAGCACCAGATAAGGCAGCACCCGGGTCAGCTTATAGCCGGCATGGCCAAAAGGCGGCGGCAAATAACGGCCAAACATGGCATAGGCTACAAAGGACAAGGCAATGATGACCATGGGCCAGCCCAAAGTGCGGACAGCGGCATAGACCAGCACAACAAACAGGACATAGGATATGATGATATCCCACTGATTATAGGCCCCCGCCCGCTGCACCAGAGATTTAAAGGTCAATACGATATACGCGCCCGTTCCTATGCTGAGGAAAGCCATCGCCGTATCGATAAGCTTAAACAGGGAGAATTCCGGCTTAGCCTTCTTCAGCAGCTGGCAAAAGGCGATTAATAAGGTAATAGCCAGCACCAGGCCCCGCTGAATCACTGCTGTCATCAGGCCAAATATCGAGGTATAAAGAGTAAATGCTCCCAAGACAAAGGACAGTATGCCAATCATCTTACTGATCATTGCGTTTTTAGGAGAATCTATGGCAGTATTCATTGTCTACCTCCGTTATTTGATCGCTCCGGCTTCCTTAAAATACTTAATAGCGCCGGGATGAAGCGGTACGCCGCCGCCCTGGGCTCCGGCTGCGGGGGTCAGCCGTTCAGCGGCTGAGTGGACATTTTTCATATAGTCTACATTTTCAAAAATTGTCTTAACAAAACGGTAAGCATAGTCCTCTCCCCAGCTGGCCAGGCACATCATATAATTACCATGGCCAATGGTCTGGACGTCAGTATCCTGGCCTTTATAAGTGCCCCCCGGAATCGTGATGGGGAAAAACTCCTTGGCATATTGGTTATCCGTTTTCTCAATCATTCCGGCGTCCACCGTCAAAAGGCGGATGGGCTTCCAGGAAGCCAGATCAATTACAGAAGAGGTGGGATGGACCGTATCAAAAATAGCGGCGTCGATTTGGCCGGCTTTAAAAGCATCCACGCTTTCAGTGTAGGTAAGGTATTCGCCTTTATAATCTTTTCCGTCTACCCAGCCAAGCAGACCTTCCAGGAAGGCATAGGCTACCTCGGCATTGCCGCTGCCGGGCTGGCCGATAGAAATCTTCTTGCCCTTCAAGTCTTCCAGGCTTTGATAAGGTGAATCAGCCATTACGATAATGTGGATAGGATTGTCATACATCTGGAACAAAACATTTACGTCCTGCTTAGCATCAAACGGCGCCACTCCAAGATAGGCTTTCAGGCTGGTGGGGAAACTGGCCATGCCTACCTCTATGTCCTGGCTGGTGAGCAGCCGCATGTTTTCAACGGAGGCCTTCGTGGATTCCACTGTGAATTGCATATTAGTCTTGTCGCTGACCAGAGTGCCTGCACCAACGCCAAAGGTGTAAAATACGCCGCCGGTGCCGCCGGTGCCCATTCTCATATAAATAGGCTTATCGCTATCGGCAGGAGCGCTTTCCGGCGTACTGCCGGCGGCGGAGGGGGCTGACGACGAAGAGGCGGCACTGCCGCCGCAGCCGGCCAATAAAAGAATCACCGCTGTTATGAGGCATAACATTTTAATCATTACATGTTTTTTCATCATTTTTACCTCGCTTATTTATTTTTTGTTATATTTAATATTTTCCTTCTCGTTTCCATTTTATGGCATATTTTGGGCCTTGTCCACGTATTGAGAGGTTTTCAGCTACTCAACCTTTTTGTAGGGCCACAATATAAAAGTTGTGATGGTTTTTCGCAAAAAAAATGGAGGGCGCTCTCCATGACTTTTAAAGTCATTTTGAGCGGCCCTCCGTATAATTTAAGAAGAAGAGGCTGCCTACCTTTCCTGGTAGCGATATAGCTTTGCCTGCTCCGCCAGCATCTCGATAAAGACCTTGATATACTGCGCCTGAAAGCAGTTTTTGCGGTAAAACGCAATCATCCAATAGTCCGGAAAATCACCGTTGACCGGATAAATATTAAGCTGGTTATCGGCAGGCTGGAGCCGGTTTTGGCGGTTGACATATTGGAGCAGCAGCTCGGAGAAAAGCGAAGCGCCTAAGTCGGCGCCGCAGAGCTGGCTTCTGATGTCGGAGCTGTCTGACTGAAAGACTACGTTTAGATTCAGTCCCTGCTGCCGGAGCATCTCGGCCGCCAGGTCGAAAAAACGCTCCTGGGGGGTGTTGAGGATGAAGGGACAATCAGCAAAGTCAGCCAGAGATACCCCAGCCCGGAACCGCTCCTTACATGCGGGATAGCTGTCCGTAAAATATTGTTCCATAAGGTGGTCGGAAATCACCAGAAAAACTCTTTCCCGGCCCAAGGGCCTGACCTCAAGATGAGGAGAGTTGATGAGCCCGGTGCCGACGGCCAGATCCAGATAACCGCAAAGGAGCCGGTTTTCCAGGTTATCCGTGATATTATTATGCACGATGATCTCAACATTGGGATAAATTTTTTTATACTTTGCCACCACAGGAGGCAGGAGGATATTGGAGCGGGACCAGGTAATCCCCAGATTGATTTTGCCGCAGAAGTTAAAGTTCTCCTCACTAAGCTCGTTGCGGAGATTGTCATTAAGGAGCTTAATCTGACGCAAAGTCTCCGCCAGCAGCTCGCCGGCGGGTGTAAGAGAGAGCCGGGGCCGGCGGTTGAAAAGGCGGGCGTTGTAAGCCGCTTCCAGCCGCTTGATATGGCTGCTCATACACTGCTGCGATATAAACGCCTTTTGGGCCGCTTTCGTGATATTAAGCTCTTCTGCAACCATGAGGAAATATAGCTCGTTTTCCTGCACAGGCATCCCCCCGCCTATATATTACCGCATCATCATCCTATTCCTGGCCGGCGGCGGCTACCGCCGCAATGACTTCCATCTCCACCATCAGGTCGGGATGAGCCAGCATGCTGACTTCCACTACGGTGCTGGCGGGGCGGGTTCCCTGAAAATACTCCTCCCGCAAAGGATTGATTTTGATCCGGTCCTCCATATTCCGAAGATAAATAGTCAACTTGATGATATCCTGGAAACCGGCTCCCGCCAGCGCCAGGGTTTCTTTAATATTTTCAAAAATAAACCTGGCCTGGGCTTCGCCATCTCCGGAGCAATAGACGGAGCCGTCGGCATTTCTGGCCACCAGGCCGCTGGTGAAAAGCAAGCCGTTATATTGTACGGCATCGCAAAAAAGGGCGGCTTTTTTGCCGGGCAGCACCCATTCTTTTCGTTCTGCTTTGGTCATAATATAGATTTCCTCCTTGCGGCTATTTATCGTACTTTGTTTTGTAGGCCTCGCAGGCTTTCCGGATAATTTCTTTCGCCCGTTCCGCACCCTGCACTTCGTCCACCACGGTTTCCTTGTTTTCCAGATCTTTATAAACGGAAAAGAAGTGGCGCATCTCCGAAAAAATATGGGCCGGCAGCTGATCAATATTGCAGTAAGAGCTGTAAGCCGGGTCATTAAAGGGGATAGCGATGATTTTTTCATCCAGCTTGCCGGAATCCAGCATGGACATTACGCCAATAGGATAACAGCGCACTATGCTCAAGGGATGGATAGTCTCGCTGCAAAGGACCAGCACATCCAGGGGATCGTCGTCATCGGCCAGCGTCCGGGGAATCAAGCCATAATTGGCGGGATAATGAGTAGATGTATAAAGAATCCTGTCGAGAATCAGCAGACCGGTTTCTTTATCCAGTTCATATTTGTTTTTCGAGCCCTTTGAGATCTCAATGACGGCAATAAAATCCTCTTCTTTAATCCGGCCCGGGGCGATATCATGCCATATGTTTGTCATTTTTCCTCCTGTTAATCGGCGAAATCGCTGGTGATTTCCTACTTAGCAAAATCATTGAAATCGCCTACGATCTCCGGCTCGGCGAATAATGAAGCGGCGCCGCCGGTACACCAAAAGAGGACTTTTTCGCCGGCCTTAATTTTGCCGGTTTTCACATGATCCAGCAAACCGGCAAAAGCTTTGGCGGAATAAACGGGATCAAGGGTGATGCCCTCCCGGCGGGCCACCAGCTTCAGTGCCGCCGTGGATTCGGGGTAAGGAATCTCATATCCGGGGCCTACATACTCCCGCCATACGGTGAAATCCTGCTCGCTGACCCGGGCCTCCTGGCAGAGATGGGCCAGCACTTCATTGGCCATCTTCACGACTTTCGGTTCATATTCGCCGCCTTTTTCACTGGCGCAGATCGATCTGATGGCTTCGCCGCCGCCGGCAATAGCCCGGCCCGCCAACAGTCCCGCCATAGTGCCGGCGCTGCCGGTGGAATGGTAAATGTAATCAAAGGAGGGCCGCTCCAAAAGCAGCAGCTGATCCCGCAATTCCAGATAGCCGGAGGCAAAGCCCAGGCTGCCGGCCATGCTGGCGCCGCCTACAGGCACATTCAGACAGCCGTGGCCTTCAGCTTCCAGCCTTTTGATATGTTCTGCCGCCAGGGCGTAACATTTTTCGAAGCCGTCGTCTTCCGTTTCACCGGGGGCCAAGCTGACAATGTGGATCTCAGCGCCGAATAAGGTATCCAGCAGCATATTGCCTCGAAGGGCTTGGGTATCCGGCTCTACTAAAGCTACCAAATAAAGAACGCATTTTAAGCCGCTGCGGGCGCAGGCCGCTGCCGTCTGCATGGCGTGATTGGACTGAGAAGCGCCGTAAGTGAAAACGTAGTCCAGGTTTTTAGCCTTCGCCTCCCCCATCAAAAACTCCAGTTTCCGCATTTTATTGCCTCCAAAGGCGCCAGGGCCTGTGAGGTCATCCCTCTTAAACCAAAGGTCAATACCTAATTCCTTGGAGAGGTTCTCCGAAGGATGCAGGGGTGTGGGCGCAAAAATAAGAGGCACCCGGGGCTCATCAATAAAAACGTTTATCATATTTCCTTCCTTTCCCGGCGGCCAGCCGCACTTTTCACATGGCTTTATTCTAGCTTATCGGCTTTAATTGTTCAAGGAGTATTGCACAAGAGCCGCCGGTTATACTATAATCGAACCCAAACGACGGCACAATCTATTATTATGAAGTCACAATTTATCATTATATAGAAGAAAGCAGGGTCTATTTATGGAAAGAGTGGAATTAAAGGAGCTATTCGCAGCGCCGGGCGTCTATGGGCAGGAGCCTATTACGGTCTGCGGCTGGGTCAGAACCCTGCGCAGCGGCAAAAACATTAGCTTTATTGAGATAAATGACGGCTCTTGTTTTAAAAACCTGCAGGTTATTCTGGAGGATGGCAAAGTAGCAAATTATGATGAAATTGCCCGGCAAAATGTGGGCGCGGCCTTGGTGATCACCGGCAGTCTGCAGTTAACGCCTGAAGCGAAACAGCCCTTCGAGCTCCATGCCCGGCAGATTGCCGTAGAAGGCGCCTCCGCTCCCGATTATCCTTTGCAAAAAAAGCGCCATACCCTGGAGTATTTGCGGACAATTCAGCATCTGCGGCCCCGGGCCAATACCTTTGGAGCCCTTTTTCGGGTCAGATCTCTGGCAGCCTACGCCATTCATCAATTTTTTCATGAACGGGGCTTTTTATATGTCCATACCCCCATTATCACAGCCAGTGACTGCGAAGGAGCCGGCGAGATGTTTCGGGTCACTACCCTGGATCTGGAAAACCTGCCGAAAGATCAGCAAGGTAAAGTGGATGGCAGTGAGGACTTTTTCGGCAAACCGGCTTATCTGACGGTTTCCGGCCAGCTCAATGGAGAGTGCATGGCTCTGGCTTTTTCCAAAATATATACCTTCGGTCCTACGTTCAGGGCGGAAAATTCCAATACTCCCCGGCATGCCGCCGAGTTCTGGATGATCGAGCCGGAATTCGCCTTTGCCGATCTGACTGATGACATGGCCCTGGCAGAAGATATGATCCGCTACGTCTTGTCTTATATTTTGAAGCATTGCCCTGACGAAATCCAGTTCTTCAATCAATTTGTGGACAATACTTTGCTGGAGCGCCTGGAGCGTATTGTGGGGGCCGAATTTGCCCGCATTACTTATACGGAAGCGGTGGCCATACTGGAGCAGCATCAGGACCGCTTCACTTATCCCGTCTCCTGGGGAGCGGACCTGCAAACGGAGCATGAACGTTATTTAACGGAGGTCGTTTTTGAAAAGCCGGTTTTTGTTACGGATTATCCTAAAGATATCAAGGCTTTCTATATGCGGCTTAATGACGACGGCAAAACCGTAGCGGCCATGGATCTCTTGGTGCCGGGAGTCGGCGAAATCATCGGCGGTTCCCAGCGCGAAGAGCGGCTGGAGGTTTTGGCCGGCCGCATGCAGGAGTTGGATTTGTGTGAAGAGGATTATTGGTGGTATCTTGATTTGCGGCGCTTTGGCGGCGCCCGTCACGCCGGTTTTGGCTTGGGCTTTGAGCGGCTGATCATGTATATCACCGGTATGGCCAATATTCGCGATGTCTTGCCTTTTCCCCGGACTACAGGCACGGCGGAGTTTTAATATGGATTATTTGCTGTCCTTTTTGGAAGGGATAATTACTTTTATTTCCCCTTGCTTGCTGCCGATGCTGCCGGTGTATGCCCTGTATTTTGCCGGCGACCGGGATGAGACAGGCGAGAGGGGTAAGATCGAAGATCAGGATTCTGCCGGCGGGGCGGAAGTTTTGAGGAATGCCTGCGCTTTTGTCTTGGGATTCACCGTGGTTTTTTTGAGCCTGGGCGCTTTTGCCGGCGTTTTGGGCAGCCTGCTGGTTCGTCATCAGCAGCTGGTTCAAATTCTGGGCGGCGGCATCATCGTCATTTTTGGCCTGAACTACTTGGGCTTGCTGCCCTTTGGCCGTCTGCTGCCCTCTGGTTTGGCCGCCGGCCGAAGCCGTGTCAAAATCACCGGCTCTTTATCGGCTTTTTTATTCGGTCTGGTGTTTTCCATCACCTGGACTCCCTGCGTCGGAGCCTTTCTGGGTTCAGCTTTAGTGCTGGCGGCCAATAAGGCTTCTGCTTTCCAGGGTATAATCATGCTGCTTTGCTACTCGGTGGGACTGGGCATCCCTTTTATTATTGCGGCATTATTGATCCACCAGGGTAAAGTCAGTTTCGCTTTTATGAAAAAGCATCTGTCTTTGATCACCAAGCTTTCCGGCGGCTTTTTAATTTTGATGGGCCTGTTGATGGCTACCGGCTATCTGGGCGCTTTATTGTCACTATTGTCATTATATTGAGAGAGAGCGAGGATAACATGAAAATACCGAACCAGCTTAAGCCATTTATTTCTTTGGCTTTGATGATCGTAATTATCGCAGGAGCCTTATTTGCTTATCAAGGGTTTACCGCCCGAAAAAATGCGGCGGATTCAAGCTTGTCGGAGACAGACCCCAGCCAGGAGGCGGCGGCTGAGGGGGAACTGGTTCTGGCCGAAGATTTCACTGTTTATGATATCGCCGGCAAAGAAGTCAATCTATCGGATTTCCGGGGCCGGCCTTTAGTCGTTAATTTCTGGGCCAGCTGGTGTCCGCCTTGCGTCTGGGAAATGCCGGATTTCAATCAGGTTTGGCGGGACCGGCAGGACGATGTCATGTTCATGATGGTCAATGTGATAGACGGCAAGAAGGAGACAGAAAAAAGCGGCAAGGAATTTTTTCAGGATAAAGGGTTCAGCTTCCCTGTTTATTTCGATATAGATCAGGATGCGGTGAGCACTTTTGGCGTTTATTCTTATCCCCAAACGTATTTCATCGATAAGCACGGCTATTTTGTGGCTTATGCCAAAGGGGCCATCGAGGCCGCTACTTTGCAGGAGGCCATTGATATGACCATCGAAGCCGGCGAGGCGCGGCAGCCGGCGGAGGGCAGCAGCGACGGCGGCGACAGCGGCAGCGCGGAAGGTACAGAGGATGCGGCGAGTGCAGAGGGCGCAGGGGCGGGAACTCCGGCTCCTGCCAATGGCTAAGAGCCAGGCACATTGGGGCAGCACAACCACAAATCAGAATAAAAAATGAAGGGGGCGCCTCATCATGGCTTCATGAATGAGCGTCCCCGTTTGTATGCTAATAGCTAAAAGCTGAATTTCGGATTATCCCGGTCTACAAAGCCCACCGCCGGCTGCAAGCCAAAATGCCGGGCCAGCAAAAGGCTGAGTTCATCCCGGGCCGCCAGCACCTGTTCTTTATTGGCCCCGGCAAACCCGTCGATAGGGAAGAAGACGTCCGCAGTATTTTCCGTAATTTTGCCGATTTCGCTTTGCCGCCAAATCCAGCGCCTTGTACGGATATTATGGCCGGAAACGTACAGGAGCTCCTTTTCTTCGGGTGTTTCCGCTTCCGTGCTGCCAAAGGCCACAAAAGTATCGCCGGGCTCCGCAAAACGCACGGCCAGCTCCCCCTCCACGGTAGACAAGTCATGGGCGCCAATGGGTAAAGCATATTTAATCGAAACGGCATTGCCCAAATCAACCAAGGGATTAATGGAGGGAAAGCCCTTCTTTTTAGCGATGCGGCTCAACAAAGCCTCAATGGAGCACATAAATTTATTAGGATTGACGCCCAATTCAGTAAATGCCTGCCTGTAGCAAGCAATAGCCGGCAATTCTTTGACATTGACGCCTGCCAGCAGCTCTTCCTGCCGGGCTATCTGTTGGTTTAAAAAATCGCTGATTTCGGGGAAGGCCTTGGTATTGTCGGCGCCGCTGATGGCAATAATGCCAAAGCAGGCTTGCGGTAAAACTTCAAAGACCTGATCTGCTACGGTAAAGTGAAAGGCGTTGTTCATTGGCTGATCCTCCTATAAAGTTCCGTATTAATGAAGCGGAGTCCCCTAGAGGCAAAGCGGGGGCTCATAGCGGTAAATCATAGATATCTTCCCATTGGACATCCGCCGCCTGCAATATCTGCCGGGCTTCTTCCTCCCGGTCTTTGTTAAGACGGAGGCTAAGGCCGCAGCCGGCCCCCAGCTGGGAGGGCAAAGGCATCATGCTAACGGCAATCTCATGTTCCAAAAGGACTTTTTCAGCCCGGATAGCTCCCCGGGTGTGAGGAAAAGTAAAAAGAATTTCCATGCGAATTCTCCTATAGCGTTATGGTGAGGTCAAATTGTTGCGCTTCGCTTAATATGGTATAATAACCTCATTACTTGGCGGTTATTATGCGGATTTAATAGCTGCCTGACGGAAGAAATGATTTTTTTGGGGGAGTGTGCTTGATTTATTTCGATAATGCCGCCACCAGCTGGCCTAAACCGCCGCAAGTGGCCCAGGCAGTGCTTGAGGCCATCGACAGCTTTGGCAATCCTTCCCGGTCCGCCCATCCTTATGCTCTGGCCGCCGGACGAACAGTAGAATACGCCAGAGACGAGATTGCCGGTTTCTTTCATTGCCAGGCAGACAATGTGGCTTTTACAAAAAATGCTACAGAGGCATTAAATATCGCCATCCAGTCCCTGGAAGGCCATATTGTTGCCACAATGGCTGAACACAACTCCGTTCTGCGGCCTGTCCATTTGAAAAACCATAGTTTGGCGGCAGTTGATGAGCGGGGCCGGGTGACCTTGGCGGCCATCAAAAGCGAGATACGGCAGGATACGGCAGCCGTAGTAGTAGGCCATGGCTCTAACCTGACAGGCAATATAGCGCCTCTGGCGGAAATCGGCGCCTTCTGCCGGGAAAAAGGGCTGTTGTTCATTGTGGACGCTGCTCAGACCGCCGGGCTTTTGCCCATCGATATGGCGGAACTGGCCATCGACGCCCTATGCTTTACGGGCCATAAATCCCTTTATGGCCTGCAAGGTACCGGCGGCATCTGCCTCAGCAGCCGTTTCCGGCCCAAGGCCCTTTTGACCGGCGGCAGCGGCAGCCGCTCCTTTGATCCGGTACATCCCGCCGATATGCCGGATCTGCTGGAAGCCGGCACCCTAAACAGCCACGGTATCGCCGGCCTTTTGGCAGGACTCCGCTACGTCAAGGCGCAGGGGCCCTCAGCCTTGCTGGCTCAGGCCCGGGGACCGGCCTGCCGTTTCTATCAAGGGCTGAGAAAAATGGCTGAGGCCGGCGAGGCCATTACTTTCTATGGCGATTATGAAACGACGGACCGGCTGCCCATCGTTACCTTAAATTTAGGCTCCCGGGATTCCGGCACGGTAGCGGCCACCCTGGCAGCAAAATACGGCATCGCCCTGCGGGCGGGAATCCATTGCGCGCCTCTTTTGCACCGCCATTTTGGCACTGTAAAACAAGGCGCACTGCGGTTTTCCTTCTCTCATTTCAATACGGAAGCAGAAGTAGATGCGGCTTTGGCTGCCTTCAAAGAAATAACAGAACAACCATAGCATTTGCCTTATGGTTTTGTCAACGAAAGGCGGAGAAGATGGATACGCAGGAATGGAAAAAAGCTTATACCCTGGACGCCAGAATCCGGCTGCGCAAAGAAGGCCGGGTAGTATACGGCTCCGGCATTGCCCGGCTCCTTGACTTGACGGATCAGCTTAAATCCTTGCATGGAGCGGCCCGGCAAATGGACATGCCTTATCGCAAGGCCTTATTTATTGTAAAGAGGGCGGAAGAGGAATTGGGCCGGCCTCTTTTGGAACGGTCAATCGGAGGTGCCGGCGGCGGCGGTTCCCGGCTGACGCCGTTTGGTATTTGGCTGTCCAGGAATTTTCAGGCTATGGAAGCGGAAGTTAACCAATATGTGGCTCAGCTTAAAGATAAATATTTTAACGAGGAGGGCTTATCATGAAAGGAATGTCCAATATAGAAAATATCGGCTGGCCGGAGATTATCGGCCGGGTGGATCATACGTTGCTGAAGGCGGCAGCGGACTGGCCGGCAATAGCCGCTCTCTGTGAAGAGGCCATTCAATATGGCGCCGCTTCCGTTTGCATCCCGCCCGCTTATGTGGCGAAGGTAAAAGAAACCTTTGGCGAAAAACCGGTTATCTGTACGGTCATCGGCTTTCCCCTGGGCTACAGCACTGCAGAGATAAAAATAGCAGAAGCCAAACAAGCTTTGGCGGCAGGGGCCTCAGAAATCGATATGGTCGTCAATTTGGGCGCCGTCAAAAACCGGGATTTTGCCGCTGTTACCGATGAAATTGCCCGGATTAAGGAAGCTTGCGGCAGCAATATCCTAAAAGTGATTATTGAGACCTGCTATTTGACGGAAGAAGAGAAAATCGCTCTTTGCCGCTGCGTCACCGAAGGCGGCGCCGACTATATCAAAACTTCCACCGGCTTTGGCAGCGGCGGCGCCACTCTGGCCGATATCAAACTGTTTAAAGCCCATATCGGGCCTAAAGTTAAGATCAAGGCTGCCGGCGGTATCCGCAGCAAGGAAGATATGATCGCATTTATTGCAGCAGGCTGTGACCGGCTGGGAGCCAGCGCCGCAGTGACCCTGATGCAGGCTGAAGCTGCCGGCGGCCAGGTAAGCGGCCAAAGTAACGGCGGCAACGAAAAAGGCGGCGGCCAATATTAAAGGCCGGGCCATCGATTTTACCCTGCGGAGGTGCTGAAGAATGGAAAAAAGCATGGAGCCAAAGAAAACGCCGGGCATAGATTACGGCGGCCTGATCCGGCAGGCTTTTGAGGCCAGGCAAAGCGCTTATGCCCCCTATTCAAATTTCTTGGTGGGGGCCGCTCTGCTGACTGCGGCAGGCGTTGTTTATACGGGCTGTAATATTGAAAACGCTGCTTTTACCCCTACCAATTGCGCCGAGCGTACCGCCTTTTTTAAGGCGATTTCCGAGGGCCGGCAGCAGTTTAGCGCCATTGCCGTGGTAGGAGGCTCCCGAAAAACGGGCCCGGCAGATTTCGACTACGTTTTCCCCTGCGGCGTATGCCGCCAGATCATGGCGGAATTTTGCGGCCGGGATTTTGAAATTATTATGGCTAAAAGCCCCGAGGACTATAAAGTTTTTTTATTTCCCCAGCTTTTGCCCCAAGCCTTCGGACCGGGGGATCTGCAGGGGGAAACAGAACGGCAGGATAAAGAGCCTGCGAAATCCGCAGCGGAAGCTGCGGCAGCGGCTGCGGCTGAAGCTATGACCAAACAGTGAGGGGGCGCCCGGCATGAGAATGTACGATATTATTGTCGATAAAAGAAACGGCAAGGAGCTGACCCGGGAGCAGATCGCCTGGACGGTGGCCGGCTATACCGACGGCAGTATTCCCGATTATCAGATCGCCGCCTGGTTGATGGCCATCTACTTTCGAGGCATGACGGAGCGGGAAACGGCCTGGCTGACGGACGCTATGGCAGCCTCCGGCGATCTCATCGATCTGGCCGCTATTCCCGGCGTCAAGGTGGACAAACACAGCACCGGCGGCGTCGGCGATAAGACGACTCTGATCGTAGGCCCCATCGTAGCGGCCTGCGGCGTGCCGGTGGCCAAAATGTCGGGCCGGGGCCTGGGCCATACCGGCGGCACGGTAGATAAGCTGGAGGCTATTCCCGGCTTTCAGACGGTGCTGCCCAAAGAGGAATTCTTCCGCATTGTCAAGGAAGTGGGCATAGCCGTTATCGGCCAGTCCGGCAACATCGCTCCGGCTGATAAAAAGTTTTACGCTTTGCGGGACGTAACCGGCACCGTAGAAAATATTTCTTTGATCGCTTCTTCCATCATGAGCAAAAAAATCGCCGCCGGAGCCGACGCTATCGTGCTGGATGTCAAGACCGGCAAGGGAGCCTTTATGGAGACTCTGGAGGGTTCGCTTAGCCTGGCCAAGGCTATGGTGGCCATCGGCGAGAAGGTAGGCCGCAAGACCATTGCTTTAGTGACTAATATGGACGAACCTCTGGGCGCTGCCGTCGGCAACGCTCTGGAAGTGGCCGAGGCCGTGGCCACGCTGCAAGGCCGGGGGCCCGGGGATTTGCAGCAGGTCTGTCTGGAATTGGCCGCCAATATGCTTTTGCTGGCTGGCAAGGGTGACGGCGATATTGAGGGCTGCCGTAAAATGGCCCGTCAGACTTTGGACGATGGCAGCGCCTATGCCAAGCTGCAGGAAATGGTGGCTGCCCAGGGCGGCGACACGGCTTACCTGGATGATCCCAGCCGCTGGCCGGCAGCGCCTTTTATCTTGCCGGTGAAGGCCGGGACCTCCGGTTATGTGACGTCCATAGACGCTTTGGCCATCGGCAACGCTTCGGCGGTGCTGGGGGCCGGCCGCCTCCGCAAGGAAGACGATATTGACCATGGAGCGGGCCTGGTGTTCAAAAAGAAAATCGGCCAATGGGCAGAAGCAGGCGACATTCTGGCGGAGCTTCATACATCTGCCGCCGATAAGGGCGAAGAAGGATACCGGCTGGTGGCTCAGGCCATCGAGATCGGTCCGGTGAAGCCGCAGCCGCCTTTGCTGATTCTTGGCCGGGTTACTGCGGACGGGGTGGAGCAAAAACTTGCATAAGGCTCCCGGACATGAGATAATATTAATCTGCCTGCGCCTCTGGCGCAGCGGCAATTGAAAATTGCCAGATTAAAATATTCTATATTTTAATCGCAGAATAGCATAATATCTTCACCATTTTGAGAATGCGGGGAATAAATCAATGAAAATACGTCCGTATCTTACCTTTAAGGGAAATTGCCAGGAGGCCATCGATTTGTACAAGCGGGCCTTCGATACCGATACTATTGAACTGATGCGTTTTTCCGATATACCGCCCATTCCCGGCCACATTATTCCCAAGGAGCTGATGAACCAGGTGCTCCAGGCCACGCTGGCTTTCGGCGATGATTACATTCGGATGTCCGACAGCGGCGGCGCTTTTTTCAAAGCCGGCGAATCGGAGCGCCTGTCTTTAGCGGTGGAATGCTCCGTGCGCAAAGTGAAGCAGGCTTTTGCGGTGCTGGCAGAAGAGGGACGGATAACTATGCCCTTGCAGGAATCATATAACAGCCCTTGCCATGGCGTGCTTTTTGATAAATTTGGCGTCATGTGGAATTTCGTGGGCTTAAAAGAACAGGAGAGGAATGACAGAGTTTTTACCGGTAACTAAACAAGAAATTGAAGAATTAGGCTGGGACCGGCCTGACTTTGTGCTGGTCAGCGGTGATGCTTACGTAGATCACCCCAGTTTTGGAGTGGCTATTATTTCTCGGCTGCTGGCAAGCCAAGGTTTCCGGGTGGCGATTTTAGCCCAGCCGGAATTTCGGCATTGCAAGGATTTCAGCCGCTTTGGCCGGCCGAAATACGCATTTCTGATCAGTGCCGGCAATATTGATTCCATGGTGGCCCATTATACCGCCGCCAAAAAAAAGCGCAGTGACGATGCTTATACCCCTGGCAATAAAGCCGGCCGGCGGCCGGACCGGGCCGCTATCGTCTACAGCCGTCTGGCTAAAGAAGCTTACCCCGATTGCCCGGTGATTCTGGGCGGCATCGAGGCTTCTTTGCGTCGTTTTGCCCATTACGATTATTGGGAGGACAAGGTTCGCCCCTCGGTGCTGACCGACAGCGGCGCCGACCTTTTGATTTTCGGCATGGGCGAGAGGCAGATTACTGCTATTGCCCAGATTTTTGCCGATGGCGGCAGCTTGGGCGATATGGCCGATCTGCCCGGAATTTGCCGCTTGGCCGGTAAAGAAGACAAGGTAGTGCGGCCAAAGTCCAGCATTTTCTGTCCTGCTCTGGCGGAAATCACCAAAGATAAGAAAGCCTATGCCCTGGCGGCAAAACTGCAATTGACGGAGCAGGACCACATCCGCGGCCGCACCATCATCCAGGAGCAGGCTGATGGTCTTTACCTGATCCAAAATCCGCCGGCCTCGCCTCTTTCCAGGCAGGAACTGGACCGGGTTTTTGCTTTGCCTTTTGCCCGCACTTATCATCCCTCTTATGAAAGCCAGGGCGGCGTCAAAGCCATTGAGGAAGTGGAGTTTTCTCTGATTCACAACCGGGGCTGCTTTGGCGGCTGTCATTTTTGCGCTATTACCCTCCACCAGGGCCGTCATGTGGTAAGCCGCAGCCACCGCTCGGTAATTGAGGAAGCCAAAGGCTTTCTGCATCAGCCCCATTTTAAAGGATATATCCATGACGTAGGCGGGCCTACCGCCAATTTTCGCGGCCCTTCCTGCGAAAAGCAGAAAGAACAAGGCGTCTGCGCCGGCCGTCTTTGCCTGACGCCGCGGCCTTGCCCCTCTCTGCAGGCGGATCATAGCGACTATCTGAAGCTTTTACGAGAATTGCGGCAGCTGCCGGGGGTTAAGAAAGTTTTTATCCGCTCCGGCCTCCGTTACGATTATATGCTTTTAGAGAAAAACGACGCTTTTTTGGAGGAGCTGTGCCGCCACCACGTCAGCGGCCAGTTGAAAGTGGCGCCGGAGCATAGCTCACCCAAGGTGCTGGCTTTGATGGGCAAGCCAAACATTGACGCCTTTGATGATTTTGCCCGCCGCTATAAAGAAATATCGGCAAAGGTGGGCAAGGAGCAATACCTGGTGCCTTATCTGATGTCCTCCCACCCCGGCTCCACCTTGAAGGATGCTATTGACCTGGCCTTGTTTCTCAAAGCCCGCCGCATGCGGCCGGAGCAGGTACAGGACTTTTACCCCACTCCCGGCACCATTTCCACAGCTATGTTTTATACGGGCTTTGATCCCTATACCATGAAGGCCGTCTATGTGCCAAGAACTGCCGAAGAAAAACGCAAACAGCGTTTGCTGCTGCAATATTATAAGAAGGAAAACCAGGGTCAGATTATCAAGATTTTGATAGAGGCCGGCCGGGAAGACCTGATCGGTTACGGCAAGGATCAGCTGGTGCCGCCGGACCGGTATTATTTGTACGGCAGGGGAGAAAAGAAACCCGAGCAAAGAGAAGGCCGGGAAAGAAATCAAAATCAAAGGCAAAAGCAAAGACAAAAGCCAGAGCCTAAGAGCCCCAAGCCCAAAGGGATTGCCGGCAAAAGCAAGGGAAACAAAGGCATTGCCGGCAAAAAAACGATGAAAAAAGGGAAATAAAGCAGGCTGGTACAATTAATGTCTCAAATTTGAGGCAACGCACGGTTAACGCACTACCAATACACGGTTAACGCACGCGTGCGTTAACCGTGTATTGGTACATACTTGGCATATCTCCCTTTTCCTTTAAGCCGTAACTGATTATCGGCAACAAGACCATCTAGAATGCGATAGGCCTGGGGCGGCGTAACATGCAATAGTTCTGCCGCATTTTTTCGAGTCACGTAGCCTTGAGTTTGAGCTAATTTCAAAACCAGCTCTGAATATCTCAACTTATCTATATCTGTTTGTCTCACATAGCCTACAGTATTGTCCGCATTACGATAAACCTTTGAGCTTAAAATATAGTAACGGCCTTTACCTGAGCCGGTAGCCTCAACAAGACCGGCTTCCGTCAAAGACTCTATTATGCTTTTTACTTTTGTCTCTTCAATTCCAATTTCCCCCGTCAAATCATGTACGGAAGCCCGATGAAAATGTTTTAATGAATTCAAAACTAACAAAGCATGTATCGAAAGAGATCGCCCAATTCTTTTCTGTTCATCGGAAAGCATTTTGATAAACGCCTTGTCCGGTATACTCTTTGGAATAAATAAGCTCACTCTGGTATCTGTTGAAGCACTATAATCGGGTAGAAGACGCCCGTAAAGAAGGGATCCCTCAAAAATACGGTCAATACCCCTGCCGGTACGTTCAGCAAGGCCTATTCGTTTCAATGCATCAGCCAGTACAGGATTGCGGCCATGAGGTTCGGCGTCAATCAGATTATGGATATTAATCCCTTCAATGAAGCCTCCGGGATTACTGATGGTCAAGCCGTCATCATTAAGCAGAACACGAACCCGGCCCAGCATTGAAAAATCCCGATGACAATAGGCATTTACCAGAGCCTCACGAAAGGCCCGATACTCAATATCAGGAATGGTAATGCGGTACAGCCCTATTTCCATATCTTCGCTTCGGTTCCAGGCATTCATGTATTCACTGATTTTTTCAAAAGCAGCCAATATGGGCAGGGTAAAAGATTCATTCACCTTAATATCCGTGCCCTGTAAAACTTGAATAGCAGATTCGGCAGTAGGCATCAATGCTTTTAAGCGATCTTTTCTGCCAATCAAAAGCAATCCGGTAAAAGTGGGGATCGCCTTACCCTCTACCGTCGTAACCAACTGCAAAGCCTTATCTAATTCTTCATCGGTAAGTTCAAGTAAATTTGATTCTCCATGATAAGCACGAATTATATTTCGCAACCGTTCCCGTTCCACAGAATCTAAATCTGAGATAATCGCATCGGGCACAGGCTGAGCAGAATAATCCAATAGGCTTAAGCTCGATAGCCTGGTTGCAATCTCATAGGGATACATCGGCACATTTTCCGGTTTACCATCAGCTTTAATTCGCCTGCGCAGTATCTTACCGGAAGATGTGGCAGCGACACTTGTGCGATGGGGAACAGTGATTTTTAACACCGGAACATCATATTTAATAATCTCACAGCGTACCGGCACCGGCGGTACTGTTTTATTCGCTATAAATGCAGCCAACTGAGTCGTGTCCTGATGTTCATCATGGAGTCCGGTGATCTCGCCGTTGTCTTCAACACCCAAATACAATTCGCCGCCATCTGTATTGGCAAAGGCAATAACGGCTTCAACAATTTCACTATCTGATAATTTAGCCCTATCGCTCTTAAACTCAATATTTAATGATTCGGCAAATCCCATATTTTGCATACCACACCTCCTCTTCCAACACATTCTAACACACGCGTGCGTTGAAACACAAGTTTTAACGCACGACAAAATATGAGTTTAGTTTCTCCAACTTCCCGTTGCAATCCGAAAGAAGCTCTCTAAAATTAGTTTTTCATAAACCAATTTTGGAGAGCTTCTTTTTTAGTTGAAGACGCGTTAAAGCTGGCAGCCTAAAAGCTCTGGCCCCTTAAAGTGTCTCGTCCGTTGCCAAAAGCTTGCCGTCCTTAATCACCAGCCGGCCATCCAGATAGACCTCCGGCTTAAGGGTTACGCAATCGATGTGGGAGCTGGCTTTGATTATGCCGCCAAAAGAAGTATTGGTGCCGAAGGCCACATGAACGGAACCGTAGATTTTTTCGTCCTCCAGAATAATACCGGTGACTCTGGCCATCCGGTTGGTACCGATGCCCAGCTCTCCTATGGTGCGGGAGAGGGTATTGTCGGGGATGGCCTTTTCTGCTAAGGCGGCTTCTTTGCCGGCAATTCCGGTAATCTGGCCCTTCTGTACCGTAATGATCACCGGCTCCGTCAAGGCGCCTACGCCCACAATGCTGCCATCCACTAAAAACTCGCCGTCGGCGCCGTCCTCCAAGGGTGCAATATAAGCCTCACCGGAGGGCAGATTACCGGCCAGACCCGGCTCCCGGTAGACTCCGGAGCTGATGACGCCTTTGCGGCCCGCCAGGTTAAGGATTAACTCATGGCAGCCTCCCGTAATGATGCGGCAGCTTTGGGCCTGGGACAAAAGCTCTGCATACAGCCGGGAAAGGCGCTCAACCTCTTGATAATCCGCCGTAATCGGGCCGGCTTCAAACATCTCGTCAGTAATGCCGGGCATGGTGGCAATTCTGGCCCCTTTTTTAACGGCATTGATCCTGGCATTGGTATGGGTGATGGACTCTGTAGTAGGGCAGACGATTACGTCAGCCTCCAGCATAGCGGCAGCCACCGCTGCCGGCGGCTCCTCGCCGCTGACCTTGGCCACCGGCATCTGAATCAGCAGAGCCTGGGCCCCCAGCTGCCGGGCTTTGGCATATAAAGCCTGGCCCAGATGAAGCCTAGCCTCATCGGTAATAATCAGGGCCCGCTCGCCTGGCTGCAGGCCCATACACTGCTCCCACACAATGGAACAGCCTTTTTCCAAATTCATATGCATTTCCTCTTTTCCGCTTATCTAAAGCAGCGATAAAAACTCCCCGGTAATGGCGGACATCAGGGTGCGGGGCAAAAGCACCGGCAAGCCGCTGGCCCGGGCGGCCAGCCTTTTCATCTCTACGGTGTAGCCCATGCAATCCATGCAGAGCAAAGCTGCCCCACAACCCCTGAGGCTGGCGGCGGCCCGCTCCACTTCTGCAATGTCCTGATAAGGGGAGGCTGAAACTGCCAGCGCCTCCAGGCCGCTTTCCCGCCAACGCTGAATCGCAGGCTCCACCTGCTCCGGTTCGGGAATCAACACGGCCACCGGCCGGCCACCGGCCAGAATCCGTGCCGTAGCGTGGAGCAGCGGCATCGGGGTAATCAAGGGCTTTGTATGCCGGAATTCCGGAAATTCGCCGGTGCAAAGCAGCAGGATGGCTGCCGCGCCGTCTTTTTCTGCCCGTTGGATGCATTCTTGCAGCAATTGCGTCACCGCTTCGCCGCCAAGCCTGATCTGGTTGCCGTCTCGCAGGCGGGAGACCAGCACTTCATCGCCATCGGCAGGAGAAAAGCGTTTTACCGCCTCCTCCCGGCTGAAGGGGTCCAAAGCGCCGTATTCGACAATTTCCAGATCGGCAGGCAGGCGGGCAAAACTGTCGGCAGTCATATCCCTGCGGGGAGACTGGCCGATGGTAATAGCCGCAATACGCTGCTTAATCATGGTCTCTGCCCATGGTCTGGAAGTGAGTCATCTCACCATAGAGTTTTTTCAGATGGGCAAATTCCTTTTCGTCGTAGAAAGCACATTTGCCGGTGCCGAATTCCTTGGCTATTTCTACGGCAAAACGGGACGCAGCCTCCACGTCCGTGCCATGAGTTGCTCCTGTCGCGCAGCCGGCCACCATATGAGATACGGTAATCGCCACGCCGATAACCGGCGCTGCGGTGGCCGTAGTGGGCTGGAGAATACTGTTGACGTGATGCAGGTCGTTGCCGTAGGGGGTGATATCCTGCTGGGCCAAAGCGAAGACTTGCGGCATTTTGCCGGTGACCGTTGCCATCACATCCATGACGTCATTGGCCGGCCGCAGGATGTAGCCTTCCTTGCAAGTGGGGGAAATGGCAAAACCGTTGATATTGATAATGCGGTTGCCCTTGGTGGTATCAATTGAAAGAATAGCCTCCATCCGCTGATCCACTTCCGTGGCATTGGACAGAGCCATATCAATAGGGCTGTCCATAAAGGGCACCGGATCATGGGGCTGAGTTGGGGCGTCGGGGCAAATATGCGTGGCAATCAGTACATCACCAGGCAGTACGTCGCCGTTTTTGTGCATTTCCGCCAACTTCAAGGCGGCAGTCAAAGCCGCCAAGGCGCCATCACCGTCGGAGACAAAGCCGATGCGCTCCGGCCGGGCCCCCAAACCGCCAAGGCGGCCGATAATGCCCAGAGTCGGTGCACTGCCGCCGCTGGAGCGGCCATTGGAGCCTTTAATCAATATCTTAATGTTATCGGTACCGCCTTTATCCCCTTGAATACGCTGCACCGTGACCTCGTCGGCTCCCCGGCTGCGCAGCAATTGAGCCACTTCCTCACCGTTTGCCGACGGCTTGTCCAGCAGGTCGAAGAGCTCCAGCATCTGTCGAAATAACACGATAAATCCCTCCATATAAAAATATCCAATTGGCTTATTATAACGCATCCGTAGTAAAATTTCGAGTGTAGAAATTTTACTTACCTCTGTGCGTTTCAACGAGGCGAATGGTATTTGCCATTGTCTATTCCGAGCGCTGCCCGCTACGGTTGAGGCAAAGGATATCTATCGCCTCGTTATAACACATTGGAACTGCCAATAGTGATACTTTTATAGTGTCTTGGCTACAAAGGGACTGCGCAGTTGAGCACCGACGGCTAAGCGAATCAGCGTAGTGATATCGTAGACGGGCAAGCCCACCGCCTGCTGTACTGCCGCAGCATAAGGCGGCATATTGGTGCATTCAAACACGATGGCGCCGATTTCCGGATGCTCCTGAACGAATTTTTGGGCTACGCCCACGATTTCCGCCTCGACAGCCGCGATATCCATAGTAGGCTGGTTATTGCTGATGCTGGTGTTGAAGGTCGGGCAATCCTCCATGCCCGCCACCGGCACCGCTTCCTCAATGCCGGCGCCCCGGAAGTGTTTTTCTGTCAGGTTGCAGGCCCGGGCGGTAATAATGCCCACCTTCTTTTTGCCCCCTAAGAACTTACTGACAAAAGGAACCTGCAGTAAGCTTGAGGTCAAAACAGGGATGGAGACGGCGTCGGCCAATTCTTTTTGAAACATCACAAGAAAACCGCAGCTGGTGGAAATGGCCTGGCAGCCTTCCGCCTCCAGCTGACGGGCAGCGGCGATAAAGGGCTCCAAAAGGCTGGGGTCTGCCTCCTGCACCACTCGCTTTGGGTTGGCTCCCTCCACCTTAAGATAGCGGACAGGGAAATCAAAGGTGAAAGCATTGCCCACATCACCGGGAATACGGGGAAATACGGTGTCGAGCATCAGGATACCGATAGGTTGACCGTAAATGGTTCTGCCGCCCTTGGCAATTGTCATACATCATCTCTCCTATCTTTTCTCTTCGTAGCCGCCGCATTATAGACCTGCGAGACTTGCAAGACCTGCGACGCAATAACCCTTTTTACTCCAAGGTTTTTAAACGCTGCTGCCAATGTTCATTAAGCGCCAGGCCGGATTTCGTGGTGGCCAAACCGCCGCAATGAGAGAATTTCAGCTCATTGGGAATCAGCTTTTGGGTTTCCGCCAGGGCGTCCACTACGTCGTCGGGCGTGATGGCCGAAACAATACCGGCCAGGCCCATATCGGCCCCCATGAAGGCCACGGCCACACCCATAGCATTGCGCTTGATGCAGGGAACCTCCGTACATCCGGCAGGGGGATCGCAGGTCAGACCTAAAACATTCTTTAAGGCGATGGTCGCCCCTTGGATAATTTGCTGAGAGCTGCCGCCGGCCATCCAAATAATGGCCCCGGCCCCCATAGCTGCCCCGATGCCCACCTCGCTTTGGCAGCCGCCGATAGTGCCGGAGAAAGAGGCTTTATTGCCAATGATTAAGCCGATGGACGCGGCGATCAGGAAAGCCTGAGCCAGCTCTGTACGGCTTTTGCCGTAGCGCTCGGCAGCGGAAAACAAGGCGCCGGGCAGGGTGCCGGCGGAGCCGCCGGTGGGAGCGGCCACGATTTTAGAGCCGGCGGCGTTGAGCTGGGCTAAAATTACGGCCCTGGCCAAAGCCGTGGCAAACATTTCGTTGACCACCACATTGCCGGATTTGGCATAAGCCGCCATCCGCTTGCCGTCATCGGCGTCGGTAAGGCCGCCGATCAAATTAATAGGCTGGTTTTCGCCTCTATCCAAGGCTTTCTCCCATTCCTGCACCATAAACAGGGCCTCATCCAGTACGGCCTGATGGCTGACCTGACTGCGGCGGGATTCATAATCCAAAACCACATCCAAAATCGGCTGTTTTTGGCAGAGCTCCAACATTTCGGCAAAGGTGGTGAAAAGGGGAGAATCATTAGCGGAGGCAAAGGTAAATAAGGGCTTGACTTTACGAAAGGAAAGCCGGCCTGCGGCAGCCGCTTTCTGTATAGCCTCGGGCAAATCCGCCAGGGCCGGCGGCACTTCGGCAAAAGCGCCGATGTAGAGCCATTTGTCCCCCAAATTCTGGCCGGCAGCTTCTTGTTTCAGGTTCTTCCCGGCTAAAGAAGATACGGCGCTGATGGCCTCGGCAAAAAGCCCTTTATCCTTCGTGCTGACGATGATAAGGTGTTGGTTTCCGTTTAATTCAATTTTCAGACCATTAATTCGGTCAATAATAATGTTGCCGCCGCCAATGGAATCGCCGTTGATCTCCCAGGTATCACCGTTAATTTCCGCCCTGGTGCGGAAGGTATTGCGGCTGACGTCTTCCTCGGCAATGGCATAAGCCTCCCAGGGGATTTTTTTAGCCGCCAATTCCTTCATGGCGTCGACGCTGGCGTCGTCATACTCCCGGTGGCCCAAAAGGCCGGCAATCATGGCGGAATGGGTATGCTGGCCGGCATAGGAACCCATATATATCCGGTGAAAGCCGAGCTGTATTTTATCCGGAGTACCGCCCATAATTTCTTTGGCCAAATAACCGATGCGATTAGCGCCGCCTGTGTGGTTGCTTGAGGGCCCGTGCATCACCGGCCCTACAATATCAAAGAGTCCCAGAGTCATTGCTGTTTACCTCCTCCTTAAATGTATTGCCATTTATTTCATTGTAGATAAAATACGGCAATAAAGCAATCATTTAAGATAATATCAGTAATACCGGCAAAGCTGATTGGCGCAGGTGCGCTGACTACTCAAAATTACAGATTTTTAGGGGCCCCCGAGGTTAGACGGTATAGCTAATGAGCAAAATTGCAAGTTTAAAGTGTCCGAAACCTGCTTTGACGAGGATGAGGGCTGCTTTTTAACTTTATTTAGTGTCGAGCTTAGAAGAAAAGCACTATCCCAAAAGAGCAACACACTTTAAACTTGCAAAATTGAGCACAACTGATACTATTCTGCCTGCGCCTTTGGCGCAGTGGCAATCAAGAATTGCCAGATTAAAATAGGGAATATTTTAATCGCAGAATAGTATGCCCTCTCAACTGGCCATCTACCCCTCACCGGTGGGGTGATAAAAGAGGTGAGAAAAGGAGCTATCCCAAATTTTGAGATAGCCCCCCTTGGTCTTTTGTGGTCTTTTGTGGTCTTTTGTGGTCTTTTATGGTTTTTTATTCAGTCAATTTGCTTGGCGATTAATGCATTTTTTCCTGATTGTCGATGACGACCTGGTTCTCAAAGAAATAGGCGTTGTTCATTTGCAAAACTTTGGTGAAATAGGAGAGGGGCACATAAACGGAGCCGTCCTTCAATGCCGGTGCAGTACCCAGCTCAATGGGGGCCATCCGCATATAAACGTAGTAGTCCCGGCCTACCTCCAGGCTGATGGCCATATTCAGGCGGACGGTCTGGCTGTCCTGCTCCCAGGCCACCTGATAGCCCAAGGCTTCGGCAACGGCCCGCAGGGGCACCATGATCACGTCGTTATCACCAACGTAGGCGGCGGGAGCCTCAATAATTTTTTGCTCCACAACGATGTCGGCAGTGGCGATATTAGCGGTATAGGAGAAATCCTCATCCGGCAGGGCAGCTTCGCCACCGGGCTCTACCGCGGCAGTCTCAGGCGCTCCCAGGTGAATAACTTTCACAGGATTAACCTCCTCGGGGATATTCTCGGCAGCAGCAGCGTCCGGCTGATAAAATACCAGCAGCAGGCTATCGCTCAGGGAGCCGGTGTAGGCTTGGCCGTCACGGTCAAGGATTTCCGTCTCTTCCCCCGGCGCCAATTTGATCAGACCGCTCCTGCTGACCAGGTCTTTATCGAATAAATCGGCAGCCATGGCAGGAGCTTTAGCATCAGCTTCGGCAGGATGGATCACAACTACAGCGGCATTATACCGGGGCGGATAAATCAGCATCATCGGCCGGTCAGCTTCATAATAAAGAGTTGCGGTATCGCCAACCTTAATATCTGCGCCGCCCAGAATAAAGCAGTCTTTGGCCAAAACAGGATTGGCAGGGCCCTGCTCATCGCTTTCCATGTTCAGGATACGCTGGCCGTCTTCCGCATTAAAATCTTCAATGGCCTTAACTTTACCGGTATAGGAAAGATAATAGGGAAAAACCCGGTTTTCTTCGGAAGAAGCCAATTGCTCGTCCGCAGCGGCTGCCAGAACAGGGCCGGCTCCTAAAGAAGCAAAAGGCAGGGCCACAAGAGCGGCGCTCAGGAAGCCTGCAAGAATAGTATTTGTTTTTTTCATTAACATCATCTCCTTGTATTTATTATGCCTTTGGGATTATAGCATTGATCTACTTGTTATAGACGCAAGAAAAGAGTAAAGGTTCCCAATAAGACTTTTAAATATATTACCAGCTTTTATCCGCCGCCGCCAGTCGGTTTTTTATTCCAAATTTTAAAACTTGTATATTTTGCAATTATCTTGCAGAACAATTTCTAGTGGTATATAATACTGAAAACATTGCTTATTTTCGATGGAGGCTATAATGGATTATCCATTTTTAACAAAAGCCAGGTCAATAGAGTCCCAATTGATTGAATGGCGGCGCTATTTGCATCAGAATGCAGAGATTTGTTTTGATTTACCGCTGACTACCACTTTTGTCAAAAGCAAATTACAGGAATTCGGTTATGAGCCCAAGACTGTAGGCAAAGCCGGAATCGTCGTCACCGCCGGCAATATTGGGCCGGTGATTTTATTGCGGGCCGATATGGATGCTTTGCCGATCAGGGAAGAAAGCGGCCTGCCTTTTGCCTGCACAAACGGCAATTGCCATGCCTGCGGCCACGATTTTCATACTACAGCTCTTCTTGGCGCCGCCAAGCTGCTAAAAGAATACGAAGACCGGCTGCAGGGCAGGGTTTTATTGGTTTTCCAAGCTTGTGAGGAAGGCCTGGACGGTATGCAGGACCTGTTGGATCACGGCCTATTGGATGATCCCAAACCCCAGGCGGCTTTCGCGATGCACACCATCCAGGAGAAAACCGGCGGCGCCGGCATTCACCGGGGCTATGCCGGAGCCTCCAGCGACGTCTTTACCGTTACCATTACCGGGTTAGGTACTCACGGAGCCGTTCCTGACCAAGGGATAGACCCAATTAATGTGGCGGCTCACATCATCACCTCCCTTCAGGCGTTAAACAGCCGGGAAGTGGCGCCGGATGACATGCTGGTCGTTACCGTCTGCAAGATTCAGGGAGGCAGCGCTCACAATATCATCCCCAACACCTGCACCCTGGGCGGTACCATCCGGACGGCAAACAAGAAAGTGCGTCAGTTTGCCACCAAGCGTTTAGCGGAAATCTGTCAAAGCGTGGCCGCCACCTTCCGGGCCACGGCAGAGGTTACGTATGAGGGCGGCGTGCCGCCGATGATCAGCGACCCGGAATTTGCCGGCAAATGCGCCCGGTATGTGGACGAGACCCTGGGCTGCCAAGCCTCTTGGGCAATTCCCCCCATGACGGGCTCGGAGGATTTCTCTTTGCTCTGCGATCATATGCCCTCGGTAATCTGCTGGTTCGGCACCGGCGGTCAGGATGAAGGGTACATGCACAGAGGACATCATCCGGCGGTGACTTACAATGAGAAAGCCCTGCACCAAATGGCTGCCGTCTACGCCGGCTGTGCCGCCCGCTGGCTGGCCGAGCATAAATAAAGAATTCAGAAACAGTTATCTGTTTTTGAAGGTTGGGAGTTATCCGATCATTGGCATTTCTTCCAAAATAAATAAGATCTAAAACAAAAGAAAAGAGGTATTATGATGTCTAAAAAAATGCTGTCCATCTTTCTTGTGGCCCTGCTGATGCTTGGGGTACTCAGCGGCTGCGGCGGCAATGCCGGCGGCCCGGCTCCTGCACCCACCCAGGGCGCCACAGAGGCCACCCAGGCGCCTGATGCCGGCCAGCCCAAATCTGGCGGCGTATTGAAAGTTTCTCTGCCCGCCTCCCCCAAAAACCTAGATCCCATCAAGTACACCGGCACTTATGAATCCCAGATCATCCGCAGCGTCTGCGATACTCTGGTCGAGTACAAAATGGACTTGAGCAGCATCAAGCCCAACCTGGCCAGCGACTGGCAAATCAGCGAGGACGGCAAGGAATACACCTTCACCCTGCGGCAAGACGTCTACTTCCATCCCGGCAAATACCAGGATGGCCGTCAGTTGACTGCCGAGGATATCAAGTATTCCTTAGAGCGTTCCGCCAAAGAATCCGCCATGAACCGTCTGGACATGCTGGATTACTGCGAAGTCCTGGGCGAGTTTGAAGTGAAATGCGTTCTCAAGGATGCCAACGCCGTATTCCTGACGGCTTTGACCGACGCCGGCAACGCCATTGTTCCCCGGGAAGAAGTTGAGGGCTGGGGCGCCGATTTCGGCACTCATCTGGTAGGTACCGGTCCTTTCGTCCTTAAAGAATTCAAACTGGATCAGGAAACCGTTGCTGTCCGCAATGATAAATACTGGGCCGCAACGCCTCTTCTGGACGGCGTCACCTTTATGTACATCAACGATCATGCCCAGGCAGCCAATGCCCTGAAAACCGGCGCTCTCAATATCGCCACCTCCCTCCAGGGCGAGGCCGTACAAATCGTCCGCGATGACGCCAATCTGGTGCTCAACGAGACCCCCGGCCTGCACATTGCTTACCTGTACATGAATCAGGTCAATGGTCCCACCGCCGATAAAAAAGTCCGTGACGCCATCGCTATGGCCATCAATCGTGAAGACCTGGTAGCCGGCGTCTATCCTTACGGTGAAGCCCAAATCGCCAACGTTCCCCTGCCTCCCGGTTCCTGGGGCTATGACAAAGGTCTGGAAAGTGCTTCTCCCGCTTACGATCCCGAAAAAGCCAAAGCCCTGCTGGCCGAAGCCGGCTATCCCGACGGCCTCAGCCTGAAGCTGTATATCAGCAACACCGCCTTCCGTATTAAAATGGCCACCATTGTACAGCAGTACCTGAAACAAAATCTCAATATTGACCTGGAGATCAATCCCAGCGAATGGGGCACCTTCAGTGAAATTGCCTCTTCCGGCAATGCCGACATCTACGGCATGTCCTGGACCTGGTATCCCGATCCTTTCTTCTTCCTCAACAAGCTGTTCTATAGCGGTGAGATCGGTGCTCTGGGCAACGGCGCCGGCTTCAAAAGCGCCGAGGTAGATAAGCTTCTGGAAGATGCTTTGCTTGAAACCGATCAGGCCAAACGGGCGGATATGTACAAGCAGGTTCTGAAAATCGTTATGGATCAAAATCCGATTTTCGTCTACGGTAACGAAAACGTTACCGATGGCGCCACCTCCAACGTCCAGGGCTTCCTGCAGCGGGCCGACAACGTAATCGTTTTGGTCAGCGACGAAGTCAACGTCTGGCTTTCCTAGCAGTTTAACGGGTGCGGCCGCTCCTTAGGGGAGGGCCGCCCCATCCTTATTTGCAGGACTTTGCAAGCGTCCGGCTCCTCTTAGGGCCCGGACGCTTCAAGTCATCAGTGATTCCGGATTGTTTCCGCCGGTGGCGGACATCGATAATGAGCAGGTGATACAGTGCTGAAAACAATTTTAAAACGCCTTGTTCAACTGGTTCCCATCCTGTTTGTGGTTATTACGCTGACCTTCGTATTAACCCGTATGATTCCCGGCAACCCGGCGGCTATTTTGCTTGGTCCTCAGGCCTCGCCGGCGGATATTGCCCGAATGCAGGAAGAGCTGGGATTGAACAAGCCTATGCTGGAGCAGTATGTCAATTATCTCACCGGCATTTCACAGGGGGACTTCGGCAAGTCCATTTCCTACAACCGGCCGGTTTTAAGCTTGATCTTAGAACGGTTGCCGGCAACGCTGCAAATTACCCTGACCTCCATGGTCCTGGCGGTATTTATCGGTGTACCCATTGGCGTCTTTTCTGCCGTCAAGCAGTATTCGGCTTTTGACTATATTTTTATGATATTGGCCCTGGTGGGCGTTTCCATGCCCATCTTCTGGCTGGGCTTAATGCTGGTGCTGGTTTTCAGCGTCAAGCTGGGTTGGTTCGCCGTATTGGGCATGGGCTCGCTGCAAAACGGCTTCTGGGATGTGGTTCAGCACATGGTTCTGCCCGTAGTCTGCCTGACCACGATTCCCACGGCTACCTTCGCCCGGATTACCCGCTCCAGCATGCTGGAAGTGGTAAATAAAGAGTCCATCAAAGCCTTGCGGGCCCGGGGCATCCGGGAATCGTTGGTTATTTGGAAGCACGCCTTAAAAAATGCCTTGCCGCCGCTGGTTACGGTAATCGGCATGCAACTGGCCAGCGCTTTTTCCGGCGCTATCCTGACAGAGACCATCTTCTCCTGGCCCGGTATGGGCATGCTGATTTACAGCGCCGTATTCAACCGGGACTATGCCCTGATTCAAGGGGCGGTGCTTTTTATTGCTATTATCTTTGTTTTCGTCAATCTGATCGTGGACTTGATCTATCTGGTCATTAATCCCCGGGTAAATTATGAAGGAGGAGGAGGTACCGCATGACAACCAAGAATTCCCCTCCTCTGCAAGACGCCCTGGGTTCGGCGGAGCAGGCCGCCATGCTCAAGAAGGAGCGGCGGGCCAACAGCGCCTGGAATAAGCTCTTGCGCAACAAGACTGCCGTAATTGGCTTAGTAATCATTGTCATCATGCTGATTCTGGCTGTTTTTGCGCCGCTGATCGCTACCCATGATCCTAATGCCCTGGCTATTTCCAAGGCTTTCAGGCCCCCCGGCGTAGCCGGCCATATTTTTGGCACCGACGAATTCGGCCGGGACTTGTTCAGCCGCATCGTATATGGGGCCCGCATCTCGATCTTTGTGGCCGTAGGCGGCACATTGGTGGGCAGCATTATCGGCTTGCTGCTGGGGCTGGTTGCCGGTTACCAGGGCGGCATTGTGGACTCCGTCATCATGCGTATTATGGACGGCATGTTTGCTTTTCCTTTTATCCTGTTGTCGATTATCCTCATGACGATTCTGGGCTCCGGCGTATTTAACGTGATTTTGGCCATCGGCATCTCCAATGTGCCCAGCTTTGCCAGAATCGTCCGGGGCCAGGTTCATGTGGTTAAAAACGAGGAATACTGCACCGCTGCCCGGGTTTTAGGGGCCGGCGGCAGCCGTATTCTCTTTCGCCATATTCTCCCCAACGCTATTTCCCCCACCATCGTTTATTTTACCCTCAACGTAGCCGGCTCTATCATTTCTGAAGCGGCTTTGAGCTTTTTGGGGTTGGGCATTATGCCGCCTACGGCTTCCTGGGGCAATATTTTGCAAGGGGGCCGGGGAGCACTGAATACCGCTCCGCATATCGCCACCATTTCCGGTATTTTTATTTTAATTACCGTATTGGGCTTTAACTTGTTCGGTGATGGCGTCCGTGATGTGCTGGACCCCAAAATGAAAAGGTAGGAAGGGATTTCACTATGGATATTATGGATTACAAGCAAATGGTACAGGGCCGGGTTCAGGAGCTGATGCCCAGGCTTGGGGAGCTGGCGGATTATATTCATCAGCATCCCGAATATAACTATCAGGAATTTAAATCCTCAGCCGCCGTGGCCGATTGTTTAAATCAGCTGGGCTTTGCCGTCGAGCACGGCTACTGCGGCTTGGAAACGGCAGTACGGGCCGTCTACGACAGCGGCAAGCCCGGCCTGAATCTGGGCTTCATCGGCGAATACGACGCCGTGCCCGGCATGGGCCATTCCTGCGGCCACAACCTGATGACGCCCATTGCTATCGGGGCAGCCTGGGCCCTTAAGCCGCTGGCTGATCAGTTCGGCGGCAAAGTCACCGTCATCGGCGCTCCCGCCGAAGAAGGCGGCGGCGGCAAAATCGTTATGCTGGAACGAGGCGGCTTCGACGGGCTGGATACCGCTATGCTGATTCATTCCGCCAGCGAAACCGTAGTCAATGATATTTCCTATTCCCGAACCGATGTAATTGTGGATTTCTATGGCAAGACCTCCCACGCCGCCACCTGGCCGGAGGAAGGAGTCAGCGCCCTGACGCCGGTGCTGGAGCTCTTTAATATTATTCAGGCTTTGCGTCTGGAAATTGCCGACCGGGGTAAAATCCTCGGCATTATCTCCAAAGGCGGAGAAGAGCCCATTTACATTCCCGACCATTGCCAGGCTAAATTTACGGTGCGTTCCTTCTCCATGAAATACAAGTGGGAGCTGTATCACCGGCTAATTGACATTTGCAGCCATCTGGCGGTCATTACAGGCACGAGATTTGAGCATCAGATCGATGGATATACCTACGAGGATATCCGCAACAATGAGATTTTGGAAGAACTCCTGCAAGCAAACTTCCAGGCCCTGGGTGAGCCGGTGATGCCCCGGAGAAAAGAGCTGGGTATCGGCTGTACCGATATGGGCGACGTGACCCACAAGGTACCGGGCTTGCAGTCTTATATTAAAGTAATGCCGGATCTGCGGGGCCATACGAAGGAATTTGAAGACGCCTGCGGTTCCCCGGCGGGATACCGGGCCATCGAGGTGGCGGCCAAAGCCCTGGCCATGTCCGGCGTAGATCTCTTCAGCGATCCCCAGGCCATTGAGCGAGTGCGCCGGGCCTTCCGGGAAATGAAAGAAAAACACGAGTAGAGGTGGCCCTATGAACGACCAAATCCTCCAAGTAAATAATTTAAAAACTTACTTCTTTACTGCCAGCGGCACGGCCAAGGCGGTGGACGGAGTCAGCTTTACCATGAATCGGGGCCAGATCATGGGTATTGTGGGCGAGTCCGGGTCCGGCAAAAGCGTCACTGCTTCCTCCTTAATCCGTTTGCTGCCCAAGACAGGCAGTATTGTGGATGGCGAAGTGATTTTTGACGGCCACGATATGCGGCGGATCGCCAACCGGGAGCTGCTGAAGCTGCGGGGCAGTGAGATTTCCATGATCTTTCAGGACCCCATGACCTCCCTGGATCCCGTATTTAAGATCGGTGATCAGATGATCGAACTGATCCGCACCCACAAAAACCTCAGTCAGCAGGAAGCTTACCGCACTGCCGTGGAAATGCTGCATCTGGTGGGTATTCCGGAGCCGGAAAGCCGGATGAACGCCTATCCCCACGAACTGTCCGGCGGCATGTGCCAGCGGGTGATCATTGCCATGGCCATTAGCTGCCAGCCGAAATTCATCATTGCCGACGAGCCTACCACAGCTCTGGACGTAACCGTACAAGCCCAGATCCTGGGCTTATTAAAAAAATTGCGGGATGAAATGGGCGTCTCCATCCTGATGATCACCCACAACCTGGGTATTGTCTGGGAGATGTGCGATACGGTAATGGTCATGTATGGCGGCACTACGGTGGAATATACGGAAATGGCCAAGCTTTATGCCAATCCTCTTCACCCCTATACTTGGGGCTTGCTGGACAGCATGCCCCGCCTGTCGGCGCCGCCGGTGGAGGAGCTGAAGGCCATTCCCGGCACACCGCCGGATTTGCGGCTGACCGGCGGCTGCTGCGCCTTTTATAACCGCTGCCCCTATATGCGGGAAATCTGCGCCAAAGAAGTGCCGCCTCTGCTGGAAGTGGAGCCGGGCCATTTGGTGGCCTGCCACCGCCAAAACGGCGATAAGACTTTAGTGCGGGGGGAGGTAAATCAGCATGACTGAAGGTAAAATGGCCGGAACACCGATTATCCGGATCAAAAACCTGAAAAAGGATTACAAGATCCGCTCCTCCAAGCTGGGCCAGCCGCCCCGTGTTTTGCATGCCCTGAGCGGCGTTTCTCTCGATTTATTTCAGGGGGAAACCCTTGGCGTCATCGGCGAGTCAGGCTGCGGCAAGAGTACTCTGGGCAAATGTCTCGTTCAGCTGACCAGGCCTACCGCCGGTGAAATCCTTTATAACGGCCAGAATCTCTGCGCCTTATCTAATTCCGCTCTTAAGCCTGTCCGCAAAGAGCTGCAGATGGTTTTTCAGGATCCCTATTCTTCCCTGGACCCCCGTTTTACTACCAAAGCCGCCATCGAGGAGCCTTTGATCATCCACGGCCTGGAACGGGACAGCAAAAAGCGGCGGGAAACGGTGCTGGCTATGCTGCGGGAGGTAGGCTTGGACGTGCAGCACATGGACCGCTATCCCCACGAGTTCTCCGGCGGCCAGCGCCAGCGCATCAATGTAGCCCGGGCTTTGGTTTTGCAGCCCAAGGTCATCGTTTGCGACGAGCCCGTATCCGCCCTGGATGTCTCGGTGCAAGCTCAAGTGCTCAATCTTTTCAGCTCTCTGCAAAAAAGGCATAATCTTACTTATATTTTTATTTCCCACGATTTAAGCGTGATCAAGCATATCAGCGACCGGGTGGCCATCATGTATCTGGGTACGGTGGTGGAGCTTTGCGACGCCGATGAGATTTATCAAAACCCCCGGCATCCCTACACCAAGGCTCTTTTATCGGCTATTCCGCCGGATTCCCCCTTTGAAAAATCACAAAAGCTTACCCTTTCCGGCGAAATACCCAGTCCTATCGGCGATTTGGTGGGCTGCCCTCTGGCGGGCCGCTGCCCGGAACGGATGCCGGTCTGCTCCCAAAAACGGCCGGCTCTCAAGGAGATTTCTCCCGGTCACCGGGCCGCCTGCTTTCTCTACCACCAGGAGGAATACGTCGAGGAATAAGAAAAATTTAAATGGACGGCGGGATTAGTATTATCTTTTGAGAGGAAGTGTCTTAATAAAATGTCTATAAAAGAAAGACTGCACCAACAGGTTATTGAGCGCCAACAGGAGCTGGTGCAATTAGTCTCCGACCTGCTGCGCATTCCCAGCGAAAATCCTGACGGCGAGCAGCTCACCGTCATCCGGTTTGTAGAAGACTATCTGAAAGCCGCCGGTATTTCTTATGAGCGGGTGGCGGTAAACCCCGACCACCCCTGCGTATTGGCCAAAATGGGCAGCGAGGAAGGCTTCAGCATCATCCTCAACGGCCATGTGGATGTGGTGCCCGCCGGCAGCCGCAGCGGCTGGAAGTTTGATCCTTACTGCGGCGATGTGGTGGATGGCAAAATCCGGGGCCGGGGCGCCTCCGATATGAAAGCCGGCGTGGCCGGGTTGCTCTTTACCATGCGGCTGCTGCAGCAATCCGGCGCCAAGCTGCAGGGCAATATCCGCCTGCACATCGTCTCCGATGAGGAAACCGCCGGTGTTTATGGCACCAGCTGGCTCTGTGCCAATGGTTATGCCGACGGCGGCGACGCCTGCCTGGTAGCGGAGCCCACTTCTTTTGACAATATCGAAATCGGTCAGAAGGGTATTTGCCATATGAAGCTAATGGCCAAGGGCACCCCCGCCCACGGCAGTATCGGTAATTATGTGGGTGACAACGCCATTACCAAACTGGCTAAGGTGCTGATTCACATCGATGACCTGACCAAGGTACCGGGCCACTTCGGCGCCGGCCAAGAGAAGGCTTTGGAGAATTCTCTTTACATCGCCAGGCAGGCCCTGGGAGAAAAAGGCCAAAACGCCATCGACCACCTGACGGCCAATGTGGGTATGATCAGCGGCGGCACGAAAATCAATATGGTGCCCGATTACTGCGAAGCGATGGTGGATATGCGCTTGCCTATCGGCATCAAAAAAGAGGAAATTGAGGCGGCGGTACAGCAGTTGATTGCCAAAAGCGGCGTCGAGGGAGTAGAGGCGGAGCTGAACTTCAAAGCCGAAGCCAATCACACCGACTATGACGCCGCCATCGTCAAAGCCGTCCATGGCCACGCCGAAAAAATTTGGAATGCGACAGTACGCCCCGCCTATCAGTGGGCCTCCAGCGACGCCAAATATTACCGGGAGCTGGGCATCCCCACCATTCAATTCGGCCCCGCAAATCTGGAGGGCATTCACAGCTACAATGAGGACGTGGACGTGGAGGATGTGGTGCATTCCGCCGAAATCTACATGCTGACCTTCTGCGATTTGCTGGGAATCGAATAGTCTCTTTATGGATGGTTTAAAAAAACAGCTTGCGGCCCATGAGCCTGCAAGCTGTTTTTATTCTTTTTTATACGAGAGGTATAGAGTGATCATAAAGCTCATGGGGAGCAATATCTTGCCCTCCTGCCCACTCAATTGTAGAGCCGGAAACTCGGACAGTATTAAAAAGGCTCACATCTTTTAGCTTACCGTACCATTGGCCAGAGATATATGGAGTAACATCAAAAAGCTTTTTTTCACCGGTTTCAAAATATAGAATTAGCTTATAATCAGGCAGAGGCTTAACATCAACTACTTGCGGTTGCAACATAAGCTGTTCCTCCTTCTAACGTAATGGTTCAATTTTAAATATTTCTTGTCCGTTACTCAGGAGTCTCCAGTTAGCTTCTAGCTCTTCTTGATGAATTTCTATCCAGGCAAGAACAAGTTTTAACTTTTTATTTGGTATACTGCCCTCTAATATTTCGCCATCGAAAGCCACAACGACCTCTTCACCTTGATATTCAGCATGTACGTGAGGTAAATTATGCCGCCCGCCTAACTCTCGATACATATAGATAATGATACCAAAAAACATGCTTAAAGCCGGCATCTTATCTCTCCTTTCAAGCTTTTATTTAGTTTACTGGAAATACCCCTGATAGGAGCTTTTTATATAATTAAGTTCTAATAACTTACTTTTATTATATCACATCTATTTTGTTTCTTAGTAAATATATTTTCTTTTTATAGTATTTTGGGGAGTGCAAACACAAAAAAAGGCGCTGTCTCATTTTGATAGGCCCATATAGTTCCGGGCCAGACCTATGATCAAAACTGTACGGTTAAGGCGCATTCCTTTTGTTCGAAATTTCAGATTCTACACCCTCATTTTGTTGTAAAAACAACATCCTGTTTCCTTTTTAGGTTAAAATCGGGTCTCAAATCTTCCACAAAAGTGGTTTGACCCTTTAAACCCACGAATTTGAGAAGTTAGCTGCCCCATGAAGGTGTAAAAGCTGCAAATTTGAGCAGCAGCGCAACAGTCGGGTGTAATATCTGCAATTTTGAGCAGCTGCCCATTATCTTTAGCAATGATGCAAAAAAAGGGCTGCTCAAATTGGTTTTTCAAATTTGAGACAGCCCCTGGTACATTAAAAGTGGCTCTATAATGTGTTCGTGTTTACCAGGCTGACAAATACTCCTCATCCAGCTCCTGCATGCCGATCTTGACAATATCTTCGAGGCCGGCAGGATCATAAGGAGTCTGGCCGTCTCTGGTGATTACCACATAGGCCTTAGTATCCTCAGTCTCCGGAGAATAGGCAACACTGTAGCCTAATTTTCTCAATTCCCGCAAAGGCAGCAGCAAGCCGTCGTAAGGGTCGGCCTTATGCTCCACCGCCACCTTGGCATCCCGAACCAGGTAAAGCTGGCCGGCAGCAGAATCCCAGGCGTAATCCTCGCCAAACATGGAGCAGACAGCGGCAACAGGCAGATAAGCAACGCCGCCTTCAATCGTCAGGGCGTCCCAATCCCAATCGACGCCCGCTTCTTTGATCAGGGTGATATCGGCATAGTTAAAGCCGGCGGGATCATAGTTTTCCCAAGTAATCACAGCTGCCGAAACAGGGTTCATGGCATAAGCGATTTTTTCCTGCCGCTTGATGAATTCCGCCATGGTGATCACGTTTTGGGGAGCAGCCAGACGGCTGATGGAATCCACAGCCTTAACCGTGCTGGTCATGGCGATATTGACGATGGGCTTACCTTCGTAAACGGCCTTAATATCGTAGTTATTGGCATAACCCTTATCTTTTTTCGTCAGATCCATATTGAATTCGGAACCCTGAATTTTGCCGGCCCATTCTTCTGCCAGGCCGCTTTCTTTAAGCTGAGCAACGATTTCGGTCAATCCTTCTTTGAGCTCCTTACGGAAATCCGGATCCTTCAGATACTCCTTGACCATCGCCGCACTCTCCTGCTCAAGGCCGGTAAAGGGTTGCAGCGAAACCATCTGATCAAATAGGCCTGCATAACCATCCAGCACCTGATCAAGATGAGCAGCGGTATAGTCCAGGGTGCGGATCAGCAAATCTTTTAAAGCAGCGGCGTCTACAGAGATTTGATAGCCATCGTCGATCTTTTTAACCACCTGGCTATCCAGACCGGAGAAGCCATTAACATAAAAATCCTTGACGCTTTGCAGGAAAGCGGGATCCTGATAAAGAGTTATGGCGGAAGTCATGGTCTGCATATAAACATCCATGAACTGGCTGGGATAATTGGCGCCGTAGGCCCCGTAAGCATCGTAAGCGTCTCCGGCAGCAGGATCAGGCATCAGACTGATCCAATAGTCTTTGCCCTCCAGCTCTTGGAAAAGCTTTGCCAGGCTGGCGGCTTCAATCTCATCCAATTCGCTGTAATTGGCGGCCAGATCAAAAATTGATTTAATATAAGCTGTATCAGAATAGATTTTGTTGCCTGTCATCATCAGCCGTCCCATGGCCTGGCTGGGCGCACTGTCCAAAGAGACGCTGAGATTCAGAAGACAATAGGGATCAGCCGGTTTGCTGGTATCCACCTGGCCGGCAACATTCAATTTCAGCTTCTGAAAGGGCAATTCTCCGGCATATTCGGCTCCATTCATGTCGATAACAAAGGAAGCTTCCATATCAGCTTTCTTGATGGCGTTGGCAGCCAGGGACATTTCCAGGTAGCCAATGTCTTCAGGCGAGCAAGCTCCCAGTAAAGGAACGAACAGGAAAACCAGCAGAGCCAGGGCAATCATTTTTCTCATTAGTGTACACACTCCTTTTCCTATAATTCTATTATCATACTTAATCCCTGCAGCCTTATACTAATCTGCAATTAAAAACCTTTAGTTTTTAATTTGCCGCACAGAGTGCGGCAGTGGGCAAGCCCACATAAATAGCTATAGTGGGCTTTGCCCACGCAGATTGGCATATATGCTATTCTGCCTGCGCCTTTGGCGCAG
>JAHDPO010000052.1 GCA_018434325.1 Clostridia bacterium | reverse complement strand
GTGCCCCTCGGGAACCAGGCTGTCCAGACACGCAAATTTTGTTGTGTAGCGTAAATCTTCACTTCGCTCAAGCATTTCCATCACCAGATTCATTATATCAAAAATAGCCGCTCATGGCGACCTTTTTTGACAGGCTGAGGGCCACCCATATTGGGTGGCCCTTTGGTGACGAAAGGATGAGGGACTAGGCTTGCGCCTTCCACAACCCATGGAGGTTGCAGTACTCGTAGATAGTGGCGGGCTTTTCGGGATCGATTTTAAAGGTTGCCTTGGGCTCGTCGGTGGAATCCAGAGTGACATACTGGACCTGATTGCCCTGCTCTACTACGATACATTGGATGTAATGCTCGGCGGTCATAGGGTGAATCACTTCGCCAACCTGAACAGACAGGGTGTCCCCTTCCCGCTGGAAAGCAGGAACGTGTTTTTCCTGAGCCGCATCGGTTACGCCGGCCTTGAGCTCCTTCATGTCATTGCCGCAGCAGCTCAGAGGACCGCCACCGTCGACCAGTTTCACCACGATATTTCCGCACAGTTCACAACGATAAAATTTCATTTACTTCTTCTCCTTTTTAAAGCACATAAACCAATCCAAGCAATATTTGTCTTCATCCTGACTTTCCATCCGCTCCTTGGCAACGCCGCAGGAACCGGCAGTGGGTACAATCACATCGTCGCCGGGCCGCCAATCGGCGGGGGTGGCTACGTTGTCGCTATCCGCCTTCTGCAAGGCCTGAATGATTCGCTTGATCTCGTCAAAGTTCCGCCCGGTGGATAGAGGATAGTAAAGAATGGTGCGGATGATGCCGTTGGGATCTACCACAAACACCGCTCTGACTGCCTGAGTATTGGATTGGCCCGGTTGGATCATACCATATTGTTTGGCAACATTCATGCGAATATCCTCGATCAAGGGGAAGGTGACCTCGATATTTTTTTTGCCGTTCCACTCCAGCTCCTGAATCTTACGCAGCCAGGCAATGTGGGCATACAGGGAGTCCACAGACAGGCCCACCAGCTCGGTGTTCAGCTCTTTAAACTCATCCATCATGGAGGCAAAGGTCATAAACTCGGTGGTGCAGACCGGAGTAAAATCTGCGGGGTGAGAAAACAAAATCACCCATTTACCTTTATAATCTGCGGGAAAGTTGATCTCTCCCTGGGTGGTGACAGCCTGAAAGCTAGGGGCAGCATCCCCAATTAACGGCATACGGTTGTATTCGTTCTGTTCCATTTCACATGACTCCTTTCATTCTTTTTTATGGTTGTATCCTGATACCGGAGCCATCTGCTGGTTTGCTCAAACAGCCCCGGTGAACTGCTGAGTAAACTATATCATTTTCATCCAGTTGTCATCCGTGACAAAGTCACCTTTTCATTGTGATATAATCACAGAAGCGGTTCTATTTATAGGGTAGAATACTAATTAAAGAATAAATTCACAACGGAAATATAATCAATAAGAGGAGTGTACATAATGACAGTTCATGTAACCAATGATAACTTTGAAAGCGAAGTGCTGGAATCCTCCAAACCGGTTCTGATCGACTTCTACGCTAACTGGTGCATGCCTTGCAAGATGCTTTCCCCCGTTATTGACGAGATCGCTCACGAGGTTAGCAATGCCAAGATCTGCAAAGTCAACATCGACGAGGAGCCGGAGCTGGCTCAACGATTCCAGGTCATGAGCATCCCCACTCTGGTGGTAATGAACCAGGGTAAAGTGGTAAACTCGGTAATGGGAGTGCGCCCCAAGAAAGAAATTTTGAATATGCTGGCTGTTTAAGCCAAGCCGAACACTGTGGAATAAGGAGAGGATAATATGACGGAAAGAATCGCTAACCTGCTCAACGAGCAGATCATGAAGGAGCTGTATTCCGGGTATCTGTATCTGGATATGGCCAACTATTACAATGAGCTGGGTCTGGAAGGCTTCGAAAACTGGTTCTATATTCAGGCTCAGGAGGAGCGGGATCACGCCATGCTCATCCGCACCTACCTGCACAATAACGACCAAAAGGTGACGCTGCTGCCCATCGATGCACCACAGGAGAACTACGACGACTACGCAGCACCCCTGCACAAGACTCTCAGCCATGAAAAAGAGGTGACAGCTTCCATCCACAACATCTTTGCAGCTGCCCACGAGGAGAAGGACTACCGCAGTATCGAATTCCTCAACTGGTTCGTCAAGGAGCAGGGGGAGGAAGAGAAAAACGCAAGCGATCTCATTCAAAAGTATGAGCTGTTTGGCTCTGATCCCAAGGGGCTGTATCTGTTGGATCAGGAACTGAAAGCAAGAGTTTACGCAGCACCCAGTCTGATCTTAGACTAACTGCAATCTACAAGGTCCGGGCTTGTCCTAAAGACAGGTTCGGCCTTTTCATTTGTCCTTTCACAGGCCTCTCTATCGTCTATAGAGGGGTAAACGTCCGATGTTTATATGCTCATATTATACCCTATACAAGCAAAAAAAGAAATAGAATAACTCCCAAGTAGGAAGATTATTCTAAATCTTTCATCTTTGGTGGGCCATCAGGGACTCGAACCCCGGACCGACCGGTTATGAGCCGGTGGCTCTAACCAACTGAGCTAATGGCCCCAATTTTTGAATAAAAATATGAAAATATGCCGCCGAATCGGCACTCGGCGGCATATTTTTTTGGCTCCCCAAGTTGGACTCGAACCAACGACCCTGCGGTTAACAGCCGCATGCTCTACCGACTGAGCTATTGAGGAACAAAAAGCGGACTATGCCTGCCCAAACCTGTCAGGCTAATAACACAATCCGCTTATGCCGGCATCTACCTATTTTCCCAGGGGGCTGCCCCCCAAGTATCGTCAGCGCCAGTGAGCTTAACTTCCGTGTTCGGAATGGGAACGGGTGGAACCTCACCGCCATCAATACCGGCTATTTCCTAAACATAAAGACTAATCAACTATATGATAGTTAACTGGCATTTATGATAAGGGCAATTAATGGTGACCCGTACGGGAATCGAACCCGTGTTACCGGCGTGAGAGGCCGGTGTCTTAACCGCTTGACCAACGGGCCACTCATTGGTGCACCATCAGGGATTCGAACCCGGGACACCCTGATTAAGAGTCAGGTGCTCTACCAACTGAGCTAATGGTGCATATGGTATGGGTCACATCGTACCCTGAAAACCGAACAATGGAATTTGAAGAGGCGAGAGAATGAACAATTAGGTCAAGCCCTCGACCGATTAGTACCTGCAGGCTAAACATGTCGCCATGCTTACACCTTAGGCCTATCACCTTGTAGTCTACAAGGGGTCTTACCTCCTTAAAGGAGTGGGAAGTCTTATCTTGAGAGCGGCTTCACGCTTAGATGCCTTCAGCGTTTATCCGTTCCGCACATAGCTGCCCAGCCGTGCCACTGGCGTGACAACTGGTACACCAGAGGTGCGTCCATCCCGGTCCTCTCGTACTAGGGACAGCTTCCCTCAAACTTCCTGCGCCCACGACAGATAGGGACCGAACTGTCTCACGACGTTCTGAACCCAGCTCGCGTACCGCTTTAATTGGCGAACAGCCAAACCCTTGGGACCGAATACAGCCCCAGGATGCGATGAGCCGACATCGAGGTGCCAAACCTCCCCGACGATGTGGACTCTTGGGGGAGATCAGCCTGTTATCCCCAGGGTAGCTTTTATCCGTTGAGCGATGGCATTTCCACTCACATACCACCGGATCACTAACTCCAACTTTCGTTACTGCTCGACCCGTCGGTCTCGCAGTTAGGCTAGCTTATGCGTTTGCACTCTAATGCACGGTTTCCGTCCGTGCTGAGCTAACCTTTGAACGCCTCCGTTACTCTTTTGGAGGCGACCGCCCCAGTCAAACTGCCCACCTGACAATGTCCCCCGACCAGATTCATGGTCGCAGGTTAGAATTTCAGCATTTCAAGAGTGGTATCCCAAGGTTGACTCCACACAAACTGGCGTCTGTGCTTCCAAGTCTCCCACCTATCCTGTACATGAAATACCGAAATCCAATATCAGGCTACAGTAAAGCTCCATGGGGTCTTTCCGTCTTGTCGCGGGTAACCGGCATCTTTACCGGTACTACAATTTCGCCGGGTTGGCTGTTGAGACAGTGCCCAGATCGTTACGCCATTCGTGCGGGTCAGAACTTACCTGACAAGGAATTTCGCTACCTTAGGACCGTTATAGTTACGGCCGCCGTTTACTGGGGCTTCAATTCAGAGCTTGCACTCCTCCTCTTAACCTTCCAGCACCGGGCAGGCGTCACCCCATATACGTCATCTTTCGATTTAGCATAGAGCTGTGTTTTTGCTAAACAGTCGCCTGGGCCTATTCACTGCGGCTCTATTTCTAGAGCACCCCTTCTCCCAAAGTTACGGGGTCAACTTGCCGAGTTCCTTAACAACCATTCTCCCGTTGGCCTTAGAATCCTCTTCCTACCTACCTGTGTCGGATTGCGGTACGGACGTCTGGGATATACACAGGGCTTTTCTCGCCCACCTCCACGCGTGCTTCCTTACTCTAATTTCAGTCCCTTGCGCCCGGGTCAACCAACGCCCGGGACACACGCTTTGGTGGTGTCCTCCTGCTTAAATCCTTCGACGGCTACGGAATATCTACCGTATGTGCATCGGCTACGCCTTTCGGCCTCACCTTAGCTTCCGGCTAACTTGAAGCGGACGAACCTTCCTTCAAAATCCTTAGGCTTTCGGCCATTATGATTCTCACATAATTCTCGCTACTCATTCCGGCATTCTCACTTCTATGCAGTCCACCACCGCTTCCGCTATGGCTTCACCCCGCATACAACGCTCCCCTACCCCGCATAGTAAAACTATGCAGCCCAAGCTTCGGTATATCGTTTAGCCCCGTTACATTTTCGGCGCAGAATCACTCGACCAGTGAGCTGTTACGCACTCTTTCAATGAGTGGCTGCTTCTAAGCCAACGTACTGGTTGTCTGTGCAATTCCACATCCTTCTCCACTTAACGACATTTTGGGACCTTAGCTGTGGGTCTGGGCTCTTTCCCTCTCGACTATGAAACTTATCTCACATAGTCTGACTGCTGTACATAATTATCCGGCATTCAGAGTTTGATAGAGTTCGGTAACCTCTCGGCCCCTAGCTCATTCAGTGCTTTACCTCCGGTAATCTAATACAACGCTAGCCCTAAAGCTATTTCGGGGAGAACCAGCTATCTCCGGGTTCGATTGGAATTTCTCCGCTATCCACACCTCATCCACCACTTTTTCAACAGGGGTTGGTTCGGTCCTCCATGAGGTTTTACCCTCACTTCAACCTGGACATGGATAGGTCACCCGGTTTCGGGTCATATGCATGAAACTTATTCGCCCTATTCAGACTCGGTTTCCCTTCGGCTGCAGTCCTTAAGACCTTAACCTTGCTACATACATATACTCGCCGGACCGTTCTACAAAAAGTACCCTGTCACACTTAGATGTGCTTCAGGTGCTTGTAGGCACAGGGTTTCAGGTACTATTTCACTCCCCTCCCGGGGTACTTTTCACCTTTCCCTCACGGTACTATACGCTATCGGTCACTGGGTAGTATTTAGGCTTGGAGGGTGGTCCCCCCGTCTTCCCGCAGGATTTCACGTGCCCCGCGGTACTCTGGATACTGCCGGCTGACTCAAGCTTTCGCATACATGACTCTCACATTCTGTGGTGTGCCTTCCCATGCACTTCTGCTAGCCCTTGTCAATGCCTTATGCAGTCCAAACCCCGGAAACCTTGCGGCTCCCGGTTTGGCCTTCTCCGTGTTCGCTCGCCACTACTTACGGAATCTCGGTTGATTTCTTTTCCTCGCCCTACTTAGATGTTTCAGTTCAGGCGGTTCCCCTCATATGGCTATGAATTCACCATATGATGACAGGACTTTACTCCTGCCGGATTGCTCCATTCGGAAATCCACGGATATATCGCCTATTTGCGGCTCCCCGTGGCTTATCGCAGCTTATCGCGTCCTTCATCGGCTCCCAGTGCCAAGGCATTCGCCCTGTGCCCTTGTTCGCTTGACCAAATTATGCTCGTTCTCTTCGGCTGATTTGTAGTTTTTTTACCCTAAAATTTACACCACTAATAGCAGTGTAAAATATAGTCGCTTTACAAATTTTACCTCTTCGCATTTCCATTGTTCAGTTTTCAAGGTGCGATTGCAATATGCCAAAATAAGGTGCTTCCCCGCAGGAATCTCTTCCCACTCTTCCTACATCCTAGCATATCATCAAAAAAGTTAGAGCAGGACAAAAGTCCCTTTCCCTCTACTTTTTGTTGGTGGGCTCAAGTGGACTCGAACCACCGACCTCACGCTTATCAGGCGTGCGCTCTAACCACCTGAGCTATGAGCCCATAGAGGTCGGAACGTGGTGGAGATGAGGGGGATCGAACCCCTGACCCCCTGCTTGCAGGGCAGGTGCTCTCCCAGCTGAGCTACACCCCCACGTAAACATTACGTCTGAGTTAGGCTCATCGCCTCGACTCTCCGAAAGTGCAAATATGCACCTTCAAAATCGAACAACATTAAGTCTATTCATAGCCCTTGCCTGACCAGAAGTATCAAATCCAAACTGATTTGATGTACTCCTTAGAAAGGAGGTGATCCAGCCGCACCTTCCGATACGGCTACCTTGTTACGACTTCACCCCAGTCACCAATCCCGCCTTCGGCAGCGCCCTCCTTACGGTTAGGCTACTGACTTCGGGTGTTACCGGCTTCCATGGTGTGACGGGCGGTGTGTACAAGGCCCGGGAACGTATTCACCGCGGCATGCTGATCCGCGATTACTAGCAATTCCGACTTCATGCAGGCGGGTTTCAGCCTGCAATCCGAACTGAGACGCTTTTTAGGGTTTCGCTCCACCTCGCGGTATTGCTTCCCTCTGTTAAGCGCCATTGTATTACGTGTGTAGCCCAGGTCATAAGGGGCATGATGATTTGACGTCATCCCCACCTTCCTCCGTTTTGTCAACGGCAGTCCCATTAGAGTGCTCTTGCGTAGCAACTAACAGTAAGGGTTGCGCTCGTTGCGGGACTTAACCCAACATCTCACGACACGAGCTGACGACAACCATGCACCACCTGTCTGAGTGCCCCGAAGGGCTTCTCCTATCTCTAGGATATGCACTCGATGTCAAGACCTGGTAAGGTTCTTCGCGTTGCTTCGAATTAAACCACATAATCCACTGCTTGTGCGGGCCCCCGTCAATTCCTTTGAGTTTCAACCTTGCGGCCGTACTCCCCAGGTGGATTACTTATTGTGTTAACTCCGGCACGGAAGGGGTCAGTCCCCCCACACCTAGTAATCATCGTTTACGGCGTGGACTACCAGGGTATCTAATCCTGTTTGCTCCCCACGCTTTCGAGCCTCAGCGTCAGTAAAAGCCCAGCAAGCCGCCTTCGCCACTGGTGTTCCTCCTAATATCTACGCATTTCACCGCTACACTAGGAATTCCGCTTGCCTCTACTTCACTCAAGAAGTCCAGTTTTGGATGCAGCCCCGCAGTTGAGCCGCGGTCTTTCACATCCAACTTAAACCCCCGCCTACACTCCCTTTACACCCAGTAATTCCGGACAACGCTCGCCACCTACGTATTACCGCGGCTGCTGGCACGTAGTTAGCCGTGGCTTTCTAAAGGGGTACCGTCATTATCGTCCCCCTCAACAGAGCTTTACAACCCGAAGGCCGTCTTCACTCACGCGGCGTCGCTGCATCAGGGTTTCCCCCATTGTGCAATATCCCCCACTGCTGCCTCCCGTAGGAGTCTGGGCCGTGTCTCAGTCCCAATGTGGCCGATCAACCTCTCAGTCCGGCTACCGATCGCAGACTTGGTGAGCCTTTACCTCACCAACTATCTAATCGGACGCGAGCCCATCCTAAAGCGAATAAATCCTTTGATCAAAAGCCGATGCCGACTCTCGATATTATGCGGTATTAGCATCCGTTTCCAGATGTTATCCCCCACTCCAGGGTAGGTTGCTCACGTGTTACTCACCCGTCCGCCACTAGGTCCAACCAAGAAGCAAGCTTCCTAAAAGGACCCCGTTCGACTTGCATGTGTTAGGCGCGCCGCCAGCGTTCGTCCTGAGCCAGGATCAAACTCTTAATTCATTGGTATCTAAAAGCCGAAGCCTTTAAATCAAATCATTAATCGTCTCATCTGCGCTCACAAATTACACTAGCTTGTAATCGTTCGCATAAAAGAAACTTCATAAAGAAATCTCAAGGGCTATTTGTTAAATAGCTTAATGTTGTTCAATTTTCAAGGTGCATTGCTGTCTCCCGCCGCGCCTTCCAGACTCTCAGGCTTCCCTGTGTGCCCGTCCGTCGCCTTGGGGTGACAAGTACTTATTCTACCATACCCGATCGCTCTTGTCAACCATTATTTTTTCTTTTTTTGAAGAAGTTTTCTGGCCGATCTTTCGCGCCTCGGAGCAGGCAGCTTTAAGATAATAACATACCACCCCAACTATGTCAAGGGGTTTT
>JAHDPO010000045.1 GCA_018434325.1 Clostridia bacterium | reverse complement strand
GGCAAGCCCACATAAATAGCTATAGTGGGCTTTGCCCACGCAGATTGGCATATATGCTATTCTGCCTGCGCCTTTGGCGCAGTGGCAATCAAGAATTGCCAGATTAAAATATGGAATATTTTAATCGCAGAATAGTATTACATTGAGGAGGAGTCAATGCGAGTTTTTGATTGGGATTGCACTTTACCCTCGCTGCCTGTGCCGGAGCTGGCGGCGACTTTTGACGAGCTGAAAGAACTGATCAAGCCATTGGTCAGTGAAGCCCAGTGGCAGAAAACCTGCCGGCTTTTGGGGGAGCTTGCCGAAGAAACCGAGGCGGGGCCTCGTCTGCAAGAGGAGCTGCTGGCCTGGAAGGAAAGGCTTCCTGCCAATAGCAGCTGGCTGCGTCCTTTGTGGGACGACAGTTATCTGGCTTTTCGGGGCCGGGTGCCTACGGATTTGAGCTACAACTTACAGCTGGATCATAACCAATGGCCGCAGCCGGCTTTGCCGGCCTTGATTTACGGTTTTTGTACAGCGATCAGGGCGATTGGCGACGGTTCTTTTCCTGTCGAAACCGGCAAAGCCGGTCCTATGAGTATGGATACTCTGCGGTCCATGTTTTATACCCGGACGGCCTGCCAAGGGAAGGACCTGCTGCATCGCTGCTTTCTGGCCGGCCCTTTAAGTGCCGCCGTAGTTTGCCGGGGCAATTGGTTCCTTTTGCCGCTGACCGATAAGGAAGGCAATATTTATCAGCCGGATGCCCTCCAAGGGGCTTTGGAAGAAATCAAAGAGCAAGGGCTAAAGCTTGCCGAAGCTGCCGAAGCTGCTGCCGCTGTTTACGCCGGGCCTGTAGGCGCCATGACTTGCGCCAAACGAGACAGGGCGGCAGCCATCAGGGCGCAATTGATGGATGAGCCTTTGAACCGGCACAGCCTGGCTGCCATTGAACAGGCCCATTTTGCAGTCTGTCTGGATGAGCGGGAGATATCCAGCGCCCGTTTGATCGGCGGCGAATCCGGCAACCGCTGGTTTGACAAATCGGTTCAGATTATTGCAGGTCCCCGGGGGGATTTGGGCCTGAATCTGGAGCATACCGGCTGCGACGCCGGCATGTGGCTATGGTTTGTCGGCAGAAGCCTGGAATTGGCAAAAGCTGCGGAGCATAAGAAGAACGCCGATAGCCCGAAACCCAGGCATTTGCCTTGGCGCTTAAAGGCGGAAACTCAAAAAGCGCTGATTGGCGAAAGCCGGGAATATGATCAGATCTTAAAAGAAATGACTACGGCCCAAAAAAGCATAACTTCCATCTCCAAGCAGCAGTTAAAAGAGAGGGGCTGCTATCCCGACGCCTTTGTCCAGCTGCTGTTTCAAGTGGCATATTATAAGCTGACCAAGAAATTCCCTTCGGTATATGAATCCGTTTCCGTAAGGAGCTTTTATGAAGGCCGCACGGAATGCGTCCGGCCTTGCTCGGCGGCAGCTAAAGATTTCGTTATTTCTTACACAGAGGGCCGTGAGCAGGGGGCTTCAGCCAAAGCGGCAATGCAGGATAAGTATCGGCAGGCAGAACAGGAGCATCGCCGGCGGGTTGCCAGAAGTCAATCCGGTTTAGGGGCGGAGCGCCATTTATATGGATTATCGGCTATAGGAGAGATGACGGCCAATGCAGCGCTGCTGCCTCTTTTGGCAGATCAGGGTTGCCGGGTGCTGGGGCATAACACGTTATCTACCAGCAGCGTAGTAGCTCCCGCTGTGGCTTTTTTCAGCTTCGCGCCGGTAGTGGCCGATGGCATAGGTATCGGCTATGGACTAAAGCAGGATTCCTTGCAGCTGGCAGTCGCCGCTTATGAGGCAAGCGGTGTGCAGGCCCGGCAGTTCCTGGATTTGGTGGAGCAGGAGGCTGCTTCTATTTTGGCCTTGCTGAAATAAGGCGACTTGCTGAAATAAGGCTTGGCCCTGCTGGCTCTTTCTAAGAAATTATGGTATAATTGGTAATATGAATGCTAATGTGGAAACCCACGGAAAAAACCATGAAAAAACTGCTTTATCTCGCCGGCTGGCATTGCTGGCGGATTTTCTGCCGGAGATAACCAGCCTGGCAGACATAGGTACAGACCATGCAGGGCTGCTTGCCGATTTGGTCAAATCGGGAAAGATCCAAAAAGGCATAGGCGTAGAGGTTGTAGAGGGGCCTTACCGCAGGGCTTTAGCCAATGTAGAAGCACTGGGGCTGACGGAGAGCATTGAGATCCGTAAAGGCGACGGCCTCAAACCTCTGGTCCCCGGTGAGGTGATGGCGGCAGCCATTGCCGGCATGGGCGGCGGCACCATTTTGGAGATTTTAGCCGGCAGCCCGGCGGTAGTGAAAAAGCTTTCTTACTTGCTGCTGCAGCCGATGACGCAAGCCGGCCAAGTCCGTATATATTTGCAGAAGCAAGGCTGGCAGATCATCAAAGAAGCGATATTGGAAGAGCGGGATATTCTTTACCAGATCATCCTGGCTCAGCCGGGTGCGATGAAGCCTCTTAGTTCTTTGGAGGCTCAATACGGCCCTTTGCTTTTGGCCGAAAAACCGCCGCTTTTGGCTTTGGCAGTGCAGCAGAGGCTTGAGGGGCTAAGGCGGATAATCAGCCAATTGGCTAAATCCCAGTCGCCTTTAAGCCATGAGAAGAAACTCCGCTGTCAAGAGCAGATCAAAGAAGGGGAGGCTTTATTGCAATGTCTTATACCTGCAGAGAAATCTGCAAACGAATCGATGAATACGCCCCGCCTAATTTAGCATTAGATGGGGATCCTATCGGGTTGCATTTAGGGAGCTATAATCAAAAGGTAGTCAGGCTGTTTTTGGCTTTGGAGCTGACGCCGCAGGCGGCCCAGGAAGCCTTGGCCTTTCAGCCGGATATGATCTTTGTCCATCATACGCCATTTTTCAAGCCCTTTAAGCAGCTAAGAGAGGATTATGGCCATGACAAGATCGTCTTGGAGTTGATTCGCCGGGGCATTGCTTTATATACTGCTCATACCAATCTGGATTGTGTTAAAAACGGCGTCAATGACGTATTGGCAGAGTTGCTGGGTATCGAAGACACAAAAATCCTGCAGCCTCTGAACCAAAATACCGGCTACGCCGGCCTGGGCCGGATCGGCACATTAAAGAATCCCATGACTTTGGCTGAATTTGCCGCTTTCACCGCCCAAAAGCTGGGTACGAATCAAATCCGTTATTGCGGTGGACAAGAAAAACAAGTATCTAAGGTTGCTTGCTGCGGCGGCGCCGGCGCTTTTTTGATGGCCGAGGCTAAAGCCAAAGGGGCTGATACGTATGTTACTTCCGATATCAGCCACCATGAAGGCGTCCACGCCATGGAATTGGATCTGGGGCTGGTGGATGGTGGCCATTTTGCCACAGAAAACCCGGTTATACCCGTAGTAGCAGCCTATTTAAAAGAACAGCTGCCGGATTTGACCATCGCCGTATCGGCGGTCAGCGGCAACCCATTTCACACCTTATAGCAATTTGTCCGAAAGGAGGGCTAATATGGACAAGATAGAAATTCTGATGGCATTGGGTGAAAACAACAGGGAAAGAAGTAAAGTTGATCCTAAAAAGCAACTGGGGCCGATTTACCGGGAGATCAGGGATTTAAAGAGTGCGATTTTGGCGGCTGAAAAGCAGTTGAACCATATGGCCCGGGAATATCAGGAGAAAAAAGAAGAGCTGGATCAGCTGCTTCTTGATGTGCCCAAGTGGACTGCGGATATTGCCAAAGCGAAGGAGCGGATGATCCGGCAACGGGGCCTGTCCCTGAAGGATATGCTGGAAATTCAGCAGGAAGTGGCGAAGGCCGAAGAAAATCAGCTTTTGGGCGAGGCCAAGGCTATCGATTTGCAAAATAAGCTGGCCGCCTATACAAAAGAAAAAAGCATAGCGCAGGCAAGAATCAAAGAATTAAAAGCCCAGTTTAATCAACGGGCGACAATATATAATCAGGAAAAGGCTAAGGCAGACTTGCAAATGGCCTCTTTTGCAGCCAAGGAAGAGGAGCTGATGGAGGGGCTGGACCCGGAAACCGCCGCTTTGTATCAGGACGCCATCCGTTCTAACCCCGACAATCCGGTAGTGATATTAGAAAAAGACATCTGTGGCGGCTGCCGCATCGGCTTGTCTAAGCATATGGTAAAGCTGGTCAATCACGGGGATAAATTGATTTGCTGCGAAAACTGCATGCGGATTTTATTACCGTCTCACAAAGGAGCAAAGGAATGATTTGGGCTTTAACTGCAGCAGCTTTTCTGCTGGCGCTGTTTCTTGGCATGATAACCAAGCAGCCTTTGATAGCCGTGGCGGCCGGCATTGTTCTTGGCATGGTCGTTCAGATTTATGATAAAAGCCGTAAGGCCGGCCAACAGCAAAAAGCCCTCGAAGAAGAAAAAAGACGCCAAAAAGAATTGCGCAAACAAAGACGGAGAAAGTATCAGGAAAACAATAAATAAGACAAATAACAAACGGACGCTGCGGCCCTAAGAGGCTGGAGCGTCCCGTTTTATCAGCCGGTGATGCAACCTGCACCCTTAGCTGAGCAAAATTTGAAGTCGTATGGATTTTGAGGATGATCAATAGGTCATAGAAACCAGGTGCTGAATAGTGGACGTATCCATAACCCGGTGGATACCGCCGGCAGTAAGAACCAAAACGGTCTGGCCGGCAGCGTTTTCTTTTATTTCAACGCTATAATTCTCGTCGAATTCGATTTTGATATTTTCGGCACAGGTAATCTGGGGGGAGTCGGATTTAATCGTAAGCTTCTGGTGGCCTTGATTAATTTTGCTTTCCTCTCCTAAGGCAATGCGAATTTGGCTGATATTCATGGTGAACCTCCTTTTTTTGAAATGGGGGGCTGCTTCTCTCAAGGGAAATAATGCTTTTGAAAATCTTCTACAATAGCCTCCAAATTGTCTACCACCTGGGGGATAGAGTAGCCCATAAAAAGCGGAGTGGTAACGTAGCGGGGCATTATTTTGCAATAGGTAATGCCGTCAAGGCGATAGAAAAAAAGGTTATAGCTGCTAATCCGTCCCCCCTGATGGTAATGAAGAACGTATTGGACAGTCTTCTGAATCAGCAGGCAAAAATCTTTAAAGCCTTTCTCATCGGTCAAAACGGCGTTGAATTCCGTAAAGCCGATGCGGGGGTGATCAGAAACATTGAGCTCTGTTCCCGGAGAATGATAAATTACCGGTCCGTAATAATCTTCGTGACGGATATTATACCGGTAATCTACATCCCGTAAGCCGATGAGCTGCATATGGGGATGGCGGAGGCTGCCGCCGGATAAGGGGCCGTGGTTTTTTAAAAAAAGCACGGATTTGTAGGCAGAATCAGCCATCATTTCTTCCCAGGTCTCAAAGGCCATATGGAAAACACGGAGCAAGTGGTCCTCCTCGTATTGAGAGAGTTCTGATTCGCAATCGGCCGTCTCAATGAGGACAAGGGGAGTGCTGCCCTGCAGGATCGGGTATTTGTTGGGAACCAGTAAAATGTCGCCGTCTTCTTTGAGGATAGACGGCAGCTGGCTACGGTCGCAAAATGGGCAAGGGGTTTCCTGAGAGCGCAGAGTTTGGGGCTTTTGCTTGCCTATGGCTGTCTGAAAGATCAGCTGTGTCACTATGGTTTGATTATCGGCCAAGGAATACACCCCTTCTAAAATTTCTACACTCGAAATTTTTCTACTGATGCGTTATAATGTAATACATAATAATACGGCGTATGACCTGAGCCTGCCTGTAAGCCGGGTTCTGTACTTTTGGCGGCAAAGCCGCTAAAAGTGGTAGCCATCTATCTGGGACGGCAGTTACCCGCCGCCTCTTGCGACCTAACCCGGGAGCGAGACGGGCCGCCTCATTGCTCCTCTATTCGGTCTTGCTCCGGATGGGGTTTACCCGGCCGAAAGGTCACCCTTTCGCCGGTGAGCTCTTACCTCACCATTTCACCCTTGCCTGATCATGGCCGATACCAAAGGTATGGCCAAGCCATAGGCGGTATGTTTCTGTGGCACTTTCCTTAAAGTCGCCTTCACTGGACGTTATCCAGCATCCTGCCCTGCGGAGCCCGGACTTTCCTCAACCGCAGCCTTTCGGCTCTTGCGGCTGCGACCACCCGGCGGGCTCAGGCTATACACCATTCTCTCATTTTATCATGGCCGATTATACCTTTCAAGAGGGAAGACCTACTAACTCATACTAACGCAGGGGATGTGGGTTCAAGGCGGCTAACTGCAAGGATTCGTATGGAAAAGTTGAAGTCATTGAAAAAAGTTGTCAAGTCTCAGCTAAATACGCAAAATTGCAGGTTTAAAGTGTGTCGTCTATTCAAAATATGGTTTATTCTCATGCAAATGCACTAGATATAGCCAAATGCGGTCAGATGCAGTCAAATACATTCCCCAAAACGGTGTTCTGACACTTTAAACTTGAAATTTTGCTCATTTTTTAGTGGACTCTGGAGAAGTTGAAATTTTGCACATAACTGATCATTGATTTAAGGAGGTAATCAAATGTCCCATACATTAGCAGTTTTAGTTGAAAACCGTCCCGGTGTCCTGACGAGAATTTCCGGCCTGATCAGCCGGCGGGCTTTCAATATTGAGAGTATTGCCGCCGGTTATACGGAAGATAACGATATTACCAGAATTACTATCGTTGTGCGGGAAAATGACGCGATGCGCATCGAGCAATTGGTAGAGCAGCTGGCTAAGCTGGTGGATGTGGTTCGCATTGTGGATCATACTCATATAGATGCGCTGGAGCGGGAATTGGTGATGATTAAAGTTAAAGCTATTCCGGAGAAGCGCTCCGATATTGTGGATATCGTCAATATATTCCGGGCAAATATCGTGGACGTCAACCGGGAAACCATGGTTATCGAGTTGGCCGGCAACCAAAATAAAATCGACGCCTTGTGCGAGGTGCTGAAGGATTACGGTATTATCGAGATCGTCCGTACCGGTAAGATCATCATATCCCGGGGACCCTTACCGGCTAAAGAGTTATAAAAGGAGCTACCGTTGAGTTTAGAGTTAATTCTGGGCAGAGCAGGCTCCGGCAAAACGGAAACCTGTATCCGGCAGATCGGTGAACGGCTGGCTGCCGGCAGCGGGGAAGAAGAGTATATTTTTCTGACGCCGGAGCAAGCCACTTTTGCCAACGAAAAAAGGCTGCTGAAAGCTCTGGGCAGCGCCGGCGGCTTGCGGGTAAAGGTCTTAAGCTTCCGGCGCTTTGTTCATTGGGCTTTGCAGGAAACCGGCGGCGGTCTGCTGCCGCCCTTGGATACCGTGGGCAAAAGCCTGGTTTTGCGCAGTATTTTAGAAGAGAAAAAACATAATTTGAAGGCTTTCCAGCGGGTATGGAATAAAAAAGGCTTTGTGGAACAGCTGACGGCTTTGATGGAGGAGCTGCGGATTTACCGGGTCGATCCTCCTTTGTTATTGTCATGCCTGGATTCGGGTGAAGGCGGCGCTGGGGCAAATGGCGGGACCGGCAGTCAGGTGCCAAGCGGCGGTGCAGCCCGGCAGGACCTGCCGCCGGATTTGGCCGGCAAGCTGGCGGATATCGCCGGAATTTTTCAGGATTATGAAGCCTTTTTAAGCCGGGGCTGGCTGGATCTGGCGGGGGAACTGACGCTGCTCTGCGAGAAGCTGCCGGCCTGGCCAAGGCTTAAACAGGTTTCTTTTTGGCTGGACGGTTTTCACGGCTTTACGCCGGCAGAATTCCAGGTTATTCGCTGTCTGTTGGCGGCCGGCCGCCCTGTCAAGATCACGTTGAATCTGCCCCGGGGTTATGAGCAGGAGCGGCTGGAGGAGGATGATTTATTCTATCCTCCTTGGGAGACTGCCCGGGACCTCAGGGAAATTTGCAGGCAGGGAGGCTTTGCTATGGAGCCTCCAATTTATATGGCCGCTCCCGGCCGGAGAAGGTTTCAAGCCAGCCCCGCAATGGCCCGGCTGGAGGCGGCTCTGGCCGGTGGATCAGAGGCCGGGGCCAGGGCAGCGGCAGATTGGAGCGGTATCCGTTTGGCCAGCTGCGGCGATATGCGGCGGGAGGTAGAACGGCTGGCGGTGGAGATCCTGGAAGCTGCCAGAGACGAGGGGCTGCGCTACAAGGATATGGTGGTGCTGCTGCGGCGGCCCGAGGCTTATGAAAGCCTGTTTCACAGCATATTGCCTTCTTACGGCATACCTTACTTTTTTGACGGCGCCAAGCCTTTGCGGTATCACCCGCTGGTCTGCCTGCTTAAAGAGCTGATGGTGATTTTAAAAGACCGCTGGAGCACCGGCACTTTAATGGCCTATGTAAAGACCGGCCTGTCCGGTCTCACCGATAACCAAGGGGATGCCTTGGAAAATTATTGCCTGGCTTACGGTATCCAGCGTATGCATTGGGAAAGCCGGCGTCCCTGGAGCTTTACTGCTCCGGAAGACCCGGATAAAGAGCGTATCGACGCTTACATGGAAGGTCTGCGGCAAAAGCTCTGGCGGCCTATTCAGGGTTTAAGAAAAACTTTGGAGCAGGCTTCTACTATCGAGAAAATGGTTGAGGCTGTTTATGAGCATTTACGGGAACTGAAAGCAGAGGAAACCTGCAGCCGCTGGGCCAATGAGGCTTTGGAAAAGGGTGAGCCGGAGCTGGCTCAAATCCACCAAAGAACTTGGCAAAAGATTATGGAGCTTTTCGATCAGACCGTATTGTTTCTAACGCCGGTATCAGGAGGGCAAGAACCTTTGGCGGCAGAGGATAATGACTCTGAGCGGGAAGGAGCCGCCGATATGGCAGCGCCGGCTGCCGGCAAGGCGGATGCCGGTCTTTTGGCGGCCGTTTGGGAAAGCGGTCTGGAGGCTTTGGAAATGGCAGCCCTGCCGCCGGCTTTGGATCAGGTAACCATCTGCTCCATGGATCGCAGCCGCTCTCCTTTGGCCGCCAAGGTCTGGATTTTAGGCGCTAATGAAGGCGTGCTGCCGGCTCATATTCAGGAGGACGGTCTCTTGGCGGCGGCGGAACGGCAATGGCTGGCCCAAAAGCAAGTATACCTGGCCCCGGACAGCCGGCGCCGGATGTTTTCCGAAGCGTATTTAATTTACATTGCCTTAACCAGAGCTTCCCAAAGCCTTAGCATCAGCTGCGCCAGAGCCGATACCCAGGGCAAAAGCCAGGCTGCTTCGCCTTTGCTGGAGCAGCTTTGCCGCTGGTTTCCCGGCCTTGCCATAGAAGAAAAAGAGCCGGCTTTAATCCGGCAGCTGACCAGGCCGGCCATGACTTTACAGCTTTTAGGCTTAGCCTTGCAGAGTGAAGAAAGAAGCCTGGCGGCAAAAGAAGCTGACGGTTTGCCGGATGATCAGTGGGAAGGGCTGTGGCGCTTTGTCTTTCAGTGGTTTTACCGTCAGGAAGCCTACCGCCGGGATATGCGGCGGCTGGAGGCGGCTTATGATTTGGCGCCTTTGGGCAAGCCTCTGCCCAAGGCCTTGGCGGAACGGCTTTTTGGCCGGATCATCAAAACAAGCATCACCCGGCTGGAACAGTTTCAGGCCTGCCCCTTTGCGCATTTTTTAGCCTTTGGCTTAAAGCTTGAGCCCCGAGAAGAATATGAAGTCCGGCCGCCGGCCATCGGCAATTTTTTTCATGATAGCCTGGAGACTTTGATTAATCAGGTCAAGGACCGGGGCTTGTTCTTGGGCAGTCTGGGCCAGGAGGAGCTGGAGGCTTGGGTGGAAAAAGTGGCCAAAGAGCAGCTGGCTCAAAAAAGCCATGAGATATTTTTGACCTCCGCCTGGTATCGCAGCCTGTCGGATAATTTGAACCGCATCCTGCAAAGCTCAGTCAGAGCTTTGGCTTACCAGGAGGGGCAGGGTAATTTTCGCCCCTATGCCCTGGAGGCGGCTTTCGGTTTTGATGAGCCGGGCAGCCTGCCGCCCCTGGCTTTAGAGCTGGGGGAAGACCGCCGCATACTTTTGCGGGGCCGTATTGATCGTATTGATCAGGCTTTCCTGCCCCAAACCGGCCAGCAGTTTTTGCGGGTAGTGGACTATAAATCCGGCCACAAAACCTTGGCCCTTCATGAAGTCTTTCATGGTCTGAAACTTCAGCTGGTTCTGTATATGGAAGCAGCTTTGGCGGCCTTGCCCCAGGCCAGGCCCGCCGGCTTGTTCTATTTTCAAGTGCATGATCCCATACTGCGGGCGGCCAACATCCGCGAGGCTTTGGATGAACAATGGCGGCAGGAGAAGATGATTAAAGCCCAGTCCCTCCAAGGCTACTTGCTGCAGGATCGGGAGGTGGCGATTCTGATGGATCGCAATTACGGCAAATCACTGTTTTTGCCGGTGGCCGAATTGAAGTCCGGCGAATTCGGCAGGAATTCTAAATTACTGACCGACGATGGCTTCCGGCTTTTAGGGGGCTACAGCCGCCGGCTGCTTAATACAGCCGGTCAAAGGATCATGGAAGGGGATATTTCTTTATCTCCTTACCAAACAGGCAAAAAAAATGCCTGTGTTTATTGTCCCTATGGCAGTGTCTGCCGTTTTGACCCGGCGATGCCGGGCCATAGTTATCGTTATTTGCCGGCCTTTAATGATCAGGCTGTTTTGCACAAGCTTAAGGAGGAAAGCAGGGTTGAGAAGCTGGAATAAAGGACAAAGCCAGGCCATCGACGCCGCGGGCGCCAATATCTTAGTCAGCGCTGCTGCCGGTACCGGCAAAACCGCCGTTTTGGTGGAGCGCCTGGTCAAACGCTTGACGGATCCGGCTGCGCCTCTGGCAATGGATCGCTTTTTGCTGGTCACCTTTACCAACGCGGCGGCTCAGGAAATGACCCGCCGGGTCAGAAAAGGTCTGGAGGAGCGGCTGCGTCAGGAGCCGGGCAACCGGCTGCTTAAACAGCAGCAGCTTTTATTGGGACAAGCGGCCATCTCCACCCTGCACAGCTTTTGCCTGAATCTGATCCGCCGACATTATCAGGAGCTGGGTATAGATCCCCAAAGCCGGGTGCTCAGCGAGCCGGAGCAAATCCTTATGCAGGGCGAGGTTTTGGATGCTTTGCTGGAAGAATGCTATGAAGAAAATGAGCCGGCTTTTGCGGCTTTGACAGCGGCTTACGGCGGTGAAAAAACCGACGCAGCCTTTAAACAGCTTATTTTGCGGGTTTATGAGTTTGCCGCCGCCCAGCCTCAGCCTTTTACCTGGCTTAAGGATTGTGTCGCTCTGTATCAGGGTGAAGAAGGGCTGAAAGAGCTGATCCCCTTTTTGTTGGCGCAAACGGCAGAAAGCCTCAATCTATTGATCAGAAATTTCGATAAGGGAACGAAGCTGGCGGCAAGTCTGCCCGCTTTGAAAAAATACGCCGACTGTCTGAGGGAGGATGGGGAAAAACTCCGGGAGCTGATGCAATTGCAGGATTGGGACCTGCTGGTGGCAGCTATGGAAGAGGGGGCCAGCCGCTTATTTGGCCGCTTGCCCAGCATTCTCCAAAAGGCAGCTAAGGATGAAGGCCCCGAGGCTTATGAAATTCGTCTGACGCTTCAGCAGAAAATAAAAGGTATTCGGGAAAAAGGCAAGAAAGAATTTCGCAAGCTGGCTCAAAGCCTGGTTGGCGAAACCCGGGAGCAGCTGGCGGCGGAAGTGGCTTTAATGGCGCCGGCGATGACGGCTCTGGCCGGGCTGACGGCCCGGTTTTATCGAGAATACGAAAAAGTTAAGCAAGAAAAAAATGTACTGGACTTCAGTGATATCGAGCATTATGCGTTAGCCTTGCTGTTTGATGAGAGCCGTCAGTTGACTAATCTGGGCAAGACGTTAAAGGAACGCTATGAAGAGGTCCTGGTGGACGAATACCAGGACATCAACCCAATCCAGGAAGCTTTGCTTCAGGCTCTGCGGGGCAAGAGCTTTTTTATGGTGGGCGATATCAAGCAAAGCATATACGGCTTCCGGCAGGCAGCCCCCCAGCTGTTTTTGGACAAGTTCAGGCGTTATAAAGAAGGCGGCGAGGGCTCTCTGGTAATGCTGGAGGAAAGCTACCGCAGCAGCCAGTGGCTGGTGGCGGGCATCAACCAGGTTTTTGACCATTGTATGACAGAAGCAACCTGCGGTATCGATTACCGCCTGGAGGGCCGTTTTATTGCCGCGGCGCCCCTGGCAGAGGAGGCCCGCCCCCGGGAAGATCGGGGTCTTGGCCAAGGCGTGTTGGAGCTTCATGTTATCGCTATGGCGGCAGATGAGATTGGTGCGGCAGGAGACGTAGGCGCTGCCGATACTGCCGATGCCGCCGCCACTGTTGGCGACACCGATGCTGCTGAGGCTGCCGAGACGGCTTTTCAGGATCCGGCTGACGATGAGGCTGAGGATTTGCCGGAGCCCGATGCTTTACAGGCAGAAGCCTTATTTTGCGCTCAGCGCATCAGCGGTTTGCGGCAAGAGGTTTTATGGGATAGAAGCCGGGAAAAAAATCGCCCTGTGGAGTATCGCGATATCGTTATTTTGCTGCCGGCGATGAAAGGGGTGGCCGATGCCTTTGTGCAGGCTCTGCAAAGCCGGGGTATCCCCGTTTATGCCGATATGGGCGGCGGTTATTTTCAGGCCCAAGAAGTATTAACGGCTTTAAGCTTTTTAAAAATCCTGGACAATCCACGGCAGGATATACCCCTGGCCGCCGTCATGCTTTCACCGGCTTTCGGCTTCACACCGGAGGATTTGGCCAAAATCAGGGTAGGCAGTCAAAACCGCAGCCGGGCCGGCGGGCTGTATGCCGCTTTGGTTCAAGCCGCCGCCAGAGAAAAGGAGCTGGGCATTGCCGGCCTGCGCCGTTTTTTACAGCAACTGAAAGAGTACCGCCTTTACGCCCGGAGAGCTTCCGTGGCCGACGTGCTGCTGCGCTTTTATGAGGATACCGGCTTTCTGATTATGGCCGGGGCCATGGCCGGGGGTCTCCAGCGCCGGGCGAATTTGCTGGCTTTAATACAAAGAGCCAGAGAGTTTGAAGAAACAAATTTGCAGGGCTTATATCAATTCATTAGCTATATAGAAGCTTTGGAGAAGAAGGGGGCGGATCTGGCCACGCCGGCAGTGGTCGGTGAGGGTGAAAATGTGGTGCGGATCATGAGCATCCATAAAAGCAAGGGCTTGGAATTTCCTATCGTTTTGCTGGCTACCGCTGGCCGTTCCTTTATGCTGAAGGAAAGCCGCAGCGATTTGCTGCTCCACGAAGGCCTAGGTATGGCCAGCGCCGTAATCCAGCCTCGCTTCCGGATAAAATATGCCGGGGCTTACCATCGGCTGGTAGCGGCCAAGATATTGCAAGAGCAGGTAGCGGAGCAGCAGCGGCTGCTTTATGTGGCCCTGACCAGAGCCGAGCAGCGCTTGCTGGTGGTAACGGCGGATAAAAAAGGCCGGCGGCGTTATCAGGAATGGCAGGAAGAGAAATATCAGCCGGGAGAAAGCGGCGAGGCAGCTCTGCAGGCTCTGTCTTTTATGGATTGGCTGGGGCCGGCAGTCCTGGGCTATCAGGGGCCTTCTCCTTGGGTCAGCCGTTTATGGGCCGTCAGTGAAATTGCCCAGGAGGTAAAAAAGGAAAAAGAAGAAAAGCGGCTGTGGCAGGCTTTCTTGACGCTGCCGGAGCTGAGCGCCGCCGAAAGCTCCTGGTCGGTCATCGGCAAGCAGTTGTCTTGGCGTTACCCTTGGGAAAAAGAGGGGCAGCAGGCGGCCAAGCTTTCCGTAACCCAAGCCAGAGGCCGTCTCTACCCGGAAGAAGACGCGGAAGCAGAGGAGGCGCAATGGAGCAAGCGCCTTTATCAGCCCCGCTTGGAGGGGCCCCGGTTTTTGCAGAAGGAAAAAACCTTTACCGGCGCGGAGCGGGGTACTTTGCTGCACCGGGTGCTGGCCAGAATAGGTCCCTATCAAGCCCTTTCTGCCATCGAGGAAATGGAGCGGCAGGGTAAACCCGGCCCGGCAGCGGCGGCATTTTATTTGGATAGCCTATTGGAGCAGCTGGCCAAGGATCAATTCCTCAGCCCTTGGGAAAAGGAAGCTGTGGACCGGCAGCTCTTGGTACAATTTCTGCTCAGCGGCCTGTTCAGACGCTTGGCTGCCGCCGACGCCAAAGGCAACTGCCGGCAAGAGGCCAGCTTCATCATGGCGGTGCCCGCCAGCCGGATGTATGGCGGCATCAGCGAGGATGAAATTGTCGTTCAAGGCACCATCGATGTGTTTTTTACCGAGGGAGACGGCCTGGTTCTGGTGGATTATAAAAGCGACAGAGCAAAACCCGGTCAGGAAGAGGAGTTGCTCCGCCGCTATGGCAGTCAGCTGCGCCTTTATCGGGAAGGGCTGGAAGCCTTTACCGGACAGAAGGTCAGCGAAATGATGCTTTATTCTCTTGCTTTAGGGAAAGAAATCAAGCTTTTGTAAGCTTGCGGATTTCGATAATACCGGAGCAAAAGGAAAACTCATGGAAGGCGAAGATCGTTTCTGCTAAGAAAGCAGACGTCGCCAATCAAAATTTTGCCTTGAGGTTCCAACAAGTTGAGCAATGCGGCGATAAAGTCAATTTTGACGCAATCGGTAAGATGATGGAGAGCATACGTGCTGATAATAAAATCAAATAGATGGCCCTTTAAGGCAGGCGGGATACCCAGATTAAAATTCCATTGCAGCAAATTGGCAGCCGGCATTTTCGACAAGGCAATTTTAAGCATTTCAGACGAAAAATCAAGGCTGGTAATGGTGTTTTCTGCGTCATACAGCTTGGAGGTCAATAGAGCCGTACCAAAGCCGATATCAAGAATCTTTGCAGGGGCTTGCTTCATGATTGTTCCATATATTGCGTTCATTAGATTGGTATAACCGGCAAAAGGATATTGATTTTTTGTATCCAGATGTCTTACCGAATCGTCATAACTGTCCGACCAAAGATCAAATCCGTGATTGTTCAGCATGGGGTTATCCTCCATAATTAATGTCGGTTTGCCTGCATTTGGCGATATTTCAACAAAATCACCGTAATACACGGTGAGAGGAGGGATTAGAGTGAGGGAAGAAATCAGAATGAAAGGCCTTTTTCCATTAGCAATTTTTTGCTTATTGGCGCTGGCTCTAGGCTTGCTGCTAGGGGCTTGCGGCAAAGAAAAAGCAGAGGGAAAAAGCACATATATCTCCATCAACGCTGAGGAAGCAAAAAAGAAGATGGACGAGGGCGAAAGCGATGTTTTGCTGGATGTCCGTACTCAATCGGAATACAATGAGGGCCATATCCCCGGTGCTATCCTGATACCCGATACGGAAATCAAAGACAGGGCCGAAAAGGAGCTGGCGGATAAGGATGCCGTTATTTTGGTCTATTGCCGCAGCGGCCGCCGCAGCAAACTGGCAGCCCAGGCCTTGGCAGACCTGGGCTATACCAATATTTATGAATTTGGCGGCATCGTCGATTGGCCCCACGAAACAACGACTTCAGAATAAATCGCTGTGAGTGTCCGTCCTGATAGAGGGCGCTGTAAAAGTCGGTCAAGCCTCAGACCATTGCTCAAAATTGCAAGTTTAAAGTGTGCTGCCCTCTCAGAATAGCGGTTTCCTCCCGAGGACACACTAAATATGGCTAAATAGAGCCAAATACAGCCGGTTTTGATGTGTACCCCATGTCAAGGACACTTTAAACTTGCAATTTTGCTCATTTTTTAGTGCCCTCGTCTGATATTCAATTTTGAGCATTAAGATCCTCCATCAAAGCTTCCACGCTATCGAAAGGACCGTAAATATCCCGGCCATTTACTGCATTTTCCATAGCAGTCAGCGTAACTTCATTGGGAGCATCCAGCGTAACATCAAAGGGGAAGCCGCGATAACGTATAGCTTGACGCAGAAAGACATTAACAGCAGTAGTCATATCCATACCCAAATCGGTAAAGATCTGCTGGGCCTGCTGCTTTACGTCCTTGTTCATCCTGATCGTCATACTTGTATCGGTTTTACTGGTCATATGGCAACCTCCTTTCTATCAGACATAAAATGTTTTGGTTTATCATAGTTTACAGCTTTGCCATGGCCTCTTTCAGAGCTGCCAGATGCTCCGCAAAATCTGCCACTGCCGCTTTGATGGGCACGGTGGTGGACAGATCGACGCCGGCGTCTTTCAACAGGTCGATGGGGTCCTTGCTGCCGCCGGACTGGAGGAAGCGCAAGTAAGGCTCCACCTTAGCCGGGCCTTCCTTGAGGATGCCCTGAGCCAGGCAGATGGCGGCGGAAATACCGGTAGCGTACTGATAGACATAGAAAGGCCGGTAGAAATGGGGAATGCGGGACCATTCAAAGGTCAGACTCTCATCGATGACGAAATCCGGTCCGTGGTAGAGCTCATAAAGCTTGCGGTAAGCGGCGCAGAGGTTTTGAGGCACCATGGGCTCTTCTTGTTCCACCAGATTGTGCATGTAGCGCTCAAAATCCGCAAAAAAGCCTTGGCGATACAGGGTGGAGCGGGTGCTGTCCAAATGGCTGGAAAGCAGATAAGCTTTTTCCTGGGGGTTGTCGGCCCGATTCAGCAGATAATGGAAGAGCAGGTTTTCGTTGACGGTGGAAGCCACCTCGGCGGTAAAAATACAGTAGCCTGAGTCCACAAAAGGCTGGTGGGTATTGCTGTAATGGCTATGCAGGGCGTGGCCTAATTCGTGGATCAGGGTGAAAAGGTCGTCGAAGGTGCCGTTGAAGTTTAACAAGCTATAAGGATGAACGCCGTAGACACCGGTAGCGTAAGCGCCGGTGGCTTTTCCTTTGTTGGGGTAAATATCGATCCAGCGCTCGCTGAAAGCCCGGGCCATGGTGCTTTGATATTCTTTGCCCAGAGGAGCCACGGCTTCCAGGACAATTTGTCTTGCCTCATCAAAAGTAAAGCTGCGGCTATGGCCTTTGACAATAGGGACGAAAAGATCATAAAAATGGAGGTCCTCATAGCCCAGGGCCTGCCGCCGGAAAGTCAAGTATTCCTGTAAAGGCTTTAAGCTGTCCCGCAAAGTGGCAATCAAATTGTCGTAGACGGCAAGGGGAATATTGTCCGAGGAAAGAGCTCTTTCTAAAGAAGAGCTATAGCGCCGGGATTTGGCCGCCAGCACATGGTAGCGGGTATTGCCGGCCAGGGTGGAGCAGATGGTGTTGACATGCTGTCCGTAGGTGCCCAGCATGCTGTTGTAATAACGCTGCCGGTAAGCCCGGTCCTCAGATTCCAGGGCCTTGCGGTAATTGGCTTCATTGGCTACCACCGGCTGGCCGTCGGGCCCTTCGATGGTGGGGTATTGAATATCGTTGACGGTGAGGTCGTCAAAAATTTTATCAAAATTGCCGGCTATGGCAGCCATGCGATTCATTAACTCTTCTTCCGCTGCCGACAGCACATGGTCTTTTTGGCGGAACAGCTTAGTCATGGACCACTGGTATAAAGACAGCTCGGGACATTGCTTCAAGAAAGCCTGAAAATCCTCAGGGCTCATGGATAATAGTTCCGGCTCCAGGAAAGCCAGCTTTTCTCCCACGCTGGTCAGCAAGTAATCCATCCGGCCGTAGAGCTCCTTGGCCGAAGGCTCGCCCATATCGGAATCGAAGTTCAGCCGTACATAGGTGCAGGCCCGTTCCGCTAAAAGACCCATTTCATCGCTTAACTGCATAGCCTCCAAAAGATTTGCCGCCGAGTCCGTTAAACGGCCTTTAAATTCGGCTAGCCGGCCGGCGATATTGCTTGTTTTTTCTAAAGCAGCCAGGCATTCCTGATCGTTGGTATAAAGATCGCTAAGATTCCAGGTGTCTTTGAGGTCCACTTCACGCCTTAATTTCAAAACGAATCACTCCTTAATCGGCAGATATTTATTTCTATTTCATTTTGCACTAGTATACCACATTTTTCAGGAGTCAAATTCCTGCTGCCGTATATTTTCCTGCTATTGCGTTAAAAATATCATGGAAAAACTTAGACAGAGACTAGCTCGCTTCATTTTAAATTAATCTGTCTCAGAGGAGGAATGACTATGTGGTCCCTTTCATGGGGAGTGATTTTGCTGGCAGCGGTAATGCTGATTATCTTTTTTGGTTTGGGGGAGCGGGTTCTTGACCGTATGGGCCTGACCAACTGGCAAGCTATCCTGGCTCTTATCCTGATGGCCGCCGGCAGCTTTGTGGATATCCCGATTTGGCGGGGGGACATCAATGTCACCTTGAATCTGGGGGGCGCCGTGATACCGTTGCTCCTGGTGATTTTCCTACTGGTCAAAGCGGGAACCAACAAAGAAAGGTGGCGGGCTTTATTTGCTGCACTGGTTACCGGTATCGTTACGGCTGTTTTAGGCGGCGTGATGATGACGGGGGAGCTTGGCGAGCAGATGGCTTTTTTGGATCCGCTTTATTTATATCCTTTAGTGGCCGGCATTATCGGTTATCTAATGGGCCGCTCCCGCCGCAGCGCTTTTATTGCCGCCATCCTGGGCGTCATGTCCCTGGATGTGGTCCACTGGGTTTGGCTGGCCTGGAATAACGTGCCCGGCACCGTTTATCTGGGTGGCGCCGGCGCCTTTGACTCCATCGTCTTTGCCGGAATCTTTGCCGTAGTATTGGCAGAGGTGGTGGGAGAGACCAGAGAACGGCTCCAGGGCGGTCCCAGTGAGGAAGGGCGGGATCCGGCCCTTCTGGCTAATCTGAAAAAGGTTGGTCCCGAGGGTGAAGGCAATCTGGAGTTTGGCAGAAGAAATAAGCAGGACGAAGGTCAGGAGCAACCCGGCCGCGATAACCAAAAGGATAAAGAGGAAAAACGTCACTGGCAGGGCCCCGCCGCGCCTTTGACCAATGAAATTGCCCAGGAATTCATGGACAAGCGGGAAGGGGCAGCCTGGCAGCCTATCCAGTCCTGGGAAAAGCCCGTTAATGTTGTCCGCAACGACAGCGAGGACAGAACCGATATTGCCTGGTCTTATGCTACGCCCGGCAGTGATAATGAGAAGATCGCGAAAAAGCTGGCCGATGAGGAAATTGGCAAGGAGGACCGGGTATGAGCCGCGAAAAACAGTCAAGATCTATCCATAAAAATATGGAGGAAACAGCTCAGGAACTGATTGACAACGAGAAATTCCGGCAGCGCAAAGTGAAACAGGAGCTGGATGCTCAGCTGACGGAAGAAGAGAAAAAAGCCGCCGCTACGGGTAAGCGGAATCGCTGGCCTTATCCCATTACTGCCGAGGAATATTCAAAAGAACTGGGAGCCCATGAGGGCTACGGCAAAATGCTGGAGGAATACGCCCACGAAATTCCCGTGGAAGTGATCTGGGACAGACAAGGGCAGGCTCAGGCCAAAGCCCATGCCTTGGCTGCGCGGGAAGGAATACCTTCCTATGTGGCTGAGGGCGCTTTAGGCGACGCCTATATTGCTGATGATAAAGCAGAGGAGGAATATTGATGAAATATCCGAAGGGGCCGGTGAAGCCCGCCAAAAGCTTAACTTATATATGGATTTTCACTGCTCTGCTCTTTATGCTGGCCGGTGGTCTATACTTGGATTATGACCGCAACAGAGACAGCCGGACTTCGGCCCAATTGGCCGGTCAGTCCGGTGAGGTGGAGGCACAGGCGGAAGGCGGCTTGCCTAATTGGGTGGAGGTTCACGGCGAAATGCCGGCAGGCCAATACTTTACCCTCAAAGATGAACAGGGCCAGCCACTGCAATATACGTCGATCATCGTTCATCAAGGTGATGAAGTGATTACTGCCAATAACCGCCGTTTTGAAGTGATTTCCGTTGATTACACGAATTTGACGGCTGCCTGCCGGTTTGTCGGTGTGGAAGAAATGGCTTATTATTCGGCCTGGGATGAAGCTCCGGTGGCTTCCTTATTCAATAATCAGAAGGATAATCCCCAAATCGGCATCTATATGACCCACAATGACGAAAGCTACGTGCCTACGGACGGCACGGAAAGCATCGACGGCGAGGGGGGCATCGTAAAGGTTGGTAATGTCTTTGCTTCAGCCTTGGAAAAGATCGGGCATAAGGTGTCTATCAGTGAAAACCATCATGATCCTCATGACGCCAATGCTTACCATCGTTCCCGCAAAACGGCGGTGCAGCTGCTGAAAGAAAATCCCGACGTGCTTTTTGATGTCCACCGGGATGGAATTGAAGATCCCAACTATTATAAAACGGATATCAACGGCGAGCAGGTAACGGGTATCCGGCTGGTGGTAGGCAAACAAAATCCCCATATGGAGTCTAACCTGACGTTTGCTAAAGAAATCAAAGCTTATATGGATAAGCATTATCCGGGAATGATCAAAGATATCTATATGGGCAAAGGCAACTACAATCAGGACCTGGGTCCCCGGGTAGCGCTGGTGGAAGTGGGCACTCACACCAATAGCCGGGAAGAGGCTGAGGCCGGCGTTCAGATCTTTGCCAAAGGGGTCGGCGAATATCTTCAGGCCAGCATCGGCTCCGGCGTAGGGGCGGCAGCCAAAACGGAAAAGAAAGAGACCACGGCAGTAGATAAGAAATCCGGCAGCGGCGCTGCCATCATTGCCGGGGTGGCCGTAGTTTTGGGCGTAGTATTTATTTTGGTCAGCCGCGGCCCCGCCAGAGGCAAAAGCTAATAGCCGCTGATAAAGAGCTTATTGGTTAGAGAGGGAGGTTAGCCTCCCTTCTTTTAATTTAGCCCTTATACTATTCTGCGTGGGCAAAGCCCACTATAGCTATTTATGTGGGCTTGCCCACTGCCGCACTCTGTGCGGCAAATTAAAAACTAACGGTTTTTAATTGCAGATTAGTATTATTATTGACGAATCACTCTTCATCCACCATAATAGATAATATCATACGCCAATTGGCGCAATCACGGAAAATGCAAGGAGAATAACCTATGGGGGCTGTTATTGCCCAAGTTTACCCGGATACCATAGCCTGCCGTCTTGGTCTTCAACCGGGACAGGAAGTCACCAGCATCAACGGCTTGCCGCTTAAAGATCTCATCCAGCTGCAATGGGAATGGGCCGGTGAAGATATCCTGCTGGAAGTGCTGACCGATACAGGTATAAAACAGCACCGCATACATAAAGAATATGACGAAGGATTAGGCGTACAGTTTGAGGAGCCGGTCTTTAACGGCATCCGCAGCTGCGCCAATGATTGCCTTTTTTGTTTTGTCAATCAAATGGCCCCCAATTGCCGCCAAAGCTTGTATATTAAGGATGACGATTACCGGCTTTCTTTTTTGCAGGGCAGTTTTGTTACGCTGACCAATTTGTCTGAGGCAGACTTGCGGCGAATAGAGGAAGAAAGGCTTTCGCCTCTTTATGTGTCCATTCATGCCACCGATCCCGAGGTAAGGAGCCGGCTTTTGGGCCGCAAGGGCCCGGACCGGCTGATGGAGATTCTCTCCCGTTTTGATCAGGCCGGCATCGAATTTCATGGCCAGGTAGTCCTTTGTCCCGGTTACAATGACGGTGCCGTCCTTGAGCGTACGGTGGAGGAGCTGGGCCGGCTGCCGGGAGCTTTAAGTTTGGCGGTTGTTCCCGTGGGGCTGACGAAATACCGGGAGGGCTTGCCGGCCTTGCCGCAAGTGACGGCGGATGAAGCCGCAGCCTTAATTAGCCGGTTGCTGCCCTGGCAAGAAAAGTTTCTGAACGAAAAAGGTACTCGCTTTGTCTGGCTGTCTGATGAGTTTTATGTACTGGCCGGTCAGGCTATGCCTGAGGCTGAGACCTATGAAGGTTATCCTCAGTGGGAAAACGGCGTGGGACTGATCCGGGGGTTACTGGAAGAGGCCGAGGACTATCCCTTGCCGGCAGCCTTGCCGCAGCCGAAGCATTTGGTTATGGCCGGCGGTACTTCCGCCGTCAAGGCTTTGCATCCTTTATGGGATAGATTAAATGAAGTGAAGGGCCTGACTGTTGAGGTGCTGCCGCTGGAGAATCATTTTTTTGGCCCCACTGTCAATGTCAGCGGGCTTTTGACCGGCAGCTGTCTGATGGCTGAGTTGGGCAAGAAAGACTTCAGCCCCGGCACTGCGGTCTACCTGCCGGAGGTCATGATCCGGGATAAAGGAGACCGCTTCCTGGACGGCCTGACCGTAGCGGAAGTAAGCGAAGCATTAGAACTGAACCTGATTTTTTTACCCTCTGCCGGAGATCGGCTTTTGGCCAGGTTATTATCGTAATACCGGATTTTGTTCCGGCATTAGTATGGGAAGCAGAAAGGAAGGAAGACAAGTGGCAAAACCAATAGTGGCTATAGTCGGACGGCCCAATGTAGGCAAGTCCACCTTATTTAACCGGCTGGCCGGCGGCCGTATAGCCATAGTAGACGATCAGCCCGGCGTTACCAGAGACAGACTGTACTTTGATACGGAATGGCAAAATACAGTGATGACCATTGTCGATACCGGCGGTATCGATTTAGTGGAAGAGGAGGGCACCATTCTTGGGCAAGTCAGGCTCCAGGCGGCCATCGCCATGGAGGAAGCCGACGCCATTGTTTTCGTAGTAGACGGCCAGGTAGGCATGACGGCAGAGGATGAAGCCCTGGCGGTACTCCTGCGCCGCACCAAAAAGCCGGTGATCGTCTGCGTAAATAAGACGGACAACTTCGTCAACAACTTTAACGCTGTGGAGTTTTACAGTTTGGGCTTTGGCGAGCCTATTCCCGTATCTTCCCTCCATGGTATGAATACCGGTGATTTGCTGGATGCTGTCGTTAAAGAGCTGCCGGATACGGAAGACGAGGCCCGGGAACCGGATGTGATCCGCATTGCGGTAATCGGCCGGCCTAACGTAGGCAAATCTTCTTTGGTTAATGCCATCATCGGCCAAAACCGGTCTATTGTCAGCGATGTTGCCGGTACCACCAGAGACGCCATCGACTCGCCTTTTAAGGCCAATGGCCAAAATTACGTTATCGTCGATACCGCAGGCATGCGCAAGAGAAAGAATGTGGAAGAAGGGCCGGAACGCTACAGCGTTATTCGGGCTTTACGGGCGGTAGACCGCAGCGACGTGGTATTGATGGTTATCGACGGCAGCACCGGCTTGGCAGAACAGGATAAGAAAATTGCCGGGTATGCCGACGAAGCCGGCCGGGGCCTGATTTTGGTGATCAACAAATGGGACTTGATCGAAAAAGACCAAAATACTATGCATCGTATGGAAAAACAGCTGCGGCAGGAATTGGGCTTTTTGGCTTATGCTCCTATTTTGTTCATCTCCGCTTTGACAAAGCAGCGGGTAAGCAAGCTGCCGGAATTAGTTTCTTTTGTGGCGGAGCAGCAAAATCACCGGGTTACCACCAGCGTGCTCAATGACGTGGTCAGCCAGGCGGTGCAGCTGAATCCCGCCCCCACGGATAAGGGCAAACGGCTGAAAATCCTGTATTGTACCCAAGCCGGCGTTAAACCTCCTAATTTTATTTTCTTTGTCAATGAGCCTGAGCTGATGCATTTTTCCTATCTTCGTTATTTAGAGAATCAGATCCGCAAAAACTTTGGTTTTGAAGGAACACCCATTCGCATGACTGTAAGACAAAAGGGTGGGGATAATGATTAGACTGATCATGGCTGGAATTTTTGCTTATTTACTGGGTTCGATGTCCTTCGGTATCATCATTCCCAGACTCCTGGGAACCTCTCAGGATATCCGCAAAGAAGGCAGCGGCAATGCCGGAGCGACCAATGTATTGCGTACCCAAGGCAAGCTCCAGGGCGGCTTAGTATTGCTGGGAGACTTGCTGAAGGGGGCTTTGGCGGCAGGGATAGGCCTTGGTCTGGCCGGAGTTGCCGGCGGCGGTGCAGCCGGTATTTTTGCCATGCTGGGCCATTGTTTTCCCGTGTTTTTCGGCTTCAAAGGCGGCAAAGGCGTGGCTACCGGCGCCGGCGTGGTGCTGATTTTGCTGCCCCAAGCTTTGCTGGTCATGGTTGTGGCTTTTGTTCTTACTATTGTGATAAGCAGAATGGTTTCTCTCGGCTCTATTATGGGCGCCGTCACTTTGCTTGCCTGCATGGCCTTTATCCGGCCGCCTCTGCCTACCATTCTCTTTGGCGTATGTGCCGTAAGCTTAGTGATCTGGAAGCATCAGAGCAATATTAAGAGGATTCTGGCAGGTACGGAAAATAAATTAACGAAAAAGTGCAATCCGGAATAAAGCAGGAGATAGGAAAGAATAGTTAAAGAAATTTTATGAAAAAATCCTCTTGTCAGCCGGCCGTATTTTGTGCTATAATACATTTTGTCGCCAGGGACTAGCTTTTGGCTGCACCAGGCGGCAGAAATATGCGGAAGTGGCTCAGTGGTAGAGCATCGCCTTGCCAAGGCGAGGGTCGCGAGTTCGAATCTCGTCTTCCGCTCTCTCAAAAAAAGTATCCCGGAATTTTCCGGGATACTTTTTTTGTTGTGGGCAAGTTAGGCTGTACAAACTTGCCAATAGCAATAGGTATGAGTTTTGGCCTAAGCCTCTTCCTTGCTGCAATTTGAACGTCAGCAAAAAAAGCAGTTTTTTATTGAAGTTTTTTGGGTTTAGTTATAATTTCCTAAGTAATGTGGAATATTAATGGCGAGGAGGTGAAAACATGGGTATTGTTGGTTGGCTTATTATCGGGGCGCTGGCTGGTTGGATTGCCAGTATGATCACCGGTAACAGCAAAAAAATGGGCGCCGGAATGAATATTCTTGTAGGCATTATTGGTGGTTTTATCGGCGGGCTGGCCATGAACCTCATCGGAGGCCATGGTGTAACAGGATTTAACTTATGGAGCCTGCTGGTAGCAGTGGTTGGCGCTGTCATCTTATTATGGATTGCTAATGCTTTTATGCGCACAAGAGCTACCAATTAGTTCATGGAAAGCGTCAATGCCAGAAAGTAAACAAAAAATCCTGCCCTTCATCCGGCAGGATTTTTTGCTTTCTTAGCTTTTTGAGAAGATAAAGTTGTTATGAAGCTTATCTTCTCTTACGCCGTTATTGGTATGTATAAGCAGCCGCTTTTTCGTAAAAGATAATATAAAATTGGACAATACGAAAGCGGGAGATGAAACTATGGCAAAAGAAGGCATGAAAAGACCGGAACCCAACGAGAAGAAGCCCAAAAACAGCCAGCGTCCGGTGCCGGAAATTCAGGGTAAGAGCAAGACCAGCGACGAACCAATTACCACTATCGTTGACTAAGAAGTAAAACAATAAAAGAAGACCCTGCTGTCGAAGCCGACAGCAGGGTCTTCTTTTATTGAACGCAGGGTTAGCTATTGTCTTTATTATGGATAGCCGGGCCAATACGGCGCTTATACGCTGAATAAGAGATCGGCATAGGTGGGGAAGGGCCAGTATTCCTTGCCTACCATGGTTTCCAGACGGTCTGCCGGCGCTCTGACCTCATCCATGGCGGGAACGACCAAATCCCGCCAGGCTCTGGCCCGCAGCAAGGGGTCTTGGATTGCCGAGGCTTGGTTGTTCGCTGCCTCCAGCTGGCCAAGAGCGGAATAAAGCAGGCCGGTTTCCCGGCAAAGGTTGATCAACAGGTCATTATCGTAGGTGAGATCCAAGGACAAACCGGTGGATTTCTTGCTCTGGAGCCCTTCGCTGATCAGCTTGCTGAAGGCCAGCACCGCCGGCAGGATTTCCTGACGAGCCATGTCCAGCATGGTCAAGGCTTCCACAGAGATGGTCCGGGAGTATATATCCAATAGGATATCGAGACGGAAGCGCAATTCTTCTTCGGTGAAGATCTTATGCTTCACAAAAACGTCGATGTTTTCCTGATCTACAAAATGGGGCAAGGCGTCTACCGCTGCCGGATAATTGGGCAGGCCACGGCGGGCGGCCTCTTCCCGCCATTCGTCGGAGTAGTTATTGCCGTTGAAAAGAATTCTTTTGTGATGAATAACAGTATTTCTGATCAGCTGCTGCAAGCTCTGCCGGAAATCGGCAGCCTGCTCCAGCTCGTCGGCAAACCGGCACAGGGTCTCGGCGATGATGGCGTTCATGACGAAGTTGACGCCGGCGATGGAAGCGCTGGAGCCTGTCATGCGGAATTCAAACTTATTGCCGGTGAAGGCAAAGGGAGAGGTCCGATTACGGTCTGTGGTGTCCTTGGGCAATTTAGGCAGGCTGGTGACGCCGATTTCCAGGCAATTGTCTTTCTTGGCGTTGCAGGCGCTGCCGCTTTCGATGGCCTGGAGTACTTCCGTCAGCTCATCGCCCAGGAAAATAGAGATAATGGCAGGGGGAGCTTCGTGACCGCCCAAGCGATGGTCGTTGCCGGCGGTAGCTACCGAGGTGCGTAAAAGGCCGCTGTAATCGTCTACGGCTTTGATGACGGCAGAGAGAAACAAAAGGAATTGAGCGTTTTCCGACGGTGAATCTCCCGGCTCCAACAGATTTTGGCCGTCGTCGGTGGCTAAAGACCAGTTGTTGTGCTTGCCGGAGCCGTTAATATTGGCGAAGGGCTTTTCATGGAGCAGGCAAGTGAGGCCGTGGCGTTCAGCCACTTTACGCATATATTCCATGGTGAGCTGGTTATGGTCGGTGGCGACATTAGCGTTTGTGAAAATAGGAGCTAGCTCATGCTGGGCGGGAGCGGTTTCGTTATGCTCCGTTTTGGCAGTGATGCCTAATTTCCACAGCTCTTCGTCCAGATCCCGCATAAACTTTGCTACCCGGGGCCGGATAGCCCCAAAGTAATGAGCAGCCGTTTCCTGGTTTTTGGGCGTTGAAGCGCCAAAAAGAGTGCGGCCGGTAAAGCGCAGGTCCTTTCGTTTATTATAAAGCTCCCGGTCGATCAGGAAATATTCCTGCTCCGGCCCGATGGTGGTATTGACCCGGGTAGCGGTTGTGTTGCCAAAAAGCCGCAAAATCCGCAGGGCTTGAATATTGACCGCCTCCATAGAACGCAGGAGGGGAGTTTTCTTATCCAGGGTCTGGCCGCCGTAAGAGCAAAAAGCTGTAGGGATGCAAAGGGTATTGTCCTTAATGAAGGCAAAAGAAGTAGGGTCCCAGGCGGTATAGCCCCTGGCTTCAAAGGTGCTGCGCATGCCGCCGGCAGGGAAGGAGGAAGCGTCGGGTTCGCCTTTGATCAGCTCCTTGCCGGAAAACTCCATCATCACCTTGCCTTCTTCCACCTGGCTGATAAAGGCGTCATGCTTTTCGGCAGTCACATTGGTCATGGGCTGAAACCAGTGGGTATAATGAGTGGCGCCTTTTTCCAGAGCCCAGTCCTTCATGGCGTTAGCTACCACATCGGCTACCTCCGGTTCCAGGGGCAACCCCAAGCGGCGGGTCTTTTGGAGAGAGGTGTAAATATGCTTGGGTAAACGCTCCTTCATGGAATTGTCGTCAAAAACGAGGGAGCCAAAAATATCGGCAACAGTTTTAGGGTATAGCTCCATATGGCGCTCCTTTCATCTAATCCACTAATCCGCGCACCCGCTAGGGCGGCGGTTTTGTATCACTAACATATTTTCATATTATATCATAAATCTCATCATGACAGAGGCATATCGCCTGATTAATTGAAAAAAATATGATAAAATAATGAGAAAAACAGCAAAGGAAAAGAAGGATCATGGAGAAGTTGAACATCAGAGTGCTAAAATTAAAAGAAGACGCCATACTGCCGGAAAAAGCCCACGAGGATGACGCAGGCTATGATTTGTTTGCCCGGGAGGCGGTGGTAATCCCGGCGTCGGAAAGCCGGCTGGTGCCCACAGGCATCGCTTTGGGCCTGCCGCCGCTGACGGAAGCCCAGATCCGGCCCAGAAGCGGGCTGGCCTTAAAAAATCAGATCACCCTGCTGAATACGCCGGGGACTATCGACGCCGGCTACCGAGGGGAAATCGGCGTTATCATGATCAATCACGGTAAGCAGGCTTTCGAGGTCACGAAAGGCATGAAGATAGCGCAGATGGTGATCGGCCGGGTTTGGCCCGCGCAGCTTACGCTGGTGGAGGGCTTGGAGGATACGGAGCGGGGCGGCGGCGGTTTTGGCTCCACCGGTACAGGTTCTACCGCTGCCGGTTCTGCCGGCATCGGCTCTAGCGCTGCCAGCCCGACAAAAGAATAAACTAAAAAAGCTTAACTTCTGTTAACACTCTTTCCTTTGCCGGCATATAGTGGAGTAATTTATATCGGGAAAGGGAGGATCGTCATGCCTTTGAATATCGCAAAATCCATAAAAATGAAAAACAGGGAGCCTTTCAAATATACGGTGACCCTGGAAGTAGAGGGTCAATCCACATATCAATCGGCTCCCTTGTATATTGTCTTCGTTATGGACGCGACCCCTTCCATGGCTGTCAGAGAGGGATTGACAGGCAGGGGGATAGCCAGATTTCAGGTTGCGCTGGAGGCGGTGGAAGAGTATTTGCAAAAATTAAGTTCCTCGCCGTACAAGTTTTTGGAGAAAAATTATGCCTTAGTCTCTTTTGGCAACGGAGCCAGGGTTCACGTTTCCGCTGCCGACGCCGCTCAAGACGAAGTGAAAAATTTGCTGAATCCCCATCCCTGCTGGATATCTGCCGGCGGCCTGGAGAAAGTTCAGGATCATTATATCGGCGCTAACAGCGATGATCCCCGGGAAGCGGCGGCGGCCTTTGCTAAATTTGAGGCGGTGGAAGACAAATCCCGCTTCTTCTATAAAAATCCTCAGGAGTTCAGAGAAATGGTCCGCAATATCAGCCGTTTTGAAAATACCAACGGCGAAAGCGGCCTGCTGCTGGCCGGCCGGCTCTTGAAGGCAGCCCCTGCCAGTGCCCACAAGATGGTGATTTTTATTACCGATGGCGAAAGCAATACTTCTTCTACGTTTTATACCTATTATCATCAGGCGCCGGTGGCAGCCACCCTGGCGGCGGCGGAGTTTGTGCGGGAGGAAGAGGAGCTTTGGCTGCTTACCGGCGGACTGAAGCTGCCGGTAAGGCGGGAGGATATGATTCTCAGCGGCCTTGACCCGGTGCTGGCGGAAAATAGTTTTACCGGCGAAAGCCAAAAAATGGAGCTGAAGCTGCGGACAGCCGGCCGCAGTTTGGATTTCTTCCGCAATCTTACCGATGAGCTGGTGATTAATCCTTTTGCGGGAGAATGGCATAATTTTGACGGCATCAACAATGACGCCCAAGTGATTCGGGTAGCGGATATCCCTGATTTTCAGCAAGAAAATGACGTCAAGGGTTATTTTTGGTCCGGCGGATTGCCTTTGGATCCCGTATTTCCCCAGGGCGATATCCACAGCTGCAAGCTAACTGAGACTTGCTTGATTGATTATGATCAGCGGCAGGGTCAGGAAGCTGCCGGCAGCCGGAGCGCCAAACGCTTGCTGGTGGCAGCCGGCCGGCAAGCCAGGCAGCAAGCGGTACATATTAAAGCCGTGGGCATCGGCAGCGGCGTCAAGATGGTTAATCCTTTAGACCGGCTGGATTCCTGCCGTCAGGCCTCTGTTCTAGATTTGGCGGCAGGCGGCGGGCCGGCGGCTCTGACCGGCGAGCTGCTGGATTTTACGGAAAGGGTTTTGCACACCACCAATGATTTGGAAATCCATTGTGAGGGCGGCTTCATGGTAGATCGGAGCTCCTGCCGGGCAGCTTATTTCCGCGAGTCCCAGGATACTGCCGTATATATGCCGGTGAGGTATGATGATGATCCCAGACTGTCTCTGGTGGAACATGAAGCTTGGACGGCAGTCCGCTATGCGCCGGGGCCTTTATGGTCCGAGGCTGCCGCTGCCGGACGGCCGGAGCGCTGCTGCCGGGTTATATTTGCTTTCGATATCCTGCCGGCCACTACCGATTCAGCTCTGGCCTGGGCGGAAGAGCAGAACTGCCCCGACTTCAATCCTCTGGTCAGCTGGCTTTCTCCCAAAGGAATCGTCCGTCAGCTGTTCCCCCATGGGCCGGCAGAAATTCCGGCAGCAGAAGCAGCGGAAGCGGCATTGAGTGATAAGGCGGAACGGGCCGCCGCAGCCGCAGCGGAGAAGCAGGAAAACAAATTTTTGCTGGAAGTGGTTCATAGCCAGATCAAGAGCCTATACCTGATGATAGGTGATCCGGCTAGAATGATCGAAAGGCTGAAAAGGGCCAGCTATCCGGCGGCCACGGGAGAAATGGCCGATTACCACAGCCGCAAGCTAATGAGCAGAGGCAAAGCCCGGCTAGCCTTTTTGGAAAAGACGGCCTACCTGCTGGAAGAAAGCATTTAGCGGGAAGATTGGGCTCCTGCCTGTCTCACTGCTAGGCCATTCTTGTGCAAAATTTGCGTTAGTATGCAAACGTACTAATCCGGGTGAGCAAAATTTACGTTAGTATGCAAAATACAAAGCGGATATTCACGCCCAACCGTAAAAATTGCACAGAATCGGCCTGAATTTGGCTAAAAACCTTTGCAAATCACCTACTAACGCAAATTTTGCACAGACGGCCGCCGGCAATCACCTACAACCGTAAAATTTGCACAGACGGCCGCCGCCAAGGGGCCACTGCCGCCAAGGGGCCACTGCCGCCTTGGACCTCCAAGCCCACTGCTTACCCTTCCGTTTTTGATTTAATCCTGATTACAATCGAAAAGTTATCCGCATCTGAACAGGATAAAAAAGAGTGTGCCGCCCAACGTTTTACTTTAACGTTTTGCGACACGCTCTTTAAATTTGTTTTAGTCCGAGGCTTGCCTGTGCTTTATGCGATAGAGCCGGACTGTTCCTGTTCTTGTTCCTGCTTTTCCTGCCGGCGGCCGGCCATCCCTCTGCCGTTATCTGCCGGCTTTTGGGGCAGCAGCTCTTGAATGGCCTCTGCCTGAGCCTGAGTAATGACGCCGGCGGCTACGGCCTCAGACAAGCAGCCGGCCTTTCCCGCATTCTGGCGGCTTTCCATGTAGGCCTGCCGTTCTTCGGCAGTCATTTCTTTTACCTTTTCCATTTCTGCCTTGCGTTCAGCAGCTTGCTGCTTCATGAACTCGCTGAGCCGGTCAGCAGTTGTCTGATCGATGGTACCGGCAGCAATCAGCTCGTTTAAATCAAAAGGTTGCTCCTGCCGGCGGCCGGCCATCCCTCTGCCGTTATCTGCCGGCTTTTGGGGCAGCAGCTCTTGAATGGCGTCTGCCTGAGCCTGGGTAATGACGCCGGCGGCTACGGCCTCAGACAAGCAGCCGGCCTTTCCCGCATTCTGGCGGCTTTCCATGTAGGCCTGCCGTTCTTCGGCGGTCATTTCCTTTACCTTTTCCATTTCCGCCTTGCGTTCAGCGGCTTGCTGCTTCATGAACTCGCTGAGCCGGTCGGCGGTAGCTTGATCGATGACGCCGGCAGCAATCAGCTCATCAAGGTTGGGTAAAGCCTGCGCTATTCTTCCTGCTGATCTTCCTGCCGATTTGTCTGCTGCCTCCCGGCTGTATTGCTGCTGGGAAGAGACTGCGGGTCTGGCATTGGCTGCCGATTCGTTGACCGCAGCGTAAGCCCCGCCGCTTCCGCCTGCCACAATCCCCAGAGCCAGTACGGCAGCAAGGCCGCTTTTCTTGTTCATCATTATCAACTCCTTTTCTTTTGCAGCTTTTTAATTGCTGGCTACGACTTCAGTGTATACCAGCTTTATGACGGTAAAAGGTAAGAAGCGTGAATAAGCTGTGAAAGTTTGTTGATGTCGTAAAAGAGCCATTTGCCGGTATCATCCTTGACCCAGCCGGTTTTGAGGCCGCCCTCGGCCTCAAAGAAATATTTTACGCCGTCAATGGCCTGGATTCCGGTGAGGGCTTTGCCGTCTTTATAGTAGAAATACCGGCCGTCATCCTTTAATGTCCAGCCCTGGGCGGTGGCGGAATCGACGGTCAGCTTGATGTAACGGTGGAGTATAGCCGTAACCTCGGCCCGGGTAACCTGAGCCTTGGGGTTGAAATTGCCGGCCGCTTGGCCCGTCATGACGCCGGCCTGCTGCATGGCCTGAACGGCATCCTGATAAATGTTGCCGATGCTGTCCTTGTCTGCGTAGGGGAGCGGTTGATGGAGCAAAGGCAGTTGGTAGCCGGCAGCCCTGGCGAAGTTTTGCAGGATCAGGGCCATTTCCTCCCGGCTGAGGCTGCGGTCAGGAGCAAACCGGCCGTTGCCGGCGTCCTGGATAATGCCTTTTGCGGCGGCCCAATCGATATACGGACGGAAGGCGTTACCTTCTTGCACGTCGGTAAAGCTGCCGCCGGTGTACAGGCTGGTATCCACCTGGGCCAGCCTGCCGAGGACTGTGGCCAGCATGCCGCGGGTCATGGGAAGATCGGGAGAGAAGGTGGCGCCGGAGGTACCGGCAAGCAGACCTCGTCCTACCGCATAGTCGATGGATGCTTTTGCCCAGTGGCCGCCAATATCGGTGAACCTTGCTGCCGGGGCGGTATAGCCGGCGCCGTAGATGGAGAAGTGGCCGGTGGGGATGAGGATGGCTCTGCTGCTTGGGTCATAGGCTGAGCCGGGAATAGGTGCCGCATTGCCGTTGTCGTTCACGTATACGCCGAAGAGATAGGCTACTGCCTCGTTTGCTGCCGGAACGTAGGGAATGACCAGAGCGGCCTGGCCGCCTCCGAGGCTGCTCACATCGATGCTTTGGCCCCCGGCAATACTGTTGATGGTGATGCTGTATACCGGCCTGTTGCCGATAAGGGCCTGAGCCTGAGAGGAAAGCCCGGCGGCCGGCGTGATGACGATGCTGATATCGCCGCCGCTTTGCCGGCGGATTTCCTCCAGTGCCTTCAGGTCAAGGCTTAAGGATACCGGTCCGCCATTGATGGCCAGGCTCCTTGCTCCGGCATTGATCAAATTGTTCAGAGCGCTTTGGCTTAAGGTTGCTGTCAGAGATGAGGCTTCTGCCGGCATGGCGATATTCAGCGCCAGGGCAATACCTGCGGCGGCCTTGCCTTGGGATTCGGCTTCGGCCTGAGCTCTGGCAATAGCCTCGCTGACCGCCTGATCGGGGATGGCTGCACCGGCCATGCCGTTTGCACCATCCATGCCGCTTGCAGCGGCCTGTGCCGTGACGGGTACTACCGCCGTGACCGGCCGGTCAGGATTGGTTTCTCCGCTGCCGGTTGCCGGCGTACCGCCGCCGGTAGAGCTGCCACCGCCGTTGCCGTTTCCCTCATCGGAGCTGTCGCCTGTAAGCACCACGAAAGAGCCGGGCTTTGCCCATAGGGTATTTATACCGTCGCTGAAAGCATAATAACCCGGTTTGGCCGATAGATCACCATGCTGGTTTTCTGTCACCGGCAGGCTGCCGATCCGCAAAGGGGTTGGCGCACTGATCCTGCCGTCGACGGTAGCCCGCGTGCCTAAGGCCGGCTCCGACAGCTCCCAGGCCGCCGCCTTAATTCCGGTGCCGCCCTGTCCCGAAGCGGTTACGTTGCCGCTTATCTGCAAGCTGGCTCCGGCCGCCGATAGGGCCGCGGTTTCTTTACCTGTGGCCAGGATGTTTCCTCCCACATAAACGGCGGCGCCATTCCAGGCGTTTACGGCATAGCTTTGGACGGTGATCCCGCCATGGATAGTCACTCTGCCCTGACCGGCGGCGACGCCGCTGCCTTCGGTTACTCTGATGCTGCCGGCTACCATAAGGGCTGCCTTTTCCGTATCAAGATAAGCAGCCCGGCTGCCGGCGCCGGTTACTGTGATATTGCCGCCGACGGTAATACCAGAGTCCGTGCCGTTGGACGATGCTATATATGCCGCGGCAGAACCGGCTCCGGCTATAGTCATATTGCCGTTTATGCTGATGCTGCCGCCGTCGGCGCTTGCGCCCAAAGCTTGCTGCCCATTAGCTTGCAAGTCCCCGGTGATTACCGCCTGGCCGCCCTCTGATACCCGGATAGCGGCAGCGCCTGGGACGTCGTCGGCGCCACCCTCCGATGTAACGGAGCCTGCCTGGACGGAGCTTTCTTCCGTGGCATAAATGCCGTAGGCCACACCCTGGCCGGCCACTACCTCGCCGCCGATGACCGTCAAGGAGCTGTTGCTGCCCGCATAAATAGCGGCGACGGCCGGTGCGCTGCCCAAGGGATCAATATTGGGGGCCGCCGTTGCCGCCGGCGCCACAATCAGCCGGCAGCCGTTTAAGTCAAGGGTAAGGGAGCGATCCAGGAGCGTAAGCGGCAAGGGGTAGCGGATGTCCGAAGTCAGCTTTAAAGTATGACCATTCCATTCCCCTGCGCTTACCTGTTCCAGGGCGGCTTCCAACTCGGCGGCATTGCTCACTTCATGGACTGCTTCAAGAACAGATACGCCTTCGCCAACCAAGCGGAGAGTGACGGGAGCGGTATAGGAATAGTCTGACCAGGGATCGCCCGGAGGATCTTCCGCTGCGCCGTCACCTTTGACAAAGGTGCAGGCGTACTGATAACCGTTCATCGTGGGAGTAAGAGGAGGCAGGTTATAATTTGTGCCGGTCTCGCCGTAAATCGCCTCATAAACGCTGCCGTTGCCGGTATTCACATGCCACTGGCAGGTATAGCCGACTTTTTCCTCCACTGAAAGGGTAACCGTCCCGGCATAGGGCAGCTCATAAAAGCCGGCCATGCCGCTGATTCTGTCGGCAGGCTCGGGAACCGGCTCCTCCTCCGGCGGCAGCATCAGTTTTCCCTGCTCCACTGTGCCGTAATAATATATGGGACTGTAAAAGGAGGCGTCAAGGTGGCTGTTGATCGTATATAAATCATAGTTTGGATGAAATTGGGCGTCGACCAGGGTGAGACTTTGGGTCTGAGCCTGATGGTTGACTACTGTGGCCGTCCAGGTACATCGCGGCGCTCGGTAAGGCGACTCCTGCCACCGATAAATATGGGTGGCAAAGCTTGCTTTTGCTGGCACGCCATCGGGGCGGGTAAAGGCGCCGTTGTTGGCGCCGAAAAATATATCGTGTAAGTCTATCGGTTTCCCTCCGTTATCCGCCTGGTAGTCCTTGTAGATTACTTGATACATCGTTATAGCAGGCTGCTGAGAATGGTATCGTGTGCTATGAGGGCCGTCGTCATATATGTTGAATTTGGAGGTTTGGGCCATGGGGAAAATCAGCTTTTCGGAATAAAAAGAGCTCCACTTAGAGGTGTACCATTTCCATTCAGGATTTTTTTCGGTGTACATATAGCTTTTTTTCACCTCTTTATAGAAAACATAGAGGTCGATCCCCTTTTTGGTATCCCGGTAGATGCGTAAGCCGGGGTGCTCGATAACGGAGCAGCGTTCATTCATTTCGTTGACTTTCACGGCATTTTCCTTGAGCAGCTGGAGCCAGCCTGCGGCCTCCAGCCGCAGGTTCCTGGAATTTTCATCGTTGCCGGGATTGCTGTCGATGATTGTCTGGCAGGCCAGCTGGCTCATGGAAGAAAACAGGGCATAAGTATAGACGGCACTGTCCCTGAAAGACTTCCTTTGGGCATAGCCCTGATGTTCCCAGCGGTGGATAAACCGGTCCAGCTTGTCAAAGGCGCCAAAAACATTGTAATTTCCCGCAAAGGGCATGGTCAGCCGGTTGCCCAAAGCCAAAGTGGCGTTGATGACGCTTTTACCCTCAACCAGATAGTTGAGATCCTTGACGGAATAGAGATTGGTCAGAAAAAGCTTTGTCTGCTTGGCATCCTTGGCGTAATAATCACGGCTGATACAGAATTTTTCGTATACGCCGGAGTAGTTGTTCATGAAGACGGCGTAGGTATTCAGGTCGTTTTTCAGCGAAACCAGATCCAGCTTGGCGCTGAGGTTTTCAATCTGGGCCTTGAGCCCTCGTATTTCATCCTTGATTTCTTCGAAAGCGAGGATAGCCTCGCCGGTTTGCGAGCCGAATATTGCCTCCAGGGCTTGATCCATGCCATATTCTCCAAGAGAGGTCAAGGCGCCGGCAGCCAGGTTTTTCAGAATAAACGAGGCGGCGCCGGAACCCAGCAAATCCGGCTGCATTCCCAAAGACGCCGGCCCGGCTTCGTTAAACGCCGGAGATGCTTCTGTCGGTAAGTCTTGGGCAGCCGCTGCCCCGGACGCTATGCCTGTAAGCATTGCAATGAATAGTATTAGGGCTGTAAGCTTTTGCAGTCTTTTGTGTTTACCCATATTATTTCCTCCGTTCTTAGCCGCTCTGTAGCCTTGAAGTTAAAGCTTGCCGATGCTATAGTGCAAATAGAACAACCGTTATTACTAACCATGTTTACTAATATCGTTTAGCATTGTGTAATATTGTACTATACCCTTATCGGGAGTTCAAGAGGAGGGACAAGCGGGTGAGAACAAAAAAGCCGAACAAGAAAAAAGAGCAAGGGGCGGAGACGAGAAAGAAATTATATGAAAGTGCCCAGAAGCTATTTAAGGAAAAGGATTTCGATGCTGTAGGCGTCGAGGATATTACCGATGAAGCCGGCGTTACCAAGGGCGCCTTTTATGTGCATTTTGAATCGAAGGATGTACTTATTGCCCTGGTTATTGCCGATTATGCCGCCCAGGTCGATACGGATTATAAAGCCTTTTTGGCGGATCTTCCCTCCGATATGCCGTCTGCTGAGGTAATGCTTGCCTTAATTGCAAAAATAGCCGATGTGCTGGAGGGCACAATCGGCTATGAAAACATGAAGAAGGTTTATCAGAGAGATATTGGCTAAAGGCATCCGGCAGGGAGAATTTAAAAATAATCTGCCGGCCGATGAACTGACCCGGCATTTGGTCATGGCCATCCGGGGCGTCAGTTATGAATGGTGTATCCGTTATCCCGGCTTTGACCTTAAGGAGCAGGCAACGGCCCATTTCAAGCTGCTGTTGGGATCAAAGCATAAATTGGCTGCAAATAATCGTAAATTTTTTATAAATTGATTATAAATTGATCATTTGGCGGCTGACCAGGCAATCGATATCCCTGGGTACCGGCTGGACGTCGGTGATCAGTTGGCTGTGGTCTGTAGCGATGCGGGCGCCGCATAAGGCTTGAAGGGAGAGGCCTAGATCCATGATTTCAATGGGGTTGCCGTCGCCGGCAGATAAATTGAGGGGATTGGCTTCTTCCAATAAAAAGACGCGTTTATCACGGAAGGACAGCATTTGCTTGCCTTTGCCGACGGTTTCGATTGCCTCTGCATGGGAAGACAGGCCGGGAACATCAATCTCGAAGCCGAAATGGCCGGCATTGGCTAAAATAACGCCGTCCTTGAAGCAGGGGATGTGCTCCGCCGTCAGGATGTTGAAACGGCCGGTCAAGGTGATGATGATATCGGCTTCGGCAATCAGAGCCGGCAGGTCTTCGCTGACCCGGTGGCCGTCGGCCTTGGCTTTCAGCAAATATACGGGGTCGATATCGTAGACGCTGGTGTGAGCGCCCATGGCCCGCAGCTTGCCGGCGGTGCCGCTGCCGCAATAGCCGTAACCAATGATCAGAATGCGCTTACCGCCTAAAAGCAGGCTGGTGGAACGCATCAGGCCGTCCACTACAGACTGGCCGACGCCGACGGCGTTTTCCAGTAATTTTTTTAAAGGCGAATCATCGATGACGATGACGGGGAACTTAAGACTATAACCGGAGTCGTCGATCAATAGCCGGCCGGTGCGGGTTTCCTCATTGGCGCCCAAAGGCAGCCAATCCCGCTCCCGCTGATGGTAGGCCAGAATCAGGCTGGCGCCGTTGTCCAAAAAGAGCTGAGGCTTTTCGGCCATGACCATTTCCAGGTAGCACCGGTGATCCTCCATGGTGTCCTTTTCTTTGGCCAACACGGTAACCTGTTCATTGGCCGCCAGGAAAGCGGCGGTATCCGGCTTGGTGGTGCCTAGGCAGCCCACAAGGAAAATATGCCTGGCGCCGCCGGCCAAAAGGGCTTCAATCCAATAAGCGGTCTTCGGCTCCACATGGAGGCAAATGGCAATATTGAGATCCTGAAAGGGCTTTTCTTTTTCAAAGGTTTTTTTGATGGCGGTAATTAAGGGCATCTGTTCCCGGAACCAGCCCATTCTTTGCTGGCCGGCCTCCGCCAGGCTCTTGTCGTCGATGATGGATTGCATGATGGCCCTCCTGTTTTCTTAATCATAATTTGCCATTGATCATAATTTGCCCAGCCCGGCAAATTCTACTGGCATAACCATAACGTATTTTGTATACTGAAAAAAGGACATATGTCCTACTTGAAATCTTAAAGACTCAAAGGCCGGCGCCGACAGCCGGAAGGAGACAGAGCAGGATATGAAAAGTGAAAAAAATGCCGCAAAGCTGAAAGGCTACATTGATAAATACAAATTAAACGAGATTTTTGTTCCGGAAGTGGAGGCGGGGGCCTCGCTGTTTCATTATGAAAAGGGCGAGATGGTGATGCGCAGCGGCGAGCCGGTAAACCATTTCACCATTTTAGCGGTGGGAAAGCTGCGGGTCATTTCCCTGTCGGAAACCGGCAAAATGATCAGTATTGCTTTGGAGGAGCCTCCCAGCTTGTTTGGCGATATCGAAATACTGCTAAAAAGGGATACATTGCATAATGTGGTGGCCGAAACCGCCGTCACCCTCATCGGCATCCCCATGGCTCTGACGGAGCAGTATTTGGAAAACAATGTGGCTTTTTATAAGCTGGCTTGCAGCAGCACTATTGAAAAGCTCTTTCGCTCTTCCACCAGCTATTCCTTTACTCTGCTTTATCCGGCAAAAAATCGTCTGGCCCGTTACCTGCTGGATCAGGGGAGCGGTGAGCTGCTTTATCATAAAAGCAAGCTGGCGGAGCATTTTGGCATTACGCCCCGGCATTTGGGACGCTTGCTGGCGGAAATGGAAAAGGAGAATATGTTAAAAAGGGTGGGGCGGGGCAGCCTGCAAGTTGTTAATCCCGAAAAACTAAAGAAGCTGGCCGTTTATCAGTAAACGGATTTTACGCCCTTTTTACCCAAAAAAGGACATATGTCCTATCGTCTCAGGCTGACTATAGGATACTATACGCTTGCAGGGAGGGATTGTCATGCATATCACTATGTTAGGTGTAGGAAACGGCTTTTCGCCTGGTGTATATAACAATAACGCCCTGCTGGAGGCCGGCGGGGAAAAAGCGCTGATCGACTGCGGACTCACTGCCTGGGAAAGCTTAAGCTCCCTGGGACTGTCAGTAAAAGACATCCGGCGGGTTTTTCTCAGCCATATTCATTTTGACCATGCCGGCGGGCTGGAGCCCTTGGCTCTTTATACGAAATACTTCATCAGTCAGCCCTTGGAGCTGATTGTGCCTGCTCCCCTGCGCCAGACGCTGTGGGACAATTATCTTTCTGGGGGATTGAGCTCGGATCAGCCGGGGACAAGCTGTCAGGAGGATTTTTTTCATGTGGTTTCACCGGCGGAAAACCAGGTTTTTGACCTCTGCGGCGGCATCACCGCCCGCTGGGTCAAGACGAACCACGTAGCCGGCAAGTTCAGCTGCGGCCTGGTCATTGCCGAGAAACTCTTTTATACTTCCGATATGGTGGCGGATTTGGAGCTTCTGGAAAGCCTTTATGCTCAGGGGATTAGAGTCATTTTCCATGATTGCGCTTTAAATGGCTCGCCTGTCCATGCCGGCTTTGAGAAGATCAAGGACTATCCGCAGCATATTAAGGACTGCCTCTATTTGATGCACCACGGCCTTTTAGCGCCGCCTTTCCTGCAGGAGGGGCTGCGGTTTTTGCGGCAGCATCAGCGGATGGATTTTGACCTCGGTCAGGAAGAAAGCGGAGAAACCGCAAAAGCTGCCGGCGGCCAATACGATCCGGAAGCTGATGAGCTGGTTCGGAAGACTATCACCCATATGAAAGAACTGCAAAGTGCGGAGACTACGGGGCATGATTATCATCATACCCGGCGGGTTTACCGGATGGCCCTCAAGCTGGGCCGGGTCAGCGAAAAGCCGGTGGACATGCGTATTGTGGCTTTGGCAGCTTTGCTGCATGATATTGAGGATTGGAAGTTTGCCGGCGGCGACGAGACGGCCGGTCCCCGGGCGGCTGCCGCCTGGCTTAAGACCCTGGGTCTTGGAGAGGCGGATATTGAGCACGTCAAAGAGATTATCCTGGATCTTTCATTCAAAGGTACGGGCAGCCCCAGTCCCATGAAAACGGCGGAGGGTGAGATCGTTCAGGATGCCGACCGGCTGGATGCCATAGGGGCCATCGGCGTAGCCCGGGCTTTTGCTACTGGCTCCGCTCTGGGCAATTTGCTTTTTGATCCGGACTTGTCTCCCCGGACGAAGATGGGCAAAGCCGAATATAAGGACAGAGCCGTCAAGTCCAGTACGGTAAATCATTTTTATGAAAAGCTTTTACATCTCAAAGAGCTGATGAATACGCCTGCGGCTAAAGCTATTGCCGAAGAGAGGCATCGTTTTATGATCAACTATCTGCAGTCGCTCTACGGCGAATGCGCAGTTGAGGGGGGGCTCCACGACAGCCTTCTCAAGCAGTACAAATAAAGGTAATACAGTAAAGAATAGGGATTGAAGGAGTGTAATACAAACATGAAAAAAATGGTTTCGCTTTTTCTGATGGTCTTACTGGTATTTAGCCTGGCAGCTTGCGGTTCTAAACCGGCCGAGCCGGGCGTCACCGAGCCCGCCGCTTCGTCCACTGAGCCTGCCGCTCCTGCCAAAGAGTGGAAAATCGGTCTGGTAGCTGCCGGCAAATTTGGCGACAACGGTCTTAATGACGCGCTGAAAGCTGCCGTTGATGCTTTTACTGCCGATACGGGTATCCCGGTGACGAAGGTGGAAGTGTCTGAGCTCAGCGACCATGCCATTCATGCCAGAAACTTTGGCGAGCAGGGTTATGACATGGTGATCATGGGCGGTACCGTCAGCGAGCTGATGCCCGAGGTTTTGGAAGACTTCCCCAATACGCATTACATCCTGAATAAAGGTACGGTAGACGGCTACGACAATTGCACGTCCATCCAGTTTGAAGAGCCTCAGGCCGGTTTCATCGGCGGCGCTTTTGCGGTGATGATGAGCGAGCATCTGGCCGGAGTCAATAAGGTAGGCTGGATCGGCGGTATGCGGATCAACGATCTGGAGATGTGCCGCTACAGCTTCCAGGCCGGCGCCCACTATGCCGGCGGCCAGGCTGTGGAATCCTATGTAGGCGATTTCCAGGACATTGCTAAGGCTAAGGAATTGGCTCTGCAGATGTACGGCGAGGGTATGGTCATCGTTCAGGCCTTTGCCGGCGGCGCTGCCAACGGTGTTTATCAGGCAGTGGAATCCTTGCCCGAAGGCAATTATGCCATGGGTGCGGCCACCGGCCAGTTCAATCTCTCCCCGGAGCGTATTCTGGCCTCCCACATCATCAAGACCGACGAATACTTCAATGAAGTTTGCAAGAAATTTATTGCCGGTGAAATGCCTTCCGGTATAATTAAGGCAGGTCTCAAGGACGGCGCTACCGGCATCCGGATCTCTCCGCTGATCGGCGATCAGATTCCTCAGGAGATCAAGGACAAGATGGCGGAAATCGAGGCGAAGATCGTTTCCGGTGAGATTGTACCTCCCACCGATGAAGCTTCCTACAACGCCTACGTTGCCAAATAATAAGAGTGACCAAGAGCCGGGCGGCGTTCTTCTGCCCGGCTTATCTTTCTGACGGAGGAAAACAAGTGGTTTACGCAGTTGAGATGCGGGGCATAACCAAAAGGTTTCCCGCCGTACTGGCCAACGACCATATCGATATTGCCATCAAAGCCGGGACCGTTCATGCCATTATTGGCGAGAATGGCGCCGGCAAATCTACGTTGATGAACATCCTTTACGGTCTCCATAAGCCGGATGAGGGAGAGATTCTGATCAACGGCCAAAAGCAGGCTTTTGGCAGCGCCACCGACGCCATTGACTGCGGTATCGGCATGGTTCATCAGCATTTTATGCTGGTACCGCGGCTTACGGTGGCCGATAATGTGGTCCTGGGCAAGGAGCCGAGAAAAGGGCTGCTTTATGACCGCAAGGCCGCTATCGCCAAAGTGGCCGAGGTTTGCAGCCGGCATAATATTCAAGTAGACCCCGCCAAAAAAGTGGCGGATATTTCCTTAGGCATGCAGCAGCGGGTGGAAATCGTCAAGACCCTTTACCGGGGCGCCGAAATTATTATTCTCGATGAACCCACCGCTGTGCTGACGCCTCAGGAGATCGATGATCTGGGGGAGATCCTCCGTCAATTGAAAGAAGGCGGCAAAACGATCATCATCATCACCCACAAGCTGGAAGAGGTAATGGATTTCAGCGATGACATTTCCGTGCTGCGGGGCGGCAAGCATATAGCCACCCTCCGCAAGGCGGAGACGGATATACCGGAATTGACAAGGCTGATGGTGGGCCGGGATGTCCAATTAGGGGGCCGCAAGGAAAGCGCTCCCGGCAAAGAAGAGGCTTTGCGCCTGACGGATATCGTCTATGCCGCCGCCGGACGGCAAATACTAAAAAGCATATCCCTGGTTTTGCATAAGGGTGAGGTATTAGGCCTGGCGGGCATTGACGGCAGCGGTCAGACCCAATTGGCGGAGATCGTGGCGGGCGTATTGACGCCTTCCGGCGGCAGCGTCGTTTATCATAGCCGGGATATCACCGGCAAAACAGTGGCCCAGCGCAAGAAAGAGGGCATCGGCTTTATTGCCCAGGACCGCCAGAAACACGGCCTGGTCATGGATTTCAGCATAGCGGAAAATCTCGTTTTGGGCTTTCAGCGGCGGCCCGAATACTGTCAATATAAGATAGCGGTCAACAGCAAGGCCGTGATCAGCGACGCCCAAAAAAGGATCAGAGAATATGACATCCGTACTCCCGGCGAACAGGTGCGGGTGTCCATGTTATCCGGCGGCAATCAGCAAAAGGTGGTTGTAGCCCGGGAAATGGGCAGCCGGCCCCAGCTGATTGTGGCGGACCAGCCCACCAGAGGCGTTGATGTGGGCGCTATTGAAGCCATCCATAATATCTTGATCAATCATCGCAATAAAGGGGGCAGCGTGCTGCTGGTCTCTTTGGAGCTGGATGAATTGATGATGCTCTCCGACAGGATCGCCGTGTTCTTTGACGGCCGCCTGATGGGAATATTGGATAGCGCCACGGCCACCAGAGAACAGATCGGTATGATGATGGTGGGCAGCTCCCTGGAGGGAAAGGAGGGGCCGGCCTCATGAAGATAAACGCACTCAAGCTTCGGCTCAAAGACGCTCTGGTGCCTTTGATTCTGATTTTGATCGCCTTTTTATTCAGCGCCATCTGGATCAGCTTTATGGGCAAAAGCCCTCTGGAGGCTTACCGGGCCTTGTTTGCCGGGGCCTTCGGTTCCACAAGCGGCGTTGTCAATACCGTCAAAAAATCAGTGCCTATTGCCTTTGCCTCCTTTGCGGTGATCGTATCCACCAAAGCCAATGTTTTCAATATCGGGGCGGAAGGCCAATTGGCCATGGGGGCTTTTGGCGCCACTATGGCCGGCATTTTCCTGAAGGGGCTACCTGCCGCCGTCCATATTCCGGCGGCTATTCTGGCGGCGGCCTTGGGGGGCATGGCTTTTGCGCTGGTTCCCGCACTCTTGCGGGTGAAGCGGGGCATTAATCTTCTGGTTGTACTGCTCCTCATGAACAATATCGCCAGGTTTTTGCTGCAATTTTTCGTTCTCGACGCCTTTGCCTCCGATAATGCTCTGGTGCCCTCCACGGACAGGATTATGGAAAGCGCCCGGCTGCCTTATTTGATTGGGCCGCCTTACCGGCTGACCATCGCCGTTTTGATTGTGCTGGCTGTTGCTATCGTTTTAGAGTTGTTTTTCCGCCGTTCTACGGCGGGCTACGAAATGCGGGCAGTGGGGTTGAGCCCTGAAGCTGCCCGCTATGCCGGCATCGATATTAATAAATACATGCTGCTGGGGCTTTTGCTCAGCGGCGCCTTGGCCGGCGTCGGCGGCGGCCTGGAGATTTTGGGCAATCATCACCGGCTTTATATCGATTTTTCGCCGGGCTACGGCTATGACGGCATACCTATCGCTCTGCTTTCCGGCGGCAGCCCGCTGATCAGCATATTGGGCAGCCTGCTCTTTGGCGCTTTGCGAACCGGCTCCTTAAATATGCAGGCCAAGGTCGGCATCTCCGACGAAATCATCTCCGTGATCCAGGGTTCCCTGATTTTGTGCATTGCCGCTAATTATTTCGTCAAATATTTGCTGAACCGCCGCCGCTCAGGCAAAGCGGGGAAGGAGGCAGGCCAATGACTGTAAGCTTTTTTGTAGTATTGCTGCTGTCGGTGATCAGGCTGAGCACCCCCATGTTTATTGCCGGTCTGGGCAATATGTACTGCGAGCGGGTGGGTATCCTCAATCTGGGAGCTGAGGGCATGATGGTCAGCGGCGCCTTTGCCGCCGTGCTGGGCTCTTATTACACCGGCAATCCCTGGATCGGCGTGTTCTGCGGTATGGTCGGAGGCTTGGTGGCCGGCGCTCTCCATGCTTTGATCTGCGTGGAATTCGGCGGCCTTCATGCCATCAGCGGTTTGGGCATCACCATGCTGTTTAACGGCGTAACGAAGTTTCTATGCCTTTCAATTTTTGGCTCCACCTTTACGCCTAACGTGGCGGCCTTGCAGACCACCAAAATTTTGCAGGGAGTGCCGGTATTGGGCAAATATTTAGGCGCTCTTTCGCCGCTGGTTTATCTGGGCGGCCTGATTGCCGTAATCTCCTATTTCGTGATTTTTCGGACGCCCTACGGTCTCAGGGTACAGATGGTCGGCGATGATCCCCGTACCGTGGAGACAGCCGGCATCAACGTCTGGAAAATGCGCTACAGCGGCGTGCTGATCTGCGGCCTGCTTTGCGGTATTGCCGGCGCCTATATGTCCTTAGGGCAGCTGGACCGCTTTTTTGAGGGCATGATTGCCGGCAAAGGCATGCTGGCGGTAATCGCGGTGAAAATGGGCAAGTGGGAGCCGAAAGGGATCCTGGGCACCGCTTTATTGCTGGGTTTTTTTGACGCCGTCCAGTTGCAGCTGCAAATCAACGGCATCATCGGCATCCCGCCGGAGATGCTGCAGCTTTTGCCTTATGTGGCGGGAATCGCTGTCTTGAGCCTGCAGACCGGCGCCACCCGTCTAGCGGCTTTGGACACCCAGTATCTGCGCAACAAATACAAGTTTTAACGGCGACGCTTATGGGCGTCCGACAGGATAGGCTGTCCGGGATACAAGATATGCTTTTAAATAAAACGAAGGTGCCGGGTAGCAATACAACGATGACTCCCGGCACTGCTGTTAGTGAACGGTCAATTGGCCGGAGCAGAAAATAAGCAAAATTGCCAAAGCTGGCCCACACCGCGAAAAGGAGCTGCCGTAGTAACAGCCCTTTTTTCTATCGGACATTTTACGGCTCAACTCGGCACTAACCCGGCGGGCGGAGGCAGGGCAGCGACTCGACTTTCGGTGCAAAATTTGCGTTTGTAGTCAAACGGACTAATCCGGGTGAGCAAAATTTGCGTTAGTAGGTAAAAGACAAAGCGGATATTTACGCACAACCGTAAAAATTGCACAGAAGGGGCCTGGATTTGGCCTAAAAACCTCTGCAAATCACCTACTATCGCAAAAATTGCACAGATTGCCGCCGGCAATCACCTACAACCGTAAAAATTGCTCAATGCCCAATTATCTCAGGATAGCGGAACATTCGCGTGCTAAATATCTCAGGATAGCGAATTTGTATCCTTAGGATTGTATCCTTAGGATTGTATCCGTAAGATTGAGTCCGTAGGACAGAATCGTCTAAGGATCACTGCTCCCCAGCCATAGGCGGTCACTGCCACCAGGGCACAGGCGTTAACTACCCTGCCACTTTTCGCTTTTTCATTTGACCCTTATCTAAATGACATGATTCGGGTGTCAAAAGTCATGTTTAATAAATTTTGATGAACAAGCATACTATACATAGTGGTTGGTCTTTGTATAAACCATCATATATAGTGTGCTTGCTATTGCTTCGTACCTTTTGACACCCGAATCATGACATTGGAGGAGAGGGCCCTCCCTTTTTGGTGAAAAAGAAGAGAAAATAACAAAAGACGGGTTCCGAAGAGCCCGTCTTTTTCTGTTCAAAATCATGATCTTGTGGGTACATGAACGGTATCTGCTCCAGCCGGAAACTGGAGACAGCCTGTCGGTGAGATATTAATTTCATGTATCTCTTATTTAAGATCTTTATTCGACACATCGGCAGAGGCCGCATAATACTAATCTGCAATTAAAAACCGTTAGTTTTTAATTTGCCGCACAGAATGCGGCAGCGGGCTTTGCCCACGCAGATTGGCATATATGCTATTCTGCCTGCGCCTTTGGCGCAGTGGCAATCAAGAATTGCCAGATTAAAATATTCCCTATTTTAATCGCAGAATAGTATAACACGGCAAACGGCAGACAGCGAAACCTCACTGCCTGCCGAACCATACCGCCCCACTCCATCACGGTTTAGAAAATGTCCCTATCACACCGCGGAGAAGCCGATGCCTTTGTTTTATTTTATGCAAGTTTACTTTCTGGGAATTCAGGCAGCCGAGCCAGATCGGCGGCCGGAACTATTGAGCCATGAACAGCTCGATGTCGTCTTCCACAGAGCCGATACCGGCAATGCCGAAGGTCTCTACCAGCACTTTGGCCACATTGGGAGAGAGGAAGCCGGGCAGCGTGGGGCCGAGGTGAATGTTCTTCACGCCCAGATACAGCAGGGCCAGCAGCACAATAACGGCTTTTTGTTCGTACCAGGCGATATTGAAAGCAATGGGCAGCTGGTTGATATCCTCCAGGCCGAATACTTCTTTGAGCTTCAGGGCAATGACGGCCAGAGAATAAGAGTCGTTGCACTGACCGGCATCCAGGACTCTGGGGATACCGCCGATATCGCCCAGCTTCAGCTTATTATAGCGATACTTGGCGCAGCCCGCCGTGAGAATAATGGTATCATCGGGCAACTGGCCGGCGAAATCGGTGTAATATTCTCTGGATTTCATTCTGCCATCGCAGCCGGCCATGACGAAGAATTTTTTGACGGCGCCGGATTTAACGGCCTCGACAACTTTATCGGCCAGCGCCAGAACCTGATTGTGAGCAAAGCCGCCGACGATGCTGCCGCTTTCGATTTCTTCCGGTGCGGGAAGCTTCTTGGCATGGGCGATGATCTCGGAAAAATCCTTCTTGCCATTGGCGTCAGGTACAATATGCTTGCAGCCGGGATAACCGGCGGAGCCTGTGGTATAGATTCTTTCCCTGACTTCCTCGCTTCTGGGGGGAACAATGCAGTTGGTGGTGAACAAAATGGGACCGTGGAAGGTCTCAAATTCGCCCACTTGCTTCCACCAGGCATTGCCGTAGTTGCCAACAAAGTTGTCGTATTTTTTGAAAGCCGGATAGTAGTGGGAGGGCAGCATCTCGCTGTGGGTATAAACGTCTACTCCCGTATCTTTCGTCTGCTCCAGGAGCTGCTCTAAATCGGTGAGGTCGTGGCCGGATATCAGGATGGCCGGATTTTTTCTAACGCCGATGTTAACTTCGGTGATCTCCGGATTGCCGTATTTTGAGGTGTTGCCCTCGTCCAGCAAAGCCATGGCTTTGACGCCGTATTCGCCGGTTTTCAGGGTGAGAGCCACCAGATCATCGGCGGAGAGGCTGTTGTTGATGATTGCCGCCAAGGCCTCATAAATAAAGGCGTAAATATCCGGGTTTTCTTTGCCGAGATTAAGGGCATGCTCTGTATAGGCGGCCATGCCTTTGAGGCCGTAAGTGATCATTTCCCGCAAGGAACGTACATCTTCGTTTTCGGTGGCAAGCACGCCGATGGCGGCGGCTTTTTCCAGCATGGATTGCCTGTCGCCTACGGTAAAGACCGCGGCATCGTGGAGCTGGCTGATTGCCGATTTATCCAGGGAATCCCGCATTCCCAGCATTTTGTTGATCTGGGCTTCCAAAGCGTCGCCGTCAAAATTGGCGTTGGTAATCGTCATAAAAAGGCTATTAAGAACCTGATGATTGATCTCCGTGATCTTGTGGACGTCGATCTTGCCTTTGACGACGATATCAGAGATACCCTTTAACGTGTAAATCAACAAATCCTGGAGCTTTGCGATATCCTCTGTTTTACCGCAGACACCTTGGATTGTGCATCCCGTGCCTCTTGCCGTTTCCTGACATTGAAAGCAAAACATACTCATTCAAACAACCCCTTTAATTATTTTTAGCCTCTTGCGAGTTTTGCAAACAGAAGGTCTCCTCAGGCCTGTTGAGGATATGAAGCCCTATCAGCCTTTGGGAGCAGGCGCTTTTACGATGATTAATTCCAAGGCTTCGCGGTGAAGGTTTTTAACGTTCATTTTTGTATTGTAGGGAATTTTTAATAAGGAGCCGCTGTCGTAAACGAGGATCTCCTGGTCATCGAGGCCAATGGAAAGCCGGCCTCTTATTACGGTCATGTACACATTGGAATTGGAAAAATGCTCAGGCAGGCCGTCGTTGGTGGGGAGAATCAGATGAAGGTAATGGATGTTCTCATCAAAAATCACTTTTTCGATGGCTTTGTCTTCGCCTTGGGCTAACCTAAATACTTGTGCTGCCATTTATTCGACCTCCTTTATGGCTACATTATACCAGATTACTCCAATAATGCTGTTGTATTTACAACAAGATTGAGAAAAATCTTAATTTGTGCTATGAGAATGGAGTTTTTCAAAGGTTATACCGGTGCAGTCGAAGAAATTATCGCTGATTTTTTTCAGCAGCTCTAAGACGTACCTTTTATCACCAACAGTTATCGGTGAGGCCAGGACGAAGAAGGCGCTGTCTTTTTTTTGGTCTAATTTCATAAAAGGACTATTTTTGTCAAAAGCCATCTGCGATATGCACGTATCGCAGCGTTTGCTTCTGTTCCAAAAATCATAACAGGTGCCCTGAACCGTTGCGCCGCCCGGCTGCTGCAGCCAAAAAATATTGGCGATAGGATCTACGATTCTGCCGATATCGACGACGCCGGGGAAGATAGTCATCATGTGGAAAAGCTGATCGGCGATCAGACGTAGCATATCCGTCGAATTTCTGTTTTCCTCATCTTCGGACCAGACGGAATTTTTAAATTCCGAAGGCGTCATGCCGGTAAACTGTTTGAAGATCCTGGCAAAATGATTGCTATAGGCGAAACCCACCATAGCGGAGAGCTCGGTAATATTTACATTGGATTTCAAAAGAATTTTCTTGCTGGCATCCACTCTGATTTTATTAATATTCTCCGCCAGACTCAAGCCCGTCTCTTTTTTTATCAGGCTGGATAAATAAGAGCTGCTGAGGTTGGTGCTTTTAGACAGCTTATCCAGCGTGATCCTTTCGCTGTAATGGTTTTCAATATATTCGATGACCAAACGGACGGGCTTGGAATAGGCGGTAATGCGGCTGACGGCTACAGCTCTGGCAAAGGCCGCAAAAGCGGATTTCAGCAGCTCATGAATATCATTGATATTATCAAGGGTTTCCATTTCGCCAATCAATTCGTCGGATAAATCCATGGTTTTGGAATAGGGGGCTCCGGCGTCGATGGCGGTCATGGAGCCGATGGAACAATATTTAATAAAGCTGTTTTTGAAGGAGCGAATAAGATTTTTCGGGTCGGCAGAGGAGATCGGCAGGCTGGCAGGTCTAAGGGTGCCGCTCATCGCTGCCGCCAGCATGGCTGTATCGCCTTTGGCGATATGGTCCTTGATTTTTAGATAGAATGGGTAGTTGCGATATTTTTCGCCGGTTACGTCTTTATAATTGCGGTTGAATAAGGAGCCGGGCTGGATAAACCGATAGATAGCGGGGTCGATATCGCCGCCCTGCAAGACTTGCCGGGATTCCTTTTGGCAAGAAGCCGACCAGCAGAGCAGACTGAGGATTTCCCCCAGAGGTTTGATCCTGTCATAAAAGATGACCGGTGCTCGCAGCAGCGCCCGCTTATATAAATCCTGTTCTTCGGTGCTTGAAAGGGCAGGGCCAAGGACTCCATTGATTTCTGAATCTTTAATCATATTGAGAGAAACGGGCTGGCTGACCAAAGCGCCGCAGCAAGCGCCATTCTCCGAGAGTAAGGCAATATTGCAAATAAGATTGTTCTTCAGAAAATAAGTATAATAGTCTTGCGAGGCTTCCTTTGTTTCGTTAAAGAGTCCGCTGAGAAAGCTTTCGATCTTGCCTTGGCTGAGGCTGACGAAATCCTCGCCGGTGTATTTGGAAAAGTTACAGGAAATAGCATTCAGATCTTTGTCAAAATATAAGGCTTCAATACCTGAAGTTCTGAAAAATACGGTTAATAAGTCGTTGATCTTTTCTTCCCGTTGCTCCATCATACTTGCGGTCCCCAATTCTTGATGCGGCATAAATAATTCTTCAGCCAATAAACACTATATACGAAATTAAAATCCATTGCAAATTTATATCTGATTTCGTCGGTGTCAAGTTGTTGTAGGAGAAAAAATAAATTAGGCTGGAAAATGAGGTGGGGATGGAATTAGTTCTGTCATCAAAGAGTAGTCAGCGTGAAAAAGAATAGACGGCAGAAAAAGCAGGCGTCTTTTTGCCCAGACT
>JAHDPO010000024.1 GCA_018434325.1 Clostridia bacterium | reverse complement strand
GTTATATGTGATTGTCCCGGATCAGATGAGCAAAATTTGCGTTAGTAGGTAAAATGCAAAGGGGATATTTACACCCAACCGTAAAAATTGCACAAAATCGGCCTGAATTTGGCTTAGAAGCCTTTGCAAATTACGTACAAGCGTAAATTTTGCACAGACGGCCGCCGGAAATCACCTACAACCGCAAATTTTGAACAGAAAGTGCCCCCCGATGCGGACCCCCCAGATGTGGATACCCCCGATGCGGACAACCTCGATGCGGACACCCTCCGATGCGGACAACCCCGATGCAGATATCTCGGCAGGCTCTACGGCCTAATCGCTCCCGCCACCCAAGCCCCGCGCCCTGCCCAAAGGAGCCTACGCAACTCTTGACGCAGCTTAAAAAACTTATCTAAATTGGCATGTATACTTTACATAAAGTGACAAATTCCCATTCGCCAGATAAAAAACCTGTGATATAATATTTTAGATAGAAAAAACCGTGGTCTTGAGAGGAGCAGCATGGACAAGAAAAGCAGGAAGCTTGGTGAGGAATGTGGTGTTTTTGGCGTCAGCCTTACGGAGACTGAAGGGGCGGGCCTTACTTATAATGCCCTTTTGGCTTTGCAGCATCGAGGCCAGGAAAGCGCCGGCATCGCCGTTTTAGTGGATAGGTCTATTCGCTGCTATAAGGATCAGGGTTTAGCCAGCGAGATATTTAATGATGAAGCATTGAAAAAGTTGCCTGACGCCGCCATGGCCATCGGCCATGTGAGATATTCCACTACCGGCGCCAGTTGCAGTGAAAACGCCCAGCCCATTGTTATCGAATACCTGCGGGGGCGTTTGGCTGTGGCCCACAACGGCAATATTGTCAACGGCATGGAGATCAAGGCGGAGTTGGAAAAAGGCGGCTGTGATTTCACCGCTACCACAGACAGCGAGGTCATTGCCACCTTGATTGCTTATGAAGCTTTATCCTGCTCTAATATAGAGGAGGCGGTGGCTAAGGCCGCAACCCGGCTGCGGGGAGCTTTTTCCCTGGTGGTGCTTTCCAGTCAGGGCAAGCTCATCGCTCTTAGGGATGGCTGGGGTTTCCGGCCTCTATGCATAGGCGAAGGCAGCCTTGGCCTGGCAGTTTCTTCGGAAAGCTGCGCCCTTGAAAGCGCCGGCTTTGAGTTTTTGCGGGATGTGCAGCCCGGCGAAATGCTGGTTATCGATCAGAAGCAGCAGATGGTCAGCAGTCAGGTGCTGGAAAAGGACCGCCAAGGCCTCTGTATTTTTGAATACGTTTATTTTGCCCGGCCCGATTCCGTTATCGACGGGCTCAGTGTATATAAAGCCCGTTTTCGGGCGGGACAAGTTTTGGCCCGGGAGTATCCTGTAGAGGCCGATGTGGTCTGCGGTGTACCGGATAGCGGGCTGGAAGCCGCCCAGGGCTACAGCGCCGCCAGCGGTATTCCTTTTGTCAGCGGTTTTTTGAAAAACCGCTATATCGGCAGAAGCTTTATTTTTCCCTCTCAGAAGCAGAGGGAAACGGCTGTGCGCTTAAAATTAAATCCTTTGAAAACCAATATCAGCGGCAAAAGAATCGTTTTAGTGGACGATTCCATCGTCCGGGGCACCACCAGCGCCAAGATTATCAAAAGCCTGAAAGAAGCGGGAGCGGCGGAAGTCCATCTGCGGATATCCTCACCGCCCTTTAAATACACCTGCCATTTCGGCACGGATATTGACGATGCGAAAAATCTTATCGCAAACCAGATCAGCCAGGAGGAGCTGCGGCAGCGGATCGGCGCCGACAGCTTAGGCTATATCAGCCTGGAAGGGCTGCAGGAAGCTTGCGGCGACTGTGCTTTGCCTTTTTGCGTGGGCTGCTTCAACGGCGATTATCCCATGGCTGTGGAGGAATAGCTTTTTCAGGATACGTTTGAATCGTTTTTCATTCTTGATTAGGGAGGAACATAGATGACGAAAGCTATATATTTGACCCTGGCCAATGGACATGTGTTTCAGGGCCGTTCCTTCGGCGCGTCGAAGGAGGTGATGGGGGAAGTGGTATTTGCTACGGGCATGACCGGTTATCTGGAGACGATAACAGACCCCAGCTATTTTGGCCAGATCGTGGTACAGACTTTTCCGCTCATCGGCAACTACGGGGTGATTCCGGAGGATTTTGAAAGCCAGCACCCCAGGCTTAAAGCGTATATTGTTAAAGAATGGTGTCAGGAACCCTCGAATTTCAGGAGCCAGGGGGATCTTGACACCTTTTTAAAAGAAAAGGATATCCCCGGTTTATGGGATATCGATACCCGGGCCTTGACCAGAATTATCCGGGAGGAAGGGGTTGTCAACGGCTATATCGGCCCCTGCCCTTTGGCGCCGGGAACGCCGGAATTTGCCGCCTTGCAGGCTTACCGGATTAAGGATGCGGTGGCGTCGGTGGCGGTGGTGACAGAGCCGCAAGAGTCTGCGGCTCAGACCCAGACCGGGGAAAAGCCTGACGTAAAGCCTTTGACTGTAGTCCTCTGGGATTTCGGGGCCAAAGGCAATATCAAAGGGGAGCTGTCGGCCCGGGGCCTGCGGGTGGTGACGGTACCCTACTCCTACACTGCCAGGGAGATCTTGGCTCTCAAGCCCGACGGCGTCATGCTGTCCAACGGCCCCGGTGATCCGGCAGAAAATGCGGCCATTATCAGGGAGCTAAAGATCCTGGCGGAGCAAAACTTGCCTATTTTCGGGATTTGTCTGGGCCATCAGCTCCTGGCTTTGGCGATGGGTGGACAGACGGAAAAGATGAAATACGGCCACCGGGGCGCCAATCAGCCGGTGCGGGATCTCAAAAAAGGCCATGTGCTGATCAGCAGCCAGAATCATGGCTATACGGTGAGCCTGGATCAGCTGCCGGAAGGGGCGGAGCTTAGCTTCGTCAACGCTAACGACGGCACCTGCGAAGGCTTGCAATATAAAGACAAGCCGGTATTTTCCGTACAATTTCACCCAGAGGCCTGTTCCGGTCCTCTGGATACCCGCTATCTCTTCGACGATTTTGTGGAATTGATGAAAGGAGCAAACTAAGATGGCATTGGATCCACGTATTAAAAAGGTTTTGGTTATCGGGTCCGGTCCCATCGTTATCGGCCAGGCCGCCGAATTTGATTACGCCGGCACCCAGGCTTGCCGGGCGCTGAAAGAAGAAGGATTGACGGTGGTGCTGGTCAATTCAAACCCCGCCACCATTATGACGGATGCGGCTATGGCCGACGCCATTTACATTGAACCCCTGACCATCGAGACGGTGGAGCGGATTATCCTCAAAGAAAAACCGGACAGCCTTTTGGCCAATCTGGGCGGTCAGACCGGCCTCAATCTGGCCATGAGACTGGCGAAGAAAGGCTTTTTAGAGCAAAATGGCGTCAGGCTTTTAGGCGTCGACCCATTGGCCATCGATAAGGCGGAAGACCGCCAGTTGTTCAAAGATACAATGGAATCCATCAGCCAGCCGGTGATTCCTTCCAAAGTGGTGGAGACTGTGGCCGACGCCCTGGCCTTTGCCGAGGAGATTTCTTATCCCGTCATCGTCCGCCCGGCTTTTACCATGGGCGGCAGCGGCGGCGGTATTGCAGATGACCGGGAAGCCTTGACCCGGATTGCCGAGGGAGGCCTGCGCCTGTCGCCGATCACACAGATTCTGGTGGAAAAATGCATCTCCGGCTGGAAGGAAATTGAGTTTGAAGTCATGCGGGACGGCGCCGGCAATGTCATCACCATTTGTTCCATGGAAAACCTGGACCCCGTAGGAGTGCATACCGGCGACAGCATCGTGGCGGCGCCGGCTCTGACCTTGTCCGACAAAGAGTTCCAGATGCTGCGCAAGGCGGCTATGGAAATCATCACAGCCTTAAATATCAAGGGCGGCTGCAATTGCCAGTTTGCTCTCCATCCCACCAGCTTCGACTATGCGGTTATTGAGGTGAATCCCCGGGTATCCCGGTCTTCGGCCCTGGCTTCCAAGGCCACCGGCTACCCTATTGCCAAGGTGACGGCCAAGATCGCCATGGGCTATACCCTGGACGAGATTACGAATGCGGTAACGGGCAAAACCTGCGCCTGCTTTGAGCCGGCCATCGACTATGTGGTGCTGAAATTCCCCAAATGGCCCTTCGACAAATTTGTCTATGCCAAGCGGCAGCTGGGCACCCAGATGAAAGCCACCGGCGAAGTTATGGCTATCGGCACCAACTTTGAGCAAGCCATCATGAAGGCGGTGCGGGGGGCTGAGCTCTCTCTGGATACGCTGCGGCTGCCGAAGCTTGCTGCAATAGCGACGGAAGATATCCGGTCTATGCTTCATGCCTGCGATGACCAGCGGCTCTTCGTGGTTTTTGAAGCTTTGCTGCGGGGCGTGGAGCCCGCAGAAATCCACAGGATCACCATGATCGATCCTTGGTTTATCAGCAAACTGGGCAACCTGGCCCGGATGGAGCAGCGGCTGATGGATCTCAAAGGTGAAGCGGCAACCGGCGGCGATGTGATTGTAGAAGCAGGCATAGCTCATCTGGAAGATGAGCTTTATCTGGCGGCCAAGAAGCTGGGCTATACCGACGGAGCTATCAAGAGACTGACGGGCCTGGCCATCCGCCGGCCTATTTATGCCGGTTATAAAATGGTGGACACCTGCGCCGGAGAGTTTGCGGCGGAGACGCCGTATTTCTACAGCGATTACAATCGCCCTGAGCCGGGCAGCGATATGGCCGGCGAAAATGAGGCTTTGTCTTTTCTCCGCCGCCAGGCAGCGGGCCGGGATGAGGGCAAAAAGCGGGTGATCGTTTTCGGCTCCGGCCCTATCCGCATCGGCCAGGGTATCGAGTTTGACTACGCTTCGGTTCATTGCGCCTGGATTTTGCAGAAGCTGGGCTTTGAGGTCATCATCATCAACAACAACCCGGAAACGGTGTCCACGGACTTCGATACGGCGGATCGGCTTTATTTTGAGCCCTTGACGCCGGAGGACGTCATGCAGGTCATCCATACGGAGCAGCCTTACGGCGTAGTGGTGGCTTTTGGCGGCCAGACGGCCATCAAGCTGACGAAGCATATGGAAAAGGCGGGTGTGCGCATCCTGGGCACCGCCGGCGACAGCATCGACGCCGCCGAGGACCGGGAGCGCTTCGACGCTTTGCTGGAGGAATTGGGCCTGGAGCGGCCGAAAGGGGCCAGCGTCACCAGCACGGCGGAAGCGTTGGCCATTGCCGAGGAATTGGGTTACCCCGTACTTTTGCGGCCTTCCTACGTCTTAGGCGGTCAAAATATGATCATTGCCTTCTGCCGGGAAGACGTGGAAGAGTATATGGCCATCATTTTGGCGCAGAATATAGAAAATCCGGTGCTTATCGACAAATATATGATGGGTACGGAAATCGAGGTGGACGCCATCTGCGACGGCGAAGACATCCTGATTCCCGGCATCATGGAGCATATTGAACGGGCCGGCGTTCACAGCGGTGATTCCATTGCCGTCTATCCCGCCTGGAATTTAAGCGGCCAGGTAACGGAGCGGATTCTGGAGTGTACGCGCAAGCTGGCTTTGGCCTTGAAGACCAGAGGACTGGTCAATATCCAGTATGTTGTTTCTGCCAATAAGGTCTATGTTATTGAAGTCAATCCCCGCTCCTCCCGGACTATTCCTTACATTACAAAGGTAACGGGTGTTCCTATGGTGGATTTGGCCACCAGGGCTATGCTGGGCGAGAAGCTTGCCGATATGGGCTTTGGCACCGGCTTATATAACACCATGCCTTATGTGGCGGTGAAGGTGCCGGTATTCTCTTTTGAGAAGCTGTCCGACGTGGATACCCAGCTGGGGCCGGAGATGAAGTCCACCGGCGAAGTGCTGGGCATCGGCAAAACCATTGAAGAGGCCTTGTATAAAGGGCTGGTGGCTGCCGGCTACAGCATGAAAAAGCAGGGCGGCGTCCTGATGTCCGTCCGGGAGACGGATCACGGCGAGATCGCGGAGGTGGCCCGCAAGTTTTATGAAATGGGCTTCAAACTCTACGCCACCAAAGGCACGGCGGCAGCCATTGCCAAAGCCGGCATGCAGGTGGAGACGGTTCACAAGATTTATGAATCCGAGGATAACGTGGCCACCCTCATTGACAGCGGCAAAGTGGATTACGTCATTTCCACGTCCACCAAAGGCCGCATTCCTACCCGGGACAGCGTCAAGATCCGCCGCCGGACGGTGGAGCGCTCCATTCCCTGCCTGACCTCCATCGATACGGCCAATGCCCTGGCCGACAGCCTGATGAGCCGCTACAGTCAAAGCTCCACGGAATTGGTGGATATCAATGCCATGCGGCGGCAGCCGGCGCCCTTAAACTTCGTCAAAATGCAGGGCTGCGGCAATGACAATATTTTCTTCGATTGCCTGAAGGAGGACTTGGTGCTGAGCCCCGAGTCCCTGAGCCTTTGGATCTCCAACCGCCGCTACGGTATCGGCGGCGACGGTGTGGTGCTGATCCTGCCCTCAGACAAGGCCGACGCCCGGATGCGCATGTTCAATACCGACGGCAGCGAGGGAGTCAGCGCAGGGAATGCCATTCGCAGTGTGGCCAAATACCTTTATGACAACGGTATAATCAACAAACTGAACATGACCATTGAGACTTTAGGTGGTATCCGCTCTGTTCAGGTCTTTTTGACCAACGGCAAAGTCAGCACCGCTCAGGTGGATATGGGCAAGGCTATTTTGACGCCGGCTCTCGTGCCGGTGGCGGCCCCCTTATCTTTGGAGCAGGAGCCGATTGTCGGCCGGGAAGTCGCAATCCGGGGCTTGCCCGGGCCTGTCCGGGTGACCTGCCTGTCCTTGGGCAATCCCCATTGCGTAGTCTTCCGGGATAGCCTGGAGGACCTGGATATTGAGAAAATCGGCCCGCTGTTTGAATATGATCCCTTATTCCCGGAAAGGGTCAATGTGGAATTCGTATCGGTCAAGGATCGCCACAGCCTGCGCATGCGGGTTTGGGAACGGGGCAGCGGCGAAACCTGGGCCTGCGGCACCGGGGCCTGCGCCGCGGCAGTGGCTGCCGTCCTTAACGGCTATTGCGATTACAACGAAGATATCACCGTCAAATTAAAGGGCGGCGATCTGGTGGTTCGGTATACGGACAGCGGCGTCGTATATATGACGGGAGAAACAAAAAAACTTTTTGAGGGGGTTGTGGAAATATGACCAAATACGCCTTTGTCACCGGCGGTGTGGTTTCCGGCTTGGGTAAAGGGATCACCGCAGCCTCTCTGGGCCGCCTCCTGAAGGCCAGGGGCCTGAAGATCACTGCCCAAAAGATGGACCCATACATCAATGTGGACCCGGGCACCATGAGCCCCTACCAGCATGGAGAGGTTTTCGTCACGGAAGACGGAGCGGAAACGGATCTGGATCTGGGTCATTACGAGAGATTTATCGATGAGGATGTGAACCGCTATTCCAATCTGACTACCGGCAGGGTTTACAGTAATGTCCTGGACAAAGACCGGCGGGGTCTTTTAGGGGGCAAAACCCTTCAGGTAATCCCTCATATTACCGATGAGATCAAGAAATTTGTTTATCGGGTGGGAGAACGGACAGGCGCCGATGTGGTGATTACGGAAATCGGCGGCACTGTGGGGGATATTGAGAGCCAGCCTTTTTTAGAGGCGATCCGTCAAATTTCCCAGGAGGTAGGCAAAGAAAATTGCCTCTTTATCCATGTGACGCTGGTGCCTTATTTAAGGAGTGCCAAGGAGCATAAATCTAAGCCCACCCAGCACTCGGTGAAGGAATTGCAAAAACTGGGCATCATGCCTGATATTTTGGTTTGCCGTTCCGATCAGCCCATCAGCCAATCGGTGTTGGATAAAATCGCCTCCTTCTGCAATGTGCCGCGGGAGTGCGTCATTGAAAACCTGACGCTGCCGGTTTTATACCAAGTGCCTATGATGTTTGAAGAGAAGGGACTGGCGGATATCGTCTGCCGGCGGCTCAATCTGGCGGCGGGCCCCTGTGATTTGAGGGAATGGCAGGCCATGCTGGACCGGCTGGCGGCGCCGCAAAAGACGGTAACCATAGGCTTGGTCGGCAAATACGTGCAGCTGCACGATGCTTATCTGTCGGTAGTGGAGGCCCTGGCCCATGCCGGCGGCGAAAATCAGGTGAAGGTGGAGATCCGCTGGATCGACGCCGAAAAGCTGGCGGAGATTGTCGAAAACGATCAAGACAGCCTGCCGCGGGAATGGGCCGAAGAATGGGATAAAGCATGTGCCGAAGAGCGGCCCCAGGCTTACCGCTTGTCCCGGGAAGGCAGGGAGCTGCTGAACGGCCTTCAGGGTATCCTGGTGCCCGGCGGTTTTGGTGAGCGGGGTATCGAGGGTATGATTCTGGCGGCGCAATATGCCAGGGAGCAGAAAATTCCCTACTTTGGCATCTGCCTGGGTATGCAGATTGCAGTCATCGAATTTGCCCGCCACGCTTTAGGTCTTGAGGCCGCCCATTCGGCAGAGTTCAAAAAAGAAACGCCCCATCCCGTCATCGATCTGATGCCGGATCAGCAGGGCGTTATGGAGCTTGGCGGTACCCTGCGGCTGGGGGCTTACCCCTGTCAGATCATGGAGGGATCCCGTCTGGAGCAAATTTATGGCTCCCGGCAGATCAGTGAACGCCACCGTCACCGCTATGAATTCAGCAGCGCCCTCCGCGCTCAATATGAGGCGGCGGGAATGATGATCAGCGGCCTGTCCCCCGACGGGCGGCTGGTGGAAGCGGTGGAGCTGCCGGCGGCAGACAGCCCCTTCTTTATCGGCGTCCAGTACCATCCGGAATTCAAAAGCCGGCCCAATCGGGCCCAGCCGATATTTCGGGAGTTTGTGGCGGCAGCCAAGGCCATGCTTTTGCCTGAGGGCGATGCTTAAGAAGCGGGACCGGCAGCTTCCTTTGGCAGCCTGGCCGGATTGATGTGCTTTTTGCCCGGCTTTCCGACCAGGTTTTCTACGGCTTGCCGGGCGGCGGCTTCTTCTGCCCGCAGGCAGAGCAGTTGCCAGCTTTCCCAGCCCATGACGCCGTCGATTTTCAGATTTTCCGCCTTTTGAAAATGATGGAGAGCGGTTAAAGTGCCCCGGCCAAAACGGCCGTCGGCGCCGCCTTTATAATAGCCCAGGGTTTTCAGCATTTTTTGAAGCTGCATCACATCACTGCCGATGCGGCCGTCTTTCAGTATGCGAAAGGGCGCGCTGTCCTGCTTGATAAAAACGGGAGTGCCTACGGCTACATATTTCTTTAATTGGGCCACATCACCGTTTTTCATGCGGATACAGCCGTGGGAAACATTCTTTTTGCCCAAAAACCAAGGTTCTACAGTGCCGTGAATACCGTACTTGCCCCAGGGCACATTAAGAGCAAGCCAGCTGCCGCCGAAGCCCTCGCCCCAGCGGGAAATGCCTGCCACCTGCCATTGGCCGGTAGGGGAGGGCGTTTCTTTTTTGCCGCCGGAAACCGGCCAGGCCTTAAATTTCTCTCCGTCTTCATATAAGGTAAGAGTCAATTGGTCCAGATCAATAAGAATGGAATAGCCCTGGGCTGCCGGCAGAAATTCCCCGGCTGCGGGCGGCTCCCCGCTTTTCCAGGTGCGGCTGACGGCGGCAGGATAAAAAGGATGGAAGCGCCAGTAGTCGGGCAGAGCGAAAAAAACGGACGTTACCGCCAAGACAAAGAGCAGGGCAAATGGCAGGGATAATTTTCTTTTTTTTCGATGAAAAGGTTTAAATATCAGGACGGTCAAAGAGCTCATAGCATCCACCCTAACTTTATTTCTGAAGCCAATATATGCGGCGCCGGCGGCAATAAGACTCCGAAAGCCGGGGAAAGATAATATAACACTAGCTATCACCTCGTTGAACGCACATAGGAAAGAAAAATTTCCGCTATCGATATTTTTCTGCTGATGCGTTATAATAACCGCAAAAAATGATTTACCTGTCAAAACAGGTTAAGGAGACGAGTCAAATGAGAAATTACGAGCAGGAAAAGCAGGAGCGCATAGCCTTCATTCAGCAGGTTATGGCCGATGCCGGCGCTCAAGGCATCGTTTTTGGCAGCAGCGGCGGCAAGGATAGCGTTCTTGTAAGCATCCTCTGCCGTTTGGCTTGCAGCAATGTCCTGGGGGTGATGATGCCTTGCGGCAGCAAACGCAATTACGGCAGCGACATGGAGGATGCCTTGGCGGTGGCCAGGCAATACGATATTCCCATGGTTACCGTGGATTTGACGGAGGCCAGGGATACGCTGCTGGCTGCTGTAGAAAAAGCGGGAGATCTGACGCCGGCGGCCGTGGCCAATATGGCGCCTCGTCTACGGATGAATGCTTTATACGCCTTGGCCCACAGCCGCAAAAGCCTGGTGGCAGGCACCGGCAACCGCAGTGAAATTTATATGGGCTATTTTACAAAATGGGGCGACGGCGCTTACGACTTTAATCCCATCGGCGATCTGACCGTAAGGGAGATTTACGAGTTTTTACGCTATCTGGAGGTGCCTGCCGATATCATCGCCAAAGAGCCTTCCGCCGGTCTTTATGAAGGCCAGACCGATGAGAAGGAAATGGGAGTTTCTTATGAGGCCATCGACAGCTTCCTGCTGGAAGGCAAAGCCGACCCGGCGGATTTGGCGGTGATAGAGCGCTACCATCAGCAAAGTCATCACAAAAGAGAAAAGGCCCGGATATATGGGCAGCTAAGCTTGAATATATTTTATAAATAGGCTGAAAAAGCCAGGGCAAAGGTTGGGATAATTATGTGCGGGATTGTAGGCTACACCGGTCAGAAGGATTGTGTAGAGTTCATTTTAAAGGGCTTGACCCGGCTGGAATATCGCGGTTATGATTCCGCCGGTATTGCGGTTATGGAAGAGGGCAGCATTGGTGTTCGCAAGGCCAAGGGGCGCTTAAAAAATTTGCAGGGCTTAGTGGCGGCCAGCCCCATAAAGGGTTTTACCGGCATCGGGCATACCCGCTGGGCCACTCACGGCGAGCCTTCGGATATCAACGCTCATCCCCATGTGGATGTTAATCACCAGATTGCCATCGTTCACAACGGCATCATTGAAAACAGCTATATGCTGCGCCGGGGCCTGGAGCAAAAGGGTATCCGCTTCATTTCCGAGACGGATACGGAAGTGGTGGTTCAGTTATTTGCTTATTACTATAAGGAAGATATGCTGAATACCCTCTACCGGGTTTTGCCTATGCTGGAAGGTTCTTTTGCCCTGGGGGTCATCGACCGGCAGCAGCCGGACACCATCTACTGCACCCGCAAGGGCAGCCCGCTTATCGTAGGGCAAAGCAAAGAAGGCAATCTGATTGCCAGTGATATTCCCGCCATTTTGGAGTACAGCCGGGATATCTACTTCCTGGAGGAAATGGAGATCGCCGTGGTGGAGCCGGCAGCCATCGCCTTTTATGACGAGATGGGCAACTCCATTGAGAAAGAAAGCAGTCATATCGATTGGGATATGGAAGCCGCCGAAAAAGACGGCTACGCCCATTTCATGCTGAAGGAAATCCATCAGCAGCCCAAGGTACTGGCGGATACGTTGAATCATTACGTGGATACGGAGACGATGACCGTCCGCCGGGAGATGATGCCCTTTACGCCTCAGGAGGCGCAATCTCTGGAAAAGCTAACCCTTATCGGCTGCGGTACCGCTTATCACGCCGGTCTTATGGGTCAGAGCCTGGTCAGCAGCCTGGCCCGGCTGCGGTCGGAATGCGATATGGCCAGCGAATTCCGCTATAGGAATCCGATTATCGGGAAGAATGAAGCCTTCGTCGTCATCAGCCAATCGGGAGAGACGGCGGATACCATCGCGGCTTTGCGGCTGGCGAAAGCCGGCGGCAACAAAGTGGCCGCTTTATGCAACGTCATCGGCAGCACCATCGCCAGGGAGGCTCACCAGCTGCTGTATACGGTGGCCGGGCCGGAGATTGCTGTGGCTTCCACCAAGGCATACTCCGCCCAGGTGCTGGTGCTGATGATTCTGGCGCTTGACCTGGCCCATCTGCGGGGCCGGCTGTCCGATGAAGAATTGAAGGAAGGGCTGGCGGAGCTGGCGGCTTTGCCCCAAAAGGCGGAAGCTCTTTTGGAGCAGAAGGAGCATATTCAGTATTTTGCCAGCCGGCAGTTTAACTGCAAAAAAATCTTTTTCATCGGCCGGTTGCTGGATTTCTATCTGGCCATGGAAGCGGCGCTGAAGCAAAAAGAAATTTCCTATATACATTCCGAGGCTTACAGCGCCGGGGAACTGAAGCACGGCCCTCTGGCTCTGATCGAAGAAGGCACCCTGGTGATGGCCATGACCACCCAGCATCATGTCATGGATAAGATGGCCAGCAATATCCAGGAAGCCAGGGTCCGGGGGGGAACCGTGGTGGCGGTAGGCCAAAACCCCACGCCGGAATTGCAGGCTGTGGCGGAGGTTTGGGAGCTGCCGGCGGTGAATGACCGCTTTGCCCCTCTTTTAGCCATTATTCCTATGCAATTGTTTGCCTATTATATGGCTTTGCAGCGGGGCTGCGACATCGATAAGCCCCGGAATCTGGCAAAAAGCGTCACCGTCGAATAGGCGGAGAAGTTGGCAGGCTGTTTTGGCCTGATCTCTTAACCGCAATTATTGACAAGCTTCCGGCAAAAAGATAAAATAAAGCCCTAGTGGTAATATTCAAAATGATTAAATAGGGGGAAACGGGTAATGAATATGCGTAAAGTGTTAGCCGCCTTGTTAGTGATGACCTTTGTATTCGGTCTTCTGGCAGGCTGCGGCAGTTCCGGCAGTGCGGGCAATGCAGGCGGCAGCGCCGGCGGAGCTGCTGCCGGCGGAGCGGAGGAGACTATTTTGCTGGGCGTCAACTTCGAGCTTTCCGGTGGTTTGGCCGCTTACGGCCAGAGCAAGATCAATGGCCTCAAGATCGCTTTGGATGAGATCAATGCCGCCGGCGGCGTTCTGGGCAAAAAGATCGTGCTGAAAGAGTATGACAATAAAGGCGATAATGCCGAAGCCGTCAACATCAGCACCCGCCTCATGGGCGAAGACAAAGTTGTGGCAATGATGGGTCCTGTCACCAGCGGCCGGGTTATGGCTTCCGTTGACGTGGCCAAGCAGTTCCAGATTCCCATGGTTACCGGTACCGGTACTTCCGCCGGCATCACGGTTAATGAAGACGGTTCCGTCAATGATTTCGTCTACCGGATCTGCTTCATCGATCCTTATCAGGGCACTTTGGCCGCCAACTACGCCGCCGATACGCTGAAGGTGAAGAATGCGGCTATGTTGGTGAACCAGTCTGACGATTACAGCATTTACATGGCCGAAGCTTTCAAGAAGACCTTTGAAGAAAAAGGCGGTACAATCCTTGAGAACAGCACCTTCGTGGAAGGCGATCTGGATTTTAAGGCTGCTTTGACCAAGATCAAATCCTCCGGCGCCGAGCTGATCTTCTGCCCCAACTATTATGAGCCCGACGCTCTGATTGCCAAACAGGCTCAGGAGCTGGGCTATGACGGCTATCTGCTGGGCGGCGACGGCTGGGACAACCTGGATCATCTGATCAAGACTGCCGGCGCTGACGCTCTGCAAAAAGCTTTCTTCATTAACCAGTATTTCCCCGGCGACACCACGGAGAAGAATCAGAACTTCGTGAAGAAATACACGGAGCTGCATAAAGATGCTCCTCCTTCCTTTGCCGCTCTGGGCTACGACCTGATGTACTTTGTAGCTGACGCCATCGAAAGAGCCGGCACCACCGATCCCGCGGAGATCAACAAGGCTATGGCCGGCACCACCAATTTTGAAGGTATTACCGGCAGCTTTGCCATGGGCGAGAACCACGACCCCATTAAGAGCGCCCTGGTGATCGGCTACACCGCCGACGGTCAATATAAAGTAGTAGAAAAGGTTCAGTAAAGTAAATAGCGAAAAAGGGCGGGTCTAGCCCGCCCTTTTCTGGTTGTGTTATAGCGGCAAACAGGAATTTCCTGCGGGAAATTCCTGTTTGCATAACGTAATGGGGCAGGAAAATTATGTATAGTGTCCAGTTGCACAAATCCGAAATAACCTCATCAATTTATGCAACTAGACACTAGAAAGGGTCGCGGAAAGCATGGAGCAGTTTTACGTATTCCTTCAGCAATTGATCAACGGCGTATCCCTGGGCAGTATTTATGCTTTGATTGCTCTGGGCTATACCATGGTTTACGGCATTATAAAATTGATTAATTTCGCTCACGGCGACATTTATATGATGGGGGCCTTTATCGCTTATTTTTCCGTCTCCTATTTTCATTTAGGCTTTCTCAGCGCTCTCTTGGTTTCCATGGCCGCCTGCACGATTTTGGGTGTTCTGATCGAAAGAATCGCCTACAAACCGCTGCGGGGGGCTACCAGGATAGCGGCTTTGATTACGGCCATCGGCATGTCCTTCTTTTTGGAATATGTCATGGTATTTTTTGTGGGCGCCCAATCCCGGGCTTTCCCCAATGTGCTGCCGGCCCTGCGCATCGAGTTTTTTGGCGGCAAGGTATTCATTACCGGCAAGGAATTATTGATTTACGGCGTTACCCTGTTTCTGGTGGTGCTGCTGCAGTTTATCGTCCGAAAGACGAAGACGGGCAAAGCCATGCGGGCGGTGGCCTTTGACCGGGAGGCCGCCATGCTGATGGGGATCAATATCGATTATACCATTTCCGCCACCTTTGCCTTAGGCTCGGCCCTGGCAGGAGCGGCGGGGGTGCTGGTGGGTGTTTATTACAGCGCCGTCAATCCGCTGATGGGCATGACCCCGGGCCTGAAGGCCTTCGTGGCGGCGGTGTTGGGCGGCATCGGTATTATTCCGGGAGCAGCTTTAGGCGGCATGCTGATGGGGCTCATTGAGACCTTCGTCATTGCTTACGGCCAATCCACTTACCGGGATGCGGTGGCTTTTGCCATCCTGATCTTAATTCTTTTGATCAAACCCTCGGGCATTTTAGGTTCAAATGTCCGGGAAAAGATTTAGGAGGGGCCGATGAAACGATTACTATCCAAAAAAAATCTGGCCATCCTTCTGGGCATCCTTCTGCTGTACGGGGTGATCCAGACTCTGATCAGTCTTGGCATTTTACGGACTTTTCATCAGGTCAATCTTATTACCATCTGCATTAGTGTGATTATGGCCGTTAGCTTGAATCTGATCACCGGCTTCACCGGCCAGTTCACTTTGGGCCATGCCGGCTTCATGGCCGTCGGCGCCTATTTTTCCGCTGTGATGACCGTCAAATGGGGAGTATTCTTTCCCGTTTCTATCTTCAGCGGAGCAGTTTTAGCGGCGGTTTTCGGTGTTCTCATCGGTTTGCCTACCCTGCGCCTGAAAGGCGACTATCTGGCTATCGCTACGTTAGGCTTTGGCGAGGTAATCCGGGTTGTGCTGCTCAATACCAAGTACGTAGGCGGCGCTGCCGGCTTGTTCGGCATACCCCGGCTGGTCAACTGGACCTGGGTATTTTTTGCCGCCGTCATTACCGTAGTGGTGATCCGCAACCTGCTGTGGTCCTCCTACGGCCGGGCCTGCATATCCATAAGGGAAGATGAGGTGGCCGCCGAACTGATGGGTATCGATATTACCCATTACAAGGTTCTGGCCTTTAGCGTCGGCGCTTTTTTTGCTGGTTTGGGCGGCGGTATTTACGCCCATTATTTCTACGGCCTGCAGCCGGGAACCTTTGGCTTCATGAAATCCATCGACTATCTGGTTATGGTGGTGCTGGGAGGCATGGGCAGCATTACCGGCTCCATTTTGGCCGCCGTGGTGCTTACCCTGATCAACGTGGTGCTGCAGCAGTTCAGCGCCATCCGCATGATTTTGTACGCCTTACTGCTGATCGTGATCATGATATTCCGGCCCCAGGGCTTAATGGGCAGCAAAGAAGCCAGCCTGGAGCTTTTCCGGAAAATGGGAAGGAGGTCCGGCAATGGCTCTCTTGGAAGTAAATAATGTGTCTAAGGTTTTCGGCGGTTTGTCCGCCGTAACCAACGTTAAGATGAAAATCGAAAAGGGGGAGCTGGCGGGGCTGATCGGACCCAACGGCGCCGGCAAAACCACCCTGTTCAATTTATTGACGGGGGTGTATCCCACCACAGAGGGGGATATCCTTTTTGACGGCGAGAATTTGGCCGGCCGCAAGCCTTCGGCTATCAACCGTCTGGGCCTGGCCAGAACGTTTCAGAACATCCGGCTTTTCGGCAATCTGACGGTGCTGGACAACGTGAGAATTGCTTACCACAGCCATGTAAAATACGGCCTGGCCTCAGCCATTCTCCGGGCCGGCGGTTTTTATCAGGAAGAGGAAAGCATGGCCCAAAAAGCCGAAGAACTGCTGAAGATTTTTAATCTCGATCACAAGAAGAAAGAGATTGCCAAAAGCCTGCCCTACGGCGAACAGCGCCGTTTGGAGATTGTCCGGGCCCTGGCCTCAAAGCCCAAGTTTTTGCTGCTGGATGAGCCGGCGGCAGGCATGAATCCCCAGGAGACGGCGGAGCTGATGCAGTTGATTCAGGAAATACGGGAAAAATTCGATTTGACTATATTGCTGATCGAGCATGACATGTCTCTGGTCATGGGCTGCTGCCAGCGCATTTATGTGCTGGAATACGGCCGGATCATCGCCCAGGGCGTTCCGGAGGAGATCAAGAGCAATCCCAAGGTCATTGAAGCTTATCTGGGCGAGGAGGTTTCCTATGCTTGAGATTAAGGATCTTCATGTTTATTACGGAGCTATTCATGCCATCAAAGGCATATCTTTAAAAGTAGAGCAGGGCTCTATCGTGACGCTGATCGGGGCCAACGGCGCCGGCAAAAGCACGATCCTCAAGACGATTTCCGGTATATTGCGGGCCAGAGAAGGGGAAATTGCCTATAGCGGCCAGTCCATCAAGCAGGCTACCTGCCGGCAGATCGTAGAACAGGGCCTGATCCACGTGCCGGAGGGCCGGCGGATTTTTGCGGATATGAGCGTCAAGGAAAATCTGGAGATGGGCGGTTTTCTGCAAAAGGATAAAGCCTGGCTTAGAGAAACCGAGATCAAGGTCTTTGAAAAATTTCCCCGGCTGAAAGAACGGGTGAGCCAGCTGGCCGGTACGTTAAGCGGCGGTGAGCAGCAGATGCTGGCTATCGGCAGAGGCATGATGTCCAATCCGAAGATGCTGCTTTTGGATGAGCCTTCCATGGGCCTGGCCCCGCTTTTAGTAAAAGAGATCTTTACCATCATCAAAGAATTAAATCAGGCCGGTATCACCGTCTTGCTGGTGGAGCAAAATGCCAATATGGCGCTGTCGATTGCCGATTACGCCTATGTGCTGGAAACGGGCAAAATCACTCTGGAAGGCCCGGCGGCAGAGCTGGCGGCCAGTGCTGAAGTTAAAAAAGCCTATTTAGGCGGCTGATGACGGCAATGGCGATATTGATCAGGGATTAAAAAATTAGGAGGTATGGTCTATGCGGGTAAGCGAAAGAATGACGCCTCATCCGGTGACGGCTACCCTGGATATGCCGGTGACTGAGGCCATCCAGCTCTTGGAGGACAACCGCTTCCGGCGTCTGCCGGTGCTGGACAAAGAAGGCAAATTAGTGGGCATCATCACCGATAAAGAGCTGCAGAAGGCCATGCCCTCGCAGGCCACCAGCTTAAGCGCTCACGAGCTGAATTATATTTTGATGAAAACCAAGGTAGGAGATATTCTGCCCAAACGCAAGCTGGTGACTATCGATGCCGAGGAGCTGCTGGAAGAAGCGGCGGTGCTGATGCGCAATCATAAAGTCGGCGCCATTCCCGTATTGAAAAACGGCAAGCTGGTCGGTATTATCACGGAAACCACGATTTTTGACGCCTTTATCGATATCATGGGGCTGAGGGTGCCGGGTTACCGCCTGCAGGCTTACATTCAAGGCAATCCTCCCGGCATACTGGGCCGGGTGGCCACCATTATCGGCAATAACGGCGGCAATATTTCCCACGTCAGCGCCGACGTCAACGACAAGGATCTGGCCAAACTGGTGCTGCGTTTTAACCGGGAAGCGGATATCGACAGCATTATCAAGGAGCTGGAGGCCATGGCCATCCGGGTAAGCTACGAGACGGTGTGACGGGAAGGGGCCTGAAGAGATAATCTGACGGCTGCTCGTAATGTGCAGGAATATGCTTCGGCTTTACCATGCCAGTTGGGTGTCCATATCGGATACCCAGCTTTTCATTTTTTTACTTATCATTATCATTAATACTTATCTTTTTTATTTTTTAAGCAGGATTTTTTCGGACAACAGCTAATTACATTAAGAGAATTCAAAAAGGGAGAGATGGTCATGTTAATTTTAGGAATATCCGGCAGCCCCAATAATCAGGGGAATACAGCTTATATGTTGAATCTGGGCCTGGCAGAAGCAGCTCGTCTGGGCGCGGAGACAAAATTTATTAATGCCAGTGAAGCCCTGGATACGTGCGATACTCCTTTCTGCACCAGTTGCAGCAAGCCTTGCGGCGGTATTTGCCTCGAAGGTACGGCGATGGCGGATGTAGCCGAGTTGATCCAAAAGGCCGACGGCATTATTTTTGGCACCCCCGTTTATTTCGGGACAATGAGCGCCCAGCTCAAGGCCTTTTTTGATAAGCTGAGGCATTTGCGGGCCCAGTACGCCCTGTGCAATATCGTCGGCGGCGCCATGGCTGTAGGGCATAGTGAATACGGCGGCGAAGAGCAGGCCATGTCGTCGATCCGGGATGCTATGCTGGTTTATGGCATGACTATCGTCGGCAATACCCATCCGGAAGTTGGTACCGGTCACGGAGGTGTTGGCTTAACTGATCCCGCTCAGGGCAACAAAGTCGCCGAAAAGAACATGATTGCTATGGCCCGCAGAATCTATGAAGTGGCCGAAGCCACCCAGGCTTTGCGTAAAGGTTAATGCTCTTCGATTGTTAAATCTTTGTGAAATAGCAGGAAAAACCCCTATTGGTATCGAAATGTAGAAATCGACTAAGGCGGTGAAGGTAGTGAACGGGCGCATTCCCGAGGATATAGTAGAAAGTCTGCGGCAGCAGGCAGATATTGTGGAAATCGTGGCCGGCTACGTTACCTTAAAGAAACAGGGCCAGAATTATACGGGGCTATGCCCCTTTCACCAAGAAAAAACGCCCTCCTTTGTAGTATCGCCGGCAAAACAGATTTTTCACTGTTTCGGCTGCGGCAAGGGAGGCAATGTTTTTACTTTCCTGATGGAGCAGGAGGGCCTGACTTTTCAGGAGGTGGCGGAGAAGCTGGCAGGCCGCTATGGCATTGCTTTGCCGGAGAAAGATAGCACTCCGGCCCAAAAAGAGCAGGACGCCAGGATGAAAAAACTCCGCCAGATCAACCAGTGGGCCATGGAGCTCTACGAGCAGGCATTAAAGTCTAAGACCGGCGGCCCCGGCCGGGAATATTTTTCCCGGCGGGGGCTTACAGAAGAAACACTGAAGCAGTTTCATTTGGGCTATGCGCCGGAGCAATGGGATTTTCTGACGAAAGAGCTTACGGCTAAAGGTGTAAGCGAGCAAGAACTACTCTTGCTGGGGCTTTCCGTTACCTCCAGCCGGGGCGGCTTAGTGGACAAGTTCAGGGGACGGGTGATGTTTCCCATCCTGGATGAGCGGGATCAGGTTATCGGTTTTGGCGGCCGGATCATCGGTGAAGGCCAGCCCAAATATTTAAATTCTCAGGAGACGCCGCTGTTTCATAAAGGCAAAGGACTCTATGGGCTTTCCCTGGCGAAAAACGCTATCCGGCAGCAAGACCAGGCGATTATTATGGAAGGCTATATGGATGTCATTGCGGCCCACCAGCATGGAGTAGCCAATGCGGTAGCTTCTTTGGGGACTTCCCTTACGGTAGAGCAAGCCAAGCTGCTGACCCGGTACACTTACCGCACATTGATTTGTTACGACGGCGATAGTGCAGGCGAGGCAGCCACCTTGAGGGGCCTGGAGATTCTTGACCAGCAGGGCTGCCGGGTAGGGGTTATGCGGATTCCCGAGGGCAAGGATCCCGATGATTTTTTGAAGATTAAAGGAAAAGAAGCCTTTATTCAACTGGCAGAAAAAGCTTTTTCCTTATTCGAGTATAAATTTCAGCTAAATATGGAAAAATTTGATAAAGAAGAGATGTCCGGTAAAGTAGCGATTATCCAGGCTTCTTTGCCAGACTTGGCCAAGATCAAAAGCCCGGTGGCCCGCCAAGGCTATATTACGATGATGGCCGATACCTTGCATTTTCCGGAGCCGGCCATTAAAGATGAATTACGGCGTTATTTTACCGGCAATCAAAAGAAAGACCAGACGGCGCCGTCTAAAGCGCCGGAGCTTAAGAGCCAAAGCGCCGAGGATCTGGCTCAGAGCATCGTCATCCGCTGCTTTTTGCAGAATGCCCACCGGCAAGCGGCTATTGAAGAAGGAGGAGGAGCTTCTCTTTTTGGCAATGCCCAGGCAAGAAGTCTTTATCAGACCTTGGAGGCTTTGCAGATGGCCGGCTACGTTGCGTTGAAGGAGGAAGACTTAGTAACCCTCATTGACCGTCAGGAAGAGCGCCAATGGCTGACAGGAATTTTACTTCAGGACAGCCCCCCCGGCGATGAGGAAAGGGTATTTCAAGATAGCCTGCTGACGTTAAGGCGGCAAAAAGTAGAACGTCAAATCAAAGATAAAATGACAAAATTAGCGGCAGCAGAGAGGTCCGGGGATAACAGCGCCGCCAAAGAAATTATGATAGCCTTGTCCGGACTGAATATAGAGAAGCAGAAATTAAAACCCTGAGAGGGGGGAATACCCACTTGAAAAACGAGAAAGATCCTGAGCAGAATCGTATAGATAGGGTCAAGGAACTGATTCAAAAAGGCAAAAAGCGCGGTATCCTGACCTATGCAGAGATCATGGATGCTCTGCAAAATATCGAGATGACGCCCGAGCAAATAGATGAAGTATATGAGATGCTCGCCAACTTGAACATCGAAATCCAGGCCGATGAGGTCGTGGATGTGGTGCCCCTTGACGATCCGGATAATCAGGCGGATATAGATGAGGCCGTAGCGGCAGAGACGGAAGTGGACATCGATCTTAGCGTGCCCGAAGGCATTGGTATTGACGATCCCGTCAGAATGTACCTGAAAGAGATTGGCCGGGTGCCTTTGCTTTCCGCAGAAGAAGAAGTGGTTCTTGCCATGCGGATGGAGGAAGGGGACGAAATCGCCAAAAAAAGGCTGGTGGAAGCCAACCTGCGTCTGGTGGTCAGCATTGCCAAGCGTTATGTGGGCAGAGGCATGCTTTTCCTGGATCTGATTCAGGAAGGTAATTTGGGTCTTATTAAAGCCGTGGAGAAATTCGATTTCCGCAAGGGCTTCAAATTCAGCACCTATGCTACCTGGTGGATCCGCCAGGCCATTACCAGGGCTATTGCCGACCAGGCCAGGACGATTCGGATTCCGGTACATATGGTAGAAACCATTAATAAGCTGATCCGGGTCAACCGTCAGCTTTTGCAGGAGCTGGGCCGGGACCCCAGTCCTGAGGAAATCGCCGCCGAAATGGATATTCCCGTGGAACGGGTCAGAGAAATCCAGAAAATTGCCCAGGAGCCCGTATCCTTGGAGACGCCCATTGGTGAAGAGGAAGACAGCCATTTAGGCGATTTCATTGAAGACGATGACGCTCCGGCACCGGCGGAAGCCGCTTCTTTCCTGCTTTTGAAAGAGCAGCTGGAGGAAGTGCTTAAGACGCTGGCTCCCAGAGAAGAAAAGGTATTGCGGCTGCGTTTCGGCTTAGACGACGGCCGGGCCAGGACTTTAGAAGAAGTGGGCCAGGAGTTTGGCGTTACCAGGGAGCGCATCCGGCAGATTGAGGCCAAGGCTTTAAGAAAGCTGAAGCACCCCAGCCGCAGCCGAAAATTAAAGGATTATTTGGATTGAATTTCTGCCCTGCCTATGTTATACTAAACGGGTTGATGGTGGGCAAAATCTTTTGCCAACCCGAAATTTTCGGGCCTATAGCTCAGCGGTAGAGCAGCCGGCTCATAACCGGTCGGTCCCTGGTTCGATCCCAGGTGGGCCCACCAGAATACAATAGGAAACGCTGATAACTCCCAGGAGTTGAGGCGTTTTTCTTTTTTATTGCCGGAGGAGCAGAGCGGTATCCGGCCGGACGCCGTTGGCGCCGGTTAGCGCATGAAAACCGTAGAAAATGAGCAAAATTTCAAGTTTAAAGTGTGCTGTTGTTGTAAAAACAACATTTTGACCCGCTTTTACCCCGTTTTCAGGCTAAAAACAGGTCAAATGATGTGGTTGACACCACTAAACTTGAAATTTTGCGCAGTTAGCACCCGCAACCGTACTTTTGCTCGCTGGAGGGTGTATTTCTAATATAAACTAGACTCTGCCTGCGACCTGTGCAGCGACATTACGGATACCGTATTAAGTTTCATTTGCTCCTCGCTCCAGCGATACAACTCAATTAATGTTGGCAGCAACGCTTTGCCCCGATCTGCTAAGCTATATTCTACAGATGGCGGGATGGTACTATATTCAAGCCGATTAACCAGACCAAATCCCTCAAGTTCCCGTAAGCATCTTGTCAACGCCGTATTTGTAATCCCGGGAATATGACGCTTCAGTTCATTGTAGTGCAGTACGTCATGATTGACAAGCTCCCATAAAATAGGGAGTCTCCATTTTTGACCGATCAGCTTTAATGCATAGAGAATGGGGCATTCCCCACCCTTTTCTTTAGCCGATCCCTCTGAGCATGTTATATTTTCCATAAATCCTCCATTATACATGTTAAGGAACAAAAATGTGCGTAATTGTTGTTTTGTTTCTTGTATTATATAATAAACAACATTGAAAAAGCTATTTGTTTTACTTCAAATCTCTCGTAAAGGTGGCTAGCCAATGAAAATTGTAGCTGTAAACGGAAGCCCTCGCAAAAACTGGAATACGCATGTCCTATTGAATAAAGCGCTGGAAGGCGCACAAAGCGAAGGCGCAGAGACGGAGCTGATCAATCTTTATGACTTAACCTATAAAGGCTGTACTGGCTGCATGGCCTGTAAGCTCAAAAACGGCAAAAGTCTGGGACGTTGTAATCTAAACGATGAGCTTAAACCGGTGCTTGAAACAATACATAGCTGTGATGGCCTGATTCTTGGTTCACCAATATATTTCAGTGATGTGTCTGCCATGACAAAGGCTTTTTTGGAACGATTCCTATTTCAATATCTCTCATATGATGATTATTCTCAGACTTTTTATAATGGCAACATAAAAAAATCGGCATTTATCTATACGATGAATGTTCCGGAGAGTATGACTGATAAAATTGGATACAATGCCTTGTTTGAAAAATATAAAACGATGTTCGGCCGTTTCGGATATGAGCAAACCATTGCAGCAACGGAAACGCTGCAGGTAAATGATTATAGCAAATATCATATGGCGAGTTTTAATGAAGCAGAGCGGAAAGAACGTAGGGAAAAAGTTTTTCCAGAGGACTGTCGAAAAGCCTATGAATTGGGAAAATCTATGGTTAAGGGCTGATATATAAAACAATAAAAAGCGTGAGGCTGCCTCACGCTTTTTATTGTTTTATATATGTATACTTTGCTCTGATCATGCTGTAAAATCAAGGAGAGGGGGGAGAAAAGGGTAAAGTGCAAGGGAGAAAATGGTCCATGACTAAAACACCCATAGATTCCATCAAATGGTGCTGGTATATTGTAAAGACCGGCTATGTTTGTATTGCTTTAATTACCCTCGCACGTATTGTTTGGTATTTTGCAGCAAAACAGTACCCAGTAGATATTCCTAAGAGGTATTTGAAGGATTTTATCATTGTACCCACAATCATTAACTGCATTATAGTTATATCAGCGGATTTATTCGTTAGCTCTAAAAGGATTCCGATTCGTTCAAAGGAATATTTGTGCAGTTTTCTTTTCGTGATTATCTCCTTCTACCTCGTCATGGTCCATGATACTTCAATCGTTGTAGTATGTGCTTTCATGGCTACAATATTTGTTTCCACGGTCTTTTCCAACGTAACGAACACTCGTTTGGTTTTTCTTGTTAGTATCTTATGCGTGATGCTGTTTAGTGTTAAACAATTCATCACAGAAAAGATGGACGGCCATATGATTCTGTTGATATATGATATATGTGTTATGCTTGTGGCCTCCTATTCACTGTCTAAAATTTTGATACAGCATTATCACGATAACCTCGCAGCAATTGTCAATTCCCACGAAGAAGCGGCCAAAAATGAACTGGCTTTTCTGCAGGCACAGATTAAGCCCCACTTTTTGTATAACACAATCAACACCATCTCATCCTTTTGTTACACGGACAGCGAAAGGGCTGCAAGCCTGCTTGTCGATTTCAGTAAATATCTCAGGCTTACGTTTGATATTGATAATCAATCGATAATGATACCTTTAGGGAGAGAACTTGAATTGATTCAGGCCTATGTTGAAATAGAAAAGGCCCGTTTTGGCGAGAAAATCAGCGTTGCATATCATATTGAACCGGAGCTGCTCAAAATGGAAGTGCTTTCGTTTTGCATCCAGCCTTTGGTGGAAAACGCCATCAAGCATGGTCTGTGCAAAAAAGACGCTGGCGGAACCATCCTGATATCCGCGGAAAAAGATCAGGGATCTGTTATCATAAAGGTCAGCGACACAGGAATTGGGATGGGGCCGGAACAGCTCAACCAGCTAAAAAATATCACATCGTCAAGCGAGGGAGTCGGCTTTTCCAATGTAACCAGGCGTATCAAAAGCTGGAGGAACGCACAGCTTGATATTCAAAGCGCAAAAGGCGAAGGAACGGCTGTAACAATAACAATATTGGATGCTGTCGCATAAGGAGGCGCCGCACTATATGTTCCATGCAATGATTGTTGATGATGAAAAGCCCGCACTCGATATTCTAAGGATATTCCTTGAACAGACCGGCCAGGTCTGTGTGGTCGGGGCTTTTACGAATGGGGCGGACGCCCTTGCCGAAATGCGAAGCCTGAAGCCGGACGTCGCTTTTCTCGATATCGAAATGTCCGACATATCCGGTTTGGAGCTTGCGGAAAAAATCATGGATGCAGGCAGTGATATTGAGATCGTATTCGTTACCGCCTATGACAAATATGCTCTCGAAGCCTTTCGGGTCAACGCCATTGATTACATACTCAAACCCTTTTCTCCAGACGATATTGCAGAGGTTATAACAAGGCTGAAAAAAGTGAAGCCGTTGGCGGCCGTTTCCCAAATGCCTGCGGACAAAGGTCGCATCTATTGCTTTGGAAGATTATCGGTATACGGAGCGGGATGCAGGGAAGCGATTAAATGGCGTACCGCAAAGACGAAGGAACTCTTTGCCTTTATGCTGCAAAATTTAAATAACGTGGTATCGAAGTGGAAAATCATGGAGGCCATTTGGCCCGAATGTGATGTGGAAAAACAGCTCAAAACAAATCTCTATACCACTGTCTATAATGTAAAAAAAACACTGTTGTCAGCAAATATCAAATTTGATTTCTCATTTATCAATGGCAGCTACAAGCTGGAGCTTTCGGATGTATATATCGACGTCTCTGAGTTTGAAGCGCTGACAGATACCGAAATTACGGTTTCCGCCGCAGCCATTGCAGGGTTCAAAAAAATAATCGGCTTATATAAGGGGAATTACCTGGAGGACAATGTGTATCACTGGGCTCAGAGCAAAGCGGAAGAATATGCAAAGAGGTATCGTAGAGTAGTTTCTGAATTTGCCGGATACTATATACATGAATTAGACTATCCGGCTGCAGAGAACACTCTGCGAAAAGCCCTTGCCATCATCCCCTGTGATGATGAATTGAACGAAATGCTGCTGCAACTGTATCTTATGAAAAAAGATAAAGCGTCAATTGTTGCACACTACAACAAAATTAAAGAATTATATCGATTGGAGCTGGGAATTACGCCAAATATGTCCATGCAGAAATTGTTCGACTGCGTAAAGGAATTATGATATCCGTTCCGGCATGGTTCCCTGGATAATCTAAATAGAGGGGGTTTGCTTCCTAAGCAGAAGCAAACCCCCTCTATTTTGCATGTTCAGAATATATCTAGCAAGCTTTGTTATAATTAAATATAACGGGATAAGAGGGTGAGGAAACTTGTTGGAGCAGAAAATTTATCACGGCCGCGCGGCAGAGCTGTTGGAAGCATTTGATTATTTATTTAATCGTATGCCGGAGGCGGTCAGCCTTCTCGAATACAGAAGCGGAACCGGAACCTACCGCTATCTTCAAAACAATACGGTACATAAAGAGCTCACAGGGCATAAAGACATTCAGGGGATGAAGCTTGAGCAGGTAGTTGACGGGAAGACCTGCCAAAGCATGATCGATTACCTGGCACAATGCATTGAAAGCGGCAAAACCGTCAATTTTGAACAGGAATATGAAGCTGAAACCGGAACACAGCACTGGCAGACTGAGATGGTACCGGTCACGGATGGAAAGGAAATCCGCTATGTCCTGCTGCTGAGCAGAGACGTCTCGGAACTGAAACGAATACGGCATGAAAATGAGATTTTTACTCAGCGCATGCAGGCCATGTTTGAAGATCACAGTGCATTCAAAATGACCATTGATACCGTCAATGGAGAAATCATACGGGTGAATTCCTCCCTGTGTGATTATTTGGGGTATTCCAAAGCGGAAATGCTGGGGCATAGGGTTCAGGAATTCAATCTTTTGCCGCCGGAGCAGCAGGCTGATAAGATGCGGGTAGAATTCATGAGCAGAATTCTCTATGCAGCCGCCCCCCACCGGCTGAAAAATGGAGAAATACGGTTTTTTGACGTCTATCCCTCCGCAGTTTTTGAGGAAGGACACAGATTACTCTGTACCGTACTTTTTGATGTGACAGACCGGGAACGTTACCGGGAAGAACTGCAGCAAGAAAAAGAATGGCTCAAGACGACGCTGCAATCCATCGGCGAAGGCGTGGTCACAACAGACAATCATGGCAGAATTACCGGATTAAATGCTATGGCGCAGGAATTGACCGGGTGGGATCAAGACCTGGTGATTGGCAGGCCTTTTACCGATGTGTTCATATTGAGAAGTGAAGACGACGGCTTGCCTGCGGCAGACTCCATACAAGCGGTGCTGGCAACCGGCTGCATTGTAAGATTTGCCAAGAATACAGAGCTAGTCAATCGTCAGGGCAACTATTTTTCCATCGCCGGCAGTATAGCGCCGATCAAAACGGCGGATGGAAAAATCATGGGGGTTGTCATGACATTCCGCGATATCAGTGCAGAAAAGGAGTATAGCCGGCATATTGAATTTCTAAGCTCCCACGACGCCCTGACAGGCCTTCACAACAGGCATTATTTAGAGGAGGCAATCGCTCAATTTGATCTTCCCGAAAATCTGCCGATTGCTGTCCTTATGGGCGATATCAACGGTCTGAAGATTATTAACGACGCCTTTGGCTACAAAAACGGAGATGCTCTGCTGAAAAATGTGGCTGCCCTGCTGCGGGAGAATTGTGAGCCGGACCATCTGATCGCCCGTTGGGGTGGAGATGAATTCGTTATTTTTATGCCTCGGACGGATCTTGAGAAAGCGGAGAAGATTGTCCGGAATATCATGGATGCCCCGATTCCCTGCCATGTAAGCAACCTGCAATACAGTTTGTCTCTTGGATGCTCCGTGAAAAATTCTTTAGACAGCAGCATCTCAGACATTCTGCAGGAAGCCGAAGAATCCATGCTTCGCCACAAGCTGCTCAATGGCAAGAGTTACCGCAATGCGATTATCAATACCTTGCTGGCTGCTCTTTATGAAAACAGCAATGAAACAGCGGAGCATTCCAAAAGGCTGGAGGAGTATTGCCACTTAATTGGAAGAGCGCTGGGGATTTCGTCCATTGAGATGTCTGAGCTCTCCTTACTGGCTCTCTTGCATGATATTGGAAAGGTGGGCATCGACCCGCATATTCTGAAAAAGCCGGCAGCCCTCACCGCTGAGGAATGGGAGGAAATGAAGCGTCATCCTGAAATAGGTTATCGGATCGTGCAGGCCACCCCTGAGCTTGCAATGATAGCGGATTTCGTTCTCTCCCACCACGAAAGGTGGGATGGGAAAGGCTATCCCTATGGGTTCAAAGGAGAAGATATCCCGTTGCTCAGCCGAATTCTAACCGTAGCGGATGCCTTCGATGCGATGATGAATGATCGCGTGTACCGGCAGCGCATGAGTCAAGAGGAAGCTTTGCAGGAAATTGAAAGTAATTCTGGTACTCAGTTTGATCCTGCAATTGCACGCATTTTTCTTGACAATATCATAAAGCAAGGCTGAGAAGCAAAAATTCCTAAGCAGAACATGAAATACAATATTCGGAGGCAAGTTATATGAAAAATTTTTCAATCAGCAAAAAGCTTCTCCTCGGGTTTGGGAGCATACTTGTTTTTATGATTTTATCTGCGGCGATATCCTTTTACAGCATCACGGCAATGAATACGCAGATAGGGTATTATTCACAATACACAACACCCAACATTGCTCAGACCGGGGCCATGCAGCACTATCTGCTGTCGGTGGAAAGAGACCTTCTGCAAGCTTTCATTGCCGATGATATCCAGAGCGTACAAAACAACTTGGATCAGGTTCATATAGACAGAGAGGCGCTTAAGCATACTTTTGAGGAATATGCAAATACCCAGAGAAACCACGACCGTGACGAACAAATAAAAAATTTAGAATCATTGTTGGATAAGGGCGCCCCTATCCGGCAAGAAATAGAAAGCTTGCTTTTAACGCCATCAGAAACAAATAAGCAAAAGGCCCTTGACCTTTATTATAATCAATATCTTCCCATTTGTGAGGAGGAAGAAAAGATCGCGGTTGAACTCACCAATTCGTCAACTGCGCGATCCGAGCAGCAGGCCAAAGAAGCCCAAGCCAGCGCAGCTATGGCCTATACATTATCACTTATCTTTCTGGTTATATCCGTTATCTGGACAATTATCATCTCAAGGAATATCAGAAAATCCATCCTTACCCCTGTCAAGGAAATTGTAGGCGCTTACGGAGAAATGGCCAAGGGCAATATGCATACCGCAATTAACTACAAGAGCCACGATGAGCTTGGCCAGATGGCAATGCTCATCCAAGAAGTCAATTTACTGCAAAGCAAAATTGTTTCGGACGTCATTGAGAAGTTTACAAAAATATCGCAAGGGGATCTGAGGCTTCGGATGGATTTAGAATATCCCGGAGATTATGCAATCCTAAAACAGACGATGGAGAATACGGTTTTTACGCTCAACAATACAATGCTGCAGATCAATACGATTGCCGGACAGGTAGCCACAGGCTCCGATCAGGTATCCAGCGGCGCGCAAGCCCTTGCGACAGGTTCGACGGAGCAGGCTGCTTCCGTCGAGGAACTTACTGCTACCTCGGAAACCATTGCCAGGCAGGCGGAGGAAAATTCCACTCATATAAAAACAGCAAGAAAGCAGACCGAACAGGCCGGGGAAGGCGTAAAGAACGGCAATGAGCATATGAGACAGCTTGACGGTGCAATGGCTGATATCAATGCTGCCTCCAATCAAATCGCACACATTACAAAGGTCATTGAGGATATCGCCTTCCAGACCAATATTCTGGCGCTTAACGCAGCCATCGAAGCAGCCCGGGCAGGCGCCGCCGGAAAGGGCTTTGCTGTTGTGGCTGACGAGGTTAGGAGCCTTGCGGCAAAGTCTGCGGACGCTGCCAAGGAAACCAGTGAACTAATTCAAAATTCCGTTGCCACAGTATCTCGCGGGACACAAATCACATCCGAGACGGCGCAGGTTTTGCAGGCATTGGGAATGAATGCCCAGCATGTTATGGACGTCATGGTTAAAGTTGAAGAGTCCTCCGCCGAGCAGGCTGTTGCAATTGAGCAAATGAGGGATGGGCTTTCCCAGATTTCCGCCGTCGTGCAGACCAACGCCGCTACTGCGGAAGAAAACTCCGCCACCAGCGAGGAAATGTCTGCACAGGCCGCCCTGATGCGGCAGGAGGTTGGAAAATTCAAACTGGCGGAAGTCGCTGCCGGGGAATTTGCTTCACCGTCCGAATATTCGAATAGAAGGCCGCAAACAAAGTTTGCGCTGAGCGCGGATAATTCGTTTGGAAAATATTGATTTTCCAACACTACGGGTCTCAGCGGCAGGAACAGCGTTTGCATTGCGTGTAGGACACGTGCGGAGAGACGTGGGTTGCCTACCGCACCAGACCAAAAGAGCAGCGTTTGCGTCGTGTGCAGGCCACGCGCTGAGAGACGTGGGTTGCCCATCGCACCAAACCAAAGGAATAGCGTTTGCGTCGTGTGCAGGCCACGCGCTGGAAAAATGTTAAGTTTCTTCAGGCGGTGACGACATGGATATCCAAGAACTAACCATTGATACAGAGAAGACCGGTAAAATAGGCAATGTGCAAGTATAAGAATTTTCGCGGGCATAGGCGAAGAGCTGAAGATTGGCTGAGACAAGTAAGAAAAAGAGGTTCATGTACGATTCTATGAAAGATTAGTGTGAAAGGCCCTTTTGCTGCTCGCTTGAAGGGGAGGCTGTCGCAAAGCTGACTGGTGTGAGCGAGCTGACTGCTCAATTTTGCAGCTTTTTAGGGACCCCCCCGGGGTAAGGCGGGAGCAAAGCGGGGTAGAAAATAAGCAAAATCTCAAGTTTAAAGTGTCTGAAACCTGCTTTAATGAGGCTGAACACTACTTTTTGACTTTATTTAGTGTCGGGGATAGAGGTAAAACACTATTTCAAAAGAGCAACACACTTTAAACTTGCAAAATTGCTTAAAATAGCTTCTGTTTAAATCATATATTGGGGGAAAAGCTGCAAAATTGAGCAAAGTTGGCCCCTCAACAAGCTCACCACCCCCCTACTGGTGGGGTGATTAAGGCTCTTCGCACCCGCAACCCTTCAATCCTTCAACAATTTGAACAAGGTTTCCGATATGGAGTGCAATCTTGCAGCTTGCAGATTTGCACAAATGAGGGGGCCCGCACGAAAAAAAGCTGCCGCAAATTTGCGACAGCCTTTTACTCGATGCCAGCTTACATGTTAAGTAACTTTTTCGACAGCTAAAACCCCAGCCTGGCTAATAAGGCCAAAGGCGAAAATTCCTGCCGCGGTAGAGTTCATATGAATCGTCAACTGATTTCCTGAGGTAAGTGAGTAATAATTCGTTAAAGAAAAGGTAGCGATTGTTCCGTTAGTCATCTCCAGCCCCAGGTTCATATCCCCTTGCTCAGCGCCGTTAATGGCCAGTATAACGCTAACGGTTTCATCCACTGAAAAGCTGCCGGTCACATTGATGTTAATCCGGTAGATCCCGTCCTCCGTTATCGTAATTGTATTTGGTGTCGTATAATTGAGTCCAGCCGAGGCGGAACTCTGATTAACCAGCGGTAGGGTAACTGATACCGGTGTCAGCGAAAGCGTTCCGAGTGCTGTCATTAGGGTTCCAAAAGCGCTGGCCATTGCGCCGGTTGGCCCTGTAGGTCCTGTTGGTCCAGTGGGGCCGGTTGCGCCGTCAACACCATCAATGCCGTCTGCACCAGTAGGACCAGTAGGTCCAGTGGGACCGGTTGCGCCGTCAACACCATCAATGCCGTCTGCACCAGTAGGACCAGTAGGTCCAGTAGGGCCGGTTGCGCCATCGACACCGTCAGCACCGTCTGCGCCGGTAGGACCAGTGGGTCCAGTGGGACCGGTTGCGCCGTCGACACCATCAGCGCCGTCTGCACCGGTAGGACCAGTGGGGCCGGTTGCGCCATCGACACCGTCAGCACCATCTGCGCCGGTAGGACCAGTAGGTCCAGTAGGGCCGGTTGCGCCGTCGACGCCATCAGCACCGTCTGCGCCGGTAGGGCCAGTAGGACCAGTAGGCCCGGTTGCGCCGACACCATCAGCACCGTCTGCGCCGGTAGGACCAGTAGGTCCGGTTGCACCGTCGACACCGTCAGCACCGTCTGCGCCGGTAGGACCAGTAGGTCCAGTAGGGCCGGTTGCACCGTCGACACCGTCAGCGCCAGTAGCGCCGGTTGGTCCAGTCGGACCGGTTGCGCCGTCTGCACCAGTAGCACCGGTTGCACCTGTTGCGCCAGTAGCGCCGTCTGCACCAGTAGCACCGGTTGCACCTGTTGCGCCAGTAGCGCCGTCTGCACCAGTAGCACCGGTTGCACCTGTTGCGCCAGTAGCGCCGGTTGCACCTGTTGCACCTGTTGCACCTGTTGCGCCAGTAGCGCCGGTTGCACCTGTTGCACCTGTTGCGCCAGTAGCGCCGGTTACACTGCCGGCATTTTCAATACTGACGATAGTAGAACCTTGCGCTACAGTAATATCTAAAGTTTGCGATTCAAATCTTAGACTACTGCCATATTCCATCGGAACGGAGCTATCCGGTCCAATTACATTGAACAAGAAATCGCCTGGTTCAAGTGTGCCGGGTGCACCGGTAGACCCAGTGGCCCCAGTGGCCCAGTTGATCCGGTAGGTCCAGTAGGCCCAGTTGCGCCGGTAGACCCAGTTGACCCGGTAGACCCAGTTGCGCCTGTTACTCCCATGGGGCCCTGGGGACCCGGTATGCAACAATAATGTCCGGTATTACAACAGCACTGTCCCCAATATGCATCGCAGCCGTTGCATCGCCAAAAATTAGATTGATCCATTGTATTTCCTCCAATTTATATTAAATAGTACTTCAAAGTGAAGGTACTACTAGCCATTATATTCTTTCCAATAAAGAATGTTCCGCTTGTCTATTTAGATTCATGAACCTAGAAAATTTCGATAATATTTTCATTGGCTTAGTGAAGACGGATAGCCTAATAAACAGCAAAAGTGTTCTGGATGACTTGATTCTGTGTAAATTTATCATATATAATATGGTAAGATCAAAATTAAAAAAGGATTGGTGACGTGGCCTTTTTTCGCTTGTTGTTTGTATTGTCTGTTACTGTGATGACGCTTCTGACCACACTGAGAGGCCCTGTTGCAGCCGGGTTTCTTGGTGTGGCATTATCTTTTTTGCTTTTTGTCTGGCTGGCCTTCCGACGGGGACTGCCGGAGCAAGTGATCCGACCTTTTTCCTGGATCACTGCCGGCTTGGCTTTGGCTTTCGCTTATAGCGGGGCCAAAATTTTTATGAGCTACTTCTATTTTCGTTTTGAAAAGCTCTGGCAGCTGCTGATCGCCTACACTTCTCGTTACCCTGGGCTGGATGCCGGTTTATGGCAACGGCTTCTGCCTTTGACGAAAACGTTGCTGACAGTCTTGGCGATGGTGGCCTTATGGATAGCTTTTTACTGGCTGGTTAAGGTTTTCAGGCTTTACGGCCTGCCTTTTATTCGGGAAATGACGAGTGGAGAGAAGGGCTTCTGGCTGGCGGCAGTGGTGCTTGCTTTGCTGTTGATTTTTCCGGCTTATAGTCGGACAAATTTATTTTACCAGCCGGCGGCGGCGGGCCAGGCCAATAAATATGACACCGTTTTTACCAGCGATACGGGAATTCATCTGCAAACCAATGTCTATATCAATATTAACGCGGCGGAAAATGATTTGCGGCAGCCGCTTTTTGGCCTTTTTGCCCTGCCCTTTGGAATCGTTGCTTCCTGGATTGCTTATTGCTTTGGCGGCACTTTGCCGGCCTATGCTTTGGCTTTAGCCTCTTTGCAGGCGGCGGCTCTGGCTTTTTCCATGATTCTGGCTTCCCGGCTGCTAAAGCTCAGAGGCCTTGATCAGCTGATTTTTTTGGGCCTATACTTTGGCAGTTACCCTGCGCTTTTATTTATTCTAAACTTAGAGCAATATATCTTTGCTTTGTTTTGGCTCTTGCTCTTTATTTATTCCCTCTGCCGGGAAAATCTGGCCGGCCGGGCAAACTCTACCGTCCGGCAGGCTGGGGAGCAGCCTTGGCTGTGGCAGCCCCTTTGTTTTGCCGGTGCTGCCGGCAGCATGCTGACCAGCGGTTTCTTCCTGCTTTTTACCCTGAGAGGTAAGGGCTTGCGCCAGGGCCTTGGGGCGATGATCCGCACAGGCTTGGTCTTTCTGGCCTGCCTGACGGTTTTCGGCCAGCTGCCGCTGCTTTGGGAGGCAGGAGCCTCCCTGCCCCGAATCTTGCGTTTTGCCGGTACCAGCCTGCCGTTGAGCGAAAAGCTCCGGCAGTATTGGGGCTTCCTCGCTAACTGTCTGATGGCGCCGGAGGCTGTCGTTACCCCTAATGTTTTCGATCAGATTTCCTGGCAGCTGGCTCCTGAGCAGGGACTGGCCTGGCTGGGCCCTGTATTGCTGGCCTTGGCTGCCGCAGCCTTTCTGTTATATAAAAAAGAACCCTATTTCCAGCTTTGTCTGGCCTGGCTGCTTTTTTCCTTTTGCCTTTTGGTTGGCCTGGGTTGGGGCGCCAAAGAACAAGGCATGATTCTTTATACGCTGTATTTTTCCTGGGCGCTGCTTTCCTTGCTTTATGGCGGGTGGATGAAGCTGCTGGCCCGGCGGCCCCGGCTGCGGCGGGGGCTGGGCATAGCTCTGGTGCTGATTATAGCCTGGATGAATATGGCCGGCATCCGGCAGCTGATCGAATTTGGCTTGGCTTATTACCCGGGCTAAAGAGAGGAAATGTTTATGTTTGCGCAAGTGAAGCCCTACATCAAATTAATGCGGCCCCATCACTATACGAAGAATTTTTTTATTTTTCTTCCCTTGTTTTTTAGCGGCAGTTTGCTGCAATGGCCGTTAGTCCGTCAGACCTTCATTGGTTTTTTCGCTTATTGCCTGATCAGCTCCGTGGTTTATATCTATAACGATATCCGGGATGCGGAAAAAGACCGCCAGCATAGTGAGAAGTGCCGCCGGCCCATTGCTTCAGGGGCTGTGCCGGTGAATAAAGCCGCCATATTGGCAGCGGTGCTGCTGATCCTTGGCTTTGCCTGCCAGGCGCTGGCCGGTTTGACTAATTACTTTTCCTGGCTGTTCCTGCTGTCTTATTTGCTGATGAATCTGGCTTACAGCTGGCGGCTGAAGCATGTGGTTTTATTGGATGTATCCATATTGGCCGCCGGTTTTTTGCTGCGGCTGGTTTATGGAGCGGCCCTCACCGGCATTGCCGTTTCCGGCTGGCTTTATCTGACGGTGCTGACCATGTCTTTTTATATGGGCTTGGGCAAGCGCCGGGGGGAACTAATACGGCAAAAAGAAACCCGACAGGTATTGAAGAAATACAGTCAGGGCTTTCTGGAAAAAAGCATGAGCATGTGCCTTACCCTGACGATTGCTTTTTATTCCCTGTGGGCCGGCGGCGGTCATAGTCTGGCTTGGGGGGAAGGGGAAAGAGGCGGGGGGATGCTCTGGACGGTGCCTCTGGCCATTCTGATTTGTTTGAAGTACAGCTTGGATATTGAAACGGATTCCGACGGCGATCCGGTAGAAGTGGTTTTGCGGGATAAGGTTCTCTGCGGCTTGCTGCTGCTTTTTGCCCTCCTGGTGTTTTTATTGTTGTATTTTCTATAATGAGGCTTGGAAGAGGGCGAAGCGTTGAACGTTTACGATTTTGATGACACCATCTATGACGGTGACAGTACGAAGGACTTTTACTGGTACTGTCTGCAAAACCGCTGGTCTCTGGCCAGATATTGGCCTAGGCAGGCCTGGGCTTTGCTGCTTTATCGCCTGGGTCGCATCGACAAGACCCAGTGCAAACAGCGGTTTTATGTGTTCTTTCAGGGATTGCCGGACATGGAGAATTTCGTCTATGATTTTTGGCGCCGCAATATTAAAAAAATCAAGCATTTTTATAAGGTTTGGCAGCGGCCCGACGATTTGATCATTTCAGCCTCGCCGGCTTTTCTATTGGAAGAGGCCTGTCGCCGGCTGGGAGTGGTGAACCTGATCGCTTCGCCGGTGGATCCCCAGACCGGCCATTATCAGGGCAGCAATTGTTATGGCGAAGAAAAAGTCCGCCGGTTTAGGGCGGACTATCCCCACAAGGAGATTGAAGGTTTTTATTCGGATTCTTTATCGGACGGCCCGATGGCCGCTATAGCGAAGAAAAGCTATCTGGTGGCGGGGGAAACGCTGCTGCCTTGGGGTAGTCAGCCGCCGGCGGCCGCCAAAAAACCGGGCTGGTTGCAACATTTTTTTAGCCGCCAATTTGCCCTATTCTTCGTCATCGGCCTGATCAATGCCGTAAACGGCGTCATATTTTCGCTGCTTTACTCCTTGATCTTGCCGGTGAGCCCCGCCTTCGTCGCCGGCTATCTCAGCAGCCTGACGGTTTCTTATCTGCTCAACAGCAGGTTTACGTTCAGAAAAAGCCTTTCCTTCAAAAGATACGGCAGCTTCTGCTTGTCTTATCTGCCGAATTTCGCCATCCAAAATATCATTGTATTTGTCGTCTATTATTGGGCGGGCTTCAGTAAGCTGCTGGCTTTTTTATTGGCGGCGGCCATCGGTATGCCGGTCACCTTTTTGATGCTGAAGCTGATTACCTTCCGCCAGAAAGGCTGAGCTTGCGGGCGCATCAGCCTAAAAGAGGGCCGACCACAGCGATCAGGACGCTGAAGAGCACCAGAGCCACGGGGCCGAAAACCTTGTTGAGATTCAGCAAGCTCCAGGAAGGCCGGCCACAGCAGCCGCTGAGGATCAGCGATGTGGAGGTCAGCGGCGAAAGGAAAGTGGCCAAGAGCCAGCCGGTGAGAATGGTCAGGGTGAACGACATCAGATCCAGGCCCAAAGCGGCGGGAGTCACGGCGCTGAGAAGCGCTGTGCCGGTAGCTACGGGATGGATGCCCACCATAGCCGGTAGGATCAGCAGCAGCATAATAGCGGCAATCATCAGTACCGGATAAGAGATAAGCCAGTCCGGCAGAAAACGAGGCAGTACAGCGCCGATGCCTGCGGCATCCAGAGCTTTGCCGAGAAAACCGGCGGCGGTGAAAAGAGCGCACTGACTTTGGACTTTAACGAGGGATTTGCCATAGAAATTGGCCATCCCTTTTTTGTATGCCGGCAAGTGATTTTGCAGTAAGGCGGCGGCTAAAGGAAAGATGATGGCGACAATGGAAATAATAATCAGAAGATCCCAGGGCGTCACGATATTGCCTAAAATGATGGAGCCGATGAGCGCAAAGGCCAAAATCAGCATGGTAGTGATTTTCCGCCAATTGACGACGGTCCCTTCTTCGGCCTGGAGACGGGGATATTTTTCGGGATTGCGTTTGATTTTTACCGCGATAAAGCTTAAATCCAGGCCCATAAAGATAGCGGAGAAGGCCAGGCCGATGGGGATCAGAGAAAGCCAGGATACCTGCAGCTGGGAATTGATCAGCACCATAGAGGCCCAGGCCGGCGACCAAAAGCCGGAGGAGGAATAGCTCCGCATAATAGTGGCCAGGAAAGTATCCTCGGATTTATAAAGCTTGGCATGGGGGCTTAACAGCTCATAGATAATGGCGATGGCGCCGACGCTGATCAGCACCCCCAGCAAATGGGTACATAGAGAAGTCAGCAGGCAAAAGCCCAGCATGGATTGCATTTTTGTCTGAGCTACCACTTTCAGTTCGCTTTGGTAGTCTTCATAAAAAAAGGGCAGCGACATCAAAGGAACACAAATCAGCATGGTAGCCACGTTGGCGTTTTTCAGGAAGGCCACAATCCAGAGGCGGAGGCTGGCGCCGCTGGTCAAAAGCAGGACGGCTCCAAATAAAAAGAGGCCCGATACCACCCAACGGCTGCTTTTATCCAGCTTGGGCATAGCCTGGACGATGATAAAAAGCAATACTGCGGCGCTGAGATATTCCAGCAGAGTATTATTAATGAAGTAATTCGACAGACGCAAGCCAGCAAACAAAATTACGGCGACAGGCTGAATCTGTCTCAGAGCGACAGGCATTTTGATCTTTCCCTTCTGCGTTGTATTCCTGATGGCCGGGTCATACAACGGCATCAGCATGAGGCTATGGTAACATAATTCATTTTTTATGACAATGCGGCGCCGCGGCGGCAAAAGCAGTAAACGGCGCTTTTTATAACTCAGGTTAGAAAATAAAAAAACTTTTATATTTTATAAATAATAATCCCGGCCGGAGGTTCCAAATGCTGCTATTTTTTTGTTTTGCGCTATCAGGCAGCAGGAAGGAGTCGGCTGTAATGCATAGAATAATATATGCTTGTACATAACATCAACGGAAGACAAATGCGACTCTAACGAAAACACCAACAAGATCCCGAAACAGGAGGATACTATGGATAAAAAAGAATTATGCAGCCGGCTGCTGGAAGAACTGCCTTTTCATACAATGGAAATCAAAAAGAAGAACTTTTGCACCCTGTCTTTTGGCCGGGGAGGCTATGTCTGGATTGTGCGCAGAGGGCTGATGATGAGCGTGCGCAATACGGAGGACGGCCGCTATAAAGCTCTGGGTATTTTCGACGCCGGTTCCCTGATCGGCGTGGGCGGTCTGACCGACGAAACCAGGCACATTACGGCCTATACGTTGAGCAAGACGGTGCTCAGTTTTGTGCCGGTTAAAGACGCCTTGGCCTTATTACAAAAAGATAATCAGCTTTGCTACTATTTCATGCTGTATTTGAGCAGAAATCTCCTGGATACCTTCAACGACCTGGAGATCAATACCCTGGGTACCCTGGAAGACAGAATCCGGGCTTTCGAGGGTCAGATCGCCCAAAAAAATCTGCCGAAGGATGCTTCTTTTTCCGAGGTGGTTATGGCTATGGCCGTAGGCGCCCATCCCGGCAGCATCAGCCGCATCAGAAAGCAGCTGAAAAAAAACGAAGAGTCGGAAAAGGAAAAGGCCAATTCTCTTCAGATGGATTTGGAGGAGAAGGCGGCCCAGCTGGACGAGACGGCTGTTCAGGCCGGCCAGGAACAGGACTAATCCGGATCAGGACAAGAAAAACATCATCCAGGTTTAAATTTTAGGTATATTCCCTCCACCTGTCCCATATAGTTTATAGCAAATCAGTGCCGCTTGGCGAAGTGAGCCCGTTAACACATTCCGAAATAGGCGGATGGCAATATTAAGGGTTTGTGCCGGCAGGCTCCAGCTGCAATAAGACATAGGAGGGATTGGCGTGGAGAATGTTTTTCAGGATATTGCGCAAAGAACTGGCGGCGATATCTACTTAGGGGTCGTGGGCCCGGTGAGGGCAGGAAAATCCACTTTCATAAAAAAGGTCATGGATTTATTGGTGATACCCAACATTACCGATGAATATGACCGCCAGCGCACCATTGATGAGCTGCCTCAAAGTGCCGCCGGCCGGGCTATTATGACCACTGAACCGAAGTTTATTCCCAATGAAGCGGTGGAGGTGGAAATCAAGGATGGTCTGACGGTGAGAATGCGGGTGGTGGATTGCGTAGGTTATAGCGTGGAAGGGGCAAAAGGCTATGAGGATGAAAGCGGCCCCAGAATGGTGCATACGCCTTGGTCCGATGATCCTATGCCTTTTCAGGAAGCGGCAGAAATAGGCACCAGAAAGGTCATTGCCGATCACTCCACTATCGGCGTGGTGGTGACTACTGACGGCTCCATTACCGATATCCCCAGAGAAAACTATGAAGAGCCGGAAGCCCGGGTTATCGAGGAACTGAAGCAGCTCTCCCGTCCTTTCGTGGTGGTCCTCAACACCTCCAGGCCCGAAGAACTGGAGACTCTGGAATTGGCCCAAAGCATGGAGCTGCGCTATGAGGTTCCGGTGATGGCCATGGATATTTCCGGTCTGGATTCGGAAGGTATTACGAAAATTCTGGAGGAAGCCCTTTTTGAATTCCCCGTGACGGAAGTCAACGTTAATCTGCCCAAATGGGTAGAGGTGCTGCCGGAAGATTACTGGCTGCGGGTTCAGATGGAGACCTCCGTCAACGACGCCATTGAGCCGGTAAGCCGTTTGCGGGACATTGATAAAGCCATCGAAATGCTCAGCGAAAACACGGTGGTGGAAGAAGTGGTGCTGGAGGATATGGATCTGGGCACCGGTATGGCTTCCATCAGTGTGACGGTGCAGGACGGCCTGTGGTATCAGGTTCTGAAGGAAGTTACCGGCTTTGCCGTGGATGGCAATCAGGATGTGCTGCAGCTCTTAATGTCGTATGCTACCATTAAAAAGGATTACGATAAAGTAAAAGACGCTTTAGCCGTCGTCCGGGATTCCGGTTACGCCGTAGTCAATCCGTTAATGGATGAGATGACTCTGGAGGAACCGGAGCTGATCAAGCAGGGCGGCCTGTTCGGTGTTAAGCTGAAAGCCAGCGCCCCGGCCATCCATATGATTCGCACCGATATCAATACGGAAATCACGCCGCTGATGGGCACGGAAAGGCAGTGTGCCGATTTGGCCCGCTACATCACCGATAAATTCCAGGAGAATCCCTCTCAGATTTGGAGCTACGATATTTTCGGCAAGTCGCTCCATGACCTGGTGGGCGAAGGAATCAGCAGCAAGCTGACCAGTATGCCTGAAAGCATTCAGCATAAGTTGAGAGAAGCCATGAAGCGCATCGTCAACGAAGGCAGCGGCGGCATTATTTTCATCATCATCTGAGAATCCGTACTTCTAGTACTAGAAAGAATCCGGCAGACAAAGGGGTCTTCTCAAAAGCAACGCAAAAGGCTGCATAGCCTGGTTTCATAAGCCAGCGCTATAGACAGTGTTTGAGGCTTGATTTGAGGCGGCCTCTTTGCCATTGATTTAAGTTTCGAAGGCCCCTTCACGGCCGTTTTTGCGCAAAATTGCAAGTTTAAAGTGCGCGCCTCCTTCGGAATAGCGGCGATCCCCTGACTGCGACACTAAATACAGCTAAAATACGGTCAAATACAGCCGATGTTGATGTGTACTGATGTGTACCCCATGCCAAGGACACTTTAAACTTGCAATTTTGCTCATTTTCGCTGCAGCGTCGGCCAAACCGGCAAAAGCCAAACCGGCAGAAGCAAAAACGAAAGGGTGCCCCTCCAGGACCTCAGGTCCATTTTGGGACACCCGTGCAGAAGCGTATTGTTTTGCCGGCCTATAGGCCGATCCGGCCGTCTGTTACTTTTCTTTGGCGATGTAGGCCACACCCTGGGCATTCGGCCCGGTATGGGTGCCGACGACGGCGCCGAGAGAGATGCTCAGTGTTTTATCGGGCGGCAGCAGATATTTAAATTCCTCTTGCAAGGCGGCCGCCAGAGCCGGGGCGTCGCTGTGCAGGAAAGCGCCGCTGTATTGGGGATCGGGAATGTCGGTGAGCAGCTTCTCCCGCAGCCATTGATGGAACACGTTTTGCCGTTTGCGGATCTTGGCTATCGGCACCAGTTTGCCGTTTACCAGGGCGCAGACCGGCGAGATATTGAGCAGACCGCCGGCAGCGGCGGCGGCAGCGGACAAGCGGCCACCCATTTTGAGGTACTTGAGGGTATCAAAGAAGGCATAAAGCCTGGTACGTGGCACCAGCTCGTTAATACTGTCGGCAATTTCTTTGGCGCCGGCTCCCTGATCCCGCATTTTGCAGGCTTGATGAACCAAAATACCCAGGCTGCCGGTAGCCTGCTGGCTGTCGACCAGATGAATCCGGTTTTGCTCCTCGTTGATGAAGCTGCTTCTGGCGATCATAGCCGACTGATAAGTGCCGCTGAGGCCGGAGGAGATAAAGATACCGACGATGTCCTTGCCCTCGTCCAGACGGCGGCGGAAAACTTCCTGAAAAGCTGCCGGAGTAGGCTGGGAAGTGGTAGGCAGGATATCGGCTTTGGCCAGCCGCAGGTAAAACTCGCTGTTGGTCAGATCGACGCCGTCGCGGTAAGCCTTTTCGCCAAAGGTGACCATCAAAGGCACAATATCGATTTGGTAAGCAGCTTCGGCGCTGATGGATAGATCACAGGTGCTGTCTGTTATAATGGCAATGTTCATGATACGCTCCTATTCTTTTTCTGTTTTTGCTTTCATCTTGCTCATAAAAAAACGGCGGAGATGATTAAGGGATAAAATCAGCATGTCCAGCTGAGGCCCTTCCAGGCCGGAGACGACTTCCTCAATCATTTCCTCATGGAACTGATGGTGCAGATCATTGGCCGCCAGGCCCTTTTCGGTCAGAAAGACATTGATGATCCGCCTGTCTTCTTGGCTTTGCTGACGGCTGACGTAGCCTTTTCTGACCAGCACATTGACGGCGGTGGTCAAGGCTCCCACGCTGATGAACAAAGCTTTGGCCACATTAGTCATGGTGTTTTTGTTTTTGGCCTGTAACCCGTGAATGGCTTCCAGCACATGAAATTCTTTGACGCTGAGGCCCGGCGCTCCGCAGGAAGCCAAGGTCTGCTCTTCCCAGATCAGGATATTGTTGAAGACCGTAACAAAAAAATGGTTAAGCTCAGCTTTGTGCTGATTATTCATCGCCTGCCCCTTCTGGATAGTAATTCCATATTTATTTTAACTATAAAATATTTTAATATCAAACTATTATTCTGTCAACGAATAAAAAGGCAGAGGCATAAAAGTCTTAATTGAAAAAGCATAAAAAAGACCGTCTCCCTGCAGGTTCGCAAACCCGGGGGGGACGGCCAAATTGTTGTCATGTCGCTACACCACCGCCTGTGAACTGATGAATAAAGGCAATGCCCTTGCCTTTATTCTATCAATTCACCTTGCACTTCGTTGTAGTCCCACTGGTTCCAATCCTGCTGGGCGTTTTCGCCGTAGGCTGCCATAGTGGGCGGCAAAGGCCGGTACACCAGGGTGCGGCGAGGGGTGCAAGCAGGAAGGCACATGGGCTGACAGGGCAGGGCGCAAGTGGGAGAGCAGAAAGGCTGACAGCAGGATTGGCGCCAAGCGCAAGAGGAGCAAGGATTGAAGCAGCCCGCGGAGAAGGACGAATATCCTACGGTGCGGCAGCCTCTATGGTTGCAATGGAGCTGGGTGACGCCATCAAAGCAGGGGCCACAGGTCGGCAGTGGCCGAGGGCAGCAGGCTGTGTTCCAGGATGTGTTCCAGGATGTGCCGCAAAGGGGCATAGACCGGCAGGAACAGCTGGAGGAGCCGCAGCCTTGGCATGACCGGCAGGAGCGGCGGCAGCGGCCGCAGCCGCTGCACGAAGACCTGCCGCAGCCACAGGAGCCGCAGCCGCCGCCACAATTATGGGGAATGTTGTTGATGGAGGTGCCGTAAACACGGTTGCCTTCACCACAGGTGGAGACCCCTAAGACGGGCCTGGGAAGGTTGCAGGGAGCTGGCCTGCAGGTTCTAACGGGGGTGCAGTCGATTGGATATCTCCCGGGGCGGCCGGGGCGGCCGTTGGCAAATATGGTCCCGAAGGTTTCCACATATGCGTTCAAGGCTTTCATTTAGACATGCGTCCTTTCTTTTTTTCGTTTATCCGGTTAGAGGTACCATCTAACCGGTATCCTATATTATTCTTTACAGGCGGAAAGTGCTACGCTAAAATAGCAGATGAGGAAGAAAAGGAACAAGCGTGGCCTCGCCTTCCCGGCAAAGCAAGAGGATTGCCGCTTGGAGCAGGAGGCGGGAGTGCCGCTTTTTGAGCCTGCTAGTAAAATACCCCGGTATCGATATCCAGCGAGAATAGTGAGGAAAGAAAAATGGGCAGAGAAGCGGTTATTGTATCAGCTTGCCGCACAGCCGTAGGGACAATGATGGGAAGCCTGGCATCTTTTTCGGCAGCTCAGTTGGGCGGCCATGCGGCAGCGGCGGCCCTGCAAAGGGCGGGAATTGAGCCGGAGCAGGCGGAGCAGCTTTTGCTGGGCTGCGTCCTGCAGGCAGGGGCCGGCCAAAACGTAGCCCGGCAGGCGGCCATGAAGGCGGGAATGCCCCAGGAGAAAACGGCGACTACCATCAATATGGTATGCGGTTCCGGCCTTAAGGCGATAATCCTGGCGGCTCAGAGCATTATAAGCGGCGACAGCGATATCATCGTAGCCGGCGGGACGGAGAGTATGTCTCAGGCTCCTCATTACCTTAAAACCCTGCGAAAAGGCAACAGGCTGGGGGATACAACCCTTATAGACGGCCTGTTGACAGACGGCTTAACCGATGCTTTCCACGATATACATATGGGCGTCACGGCCGAGAATATAGCCCAAAGCTACGGCATCAGTCGCCGGGAGCAGGATCAATTTGCGGCCGAAAGCCAGAGGAAGGCCCTCGATGCTATAAAGGCGGGATATTTTAAGGAGGAAATAGAACCCATAACCTTTACCGATGGGAAAGGCAAGGTGACGGTTATCGATGAGGATGAGCACCCCCGGCCGGATACGACAATGGAGAAGCTGTCCGCCTTGCGGCCGGCATTCCGGAAAGAAGGTACCGTGACCGCCGGCAACGCCTCAGGTATTAATGACGGGGCGGCGGCAGTGGTGCTGATGAGCGGGGAAAAGGCTGCCGAATTGGGCTTGCAGCCCTTGGCCCGCCTGGTTTCCTGGCATGAAGCGGGAGTCGACCCGGCGTTGATGGGTATGGGTCCGGTGCCGGCCCTGCAGGGAGCTTTGAGAAAGGCGGGGCTGACGATTGATCATCTGGATCTGGCGGAGGTCAACGAGGCTTTTGCCGCACAATCCTTAGCGGTAATCAGAGAGCTGGGGCTGGAGCCGGCAAAGGTCAATGTAAATGGAGGAGCTATTGCTTTAGGCCATCCTATTGGCGCTTCCGGGGCCCGGATTTTGGTCACTCTTTTGCATGAGCTCCGCCGGCGGCGGCTAAAGAGGGGAGCAGCTGCCCTTTGCATTGGCGGCGGTATGGGCATAAGTTTAATTATTGAGAGGATAGAGGAAAGAACCGCTTAGCATAGAGCTGCAAGCAAAATCGTAATAAGAAGGTGAAACATGAAGGTTTGCATTGTTGGAGCCGGCGTTATGGGAGCCGGTATCGCCCAAGTTTTTGCCGCCGCCGGTCATGAGACAATGCTCTGTGATATGACGGCAGAGCTGGCGAAAAAAGGTTGTACAGCCATCGAAAAGGAGTTGGCTAGGTTAGTTGGCAAAGAAAAAATGACGGCAGGGGAAGCGGAGCTTTTGCTTCAGCGCCTTACGGCAGGGACCATAGAGCTGGCCGCCGGCTGTGAGCTGGTAGTGGAAGCGGTCAAGGAGGAGCAAGGCGTCAAGGATCAATTGTTTCAAAGGCTGAATGAGCTTTGTTCCTCAAAAACAGTGTTTGCCAGCAACACCTCCTCCCTTTCCATTACCGCTTTGGCGGCGGCAGCCGGCCGGCCGGTGGTGGGGATGCACTTTTTTAATCCGGCGCCGGTCATGGAGCTGGTAGAGGTGGTGGCCGGGCCGCTGACTCCGCCGGAGCTGGTTGAGCAGATAAGGGATCTGGCTCGGGATTTAGGGAAAAAACCGGTTCTTGTGCAGGAGGCTCCCGGCTTTGTGGTAAACCGGCTGCTGATTCCTATGATCAATGAGGCCGCAGAATTGTTGATGGCCGGGGTGGCTTCGGCGGAGGATATTGACAGGGCAATGATGCTGGGAGCAAAACATCCCATGGGTCCTTTAGTCCTGGGGGATCTGATCGGGCTTGATGTGGTTCTTTCAATTATGGAGACGCTGCAAGGGGAGACCGGGGAAGATAAATACCGGCCTTGCCAGCTGCTGCGCCAAATGGTTCGTGCCCGGCGTCTGGGCCGCAAAACCGGCCAGGGCTTCTTCACTTATGAAGGGGCTGCGCTAAAATAGCAGGTAAGGAAAAAAGACGAGGGGTATTTGAAAATGAAACCTGCCGCTTATTATATAAAGGAAAGGCCCCACCGCAAGCGAAACCCCCGGCCGGGCTTAATCCTCGTTATATTGTTGGGTGTGGCGGCGCTGGCTGCTATGGCTGCTATGGTTTATAGCGGCCAAATGCAGGCGCTCCTGCCGGGGGGCCTGGGGCAGGTCGGTCAGCCAGACCGGCCAGGAGCGGGGCTTGATGCAAATGCTGAGGAGGGACAGAAAATGAAAGGGCAGGAAAACGCAGAGGATCAGAGAGAGCAAGGGGCGCCGGATGCCCGGGGAGCTGATGAAAATATTCCGTCGGAGCCTGCCGTACTCTATGCCTTTCCCCAGCCTGTGGCCTTTGTTGAAGGCGGCAAGACCTACCATGACGAATTGGTGGATCTGCGGCTGGTGATCCCCGGCATTCAGACGGATATGCTCTATGCCACGGCAGATAATTTCACTGGCCAGATTCTCTATCCCCTGGATTTATGCCTGCTCCAAAAAGGGACGGCGGAAAAATTGAAAAAAGCCCAGGAAATAGTGACCGCCGACGGCTATCAGCTTTTGGTGACCGATGCTTACCGGCCTTTTTCCGTGCAGCTGAAAATGTTTGAGCTGGTAGGCAACAGCGCCTATTTGGCCAACCCTCACCGCAGCCCTTCCAATCATAACAGGGGAGCGGCCGTGGATGTGACGCTGCTGGATAGTGAAGGCAACCCGCTGGAAATGCCCTCGGCCATCGATACCTTTGACGCCACCGCCCACCGGGCTTACAATCCAGGCCCCGGCCAGCCTCCCCGCAGCCAGGCTGCCAAGGAGAATATGGATTACTTAACGAAGGTCATGGTGGAATGCGGCTTCACCACCATAAAGAGTGAATGGTGGCATTACGACGACAAGGACGCCAAGACCTATCCAGCTACGGACCGGGATTTTTTAAGCATACCCATGAAGACCATTGATCAGGACTAAGCTTTTATCCCGCCGAAGGGGTGGGCATCGATAATTCACCGCTGCTATAAGGGGCTGTTCGCAAATTTGCGGCAGCTCCTTTTTGCGGCGTGGACCGAGGGGTGGCTAGCCTGCTGAGCGGTCACCTTTGCTCAATTTTGCAAGTTTAAAGTGTGTTGCTCCTAAAAGATAGGGTGTTGGTCTAGAAGGAGACGCTAGGCATAGCAAAAAAGCGGTGCCCGGCCTTATTGAAATGATTTTGGACACTTTAAACTTGCAATTTTGCTCATTTTCTACCCTGCCTTACCGGGGAGCCCTAAAAACCTGCAAAATTGAGCGGTCAGCCAGCCCGCACCAGTCAGCACCAGCCAGCAGCGGCGGCAGTGAGGTTTTGTTTATTCGAATCGCCTATAAATCCTATCGCAAATGTGTATTTCACTTATGGATTCACTCATGTTATTGTTATTACAAACAAAGCGTAAATAAGGTGCGGGTATTTTTTTTACGGGAGTTAGTTAAAAAATTCACAATTGTTACAAGGTAGGCTATTAATCTGCATTTTTTAAGAAGTAAGGAGGTGAGCCAAAGGTAACGGTTCCATTTTGCCTTATTCTGTCGAATAAAAAGACTTGGAGGAAAAGCCTATGAGTGTAAAAGCAGAATCGAAAGAGAAAACGAACATGTCACCGGTATTGAAAAAAGGTATTTGGTTGATCGCTGTATTTTTCATCTATTTCGCTATAACCGCATTGCCCACACCCGAAGGATTGACGCCCATCGGGCAGAAGTCCATTGCCCTTATGGTGGTGGCCGTTATTGCCTGGGTAGTAGAGATTTTACCCATTGCGGTTTCGTCCCTTGTGCTCCTGTTTTTGCAGCATATCATCGGGACGGAGAAAATGGGGCCGGCGGTTCAGAATTTTGCCACCCCTACGGTACTTTTTGTTTTATCCTCATTTTTTCTGGCTGCCGCTTTATCGGCCAGCGGTTTAAGCAAAAGAATCTCCATGAAAATAACCATGATGTCGGAAGGCAATCCCAAAAAAGCGGTGTTCTTCCTTATGGCGGCTACGGCAACTCTATCCACCTGTATTTCCGATGTGCCGGCGGCGGCAGCCTTTGCTCCCATCGGTCTTGCCCTTCTGGACAAAAATAATTGCAAGCTGGGTTCCAGCAATTTTGCCAAAACACTGATGATCGGCATTCCCTTCGCCTCGTTAATCGGCGGCGTTGCCACGCCGGCAGGTTCCTCGCTGAATGTCTTGACCCTGTCTCTGCTGAAGTCTACCTCCGAGATTGACATCGGCTTTGTCCAATGGGCCTCCGTAGGGATTCCCGTAGTTATTCTGACGACGCCTTTGGCCTGGAAGCTGATCACCATGGTATTTCCTCCCGAGATGGATAAACTGGTGGGCATGGAAGATGTGCATAAGGAATACAAGGACTTGGGGCCTGTATCAAAAAATGAAATGAAATTCATGGTTATTATGCTCCTTATGCTGATTACCTGGTTTACCGAAACGATTCATAAGATTCCCTTGCCCATATCCGCCACCCTTGGAGCAGCTCTTTTCTTTGTTCCCGGCATCAATCTGCTGACCTGGGATACTGCCAAAAACAGGGTCGGCTGGGACACCATACTGCTGATCGGCGCTTCCAGTTCCCTGGGCACTACCCTATGGAATTCAGGAGCCGCCACCTGGGTAGCTACAACTGCCTTAAGCGGTATTCAAGGAGCTTCCTCCCTAACCGTAATACTTTTTGTCGTAATATTCACTATATTGATTCATTTACTGGTTCCCGTCAATCCGGCTATCGTGTCGGTTATGGTGCCAACCCTGGCGGCCTTTGCCACCAGCTTGGGGATGAATCCGGCTTTTCTGGTTATCCCCATGGGCTTCACCGTATCGGCAGCCTTCTTGCTGCCTCTTGATCCCGTTCCCCTGATCACTTATTCTTCAGGCCATTACAAAATGGGGGAATATTTCAAAGCAGGCCTGCCGGTCTGTGCGTTATGGACCATCGTCATGACCGTGGCCATGATGGTGCTGGCCCGCCCCTTAGGCTTGTTTTAATCAAGCAAATTAATGACAAACCATGTGAGGCGTAAAATGAGGAGACCCAAAGAAAAATCCAATATTCATTATAAATATTGGTCGGTAGCGGAGCTGATGCCCAGAAAAGAGCTGCAAAGGCTTCAATTCGGCAGATTAGTCGAGCAGGTAGGCTACCTATGGGAGAAAAGCGGCTTTTATCGGCAAAAATGGCAGGAAGCCGGTTTTTCTCCGGACCGGTTAAGGACCATCGAGGATATTAGGCAGATACCCCTTTTAAAAAAAGAAGAGATCCGCATAAGCCAGGAAAAGGAGCCGCCCTACGGCATGATGCAGGTTCCCGGCTGCGGACCGATTTCCAGAATTGCCATGACCTCGGGAACCACCGGGGAGCCGGTGCTGATCCCTTTTACGGAAGAAGACTACTTTGGCGTTTTCTGTGAAGGGGGAGTGAGGGGCCTGTGGGCGGCAGGAGTCAGACAAGAAGACGTGGTTCATGTGGCCTTCGGCTTTTTACCCTTCGTCGGCTTACATGGGGTTTATGATGCCTGCGAACATTTTATCGGCTCTTTGGTGGTGCCCGGCGGCGCCTGGGACAGTATGCTGCGTCTGCGCATGATCAAAAAGTTTAAAGTAACGGTATTGATGGGAACGCCTACCTATCTTTTGCACTTGGCTTCTGTAGCCGCCGAAAACGGCATCGATCCCGCAAGCATGGGGATCAGGCTGGTGCTGACTACCGGTGAGTGCGGTTCGGCTTCCGTAACCAACACAGGGGTACGGCTGGAAAAGGCCTGGGGCTGCAAAATCTTTGACTTTTCCGGAACCCAGGAGACCAACTATATTTCCTGGACCTGTGAAGAAGGGACGGCTCATTTAAACGAAGATTTGCTGTATTTTGAAGTCCTCGATCCGGAAACCAACGAAGCCGTCGCGCCCGGTGAACCGGGAAAATTGGTGGTCACCGATTTGATGCAAAAAACTCATCCCGTGGTCAGGTTTGAAACCGGCGATATTGTTGCCGGCATTGACTCGGAAACCAAATGCGCCTGTGGACGGACCTTAAGCCGCCTGAAAGGCTACACGGGCCGGGTGGGCGATATCATCAAAGTCAAAGGCGTATGCGTTTCCGTCACGGGGATTGAAAACGTAATCAGAGGCCTGGACTGCTGTTCCGATAATTATGAGTACATGGCCCTGGGGGATGGGGAAAAGGATAAAATCGTGGTGCGGCTGGAGCCGAACAGAGATGTGGATCCCGGCTGCTGGGACAGTATTCGCAGGCAAGTTGCGGAGGAGCTGCGGGGCGCTTTTATGATCAATATGGATGTGGAGATAGTAGCGCCGGGCACTCTGCCGGTATTTGACCTGAAGGCAAAGCGCTTTCGGGACCTCAGAAGAGGCCAGGCCTGTGGAAGCAGGTTGTAAGATGAAATAGGAGTTGAAGGGAGAGAGGATATGTCAAAGGTTATTTCGGCAAAACAGTCGGCTGAGCTGATCAAGGATGGTTCTACAATAGCGTGGACTACCGCCGGTTTATGCGGATTTCCTGAAGAGGTGGCGGCAGCTATTGAAAATCGGTTTTTGGAAAGCGGATTTCCCAAAAACCTGACCATGACCCACAGCTGCGGCTGCGGCGACCACAAAACCAGAGGCATGAATCATTTCGGCCATGAGGGCCTGGTAAGAAAGGTAATAGCAGGCCATATCGGCGAGGCACCCAAATTAGGACAATTGGTAGCCGACAATAAAGTGGAGTGTCACTTGTTGCCCCAGGGGGTTATGACTCATCTGTGGCGGCAGATGGCCGGCAAAAAAGTGGGCGTAATCACCAAGGTCGGTTTAGGAACCTTTGTTGACCCCCGTCTGCAAGGCGGTAAGGTCTCCGAGATAACAAAGGATGAAAAAGTAAAGCTGATCGAGTTTGAAGGAGAAGAGTACCTGTATTATAAGCCCTTCCCCATTGATGTTGCGATAATCCGGGGCTCCACCGCCGACGAAAGAGGCAATATGACCATGGATAGGGAAGCCTTGTTCCTGGAGGCCCTTTCCCTGGCAACGGCGGCAAAAAACAATGGCGGCATAGTCATCGCCCAGGTGGAATACCTGGCCAAACCTTTTACTCTCCATCCCAAGCGGGTAAAGGTCCCCGGCGTCCTGGTGGATTACATCGTGGTGGCCCAGCCGGAAAACCATATGCAAACCAAGAAAACCTTCTATAATCCCGCCCTTTGCGGCGACAGCAAGGTGCCCATTGACAACGTGGCTCCCCTGCCCCTTGATGAGAGAAAGGTTATCGCCAGAAGAGCGGCGATGGAGCTGAGATCCAACTCCACCCTGAATCTGGGCATCGGCATGCCCGACGGCGTGGCCAGCGTGGCGGCAGAAGAGGGCGTTATGGAAATGCTGACCATGAGCACGGAGTTAGGTAACTTCGGCGGCATGCCGGCCGGCGGTCTGGATTTCCCGTCCACCTATAATGCCGAATGCACCGTCGACCACCCCTATATGTTTGACTTCTATGACGGCGGCGGCCTGGACGCCTGTGTTCTGGGCCTGGCCCAAACCGACCAGCAGGGCAATCTTAACGTCAGCAAGTTTGGACCAAAGGTGGTAGGCCCCGGCGGCTTTATCAACATTTCCAGCAGCGCCAAAAAGGTGGTTTTTGTGGGCACCATGACCGTCGGCGCCGAGTATGAGGTAAAAGAGGGCCGTCTTCATATCGTTAAGGAAGGCAATATCAAAAAATTCGTCAATCAGGTAGACCACGTTACCTTCAGCGGACCCTATGCCTGCAAAGCGGGCAGGCAAGTGGTTTATGTTACGGAACGGGCTGTCTTTACTTTGGATGATGGCGAAATGACCTTGATAGAAATTGCGCCGGGCGTCGATTTGGAAAAAGATGTTTTGGCAGCCATGGAATTTAAGCCGAAAATCGCCAAGGATCTCAAAGAAATGCCGAAAGAAATCTTTGAAGCCTCCTGGGGTAAGCTCAAAGATATTATGCAGGCGAAATAAAAATACATTAAAGGGGGCTAAACCATGTATCTACCGGATTTTGATTATTATGTACCTGCCAGCGTAGCGGAAGCCTGTCAGCTATTAGCGGAGAATATTGACTGCGCTAAGGTTATTAGCGGCGGCACCGACTTGCTGCCCAAGATGAAGCATGGGCTGCTATCACCGCAAATCCTGGTGTCCATCAAGAAAATTCCCGGACTGAGAAAAATCGAATATGTGCAGGGCAAGGGCGTTGTTATCGGCGCGGCCTCCACCATCAACGACATCGTGTTTTCCGAGGTTGTACAGCAGAAATATCCCTCTGTATCCAATGCGGCTCACACAATGGCGGCCAATCAGGTACGCCACAGCGGCACCGTAGGCGGCAACCTGGTCAGCGCCGTTCCCTCTGCCGATATGCCGCCTATTCTGATGGCTCTTAATGCCACTGCAACTATCGAAGGCCCCAATGGTCAGCGCCAGCTGCCCGTAGAAGATGTGTTCTGCGGACCCAGCAAGTGCCTGCTTGAAAAAAGTGAGATTATTACGGAAATCATCATTCCCGATCAGGCCATGACCGGCAGCACCTATTTCAAATTTGCTCTGCGCCGGGCGGGAGCTTTAGCGGTGGTAGGCGTTGCGGCAGCGGTTCAGGTTGAAAACGATGTAATTAAGGACGCTCGCGTAGCCTTGGGAGCAGTGGCTCCTGTACCTATGCGGGCGAAGAAGACCGAAGAATTCCTTATTGGCAAAAAGATCAGCGATGAGCTGCTGGAGGAAGCGGGCAAAATTGCTGCCTCAGAGTGTAAGCCGATTACGGACTTCCGGGCCTCTGAAGAATACCGCCGGGATCTGGTGCGAATTTATACGAAACGGGCTTTGCGCAAAGCCATTGATCATGGCCACATCTAAGAAAGGAGTGAGAATATGTCAAATTTCATCGTTGATAATAATGGAATAAAACGTTATCTCGTAACAATCAATGTTAACGGCATTGAGTATACCAAAGTAGTCAAGGCCAATACTCTGCTGGTCAACTTCCTCAGAGAAGAGCTTGATCTGACGGGAACCAAAAAAGGCTGCGAGCTGGGTGACTGCGGCTCCTGTACGGTGCTTTTGGATGGCAAGCCCGTTAACTCCTGTCTGATCCTGGCCATTGAAGCCGACGGCATGAAGGTTACGACTATTGAAGGGGTGGCTTCTACCTCTAATTTAGATAATATTCAGGAGAAATTTCTGGAATACGGCGCCATTCAGTGCGGCTATTGCTCCGCAGGCATGATTCTGTCGGCGAAAGCCCTTTTGACAGAAAACCCTAAGCCTACGGAAGAAGAAGTCCGGGCAGGTATCTCCGGCAACCTCTGCCGCTGCACCGGTTATATCAACATCATCAAGGCAATCATGGCGGCGTCGGGACAAGAAGTACTGAATTAAAGGAGGGAGTATAAATGGAAGGCATCAGATATCCTAAGGAAAATACTTTATATAAGAAAAAAGAGTATACACAAATCGGCCAGAGTAAGCCCCGGATCGATGGGGTTTCCAAGGCTACCGGCGCCGGGAAATACTGCGGCGACCTGAAATTTCCCAACATGCTTTACGGCAAAATGCTGACCAGCCCCCATGCTCATGCCAAAATTCTGAGCATTGACACCTCGGAAGCAGAAAAAATACCGGGCGTCATCAAGGTAATCACCCATAAGGATGTGCCTGACCTCAAATACGGCATCAGCCCGGCCCGCTGGGATGAGAATGTGCTTTGTATAGATAAGGTGCGCTTTGTAGGCGATAAAGTAGCAGCCGTTGCTTGCGTGGACGAGGAAACCTGCTACAAGGCTTTGAAAGCTATAAAAGTCGAATATGAAGTGCTGCCGGCGGTGCTGGATTACCGGACCGCCATGAATGAGGATATGCCTCAGATTCATGAGGAATATCCCCGGAACATCAATACGGAGATCCACCAGCTCTTCGGCGATGTGGATAAGGCTCTGGAAGAGGCCTACCACGTAAGAACCGACGTGTTCGAAGGCCAAAGAACTTACCAATGCCCCATCGAGCCCCATTCCGCTATTTCCATCTGGAAGGATAATAAGCTGACGGTATATTCCAGCACTCAGTCGGTCCATTACTTCCAATACTACATTGCCCGGGAATTCGGATTGAAAATGGGCGACGTCAGGGTAATCCGGCCTCTGGTCGGCGGCGGCTTCGGCGGCAAGCTTGAGCCTACGGGCCTGGAATTCAACGGCGCAGTGTTATCGAGGCTTACGGGCCGGCCGGTAAAGATGTTCTATGACCGGGCGGAAATGTTTGCCCATAACCGGGGCCGTCATCAGGGTCATTATGAAATTACCACCGGTGTGAGCAAAGAGGGTAAGATTCTGGCAGCCAAGGCCAATTTCGTTCTGGACGGCGGCGCCTATACCAGCCTGGGCATCGCCACGGCTTATTATGCCGGCGGCCTGCTGCCTTTGACCTACGATTTCGAGAACTACCAGTTTGATCTGGTGAGAATGTATACCAACCTGCCGGCCTGCGGCGCCCAAAGAGGCCACGGCGCTCCCCAGCCCAAATATGCCTTTGAGAGCCATTTGGATAATGTGGCCGAGGATTTAGGCATTGACCCCATTGAGATCCGCAAGAGAAATGCCCGACAGGCAAACACCAATACCTGCAATGGCATGGGCATACAATCCTGTTATCTGTCAGAGGCTTTGGACAAGATCGAAGAAATAACCGATTGGAAAGCCAAGAAGGAAAAGGGCCTGCCCAAGGGCAGAGGTATTGGCATGGCCACAGGCTCTTTCGTTACCGGCGCCGGTTATCCCATATACCGCAACGATTATCCTTCCTCCTCCTGTATGGTTAGGGTGAATGAAGACGGTACTTCCGCTACCCTCTATGCCAATGCCATCGATATCGGCCAGGGCTCCGATACGGTTTTGTGCCAGATGACGGCCGAGGCTATGGGTTATCGCTATGAGAATATGAAAATCGTCACCGGCGACACGGAAACGGCGCCCCTGGACTTTGGGGCTTACTCCAGCCGTCAGACAGCCTATTGCGGCTGGGCCTGCAAGCGGGCAGGGGAAGAAATCAAGGCCAAGATCCTCGAAACCGCAGGCTTTATGATGCATCTGCCGCCGGAGGATCTGGAATGCGAAGAGGGGATTATTTTCTCGAAATCCCGTCCCAAGGTTGAGCCCATAACTTTTGAAGAGGCGGCCAAAAAATACTTTATCATCAAAGGGCCTTTAGTGGGCACCGGTGTTTACACCGTACCCAGACTGGGAGGATACCACAAGGGCGCTCCCGTTGCCACATCGCCTTCTTACAGCTTCTGTACCCAGGCTGCCGAAGTGCAGGTCGATGAAGAAACCGGTGAGATCGAAGTTCTTCATGCCTGGGACGTTCACGACGCCGGCCAGATTATCAACCCTGCTCTGATGAAAGGCCAGGTTCATGGCGCTTTCGGCATGGGCTTCAGTGAAACGGTTATGGAAGAGGTTGTCTTCAATAAGGATGGCAAAATCATCAATCCCGATGTGGGCGGCTACCGCATCATTACGGCTTTAGACATGCCTAATTTCACCAATGATCTGATTCCCAGCAACGACGAACCGGCCACGCCCTGGGGCCTGAAGGAAATCGGCGAAGGCTCCAACAACCCCACCATGGGTGCGGTGAGAAACGCTATTTATGACGCCACAGGAGTAAACATTGCTACCTTGCCTTTGTCTTATGAAAAGGTCTGGCGGGCAATCAAAGAGAAGAAGGAAAAGGAACAGGCGGCCAAGTAAGAACCCGGGTATGCTGATGCAAGGGGGTGTCTCAAAATGAGTTTCATGGAGGGACACTCCCTGTCTGAAACACCCGGCGCTTATCAGAAAATCTGCTATAAGGCATTGTAGAACTGAGGGGTAAGGGGGTTGGCTATGTACGTCGGTGTTGACATAAAGGAAACAATGGTAGCCATAGGTTTGGTCAGTGATCAGGGGAAGGTGGCCTTCCATAGCTCTTTGTCGGTGGACGCTCAAAAAAACCCTGATGCTATAGTCATGGAAATCATATTTATCATCAAAAGCTTGTCGGAAACGGTGCCCCTGGAATTATTTAATGACCAGCTTCAGGGAATAGGCATAGGCATCGCCGACGATATAGACAAGAATAGCGGGAATATTATCCGGCATACCGGCTGCCAATTCCCCAACGATTCCCAAAGGGATAAGATCGAAAGGCATTTTAACCTGCCCGTTTATGTGGATAACCATAAGGAGGCGGCAACTCTGGCCGCCAATGAAATGCAGGGGCCCCACGGAGATTTTTCCGGAATAATCGCGGCGGCCATGCTCTGTAAATATTTAAAACAGCCGGCTTGAGAAATAAATCACTTTTATTTTTTGGCAGTAAAGAGGAATTTGCCTTATGGTTAGCGAAAAGGCATTGTGTCATCTATTCGATTTAAAGCTGTAATTCTATTCGTGGATACAAAGGGGGATATTATGCAATTACATCAGTTGGAATACGTTCTGGCTGTCGCAAGGCATCATAGTTTTACCCGCGCCGCTGAAGAGATTAATGTTGCCCAATCCTCTCTTTCTCAACAAATAGGCAATCTTGAGAAGGAGCTGGGAGTGCACTTATTTATAAGAACCACCCGGTCCGTTTACCTTTCCGCTGCCGGCAAGGAGTTTGTGGAGCATGCTGTGCGCATTATGAAAGAAGTCAGCGTAGCTCAACAATGCATCCAGGAATATGTGTCGATGGATAAGGGCTATCTTGCCGTGGGCATTATACCTGTCGTTGCCCATTATTCCATACCTAAGCTGCTGGCGGATTTCAATAAAGAATTCCCCGGCGTCAAGCTGAGCCTCGTCGAGAGCCAGGATGAAGAGCTCCTTGATATGATCAGCTCCTCTAAGCTGGATGTGGCTATTGTCCAGCATGAAGATAACGATTCGGCTTTTCAATATTTCCCTTTATACGCTGACAGTATGGTTTTGCTGACCAGCAAGCACCACCCCCTGGCTTTTCGCAAAACAGTGGATCTGAAGGAATTGCGCGAGGAAAATTTCATTATTACGCCGCCTACTTCAGGCCACTATCACGATTTTGACAAGGCCTGCCACACGGCGGGTTTCAAACCTAATGTGATCATGACCTGCTCTTCCGTAAAAATGATTATGGACTTAACCGTCGAAGATATGGGGATTTCTGTGCTTTCTTCCAAGGTTGCTTTAACTATGGGCTATGACAGCAACCAGATTTCTATCCTGAATCTGACGCCTACCATAAAAAGACGGATTCATTTGGCGATACCCAAAAACGTCAATATGTCACCCGCCCTTAAAGTCTTCGTCAAATATGCCTCCCAGTGGATAAATTCCGGCGGCAAGGGCAGCCAGCTTTACGAAGCTTCTAAAACAACAATGATGGCCTGAGATTATGGCCTGAGATTATTCGCGGCGCGTCATTGACAAAGGCTGGGGCTGCTGATATAATGACTTTTGGTATTTTATCAAAAAAGCCTTAAGGTAGGGTATGCAATGAAAATAGAAATCGGCCGGCTGCGACAAGAGCCGGGGGCTGTGGAAGCCTTTGATTTCTTTCTTTCCCCGGAAGGGGGAGAAGAAGATTACGTTTTGCTGACACCCATCCATGTGACAGGCACGCTGACCAACGGCGGCAATGACTTTCGTCTGGCCGGCCGTTTGGTGGCCAAGGTTCAACTGGTTTGCAGCCGCTGCCTGTCTCCTGTGGAGCAAGATCTTGCTGTGGACGTCGAAGAAGATTATGACTATGATGAGTTTCCGGATATAGACCCCTCTATTGACCTGGGGGATATTGCCGGCCAGATATGGGTCACTTCCATTCCCATGCAGGTATTTTGCCGGAAAGATTGTAAGGGCTTATGCTTGCAGTGCGGCAAGAACTTAAACGAAGGTGATTGTTCTTGCCCTAAAGAAGAAGTGGATCCCCGGTTAGCAGCATTAAAAGATTTATTCCAGAAATAAGACACTACACGGTTAGTATAAAGGAGGTGTGGATCATGGGTGTACAACAGCATCGTCATTCCAAAGCCAGAGTGCGGAGAAGCCGTGCCGAGGCAATGAAAATGGAAGCTCCCAATTATGTGGAGTGCCCCAAATGCCATGAGTTCAAAATGCCTCATCGGATTTGTCCTTCATGCGGCTATTACAACGAAAGCATCACTATTGCGCCGGCTAAGAAAGAGGACTAAGTTTTTAGTTCGCCCGGCCTATGGGATGTTATGGCAACGACAATCAATAATGTTTAATGGATGGACTCTCCTTGTATCCGTAGGGGCTTCTCGACTGGCTTTGCGGAAGGACTCTTTTGAGGCTTGTGCTTGTATGGCATTGGCTTAAAATGAGCGGGAGGGTTTTTTCTTATTATGAGTTAGGGGTATTAATATGAAAATAGCTTTGGACGTCATGGGAGGAGATCACGCACCGGCTGAGATTTTGGCAGGGGCCCGGCAGGCTTTGGCTGCTTCGCCAAAGCTGGAGCTGCTTTTAGTGGGCGGCAAGGAGGCCATTTTGCAGCATTGGCCTCAAGCAGAGGCGGAAGCGAGAGTCGAGATTGTTCATTGCAGCCAGGTCATTGAAATGGATGAGCATCCGGCTATGGCTTACCGCAAAAAGAAGGATGCTTCCATCAGTGTGGCTACTAAGCTGGTGAAAGAAGGCCGGGCCGAAGCCGTGGTATCGGCGGGCAGCACCGGCGCTCAAATGGTTGCCGCTTTATTTGGCCTGGGCCGCCTGCCGGGAGTGGACCGTCCGGCCATCGGCGGCTGCATACCTACCCTGGAAGGGCCCAGGGTGGTGCTGGATATCGGCGCTAATCTGGATTCCACGCCGGAGAACCTGCTGCAATTTGCCTGGATGGGCAAGATTTATGCGGAGATTGCCTTGGAGGCTAAAAATCCCCGGGTATTTCTGCTGAGCAACGGCGCCGAAGCCGAGAAGGGCGACGAGCGCACCCAAAAGGCTCATCAGCTGCTGGCGGCGGCGGAAGGGCTGGGTTTTTGCGGCAATATTGAAGCCCGGGATATTTTCAGCGGCCGGGCCGACGTGGTGGTTACCGACGGCTTTGCCGGCAATGTGGCTTTAAAAACCATGGAAGGTACGGCCGACGCCTTATTTACGATGATGAAGGAGGCGTTTTACGCCGACAGCCGCAGCAAGCTGGGCGCTCTGCTTTTGAAGCCTGCTTTAAAGGAAGTAAAGAAAAAGCTGGATTATGAGGAGATCGGCGGCGCACCCTTATTAGGCATCAACGGCCTCAGCATCGTCTGCCACGGCAGCTCCAAGGCCAAGGCTATCCGGGCGGCCATTTTAAAGACCGTGGAATGGATCGAGTCGGGATTGATGGTTAAGCTGGCAGAGCATAAGTTTTAGGGATTTAGGGATTCTGCCGTAAAAGGTTCGTTTAAGAAGAGCTTAAAAAAGATATTCCAAAACTTCGATAAAAATCTTAAGGAAAAGTCTTGACCGATGCAGAGCAACTTGATATCCTTAATAACGTCAAGATTGGCATCATGAGGCGGAAGGGGGTGACCACGTGAACCTGTCCGATAAGATTAAAAGCATATTGTCTGCCCAATTGAGTGTTGAGCCGGCAGATTTGACGGATAGTACGAGTTTTGACGATTTAAATGCAGATTCCTTGGATGTTGTGGAACTGATTATGGCATTGGAAGAGGAATTTGATATTGAGATCCCTGACGAGGATTCTGAGAAAATCCGCACGGTTGGCGATATCACGGAGTATATCAAAGAACGCATCAACTAATGGCTTTAAGCTTCTATATGCCTTCGGACACCGTATACCAGTGCCGGAGGCGTTTTTCATAAGCGGCAAAGCTGTTTTGCAGCCGGCAGCCTACAGTAAGAAGTCGGCAGCCTGAAGCGTGAGCTAACTGTACAAAATTTGAGATAATGCACGACTGATAGGAATCAATTTTGATTAAAAAAGTGCTTTTGAGTAAAAAATGAATACAAATTGATTTTTTGTACAACCTGCCAATAGGCTTATGCCGGGAAGGAAACATAATGGAAATCCATGATATAGTTGCAGGGCTTGGGCTGGCAAGTCTGGAGGGCATTCATATACAAGATAATATTATTGCCCAGGCTTTTCGTCACCCTTCATATTGTATGGAGAACCCGGCTGACTCAGGCGGGGATCCTTATTTGGACAGCAACCAAAGGCTGGAGTTTTTGGGCGACGCCGTCCTGGGCTTTTTGACGGCCCAAAAATTATATCTGGATAATCTCCAAGCTCAGGAAGGGGAATTGACGAAGCTGCGGGCTTCTTTGGTTTGCGAAAAATCACTGGCTGCCGCGGCCTCCGTGTTAGGCTTAGGCAAGCATCTGAAGCTGGGCAAAGGCATTGCCGCCGCCGGCGGCGCCGGTCAGCCTTCGCTTTTGGCCGATGCTTTTGAGGCCCTTCTAGGGGCTTTATATCTGTGCGGCGCTACTTTGCCGGCTTTGGAGAATTTCATTTTCCGGTCTCTGGAGGCCAGCCGTCATTTGATTGCCGATGATATGGATGAGGATTATAAAGGACAGCTGCAGGCGTGGGTTCAGAAGACCAACGACAAGAAGTTGTCCTATGAGATATTGGAAGAAAAAGGCCCGGACCATCGCAAGCTGTTTTTGGCGGCGTCCTATCTGGACGAGCAGGAAATCGGCCGGGGCTGGGGCAATACGAAGCAGGAGGCTCAGAAGCAGGCGGCCAAGCTGGCCCTTAGGCGGCTGACGAAGACTCCGTCCAGAACGAAAGAGGTTGGCGAGGCCGGCAGCAAACGGCAGTAGCAGCCGGCGGCAGTCGGGTAACGGCCGGTGCAATCAATAGCAGCCGAGGAGCGGTCAGCGGCGGGCAAAGCAGCCGGGCGGCAATCAGTAGCCGCGGCAGCCGCAGCGGCCGCAGTGGCCGCACGGAAAAACGTACAAGTAGAGGGAAAGAGGACTGGTTCTATGTTCCTAAAAAGGCTGGAGCTGTATGGCTTCAAATCTTTTGCCGATAAAACGGCCCTGGAGTTTCAGCCCGGGGTCACGCTCGTCGTAGGCCCCAACGGCAGCGGCAAATCAAATGTGGCCGACGCCATCCGTTGGGTATTAGGGGAGCAAAGCGCCAAATCCCTGCGGGGCGGCAAGATGGAGGACGTGATTTTCGCCGGCAGTGAAAAGCGGAAATCCTTAGGCATGGCTGAGGTTTCCCTGACCATTGACAACAGTGATCACGCTTTTCCCCTGGACTTTCAGGAAGTCACCGTGACCCGCAGGCTTTATCGTTCAGGAGAGAGCGAATATTTGATCAATAAGGTTCCCTGCCGGCTGCGGGATATCCATGAGCTGTTTATGGATACGGGTATTGGCCGGGAGGGCTTTTCCATGATCGGCCAGGGCCGGGTGGAGGAAATACTGCTTTCGCGGCCGGAAGAAAAACGGATGATCCTGGAGGACGCCGCCGGCATCATCAAATACCGCTACCGCAAGAAGGAGGCAGTCAAGAAGCTGGAGGAGACGGGCCAGCACCTTTTGCGCATCGAGGATCTGCTGCTGGAGCTGCGGGCCCAAGAAGGTCCTTTGGCCCGGCAGGCTGAAGAAGCCAAGGAATACAGGCTGTTAAAGGAAGAATTGGATGGCCTGGAAATGGGGATGATGGTAGGAGAAATCCGCCAGGCCAAGGATAAGCTGCAAAGCTTGCAGCAAGAGCTGACCGAGCTGTCGGAGACTATTTTAAGCCGGCGCACCGGCTTTTTGTCGGCTCAAGGCCAGGAGGAAAGCATCCGTCTGGCTTTGGACCAGTTAAACGAGCAGATCAACGGACTTCAGGAAGAGATTTACCGCCATAGCCTGGAGCGGGAGAAGCTGGAAAACGAATGCCGTACAGAGCTGGAGCGCAGCGAGGACCTGGAAAAACAGGCCAAAGAGCTGGCAGGCGAAGGGGCGAAGTTGGAAGAGGAATGGCAGGGATTGTCGGCAGAATGGCAATCCCGCAAGGATCAGGAAGCCGTTTTGGCGGAACAGGTCAACCGGGCCAGGGCTTTGGTGGCAGAAGAAGAGAGCCAGCAAAAAGAAGCCGAGGCTGACGGCGAGACCAAAAGCCAGGCTCTGGAAAAAGGTGAAGAAGATCATTTTGAGCTGCTGCGCAAAGACAGCGGCCTGCAAAATCAAGAGGTGGGTTATAAAGAGCAGCTGACCTCCGCCGAAAAGCAGAAAGAGCGGCTGGCGGAAACCAGAAGGAGGCTGGCTCAGGATAGCCAAAAAACCGAGGCGCAGATCGCTTCTTTGGAAGCCCGGCGCAATTTGCATATAGCGGAAAGAGTTCAGCGGGATAACAGCATTCAGCAAGCTCAGGCCAAGGTGGAGGAGATTGCCGGTCAGCTGCGGAGCAAGCAGCAGGCCAACCGGACTTTGGCGGCAGAAAGAGGCCAGGCCCACTCCAAATATAAGCTGCTGGACGAGATGGAAAAAGAAGGCCAGGGCTATGCCCAGGGCGTACGGGAAATCTTGCAGCGCCGCAGCAAGGAGCGGCTGCCGGGAATTCTGGGCACAGTGGCCCAAAGCATCCGGGTGGATAAAGAATATGAGCTGGCGGTGGAGATCGCTTTGGGGGGACAGGCCCAAAACGTGATCACCGAAACGGAGCGCAGCGCTCAGGACGCCATTCGCTGGCTGAAGAATTTCGATAAAGGGCGGGTAACCTTTTTGCCGCTGGATACCATCAAGAACCGTAATGCGGACAGCGGCGGCTTTCCCAAGGGCAAAGGCATTATCGGCCGAATGGTGGATTTGGTGGACTTTGAAGACCGGTTTCTGCCGGCCATGGAATTTCTGCTGGGCCGTATCTGGCTGGTGGATGAGCTGTCCAATGCGGTGGCCAGAGCCCGGGAAAGTGGATTCCGTCACCGGATGGTGACCTTGGACGGCCAGGTGGTCAATGCCGGTGGTTCCCTGACCGGCGGCAGCGTCCGGCTCAGCGGCGGCGGCTTTATCAGCCGGCGGCGGCAGCTGGAGGAGCTGGATCGGGATATCCGCCAGCTCTCCAAGGATTTAATAGCAGGTGAAAGGGAAGAAGAGGAGCTGCATCGGCTATGGACCGGCGCCAAAGAGCAGCTGGAGGCTTTAAAAGAAGAGCAGCAGCAAAGAGGCGTAGAGCTGGCGGCCATTGAAAACAGCCTCAGCCACAGTCGCCAGGAAGCAAAGCGTCTGGCGGAAGAGCAGGAGATGCTGGACCGCCAGCATGAAGAGGGCGAGCAGGAGCAGGCCAGGATCCAGGCCCTGCTGGAAGGCCTGGGGCTGGAGCGTCAGCACCTGACCGGGGATATCGCCGCCAACCGCCAAAGGATGGAGCTGCTGAAGCAGGAAATCCAGCTGCTGCAAAGCCAGCGGGCCAACCGCCAAAGACGGCTGACGGAGCTGCGGATCGGCCTTGCCGGCGACGAAGAAAAGCTGAACTCTTTTGATAAAGAAGGCCGCTTCATTCATAACCGCATGGAGCAGGTCAAGAGCATGATTACGGCCCAGAAAGAAAACGCCGGCCTTTGTCTCAGCCGCAGCCGGCAGTACCGGCAAGGGGCGGAGCAGCATCGCAAAAGCATTCTGGCTTTGGAAGAAAAGCTGGCTGTTTTAGAAATAGACAAAAAGCAGCTTCAGGAAAGCCGGCAGAAGCTGCAAACGGAGGCGGCCAGCCTGGATGAAAGCCAGAAGGCCATCAGCCAGGAGCTGGAGACGAAGCAGGAACGGCGGCAGCAGCTGCAGATTCAGGAGGGGCGGCTTTCCGCCAATTTAGAGGAATGGACCGGCCGGCTGGCCCAGCAATTTGCTTTGGATTGGGAAGTGGCCTTGGAAAAAATTGAACCGATCCAGGAAAAACGCAAAGGCCAGCTGCGGGTAAAAGAGATCCGCGAACTGATTGAGGCCATGCCGGAGGTCAACCTGGCGGCGGTGAGCGAATATGAGAAGCTGGTGGAAAGGCTGGCCTTTTTGACGGAGCAGACGGAGGATCTGCTGCGGGGCAAAGCCGATTTGGAAGCGGTGATCCAGGAAATGGACGCTTTGGTGGCCAACAAATTCAAAGAGACTTTTGATGAGGTCAATGAGCAGTTCAACATTGTTTTTCAGCGGCTTTTTGCCGGCGGCCGGGCCAGTCTGGTGCTGACTCAACCCGGCAATCTTCTGGAAACCGGCGTGGATATCATCGCCCAGCCCCCCGGCAAGAAGCTGCAGCATTTATCTCTGCTTTCCGGCGGCGAAAAAGCTTTGTCGGCTATTTCGCTGCTGATGGCCATGCTGCGGGTGAGACCCAGCCCTTTCAGCATATTGGACGAAATCGAATCGAACCTGGACGAGGCCAATGTGGATCGCTTTGCGGCTTTGATCAAAGAATACAGCGGCAGCGGCGGCCAGTTTATCATCATTACCCACCGCCGGGGCACTATGGCCATCGGCGATGTGATTTACGGTATTTCCGCCCAGGAGTTTTCCGGGGTATCTAAGGTATTGAGCGTGCGAATGGAGGACGAGTAAGTGGGCTTGTTTGGCAATCTATTTAAAAAAATCGGTCAGGCCATGGGTTTGACGAAGATTGATGAAAGCTTTTTCGAGGAATTGGAAGAGCAATTGATTCTGGCGGATGTAGGGGCTGTGACGGCCATGGATTTGGTGGAGAACCTGCGCCGGGAGGCCAAGAAGCAAGGACTTGATTCCGTAGAGGCTTCTGCCGATTGCTTCCGCCAGCAGATTACCGCCCTTTTGGAAGAAGGGGATCATCAATTGCAGCTTGAGCCTGAGGGCTTGACGGTAGTGCTGTTTTTGGGAGTTAACGGCGTAGGCAAAACCACCACCATCGGCAAGCTGGCCCATCAATTAAAAGGCCAAGGCAAAAAAGTGCTGGTGGCGGCAGCGGATACCTTCCGGGCGGCGGCCATCGACCAGCTGGCAGTCTGGTGCGGCAGGGCAGGCGTAGACCTGATCCGCCATCATGAGGGCGCCGATCCCGGTTCCGTGGTTTATGATGCCATGGCCGCCGCTCATTCCCGCAAGGTGGATGTGCTTTTGGTGGATACGGCCGGCCGGCTGCAAAACAAAAGTAATCTCATGGAAGAGCTGAAGAAGCTGCGGCGGATTATCGAGAGGGAGCACCCCGGCCAGCCGGGGGAAGTGCTGCTGGTGCTGGACGCCACCACGGGGCAGAATGCCCTTTCCCAAGCCAAGCTCTTTAAGGAAGCTGCCGGCGTCACCGGTGTGGTTTTGACGAAGCTGGACGGTACCGCCAAGGGAGGCGTAGTGCTGGGCATCCAACATGAATACGGTTTGCCGGTGAAGTTTACCGGCTGGGGTGAAGGCATCGGGGATTTACAGGCTTTTGATGCCGGAGGCTTCAGCCGCCGGCTGTTTGAAATAGGGGAAGGGGAGGAATAGGCTATGGGTTGGCTGATTAAAGGAGCCCTGATCGTACCTTTGAGCCCCTTGGCAGGGGAGGCCGAGGAAAATCCTTGGTTTACCGGGGATATTGCGGTGGCTGAGGATAAGATCGTAGCCATGGCGGCGGATTTATCGGCAGATATCCCTGCGTTGACGGCAAAATACGGCGAGTTGACGACTATCCCGGCCCAGGGCTTCATTGCCATGCCGGGGCTGGTCAATGCCCACAGCCATAGCGTCATGAATCTTTTTCGGGGAGCCGGCGACGACATGAGCCTGGAAGATTGGCTTTTTCAGCGAATTTTCCCCCTGGAGGATAAGCTGGACGGGGCCGCTGCCGCTATCGGCGCCCAAAGCGCCGTTCTGGAGATGATCGGTTCCGGTACCACCAGCTGCTGCGATTCTTATTTTTTCATGGATGAGGTTGCTCAGGTCATGCTGGACAGCGGTATCCGGGCCAATCTGGGCCGAGGGCTCACCGATGCGGCAGGCCCCGGCAGCGGCGCCGGGCGGCTGGCGGAAGCCGAGGAGTTATTTAAAAAATGGCAGAACGCCGGCCAAGGCCGGATTAAATTTTGGCTGGCTCCCCATGCTCCCTATACCTGCTCCGATGCGTATTTGCAGGAGATTCTGGCGAAAGCGGCCGAGCTTCAGGTGGGCTTGAACATCCATGTGGCGGAAACCAGGACGGAGTTTAACGACAGCCTGGCCAAATATGGCATGACCCCGGTGGAGCGGCTGAATTCCCTGGGTCTATTCGATCAGGTTCCCCGGGTGCCGGTCTTAGCCGTTCACTGCGTCTGGCTGACGGAAGACGACCGCCGGATTTTCAAGGAAAAGCAAGTCAGCGTAGTCCACAATCCTCAGAGCAATTTAAAGCTGGGCAGCGGCATCGGCCAAATACCGGCCCTGATGGCCGCCGGCGTACCGGTGGCCCTGGGCACCGACGGCGCCGCCAGCAACAACAACCTGGATCTTTGGGAAGAAATCCGGGCGGCGGCTTTGATTCACAAGGGCGAGCGCCACAACCCCACGCTGATGCCGGCAGCGCAGGTACTGCAAATGGCCGGTCCCATCGGCGCCAAGGCCATCGGTTTTCCGGAATGCGGCACGTTAGCGGTAGGGCAGAAGGCCGACATTATTTTAGTGGATCTGGATCAGCCCAATATGCGGCCCCTCATTAATCCGATTTCCCAGCTGGTTTACAGCGCCGGCCCCGCCAATGTGGATACGGTGATGATCGACGGCCGCCTGGTGCTGCGCAAAAAAGAATTCCTGACCCTGGATAAGGAGCGGATTCTTTTTGAGGTGCAGAAGAAAGCTGATGAGCTACTCAAGGATTAGCGGAGTAGGGCATGACTAACTGCTCAAAATGGCAGGTGTTAACCGCTGCCAATTTGGCAAGGTTCCCAAATGCGCAAAATTGCAGGTTTAAAGTGTGCTGTTCCTTAAAAATAGCGGTTCTCTTCTGGCTGTAACACTAAATACAGTCGAATGCAGCCAAATACAGCCGATAAGCGATGTTCGGACACTTTAAACTTGAAATTTTGCGCAAAAATACTAAGGCAGAGAGGCGGGGAGGTCTGGCTGGTCACCTTCATGCTTTTGTTTTTAGCTGCCAAGTAAAAATCCTTAACTGCCAAGTAAAAATCCTTGACAAAGCCTGCGGGCCCATGTAAAATGACTTTTGTCGATGTGTTAAGCGGTCGGCTGATTGATTGCCGCCGTTGAAAATGGATTAACACAGGAGGCATTAAGGCATTATGAAAGACGTGGCCCGGCGGGCTTTTTTATTGGACTTTTACGGTCCCTTATTGACGGAGAAGCAAAGGGATATCTACGAGTGGTATTACCAGCAGGATCTTTCTTTGGGAGAAATCAGCCAGGTAGCCCAGGTATCCCGCAATGCAGTATATGATTTGGTCAGCCGCACCGACGAAAAGCTGGAGCGCTATGAGAAGGCCCTGGGCCTGATTGCTGCCTACGAGAAGCAGGAAGCGGCCAGGGAAGAATTGGCCAACGGCTTTGAAGGCTGGCTGGCAGCAAACGGCGGAAGCTTAGAAGCAGCAGCCAGGGAAGCTTTGGCGGCCTTGATTGGCCGGCTGCGGGAAGCATAAGAAAGTTTTGGCGGAATAGAACCGCCAACCACTCTGACGAAACAATAAGCGTCGGAAGGAGGCGCGCCTTATGGCATTTGAAAGTTTAGCAGACAGACTGCAAAATGTATTTAAAAAGCTGCGGGGTAAAGGCAAGCTTTCCCCTCAGGATGTGGACGAGGCTATGCGGGAAGTACGAATGGCCCTCCTGGAAGCCGACGTCAACTTTAAAGTGGTCAAGAGCTTTGTAGCCACGGTGAAGGAGCGTTCCGTGGGAGCAGAGGTTATGGAAAGCCTCACCCCCGGCCAGCAGGTCATCAAAATCGTCAATGAAGAGTTGACTGCCCTGATGGGCAATAATCCCACGCAGATTACCAATGCCGGCCGCGGCCCCACGGTGATCCTGATGGTGGGCTTGCAGGGTTCCGGTAAAACTACTTCCAGCGCCAAGCTGGCTCGTTATTTTAAGAAACAAGGCCGGCGTCCGATGCTGGCAGCCTGCGATATTTACCGGCCGGCCGCCATCAAGCAGCTGCAGGTTTTGGGGCAGCAGCTGGAAGTGCCGGTGTTTTCCCTGGGTGATCAGGCCAATCCCGTAGATATTGCCAAGGGCGCTTATGCTGAGGCGGAGCGCCAGGCCATGGATATGCTGATTATCGATACCGCCGGCCGCCTCCATATTGACGATCAGTTGATGGAAGAGCTTGACGCCATTTGCGCCGCCGTGAAGCCCCAGGAGACTTTGCTGGTGGTGGACGCCATGACCGGCCAGGATGCGGTGAAGGTTACCGAGACCTTCAATGAGCGGCTGGCTCTCACCGGCGTGATTCTGACGAAGCTGGACGGCGATACCCGAGGTGGCGCCGCCTTATCCGTCAAAGCCGTTACCGGCAAGCCCATTAAATTTGTAGGTATGGGGGAAAAGACCGACGCTTTGGAGCCCTTTTATCCCAACCGGATGGCTTCCCGGATATTGGGCATGGGCGATATTCTGACCCTGATCGATAAGGCTCAGGCCAATGTTGACCTGAAAAAAGCTCAGGAAATGGAGCAGCGGCTGCGCAAAGCCGAGATGACCCTCGACGACTTCCTGGAGCAGATGCAGCAGATGAAAAATATGGGGCCCTTGGATCAGATTTTGGGGATGCTGCCGGGAGCCGGCAAGATCAAGGGCCTGAAGGATATGCAGGTAGACGAGAAGGATATGGCCCATACGGAGGCTATCATCCGTTCCATGACGCCGGAGGAGCGCCGCCGGCCTCAGTTGATCAACGGCAGCCGCCGCAAGCGGATTGCCGCCGGCAGCGGCACCAGTATAGCCGACGTCAACCGGCTGCTGAAGCAGTTTGAGCAGAGCCAGAAGCTGATTAAGCAATTCGGCCAGATGGGCAAAGGCAAAAAAGGTTTCAAGCTGCCTTTCTAGCAGAATTTTGCGGAAAGCTGTAAGGCTAGGATGCAAGCCAAGCTGCAAACCTAAACTGCAAAGCTAAACCGCCAATTCCTAAGAAAGCAGTATAATTTTTGCAAATAAAATTAAAATAAGGAGGTGAATCAAATGGCAACAAAAATTCGTTTGAGAAGGATGGGCGCAAAAAAAGCCCCTTTTTACCGGGTGGTAGTGGCAGATTCCCGCTATCCCAGAGACGGTCGTTTTATTGAGGAGATCGGCTACTACGATCCCACGAAAAACCCTGCTGTGATCAATATCAATGAGGAGCGGGCCAAGTATTGGGTAGGTACCGGCGCTCAGCCCTCCGATACGGTTAAGGCTCTGCTGGTGAAAGCCGGTGTAATCACCAAGTCCGTCTAATCCCCCGGCAAAAGATGCAGCTAATGTGTGTCTGAAGGATAAGGAGGATAAAATGAAGGATCTGGTGGAATACCTGGCCAAGGCACTGGTTGAACATCCCGATCAGGTGCTGGTGACCCAGCGGGAAGACGAAGAGGCTATTGTTATCGAGCTGAAAGTCTTGTCGGAAGATATGGGGAAAGTGATCGGCAAACAGGGCCGGATCGCCAAATCCATTCGCACCCTGGTAAAAGCTGCGGCAGGCCAGGAGGAGAAGAAAAAAATTGCGGTGGATATTATCCCCCGGGATGAAGATTGATCAACCAAACAGCCGGGAAAGGTGATTGCCTTCCCGGTTGTAAATTTTTAAGGATATGGTGAAGCCATGTATATATCAATCGGTAAAATTGTCAATACCCATGGCATAAAAGGCGAGGTAAAGGTGAAGGTCTTCAGCGACAGCCTGGAAAGGTTTGAAGGGGTGGAGCAGGTTTACGCAAGCCCCGACGAGGCGGGAGAGAAAGGACAGCTATTGACTATTACCGGTATTCGCTACCATAAAGATATGGCCATGCTGACGTTCAAAGAAACAGCGGATCTTACCCAGGCGGAAAAACTGAAGAATTATTATTTGCAGGTGCCGGAAAAGGACCTGGCGCCGCTGCCGGAGGGCAGATACTACATTTATCAGCTGGAGGGCTTGTCCGTATGGGAAAAAGACGTTTGCTACGGCAAGCTCGCCGAAGTGCTGCAGCCCGGCAGCAATGATGTGTATGTGGTAAAGGAGGGCAAGCGGGAGATTTTGATCCCGGCGTTGAAAACGGTAATCAAGTCGGTGGATCTGGAACAAGGCCGCATGGAAGTGGAATTGCCGGCGGGTTTGCTGGAGCTATACGAATGAAAATAACCATATTGACCATATTCCCGGAAATGTTCGAGGGGCCTTTGAGCGCCAGCATTCTTAAACGAGCCAGAGAGCAGGGGCTTTTGACCTTTGAGACGGTGAACTTCCGGGATTACGCTTTATCCAAACATAAAAACGTTGATGACGTGCCCTTTGGCGGCGGCGCCGGCATGTTGCTTAAGCCGGAGCCCATCTTTGGGGCTCTGGAGGCAGTGCGGGGGCCTAAAGAGGCTTATGAGGGCAAGATAGTCCTGATGAGCCCTCAAGGGTCGCCTTTTACGCAGCAGACGGCGGCCAGGCTGGCCCGGGAGCAGGAGCTGATCTTTATCTGCGGCCATTATGAGGGCTTTGACGAGCGGATCAGGACGCTGGCCGACGAAGAGATTTCTATCGGCGACTATGTGCTGACCGGGGGAGAGCTGCCGGCCATGGTGGTTATCGACAGCCTTTGCCGGCTGATTCCCGGCGTATTGGGGGAAGCGGCTTCCCATGAGGCCGATTCTTTTTCCGACGGGCTGCTGGAGCATCCCCATTATACCCGGCCCAGGGAGTTTCAGGGCATGGCCGTGCCGGAGGTGCTGCTTTCCGGCAATCACGAAGAAATCCGCCGCTGGCGGCGAAAAGAAGCCTTGCGGCGTACCTGGCTGCGGCGGCGGGAGCTGCTGGAAGTGGCGGAGCTGAGCCGGGAGGATCAAAAATTCCTGGAGGAGATCTGCCGGGAGGAGGGCATATAACGAGGACATGGCGAAAGAAAATCGAATTTTTTTAGGACTGGTTCATTATCCGATTTATAATAAAAACAATGAGATGGTGGCTACCTCGGTGACGAATCTGGATATCCATGATATTTCCCGGGCGGCTGCCACCTATGATTTAAATAAATATTTCATTATTCATCCCCATCCCAGTCAAAGGCAGCTGGTGACGGAGCTGCTGGCTTATTGGCAGGAGGGCTTTGGGGCAACCTACAACCCCGACCGCAAGGAGGCTTTAGCCAGGCTGGCCCTGGTGGATTCCCTGGCGGCGGCAAAAGAGCAGATCGAGGCTCAGTACGGCGGCCCCGTTTATACCGTCGTCACCGACGCTCGCACCTTTCCCCGCAGTATTTCCTATCAGGGGCTGCGGCAAAAAATCCAGGTAGACACGGATTGTAATTATTTGCTGCTTTTTGGTACAGGCTATGGCTTAGCGGCGGAAATTATGGAGGAAGCAGATTATGTGCTGGCTCCCGTGTTGGGCCGAGGGGCATACAACCACCTCTCGGTGCGCAGCGCCGCCGCCATTATAATAGACCGGCTTTTGGGGCCGGCCTGGTGGAACGAGGAGGAATAGCCATGGTTTTGCTGCAGACAGAGCGCCTTTTGCTGCGGCCTTTTGAGCAGAGTGATCTTGAGGATTTATTTGCCTATGCCCGGCAGCCGGAAGTGGGACCGGCGGCGGGCTGGCGTCCTCATGAAGATATTGAAGAAACCCGGGAAGTCCTCCAAAATTTTCTCGATAATTCCGAGGAGATGGCCATCGTGGATCTGGCTGAGGGCAAGGCCATCGGTTCCATCGGATTGACGAAGGATGAGCGGCGGGACAATAGCCGGGCCAAGGCCATGGGCTATGCCCTGAACCGGCATTATTGGGGCCGGGGCTACATGGCTGAGGCAGTGAAGGTTTTACTGGACTATGGCTTTTGCACCCAGCTGCTTAATCTGGTGAGTATTTATCATTTTCCCTTTAATGCGCAGTCCCGGCGGGTCATCGAAAAATGCGGTTTCGTCTATGAAGGCACCTTGCGGCAGGCCAAAGCGGTTTACGATGGCCGGGTGCATGATATCGTCTGCTACTCCATGACGCGAGAAGAGTATGAGAAACTTTACTTCAATAAATTGCGATAGGGGTATTTTTAATGCCATATTTAGTTAGGGAGATGCAGAAAAGTGACTGGGATAGTATAAGTAAAATATATTTACAAGGTATAAATACAAACCTGGCAACGTTTCAAACAGAATGCCCCGAATATAGCGATTGGGAAGAAGCTCATCATAAGCACAGCCGATTAGTGATAGGTCTAAATGACAATGTAATTGGCTGGGCAGCTCTAACAGCGGTTTCAGTGCGATCTGTATACTCAGGTGTAGCCGAAGTTAGCATTTATATTGATGAATCTCAAAGAGATAAAGGCGTTGCCACAATACTAATGAAAGCCCTTATAGACAGTGCTGAAAAAAACGGTATTTGGACACTACAGTCAGGAATTATGCAGGATAATGAAGCCAGTATCCGATTGCATGAAAAATGCGGATTTCGCATGGTAGGATATCGGGAAAAGATTGGAATGGATCGCTATGGGAACTGGCGAAATACTGTGTTGATGGAATATAGAAGTAAGAAAGTCAGTTCGTATAAACAACAATAGAAAAAAATGGGCTGTCGCAAAGCTGATTTATGTTTGGACGAGCTGACCGCTCAATTATGCAGGTTTGTAGGGACCCCTGAGGTAAGACGGGATAGAAAATGCGCAAAATTTCAAGTTTAAAGTGTGCTGCTTCTTCAGGATAGTAGGCGCCTCTTTACTGCGACACTAAATATAGCTGAATACAGCCAAATATAACCGATAAGCAGTGTTCGGACACTTTAAACTTGCAATTTTGCGCAAAAATGATGCAGCGAGCGAGTGCTTCCTCCAAACCGAGGGTACGGAACAACAAGAGAGAAAAATAACCGCCTGCAAGCAAGCGGTTATCTCCCCTAGGCTGAGGAGTTGCCGCCCATCAAAAGCGATAACTCCTCTTTATATTTACATCTATCACAAGCGGTTTTATACTTCAATACGTAATTTAATGCTATGCCATTTGGTTATTGGGCGGGCATCTCCACATATTGATCCAGATCATCGGGCAATTCGACGGTTACCTGCTTGCCGGGCTGGTTATAGATCATATCCATTTTCATGTCCATATCCACGCTTTCGCCTTCGACGGTGACGTTCATGGAGATGTTCATTTCCTGCCGGTCAATATACCCTTCTTTATTAACATAAAGAACACCGGAAACCTCTTTAATGGTGATGCCTTGAGAATCGCCGATATTGACAAAATCCTTCATTTGGCCCATATAACCCATGATATATTCGGTCAATGCCTCACCGTTGCCGGTGAAAGTGAGGGTCTGATAATCGCCTGATTGTTCAAGCTTAATATCCTTCAGAATTTCCTCGGGCAAAGGCTCCATGCCTGCCAGATTTTCCGTCTGGGCGCTAATGGCTTCCAAATCCATGGCCTGCTTGACTTTCATGCCCAGCATATCCATGTAGTAAAAGCCGTCGCTATAATAGGCCTGGATGGTTATTTGCTCAGGGGCTGCGCCGGCGTCTGCAATACCGCTGAGGTTCATGTCCATTTTCATGTCCATTTTTAAATTTGACTCAGGATTCTCGAGTTTAATGGCAGAGTTGGAGTTAATGGTCATTTTCTCCTCGCCGACTACCATATCCATATCCAATTTCATGTTGAGATCTACGGAGGTCAGTTCCTCGTTTTTGGCCAGAGCGCTGTTGTAAACCTCCAAAGCGCTGGCCGCTTCACTGCCGCAAGCGCTTATCGAAAAAATAAAGAGTGCAGCCAGTAAAGCAATAATACTTTTTTGCTTCATTTTTTTCTCCTTTCCTTTTGCGTATCCTCAAGGCACAAACGTTATTGTAGCCCGAATTCATTATATTCACAAGCTACATTCAATACATCAAATAGAGTTTTAAGAAATCCTTAAAGAATTCTTAAGGAGTTAGACGTCAACTTGACAAAATTTCCTTACGGTGATAAGTTTGCTACGAGGTGGAAAATATTATCAATTTCGCGCTAAAGTGTTTCCATCAATATAAATATCACAAAGAAAGTAGGGGATATTATGTCTTTTAGTCCTGGATTAGGCTCCGTGTTCAATCAAACTAAAATGAGAGATTCCTCACATCTTTGCTCCTTTTCCGGAATGTGTGCCATGTGTACTGCGGATTGCCTGGGTACATGCGAAATTGGTCTGTCGGCAGTATTAGGAATGGGGGCTGTCTATCCCAATACCACAGGAGATAACCAAGTTGCTTCGGAAAAAAACTATCCTCTTGACTATTCTCATTTTAATATCAACGGCCGGGTTTTCGGAGCCATGGGAGCTCCGGAGGATGCGGATAAAGCAAATATCTATCATGTGAATTTAGAAACAACGATTGGGAAGAGAAACCCGGTAAAGCTAAAATTGCCGATAGTGCTTCCTGCTCTGATCAAGTTGAATTGGCAGGATTATTTTGGCGGGGCGGCAATGGCCGGCGTGCTGACCGTTATCGGCGAAAGCGCAATCAGCAAGGACCCGCAGCTGCGTTATGAAAACGGTAAAGTGGTTCATGCCCCCAAGCTAAAGGAGTTTTTGGGAGCGTTTCAGCAATATTACCGCGGGTATGGCCAGATTATATTGCAGAATAATTATGACGATGACCGGCAAGGCGTTGCAGAGTATGCAATCAAAGAATGCGGTGCGGAGGCCATCGAATTTAAGTTTGGCCAATCAGCCAAAGGAACACAGCCGGCGGTGAGAATAAACACTATCGAAGACGCCTTAAAGCATCAGCAAAAGGGCTTTTTGGTACATCCGGATCCTTCAGATCCAATGGTTCAAAAGGCTTATGAGCAAAAAGCTTCTCCGGCCTTTTATTCCTACGGCCGTTTGCCCATGTGGAAGGAATCCTATTTGGCAGAACGCATTGAATATCTGCGCAGTTTAGGGATGAAGAATGTCTATTTCAAAATGGCAGGCTATGACCCGGAGGATCTGGAACATGTTTTACGCCTGGCGGTGACCTGCGATGTGGATATGGTTACTTTCGACGGCGCCGGGGGCGGCTCCGGTTATAGCCCTTGTAAAATGATGAATGAATGGTGCTTGCCTACCGTATGCATGGAAAGTATTTTGGTCAGGGTATTGCAAAAACTGAAAGACGAAGGACTGGAGCTTCCTAAAGTGGCCATAACCGGCGGGTTGGTAATGGAGGATCAAATTTACAAAGCCCTTGCCTTGGGGGCCCCTTATATTTCCGTTGTTGGCATCTGCCGGGGAGTGATGGCTGCGGCAATGAGCGCCCAAAAAGTCGGGGAATTGATCAAATCCGGGACAGTGCCCAATGCCTATACTAAATATGGAACGAGTATCGATGACATATTCCTGGACCTGCCGGAATTAAGAGGGATCTATGGCAATAAGGCGGATACGTTTTCTCTGGGGGCCGTTGGCGTGTATTCTTATCTGAATCGCCTTAGCTTTGGGCTTAAGCATTTTGCTGCGTTAAACAGGAAATTTTCTCTGGAATACATTAACAAAAGGGACGTCTTTCCTTTAACCAGAGAGGCAAAAGAAGTATACGACGGCGTCTGGGCACTCGGCCTGGGTGTTCAAACTGAACGCTAATGGTCTTTATCAAATAGGATCTTTTAAATAGGATCTTCACCTCAAATTCATTTTAGTGCATATTGACCAATAGTCATTTTTCTTTTACAATGGGAATGACTATTGGTCATTTTTGTGGAAGGGAAGACTGGTCTTGGAAAGAAAACCCTTTGTTACGATAGAAAATTTAACGAAAATCTACCGTATTGGTGAAGTTGAGGTGACGGCGGCGGCAGGAATCAATCTGACCATTGAAGAGGGTGAGTTTGCCGCTGTAGTGGGGCCCTCCGGCGCCGGTAAATCCACTGTTCTCAATATATTGGGAGGCATGGACACACCCACCGCCGGTCAAGTCATTGTGGATGGGCAGACGATCAGCAGCTATAACCAGAAGGAACTGACGACTTACCGCCGCAATGATATCGGTTTTGTCTTTCAATTTTATAATTTAGTGCCTAATCTGACGGCTTTGGAAAATGTAGAATTGGCTTTGCAAATTTGCCGGCAGCCCTTGGACCCGGTGGAGACCTTGCAGGCGGTAGGCTTGGCTGACCGCATGGATAATTTTCCCGCCCAGCTTTCCGGCGGTGAACAGCAAAGAGTATCCATTGCCCGGGCCATTGCCAAAAACCCCAAGCTCCTGCTCTGTGATGAGCCCACCGGCGCTTTGGATTTTGCCACGGGCCGCAGGGTGCTCGGCCTTTTGCAGGATACCTGCCGCCGTTTAAAGAAAACGGTGGTTATCATTACTCACAACCTGGCTATTGCCCCGGCAGCCGACAGAGTAATCCATATCCGGGGGGGCCTGGTTTCAAAAGTGGAGATGAATCCCAAGCCTGTGCCGGTGGAAGAAATCGAGTGGTGATTCTGCTGCAAAAGGCTCTTGCACCGTCGCCGGATTGTGAAACGGTAGCCCTTCGGCTGCCGAGGTTTAATGGCCCGCACTGATTCGACCTCCTGTCTCAACAGTGCTTTCCACGCCGTCCATGGCGTTTCAGCCATTAAACCTCATTGCCTCAGCAGCCAATTCTACAATCTGTCTCCAGGT
>JAHDPO010000018.1 GCA_018434325.1 Clostridia bacterium | reverse complement strand
GCACCAAAAACAAAAGGTAAAAAAGATTTATTGCTTACAAAGCCAGTAAATCCAAGCCTTTCAAGAGCTTCCACGATGAAAAGTGGAAGCTCTTTTTTCGTAGATTTATTGGGGTAAAAGCTTCACTCTGACAGGACTCAAACCTACAAGTAAAAACATTCATGAGCAGCGCCCTTTTTAGTACAGAGCGAAATGAAAAAGGGCGCCACTCAAAATACAATCAGATGAACAAGCTGAAATCAAAAAGGGCTCCGATTTTTAAGGCTGAATGAAAGCCGATAAAGTTAGCGCCCTTTTTTTATATATACACCAAAATCACATTAAATTTGAAAGCATTAGAAGGCCGGAGAATCGGAGTGCAGGAATGCACTTTTATTCTCCGGCTTTTTTGTTTTCTGGAAAGGAAAGGTCATGCTGGTACACTATAAAAGAAATAAACAAACCGCCTGCTACGATTCAAACAATCTCTCCACTGTAGGTAGAATACCCCCGGCTGAACGGCCATGCGGTCCATTTCAAAGCTGTGGCGGCTGCCCATACCCGTCCCACGGCTTCATCTGCTACAGCGCTGAGGGAGATTGCCTTAGAACGGATATGCAAAAAACTGCAAAACGCAAGGAAGGTGCAAGATGAAACATGGAAACTGATTTAACAAAGAGGTATCCGATCAAATCAAGGTACTGCTGCTGTATAACGCCATGAAAAAGTGGTGCGACGGAGCTGTTTTTGTGTAATCACAAACCAATATTTACAGGGAGGTATTCAAATGAGCGTTAACGCCAGAAAAGAAGAATATGAACACATAGAATTGTTTGGAAAGCCAGCACTTTTCACCAATTCCCGCATCGACCGAACCACGGTGCCGGTGGGCTTTTACTGCTACGATTTGCGCGGCTCCGACTATGATCCAGGCAGGCCGGTGAGCATAGAAAATAAGGTTACCGTTAACCACGCCGGAGCCGTTTTGACACCGGAGCCGGTCACTATCTCCAAGGAGGGTTTCCGCAGGCTGCGGGACAACATCAATTTCCTCGGTGAGTCCCTGACTCTCGCAGACTTCTGTGATGAGCACAAAATCACTCTCGCATCCGAATTATCCAATCCAGATGAGTCAGGCGTGAAGATGGGAGGAATGACACTTGGATAAAGGAAAAATCTTTGAAGTAGAACTCAGCCGGTGGAACCCTTCCGGTGCAAATCCGTCGGCACAAATCGCACTCCCCGCCACACCCTATGAGCTGGCGGATGCGTTGGAAAAAGCAAGAATTACCGGAGATACCGTCTATTCCGCGGGGGTTTTAAGCTGCAAGCTGGACTATCTGCCGCAATTTATCGCCCCCGATATCAATCTGTATGAGCTGAATCACCTCGCCCAGCGGCTGTCTTCCCTAAGTGCATGGGAACTGGACTGCTTCGAGGGCATGGTGATGATGGATGCCGTTCAGACTCAATACGCTCCCATATCAGTGGAGCGGCTCATCAATATGACACACAGCACCGAGCATTGCCAGATTGCCTATGAAGCTCATGACGATCCGTCTCTCGGCAAATTTTATGCGGATAATGATTTTGTACCGGCACTGGAAAGGGTATCGGATGAAGTCTACGAATATCTGGACTTCGCCAAAATCGGCAGAGAGATGCGCGAGGGTGAGGGCGGCGTGTTCACGCCCCATGGCTATGTAGTGCAGAACGGCGAGATTGCCTCCGAATACCACAGCGTCGATACCAGAACCCTTGACAAGCCGGATTATGCCGTGCTTCTCCAAGTAACCAAGGGGCATTTTAATGATCCCGCCTATGACAACGAAACGGTTGTCTTCCTCAAGCTCCCTGCCGGGGATGCGGCGCTTTTGCAGGCGGTTGATGCTGTCGGAGCCGCCTCCCCGGAGGAATGTGCATTTTCGGCGGAGGACTGCATGGCGCCAAGCCTCACTGAAAAAATCAGCGACGTTCTGTATGCATCTGAGGGCGACTGCTATGGGCTGGTGAATGAGCTGGCAGAGCAGCTCCGGCAGCTTGAAACGGACAACCATCTGCTGACCTACAAGGCAATGCTGGCGGAAGCTCCCGGTGATATATCTTTGGAAGAAGCCCTTGACCTTGCGTTTATGACAGAGGAATTTGAGCTTTTGACTGATACTGCCTCTCCCGCTGAGTACGCAAAAGTGGAAATCCAGCGAATGCTTTCTTTGGCAGGTGATAACGGACTGAGCCTGTTCTGTAATCTGGATAACTACGGGCGGTATCTTTTGGAGCAGCGTGCCACTGCCGAAACCGAATACGGGCTGCTGGAGCCGCAGAACGGCATGACGGTGGACCAATGCCTCAACCGCCCCGGACAGAGTCTTGGCATGGAAATGAAATAGCAAATCTTTGTTGGGTTTTGGTATAGCTATTCTCATGAAGCTGTGGCATTGTGTTGTGCTGAAGGGAGGCGAAGAAGATGGACGAGAAGCTCATGGACTTGCTGGATATGGCTCTGGCGGAGCGGTTTCAGCTTGTATATTCCGCCCTGCGTGAATCAGACCCTCAGGCGGAGAAACTGGCACAGGAACTAATTTCGCTCAGTGACAGCATCCAGAACAGCTTTGAAATCAGTCAAGGTATAAAAGACAGAATTGAGTATTATCTGAGTCAAAATTCGGATTTAGAGGTAACGTTTCAAAAGCATCTGTACATTCAGGGCGCCAAGGACTGCGTGGCAGTGTTAAGAGAGCTTGGCGTAATCAAGTAGCGCAGGCAGAGACGCCTGCGCTTTTTTAGACCCCACATTAAAACAGGGCCGTTTCCCCAACAGGAGGCGGCCCTGTTTTTTTGCGCCCTTTTTTGCCTTTCTGGGGAAACGGCCGGAAAGGAGGACCCATGCAGAAAGAACAGCTTGCAGAGCATCTGCGCCGGTATCACCGCGGTGCGGAAAACGCGGTCATCAGCCGTGAGCTGGAATGTACCTTCCACGTTTCCGGCAAGGAGCTGCGGGATCAGGTCAATGCCCTGCGCCGGGAGGGTGTTCCCATTGCCAGCGACCAGAACGGGTACTTTTACGCGAAAACCGAAGCCGAGGTACGCCTGACCATCCGGCATATGAGAAACCGCATCAGCGGAATCAGTGCTGCCATCACCGGCCTTCGGCGTTCCCTTGCAGCCTTTGACGATACGCAGATACGTCTGCCGCTGGAAGGAGGTGATGACTCCTGAACAGCTTCATGTCCTGGATCGGCGGCAAGAAATCCTTGCGTGAGCTGATTGTCACCCTGTTTCCCCTCTATTATGAGCGGTACATTGAGGTGTTCGGCGGAGGCGGCTGGGTGCTTTTCCACAAGCTGCCCGGCAACGATTTTGAGGTCTACAATGACTTCAACGGTCTGCTGGTGAACCTCTACCGCTGTGTGCGGGAGAAGCCGCAGGAGCTAATGGCGGCGCTTGCCTACTGCCTCAACTCCCGCGCGGATTTCGAGCTTGTGAAAAACGCCCTCGCCCGCGATTCTCCCGCATCGGATGTGCAAAAAGCGGCGTGGGTTTACCAGCTTATCCGCTACAGCTATGCGTCGGGGCTAACCAGCTACGGTAGCCAGCCCCATGATATCCGCAGCAATTTCCCTCTCATCGAGCAAGCCCACCGGCGGCTTGCCAAGGTGGTCATCGAAAACAAGGACTTTGAGAAGCTCATCGGGCAGTATGACCGCCCTGTCAGCTTTTTCTACTGCGACCCGCCGTATTTTGAAACCGAAAGCTATTACAAAAACGTGGGCGAGGACGGCTTCACGGAAAAAGACCATATCCGCCTGCGGGATGCCCTGCTGCAGATCGGCGGCAAATTTCTGCTGTCCTACAACGACTGTGAATTTATCCGCAGCCTCTATGACGCACCGGGCATCCAGACGGAAGCCTTTACCCGCATTAACAACATCAAGCAGCGTTATGACAATGGGGCGCAGTTTCCTGAAATCCTCATTGCCAACTACGATCTGCATGAGCGTGAGAAAAACGCCCCATCACAGCTGAATCTGTTTGGGGAAGGAGGCTTCATGGAGTAGAAAAAGCGCCCTTGGCACAGCCTTGCGTGAAAAACAAAATTAATACTTGATTGGAGGAACCCTTTTTTATGAAAAAGAATCAAATGCCCCAAATCGGCCTACCGGCCGATGCCTGTGAACGGTCCGGCTTCACCGACAAGGATACGCTGGAGCTTCATGCCGGACAGAACGCCCTTGTATTTATGAAGGACAAAATGACGGCGCTGGAGGTGGCGAACGCCATCCAGAGTCTCAGCGCCCTTGCCGCCGATCTGACCGTCGTTCTCGCCTCCGCCTGCGGACTGTGCGACAACTGCGGCGAGGGCTGCGCAGATGACTGCCCTGCCGGATGCGTTTCCGCTTGCTCTCTCTGCCATGATCTGCTGGATGAAAGCCAGACTGTCCGCATCCCCGGCTATCTGCTGGAGGAAGCGGGTATCCCCGCCGACGCCAAGCTGGAAGCCTATACGGACGAGGACAGCGGCGAAATCACGGTGGTGGAGGCCGATATCCAGCAGGATATTACCGATGTGCCGCCCGGTATTCTCGCCGTGCTGGCCCAAAGCGGCGTGTGCCTTGCGGAGCTGGATGAGCTGATTATGCTGGACAGCATCATCTACGGCAACTAACCTGTCTTGGATTCCCAACACACAATCCGGGAGGTGAGCATATGCCGGGAATCACCCTGAAGAACGGCCTCATTTCCTACTACGGAAACCCGGCCGGATATACAGAAAAAGAAAAAGCGGTGGTGGACAGCATCTTTCAAAATGACGAGCTGACCGCATGGCTCAAAAGCCGCAGCCTGACCCCGCAGTGGACGGACGGCGTGATGGAACGGCTTGCCGCGGGGGAACGAATGGGCGGCATGAATGAGTCCGCCGCACCGCTGAAAAATGTGCGCGTCTGGCAGCTGAAGCCGGAAACGGATGTGTATAGGAAGTTTATCTCTTATGAGGAAACGGTGCGGCAGTTTGGAGAGCCGTCCCGGGAGCATTACCGGGTCGCCTATGACGGGCAGCTTGACACCAACGATCTCGAAGCCATCTACACAAGGTGCAACGTGAATCACCCGCCTGGCTATGACGGACACTCCCTGTCCATGTCCGATGTGGTGGAGCTGTATGACGCAGAGGGCAGCGAATTCCACTACTGTGACCGCTTCGGATTTCAACAAATCAGCTTCGGGGAACCGGAGCAAACCCAAACCATGGGCATGAGCATGTAGACAGCCAGAAGCTGTTTTTTTCATGCCCTCATTTTATGAAGGAGGCCAAAATGAAAAGTCTATTTTGCAAGCTGAAGAACAAGCTCGGTGCGGCTGCTGTGAAAAGCCGCTCCATTCTCGCAGGGAATGCCGGGGACGGCTACATTGACACCGCGATCAAAATCCTGATTGCAGTGGTTTTGGGCGCTTTGCTCCTCGCGGGGCTGTATGCCCTGTTCGGGGAAACGGTGCTCCCCACCCTGACCGAGCGCATCAAGGAGATGTTCAACTACGCCGGTTAACTGTGCCGGAAATCTTGTGAAGGAGGAAAAAACCATGCCTAAGAACACGACACCGGCCGCACCCAAGTACGATGTGAAAATCCACTCCATCCGTCCGGAGGGCAGCTGCAAGGCCACCGCCTCGGTCAATGTCTACGGCGATTTTGCCGTGCGGGGCATCAAAATTATGGAGGGCTCTAAAGGGCTGTTTATCTCCATGCCAAGCTATAAGGCCGGAAACGGCGAGTACAAGGATATCTGCTTTCCCTGCACCAAGGAGGCCAAGGCAGAGTTTGACAAGGCGGTCCTCGGCGCTTATCAGCAGACGCTGACCCAGGGGCAGACCGCCGCGCAGAAACAGGAATCCTCCGCCCAGCAGGAGCAAGGTCAGCCCGTCATGGGCGGAATGTAGGAGGCGCTTATGAATAAGAAAATGAAACGGCCGCTGTGCCTTGCCCTCACTGTCTGCCTTGTGCTTTCCCTGCTTGCGGGCAGCGCCTATGCGGTAAACCGGTATTTTGAGGATGCCAAGGGGCATTGGGCGGAGGAAGCCATTCAGATCCTGACGGAAAAAGGCGTCATCAGCGGCTACCCCGACGGGCTGGCGCACCCGGATGAAATCATCACCAGAGGGGAATTCGCCGCCTTGGTTGCCAGAACCATGGAGCTGCCGGAGCCGGAGGAAAGCGAGGTCACCCTTCGCTTCACCGACATTGCCGGACATTGGTCGGAGCAGGATGTTGAGGCGCTCATTATTGCGGGAATCATCCAAAAGGACGATTTCGGCACGAAGTTTTTACCGGATCAGCCCATCACCCGCATGGAGATGATCCGCATGCTGGTGCGTGCCATCGGCAAGGGCGAGCATGACGCCTCCTGCTCCTGCGTCACCGGCTTTTCCGACGACGATACGCTTTCCGAATCGGACAAATCCAGCATCTGCACCGGCAAGGAATACGGTATCGTAGACGGCTACCCGGACGGCACGGTCAAGCCGGACGGAAAGGCCACCCGCGCCGAAGCCTTTGAAATGCTGGTGGATACGGAAAAGGCCAAAGAAAAAATCAAGAAGGAAGAACCGCCCAAGCCGACTGTTCCCACCAAGCCGGAGGATAAGCCCTCCGATGGGAATTCCGGCGGGGGCAGTTCTGGCGGCAGCAGTTCCGGTGGCGGTTCTTCCTATGTTCCCGCCCCGCAGTTTTCATTTACACTGCCCAAAACCGCGTATACTGCCGATGAAATTGAAATCAAGCCGGAAAGCCGGTATGTAAGCGATTTGACATGGTCAGCCCTGAAAAACGATCTGCCTGCCGAGCTTTCAGAGCTGACAGACGGTACCCTTGACCACAACGGCGGTAAAGTGAAATTTATGCAGACCGGCAGCATCACCCTGATTGCCACGGCCAAAAACAGCCGGGGCGTCACGGTGACCCATGAGCAGACCATCAGCATCTACCCGGTTGTGACGGCGGCGTTCGCTCTGCCCGAAACCACCCATACCGACAAATCCGTGGCGGTGAAGCTGATGACCGAAAACCTCGGTACCAATGCGGTGGTATGGTCGCTCGAAAAGGATGGCACTGCCGTCGATATCGAAACGGCTCTCACCGGAACGCTGGATTCCACCGGCGGCACGGTGCTGTTCAAGGAAAAGGGCGTATACAAGCTGACCGCCTCGATTACGGATGAGCTGGGCAAGGTTATCACCGCACAGGATAGCATCACGGTCTACCCGGTAGCGGAGGTCAAGCTGACACTCCCAACCGTTTCTCATACGGATAAAACCGTGGCGCTCAAGACAGAAACAAAAGAAACGGACGGCCTCACAGTGGCCTACACCCTGACCCGGAACGGCGAGCCTGCCGAAACCGACACATGGATCGAAGGAAATCCTGCTGACGGTAGCATCCGATTCAAGGAAAAAGGTGTGTATGCGCTGACCGCCTCTGTCACCGACGATACCGGCAGAGTGTTTTCCGATACCGCCCATATTACCGTCTACCCGGTAGGTTCGGCGGGCTTCTATCTGCCGGAAATCTTCCACACCGACAGCACCGTGATGGTGGAGGCAGTGTTCGGGGAAATCGGCAGCCATACCGCAAATTGGACGCTGCTCCGTGACGGAAAAGAAGTATCCCTCACCGATGCGGTGGAGGGTACGCTGGGCAACAGCGGCGGTGAGCTGAAGTTTCATGCCAAGGGCAGCTATGTTCTGAAAGCGGAATTCACCGACGACGGTGGCAGAACCTACCGCTACGAGCAGGGCTTCAAGGTGTATCCTGTGCCTGCCGTCAGCTACAGCCTGCCGGAGTATGTTCACACCGATACGGATATTGCGGTCAAAACCGAAACCACTGATTTGGACGGCCTCACCGTCGAATGGCTGGTGGACAACACCTACGGATTTCAGGACTGGCCGACCTATGTGGACGGAACGCTCACAAACGGCGGCGGCACGATCCGCTTCAAACGGGCCGGTGTCTATGAGCTGGCAGCCAGAGTCACCGATGAAACCGGCCGTGTATTTCTGTACGAAAGCCATGACAAATGCGAGGTTCTGCCTGTGCTGACCATCGGCTTTGAGCTTCCCGAATTTGCCTATACCGATACCGCCATCGACCTCAGAACCCACGGCAACAATCAGGTTCTGCCGGTGGAGTGGTCCGTCAGCAAGGACGGCAAGAGCATTCCGCTCTCCGAGGCGTTTGACGGCAGCCTCACCCCCCAGGGCGGCAAGATTACCTTTAAGGGCGACGGCGAGTATGTTCTCACCGCTGCCATGACCGATTACCTGAAACGCAGATATTCCCACAGCGAAAACATTCGCATCCACCCTGTGGTGCAATATGCATTTACCATGCCGCAGGCTGTTCACTACGGCACGGAGTTTGAAGTTGCCGCAAAGGATGTCCGGCACCTCGGCAGCTATTCCGTTGTATGGACACTACAAAAGGACGGCAATCCCTCACAGTATCAGGGCACCCTCGGCAATGACGGCGGCAAAATCGCTATCCATGACACCGGCACATTTACCCTGACCGCCTCTATCACCGACAGCGAAGCGCGTGTCACCACCCATTCGGAACGCATCACGGTCACCAACACCGCGCCGAATGTCCCTGTGGTAGAAGCCGTACCCACCCGTACCGCCAAGGCCGGCAAGTTTCTTGTGAACATCACCGCCAGTGCCACAGACCCCGATGGGGATGCGGTGACCTTGGAGTATGCGGATACTGCGGCCGACAGCTATTATGCGCCGGGTACTCACACCATAAAAGTTCGTGCCAAAGACATTGCCGGGGCGTATTCTGCGTGGACGGAAAAGACCTTCACCGTGACCAATGCCGCGCCAACCGTTATCCTGACCGCCGAGCCGACCCGCACGGCGAAAGATGGCAAATTCCTCGTCAATATCAGTGCAAAGGCAGCGGATACGGACGGTGACGCCACCACGCTGGAATGGGACAACAAGGCGGCGGATGGCTACTATGCGCCCGGTACCCATACCGTAAAAGTTCGTGCCAAGGATATCGCCGGGGCGTATTCCCCATGGACGGAAAAGACCTTCACCGTGACCAATGCCGCGCCCACCGTAACCCTGACTGTCGAGCCGACCCGCACGGTGAAAGATGGCAAATTCCTCGTCAATATCAGTGCAAAGGCAGCGGATGCGGACGGCGATACCACCATGCTGGAATGGGATAACAAGGCGGCAGACAACTACTATGCGCCCGGCACCCATACCGTAAAAGTCCGTGCCAAGGACATTGCCGGAGCATATTCCCCTTGGACGGAAAAGACCTTCACCATCACCAGCTCCGCGCCTACGGTTACCTTGACTGCCACTCCGACCCGTACAGCCCAAAGCGGCAAATTCCTTGTGAATATCAGCGCAACAGCCTCTGACTCGGATGGCGATCCCACTACACTGGAATGGGACAACAAGGCGGCGGACGGCTACTATGCCGTTGGCACGCACACCGTCCGTGTTCGCGCCAAAGATGCTACCGGGCTGTATTCCGATTGGGTATCCAAGACCTTTACCGTGGCAAACTCCGCCCCGACAGCGCCGATGATTACCCGAACGCCGAACGGCAACAGTGTGGCACCGGGAACGCCGGTCACCATCACGGCAGCCAGCTCCGACCCGGACGGCGACCCAGTCACCCTGATTTGGGAGGGCAGAAACGCCGAAACCCAGACCTACCCCCGCGGAAAGAACGTGGTGCGTGTCAAGGCGGTGGATTCCGCAGGCGCCGAGTCCCCGTGGGCCGCTATCGTTTTCTTTGTGGCGGATTCCAACGGCGGCGGTGGCATGACGCTCACAGGCCCGGATTCCGTGATCATGGAAAACGGCATCGAAGGCGCCACCATCACCGAATACACCTTTACGGTGCCGCCCGTCAGCGGGCACAGCGGCTCCGACTTCGGCAGGGTGCGCGGCTACAACAAGCTGACCGGCCAGTGGGATCAGCTGGACTACGGCACCACCTCCAACGGCATCACCTTCACCCGTACCCTCGGCGCAGGCGTATACACGCAGCTGGAGTTTTATTATTATACCAACCACTCGTGCATGTACAACAAATCCAACATCACCTACTCGGTGACGTACCACTTTGAATAAGGGGGAACATCCATGAAGCATCTCATTTGCAAGCTGAAAAGCAAGGCGGTCATGACCGCCGCCAGAACCCGCCGCGTCCTTTCCGGCAGCCGCGGGGACGGATACATTGACACCGCCATCAAAATCCTGATTGCCGTGGTCTTGGGCGCTCTGCTCCTTGCGGGGCTGTATGCTCTGTTCGGGGAAACGGTGCTGCCCACCCTTGTGCAGCGCATTAAGGAAATGTTCAACTATGCAGGCTGATAGCACCCTTCAGGCGGTGCTTTTTTTCTGTCTGCTGCTGGCGGCTTCTGTGTGGGATCTCCGCAAGCGGATTATCCCGGACAGCATCTGCCTCCTGATTGCACTGACGGGGCTGATTGATTTCAGCCCCGTCAATCTTTTAGGCGTCCTTGCGGCACTGCCCCTGCTGCTTGCCGCCCTGTACAAGCCGGAGGGCATCGGTGGCGGGGATATCAAGCTCACAGCCGCCGCAGGCATGGTGCTGGGCTTTGTGGGATGCACGGCCGGGCTGCTGCTCGGCCTGACGGCATCCCTCTTTTTTTATCTCATAAACCAGCTCATCAGACGGCTTCGCAAGCTGGAGCCGCAGAAAGCGTCACAGGCATCTCTGCCTATGGCGCCGTTTTTGTCCCTCGGCTTTCTTGCCGTAACCATTTCAAAAATTTTAGGAGGAATTGTCTCATGAAAAAAATCCATATCAGCAGAAAAAAGGCCCTCGTCGCTGCCGGTATCGCCGCCGTTACGCTGGCCGCCGCCCTGATCCCCAAGGCTGTGAAAGCAGTGAAACACCGCAGATACAGCTCCAGTTTCTAAAATCACCATGAAATCAAGGAGGAAAAATCTATGAGCCTTTTCAAAAACCGCACGGTGGTCGGAGTGATCTGCATTCTTTTGTCCCTGCTTATCTGCTTCGGCGTGACGCCGCTGTTTAACCAGTCGGTCAGCCAGAAAACCGAAATCGTCCGCGTCGTGAAGGAAATCAAGGCAGGCGAGGAAATCACCAAGGAGATGGTGCAGACCGCGGAAGTGGGCGGCTTCGGACTGCCCGAAAATGTTCTTCGCCAGAGCGAATCCGTTGTGGGCAAGTACGCCACCGCCGATCTTTCCGTTGGTGACTATATCTTAAACACCAAGCTATCCGACACCCCGGCGGCAGAAAATACCTACCTGTACAACCTGGACGGCACCAAGCAGGCCATGTCGGTCACCATCAAGAGCTTTGCCAACGGACTGTCCGGCAAGCTGGAAAGCGGCGATATTGTGTCGGTGATCGCCCCGGATTACAAAAAGCAGGGCTCCACCGTGATCCCCGCCGAGCTGAAATATGTGGAGGTCATCGCCGTCACCGCAGGCAGCGGCTATGACGCCAACCAGCGTGACGCTGGACCCGATTCGCCTTCGGCGGAGAATGAAAAAGAACTTCCTGCAACCGTGACCCTGCTGGTATCCCCCGAACAGAGCAAGGTGCTGGCAGAGCTGGAATCGGACGGCAAGCTCCACCTGTCCCTTGTTTACCGCGGCACACCCGCCAACAGCGCCAAGTTTATCGAGGCGCAGGACAAGGTCGTTGCGGCACTGTATCCCGCGGAGCCGGTGCAGGACAGCGCTCCTGAATCTCAGGAACCGGAGGAAAGCACTGCATCCGAAGCGCCTGCGGAAAGCGAGGTGCAGTGATGCTGAACTTTAAGAAAAAGGGCATCTTCACCCGCCAAGTGCCAAAGGAGGATGCCTCGCCGGAGCAGGAGCCGCAGGAAGGAATCCTTGCCGTTTGGGGCTCCCCCGGCAGCGGAAAGACCGTCACTGCCGTGAAGCTTGCAAAGCACCTTGCCGACCGGAAGAAAAACGTGGTGCTTCTTCTCTGCGATATGACCGCCCCCATGCTGCCCTGCATCTGCCCGCCCTCGGAGCTTCAGGGCGAGCATTCGCTGGGCAGTATTCTTGCCGCCGCCCATGTGACGGAGCCGCTCATCAAGCACAATCTGGTGACGCTGAAAAAGCACAAATACCTCACCGTCCTCGGCATGAAAAAGGGTGAGAACGAGTACACCTACCCGCCCTATGAGCAGACTCAGGCACAAGAACTTCTGGATAATCTGCGAAAAATCGCCCCTTTCGTGGTGGCGGACTGCGGCAGCTATATCGCCAACGACATCCTTTCCGCCGTGGCGCTCATGGAGGCCGACAGCGTCCTGCGCCTTGCAAACGCCGATCTGAAATCCGTAAGCTATCTTTCCAGTCAGCTCCCATTGCTCCGGGATTCCAAATGGGATGCGGAGAAGCAGTACAAGGTTGCCGGGAACGTGAAGCCCCGGCAGGCCGGGGAGCAGATCGGACAGGCGCTGGGCTCCGTAGCCTTTACCCTGACCCACTCGCCGGAGCTGGAGGAACAGTACCTTGCCGGGAATCTGCTGGCAGATTTGTCCTTAAAGGACAGCCGCCAATTCCGCAAGGAAATAGAAAAAATTACAAGGGAGGTATTTGGTATATGAAAAGCTATCGTTCCAAATCCCCCTCGGAGAGCATGGGGGGCACACGGGGGGAACTGGTTCCCACCCGTGAGGCGCACTGTGAGCAAAGCGAACCATGCAGCTTTCGCAAAAGCTGCGCGCGCCAAAAGGAGGTGTTCGGCATATGAAGTTGGGCAAAAAACGAAGCGCACCGGCATTTCAGAATAAGGCGGCACGCACAGAAAAAAACGGCAGTCATCCGTTATCCACAGAACCAGAGCTGATCACCGAAGTCGGAAATACCTCCGAACCCACGGCTGAGAGGTTTGCAAACTTGCAGTTCGGTTCCGATGTGGATGTTTTGAATCCGCCGGATGAGCAGGAAGCCGCGCCGTTGCGTGACAACCGCACGCTGCGTGCGCATGGTCTGTTCTTTACCCCGGAAACGGAGGGAAAGGATTTCTCCTCGGTGCTTGCCGAGGTGCAGGAGTACATCTCCGAACATTACAGCACCCTCATCACCGCAGGCGGCGAGGATGCCAAGGCGCAGCTCAAACGCTACATCACCAAGTACGTCCAGGACCGCCGTGTCTCGGTAAACGGCATGAGCGGCGGCAAGCTGGCGGACGCCCTCTACACCGAAATGGCGGAGTTTGGATTTCTGACCAAATACATCTTCGGGAGCGGCATTGAGGAAATTGACATCAATTCGTGGAAAGACATTGAGGTGCAGTATTCCGACGGCCGCACCGTCAAGCTGGAGGAACGCTTTGAAAGCCCCCAGCACGCTGTCAATGTGATTCGAAGGATGCTCCACATCAGCGGCATGGTTTTGGATAACGCCAGCCCCATCGTGTTGGGGCATCTCAGTAAAAATATCCGTATTGCCGTCTTGAAAAGCCCCATTGTGGACGAGGATGTGGGTGTGGCGGCCTCCATCCGTATCGTAAACCCGCAGAGCATGAAAAAAGAGGACTTTGTCCGAAGCGGCACGGCGACAGACCCTATGCTGGACTTTTTATCCCTTTGTGTCCGTTACGGCATCTCGGTCTGCGTGGCGGGCGCCACCAGCTCCGGTAAAACCACCGTGGCAGGCTGGGTGCTGACCACCGTACCGGACAACAAGAGAATCTATACCATTGAAAACGGCTCCCGTGAGCTGGCTCTCGTCAGAGAAAAGGACGGAAAGGTGGTCAATTCGGTCATCCACACCCTGACTCGTGACAGCGACAATGACCGCCAGCGCATCGACCAGACCAACCTTTTAGACTATGCCCTCCGTTTCAACCCGGACATCATCGTGGTGGGCGAGATGCGCGGCGCGGAGGCAAACGCGGCGCAGGAGGCCGCCCGAACCGGCGTGGCGGTGCTGACCACCATCCACTCCAATTCCTGCGAAGCCACCTATCGCCGCATGGTGTCCCTGTGCAAGCGCGCCGTGGATATGTCCGATGCGACCCTCATGGACTATGTCACCGAAGCCTATCCCATTGTGGTGTTCTGCAAGCAGCTGGAAAACAAGCAGCGCCGCATGATGGAGATTCAGGAATGCGAAATCCTGCCCGACGGCACAAGGCGTTTCCGCCCGCTGTTCCAGTATGTCATCACCGAAAACCGCATGGAGGACGGCAAATTCATCATTGAGGGGCACCACGAGCAAGTCAATACCATCTCGGACAGCCTTGCCAAGCGGCTTCTGGAAAACGGTATGCCGCAGGCGGTCATTGAGAGCCTGAGGAGAAAGGAGGCACAAATCGCATGATGACGGTACTGTTAATCGCCTGCATTGGAATGATTGCAGGCTCTTTTATTTTGCTTGGGCTGACACCCATGGCGTTTACAACCGCCATCTTCGGCAGGCTGACTGATCAGCCCAAAGCCCTCCGGGATGAGGTCAATGAAACCATCCGCAGGAAAAAGAAATCCTATCTGCGCCGGGAGCTTGCCGAGGTGCAGTCTATCCTCAAGGTCACCGGCAGATCGGCACGCTTTCCCATGCTCTGTGCCTTGTCCCTGCTGTTCTTTGCCGTGGGCGCGTCCGTGGCCGTGATGCTCTCGAACTTTTTTCTGGTTCCTGTCATGGCGGCGGGCTGTATGCTCCTGCCGTTCTGGTGGGTGAAGCTCACGGCCAGCCACTTCAAAAAGGACATTGCGGCGGAGCTGGAAACGGCGCTCAGTATCATCACCACGGCCTACCTCCGAAACGAGGACATTCTGACGGCGGTGGAGGAAAATCTCCCGTACCTGAACCCGCCGGTGCTGTCGGTATTTCAGAGCTTTGTGTCCCGTGTGCGGCTGGTTGACCCCGATGTGACGGCGGCGCTCCATGATGTGAAAATGAGAATTGACAACACGGTGTTTCAGGAATGGTGCGACGCCCTCATTGCCTGTCAGCACGACCGCAGCCTGAAAACCACCCTGACGCCTATTGTCAGCAAGCTTAGTGATATGCGGGTGGTCAACGGTGAGCTGGAAACCATGGTGTTCGAACCGAGAAAGGAATTCATCACCATGGTGGTCCTTGTCATAGGCAACATTCCGCTCCTGTATTTTTTGAATCAGGACTGGTACCACACCCTGATGCATACCCCGCTGGGGCAGGTAATCCTGACCATCTGCGCTGCCGTGATTTTCATTTCCACGGCGTTTGTGATCAAGCTCACCCAGCCCATCGAATATCGAAGATAAGGAGGAACCCATGACAATCTATCTGTTTTTATTTGGAGTCCTCCTGTCGGCGGGACTCTTTTTCATTGCCGCCGATCTGCTGCATCTGCCCACCCTTGCAACCCAAAAGGCGATGCTGTCAGCAGGAAAGCAGGCCAAGGCCAAGCCCAAAACCACCGATGCCCTGCTGCGGAACGCCGCCGTCCGGCTCTCCCGGTATATCCGCATGGATGCGTACAAGAGAAGCCGGATGACAAATGTGCTGTCGGCGGCGGGGCTTTCCGACTCACCGGAGCTGTTCACCGCAACGGCTATTGTGAAGGCGGCGGCTATCGGGCTGTGTATCATTCCCTGCCTGATGGTTCTGCCATTGCTGGCGCCCATTGTACTGTTTACCGCCGTGCTGGTCTATTTCAAGGAAATCCGCAAGGCGGACGAGGCGCTGGCAGCCAAGCGCGGAAAAATCGAACAGGAGCTGCCCCGTTTCGTTGAGACCGTCACTCAGGAGTTGAAAGCCAGCCGGGATGTGCTGTCCATGCTGGAGAATTTCAAGAAAAACGCAGGCGAGGACTTTGCGGCGGAGCTGGACATCCTCACGGCGGATATGCGTTCCTCCAGCTATGAGGCGGCGTTAACCCGCTTTGAGGCAAGGTTCAATTCGCCCATGCTCTCGGATATTACCAGAGGGCTGATCGGCGTACTGCGCGGGGACGACGGCGGGATGTATTTTCAGATGCTGGCCCACGATATGAAACAGCTGGAGCTTCAGCGGCTGAAAGCGCAGGCCATGAAGATCCCGCCGAAAATCCGGGTGTTCTCCTTTGCCATGCTCATGTGCTTTCTCATGACCTACATGGCGATTATTGTCTATGAAATCATCACATCCCTTTCCGGGATGTTCTAACAGGGAGGTGTAAACCAGATGACAGAACAGGAAATGATGACGCTTCTGCGGAAAAAGCTGGACAGAGGCATGGCGCAGTATCGAAAGGAATGGCAGCAGAAACCGGCCTCTGAGCTGGTAGAGTTGGCGAGTGAAATTGCCGCTGTGAAGTTTGTGTACGGAGAATTATCCGGCAGCAGCTATTCGGCTGACTATATGGAATACCTCCTGCGCTTCGAAAACCCGCTGGAGGTGGTAAAGGATCAGTGGATATCCGAGCAGACCGTGGATTTCAGCGAGGAACTCACCCATGCCCTTTGGACGCTGTGGGACAAGGGCGAATCGGAAGCAGAGTATACCCTCGACCCGGAATATGCGCCTGTTTCTGCGGAGGAAGTGAGAATCACGGTGCGGGAATTTATTGAAGCGCACCCGAACGCAGCGTTTGACATGATGACGCCCGGCGGTTATGTGTACCTGACGCCGGAAACTGCACAGCTTCTGCTCTCCGGCCAGAGTGTGAAAGGAAACCCCGGCAGCGCTGAATTTGCCAGAGATGTCCCCGCGGATGAACTGCTGGAGCAGGAGATTTGCACTGCTGATTTCAGCAAGGGCGCATGGCGTATCTTAAGTGACCACAACCCGGAACCCCGGCAGGAGCAGGGGCCCTTTGAGCGGGGGGTGACCATGTGCTGAGAAAAATCCTGAAAAACAAGCGCGGCGAGGGCTATATCGACGTGGCCGTGCTGGTGCTGTGCGCCATGCTGGTTATTGCCCTTGCCGTGAAGGTGTTCCCCGTCTACATCCAAAAGCAGCAGCTGGACACCTTCGCCACGGAGCTCATCCGGGAGGCCGAAATTGCCGGACAGGTGGGCAGCGAAACCAGCCGCCGTGAGCAGCTTCTGCGGGAAAAGACAGGGCTTTCTCCCAGCGTGGAATGGTCTGAAACCGGCAGAATCCAGCTCAATGAGGAAGTCACGGTAACGGTCACCTACCAAACCAACATCGGGCTGTTTGGCGGCTTCGGCTCGTTCCCGATTACGCTGAGAGCAGATGCGGCGGGAAAGAGCGAGGTTTACTGGAAATGACGGATAAAATCAAGCAAATTTTACGGAGAAAAGACGGTGCGGGCTTTCCTCTCATTATCGCAATTACCCTGTCGCTGGTCATGATCTTCACGGGCATTTCAGAATACTTCCGTCTGATGATTGTGGCGCAGGGTGTGCGGGATGCAGTGCAGGCCGCCGTCATCTCCACCGTGGTGGAGAATTACGATGATGTGTACCACGGTGTGCGGGAGGGCTATTCGGGCGCTTACCAGCCCTATGCCGGAGATTTCGAGGAAAGTCTCGATTACGGCGATATTTATGACCGGCTGGACAACATCCTTGGACTCTCTTATAGCAGCGGATACCATGAAAAGCGCACGCCGGACGGCAAGCTGGAGTTTAAGGTCTGGAATCTGGAGGTGGACATCCGAAACGCGCCTCTTGCATCGGGTGACCAAGCTTCCGCCCGTTTTGAAGCGGACAGCACCATTCTGCTGGAGGTTCCCGTATCCTTTGGCGGGAAGCTGCTGCCGCCCATGACCATCAAGGTCAAGACCAGCGCCGGATACACGCCTAAATTTTGACTGTTATCAAAAAGTTTTCTATAATAACAGTAGACTTCCGGAAACGTTCATGGTAGGGTGTGAAATAACAAGAGGCTTATCAAAATATGGTAAATAGGAGGATGCTCTTATGAAAAATATGAATCCCAAAATGAAGAAGTGGCTGGCTGTCGCCGGGGGACTTGCCCTCTGCGTGATACTGGTGGTGCTGATCGGGCAGCGGTTCCAGACACCCAATCCGGTGGATGCGCCCCTCCCGTCCCAAAGCTCCGAGGTGAGCGATGTGACGGTAGACCCGTCCGGGCCGGACAGCACAGAGAAAGAAAAAGAGGTCACCGTAACTCCGCCCGATACCACCCAGCCGGTGAGCACCGACAACGGCGCGGTTTCCAGCGGCACGGAGCAGACCATTCAGGGCGATGTGAGCAAGCCGGAATATACCGAGGAACAGCTTCAAGACCCCACACAGAAGCCCAACGGCGAAAAGGTCACCGAGCCTCCCGCGGCAGTCGACCATGACAAGGTGGAACAGCCGAAGGAAACCCCGAAACAGGAATCCTCCTCTAAACCCAGCAATGGCGGAAACAGCATTCCTGGCTTTGATAACGTGCCAAACTTGGGCGAAAATCAAGTGATTGAGGGAAAAAGCGATGGCGACATCAACAAGCAAGTCGGTACGATGGACTAAAACTTAATACAATATATCCCAAGAGCACGGTTGAAAAATACCGTGCTTTTATTTTGCAAAAACACAGGAGGGCAAAATGAAAAAATTACTTTTGAGAGCCCTGCCGCTGTTCCTCGTTTTGTGTCTGCTCTGCCCGATGACTGCGCTTGCCGACACCGGCGGCAGCGGAAACATTGACGGCGGTGGCGGCGGGATGGGTCAGGGAACCAGCACCAATTCATGGAGTCCCGGTAATGAAGGTGTACGTGTCACGGTGGTTCGCGCAAGCGACCATGCGGTAGTTACTACTCCCATTGATTTAAGCAATAAGTCCCCATCATCTTCGATTTATCATTTCGGAAAGGTCAGCAAAATACAGTACAACAATGGCAGGAACTTGCAAGCTGTCCAAGGCGGTTATACCACCATAAAACCACCTCAGGCAATTCCAAAAGTTATCAGTACCAATGGCAGCAATAATATTGATGCACTCAAGAAATACTTTTGCTCTGAGTTTTTGGTGCAACTCATCGCAAATCACACTGGCATGGACTACGATGTTCTGATTGGCGGTGAGTACAAGTTGCTCCTTGAACCCTTTGCCTTTTATAAATTTGAGGGCAATATGTTTGCCACCACCGCTACTGAAGCGGCGCTCTATGATGAGCAGACCAGCGGCCTGTTAAGGCGGCGCATGGTATCCCTAACCCACAAGAATCTGCCGCTGGCCATGTTCCTGGAGGTAAGCGATCTCGGCTATCCCGCATGGGGAGGCAGCAAAACCAGCGCCGCCACCAATGCGGATATCAAGTCCAGCCTTGGGCTTGGCATCGTCCGCTTTGAGGAAAAGCCGGAGGAACCGCAGATTGACGCCTACGATTATGAGTACCGGGTCAACACCGACGTCATCACGGCGGTGCGCATCAGCGGTGGCCAGTCCGACCCTGACAGCCCCACCCGTGTCAGCTTCAACATTGGCGGCCAGACCTACAACGTGGGCAATGTTTATTACCCTGAAGGCGACAGCCAGCTTGCGTGGGTGAAATGGAGAACCCCTGATACCGAGCAGAACATGACCATTGAAGTGACGGTGTCCGGCCCCGGCAGCACGGCGAAAACGACCCTCAACGTAAAAATCGTTGACCTTGATAAGAACCCGCCGCCCAATCCCGTAGCCGATGACCGCAATGACAGCTTCTCCCGCACTTCTGTTCCAAGCAGAGCGGTGAAAAGCACGGCAAGCTGGAGTGTCTGGCGCCCGTGGTGGCAGGAATATTGGGTATGGCATGGGGATGATGAGGACGGATACTGGTGTGACCATGGATGGTGGGAATTTGATCTGGATCGCTACAGCGCCAGTCTAACCGCAGCCATGAGCATCCAGTGCGATGATAAAAATCCCACCGCCAGCGGAAGAGTTATGAAGTCAGGATACGGTATCAACCAGACCGTCACCGGGAGTGTCAGCTCCAGCCAAAGCTCGGCGGTTACCCAGCCGCAGAATGCGGTCAGCTATTTCCCTGAATTCGGCTACGAAGCCTACTGGCGGCTCTTGGATCGTATGGGATCGGGGCGGTTTGAATTTCAGAAAAATCCCTATTCCACCTACAAGAATCGGACTCATTTCAGCCCCATCTGGATGCTGGACGGCGCCTATACCGTCAACACATGGCTCATAGATGCGTGGACGCCCGATGGGATGCTGTCCGCCAACCTGACCGACAGCCTGACTATCCGCGGCAATCTGTGGCAGGATTGGCACGCCGGTCCCATCCAGCCGTAAAGGAGGGACGAGGATGGCATATGAACGCATTGAGGCTCCAAAAGGCAGCGTGTACCACTACACAAAAACGGATCGGCTGGAGGCAATTCTCAAGGATGGCCGCATCCGGCGGTTCGGAGATCGGGAGTGCTGGTTCTGCACCTCTCTTGCAGATACCCTGCGGCTTATGGAAATGACCGTCATGCAGGAGGGGCATCCTTACGTGGATGTGCAGGGCTTCTGGCGGAAATACCCCGCTTTTGTGCCGGAGGATTATGTGATTCTCCAGCTGGAGCCGCGCTATCAGAACGGCGATTGGGTGCGCTGGAATCAGGAGCTGCCGCCCGGCTGTTCCGCTGAGCTCCTTGCACAAGCGAAGGAATTCAGTGCGCTGAAAAAAGGATTTCGGGGCGACCTGAAGTTTTACCAAAACCCGCAAGTGCTTGCGGTAGCTCCGCTTTTGGAGGAACAGACTCCGGGCATGGACATGACCATGCAGCTATAAAAACAGAAAAAGAACAAGGCGGCGGGAGCGATCCTGCGGCCTTGTTCCTCATTTCGGAAAGGTGGTCTTTATGAAAAGATATAAAAAAATCGCGCTGGCACTCACGCTCGTTCTCATGGTAAGCCTGCTGTTTGGCACAACCGCTTTTGCGGCAAACGGCGACGTGGCCGGGGCGATTGAGGGAACGTGGAACGATGCCTCCGGGCAAATCAAGACGGTGGTCAACAAGGTGGTGTTCCCTGCAATCGACTTGATTCTGGCGGTGTTTTTCTTTGCCAAACTTGGGATGGCGTACTTCGATTATCGCAAACATGGGCAGTTTGAGTGGGCGGCGCCCGCCATTCTGTTCGCCTGCTTGGTGTTCACTCTCACGGCGCCGACCTATATCTGGACGATACTCGGATTATGATGTAAAAAGGCACAGTACTAAAATCAACAATAGTACTGTTGCCTTAATTCCAAGCAGCTTCACAAGATACAATTTATAGAGTTATCATATTTTTGCGATCTTTCTCAAAGTATTAGCAGTTCTGATTGTAATAACTTCTCCAATACCTATGCTTGCTGTTTTTTTCCACCAGTTAGCCTTTGCGTATTTAGCCTTATCAAAAGACCAGAAAATGACATTATTATAAATGTATATCTGTTCCAATTCTTTTGTTGGCTTACCGATTTTCTCTGCTATGGTTTCGGCAGTAAAATTAGGTATTACAAAAATCAGATTATCATATATCTCTTTGTTATCTGTTCCCCACCAATCAGGAGCATTGCATAATATATCTTGTAATTTTTCTTGTAAGATGACGAAAACAGGAATATCTAAACTAAATTGTTCTTGTATCATATGCTTGATTTTATTTGCAAGAACAGTTTCATCATTCTTATCAATTGAAAAAACAACATTTCCACTGTTAAGGTGTGTAAGAACATCGTCATAACCAAGCTTCATAAAACCCGATTTTAGTTCTGCCATAGCGATTTTATTTTTGCCGCTTATGTTAATGCCCCTTAATAAGGCAATATATCTTTTCAAGGACAATACCTCTTCTACAAATTATGATTTATAATTATATAATACCATTTAGCGAATGTGAAGTCCACCATCCTTGTGCAAGTATTGACTGGACTATACTCGGGATGTGACTGTAAAACAAAAAGTAGGCAACCCGAGCCTGATAGCAAGGTTTGCCCATATTTTCATAGTAATCGTGATTAGTTTTGGTAGAACCGATTTAGTCTCAATAAGCTGTCTGCTCATTTGGTTCATACAGAATATTTGTTAAACAAAATAGGCAATAATGCTTTACTCCATTGATTTGATCAGAACAACCTTTTCCCATCTGAAATATCAATATCGAGCTCTTTTGCCACACTGTTTTGCTTAAATGGATTTATTTTTTCCACTACACCGTCACGTTTGAAAAGTGAGCCTGTATTCTTGAACCAAAAGGTTACATCTGCTGTTACGCATTGTTCACGGATATTAAGTACCCAATCATAATCGCACATACGGGCTTCTCGTCCTGTTTCGCCGCCAACGGTAACATGGTCTATGCCATCAAGATATGGTGTTAAATCTATCGCTTCTAAAAGTGGGGCGCAGGCAATAAAGCGCCGCTTTATCGGATAGGATAAAAAGAGCGGAAGCCTGTAATCGGCGAGTGTTTGATTTTCGGCAGTACAGCCAATATTCACATTGTCATAGCCTGTACCCCAATCAGACGGAAGCGATTGGGGGAAACGGTCAATTCGCTTTGTTAAAATCAAGAAATCAATATCTGTTCTTTCCTTGATGATAGCCCAAATGTCTTTACGCCACTCGTCTGCTTCTGGCAGGAAAAAGTCAGTCGCAAAACAGGTTGGAAGAATTTTGTTGCCTTTGATATTGTATTCTCCCTTTGCATTTTTCCTTGCGGGCCAATCAAATTTATCTGTTTTTTGTATTGTGCTTTGACCATAGCGTTTTGCATACGGCCCATAAAAATAGCAATTTGTACAGCCATCACTTATCTTGTAACAGCCTGTCCATGGCTCCCAGTTCATAGTATTCCTCCTCTTGGATGGGTGAAGCCGATGATGGCAGAAACGCACCGCTTGTCAAGTGCAGCGTTTGAACGTCACCGTCTGTGCCTTCATGGAGATCTTATCCACCTCATAGCCGTAGACGGGCAGCTCCTTCTTGAAGGTTAAAAAGGCGTGGTCGATGGGAAAGCCCAGAATCTGTTCAATCTCGGCATAGGTCAGCGCGAAGCTGTTCTCCGTGCGTTGACCTATCGCCTTCCAAAGCGGCTCATATTTACTCATTGTCCGTCTCCTCCAATCTTGTTTGGAATAAAATAGCGGCTTTGGTTTACCAAAGCCGCCGTGTATCACATACTAAAGCCTAACGCATACTGTTTTACAACCTCAAGAGGGAACATTGTGCGTGTAGCAACTTCTTCTGCCGACATGCCTTGATTAAAAAAGCGTTTGATAACCGTGGTCATATCCTCTGCAATTTCTACAATGTGCTTGTCGGGGTCATATACCCGAATATCACGCTGCCCCCACGGGTATTCTTTGATTTCGTGTACCCACTGCAAACTGGATATGCTTTTTAGTTTGGCGTATACCTTGTCTAAATCTTCCACTTCAAAATAAACTTGAAAGTTGTGCGATTGCTCTTTCACGCTATCGACTGATATGCCAACGAGTTCGGCATATCCTTGTTGCAGAGAAAACCCCTCAAAGGTCACATGTACGCCAATATCCATTACCGCGTTTTGATGAAGCACCTTTTCATAAAAATGTTTCGATGCGGCTATATCCTTAACCGCTAAAAGACAACCTTGATATTTCATTTTTCAATCCCCCTTTGAGGATAGTGTATCGTATATCTCTGTGCCGTCATAGTAAAAATCCGACATTGTTTTCAGATACTTTTGTGGGGTAACGCCACTGATAGCCTTGAAATCTTTATCAAAATGGGCTTGGTCGAAATATCCAGCTTGTTGCGACAATGCCGCAAAAAAGCAAGGCGATTTTTGAATGTGCTTTAATACATAATTAAAGCGAGTTAAGCGTATAAAGTCCTTAACATTCATCCCAATTTGCACAAGAAACAAGCGGTTTAGCTGTCGCCCACTATAATGGGATTGTCTGGCAACTTCTTTCACTTGTATTTGTCCATAATTATCAGAAATCACTTTGGTTGCCAACACCAAAGAGTCCGAAACAACATGCTTTTCCATGCGTCGGTATAAAATTTCCTCACAAGTATTCACCAAATCGGATACAGTTTTTGATGCTACAAAAGCCTGATGCAGCGAATAAAACAGCTCATTGTCAATATCCTCAAGCGTCAGTCGTTTATCTGCAAACTCCGCTTGGCTTTGACGAGTAATTTGATACAAACCATAGGGAGAAAGTTGTACAAGCAATAGGACATGATAACTATTTGGTTCCATTCCTAACAATACCGGGGTTAAAGATGCTCCCCACAGTTCAGCAATGACTGCGTTTCCGTCAAAAGCAAGCGACAATGTTCCGCAAGCGTTAGGCATAAGCGTATATTGTGCGGTAAATGTATTATTCGATGGAAATACGACGTTGTAATATTGAATATATTTTCTCAGCCCCACATGCGAGGGGAATATATTGAATTGCTTGTTATCTTTTATAATCAAATTATTCCCCCTCATCTTCAAAGTAAAGTTTTCATTATGTTTATCCGCCTAATGCGAATCAAGCAAATATAAATACACCCCTTCGGGGCAAATTTTTCCTCACTACCGTTTCAAAAAAGTTTTACTCGGTAAATATATAAAATAAGTTTACCATAGCAAAATGGAAGTTTCAATTAATTAAATATAGACAACAGGGAGGGGTTCGGTGCTATGAAAATTAAAATCCGTTCACCGTCTATATGCAAGCATTGACTGGACTATTCTTGGCATGTAGACAAAGCAAGAGCCGTTGCGTCAAGTAAGATGCAACGGCTCAAATTCGTGATAAGTCAGATTTTATTGTGTAGGTGAAGTTAAACCACTAACAGATGGTGTTCTCATACCCTTACACAATGTTTTCACCCAAAATAATTTTTGGCATAGTGGTTAAGCATCTGTTCCATCGCTTGTAAAAATGCTCTAACCCTAACTTTGACACCCTTGCGTGAGTTTCTTCATCTCTAACAGTCCAATGTAAAACATAAGTGACTTTGCCTACATTGCGTGTGAGGCGAACAGGCAATGCCCCTTCTTTAACGGCATTAAAATCTGTTTGGCGGTGGGTGCGTTTGATATATCTAACTTCAATAACACCATCCTGCTCCATATAAAAGGCGGCAACCTCTTTCATAAGTTGCTCAATTTCCTCTTGCTTTTCAATCTTTGCCTCATAGATACAAATTTCATTAAACATTTATTGCACCACCTCACACATTATATAAATTATATAAAACTTGCTCACCGAGCGTTAATTTCCCATGCTACCGTTTCACAAAAGTTTTACACGGCAGATATATAAAGTGAGTTTACCATAGTAAAGCGGAACTTTCAATTAAACAAATATGAACAATGGAAAGGACACAGATACTATGAAAAAGTCCGTTCGCCATCCTTTTGCAAGGATACTCTGGACGATTTTGGGGATGTAGTGGAACAAATAATGTTTCGTTGCTTTAATATGTCTTGTAGATGTCATATTATCATCTTATAATAAAAGCAGTAGAGGTGATAATATGCAGATTAACAGGCTATTCGAAATGGTTTATCTATTGCTGAACAAAAAAAGTATGACCGCCGGGGAGCTCGCAACACACTTTGAGGTTTCACCCCGCACGATTTACCGGGATGTAGAGCTTCTATCCTCGGCGGGAATACCCATTTATATGACCAAGGGCAAGGGTGGTGGAATTTCACTGCTCCCTGACTTCGTTCTCAATAAAACTGTCCTGACCGATGGCGAAAAGTCAGATATTCTCGCTGCACTTCACGCAGTAGATGCGGTCAACTTGGAGCAAACCAATACTGCGGTGCAAAAGCTGTCCTCCCTATTTGGAAACACCAGCGCCGATTGGGTTGAAGTTGATTTCTCCGGCTGGGCAAACGCCGATGAGGAAGCGCAGCTGTTCAGCCTGCTGAAAAGCGCCATTCTCGGAAAGAAAAAAGTGGCGTTTCAGTATCACAGCAGTGAGGGCAGCACGCAGCGCACAGCAGAACCCATGAAACTCTGCTTTAAGGGACAGAGCTGGTATCTTTATGCTTTCTGCACAGTGCGTCAAGATTATCGGTTTTTCAAACTGCGGCGCATGAAAGAATTGAAGCTGCTTGACGAGCGCTTTGAACGCACTGCCTCCGCGAAGATATTTGAAGGCACAAAAATATTTCAAGATGATTTCGTGACAATCACACTGAAGCTGTCAAAGAAAATGGCGTATCGTGTCTATGATGAATTTTCACAATACAAAACGCTTCCCAGCGGTGATTTCATTGCGACGCTCACCATGCCCAGAGGCGATTGGGTCTATCAATATCTTGCGACCTTTGGTGAGGATTGTGAGATCATAGAACCGGAGGATATCCGCCTGCAAATCAAGGATAAGCTGCAAAAAACACTGGCACAATATTTATAATATGACACGCTGCTGTCAATTGGTCTTTGCTATGATGATAGTATCAAAGACAAGGAGGACGATCAAATGAACTACGAAGTTGTGCATTTAGAGGAAAAGATTATTGTTGGGGTAAGTGCTGCGACCAGCAACAGCGACCCTGAAATGGGGAAAATCATTGGCGGGCTTTGGGAGAAGTTATACCAAGGCGGCATCAATGCCGTGATAAAAAACAAGGTAAACGAGTACGCCATTGGGCTGTATTCCGATTATACGGCCGATGGGTACTGTGTAACAGCGGGTAATGAGGTTTCCAAGGCAGAAAATCCTGAACTGACCGTAAAAACAATCCCTGCCGGAAAATACGCAAAATTCTCTGTGCATGGGCATATGGAAAAGGCCGTCTCTGACTCATGGGGAGAGATTTGGCAGACGGATTTAGACCGCAGCTTTACAGGCGATTTCGAGGAATACCGAAATGCCGACCCGGAAAACTGTGATATTGATATCTACATTGCTCTGAAGTAAGGGGGGGAAACGTATGAAATTAGAAGGCTTCGGAATTTTCGTGAAAGATATGCCGACTATGGTGCGTTTTTACCGTGATGTTCTTGGGTTTGAAATCAAGGAGGAAGAAGATTCCAGCAATGTCTATCTGGTGAAAGATGGCACTTTGTTTTTACTTTATCGCAGAACAGATTTTGAGCAGATGGCAAAAAGGTCGTTTTCTTATGCGAATGGCATCCATGGCCATTATGAAATTGCGATGGGTGTAGAAAACTATGCCGCAGTAGATGATACCTTTAAGCGGGTTGTGTCAAACGGTGCCGTGCCGGTCTTAGAACCTACAACAGAGCCGTGGGGACAGCGGACTTGCTATGTTGCAGATCCAGAGGGCAACTTAATTGAAATTGGTTCCTTTACCAAATAAGCAGCTACACAATTGCCTATGCCTAAAAAGAAGGAGACGAAATAACAAATGGATTATAGAAAAGAATTTGAGCGCATGATGCAAACACAAACAGCCATGGCGCTGGCTACAGCGGCAGACGGAGCGCCCAATGTACGCATCGTCAATTTTTATTATGATGCAGAGACGAAAGCCCTGTATTTCTCCACCTTTAGCGACAACCAAAAGGTTGCGGAGTTTGAGAAAAATCCTCATGCTGCATTCACAACGATTCCGGAAAGTGGAGAAGAACACGTTCGGGTCAGGAATGGGATTGTTCGGAAAAGCTCTGTTTCGGTGGAAGCCATCAAGGATCAGTTTCTATTGAAGCTGCCGGAATACATTATGAGCATCCCTGATGTACTTCCTGCGCTTATCCTGTTCGAAATCACCTTTGACCAAGCGGATGTGGTCATTGACTTTGAACACATGGAAACGATTGCGGTATAGTCTGAAACCCCTGTCGGCAGCGAGTTGCAACTATTCTCCAAGGCGCACTGTGAATGAACCCACGGTGTGCCTTTTTTATTGGCTCTATGTCAAATGTTGTGGTGGAGCTCTCAAGTAAAATAAAAAAACAAGAAAAAATGTATTTCAATCTGGCGATGGATTTTCCATCGCCAGATTGTTTTATGAAGGGGAAGCAAAAAAGGACATCATAAAATCGGCTGCTTTGTATGCAAGCCAGGAGTTAAAACAATGGAAAGATTCATTTATGGCAATCAAGCTGCCATCATGTGAAGGATTCGATTTCGGAAACGGGTAAAGTTCCGGACTCCATAACAGTTTCGCTTCAGGACTTTGATCCGATTATTGCAGCCTTCCGTAAATCCGTTTGTATAACCCAAGCTGAATGCTCTGAGTATGTATGGTTGCCATTTGTTGATGATCTCGAAGCATTTCTGAAACTCTTCAAGCTGTGCAACCCCTACACACAGATTCCAGTTTTTTAGGTTCTTTTTTGCTTCATAGATATCTTTGCTGTCCATAAATGCATAAAAGTTTTCTTTCAGCCAATATGCCTTGCGGAGTTTCTCAGATACACAGAGCATATTTTCAAGTTGCTGACACTGTTCTTCAGTAAGCTTTTGCTGTCGGGACAGGAGCAACCAACGGCTTCTCTTAAAGTATTTCCGCCGTTCATCGCTAAATTTTTTCTGTTCTGATTTTCTAACGTTTTCTAATGCCCAGGTCACATACCTGCAGACGTGAAACTTGTCGGTGATTACACTGGCCTGTGGAAAACAGAGTGTCATGACATCCCGGAACTGAAGGCTCATGTCCATCACAAGATATTGAACCTGTTTGCGCTTTTCCGGAGGAAACTGAAGGAAGTAGGCGATCAAATCCTTGCTTTTCTTGGAAGGAAGGATGTCCAGGACCCTATGTTTTACAGGATCAGTGAGGATGCATTGAAACTTGCGGCCGCCGGCGTTTCCCTTGAATTCGTCAATGGAAAGAACTCTGGGCAGATTTGGCAGCGGATAGGAGACCCTATCGAAGATTCTTACTGCGGTTGCGACAGAAACACCGTTTCTCTTTGCAATAGAAGCTGTGGAATATTCACAGCCGTAATCATGCAAAATTTTCGAATGAAGCCGGTTTGTATTACGTTGGTACCGTGCAAGAAAGGAAAGCTTCTCCTGAAAAACAGTTCCGCAGTGGGGGCAAAAGTAGCGCCGTTTCCGCAGATGAAGGGTGCAGCTTAGGCCCTGAAGCGGCAGATCTTTTACAAGTTGCTCCCGATAGGAATGCGTCCTTTTCGTTTCATGACGGCAGGCCGGGCAGACTTGCATTTGAAGTACTGGCTCCAGCCATACATGGACTTGATTGTTTAAATTTTCGACTTTGGTCACAATTACATCTTTCAATCCCAGCAGGTCTGCTGTACAATTAGGATAGAGCATGAGTTTGATCTCCTTTCGAATGTGTGTGTTGCAACTTCATTCTACTTGAGATCTGCTTTATGCTCTATCTTTTTTTGCCTGAATTAAAAAATGTTGTAGCATTTAATCTCTTAAACACCACAACATTTATTATAGAGCCTTTTTTATTTCCCCCAAAAGACGTTTGCAGCAGCAAAACAAGGAGGGCGGCAGAACCGCTCTCCTTGCTTTTTGTAAACGGGCTATGCTATTTATCGTTGCCGTCGGGCTCTGAATCTCTTTTGAGTTCCACAATAACGCCGTCATCACCGGAGATAAAAAGCTCCTCCGTCTTTTGCTGCGCACGCTGAAGCAGCGAGATGGCATCCGTCACATCGTTAAACAGCGAATCATACATTTTTTTGTAATCTGCCACACAATAGACCTCCTTTTCCTTATTTCGGCGGCCACCGTTGTGTGGTATTGAAGCTCTGACCGGACGGATTGTCAAGTCGTTTCTGAAGTTTTCTAAATGTTAGCACCCTGTCAGAAATCCGTTCAGACAGATATGCAGGCACACCGCATTTTATTGCATGGTGTGCCTTTTTTATTTCCACAGAAAGGGGTGAGAATCCAATGTTCATATGGGACTTTGTCCTTGGAACCGTGATGGATCAGATCATCGAATGGCTCTACGGACAGGTGGTCGGTTTTCTGGCCGATTTTTTTGCACAGATGGGAAATATGGGCGTGGAGCTGTTCGAAATGAGCTGGGTGCAGTCCATCGTCCTGTTTTTTTCCTATCTGGCTTGGGCGCTGTATGGAACCGGGCTGGTGGTGTCGGCGTTTGAAACCGGCATCGAGTACCAGCACGGCCGGGGCAGCATCAAGGACACCGCCTTAAACGCCATTAAGGGCTTTATGGCGGTGTCCCTTTTTACCATCGTGCCGGTGGAGCTGTTCAAGCTCTCGGTCAATCTCCAGAGCAGCCTCACGGCGGGGATCACCGGCTATGGAACCAGCTTTGGCGACCTTGCCGGGAACATCATTTCCGAGCTTGGCAGCTCACCGGATATGGTTGGCGCCATGGGCTCCGGCGTGTTCGGAGGGCTGGCTGTCATTACAAGCCCCATCCTGCTGCTCTTTATGATCATCATGATGGGGTACGCGGTCATTAAGGTGTTCTTTGCCAACCTGAAGCGCGGCGGCATCCTGCTCATACAGATTGCCGTGGGCAGCCTGTATATGTTTTCCGTTCCCCGCGGCTACATCGACGGTTTTACACAGTGGTGCAAGCAGATCATCGGTCTGTGCCTCACCACATTTTTGCAGGCAACCATCCTTGCGGCGGGGCTTATGGTGCTGCGAACCCACGCTCTGCTGGGGCTTGGTCTGATGCTGGCCGCAGGAGAAGTACCGCGAATTGCCGGAGCCTTCGGGCTGGATACCAGTACAAAGGCCAACGTGATGAGCGCCGTGTATACCGCACAGGCTGCCGTCAACACCACCCGCACCATCGTACAGGCGGTAGCGCCGAAATAAGCACAGAAAGGAAAAGCCTATGAAATTAATCTATGTGGCGTCCCCTTATGCCGGGGACATCGAACAGAACACCGCATTTGCCAGGAAAGCGTGCCGCCATGTGATGAACGAGGGGCACGCTTTTTTTGCGCCCCATCTGTTATATCCGCAGCTCCTTGATGATTCCAATCCGCAGGAGCGTCAGGCGGGTCTGGATATGGGACTTGCCATGCTGCCCCGCTGTGACGAGTTGTGGTGCTACGGCGACCGCATCTCCTATGGAATGCACCTTGAAATCGAGGAAGCGGTCAGAATCGGAATCCCGGTTCGCCGGGTGATGGAACAGGAAAACGGCTTTGCCATCGGCAGAGCCAAAGGCACCGAACCGGCCGAAGCTCCCCAGCAGGCGATGAGGATGGCCTGATGATGACGATGGGGAGCCTCTTCGATGGGATCGGAGGTTTTCCATTGGCGGCTATCCGCAACGGTATCACTCCCGTATGGGCCAGTGAAATCGAAGCCTTTCCCATTGAAGTGACGAAAATCCGATTCCCCGAAATGCTCCATGTCGGGGATATTACAAAGCTGGACGGAGCGAAATTGCCGCCTGTGGACGTCATTTGCGGCGGCAGCCCGTGTCAAGATTTATCGGTCGCTGGCCAGCGCCGGGGCTTGGCGGGTGAGCGTTCCGGCCTGTTTATGGAGCAGACACGCATTGCGAAGGAGATGAGAAAATCCGATGAGCAACGAAACGTACCAGCTCACCTTGTTCGACCTCGATACCTCGTTTGGGAGAATGTCCCCGGAGCCTTCAGCTCCGCAGAGGGGGAGGACTTCCGGGCGGTCATTGAGGAGATCGTCCGCATTAAGTACAGTGCCTGTGATGTGCCTCGACCTGAGTCCGGGCGCTGGGAATCTGCTGGGGCTGTCCTTTTGGGAAATGAATTCAGCCTGGCTTGGAGAGTCATGGACGCTCAATTCTGGGGAGTCGCCCAGCGCCGCCGTCGCATCTTCCTTGTCGCAGATTTTGGAGGCACGACCGCACCCGAAATACTATTTAAGCAAGACAGCCTGTTTGGGGATATTGCGCAGAGCGGAGGCCCGCGGCAAGGAGCTGCCGCCCCAGCTCAGGGACGCACTGATGATACAGGCGGGGCTTGCCTGACCCCATGGGATGTACAGAGCCGCCGCATTTTTGAAGAAACCGGAACATGGCCCGCCCTCTATAGTGGTGAAGGCGGTGGGCACGGATATATTCAGACAGAAGAAAGAATACCCATTGCTTTCGCCGCCAACCAACGTGATGAAGTGCGGGATTTGCACGATATTGCAGGGGCAGTACAGGCTCAGCCGGGGATGAAACAGCAGACCTTTGTGGCAGAACCGCTGTTGTGCTTAAACGATCAGGGCGGCGAACGGATGGATGTCACCGAGGATGTGGCGTCCACGCTGCGCGCCGGTATGGGCGGGCATCCTCCCCTTGTATCTCAGCCAAACTGTCTGAACGGCTGGGATACCCAGCAAAGCCGTGTGTTCACGCCGGAGGGTGTGGCGCCGACTCTTGCCGGTGCGGACGGCGGCGGGGGAAGAAACCCGGCAGGGCTTCTGTTTGCGGCAGGCGTTGTCAGCAAGGGTGACGGCGACTGCTTTCTCTCACCGGAGGTACACACCTCTATTACCGGCGGCGGTGGGCAGGCCGGACAGGGCTATCCCTGTGTGCTTACCGCGGGCTTCTGCGGAAATGCCAGCGCCGATGCGAGAGGAATCGGCTATCAGGCGGAGTGCTCACCCACCATTAAAACCGGCACGGCCCCATCGGTACTGTGCCTCAACGATCAGGGCGGCAGTCAGATGCACTGTACCGAGGATATCACCGGCACCCTCCGCGCACAGGAGCATGGACACCAGCCGCTGGTGTTTGACAACCACGCACAAGATTCCCGCTTTACCGGACCGTTGGATGTGTCGCAGACAGTATCCGCAGGCTTCGGGCAGGGCGGGAACAATCAGCCGCTGGTCATGGCGACCCAGCAGGGCGGCGCTGAAATTGGCGAGGGCATCTGCCCGACCATTACGGCAAGTGCCGGGATGAGTGGCAATAATCAGCCGGTATTATTTGAAAATCACGGCATTGACAGCCGCTACACCGGCCCCCATGCAGTAGCGCCCACCATGTCCGCCCGGATGGGAACAGGCGGCAATAATGTTCCGCTGGTGGGCAGTGCCGTTGCCTTTTCGCTGGATTCCAAGGAATCCAACAGCATGAAATCAGCAAATCCCCATTCGGGATGCCGGGAAACGGAGGTTGCCAGAACCATTGACACAACCAGCCCCGATCCCAGCAAGAACCAAGGCGGCATTGCTATTTTGCAGGAAACCATCTGCATTGCCGGAAACACCATCGACCGGGAGCCGGAAAACGGCGGCAACGGCCTCGGCTGTCAGCCGGACATCAGCTACACCATTACAACCAGCGACCGGCACGCAGTGTGTGAGCCATACCAAGAGGTGGTGGGCGCGCTTTGCCGTGGAGATGAGAAAGGCATCGGCAGCCAGTATGTCAGTCAGAACAAATGCATTGTGGAAAGGCGCAACCTCATCCGCAGGCTTACCCCTCTGGAATGTGAACGGCTCCAAGGTTTTCCCGATGGCTGGACGCTAATTCCGGGGGCATCTGACAGCGCCCGGTATAAAGCTCTTGGAAATAGTGTGGCGATACCCTGCGTGGACTTTGTCCTCCGAGGCATCGCTTATTTTTTACGAAAAATCTATGAGGAACAGGAGGGATCACCCCGATGTACATCTACCCCGACAACTTAAAATCAAAGGCGACCCTGTGGCTGTGGGATCTGCGGGACATCGGAATCATCGGCATCGAATGCCTGATTTCTGTCTTTGCCCTCTCCCGGCTGGGCTGGCTGCCGCCCATTGTTCTGACGGCGGTCTATGCCTTTTTATCCATCCGCTTCGAGGATGTGAGCATCCTTGACTTTATCCGCTACGCCGTCGCTTTCTTCTTTGGCAAGCAGCAGACCTACGAATGGAGGGGATGAATATGAACAGAAAAAAGAAACAGGAGGCCAGAGAAAAAGCCTCCACCCGCCAGCTCATGGGCATTGATGGCATCACCGCCCACAGCCTTGTAACGCCCCACGGTGAGCTGGTGTTTTTTATGATTAAACCGACCAATATCAGTGTTTTGTCTGAGAGCAGCGTGGGGGCAAGAATCTACGCTCTTATGAATGTTCTCAAGGGCATTGCTGAAATTGAAATGCTGTGCCTGAACAGCCGGGAAAACTTCGAGGACAATAAGAGTTATCTCAAAGCAAGAATGGATGCCGAGCAGAATCCTGTCATCCGAAAACTGCTGGCACAGGATCAGACCGCCCTTGACCGTATGCAGGTGCAGATGGCAACGGCAAGGGAATTTCTAATCATCATCCGGCTGAGAAATGAAAAGGAACGCGATGTTCAGCCCTACCTCTCCCGCATCGAAAAGAGCCTTAAGGATCAGGGCTTCACGGTGCGCAAGGCGGGTGAATCGGACATCAAGCGCCTGCTGGGTGTCTATTATGAGCAGAATGTCACAACGGAACAATACGAGGATTATGACGGAGAAAGGTGGGTGATTTTCGGTGAGTAAAAACAGAAAAAGAGAAAAATCAGTGCCGCAGGAGGATGCAAAAATCAAGGATTTCCTTGACATGATCGCTCCGGGCATCATCAAATTCAACACCGACCACTTCATATGCGGCAACACCTACCGCTGTGTGTGGGTGCTGCGGGAATATCCCACAGCTACCGAGGAACAGGCCATCCTGCGCCACCTCGGAGAAAAGGACGGCGTGACCCTGCGCATCTACACCCGTCAGGTAACGGCGGCCGAGGAAAAGAAGATCATCCACAATGCCGCCAACAAAAATCGCATGGATAAGAGCAGTACCAACGATCTCCAGCAGACCGTCACCGCCGAAAGCAATCTGCAGGATGTAGTGACGCTGGTCTCCTCCATGCACCGGAATCGGGAGCCGCTTCTGCACTGCGCTGTTTTTATCGAGCTGACCGCTCACGATTCCGATGCGCTGAAGCTGCTCCAGACCGATGTGCTCACCGAGCTGGTGCGCTCCAAGCTCAATGTGGACCGGCTCATGCTGCGCCAGCGGGAGGGTTTTCTCGCCGTAGGCCCCGCTGGCTGGAATGTGTTCGCCAGCCAGTTTGAACGGGTGCTGCCCGCAAGCTCCGTGGCAAACCTCTATCCTTTCAACTACAGCGGTAAGACCGACCCTCACGGCTTTTACCTCGGCAGGGATAAGTTCGGCTCCAATATCATTGCGGATTTTGACAAGCGCGACGATGACAAAACCAACGCCAATGTCCTGATACTCGGTAACTCCGGCCAAGGCAAGAGCTACCTGTTAAAGCTCATTCTCTGCAATATCCTCGAATCGGGCAAGTCGGTTCTGTGCCTTGATCCAGAGCACGAATATGTGGAGCTGGCGGAAAACCTCGGCGGCTGTTTCATTGATCTCATGTCGGGCCGGTACCGGATCAACCCGCTGGAGCCGAAAACATGGGACGAGGGCGGCAGCCCGGAGGACACCGACGCGCCCCAGGCGTTCCGCCAGTCCACCAAGCTCAGTCAGCACATCAGCTTTCTCAAGGATTTCTTCCGGTGCTACAAAGATTTTTCCGACCGCCACATTGACGCCATTGAAATCATGCTGGGCAAGCTGTACGAACAGTTCGGAATCAGCGACCGCACCGATTTCAAGAGCCTTGCCGCCACGGACTACCCCATTTTGTCCGACCTCTATGCCCTGATTGAAGCCGAGTACAAGGGCTACGACAAAACCAAATACCAGCTCTACCCGCCGGAGCTTTTGCAGGAAATCCTGCTGGGGCTTCACTCCATGTGCATGGGCGCGGAAAGTCAGTTTTTCAACGGCCACACCAACGTAACCTCCGACCGCTTTATTGTGTTCGGAGTAAAAGGCTTGCTCCAGGCCAGTCGGAACGTGAAAAACGCCCTGCTGTTCAATGTTCTGTCCTTCATGAGCGACAAGCTTCTGACCGAGGGGAACACCGCCGCCTCCATTGACGAGTTGTATCTGTTCCTCACGAACCTGACAGCCATTGAATACATCCGCAATTTCATGAAGCGTGTGCGCAAGAAGGAATCGGCGGTTATTCTTTCGTCACAGAACTTGGAGGACTTCAATATTGAGCACATCCGCGAATTGACCAAGCCGCTGTTTTCCATTCCGTCTCATGCGTTTCTGTTCAACGCAGGCAACATCGACAAGCGGTTCTATATCGACTCCCTCCAGCTGGAAGAAAGCGAATACAACCTGATCCGCTTTCCCCAGCGCGGTGTCTGCCTCTACAAATGCGGCATTGAGCGGTATAACCTCGCGGTTCACGCTCCGGCATATAAGGAGAAATTGTTCGGAACGGCGGGCGGCAGATAACATGGAAAGGAGAAAAATCATGAACAGACTGCAACAGCAGAAAGAAAACAAATCAGGACTCCTCGAAGATATGCTGTCCTTTATCCGCTACACACCCAACCGGGAAGCGGATCTTTTAGCGTTTATGGAGAAGTACCAGAAAGCGGACTGTGACGAACGCCCCGCCATTTTGGAGCAGCTCCGGTGCTGCATGGACGGCAAGGAATACCCCGATCCCTACGCCGGGAGCTACCACTATACCCCGGAGGATGTGTCTCTCATGGGGCAGATTCTGGATGACTACATTGACGATCTCACCTTGGCACAGGGCGATCCTGCTGCCGTTTCAGAGTGTGTGCGGGATGCGGTGCTGAAAATCAATGCGCTCAACGAGGAATGCGGACGGTATCTCATTGACACATGGCGCAGGGAACGGCTGTGCGGCTTCATCAATTCCGCTGCAGAGCTGGCGGGGCTGTCTCAGGAAAAAGACCTGACCCTGCAGCACAGGATGTGGTAAAGGAGGTGAGTAAATGGAGATACAGGGTCAGGATTTCGGAATTGAAATTGAAATGACCGGGCTTACCAGAAGCCGCGCTGCCGAGGTCATTGCCGAATATTTCGGCACCACAAAAGAATATGAGGGCAGCTTCTATGACACCTATTTCGCAAGGGATACCACAGGGCGCAAATGGAAGGTCATGAGCGACGGCAGTCTGGACTGCCAGCGGAAGGAGGGGCGCAGAAAGGTCAGCGCCGATAGGAACTACAGCGTGGAGGTGGTCAGCCCCATCTGCCAGTATGGGGATATCGAAACGGTGCAGGAGCTGATCCGCAGGCTCCGGGAGGCCGGGGCGTTTGTAAATTCCTCCTGTGGCATCCACATTCACATCAACACCGCGCCCTTTGACGCACCCCACCTCCGCAATCTGGTCAACATCATGGCGGCCAAGGAGGATATGATTTACAAGGCGTTAAAGGTTTCGCGTGGGAGGGAAAGCCACTACTGCCAGAAAATTGACCCCGCTTTTTTGGAGCAGCTCAACCGGCAGAAGCCCGCCACCCTCGACCGGCTGAAAAGTCTCTGGTATAACGGCGGGGACGGCAGCCGGGAGCATTACCACCACAGCCGCTACCACTGCCTGAATCTGCACAGCGTGTTCCAGAAGGGCACGGTGGAGTTCCGGGCGTTCAACGGAGATTTACACGCCGGAAAAATCAAGGCATACATCCAGTTCTGTCTTGCCATAACTGCGCAGGCGCTCAACCAGCGGTCGGCAAGTCCTACGAAAACACAGTCCAGCAATGAAAAATACACCTTCCGGGTGTGGCTTCTGCGCCTCGGTATGATCGGGGATGAGTTCAAAACTGCCCGTAAGCATCTGCTGGATCATCTGGAGGGCTGCATTGCGTGGAAAGACCCGGCACAGGCTCAAAGGCAAAAGGAACGGCTGCGGGAGAAACGTGAGGCGGAGCGTCAACAGACACAGGCTCCCCTGGAAGAAGCGGTGCCGGAACCTATTATGGAAGCGGAGGACGAACAGTCCCCCGCTTTTACTATGTCCATGTAGAAGGGAGAAGCGTATGAAAAATAAACTGTATATTGCCTATGGCAGCAACCTCAATCTGCCGCAGATGGCGCACCGGTGCCCCTCCGCCAAGGTGGTGGGAGCATCCGAAATCAAGAATTATGCCCTTGTGTTCCGGGGCGGCCGAAACGGAGCCGTCGCCACCATTGAGCCCTGCGAGGGCTCCTCTGTCCCTGTTCTGCTTTGGAAAATTACGCCAAAGGACGAGGCGACGCTGGATCTTTACGAGGGCTTTCCCCGGTTCTACGACAAGGAAACCATGGAGCTGCCGCTGGATGGCCAGACGGTGTCCGCCATGGTCTATGTCATGACGCCGGGGCATCGCTTGGGCTACCCCTCGGACTATTACTACAACACCATCCGTGAGGGCTACGAAACCGCGGGCTTTGATCCCGCTGTTCTGGAGCAGGCGGTGGACTATACCGAGCAGCTCATGGAGAGTGAGCCGGAGCCGGAACAGCAGAGTCTATTCGGCTTTGGCGGTCTGAAATGGTGGTGACGGCATGGCAGATCCCGCAACCATCGCAGCTGTTGTAAAAGCCGCCGCTACCGCGCTCTCGGATGAACGCACCCGAAAAACCATCGGCTGGATCATTGCCGCCGTCCTGTCCCCGCTGATTTTGGTTGTCGTGCTGGTCTGCTCCTTGCTTTCTGGCACTACCAACCACAACAACACCGCCGTGGAGCTGTGCTTTCACGGCGGTGTCATTCCGGCGAGTATGCCTGCGGAGTACCGGGAATACATCGGGGATATGCGCCAGAGCTTCACCCTCATAGACAATGCCATCGATAACGTGAACGCAGAGATGGAGGACGGCGACAGCCTTGACAATTACCGGGTCAAGGCAATTTTTTATTCTCTGTTCTTCGGCGCAGCGTCCCCCTCCCGACTGGAACACCGGCGCTATGTGGACTGCTTTGTGACGTATGAGGAACGCACCCGCACCGTGGAGAACGGCGACGGCACCACCTCGGAAGAAACCTATACCGTAGCCGTACCCATCACCTCTCTGCCCGCTGTCTACAACAACATCCGCGCGCTGTTCGGCAGAGCCGTCACTTATGAGGATCAGGCCAACGCCAATGAAATCTATTACCGCGCCCGATACGGCACTGGCGCGCCCATGGAAGATGACAATTCCGGGCTGTGGGAGGACTGGACGCCGGATCAGATGGACGGTTTTTATTCTGATTTGCCTGTCGGAGAAGCGGGTGCACAGGCTGTCCGGCTGGGGCTTTCCCGCCTTGGCGACCCTTATTCGCAGGAGCTTCGCGGACAGGGCAGCTACACCGACTGCAGCTATCTTGTGCAGTGGGTGTACAAAAAGCTGGGGGTAAATCTGCCTGGCACGGCTGCGGCGCAGGGCAAATACTGCGTGGACAACGGGCTGACGATTCCAAAATCCAGCCTTGCTCCCGGTGATTTGGTGTTCTGGAGCCACAAGCCCAACGGCCGCTTCATGAACATTACCCACGTTGGCATCTACGCCGGGGACGGCAAGGTGGTGGACGCATCCTCCTCGAAAGGACAGGTCGTCTACCGGGATTTGTTTGATTCCGGCAAGCAGGTTCTGTATGCAAGACCCTACGCGGAAGTGCCGGAAGCCTCCGCCTCCGGCTTGATTTCTCCGCTGGGTAAGAACTGGCGCTCCATGGTGACCTCTGAATTCGGCGGCAGGACAGACCCCATCACCGGCGCGTGGGCAGGGCATTCCGGTATTGATCTCGGCGCATCCAAGGGCACCTCCATCCGTGCGGCACAGGCGGGAACAGTGAAAACCGTGGTCTATGGCAGCACCGGCTACGGCTATTATCTCACCATTGACCACGGCGGCGGGCTGGTCACCTTATACGGTCACTGCTCCCAAATCCTTGTCCGTGAGGGGCAAACCGTGAAAGCCGGGGAAACCGTTGCCAAGGTGGGTTCCACCGGGCGCAGCACCGGAAACCATCTGCACTTTGAGGTGCGGGTGAACGGTGTAAAGCAGAATCCGAGAAGTTATCTGCCATGAATTTAAGAAGGAAGGAATGGTTTTATGAGCGAAAAGAAGATTAAGGTACTCAAAATTGAGCCGGGGCAGGCGCCCCAGGTCAAGGAAATTCAAAATGACCTTGCCAGCCTGCAGGCGGAGGTGGGCGGCCTGATTGAATGCATCAGCTTTCCAAACGGCTGCGTTGCCGTCTGCAATGAGGAAGGAAAATTAAACGGAATGCCGCCCAACAGGCGGCTGGGCGCGGACATTATCTGCGGTCCGTTTTTTATCTGCGACACCACCCGTAACGGTAACTTCACCTCGCTGGGCAAGAGTAAAATCGCGGAATACAGCCAGCTTTTTGCTGACATTCCCGAATTCACCGGGCTGGAACCGGAGCTGGACCCGGAGCTGGACCCCGGCTTTACCTTTATGGGATTTCGATTTTAAGGAGGGCAATCAGATGAAAAAAGAAAGCATTACCGTTCAAATGGACGGCGAAAAGCTTCGTGCGGTGAAGCGCTACATGGAGAAAAAGGATGCAGATTTGGAGCAGGAGCTTTGCGATTCTCTGCAAAAGCTCTATGAAAAATACGTTCCGTCTTCCGTCCGGGAATATATTGACGAGGGCTGCGAGAATGCTCCCGCCACCGCTTCGTCCAAAAAGCAGAAGGAAAAAGAGAAAGCCGCTGCTGCCGCTGACGATGCACAGGACAGGGTGGCACATTAAGGCGCCCGCCTGCTCCCCAGCGTTGCCCCCTGTTCGCCCCTGTGTGCCGCTTTGACAGGCGGGGTGGCATCCATGCACCCATCCCGCCCCAAACGACAACGTGAGGGCTTTGTGCCGAGCGTTGGGAAAAGGCTCTCTGCACCCCGAATCCGGCAGCTCTCCCCACGGTCGAAAAAAGAGCAGGATAAAGGCGGGTGGTCGCAAGCGCCCTCCCGCCGCCCACTTCGCCCAGCAGTGCTGGGCGTTTTTCGCACTTCCACATGAGGTGGTCGGATTGCGGCTTTGTCACAGCGGGGGTGGTCGAAATCTACGAAAACGTAAGCAAACAAAGGAATTTGCACGGTCACCTCATAGGTGGACCCCCAAGAAAGGTCGGATTTCACATGAAAAATAATAAGGAACGGACGGCGGTCTGGCTGTACCCCGAAACCATGGAACGGCTGGATGGCTGGCTGCCAAAGGATAACTGCAAGAGCCGCAGCGAGTTTATTGAAAAGGCACTTAGCTTTTATATGGGCTACCTTGGGACGGAGGACATCTCCTCCTATCTCTCCAAGGCTTTGCTTGCATCCATCCAGGGTACATTGCAAAAGACCGAGAACCGGGTGGCAAACAACCTGTTTCGGCTTTCTGTGGAAATCAGCATGATGATGCATCTGCTGGCAACTACGCTGGATATTACGGATGAGGAACTGCACCGGCTCCGCGGTCGGTGTGTTACCGAGGTAAAACGGACCAGAGGAAAAATCCGTCTGGACGATGCGGTGGATTTCCAGAGCAGCCCTGAGGCGGAAGAATAATGGCCCGCATCATTCTCAAGTGCCCCTATCTCAAAGGCGGGGAAAAGACTGCCGCCCATTTAAGTAACCTCGTCAAATACATCGCCACCCGCGACGGCGTAGAAAAAATGGATAGCGGTCATAAGCTCTGGCACTCCACCAAAAAACAAAAAGATTTGATTGCACAGATACTACGGGAGTTTCCCGATGCCAAGGAACTGTTTGAATATGAGGATTACCTCGAAAATCCCAACCGGGGAAACGCCTCTGAATTCATCACCATTGCATTGGAACAGCATCTTGATAAAATCAGCGGCCGGGAGAAATATCTGGACTACATTGCAAACCGTCCCCGTGTCGAAAAGTTTGACAGACATGGCTTATTCACAGCGGGTGACGAGCCGCTGGTTTTATCACAGGTCGCTGATGAAGTAGCCGGTCACACCGGAAATGTGTGGACTCCGATTATTTCCCTGCGCCGTGAGGATGCCGCTCAGATGGGATATGACAATGCACTTGCATGGAAGGCTCTGCTTTCCGAAAAGGCTGTGGAGATTGCGGAGAACCTAAAAATCCATCCGGACCACCTCAAATGGTACGCCGCTTTCCACAACGAGTCCCACCATCCCCACATCCACATGGTCTGCTATAGCACCGACCAGGGAGAGGGCTATCTCACCAAACAGGGCATTAAAAAAATGAAGTCCTCTCTGGCAAATGAGATTTTCCGTCAAGAGCTTATACCGCTTTATGGAGAAAAGACACAGCGGCGGGACGACCTCAAGAAACAGGCGGCCGAGTCCATGCGGGAGATGATCCGTCAGATGAAAGGCGGCGTTTTACAAAGCGACCGCATGGAGCAGCTCCTCACACTCCTTGCCGAGCGACTGCAAACGGTCAGTGGCAAAAAACAGTACGGCTACCTCAAGCCGGACCTGAAAAATATCGTGGACGAAATTGTGGATGAGCTGGCACAGGACAGCCGTGTCTCGGAAGCCTACCATCTGTGGTGGGAAGCCAGGGGCCGAATCGAATCCATCTACACAGAAACCCCATCTGAGCCGCCGCCCCTTTCCCGCTGTGATGATTTTAAGCCCATCCGCAACATGGTCATCCAGGAAGCCCTGCTGATGGAGAGCATGACCTTTGAGGAACCGGCATCCTTGGAAACAGCCCTGCCGGAGCCGGAGAACGATCTGGAGATGCCCCTCTCCGATATGGCAGATGAAGAAGATCAGGAACCGATAGATGATTCCGGAGGGCAGCCCTCCAGCGATGAAACCTCTGCCAATAAGGAATCTTCCGGCTCATGGTGGACAGATGGCTACAAACAGGCAAAGCAATATTTGTACGGCGATGAGGATGCCGGGATATCGCAGGATTTTGAAAAAGCCCGTGAGCTCTTCCTCACGGAAGCGGAGGCAGATAACCCCCTTGCCCTATATGACCTTGGCAGAATGTCTGCCGATGGTCTTGGCTGCGAAGCGGATGTCGATGAAGCCTATCGTTGGTACGAAAAGGCTCTCGCTGTTTTCCATGGGGCCGAGGAAGAAAAGGCATGGAAGTACACCGAGTACCGCATAGGAAAAATGTATGCCGCAGGACTTGGCACGGAGCAGGACTATCTGCAGGCGGCAGACTGGCTCACCCCGTCCGCAGATGAGAATTATAAGTACGCACAGTATTCCCTCGGCGGTCTGTATTACCATGGCAAGGGTGTGGATCAGGATCATGAAACAGCCTTTACCCTTTATACCCGCTCCGCAGACCAGGACTTCCCCTATGCAAGTTTTGAACTTGGTAAAATGCTGCGGGACGGAATCGGCTGTGTAAAAAATCAGCAGGACTCTGACCGCCGTTTCAAGGAAGCCTTTCTCGGTTTTGTTGCCTTGGAGGAACAGAGCCATGACGATAAGCTCCAATACCGCTTGGGCTGGATGCTTCTGAATGGTGTGGGTACCGACAAGGATGAAGCCAGGGCAAAGGAATACTTTGATAAGGCGGCATCCGTGGGAAACCCCTTTGCCTGCTATCAGCTTGCCAAACTCATCCTCTCCGATGAAAAAGCACCGCCGCAGGATGTGGAGAAAGCCCTCGGCTACCTCAGAAAAGCGGTGGAGGCTGAGAATCCCTATGCCGCATATTTTCTCGGCAAGCTCTATGAAAAGGGACAGCACGTTCCGCAGAATATCGCAGAGGCAATACGGCTCTATACCCTGTCGGCAGGACAGGACAATGACTTTGCCGCATACCGGCTCGGCAAGCTGTATCTCGGCGGTGAGGGCGTACTGAAAGATGTGGAGTCCGCCATTCGCTGGCTGACCTTTGCCGCCGACAGAAAGAACCAATTTGCTGAATATGCCCTCGGCGTCCTCTACTTCAAGGGGGAGGATGTTCCGAAGGATGTCCCCAAAGCTCTGGATTATCTAAAACGGTCTGCCGGTCAGGACAATCAATTTGCACAGTACCGGCTGGGCAAGATTTACCTCATGGGCGAGGATGTGCCAAAGGATATTCAGACTGCCCTGCAATTGCTGACGGCTGCCGCAGAACAGGGGAATCAGTATGCACAGTACACTCTCGGCAAGCTGTATCTGATGGGAAAAGATGTCCCCAAAAACAAGGAAACTGCCGTCCGTTGGTTTACCCTCTCGGCAGCACAGGGCAACATTTATGCCCAATTTTTCCTCGACCATATGGATGATTTCAAAGACCCCTCCGTTCTGCTGGCGGGAACACGGCTCCTGCATCACATGAGCCGTGTTTTTGCAGACAACGCCCCGCCGCTGAAACCGCCCGGCCAGCGAACCGACCGGAAGCTTCTCCGCAAGCTCCGTGAGAAAAAGCAGGCGCAGGGCCATGCGAGGGATGACAACGAACAGACCATGTCATTATAACGATTGGAGGATAACCGTGAAGAAACAGAAAAAGAAAATCAAGCGGCCACCCATCAAGGGAAAATTGCTTCAAAGCCATTGCCGTCCTGTGAAAAGGGCGGCTTTTTTTCATAGAATCGGCACTCGCCATAGATAGGAGGTACGCCCATGGGTGTATATGTGCATTTTACGGATGACCAGAAATACCGTGCTAACAATGTGGACCTTGTGGACTTTCTCCAGCGGCAGGGTGAGAAGCTGATCCCCAGCGGCCGTGATAAGCGGCTGGAGGCCGACCATAGCATCACCGTCCGTGGGAACGAGTGGTACGATCACTCCGTAGAGAGCGGCGGGTATGCCATTGACTTCGTGCGGAACTTCTATGGTCTCACCTTCCCCGAAGCCGTGACCATGCTACTGGGCGGTGAGCAAGACGAAATTTACCGGCCCGCTTCGCAAAAGAAGCAGGAACGGAAACAGCCCTTTGCCCTCCCGAATCCCCACAGCGATATGCGCCGCGTCTATGCTTACTTGGTGAAAACCCGGCTCATCGACCGTGAAGTGGTCAGTTACTTTGCCAAGGCAAAGCTCCTGTATGAGAGCTGTGAAAAATCCAAGGACGGTATGAAGGAATACCATAACGCCGTTTTTGTAGGATACGATGAGAACGGCGTTCCCCGCCATGCCCACAAGCGCGGGCTCTATACCGAGGGAACCGGCTTCAAGGGAAATGTGGATAGCTGCGATCCAAACTACAGCTTCCACCACATCGGCACAAGCAACCGTCTCTATGTGTTTGAGGCTCCCATCGACTTACTGTCCTATATCACCCTTCATCCCCAGGATTGGCAGGAACACAACTATGTGGCTCTCTGCGGTGTCGGTGGTCATGCGATGATATGGATGCTGGAGCAGCACCCACGGCTCCGACAGGTTTCGTTCTGTTTGGATAATGATGAAGCCGGGCACAAGGCAAGCGGGCGGCTGAAAAGTCAACTTACAGAAAAAGGATATGTTTCTGAGCGGCTTATCTCACAGACAAAGGACTGGAATGACGATTTAACAGCGGCAGCACAGCAAAGGCATAGCGGCTTAGGGATGAAGATGGTGTAGGCAAAAAGGAGCGGTCAAGATTATTGACTGCTCCTACTTTTCTATAAGGTTTAATGAATAGACACACTAAGAAAGCCTGCTCTATTTATGCCCTCACGCAAATAGAGATTTGTTGAAGGGCATCCTAATACTCCAGCAATCTGCCATAGTCGTTCCAATCTCCAAACATTTTATTCTGCTTAGAGTTTTCAATCAGCTTCTTGAGTCTTTTTTGGTAAACTTCTATATCCCTTTTCTTATCACGTTGGATGGAATCAATTCTAACCCGTTGATACAGCATAGGGCATTTCCGAAAGTATTCCCACGCAGGAGGAACTGCTTCAAACGCCCGCACTATATCATCATCAATGATAAACCCTGTATCCGACATATCAGGAAGTGCATCTTTTCCTGATGTTGTCATAAGTCCTAACTTTTCAAGCCTGCGGCATCTTTCTTTATTTAGTTCGGTCCACGGGCTTTTCTTCGCGCGGGGCATAAATTTCTGCATGGTAACACCATCTATTTTCTTATTTGTGGTGTCAATCCATCCAAAGCACAGAGCTTCTTCAACAGAATCCAAATACCAAATAGCGTCTTTGGGTTTTTCCTTACCACGTTTGGTAACTACCCAGCATTCGGTTTCTCTATTATGATTTTGAATGAGCCATTCTCTAAATTTTTCGCGGCTCTTAAAATCTAGCACATTTTTTTCGGCCATAATATTTCAAATGCCTCCTATTTGGCAAGTACTAATTGGCTTCTCACTCCGATAAATTTCTGTTCATGTAGCTCATTTGATTTATAGTACCACAAAATATACCAAACCGAAAGGAGTTCCCCATGCAATCTCAAGTCTACATTCTAATCGCAGTGGCCGCCGTGATGTTTCTCGTCATCGGCGGCCTTTCTCTTTTGGCTCACTATTATACCTTGAACGGGATCAAGTCCCGCACGGTGGGCGATGGCCAGCATGGCACGGCTCGGTTCGCTTCTAAGCAGGAAATCAAAAATACCTATCAGCACATCCCCTTTCAGCCGGAGCTGTGGAGGCAGGGGCAATGCCTCCCCACTGCCGCCGAGCAGGGAATCATTCTCGGAAGCGTAGGCGCAAAAAATAAAGTCACGGCAATGGTGGACAAGGACGATGTCCACTGTCTCATGATCGGTGCGTCCGGCGTCGGGAAAACCGCATACTTTTTATACCCCAATCTGGAATATGCCTGTGCCTCCGGTATGAGTTTCCTGGCCACCGACACCAAGGGCGACCTGTATCGGAACTACGGAGCCATCGCCCGCGACTACTACGGCTACCATGTGGCGGTTATCGATCTTCGAAATCCCACTCGCTCAGACGGCAACAATATGCTCCATCTGGTGAACACCTACATGGATGCGTACCTTGCCGACGAAAATAACCTTGTAGCAAAGGCGAAAGCAGAGAAATACGCCAAGATTATCTCCAAAACCATCATCAACGCCAGTGGGGAGAATTACGGACAAAATCAGTTTTTTTATGATGCTGCTGAAGGACTCCTCTCCTCAGTGATTTTGCTGATTGCCGAGTATCTGCCGCCCACTGAGGCAGATGGGAAAAAGGTGGACTGCCGCCATATCATCAGCGTGTTCAAATTGGTTCAGGACTTGCTGGCGCCCAGCAAGGTAAAGGGGAAAAGCCAGTTCCAGCTATTAATGGACAAACTGCCTTCCGACCACAAGGCTCGCTGGTTTGCAGGAGCGGCCCTAAATTCCGCAGAGCAGGCCATGGCATCGGTACTCTCCACTGTGCTATCCCGGTTGAATTCCTTTCTCGACTCCGAAATGGAACAGATTCTCTGTTTTGAAACAGCCATTGATGCGGAGAAATTCTGTAATGAAAAATCCGCTCTGTTTATCGTACTTCCCGAAGAAGATTTGACCAAGTATTTCATGGTCAGCCTTATGATCCAACAGCTCTACCGGGAGATCCTTGCCGTTGCGGATGAAAACGGCGGTAAACTGAAAAACCGCGTGATGTTCTACTGCGATGAGCTCGGAACGCTCCCAGCCATCGAGTCACTGGAGCTGATTTTTTCAGCCAGCCGCTCACGCCGGCTTGCGATGGTACCGATCATCCAGTCCTTCGGTCAGCTCGAAAAGAATTACGGCAAAGAGGGTTCGGAAATCATCGTGGACAACTGCCAGGACACCATCTTCGGTGGATTCGCTCCCAACAGTCAAACCGCCGAAGTGCTGAGTAAAGCATTGGGCAGCCGCACCGTCATGAGTGGCAGCGTAAGCCGCGGAAAGAACGATCCCAGCCAGTCCTTACAGATGATGGAGCGTCCCCTCATGACGCCTGATGAACTAAAATCCATTCCCAAGGGTAACTTTGTTGTGATGAAAACCGGCACCCATCCCATGAGGACAAAATTGCGGCTGTTCCTTGATTGGGGTATTCGTTTTGGAGAGCCTTATACTGTGGAGGAAAAAGCGCACCGAAAGGTGGTCTACGCCGATAAGCAGATGCTGGAGGAAAACATCGTCCGCAAGCACACGGCCTGCCTTATGGTGGACGAAGAAACCGGGGAGATGCTGGAACCAACCACCGGAAGAGGAACCCTTCATACCCCGGTGGCAGAACCGTCTGAAAACACCATGCGCCGCCGCAATGTGCTCAAAACGTAAAGGAGGTTCCCATGAGCTACTTCAACCACATTTATACAGCCTCGCCCGATGAGCTTCCCCATCGGGCGAGAGCTGTCTATCTATACCTTTGTGACCGGGCAGGAAAAGGTAAGGACTGCTGGCCTGCGGTAAAAACGATTGCCTCCGACTTGCAGCTTTCCCGCAGTACCGTTAAACGCGCAATCCATGATCTGGTCAGAGCTGAGCTGATCGAAAAGGAGCCGCGCTACCGGGAGAATGGAAGCAACAGCTCCAACCGTCTCACTTTAAGAAAATAGCAGGGGATGGTAAAGCAAAAGGGCGGATTTCCCGCCAGGGAGGTATTCCGCTCTTCTGCTGAACCCAGGTGCGGTTCACTGTGAACCCACCAGAACCTCTCACTCTAAGAAATTTTATTACAGAAAAAGAATAAAGTGTTGCTTTATATATTCTTGTGTAACACAAGAAACGCTATATTTGTAAACTACAAATTATTGTGGACAAGATGGAGTGAATATAGGTAATTTATTTATATTGTTCTTGTATATTCTGCGCCATCTTGCGTATATTTTCCCGCATTTACAAAGGCTTTATAACTTCAACTTCTACACCAAGCCCCATAAATAATTTGGTACAGGCTCTAGCATTTCACATATGCCTGAGCTGAATTATATATTAAAATTGCTGATCTTTTTCATCAGCAAATCAGGGCAATCAACTAAAGGAGAGTGTCCACTATCTTTAATAATAATCAACTCAGCTTTGTCTCCCAAAGCTTCAACAGTTTCTCTTACTGTAGCTTCTGGTATTATTATATCCTTTTCACTCCAAAAGCTCAGTACCGGAGCCTCTATTTCATTTATTCTGCAATCATCCGCTGAATATCCATTATGTTTATTTGACATGTTAAATAAGGCCAACGCCCAATAAATATCTACCAAGTTCCTCTGTTTTAAGGTTGCATTGATATTTGCAGTACCAACCGTAACCGCATCCAAGATCGAGTACGCTTTTGCCGCTTAAGTCAGGAAATAAGGCATTGAACTGATGCCATTCGCCCGCACCGGATAAGCCTTGCTGACTTCGTGACATTTTCGTATACTCATCAAAAAATTGTATTATCAAAAATGTTGTTCATAGGTTCAAATCGGTAAATTGGAATTTGTAGCCTCGTATATATGCTCGCAATAGACAGTGCGATTCACTTTTTGGCTTTTATATGTAATATGAGAGATAATATCAAGCATATTGCAGTTGGAGGTAAAAACAATACGCTGTGAATTAGAGCATCAAGATCAGCCCCCGCAGAAGCATAGGGGTTATACTCTTGAATATTGTAAAAATAAAATATCCCTCCGAAATAACACATTAATAGTACAATCCCAATTCTAAATAAAATTCTTGGATTAATATTTTTTTTAATTTTAGACCTCATTTAGTAACCTCCTTCACAAAATACAGATAATTCTTGATTAAAATCTGATCGATGCTCAAATTGTGTTACTCAATCGGCAAACCATGTTGTTTCAGGAAAGAGAGCTTATCCCAATAACCCCGTTGAAAAACAATTCTATCATTCACAATCTGGAAGAAACCGCAACCTCGGAGTCCTAATGGGTCGCGCCACTCCATAATCGCCCACTGACCATCCTCAAATATATTCTCCACAATACAAACCATCTTTGCTTGTGCAAATTCATCCTCCAGGAATCTTTTAATATTGTCCCGACCATGTACTGGCTCATTGGCAACCTGATGATTGACGGCATCCTCCGCATAAAGTAACGATAATGTTTCGGCATCAGCCTGATTGAACGCATCAACAAACTTCTGTAAAACCTCTTTTGGTCTCATTCTCGCAACCTCCTGTTATATAAATAATTTAAAATCCAAGCTATCCGACAAATTCTAATATAAAGTAAAACGTTCATAGGCTATCATTTTTCCAGTAGCTGTTTTAAAATTATCATTGATGCATTTTTTTATCTTTTCCTGTTCTTTTTCTTTATCCATAACCGTTAAATTTTCAAGCAAATCAGCTTCCCATTGTATTTGAAAATCAAGTCCATCAATTTTAGATGGAGTATGATGATTGCCTATTATAAAGCATATTCGATCGATATTTTTGCCATAGCCTACCTTTTGTAATATTTCTCTGGCTACTGCTGGTCCTTCTTTTTCTTGATAGACACCGTCAATTGAGCCGTACTTTTTTTGTGCTTCAACGGCACCAATATCATGTAGTATAGCAACAATACAGATTAGTTCTTTTTCTTGATCTCCGATATTTTCACCTTTCATAATATCTTCTGCGTTTTGCAAAACTTTGAGAGTATGATCTATGCCGAAAGGAATTTCTTTGAAAACTACTTTCATCTCTCTGATAATTTTCTCTTTAAACATTGATTACCTCCATTGATACCTCATAGGTGTTTTAATTCTGTATGTCATATGCTTTAGCCATTTGCTTTACCTCCGCATGGTAATTTTGCAATTCTCAATGTTATATATTATTCAAAAAACTCTTTGCAATAAACCACGGTTCCCGAAACATCACCAAGGATTCCATCTTCAAGTTCCAACGCCATAAACGATTCATCTGGCACATCAAATGGTGCTTTAATTCCCCATGTACTTGCGGGCTTAAATCCAAATCGAGGATAGTAGGCTTCATGTCCGAGAACAACGATTGATTTGAAGCCCATTTCCTTTGATTTCTTCAACCCATGAATAATCAATTGGCTGCCGATACCCTGGTTCTGGTATTCAGGCAAGACCGAAACCGGAGCCAATGCCAATGCTTCGTAATTCTGCCCGTCATTTTTAATAAGCAGCTTTGTTAGCATAAGATGCCCGACGATTGCCTTGTTCCTTTCGGCGACAAGGCTGAGTTCAGGGACAAACACATCGCTTTTTCGCAATCTGGCGACCAAAAATTGTTCCCTGTGGTCACTGTGTTCTTCATTCTGAAATGCCTTTTCTACAACAGCTTCCGTAAGTTTATAGTCTTTTCCCGTTTCTTTCCGTATCATGATATCCAACTGTAAATCACCCTAACTTTCCCAAACGCTTTGCAAGGGCAAGCCTTTTTCCTTCCTTGCCGCATCGATTACCTTTTGAATAAATTCTGTCTTTGCGCGTGTATATGCCTCCATGGTACTGCCATTTTCCATGGCGGCTCTCTCTTTTACTTCTCCATATTCATCGGCCAATTTGGGATGCTCCCTTAAATAATCCCTGAGCAGAAATTCGTTGCGCAGATAAAAACCATCGTTGTACGGTAAAACATGAAGATTATGGGTCCAAACTTCATTTGTATATTTTGCAAACAAATATCTGCTTGTCATATCTGTCGGAGTGTGGTGATACTCCTTTGCATTAAAAATGCGCTGATAAAAGGTTAGTTCCGCAAAAGGCGAAACGCCAATAAATATATCTATAACCGGTTTCGCCCGTTGATTGGGTATCGCCGTGCTTCCGATATGTTCAATGGCTACGGCATGAGAACCGAAAAAACGGAGCAATTTTATTTTCTCTTCTTCAAAATTCTTTGTCCAATCCGGGTTATATTCCATAATTTCAATTTTCATGATAGTTTCGTCCTTGCCTCAAAACCCCTGTTTGGTATTATACTCCATATCTCTCCGGTGCAGGAATAGCCTTTTCTGATGCACGGCTAACAGCTTCCCAGTCTTCCCAAGTAACCATCCGTGCTTTTAAGGTATCCATCGCCAAATCGTATACCATGCTGCCAAGGATAAGCCTCAAAGGCGGATTATTGCTGGCTACTAATTTCATAAGGGCTTCCGCTGCCAAGGAAGGATCACTATCGACCGAATCTTCGGAATACTGTTTCGCCAGCTCATCGCAAAGTGTACCGTATGAATCTAATGGATTGCTGTAACTCATCGAAGTGTATAAGTCTGTCCAATATCCTCCTGGTTCCACCATAGTGAGTTTCACTCCGAAATGTTCCGCTTCTTTTGCTAAGGCTTCACTCATTCCTTCCAGCGCAAATTTACTTGCACTGTAAATACCAGACATCGGACCCGAGATAATAGCGCCAATGCTTGTAATCTGTATGATATGTCCAGAACGCTGCGACCTCAAATAGGGCATCACTGCCTGACAAACCCAAAGAGCTCCAAAAAAGTTTGTGTCCATTAGTTTCCGAGCATCGGATTCGTTTAGTTCTTCAATCATACCCAAAGTCATGATACCCGCATTATTAACAACAATATCAAGCCTGCCGAAATGTTTAACTGCTGTTTCAACCGTAGAAAAAACAGCCTCCTTATCTGTAACATCGAGGCTTAATGGAAGCAAGGTTTCTGGATATGTTTCTTTTAGTTTCGCCAAATTATCAATCGTCCTTGCGACTGCAACAACTTTATCCCCGGCTTTCAAGGCGGCGCATGTAAAAGCATAGCCAAGCCCCTTGCTTGCTCCGGTAATAAACCATACTCGTTTATTTTCACTATTAGGTGTCATAGATATTCTCCTTTACTATATTAGAAAGATTATTATAACCTGAGATTAATACTGTTAAATGCTGTGAACCCAGCAACTTTGAGCACTTTGTTTTGAACTCCCAGAAGCCCACCACTCCAAATTATCATCAACCCTGTCCTTTTTTCAGTCCACTTGCGGTTTCATTGTTACTTTGTCATAGCGTCGTGTCAAAAGGCGGCAGAGAATAGCATCTGCCATCAGTACAACACCTGACCAGAAAAACCATGTGTTTACACCTATCACCTCAACAACCGGACCCGCAACAAGTAAGCCTATCGGCATAGAAAGAGTCATGGCGGTCATCAAAAGGGAAAACACCTTGCCCATCATTTCAGGTGCAATGCTTTCTTGAACATAGGCCATAACTGGAACATTCATAAATGTGCCAGAGGCACCCAAGAAGAAGCAGCATATAGCAAATATCCAAAAACCGCTTGTCGGTAACGCTCCGCTAATCAGTGTAGACAGACCCATTAAGCCAATAGCTAAGGATGCCATGAAAAACCTCCTTTTCATGCCGCCCCATACACCAATAACCAAAGATGAAAGAAGCAATCCGCCTGCAAAGACAAATTCCACAATGCTATTGTGCCATGCTTCGCCCATAAAGTGGTTGCGTACCAGCAGAGGGAACAGAGAACCTAAGGGCATATAAAGTATGGTCATCAGCAGCATGGGGGAAAACACAGCCATTAAAGGCTTATTTGCTTTCATTGCGATAAAGCCCTGCTTCATGTCAGACAATACACTCATCTTCTCATTGGTTTGCGGAATATCTGGAATTATAACAAATAGGAGGCAAACTATCGCAAAAGCGGCTCCCAGTATATCCACAATCATAATGGAGGAAATAGGTAGAAATGACATAAGCGCAGCACCCAGCACAGGCCCCATCATGTTGGATATTGATTGGATCATATTTCCCCAGCCCCCTGCTTTGGTCAACATATCTGCTGGCACAAACATGGGTATTGCCGCTTGCATAGCTGGACCGTGAAAGGTATTCCCCAATCCACGCAAAAATAAAACAATGTAGATAAACCAAATAGGGGGTGTTTCCACAAGTAAAAATGCTGCGCCAAGGATGATGCTGGATACAGCTACCAGACCGTCAGCTAAAATCATTACTGTTCGGCGGTTGTATCGGTCGATCCACACACCGGCAAAGGGTCCGATTAACATATTGGGGAGAAAGGCAACTAAGGATGCAATCGTCAAGGTTATTGCGGATTCAGTCTGGATGGTCAGCCACCAGATAACAGCGAACTGCACTGCGGCAGAACCCAAGATTGAAAAAGCCTGCCCTGTGTATATTACAGCAAATTGTTTCTTCCAATTCTTTATTCTGTTCATTATAGAAATCTCCTTATATAAAATTAAAAACGAACAACTGCCTAAGGCGTTGTTCGTGCAGAAAGACATAATTTTACAAGGAGATCTTCAAAAGCGAGGATATACTCATGTAAATATGTCTTTAAGCACAACAAATAAACCCTAAAAAGGGCAGTGCTTAAAAACTAAATTACATGAATATCAAATACATATTTCTACCCCGCTTTCACTTTAAATTATACTATAATTTAACTGCAACCTCAAGATATGAAACGGATTATGTTCTGCTCAATTTCTCAATAGCATCTTCTTCGGAAGACACAAAGAAGATATCTCTTCCTTTATTGCTTTCATATATAAAATCTTTCAGCGGCTTGCTTGTATAGCCGGAAAAGTCGCCAACAATCGCAAACTTAAACTGGTAATTGATAAACTTTTGTAAAATTTCACCGGCAATCCTCGTACTCAAAACAAAAAAGTCCGGGGTCAACGCATCTTTGTTCAATATAATGGAATGGCTTCCTGTTTCATAATTTACAGACATCATGAAATCCAGTGCGGACTGCACATCTGAAATACAAACCTCATCGCTGTTTACAATAGCTATTTCATTGCCGTTAGCCGTAATCTTCTTTATATCCATGATTGAATTATCTCCTAAAAAGTGTGATTTATTGCGCTATCATAACAGGTTACTTGATTTCCTTTATTTTTGTCAGATCATCACTGCATAGGATTTCAAGATTCTCGAAAACCTTTTGAGCAGACCAATCCCACCACTTCAATTCCAGCAGATAGCGGATGAGGTCGTCATCAAACCGCTTCCGAATGATTCTGATTGGATTGCCTCCGGCGATATGATAAGGCGGTATGTCCTTTGTTACAACGGAATTAGCTGCAATGATCGCCCCATCCCCAATATGCACTCCGGGCATAATCGTGACACTCTGCCCAATCCACACATCATTTCCGACAACGGTATCACCTTTGAACGGTAGTTCTTCCAGCGTCGGTGTCACCTTTTCCCAACCGTGGCCCATGATGTTAAATGGGTATGTGGTGATACTGCACATCCTGTGATTGGCACCGTTCATTACAAACTCGATACCTTTGGCAATGGCGCAGAATTTTCCGATTATGAGTTTGTCGCCTAAAAACTCGTAATGATGCGTCACGTGCTCTTCAAACCGCCCCGCTCCGTTATTGTCGTCGTAATACGTGTAATCGCCGACGATGATATTAGGGCGGGTGATAATATTCTTGATGTAGCATACGCTCTTTATCTTTTCATTTGGATAAATGGCGTTTGGGTCGGGACCATACTGCATACAGGATTCCTCCTTGAAACGGGATTTTATAATTCATATTCTATCATCTTAAGCCAATTCGTGACTTCTTCCGATGTGACAGTACCAGTTACAGCAATACCGGGTAGTATTTTCGACTTCGGGCACTCTTTTGCTATATCATTTGCAATTTGGCCGAATCCTCCACCACCGTGTGTGCAAAAGGGTATGATTGTTTTACCCGTAAAATCATTCAGTCTAAGGAAACTCATAACTGGCGGAGCTAAAGTTTTGAACCAGTTGGGTGATCCTATAAATATTGCTTGATAATCGTCTATTGATTCATTTCCAGATATTAATTTTGGACAAAAGCCTCGAGAAATCTGATTTCTTACTTCTTTAGCAGCAGTATTATATTCAAAGGAATAATTCGTATCGGGAATCAATTCTCTTAATGTTCCACCTGTTTGTACTGCTATTTCCAATGCTAAATTCGCCGTATTATGAAAAAGTGAATAATAAACAATCAGTATATTATTCATTTATGTTACTCCCTTTCGGACATTAAAATTATCAATAGTGTTCAATCTAATGTGACTTATTCACCGTTATTCACCGAAGTGCAATAGAATATCCCGAGCGGATTGTTCCGGCGTCAGCTCTGAGTTGTCCAGCCAGAATCCGAGTCTTGGGGTTTTTCTCATGAAATCCGCATGCAGAGCTTCTAGTGAAAAACCGGTATAGCCAGTTTTCCCTCGCATCTTTTCACGCCTTTTTACTGTCTCCACATCCGGACACAACACTGTTACATGAACAGGGTAATTCTCTAGCATCTTCAACATGCGGGGCAGTTCCTCACCGTAATAATTGTCCTGCAAAACAACGGAAAAACCGCTGTCATAATAGGTTTTTGCCGTTTCAGCTGCCAAGCGGTAACGCAGATGCAGTTGTCGGATAGCTTCTTCGGAGGGCTGTACGGACATGTCAGCCCGTCCGGCAACAATCATTTTACGAAATATATCGCCCCGCAGATGCACTCCTTTTTCCATTTTTAAGGCAAGCAATTGAGCGACTGTAGATTTTCCGGACGCCATAACCCCGGTGATTAAATAGATTGCTCTCTTCAGCGCTTCAAGATTTTTCAGATCGATATGATCAACTTCTCTCAATTCATATCCACTATGAAAAATTTTCTGAGCCTCTGCCGAAATACATGGAATCACTCTACCTTCAAATATTGAAGAAGAAAACCATTTTGCTTCAAAATGATACCAGCCGCCTTGCAGATCAGCCTGCCTGGCACTTCCATCTTCATCTATTATTAAAGGGTGTATATCTATATAGCCAAGTTCCGGGTGATGCAGCTCAATGCGTGCAGGACTCCAATCAGTCGTGATTTTATATCCCTTATCTTTTAGTGCAGCCAATAAGGTTTCCTCAGATTCCCCATCGAAATCAACGTCTATATCTCTATGATCCCTATTTTGCTTTTCGGTCAGGATATCAACACCCCAACCACCATCAATCCAATATTTTATATTTAAATCTTCTAACAGATTTAAAACATCAAATAGGTTTTCTTTACTTGTTGTTTCATTGTTATTCATAAAATCTCCTTTCCCAAAGGTTTTTTTATTGTTAATTTTAGGCATACAAAACCTACATATAAATAGGCATTTGTAAGGTAAGCTGTTCTTTTCAACACATGACATGCAGTAATTCACATTCTTGTTTGAGATAACGAAGTGATTGGTTCATATCATCCTGTGTGAGCTTGTCAAACAGGATGCTTTCGACAAACTCATGGATATCTTCCAATCTGCGCCGCAGCCTGTAAAAACGCATCGCCTCGACATTAATCTGATAGTCCTTGTGTGTGGTTTGGTAAATGGACATGAAATCCTCCCATGCGTAATCAAAAAAGAATGTTCCGGTAAATGAAAAGAGGTCGGCTTCAACAGGTGCAAGCTTCAATCCCTCCCAATCAATAAGGATAAGGTTTTTAGATTGTATCAGATTCCAGCCGTGAAGATCTGTATGGCACATGACATAACGCATTTTAGAATTTTGCAGTAAGAGACCCATGCTTTGAAGCGATTCTGTCGCTTGGGCAAGTAATGTCATATAGGGTTTTAGTACCTCTTGTAAGGAAGCGGAAGCATGTATATTCCCAAGCCGATTGGACAAAGTCGTACAAAATGAAACATCAAAGGTTTCAATTAAGCTGTTTGTCGATGCAGGTATTTCAGCACCATGAAAATGCAGTTTGGAAATTATTTGCGCAACTTCCCGTATTTGCTCCGGCTTCAATTTTTCATCGCATATGGTTGAGCCTTCTATAAAGGGAAATACCATGTATAAAAAAGATGAATCTTCCTTTTTATAAGTTCTATCTCTGGTTAGAATCGGTGCGGTCATTTTCTTTTGAAGTTTTGTGTTCTCATGTAACCACAGAACGACCGGCATATAGCTGTCGATTCGCGCAATCCAGTTTCTTGTGGAGGGCTTATGCTTGTCATAAACTTTCAAAAAATAATCGCCACACTCAGAATGAACTTTCCATGCAGATGCTGACCAGCCCGCAGGAATCTGCTGTAATGACTGCACTTGTATTCCATATTCATTATAAAGCATTTGTTCCATACTGTTATACATTGTAAATACCTCGTTTTAATTGTATGATAAGTTTCTATTTATCCCTAATAAGTTTACCCGTTCCAAATAGGTTTTCTTTACTTGTTGTTTCATTGTTATTCATAAAATTTCTTTTCCCAAATAACTTTTTGTTGTTGAAAAAATTCCCATTTCCATACTATACTGCAAAGTGTTTTATCCTAACGTTATATTCCAATTTATTGTTACAACAATCAACTATTACTTTTCCCTACCTTATCCGCCTTTCGTGGAAGAACGAACAGGGCACTTATCAGCGTAAGTATGAGGAGTGCGATTCCGGATACAAAAAACCACAACGATACTCCGCGATTTTCGGTAATTGGGCCTGCTATGAGCAATCCCAAAGGCATAGTAGCTGAGCTGAGGCTTCCAATTAAGGAAAAGGCACGCCCCATTCGTTCAGGCGGGATGGTTTCCTGCATATAGGCGATATAGGGGATATTATACAAGTTGCTGCTTGCCCCAAGTAGTGTGCATAATGCTGCAAATATCCAAAACCAGAACATCTCTGCAGGCAATAGACCGCAGAGCAACGAGGATGTTCCCATACCTAAAAGTCCCAGATGAATAACTGGAAATTTATTTCTGATGGTACCGAATTTCCCAAGGATTATCGCGCAGAGCATCATCCCGCCTGCGTAACCGAAGTTGACCATACTCGCATGCCATGCGTCAGCTTTGAAGTAATCACTTGTCATAAGCGGATAGTAGGTGGATAAAGGTGCGTAAAACACCATACCGAGCAGGGTGGCCGCCGTCACGATAAAGAGTTTTTTATCCTGCCATATGGCTGCCGCACCTTCCTTCATTTCATGGAAAAAATGCGGAATTTGTTGTGTTTTCCTCTCCGGATCAGGTATTTTTACAAGTGCTACAGTAGCACTGGCTACAAGCGCGCCTGCCAAATCAGACAATAAAATGATCCAAAGGGGTAGGGAAGCATACATGGCTGCGCCAAGTACAGGCCCCAGCAGGAAAGCACCCGACTGCATAAACTGACTCCATCCGTTGGCACGCACCAGCTCCTGTTGCGGCACCAGCATGGGTACCGCTGCCTGGATGGCTGGACTGTGAAAAACATTGCCTATAGCTCTAATACCCAGCACCACACAAACCGACCAATAGGGTGGCGTATCAAACAAAAATACCAGAGCAAAAACAAGGGCTACTAATCCAATGAAAAGGTCTGCTGCTATGATGACGGTTTTACGGCTAAGTCGGTCAACCCATACTCCCACAAAAGGACCGAGAATAAGCTGAGGTAAAAAGGCGAACACGCCCGCGATGGACATCATAATAGGGGATCCCGTTTCACTTGCCAGCCACCATATTAGAGAAAACTGCACAGCGGCGCTGCCTATCAGCGACACTGTCTGCCCTCCGGCAATGGTAAGAAAGTTTCGTTTCCAATTATTTTGACTATATTGATTCACAAATATTTTCTCCTTATCCAACCTGACCACACAACCCTGTAAAAATCAAAAAAACATCAAAACCGATACTCGTAAACTTCTGACATCTAACCTGACCCCTCAAACTGTTAGCAATAGAGAATACAAGATCGACTTCTTTGCTGACATTAATGCTGGCGTCATCCATCACAACGTCGGTAATTCATTCTTTAGCCATTCTGAAGGCCTCCATATTAATAATCATTGATATCAATCCCGGCTTTAAGCAGCCTTGCGTAGCGCTCGTTAGACATAACAACCACGATGGGCTTGCCATTCTTGAGAACGAATGCAGTTTTATCTCCGTCAGCTATTGCGGTCAGTATCTTGGATGACTGACCTTTCAAGAAATCACCAATATTGTGATGTTCCATCGGTTCTATCGGTTTTTTGTCTGGCACTTTCAGCCCCTCCTTCATCGTGCATAGTCATACATATAATATTTTATCACAGAGTAATTACAATTGGAATGCCTTTTTCAATGTCTTTTTATGAGCAAATTGCAACTCAGTGCATATAATGGTTTAAAATCTTCGTAAAAAAAGATTCACATGGCGTGTGAGTTTTAGGCGGCGGTAGTGTGGCGGTAACGTCAGCACTGCTGCCGTTTTTTGTGTTCATAAAAAAGCCGTGAGAGTCCAGTATTACTGGGTTCTCACGACCTTTTGCGTTTTAGTACATCGGGCATTTCGGGGCTTGGTGTGGAACACCTCGACCGATACACAAAAGTAATCGTTAAATTTCAGGGTAGCGGTGCATTTTTCAGAGTAACCGTTAAAAGATAGTGGGTAATGGTTAAAAGTGAACCTCTCAATCGTGAATCTATACGTCTACGGCGTTATCCTCGCTGCGGACTTCATACCGCTTTTCGGGCTTTCCGTACACATTCATCAACTGGCGACTTGTTGCGAACGAGTTATCCTCAAGTTAGTTTTGCTTCCAAGCATTATTTCTTCGATGACCGGAGGTAGTTGCTCGCTCCATGTCAGCTGTTCCTTGCAGAGTCTTTCAATTTGTTAGGTAATCTGCATATACTAACAATCCATGCTTATTACAATAAACATATAGTTTACCGCCAGTAATTATAGGAAACCTACAACTTGGACTTTGTTCCGGGTACAAGCGATTCAGAAATACTCTGTCACTTTTAACAAAGGCCATAAAGGAAATATAATGTTCTTTGGTCATTGGATGGTCAAAGGTGATAAAGTAATCCGTATCCATTTCCTCCACTGTGATTTTGGGTGCAATAGTCGCATCCGTAGGGAGGATGCGTTCTAACTTTCTTCCGCAACAGAAAATAGAGGCACTTCCTGTGCTAACCAGAATATTTCCGCAGGAAGGACATACATAAAAACGTATTTTATCAATGTTGCCGCTATCTGGCTTGTTTGATGTAATTTCACCCTCCATCATCGGTTTCATATCAACGCCCAAAATAGCAGACAGTTCCGGCCACAGCGATAGATCAGGACACCCTAAACCACATTCCCATTTAGAAACCGTTTTATTTTGAATACCCAACGCATCTGCAATATTTTTCTGAGTAAGGTTTTTTTCTTTTCGCAGCTTGGCTATTAAATTGCCTATTTTCACACAATCCATGCCACCACCTCCATTTCTGCTTAGTATACCATACTACAGGAACCTTGCGATTACTTGTACCAATCTTGCCGGGAGCTGCTTCAAATCGGTAATATCCAATGTGTTTTCAGCACCGTAAAGTTCACGGATAGCCTCTTTATCCTGCCCAATAGCTGCAGCAAGGAACTGGATGCCTTTTCGCCTATATTCCTGCAAAGTATCTTTCATATCACGAGCTGCTTTTTCACCTGTATAATCGGGCATCGCCTTAGGCTGACCGTCGCTGATGCTGATTATTACTTTGGTTCTTTGCGGTGCCTTAAACAACCTATCGGAAATAATCCGTAGTGCCATACCATCCCGATTGTTGCTGCGAGCCTGAATGTTCATAAGAGCATATTTTTCATCTGCATCTTTGCTTTCAAAGTCTACATAGGCGTAGACGGACATTTGCTCCAGCTTGGAGCGGTCTGCTGTATCCCCGTAAACCATGATCGGAATGCCGCACCCGGTGCAGAATTCATATAAAGCGACTGCGGCCTGTTTTGCTGCATCTAAACGGCCAAAGGCTGACATTGATGCTGATTCATCAATTCTGAGAGCAACTGCAAGGGAGGGTTCTTCCTCAGGTGGGTGCTTGCGGGCAAATACGCGGAAATCCAAAGAAGCAGCCTGATCCGCACAGAATTTTGTGCCATAAAGCTGAGATTTAGCAAATTCAGCGGAAACTTCATGCTCTAAAAGCGGGTTTGTTTTTCGGATTAGTTCCCGAATAACTGGCATCAAAGTTGCAATCATGCTGTTATATTCTTCTCTGTCCTGAGCGGCAGCTTCCGGGCGGTGGACAATAAGCTTAATATCTTCATGGCAGCTGCCTTGAACACTTTGCCGGACTTCTTTGTTTAATTGTTTGCGAAATTCCCTTTTTTGTTCATTTGAAACGGGTTTATCCAGCTCATGGTAAACTGGAGTGCCATTTTCTCCATTATCATTGCTTGACACATCAGAATTCTTATCGCTGCTCGTATCCGAATGCCCCTCACTGTCTGCTGATTTTCTCAGACGGATTGCATTTTTATCAGCTTTATCTGTTTCTGCAGAGTATTCTCCGTTTCCTGAAATATGAAGTTCCATTACTTCCGAATTCTCCCCATCCGGATGAGAATGACAGATAATATCTAATTCTTCAAGCTTATCTGTCAAACCGTGGCTTACCAGTGCCTGCTCTAAAATGGCAAGCTCCTGTGGGTCAGTGGTAATTTTATAGAGCACCTTATGATATAGGGTACTTCGCACTGGTGCACCACTTGCGACAGCATCAACCCAAAAGATATAGGAGCGCATCCCAGCCACACCTTTAATTGCATTAGCCCGAGCTGTTTCATCCAGCAGCATAATTGTTTCGGCTAAAAGAGAAAGAACATTTTCAGATTGATATCCGGTCTTAGCTTTGGCTCGTTCCATCATAACTGCCTTAGGTGGTAAGTCCAGTTTTTCGGCATGCTGCACTCTATCACGCAAAGCCTCATTTAAAGGACGGTAGCCATTGTAGCCGCGGTTTGTTGTAATAACAGCAATAAAATCCGGATGCCGGTGTGCGATACGGGTAGGTAAGTTTAGACTGCCATCCGGTTCCAATGCAGAATTCAGAGCCATTAAAACAGCAGCATCCCTAATCACTGTGGGTTCCTGAATCTCCAAGAGCCACCCATTTTCATAAGCACGGACAATTTCTGATGGATAATAGTGATATTCAATCGTATCTGATTTATCCTTTTCAGATAATACCGGTAAAATAGAACCTAACACGTCGGATTTATCCATATCAGCAAAACAGGTTACTTTCGTATAAGGCAGGTTAAAATCAGCAGAGAGGGCTTTGGCAAGCTGGGTTTTCCCCGAACCTGCATCGCCCTCCAGTAAAACTGTACTGATTTTCATTTCACCGCGGTTCCAATTCCTTACTACTTCTTGATATATACGTTTTTCTGCTTCACTTTCAATATGCGAAGGTGGTTTTTGCCAGACAAGGGATTGCTCCTCTTCTGTCAGCTGTCTGGCAGGTGACAAAACACAAGTCTGTTTCATATTAATATAACTCCAATTCTTCTAAAATGCGGCTGAGTACTCGCTTACGTTCTCCAATCAATTCCCCTAAATCATTCAGACTCTGGGCAAAGGTTTTGATGTCCTCATTAATATTTTGATTGTCAATGCAAACCTCTACGGGTAGTACTCCACCCTGTACTCCAACCCGTTCCACGAGGGGCTTTTCCGGATCATATAAAAGCGGAAGCCGGTAAGCCTCTTTAAAATAAAGCAATGTTCTGGATAAAAAGATCATCAAGTCAAATACTTGATGGATAGGTAGCTCCTGTGCCAAAAACAATTCGCCATCTTTACCGGTTTTCCAGATCTGTGCGGCAATCTGCATTTTTTTATTTTCATCCAGCATAGGTTCACCCAATGTTAAGCTTTTGATGTCAGATTGATAAGCATTTCTGCCGTCTATGAGGTCATAACCGTTTGACACCATAACAATTTTTTCATTCATCGCCATATCCTCCTTGCATTTGGATTAGCAGCGAGACACTGCTCTCTTAAACTTTCTAATTTCGCTGTATGATCTTCGCTTGGGTCATCATACTTTAACACTTTGATAACTGATAGTTCAAAGCCTTCCGGGCCATATTTGTTCCAAAGTTCCTGTAATTTTTTATTAGGGTGCCAGTTGGCTGACAATTTCATATTAGTGCTGTTAAAATCCGCCTTTGTATCTTTGGAAATACCTAAGAATATTTCGCCGGTTTCTTTACAGCAGTAAGAAATTACACCCATTTCCGGATGCCTGTTTTTATAGGATTCCAAAAGTTCTTTTTTTCTTTTTATATCCATTGTTTTCACCTCGACTTTAGTATACACTTATATGCTCTAAAAAATAATCCACGCTCCGTAGACAAAACAGAGCGCGGGTTATTCAAAAGTCCCATTTGATCCTTTTTTGGAAAAGCAGTGCAATAGAAGTAATAAGGCAAATCCCAATGCCTGAAATGAAAAACCACTTACTAATACCGATAATCTCGGCTACCGGGCTTGCTATGGCAAGTCCAATCGGCATTGTCACAGATGAAGTTACTGATAGCAAAGAAAATGCTCTGCCCATTTTTTCGCGCGAAATGGTTTCGTGCATATAAGCCGTTAATGGTATGGTATGGATATTACCACCTCCGCCAATAAAAGCACAGGCAAAAATGAAAAGCCAGCAAGCAATAAGCGAAGATGGCAGTAAGCCACAGAACAGAACGGCAATTCCCATAACCCCAAGACCAACATAAGCCGTTTTCAGTTTGTTCTTTACTCTCAATCTGCTGCTAAGTAGTATGGCACTTGCCATCATACCCAGCGCACAGCTCAAAGACCCTGCACTGGCATACCATGCACCCGCATTAAAATAGCTGCTGATCATTAGCGGAAAAAAAGTTGTCAAAGGCATATAGAAAATCAAACACAAAGTTTCGGCTATAATGATAACAAGCAGTTTTCTATCTGCGGCGTACACCGATAATCCTTCCTTGAAATCGTCTTTAAAGCTTTGCTTTACTTTGTTTTTTGCTATCAGCTTCGGAACTTTTACTACACCTAATAAACAACAAGCCACAATAGCTCCCATAAGATCAGTAAGCAATATGGCATTTATGGGGAAGGCTGCATACATGGCAGCACCTAAAATAGGCCCAAGTATATAGGAACCAGACTGCATCATCTGATTCCAGCTGTTTGCCCGTACAAGTTGCTCTGCAGGAACCATTTGGGGAATAATTGAGCGAATAGACGGGGAATGAAAAGTATTCCCAATCGCTCGCATTAAAAGTACAAGCAACGAAATCCAAATTGGCATCTCATAAAGCCACAATAAAAACGCAAATACAGCGGCAGACAGTCCTACAAACAGGTCAGCACAAATACAGATGACCTTTCGATTATACCGGTCAGCTATAACCCCGGCAGCTGGGCTGAATAAAACTACAGGAACATAAGCTACCATACCAGATAACCCCAAGAGCAATGCGGAATTTGTTTCGCTGGTAATCCACCAAATTAATGCAAACTGAACAGCGGAACTCCCAATTAGTGAAATCGACTGCCCAATAACAATCAGCAAAAATGGTAATTTCCACTTTTGTTCTGTTGTCATGGCAATTTTTGAATTATCCATAATCATTTACCTCCTTACTTATTGTAAAAGGATATGATATATAGAACAATCCACGCTCCGTAGACCATTTCAATGATACAGGGTTACGGAGGAAACTAAGCCATTTGCGGAATATCTGCCGCCCACCGAAAAAGATGGGCATAAGGTGTACTGCCGCCATATCATCAGCGTGTTCAAGCTGGTGCAGGATTTGCTGGCCCCCAGCAAGGTAAAGGGCAAAAGCCAGTTCCAGCTCCTCATGGAAAAGCTACCGCCCGACCACAAGGCCCGCTGGTTTGCGGGAGCCGATCTCAACTCCGCGGGACAGGCCATGGTGTCGGTGCTCTCCACCGTGTTGTCCCATTTAAATGCCTTTCTTGACTCGAAAATGGAGCAAATCCTCTGCATTGAAACAACCATTGATACCGAGAAATTCGCAATGAAAAATCCGCGCTGATTATTGTACTTCCCGAGGAAGACTTGACTAAATATTTTATGGTCAGCCTTAAGTTATCCACTTTCTCTCTCATCCTTTGGCTACATGAATTTCATGCCAGATTGATGTCCCTCATTGCCTATCTCGTCATACGCCTTATCAAACAAGTGACGAGTTTTATCCAATCGATCATCCGGTTTTCTGGCCTGAGTAAAGATTTCACCGGTGTTTTGCTGATACCCTGCCCGTTCTGTTAAAAAGACTCCGCGACCTTTTGTAAGCTCCGAAAGCTGCTCTTTATAAAATTGTGATGTGCGAGCCGGAATTTTTCCTGATACTACGATTTCGTTGTGCTGTGTCTTTATTGATACAATATCTGCATGAAATTTTTTCAGATCATTGTAAACACGCGCATTGCAATCTTGGGGGACATAAAGCTCAAATGACAGGCAGGGCTCTAACAACTCCGTACCTGACTGTTTTAGGGCTTGCTCAAATACAATAGGAGCTAAATGCCGAAAGTCAGCAGGGGTACTTACCGGACTGTAGTATACGCCATATTCAAAACAGACTTTGAGATCTGTTACTTCCCATCCATATAACCCCTGCTCACAACCATATCGAACACCTTCTTCAACGGCGTTCTGAAATGATTTATTTAAATATCCATAGGACACTTTGCTTTCATAGCGCAGTCCAGTTCCAATGGGAAGCGGT
>JAHDPO010000014.1 GCA_018434325.1 Clostridia bacterium | reverse complement strand
TCCCACTAATGGACGTTCTTTGTCCTTCGGTAAAGATTCTAGAGGACGTTCTTTGTCCTTCAGTAAGGATTCTAGAGGACGTTCTTTGTCCTTTAGTCAGGATGGCCAGATTCTGGATATCCTTAAGTCCGTAGTCTGAACTTTCTTCGTCCTCTTTATTTTGCCGATAATCCCTACTATATTTATACACTAATGCAGTAAACCGGATTATATCTCCTTCATCCAAATCAGCCATCTTTTTGATAGATGGATTATCATGAATCCAAATATGATCCGCAATTGGTTCTTCAGTTCCATACTTTACATCCTGCAATAGAATCCTTCCATTGGGTCCAGTTTCTAGGCATCTCTCAAAGAAGGCAAAAGTAGCTTTAAAGGGCATTCTATCACCCTCATTGCGTGCTAAAGCGATCCTCATATCAAACCTCTTCGGAGTGCAGGAAGTCTGCCATTTAACAATTGAGATCTATATCGTTAAATGAGAAAATCCATTTATATAATACTTCACATTTCGGTTCCCTCCGTGAATCACCTTCACATATTCCTTCCACAGAGTTCTTGCCACTCCTTTTAGAGAAGTTAGCGAAGTACTGTGTATAGAAACGCAAACACTCTCACTCAACACGCCTCGTTTCGTGACAGCTGCTCCGTGGCAGCCGTCATGTCACTGGCTCCGTGGCATGCTCGCGGCAGGTAAGTGCACTGTAGCAAGTAGACTCTTTAAACTACAGACAGATATTAAACTATGGGGAACTACGGACGCGCTGCAGTAAGAGCAGTCAAGTTAATCCACGATGGAACTTGTAAAAATCCAGAAGATGCCTGGCGTAAGGCTTTGAATGAGTATACACATTCAGAAAGTAGCCGCAATAAGAGTTGCCCACGAGAAGCATTCCTTGGCTTGTGCGAAGAGGGGATGGTCATGGGAATACCCGCTGGGGATTATACCAGTTCAACAAAGAACAAAGCGTATGCCATTAATGCAGTTGGGATACTCCGCGAGTCTAAAAGGGAGTTAAAACAAAAAGATCTCTGGAAAAGGGCTGCACCGGGAACCGACCACCATAATGGGCAAATGGATGTTGTATTATCCCTATGGGAACAAGGATTTATTAGATAGCCAATCGTGGGTGGGTAAAAATATCTTCACTTAATTAGTGATCTGTTTCGATGCATTCATATATCCTAACACAGATCACCAATATAACTCACAGTACACGCAAATGGAGAATCAAATAACTGCGTCCTAGAATATTCAAACGCCCTCAATCATAGTGACTTCTATTAATGCCAGCGGCACAGTCGTTTCCTCCCATTAAATGGCAACCTGACTTGAAGTAAATTTAGAAGGCGAATGTCCCGTACTAGTCAAGGAGACTTGGCTTTCTGGGCGTGTTAAAGCCGTATTTACGGCCTTTGGATCTCTCAGCCTAAAAAAAGGTGCACAAGTGACAGCACTTAAGAGAATACTCCGAATCAGTCTCGCTACCACCATTGTTTTCTTCACAGTATCCACCTCCCTAGTGGTGGCGATTTTACTGGATGACGTCAGTCATACTGAAATGACTGGAGATAATGAATATGTGTTTGCCGCTGCTTGGGGAGCGCCGGATCTTAGTGGTGATGGTAAATTTAATGATCCATATAGTGTTGCGGTTGATGCTAAAAACCATGTCTACGTTGCAGATAGCAGAAATAACCGGATCCAGAAATTTGATAGTTCTGGCACTTTTCTTGGGAAATGGGGCACGTATGGATCTGACGATGGAGAAATGAACTCACCTAGTGGTGTTGCGACCGACGCTTTGGGCGCTGTGTATGTCGTAGACAGTGGGAATAATCGGGTTCAGATATTTAGTTCAGCAGGCGTGTATCTTGGACAGTGGGGTATGTCCGGCACAGGTGATGGGCAATTTAACTCACCGAGAGGCATCGCAGTAGATGCCGCAGGGAATGTTTACGTAGCTGATTATGGTAATAACCGGGTTCAGAAATTCAGTTCATCAGGCACATTTCTCAGGAAATGGGATGAACCGGGATATGGCGATGGACAATTTTCAGGACCATATAGTGTCGCCGTTGACACGAAAGGCAATGTGTATGTCGTTGAGCTCGGTAATCCCCGGATCCAGAAGTTCAACAGTTCCGGCACCTTCGTTGAGGTATGGGGACCGTATGGACCTACTGAGTGGAAATATAACCGCCCATTCGGCATTGCTATCGATGCCATGGATCATATTTACATTACAGACACCACCAACAACCAGATCAAGAAGCTCACTTCGTCAGGTACACTTCTGAACGTGTGGGGAACAACCGGCACTGGTGACGGGCAGTTTGTCACGCCAGTAGACGTTGCAATTGACACTTCAGGGAACATCTACGTAGCAGATCAGAGCAACTACAGAATCCAAAAACTCGATCCCGATGGAAACTTTCTTGAGAAGTGGGGAAGCGACCCAACGGGAGGCGGGCAACTAGGGTTTCCTGAAGGAGTCGCAGTAGACAACGCAGGTAACATTTATGTTGTGGATACTAGCAACAACCAGATTCAGAAGTTTAATTCTTCCGGCGTGTTCTTAGGGATGTGGGGGACTAAAGGATCTGAAGACGGGCAATTTTTTGGGCCAAAAGGGATCACGGTCGATTTCGCAGGCAATGTTTACGTTGTGGATAGCGAAAATAACCGGATTCAAAAGTTTGACAGTTCTGGAACATTCATTGCAAAGTGGGGATCTTACGGATCCGGCAACGGAGAGTTCGCATTTCCAAAGGGAATTGTAAGCGACGTCACAGGTAAAGTCTATGTTGTGGATGGCAATCACCGAATCCAAGCATTTGACGAATATGGCACATTCCTTACGAAATGGGGAATGTATGGATCTGGAGATGGACAGTTTCGTTACCCACGTGATATTGCTATCGATGCCGCAGGCTGCATCTATGTGACGGATACCGGGAATTCACGGATTCAGAAATTTAACTCATCGGGGATGTTTGTAAATAAATGGGACACAAAAAACGGTCTAACCTATATTGCCACCGATCCCATTGGTGGCGTTTACGCGGTGGATTCAAGCAACAACCAGTTCTGGAAATACGATGTCTCAGGTGTATTTCTTGGAAAATGGGGGGCGAGCGGGTCCGGAGATGGGCAATTTAGATCGCCAAAGGGAATTGCTGTTGACGCCAAGGGTAACGTTTACATCGCAGACTCAGACAACAAGCGCATCCAAGTCTTTTCGCAACGGGGTGAACCTCTACCAAAAGCAAGTTTCTCATCAAATACTACATCTGGTCATATACCGCTCACCGTGCAGTTCTACGATACTTCGACCGGCAACCCGATAGCATGGTTCTGGACCTTTGGTGACGGGAACACCTCAACCGAGCAGCACCCGGTCCACATCTACAGAACGCCGGGTAACTACACCGTGAACCTCACGGTCAGCACGGCGGACGGCTCGGACACACTCCCCCGGCCCGGCTACATCACCGTCACACGCGTCAAAGGTGATTTCAACGGCGACGGCGTCGTCGACATCGGCGACGTCTCCCGCGTGGCCTACATGGTCGTCGGCAAGGCGCCGGCCGACCCCGCCGCCGACTTCAACGAGAACGGCGCGGTTGATATCGGCGACGCGGCAAAGATCGCCTACTATTTTGTCGGGAGGATAGTGGAACTCTAACCCCAGTACTTCGCTAATTTGAGAAACCCCGGCCGTGCCCCTCCAGCCAAAAACCCGGACAAAAGCGAAAGATCTATATCGGTTGCAGGCGCCACCTCATGCCTTTCACCCAAAGAAAGAGGACAACCTGCAGTAAGAATAGCCACCTGCAACCGAAAGAATGTTGTGCTTGTGCGGTCGCAGCACTGGATCGGCATCTAACCATCCCGATCCAGGGACGGCTCACCCAATCTCCCGTCCCTCTTGCCGAGCAGTCTCGAGCCAGAGGCCGATAGCCACCTTCACTTCTGCGAGCGCCTCCTCTTCGGTCTCGCCGAACGCGGAGCAGCTGGTTTTTCGAGATCTGAGTCTGCCGGTGTAGATGCTCAAGGGTGAATACCTGTCCGTTGCGGGCGATGGACTCCAGGATCTCAATCGTCACTTGCCTGTTCCCATGTTCGTCATTCAGTACACCAACCTTATCAAAATTGTTAATTTCGGTGTACATTATGGTGATCGCACTCGCCATCCATGTGCAGAGCCGCGATCATACCGGATCTCTTCCGGATCAGGAAAGCGAGAAGCACCCGCCCTTTGAGGCTCTTCGTGGGCACGTGACGGAGAAAAGATCCGTTCACACTTCACACCAGACCACCTCACCCTCCACATCCTGCCGGATGAGCGGGTCGATCCCTCCGACGATGAGCAGGTCGACTTTTCGCCCGTAGAGATCTTCCAGGAAATCGGCGAGCGCCATGAAGTTCCGAAACGTGAGGCGGTCCGGTGGTAGTTCGACCAGCACATCCACGTCGCTCTCCGGCCGGTCATCACCGCGGGCGGTCGACCCGAAGATGCCGATCTTCGTCACGCCGAACCGTTCCCGGAGCAGCGGGAGCACTTCTTCGAGTTGAACGACGAAATTGCTCTTCTCCCCGCGTTGTGCCTGAGCCGTCATATGGGTTCTGCTCGCCTCCTGATCGTACCTGGGGGTGAGGAGATGATGAAGATTGCCCCTCACAGGGCAGGGGGTGAGCATCAGAGCTCACCCTTCCGCTTCTTCTCCTCGATCAGCTCGTTGAGCAGCTTCCTCACGAGCTCCGGGTTCTCGAGCACGTCCTTGCCCATCGCCTCCTGCACATCCTCCCCGTCGCCGGTGAACGACCTGCCGCAGGTGGAGCAGTAGTTCGCATGCGGGGCGTTGATGGTCTTGCAGCCGGGGCACTGCACCGGTTCGAGGTGCCGCTCCTCCGCTTCCTCCTGCTGGATGATGCCGTACTGGCCGAGGACCTCCTTATC
>JAHDPO010000050.1 GCA_018434325.1 Clostridia bacterium | reverse complement strand
GATGATCCAGTTAGCCATGGTTGTGCGGGAAAGGCCAAACCCCAAAGCCAGGAAGTCTTTCTCCAAACGATACAAGGGTAAGCCTTTGGCATATTTCTCGTAGGCAATATGGGCCAAAAGCTCCGGTGAACAAAAGCTGCGCGGAATCATCGCTTCCGGCGCCTTTCCGGTGAAGAATCGCTGGCAGACAATATCCGCTAAGGCTTCGTCTTGGCTTTCGTCCATCCCGCAAGACCGGCATTTCTTTACTTCCACATAATGCTTACGGACAAAGAGACGGGCCGGCACATAGATGACCTCATCCCGGACAAATTCTTTTCCCACCAAAACCAGCTCTGCCTGACAGGTAGCGCAAAGGGTTTCTTCATCGGCATGCACCACTTCTTCTACCGGAAGGTTTTTGGTCATTTCTTCACGGCTTCGCTTCGTCTTGCGCTGATGGCCGGCTACGGCTACCCCCTGTTCGGCTTCTTCCGGTTGTTTGTTGTCCGCTTCTAATTCCGCTTCATTGAACAAGCTCAATTGCTTGTCCTCTTCCTGAAGATAGTAGCTTTTTTCGCTCTTTTGCCCATAGAGAGCCTTTTGCATTTGCGCAAGAAGGGCATCTTTATGGGCAATGATCGCCTCTTTTTGCAGAAGCTCCGCCTCTAAGGCAGCAATTCGGTTGTGAGCCAGCGCAATTCCTGAAGGCTGAGTCTTCGGGTTTGCTGTTCGTTTCTTGGCCACTGAAAGCCGCCGTTATCCAGACGCTTGTACAGGAGGAGAAAGCCATCCCCCTCCCAGATTAGGGCTTTTAAACGATCCCGCCTTCGGCCACAGAAAAGGTAAAGGCTTTGCGAGAAAGGATCCAGCAAAAGCTGTCCTTGGATTAGTGCAGCGAGGCCGTCAATGGACTTACGCAGATCGGTGTAGCCGGTGACCAGATAAACCTGGCGGTTTTGCGTGAGTTCCTTCAACATGGGTTAAGCAAGGCGGCTACTAAGGCTTGCGCAGTAGCCAGACAAGCCCCTTCCTCCAAGTATATACTAATCCCCGAGGCTTGTAAGGTAACCGTCTTTCCTTTCGGGCAAAGAGACGGGGTTAGGGTTACCGGAACAATCTGCTGCTGATATTCCTGATTGACTTCCTGACGCAGTTTTCTCAGCCAATAGTAATAACTTCTGGGATTGAGACCTTTTTGTTCACACCAGGTGTCTATGGTCATTCCGCTGGCTTTACGCTCTTGGATGTAATCAGCCCATTGCTGGGCTTGATATTGGTTTTTAGCCAAGGTTAGGGTATCCACTTACACACCCCCTATTGTAGTCGTTAAAGGTAGTTGAAAAACTACTCCTGTACTTTTTCAACTACCTTTATTTTCTACACTTTCTACACGGGGGTTTATTTGGCGCTTACTCTCCATCTCTATATTCTTTGAATGCTCCCTTCTAAGTGGCAAGTGATTTATTCTTTCACTTGTCTACTTGACGGGGAGCTGTCGCAAATTTGCGACAGCCTCTGCATTTTCTTTTGTAGACACCCGTGTGAAACCGGAATTTAATCTAGTTGTTTTTGAAATCAATTTCACTATGGCAGTTCAAAATATGTAACAAGTCGTTACCCTGTACATATACTGAAATTGAAAGGAGAATAGATAAATGGCAATACAACTGTTTAAACTCGCAATCGATGCCACTACTACAACTGAGGTTGACGTCAAACCAGAAATCGAAAAATATTTTTATTTGCTAAATGAAGACGACAGAACCGGCGGTATTCTTACTATTCCGGCAACGAAATTTATAGATGATGCCGGCGATATCATGACCGCTAATCTTACGACTGCTACTACAGACAATGGATATTATCTGCTATTCATAAATGGTGTATTACAGCAATCCAGCCTATATACCGTTGATGTTGATGGTTCCCAGGTTACTGTTAATGATACAGAAACAGTACCGGTTGGAGCTCCAATTACTCTAATTGTAACTAACTTTGCTCCTAGCGCTGATTCTGACACTACAGTAACAACCTAATTATCAAATGGGGGATGTGCTATCCTTGCACATCCTTTTCATCTATAACCTGCTTCTAATACAATAAATATGCTAATAAAAAATGTATTTATTTGGGGTGGTCACTATGTTTGGCGATAACACACTTTCGTTAAATCAGAAAAAGAATCTATTAGATGCAGATGTTTATCAATATAATACTCTGTCTGACGGAGTCAAAAAAATTTACACCAACGATGATGAATTAATGCAATATGGCGATAGAGGCATTCTTGATCCTAATGATGTCTCTTTTTTCAGCCTGTTTATTAACGGCGTGCTGCAGCCAAAAGTTAATTATGAAATCCAAAAGGGCCTTCTTTTTCTTAAAACGGAAGAAGCCCCAATAAAGGACGCCGCTATTATTATCTCTTTTATTACTTTTAAAGATAGAAATACAACATCTGCGAAACTAAGTTATGCCTTAGTCGAAGGCACCCTTCCTTCAGGAGCAACTTCCAGCGGTCCTGCAACGGACATGAATATTTGTGTACAAGAGAATATAAGCAATCACCTTTGTTTGGAAAGCGCTCTTTTGTGCGGACCTCAATGTATTCCTTCAGGCTGTAAGGGAATTTGGGAATTCGCCTTAACGATAAGTAATAAAAGCCATATGCCCATTACAGATATTGTTATAAAAGATACAATTTTATTAGACTTAATTACTAATATCAAAAATATCTCTGTCTCCTGCGGAAGTATAGTAATAAAGGATAAGGCAATTATCTGGAATATTGATGTCTTGAAGCAATGGGAATACGCCACTGCTAATTTTAGAACAGAGGGTTTCTTTCAAGCGGGAGGAACTCGTTGTATTGACAGAAGCATGGCCTGTGGAAATACCGTCGCCGGTACTGTAACCGCTGATATTATTTGCATACATCCTATCGATGTTAGTCAAGGATTAGAACTCACACAAACCATTACCTCAGGTCCTACAAAAGTAAAGGTTAATACAGCCAATACATGGAGGATAGAAATAAAAATAGTTAATCTCAGTTCTGATACAGTATCCGATATTCTGATAAGAGACATCGTGTGTATTGATCATATCAAATGTATAAAAATCATCAGTATTTCTCATGGAGCAGCAAATATATTAGGCAATGAACTCCTTTGGAAAATTGATATACTAAGAGAATGCGACGCTTCAGTTCTTATAGTAGATATCACAGGTTGCTTCTGCCAGAAAGGATTAAAAACTCTAGGTATTGCCGCAGGCGTAGGCAGAGTGAATACTAAAAAAATTTTCTCCAATATTTCTCAGGATTTTCAAATTGAGGTTTCTCCAAAGATGGATATAGCAAAAAAGAAATTGCTATTACGAACCATTGTTTTTAATAAATCGATGAGGACTTTTTTAGGCCGTCCTGAAAAATGGAAGTTCTCTCTCAATATTACCAACACGGCTGATGGAATACTGAGCGATCTCATTGTCATAGACTATATTCTTTTAGATGAATTTAAAAACATAACCATTAAATCTATAACATCGGGCAATATAGCGATTTCTGATAACTCTATTATATGGAAGATCGAAAGGCTTTTGCCGTATCAAACGTTGACTGTTAGCATTGAATTAGAAGGGTTATTCTATACTGCAGGATGCCGTTCAATAAGCAGAGCTATTGCCGGCGGCTCAGATATAAATACATATGTTTTATCAAATATAACTTCAGGATGTCCCGTCAAAGTTCTTTCCCGATGCGATTATGCAGGGCCTTTTGTCCACAGCAATACGCTTATTAACCCCAAATATGACATTAAGCTAACTAATCTAACGATAATGAAATACATTGTATCAGGTCCCCTGAAAGTTAAGCCTAATACAATTAATACTTGGAAAGTTGAAATTAGAATATCCAATTATGGGTATGGTCCGGTTAATAATATTGTGGTGACTGATATCTTGCTATTAGATGATTTAATTTGTTTTAATCCGATAAGCTTTACCCAAGGTACTGTATGTCAAGAAAACAATGTAATAACCTGGGATATCGGGACTTTAAATTCCAGAAATACGGTGGTGTTGCTGGCGGAAATTACCGGAGGTTTTCATAACGATGAAACACTTGATGTTTCTGATTATCAATATAATACCGTTTCAAACGGCATCAAAAAAGAATTTACAAATGACGATGCATTATTAATATACGGGGACGATGGTATACCTGATCCAAATGACGTATCCTTCTTTAATCTCTATATTAATGGGATCTTACAGCCGGAAACTAATTATTCTGTGGAAACCGGTCTTCTGACCCTAACCATAGCAGAACCGCCCAAAAAAGATGTACCCATTATTCTTGAATACTTAATCATCAAAGGCAGGGCCAATCAACTGATCAAAGCCGAAACCTATCAATATAATACCGTGTCAAATGGAGGGAAAACTTATACCAATGCTGATGAATTAACGATTTACGGGGACCGGGGCATTTTGGATCCTAAACAAACTTCATATAGCAATCTTTTCGTGAATGGCGTCATTCAACCAAGTATCAATTATACCATTGAGCCAGGAAGCCTTACATTGACAGTCGAAGATGCGCCTATGAAAGAATCCCCCATTTTGATAAAATTTGTTTCTTTATATAGATAGGAGGTTATTAATGGGCAGCAATACAAAACTGATGGGTATTGTTTTTAATTTCGAAGATCCCATATTCACAAGAGAATATCCATCTGATATTATCTTGTTTCGAACCTTTACCACACTTCAAACCAATACACCTATATGGACTCCTGCTACTAATAAGAGAATTTTCCTCACTGCTTTGCAGGTCTCTTCCCTTGTACCACTGGTAGTCCAATTAAATAGAGGAAATAACGCGACATTTATGTCAATAGCTCTTACCAATACCCTTGCCACCTATGGTATAAGTTTTCCTTCACCAATTCAATTTAATCCTGATGAGACAATCTTCATTACAACCAGTGTTGCAGGCACAATTAATGTTACCCTTTTAGGCTACGAGTTCTAAAACATTGGCAGGCAATTCAAGGAGAGCTATATAATGAATCAAAATATTCAAGTGGAGAACAATATACCGGCAGCAAACCAACAAGTTCATTTAGCTATAAAAAAAAGTTCTGGTATCATTAATTACTATAGCTTAGGTATACAACCTTCAAAAATAATTCTCTGGACACCGGATCCCCAAAAAAGTATTTATCTCACCGCTGTTCAAGTATCTGCTCCATTAGCAGTATCAATTTTATTAAGTGACGATGACACCAATTTTTTATCTCTTAGAATAACCCAACCTTTTAGTACCGTAAGCCAAGCTTTTCCTTCAGCCTTCAGACTTAGCACTGGGAATTCTCTTATGCTTAGTACTTCTGACGAGGAAATAGCATGTAATATTTATGGCGCGGCAACCGTCGCCCAAGTCGCTTATAACAATAGAAGTGATTTCACTAATATAAACAATGCAATAGGGCTTGCCAACGGGACGCTGGCTTCGCTAAACTCAGCGCTGCTTAGTCAAACCCGAGGGAGACTTGTCTTGGAATATAATATGTTACCAACTCAATACAAGTATTTGGAGATTGAACAGGTTATAATTAGATTTTATTGCCGCCTTAGTCTAACTCTTGCTATAGGCGTTAGTTCCATGATTCTTTATTGGCGACCAAATACCCAGGAGGATTGGATCAAATTGCAAGAAATAAATCTATCTGTCATAGGAACTCTAAATTATTTAACTAACCCAATTGAATATGATATTACAGATATCGTAGGGGGCGCATCTGACCCCTGGGAGGTAATCAATAATATACAAACATCTTTTGTCGGAACACATACCGGTCTAGGCCTTGGAAATACAGTTCAGTTAGACGCTATAGAAATTAAAATCTGCATGGCAGGTAAGAACCAAATCACGGTTTTCGGATATGAAGCGTAAGCGTAAAATTGGAAGTCGCCTGAAGGCGAAGGCATTGTTTTTTGGCATGTCAGGTATTTTCCTTAACCGGCGTAGCTTGCCGGCAGTATTCAGGGATAGCTTTGCCCCAGGGATATAGTGGAACTTGTCGGCGCATGTGGAAAAGGGCAGTTCCCGCTGCGGCCAGCAACCCAGCGGCAATGCACAGCACTATCGGCGCGGCTGCCGGCTGCATGGCTTTCATGCTACTGCCATACAGTCCCGGAAAACCGGGAGCTTTTTTGAACGCAAGCAGAATTCAGCTTGCGGACGTTATTTCGGAAAAAATTCATGTAAATATAGGAGGAGCAGAACAGGGGATGTTCTGGAGGACCCGGTATGCCGGAGTATTTTCTTGCTGAAAAATATCCGACAGGAGTTGCAATGTCATTTAGTTAAGAAAGAAGGCCATCGAGTCATGGGTCGTTGGAAGATGACCGGCGGTGACTCGGCAGTGGCGCTGCAGCGGCTCAACTTGGCACTAACCCGGGGCACTGATGTGCAGTTTTTTCGGTTGTATGCAAACCGACTAATCCAGGTGAGCAAAATTTACGGTTGGGGGTAAAATGCAAAGCGGTTATTTATGCACAACCGTAAAAATTGCACAGAATTGGCCTGGATTTGGGTTAAAAACCTCTGCAAATCACCTACTATGGCAAAAATTGCACAGATTGCCGCCGGTAATCACCTACAACCGTAAAAATTGCACAGAAACGCTCCGGCCCACAGCTCACCCTTCCGCTTTTGATTCTATCTCTATTTATATCCGTTTGCCAAACTCATAAGCTTCAGTCAAATAGTTTGTTTTGTCTATCTGCGGATTTCCATTGGTATCCCCGCAGCCGCCGGCCAGTATCTTCCCCTTGTCAGAAAAACCGATATAGTCGATTAGGGCAAATTGATAGTAGGAAACGGCTTGCGCAAACGTCCAAAAAAAGTTATCCGCCGCGGTCATAAGCAGGGCGCAATCCTTAACCGGATAGCTTTCATAACGGCCCAAGGGCGGATTGGGATCTTCCTCTGCGATGCAATAGAAGCGCTCGATAAAAGCCTTGATACGAGAAGAGATAGTCCAAAAGTACAGCGGCGAAGCAAAGACAATCAAGTCAGCCGCTTTGATTTTGGGAACGAGTTCATTGAAGTCATCCTTTATAACACAAGGCTTTCCATAACGGCAAGCATTGCAGCCCAGGCAGCCTTTTACCTCGATTTTTGTCAAAGATATTATTTCGACGTGGTGGCCCGCTTCTTCCGCACCCCGGACGAAGGCGTTTGTAAGTTGTGCGGTATTTCCCTTTGGGCGGCCGCCACCTTGAACAACCAAAATATTTTTCATACAATAATCACCCCATTAGAATCATAGCCTTTAACCAAACCGGCATCTGAATAATATTATACCACAAAACAAAAAAAGCATGCCGGCTCCTCCCTGAGCAAGCATGCTTTTCAATTTATCCTCCGTTTTGTCCGCCCCTTTAGCGCAAGTCGCTGTTAAAGAAGGCGGCGGCAGCGCTGGTGATCTGCTCCATATCCCGGGAGTTGTGGGCCTGGCTGACGAAAATGGCTTCAAACTGGGCGGGAGCCAAATAAACACCGTTGTCCAGCATATGATGAAAGAACTTGGCGTAAAGGCCGGTATCGCTGGTTTTGGCGCTGGCGTAGTCTGTCACCGGGTTTGCGGTGAAGAAGAGACAGATCAAGGAGCCGACTTGGTTGACGGTGTACTTGTTGCCGGCAGCCTGCCGCAGTCCCTCGGCCAGTTGGGCAGCCATAGCATTGATCCTGGTATAAATAGAAGGGTTATCCGCCAGCTGCCGCAGGCAGGCCAGTCCTGCGGCCATGGCCACGGGATTGCCGGATAAAGTGCCGGCCTGGTAGACCTTGCCTAAGGGAGCTACCTTGCTCATGATATCCCGGCGGCCGCCGTAAGCGCCCACAGGCATACCGGCGCCGATGATTTTGCCGTAGGTCACCAAATCGGCCTCTACGCCGAAAAAGCCCTGGGCGCCGTCGGCAGCCAGCCGGAAGCCTGTGATCACTTCATCGAAGATCAGCAAAGCCCCTTCCCGGTGACACAACTGCCGCAGCTCAGCCAAAAAGCCGGCCTGGGGAGGCACTACACCCATGTTGGCGGCCACCGGCTCGATGATGACGGCAGCGACCTCTTGAGGATTGGCGTCAAATAAGGCTTTGACGGAAGCCAGGTCGTTGTATTCCGCCAGCAGGGTGTCTTTGGCTGCGCCCTGAGTGACGCCGCCACTATCGGGATTGCCGAATGACAAAGCCCCGGAGCCGGCTTTCACCAGCATGCTGTCGGAGTGGCCGTGGTAGCAGCCGCTGAACTTGATAACCTTCTCCCGGCCGGTATAGCCCCGGGCCGCCCGCAAAGCGCTCATTACCGCTTCGGTGCCGCTGTTGACCATGCGGACCATTTCCACAGGCTTTACCATTGAGCAAATCAATTCCGCCATTTCCACCTCGGCAGCAGTGGCGGCGCCAAAGCTTAAACCTTGGGCAGCGGCCCGGATAACGGCCTCCCGGATGGCGGGGTGGTTGTGGCCCAAGAGCATTGGCCCCCAAGAGCCGATACAGTCGATGTATTCGTTGCCGTCCACATCCCAGATGCGGGCGGCTTCAGCCCGCTGGATGAAGCGGGGCGTGCCGCCTACGGCGCCGAAGGCCCGGACGGGGCTGTTGACGCCGCCGGGCAGGACTTCTTGGGCCCGCTGAAACAGGCTTTGACTCATTTGGTCGTTCATCATTATCCAATGTCTCCTTTCCGGATGGCGGCGGCGATTTCTTCCGCGTAATAAGTCAGCAGGATGTCCGCTCCCGATCGGTAAATAGCCAGGGCGCTCTCGCACATGACGCCGTACTCGTCGATGAGGCCGGCGGCGGCGCTGGCCTTGACCATAGCGTATTCACCGCTGACGCTGTAAGCGGCCACCGGCAGGTTGGTATGATCCTTGACGGCGCTGATGACGTCAAGATAGGCTAAAGCCGGCTTGACCATCAGAATATCGGCTCCTTCCGCTTCATCGGAGAGGGCTTCTTTTATGCCTTCCCGGCGATTGTGGGGATCCATCTGATATGTTTTGCGGTCGCCAAAGCTGGGGGCGGAGCCGGCAGCTTCCCGGAAGGGGCCGTAAAAAGCTGAGGAGTATTTGACGGCGTAGGCCATCAGGGGCGTGTTGGTAAAGCCTGCTCCGTCTAAAGCTTGCCGCAGAGCTAAAACCCGGCCGTCCATCATATCCGAAGGGGCTACCATATCGGCGCCGTGGCGGACGTGGGAGACTGCTGTCCGGGCCAAAAGCTCCAAAGTGGGGTCGTTGTCCACGATGGTGTTTTCCGGCGCCGTGCCTTTTAAAACACCGCAATGGCCGTGATCCGTATACTCGCAAAGACAAATATCCGTAATCAGATAAGCCTTGTCCTGAAAATCTTTTTTGATGACCTGCAGGCCTTGCTGCACGATGCCCTCATCGGCATAGGCCTGACTGCCCACAGGGTCTTTAGTGGCGGGAATACCGAAAAGCAAAAACCGGGAAACGCCGGCTTCCAGGGCTTTTTCAATACCTTCACCCACCCGGTCGGGGCTGTAGTGATACTGGCCCGGCAAGGAGGAAATTTCGCTTTTGATCCCTTTGCCTTCTTTGAGAAAAATAGGTAAAATCAATGATTCCGGGCTAAGCCTGGTTTCCCGGATCATCTGGCGCAGGGCCAGGCTTGAGCGGAGGCGGCGGTTGCGTATCAGCATGGTAATCCTTCCTTTACATTTACATAGCGTAAATTGATAATAGCGTATCGATCATTGAGTCAATGGTGGCTTGAGGCGGCAGAGTTACCTTCATGCCCAGCTGCCGGGCTTTTTCTGCCGTGGTCGGGCCAATACACAGGGCGGGCAGGCCGCTGAAGTCCGGCCGGAGGGCCGGCGTTGCCGCAGTCGCAACAGCGATAGGCGCATCGGCAGCCTCAGCCGCAGCCGTCGATGCCGCCTCCGCCGCACAGCGGGCCAGGCCTTCTACGCAGCTGGCAGCGGTAAAAGTAATCCAATCGTAGCCGGCCAGATCGCCGGGAAAATCCCGGTGATTGTAAAAAGTCTCGTAGACAGCCAGCGAATCGTAGGGTATGCCCCCTTCGTCAAGGGCCTGGCCCAAGCCGGGGGAGACTTCTTTGGCCTGGAGCAGCAGCAGCCGGTCAGCAGGGGTGAGGCGGTTTTCACCGATCATTTCCCGGGCCAGGGCTTCGCCTTGGAAGAACGAAGGCACGAAATCCGGCCGCAGACCGTATTTGGCCAGGGCTTCCGCCGTCTGGCTGCCCACTGCCGCCAGTTTTTTGCCGGCCAAAAGGCGGCAATCCTGCCCGGCTGCCAAAAGCTGTTGAAAGTAAGCGTCCACACCATTGGCGCTGGTGAAGACCAGCGTTGTGTATGGCGTTAAATCCGGCAAATCAAAGGCCAGAGGCCTCGTCTGCATCACAGGCAGCAGCCGAACCTCGGCGCCTAAGCGGCCTAAAGCTTCGGCCAGACGGCGGCCGGTTTTTTGGTGCTGTACCGCCAAAATACGGCGGCCTTTTAAAGGCAGCCGGCCAAACCAGTCAAACTGATCAGCCAGGGAACAGACCCGGCCAACGATAAAGAGGGCGGGAGAAACAACAGTTTGGGCAGCGGCCAGGCTCTCGATATTGGCCAGCGTACCCAGCACCTTCCGCTGATAAGGACGGGTGCCGTTTTCGATAAGGGCGCAGTCCATATCGGGACTCATGCCGGCCTCCAATAGTCCTTCGATCAATTGATCCAAAGCAGCAAGGGACATCAAAAAGATCAATGTTCCTTTCAGGCGCACCAGGCTGCCGTAATCCAGATCCAGCTTGCCGTCTTTTTTGCGATGGCCAGTGATGATATGCAGGGAGGAGGCGTAGTCCCGGTGAGTCACCGGAATGCCGGCGTAAGCGGCGGCAGCGATGGCCGACGTAATGCCCGGTACCACTTCAAAGGCAATGCCGGCCCGGATCAGCTCTTCCAATTCCTCGCCGCCCCGGCCGAAGACGAAGCTGTCGCCGCCTTTAAGGCGAACCACGTCATGGCCTTTTAGAGCTTCCTCCACTAAAATACGGTTGATCTCTTCCTGAGGCACGGGATGATGGCCGGCCTCTTTGCCTACGTTGATTTTACAGGCCGTCTCCGGCAGCAAGCCAATGATCTCCCTGCCGATCAGCCGGTCATAAACGACGACTTGAGCTCCTTCGATCAAGGCTTTGGCCTTGACCGTTAAAAGGTCCGGATTGCCGGGACCGGCTCCCACCAGATATACTTTACCGCTCTTGCCCATAGCAAACTCCTTTCATCGATGAAGCCAGCTCGTTGCCCAGCCTGGCCGCCTCTTCCCGGGGCCCCCGGCAGCTTTGAATCTGCCAGATGTCGGTAGCTTCGTCCCAATAAAGGCCTCGTAAAGTCATCTGATTGCCGCAGATCGTGGCGTAAGCGGCGGTGGGTGCGCTGCAGCCTCCTTCAAGGGTGCGGATGAAAGCCCGTTCTGCTTGGACTGTCCAATATACCGAGGGGTCAGAAAAGTCCCGAAAGAAACTGCCGGAACCGCCATAGAGGCCGTCCAGCTCGTTGATCAAATCCTGTCTTGCCTGCACGGCAATAATGCCTTGACAGGCGGCCGGCAGCATTTCTTCCGGTTCATAATAACGGCTGATCCGTTCCTGCAAGCCTAAGCGGGTCAAGCCTGCCGCTGCCAGAACCAGGGCGCCGAACTGGCCTTCGTCCAGCTTGCGCAGGCGGGTCTGGACGTTGCCCCGTACCGGCTCCAGACGGCAGCCGGGATATAGGGCTTTGAGCTGGAGCTGGCGGCGCAGGCTGGAACAGCCTATAGGCTTCGTCAGATCCAGAGCTTGCTCCCCTGCCGGCAATACCAGGCAGTCCCGGGGGTCTTCCCGGCGGCTGAAAGCCACCAGAGGCAGAGCCGGATTTTCTTCTGCCGGCAGATCCTTCAAGCTGTGCACCGTCAAATCCACCCGGCCGTCCAGCAGGGCCTGATCCAATTCTTTCACGAATAAACCCTTGCCGCCGATTTGATCCAGGGGTCTGTCCAGAATCAGATCGCCGGTGGTTTTCATTGTAATCAATTCCAGCTCCGCCTGGGGATAAAGCCTTTGGATAGTCGCCATAACCAGATGGCTCTGGGCCACGGCCAGCTTGCTGTCCCGGCTGCCGACGCGCAGCCGGAGAGCCGGCCTTTGTTTAATATCAAGATTCATGGGGGTTATCCTCTCTGGATTCCGTATAGGTTGCCAAAACTTCTCTTATTTTGGCGGCGGCAGTCTTTACTGCCTTATGATCATTGCCATCGCCCGCTACTGCGGCAGTCAGGCCTTCGCCGAGGGCCAGGCCGGGAAAATAAAAGCTGCTTTCTTCTTTGCAGTCGGCTACGGAGACGAAGGCACCGGCCTCCCTGGCCAGCCGGCCCACCTGTTGGTTTACCCTCCGGTCGCCGGTGGCGGCTACCACCAAAAAAGCCCCCTCTACGTCCGCGGGCTGAAAAGGCCGCCGCTCCAAAGCAATCAGGCCTTTGACGGCCATGTCTTCGATTTCCGGCACAAAGGCCGGAGCCACAGCCAGGATCTGAAAGGCAAAGCTGCAAAGGGCCGTAAGCCTGCGGGCGGCAATGGGGCCGCCGCCAACCATGACAGCCCGTTTGCCCCGTACATCGGCAAACAAGGGGAAGTGAGACCTGGGCATATAGGCTTCTTACCGCCTTTCCGGGCTACACCGCTTTTTCGGCAACGGCTTTTTCTTGCCGGAAGCGGTACCATTTGCAAAAATCACCGTAGTATTTTTGGCCCATTTCGTCGATTTGTGCCAATAAAGCATTTCGTTTTTTGATAAAAGGGGCATGGCCCAGCAGATCGATATCGTAGTAACGAATACCGGGCAGGTCGGCAATAGCCGGATCAATATCACGGGGCACTGCCAGGTCAAAGAGCAGCGAAGGCCTTTGCGGCAAAGCGGCAAATAACTCTTTTTCTACGGTGCAATGGGGACTGCTGGTAGCGCTGACCAATACGTCGCATTTTGCCATTTCCTCGTAGCGTTGATGGTAAGGAATAACGGCAGCCCCTTCGGGGATGGGGACAAGACCATACTTGTATTGGCGGAGGGTCATGGTAACGGCAAAGTCCTGAGTCAAAAGGCTGCGGGCCGTCAGCTGCGCCATTTCGCCATTGCCGATGATCAGGATATGACCGGGCCGGCTGGGCTGAGCTTTTAATACATCCAAAATCTTGGTGGCCGCAGATTGCTCCGTCCGGGTAAAGGTTAGGTTGGTTTTAATGGCCTTGCCGGAAGCGATGGTGTTGCGGAAAAGCACTTCCAATATGCTGTCGGCGGCCTGCTCCTCGCGGGCGGCGGCGATAGCGTCCTTTACCTGCGTGATAATCTGGTCTTCCCCCCAAATCTGAGAAGCGGCGCCGCAAGATAAGCGGTTGAGATGGATAAAAACCTCCTCGTCAAGACGCAGCTTGCACTTGTCCTGCCATTCGGAAAAATCCCTGCCGCAGGCTTTGCATAACACCTCAAAAGGATGGAGGGAGCTGTTTTCTGCGCAGGATAAATAAAGCTCCGTTCTGTTACAGGTGGCAATCAATACGGACCCCAATATCTCGGGCTGAGATTTCAAAAAGGCATAAATTTCTTTTTGTTGCTGTTTGCCGAAGGAAAAAATCTGCCGGACATCGAGATGCGCTATAGAATAATCGATACCGGCCATTCTGATATTCAAAGTTGGTCACGTTCCTTTGCTTTAAACACTTTAAATATTAGTTTATCATCTTAGTTTAAGAAAGCAAGAAAAAAAGCAGAATAGGCCGGTTTGTTACAAAAAATGCTAAGATTTCTTAGCATTTCAGCATATAGGTATCGCTGCAATAGTAAGGTTGACAGTATTTCGCAAAGCAAATAGAATGTCTTATAGAGTTTTCTTACATGACGGAGGCAAAGGTATGAGGATTTTGCGGGAAGATACGGCGGCACTGCTGATTGATGTTCAGGACAGACTCCTGCCGGCAATCAGCGGGGCTGACGAGACCTTAGCTTTGACGGTAAGGCTGATCAAAGGGCTGCAGATTTTAGAGATTCCGATCGTTACGGTGCGCCAATACCCAAAAGGCTTGGGGGATTTGCCCCGGGAGCTGCGGGAGGTTTTGGGCGAGTACACCCCAAGCGACAAGGTTACATTCAGCGCCTGGGGTACAAAGGAAATAGCGGAACGCATCCAATCCCTGGGCAAGAAAAACCTGATTGTCTTCGGCGTTGAGGCCCATGTCTGCGTGCTGCAAACGGTCATCGACCTTACCGCTGCCGGATACAATGTGGTGCTGGTTGCCGATTGTGTCGGTTCCCGCCAGCCTTATGACCGGGAAATAGCATTGCGCCGGGCCGAAAAAGAAGGAGCTTTTCTGGCTACCAGCGAGAGCATCTTATTTGAGCTTTTACGAAAAGCAGCCACAGACACATTTAAGCAGATTTCCGCCCTGGTCAAATGAAGCTGCAACGATTCCACTAAGGGCATTTCAAACCAATAAGCAAAAATCCCCCGAAGCCGTCAGGCTCCCGGGGGATTTATGATGATTTAACCGGCGCCGGCGATAAGCGGCGTACAGCCCCGGCTTCAGCCTCCCAGAGTAACGTCGCAGTTTTGGTACCAGTCCATAGCGGCATGAAAATGAGCAGGGTCAAAATCCGGCCAATAGTCTTCTACGATATAAATATCGGAGTAAACCGATTGCACGGGCAGAAAGCCGCTCAGCCGCCGGCAGCCGCCCCAGCGGATGATCAAATCGATCCGGGGAATGTCGTAAGAAGCGATGTGCCCGCAGCTTAAAGCGCTGCCGAGATCCCATTGCCAGTCGTAATTCACCAAAAAGTTCAAATTGATTAAGCCCTGGCCGAAGCGGACTCTCTGGTTGGCGTAAGGCAGCAGCTCCGGGGGAAAAGCCGGTGAATCCGTATTGCCGATGACCAGAAGATTGGCATCCCTGCCGGCTAAGGTCACCACCGCCTCAACGCAGGCTTTCGTAAAAGCATCCCGCTGCTCCGGCGCCCTTTTGTTATTATCTTTCGTAAAGCCATAAAATGTAGCTTCTTTGACGCCCATAGCGATCATTATTTCGTATAAAGAAAAGCCGGGAGATATACCGTAAGAATAGCCGTCCTTTTTTTCCAGTCCCTGCTTTTGCGCCCAGCGACGGTTGCCATCGGGAATTATGCCGATATGCGTGGGAATCCGCTTGTACATATCTATCACCTCTGAAGATAGTATGGGCGAATTCCCGCAAGAAAATTACACCAAAAACAGATTATGCTTATCTGCAATGAAAAACTTTGGTTTTTCATTGCAGCACAAAGTGCGGCGGCGGGCAAAGCCCAAGCAGATTGGTATACATGCCTAATTTGCAATTAAAAACCAAGATTTTTAATTGCAAATTAGCGCTTAAATATGCCGAAGGGTTTGCCCACCGGCAGGAAGGTATAGCCGAAATGGTTGTTCAGCACATTGGCGCCGCTGCCGTAGAAGGAAAGCAGGGCAATGACCAGCTCCGACCAGGCGGCCAGGTTATGGAAGGTATGATACAGTGAGGAAGACGGACCCACAAAGGTGCTTACGGCCAAGCCGATAAATAAAACATCGATAAAACAAAAAATCGTAAATAACAATTTATTGGTTTCTATGGCGCCGATGGTCAGAAATGCCGAGAGAATCAGATAACTGATAAAGGCAAAGCCCATTTGATGGGTGTCCACACCCTGTTGCAGGGCCTCGCCGAAAGCCCCCAGATTAGTGAGCCAGGAAGCGGCCATGGCAATCCAGAAAAAGCCGTAGGCACAAAAAGCGGTGGCGCCGAAAACGTTCAATTTTTTATAATCCAGAATGCCGGCAACCAATTGGGCCAGACCGCCCAGAAATACGGCCCAGGGGATCAGATAGGAAACACCGGTGGTAATACCGAGTTTTTGGCTGGAGGCTACCATGGTCACGATGGCCAGGCCGAAAAGGCCCAAGGCTGAGGGGTCTGGATGTACTTTTTCTGTCATTAAATCTCTCCGTTCTGCAAATTTCTTTAATATAACCGTGGGCTATCGTAGCAAAAAACGATATAGCTGTCAAGAAGATGTAGAGTGGAATAAACAGGGAGGGAAAATTGTGCAAAATAAGATTTCTGCGGGTTATTTGGCGGCGGCTTTCACCGTAGCCGTCTGGGGCACCACTTTTACGTCCACTAAAATATTGCTGCGTTCCTTTAGCCCTATAGAGGTTTTGTTTACCCGGCTTTGCATCGCCTTCATTGCGTTGCTTTTGGCAAAGCCCCAAAAGCTGGTCGTCAAGGATAAGAAGCACGAGCTGGTCTATGCGGCGGCGGGACTTTGCGGCATTGCCCTTTATTATCTGCTGGAGAATACGGCTTTATCTTATACGACGGTGGGCAATGTGGGTGTGATCATCTCCGCCTCTCCCTTTTTTACGGGACTACTGTCTTGTCTATTTCTGAAAGCCGAAAAGCCGGGCCTTCAATTTTACGTTGGCTTCCTGGCGGCCATCATCGGTATCGCCCTGATCAGCCTTAATCCGGATGCGGCCTTGCAAGTCAACCCTTTAGGGGACCTGATGGCTTTGGGGGCTGCGGCTGTCTGGGCGGTGTACTCATTGCTGAGCAAGAAAATCGGTACTTATGGTTACGGTATGGTGCAATCCACCAGGCGCATATTTGGCTACGGCATATTGATTATGCTGCCTCTGCTTTATTTGCTGGATTTCCGGCCGGCGCCCCGGCTGCTTTTGGCCCCCGTGAACCTCTTAAACTTATTGTTTTTGGGGATATGTGCCTCTGCCATCTGCTTTGCCACCTGGAATTTTGCCTTGGGCAGATTGGGCGCGGTGAAAACCTCCGTATTCATTTATTTGGTGCCGGTGCTGACCTTGGTCACTTCGGCGGTGGTGCTCCACGAGCCTGTTACCTTACGGATGCTCGCTGGGATGCTGTTGACTCTTTTTGGCTTATTCCTGTCGGAGTTTAAGGCGTTCCGCAAAAGCTTGTCCGCTGAGGTGGAATAGAGCCCGGCCCGGCCGCTTATGCAATAAAAAACAACACCGGAACCTTGCCATCAAGGCGGGCCGATGTTGTTTTTCCATTTATATTATACCAGAATCGGGTAAAGAATAATAGACTGTTTAACACAAAATAAAACTGCTATTCTTATGGAAGACATTCTTCGTTAGTTCGTTAGGGGTATTTTGCGGGGAGAGGAAGGGGCGGCTGATGACGGACGAGATAATAGCAAATCAAGAGGCGGATGAAAACCGGGAGCTTATGGAAGAAAAGGCAAATCTGGCTCAAACCATAAAGCTGGCCTTGCGGATTTTAGAGGAGATCAGGCTCAAGATGGCCAAGAGCCGGCAAGCCATCATGGCTGCCAAAAAAGAAATGGGCGAATACTCCGCTCACGGCATTGGAGGGCTCTATAGTGCCGATGGCTTTCAGGAGTTGGTGGAGGCAGGACAGCAGATTCACCAGATCAACAGCCAGATCGCTCTTCATGATGAAGAAGCCGCCAAAATAGTCAAACTGGAGAGAATGATCAATTCCCCTTATTTTGCCCGTATCGATTTTTTATTTGGCGGTGAGGCCTGGCCGGAAAAGCTCTATATCGGCCGTTCTTCATTAAAAGACCCGGAGACGAATGCCATAGCCGTTTATGACTGGCGGACTCCTGTGGCCAGCGTTTTTTACCGTTTTAGCCCGGGCCCGGCTTATTACGATGCTCCTGCCGGCAAAATCGAAGGCCGGTTGCTGCTGAAGCGGCAGTTTGAAATCAAGGCCGGCCGGCTGGAATATTATTTTGACGCCGATGTGGAAGTGGTGGACGAATTTCTGCGTCAAATCCTCTCTCAAAACAGCTCGGCTAAAATGAAGACCATTGTGGAAACCATACAAAGGGATCAGGATGCGGTGATCCGGGATAGCGGAAATGAGCTTTTGATGGTTCAGGGGGTGGCCGGCAGCGGCAAAACCTCCATTGGACTCCATCGGGTGGCTTATCTGATGTACCAGGATCAGAAAAAGCCTCTTTTGGCAGAAAATATCGTGGTGCTGTCTCCCAATACGGTTTTTGAGCAATATATCGCCAATGTGCTGCCGGAGCTGGGAGAGCAGAATGTCACATCGCTGACTATCGACAAAATCCTTGATCAGCTGCTTTGTCTGCCGGTTGAGCCGAAGAATCAACTGCTGGAAGCCTTGGTCGGCGGCGGGGATGGCGGCGATGGCAATTGTGACGGCGCCCAGGATGCAGAAAGGCGGCTGCTGAAGGCCGGCCTGGAATTTAAGACCTCCGCCCAATTCATCGAGATAATCGACCGCTTTATCCGGGCCATACCCCGGCACTTTATTGATTTTCGAGATGTGGTCTACGACGGCAAGGTAATTGCTGATCGGCAAACATTAAAAAATAAGATAGTCAATAGCAAGAAGAACTTGCCTTTAGCCGCCTTATTGAAGCAGCTGGAACCGCCCCTGCTGACGCAGGTCCATAACCTGCGCAAAGGCCGGTTAAACAAATTAAAGAAATTGATCAGGGAGCAGACGACGAATCCTTTTGAAATCCCGGAAAGGGCCAGGTTGCTGTCGATTTTGGAAAGCACCGTCCTTATCAAAGAAATCCGGAGTTTTACGGAGATTGATTGCCGCAGCCTTTATAGCCGCCTTTTTGAGAAGGACGAGTTTTTTTACCGGTTGGCAAAAGGCTTGCCTCTGCCGGAGAATATTGGTGAAATATTAAAGTCTACCAGAGAAAAGCTCAAAGGTGAGGTTTTAGGCCATGAGGATGGCCTGGCCTTAGCCTATTTGACTCTGGCCATCAGGGGTTACCACGGCGGCCGCTTAGTCCGGCAAGTGGTGGTAGATGAGGCTCAGGATTATTACCCTCTGCATTTTGAGCTGTTTAAAAGACTATTCTCCCAGGCCCATTATACAGTGCTGGGGGATGTGAATCAGACGGTGGGCAAGGAGGCGGATCTATCGTTATATGAAGAAATCCGCCGGATTTTAGACAAAAAAAATTCCTCCCTGGCCGTGATGAACAAAAGCTTCCGCTGCACCAAGGAGATATTGGATTATAGCAGCCGATTCCTGGAGAGTGCCTGGCAAATCGAGAGCTTCAGCCGCCAGGGGGAAGAGCCGCTGACTCATCGGCTGCCGGGCCGCCAAGCACTGGCCGCCGGCATATTGGAGGAAATAGCTCTTTGCCGGCAGCGGGGCTACCGCTCCATTGGCTTGATCTGCAAAACTGCCAAAGCCGCCGCCGCATGGTATGACTGCCTGCAGGACCAGGAGCTAAAGTTGATCGGCGACCGGCAGGCAGAGGAGCCGGAAGGAGTTTTCCTCATTCCCATCTACATGGCCAAGGGGCTGGAGTTTGACGCTGTGCTGATCCTGGATGCCGACGGCCAGCATTACCGGGACCAGGAGGACAAAAAGCTGCTGTATATTGCCTGCACCAGAGCCTTGCACCGCCTGGCCCTGTTTTGCGACGCCGGGGCAGCGGCGCTAAAAGACGAGAGGGGGTTATCCCATTGACCTTGATGAAAGTTGCCGAGCTGCTGGCCCAGATCGTACCTCTCCGGGAAGAGGAGATACTGCCCTCCACAGCCCTTGCCAAAGAAAAGGGCATCGAGGCCCTCGACCTGGTTAAGCTGGTTATGGCCTGCGAGAAGAAATTTAAGATCATTATCCATGATGAAGATGTTCATCAATTTAAATGTGTAGGCGATATTGTGGATTATATTGACGGCCATTTGGAAGACGGGACGACGGAGCTGGCTTTGCATGATGAAACTCAGCGGCGGGGCTGGTTCTACAAGTGAGAGAGCCGGTACTAAGGGAGAGAGAGGCTGCGAAAAACAGAAAGCAATAATCGCTTTTCTGTACGGTCACATTGCCTGATAGCCCAGACTCATGGTCATATTGCCCGCAACTACCTGGTTGCGGCCGTTTTGTTTGGCTTTGTACATATATTGATCGGCGCGGGTCAGAATTTCTTCGATAGTATCGTCGGGGGATGATTCGGCGATGCCGATGCTCACCGTAACGGTCACATCGTAGCGAAAGCGCAGCGAGGATATGTTTTGGCGGATCCGCTCGGCCACATCCCCGATTCTGGTGAAGGTTGGGGGATTGATGATGATGGCAAACTCCTCGCCGCCGTAGCGGGCCACCACATCGCATTTTCTGAGGGTGCTTTGCATAGCCTGAGCGCAGGCCAGCAGTACGTGGTCGCCAAAACCGTGGCCATAAGTATCGTTGATTTTTTTGAAATGGTCGATGTCCAGCATCAGCACATAAATTTTGTTGCCCGTTTCCCTGGCCGTATCCAGCTCCCGCTGCAAATAGTCATCCAAAAACCGTCTGTTATAAAGGCCGGTTAAGGCGTCCCGGATGCTTAATTCGGCAAGGGTGTTGCTGTTGTCTGAAAAAACCTTGGTGATGTATGCCGTTAAAATAATCAAACCGGTGAAGGAGAGCACCAGCCCCACGACCAGGTCGATAACGAGGGCCTTGGGATTGCCGTGAGGCGTGACGGTCTGGGGCCAGCGATAGCTGATCATGATGCAGGCCAAATAATTGCAAACATTCAAGAAGATAACGATGATCCGGGTCTTGCCGGAAAAGACGATGCCCAGCATAAAAATGCCTAGCTGAGCAAAAAGCAGGGCGGTGCCGTCATAGCCGGCAGTTTGGAAATAGAGAAAAGGGATGTAGATAAAAGTAATAAACAGCAGGTGGGGCTTTTCAAAGGCTAACCTGATGCGAGGCAATACAAAAATCAGAGCGGTACAAAAAATAATATAGGACCATTGCAAAACCAGGCCCAAAATACCCTTCTTCAGCATGGTGTTGGTAGTAGCCGAAAGAATAGAGATAAAGTAGCTCTCAAAGAAAAAAATCATATATACTCGATAATCCAAGGGGAATTGTCTGCCGAAATAATTTTGGATCAGCAATTGCTTGAATTTACTCATCATAAAAAACTCCCATTTCCTTTCATTGGGAACAAGTATACCATAATCTATGGTATTATTACACAACTTTAATAGGAGTGATTATGTTTAATTCTGCTTTTGACCCTAATGCCTTTGATTTTACCTTGATTAAGGGACCTTCCCAATAAAAAGTCGAAATTTGCCGCAGGAATATTCCCCTAAGTATAGAATCTTTCTTTTTAAGCGTTATAATGATAGTAAAGCTCAATTATATTATTGAAAAGGGGGCTTGCTATGCAGAGGGAACAACTTTATTTAGGTATTATTAATAATCTGCAGGACGGCGTTTATTTTGTCGATAACAGCCGGAGGATTCAGTTTTGGAATAAAGCCGCTGAGGAGATTACCGGTTATAAGGCTGAGGAAGTTATTGGCAAGCAATGTCAGGATACCGCCCTCAACCATATTGATAATCAAGGCCGCCCTTTGTGTGTTGTAGGCTGCCCTTTATTTGCCAGTCTCATTGATGGCCATCAACGCATCGATAATGTTCTTGTGCGGCATAAAAACGGCCACCGTATTCCTATCACTGTCAACATCTATCCGATAACCGAGGATGGTAAGATCAGCGGCGCCGTTGAAATATTCACCCAAAATTCGCCGAAGGTTTATGAGGATGACCTGATCGCCGAATTGTCCGGCATAGCGATGCATGACGCGCTGACCGGTCTGCCCAACAGGCGGTATCTGGAAAGCTTTTTAAATTATAAGCTCAATGATTATAATCGCTTCGGCAGTAGATTTGCTCTGATGTTTGCCGATATTGATAATTTCAGTAAGTTCAACAATAAATACGGCCACGAAACCGGCGACGCCGTGCTTTGCAATATCGGCAAAAGCTTGAAGGTGTGCATGCGCCACACCGATTTGGTAGGACGCTGGGGCGGCGAGGAATACGTGGGGATTTTCAACATCACGAAAGAGTATGAGGCGACAATTGCCGCCGAAAAATTCCGGCAGCTGGTCAAAAATACGGAAGTGCTCTTTAAAGGCGAAGCCCTGAGCACCTCCGTTTCCGTAGGCGTTACCATTGTGCGTAAAGGCGATACGGCCCAGTCTCTTGTGGACAGAGCCGATCAATTGATGTATGAGAGCAAGCAAATGGGCAAGGACCGGGTTACGGCGCGATAGGGTATGGTGCGTATTGCGTTATAGTCCTTCGGTAAACAGAGCCTCCAGGTCAAACAGCATAATATTTCCTTCCTCTTGCAGCCTGCCTGCGTTTTTTCCAAAAGGAGCCTTGGAAAAGAAGCAGTGATAAAACTGCCGGTAGGCCGGCATCAGATGATCCTTTTCCAAAGCTTGTTGAATGGCCGCCAAATCCGGCGGCTCGTTTCTCCATTTACATTCACCCAGCAGGATCTGCCGATTCTCCCGATCCGCCATGATGACGTCAATGTCGTTTTGCCGCTTTGCCCTGGGATCATTGCCCCACCAGGTTCCGAAGCTGGTTCCGGTAAAAGGCAGGCGCCCGGCCTTGTTCATGCGGCGCAAAAACTGCAAACAAATCGTTTCAAAAGCAGGTTTGCCCAGAAAGGCGGAAAGCTGTTCACCGAACAAAACCCGCTGCGCAATCACATCGCCGTTGCCGCTTTCGATCTCCGGCCGCGCAGGAAAAATAAAGCGGTACCAGAAAAGATAGCAGTTATCCGACAGCTGATAGATCGACTTTCTGCTGGTCTCGGGATCGTCGCCAAAAGGATACTGTTTTTGGACAATGTGCAGTTCGATCAAGGTCTTGAGGTATTTGCTGACTTTGCTGTTTTCCTCACCGATCCGGTTGGCAATTTCGCTGATCCTTGTGGCTCCCGCGGCGATGGAGGATACAATGGAGTTATACATAGCGGGCTCACGCAGCTCCTGATGAAACAACATCATCGGCTCATTATAGAGATATCCGGCAATGTCAAAATATAGGCGCTCCATGTTTTCCGCAAAGCTTTCCTCAGGGTCTACCTGGGCCAGATAGTGAGGCGTTCCGCCGATGCAGCCGTATAGTTTCAATTGATCCTCTCTGGTAAAGCCAGCGAGCATTTTGGTTGCGTCGTAGTAGTCAAGGCCCTCCAGCTTAATTTGGGCCGTGCGACGGCCAAACAATGGACTCTTATAACCCAGAACCTCGTTCTCCATAAAAGAGACATGACTGCCGCAGAGGATTAGATACAGATTGGTGTCTTTCAGCTGGTGGTCGATGATATTTTGCAGGATTGATTTCAGTGCCCGATTCTCATTGGCAGCATAGGAAAATTCGTCAAAAGCCAGAATGAAACGCTGGCTTTTTGCTTTTTCAGCCAAAAAGGCAAAGGCGTCGTTCCAGTTCTGGAAGGCGCCGATGGTTTCGGGGATATCAAAAAAACGATACACCTGCTTGGAAAGCTCAAGCAAATTGATTTTGTCGTTGGCCTCCTGAGCAGTGTAGAAGATGGCCGGCTTCCCCTCGATAAACTTGGAAATTAAGGTGGTTTTACCGATGCGACGGCGTCCATACAATACGACCAGCTGAAACTTGTCTTTCCGATAAAGTTTCTCCATCGCAGCCAGTTCTTTCTCTCTGCCTACAAACATACAGTCACCTCCGACAGTATACTTTCGATTAGTATACTCATATTTCCCTTAATTATACCGAAGGAAAGTTTAATCCGTCAAGAGGAGGGCAGCTTTTTGTCCAGCTCCCTGGCGATGGCGCGAATCTTGTCCTGATGACGAAAGAGATTTTCCCGCAGCTCTGCCATGTCCAGGGAGAGGAGGCGGCGCTTGTCCATGACCACCCGGCCGTTGACAATGGTGGTCTCTACGTTGGAGGGATTGGCGCTGTAAACCACTACCGAGTAAGGATCGTAGATGGGCTGCATGTTGACGCTGTCCGTCTCCAGGATGATGATGTCCGCCCGCTTGCCTGCCTCCAGGGAGCCGGTGATCTCCTCCAGCCCCAGTGCCTTGGCCCCCTCGATGGTGGCCATTCGCAGAATCTCCTTGGCCGGAAAGAGGGTGCGGTCGTTGTTGGAGACCTTCTGGATTTTGCCGACCAGGGGCAGCTGGGTGAGGATGTCCAAGGTATTGCCGCTCATGGCGCCGTCGGTGCCCAGTCCCACAGTGATGCCCATGGCCCGCATGTCCCGAATCCGGGCTACTCCCTTGGCCCCCTTTGCGTTGGAGCCGGCGTTGTGGGAAACCTTGACTCCCCTGTCCCGGTAGATCTCCAGATCCCGGTCTTCCAGGTTGATGGAGTGAGCGGCCAGGAACCTGGCGTCCAGAATCCCCAGGCTGTCCAGGTACTGGACCGGAGTCATGCCAAAGTCCCGCAGGCAGTCCCGCTGCTCGTAATCCATTTCGGCCAGATGCATGCACATGATGACGTCCGCCTCCCGGGCGATGCGGTGGCACTCCTGCAAGTGTTCCCGATCGTTGGTGTAGAGGGCGTGGCAGTTGACCGCCGGAGTGATGAGGGGGTGGCCCTGCCAATTCTTAATGAATTGCTTTGTATAGGGGATGCCGCCGTAAGGTTCGTCTGCGTTGGGGCTGGGAAAGCTGAGGATAGTCTCGGACAGCACCCCGCGGATACCTGCTTTTTCGGCCACCTTGGCAATCTCGTCCTCAAAATAGTAGGCGTCATAGATGGTGGTCACCCCGCCCAGCAGGAGCTCGGCAAAGGCGTAGGCCGCCCCATCCAGGGCCATCTGCTTGTCCATGGCGGTCTTTTCCAGGGGAAAGAGGTAGCGCTTGAGCCGGTCTGCCACATCATCCCCCAGGCTGCGGAAGACCACCATCGAAAGGTGGCTGTGGGTGTTGACCATGCCGGGCAGGATCAGCTTGCCGGTGCAGTCCAGGATGCTGTAGTGCTCTGTCTCCGGTATTCCTTGCAGAAGCTCATCCATCAGGGACATAGGGCCCAGGTGGGTGATGGCGTCACCGTCGACCACCACAAAGCCGTCCTCATACAAGGTGTCTTGCCGGTCCATGGTGAGGATGGTGCCATGCTGTAAAATCAGGTTTGCCATGGGGTTGCTCCTCTCGTGTTCCTGTTCCGCCGAATTTCAGCGGGATAAAAAACAAGGGCCTGTTTGCCACAGGCCCCTGCTGAAAATCGACTTACTGGTTGAGAATGCGGTTCCACTGGTCGACCCAGTCTGCCAGGTTGGGGTTCACAACCGAGAAGTCCACAACATTGGACTTGTTGGCAGTCTCGATGGGGGTAACCTTAGCCAGAGTCTCGGCAGGCAGCTCCACCTGGGTGTTGACGGTGGACTCGGGGACAGTGACGGCGCTCTTGAGCTGAATCTCCTTGGAGAGGACGAAGTCTACGAACTTGTAGGCCAAATCCTTCTGGTCGGAGCTCTTCACCACGTTGATGGTGTTGAAGTTGAGGAAAGCGCCTTCGGCAGGATCGAGGAAGATCAGGTTGGCGGCCTGCTCGCCCATGGTGTTGTAGGCAAACTCGGCGGCAACAGCCACGGTGATTTCACCGGAGGCAAACATGTTTTTCAGGTCGGAGGACTTGGAGTAGGTCTTGACGATGTTGGGCTTGAGCTCTTCCAGAGCCTTGAAAGCGGCGGCGCCTTTGTCAGAGCCCAGGGCCACGCCGGCGTAATTGGCGGCCACATTGACCATGGCAGGGCCAAAGGTGGTGGAGATGTCAGGAATGGCAATTTTGCCCTTGTACTCAGCCTTCCACAGATCGGCGAAGGCGGTAATCTCTCCAGCCTTCTCAGGGTTGTAGATAATGCCCAGGCGGTTCATGGTGGTGGGAGGGCCTTGCTTGGTTTCCTTGAAAATATTAGCTTTTTCCAGCAGGAACTCGGCGTTGGGAACCTGGCTGTAGTCCAGCTCATCAAAGAGGCCGGCATCCACACCCTGCTGGGCGTACTGCTGAGCCAGGTAGATAACATCCACATCGGAGTTGGGGTCGTTTTTGAGCTTGGTCAGGCGCTCCGAGTTGGTGCCGCCTTCATAAACTACGGTGCAGTTGTACTTTTCTTCAAAGGGGGTGACAACGCTCTCCTTAATCTTGTCGTCAGCCAGCGCAAAGTTGGAGACTACCAGGACCGGCTTCTCGCCGCTTGCCTGGGTAGCTTCGGTGGCGCCGGTGGGGGTGGTGGGGGCGCTGGGGGAACCGCCGCCGCAGGCGGCGAGCATTGAGGCGCAGAGAATCAGCGCAATCAGGGCCGTTAGTTTTTTCATACTGTAACCATTCCTTTCAATTATGAGGTTGATAAATATTTGTATTTTCAGTGCGGCAAAACCGCTGGCTGACTAAGAGGGATTGGCCTACACCACAATGAGCCGGTTTTCCGGCAGGTGGAGGCGGATTTTTTCGCCGGCTGCGTAGAGGCGCTGGCTGCTGCCGTTGGCTACCAAATCGCCAAAGGCAGTGGATACCTTGTATTGGTAGCTCTTACCCAGATAGGTGCGCACCTCTACTTGCCCTTCTATTATATTGTGGTCAATAGGGCTGTCGGGGGTGAGAATCACCATGTCCTCGGGGCGGATGGTGCCTTTGAGCCCCTCCCGCTCCGGGATGAGGCGGGAGCCGTCGATTTTGAAGTCGATGCTGCCGCCGCTGGCCAGGCCCCGGGCGGTGCGCTCCAGGGGCAGGAAGTTTTCGTAGCCCACAAACCGGGCCACGAATTCGGTGGCCGGATAACTGTAGATGTTTTCCGGGGAGTCGTACTGCTCGATGATACCGCCGTTCATCACCGCCACCCGGTCCGAGATGGAGAAGCACTCCTCCTGATCGTGGGTGACAAAGATGGTGGTGATACCCAGTTTTTGCTGAATTTCCCGAATCTCCACCCGCATTTTGAGCCGCAGCTTTGCGTCGAGGTTGGAGAGGGGCTCGTCCAACAGCAGCAGTTTAGGCCGCACCACCAGGGCGCGAGCCAGGGCCACCCGCTGACGCTGGCCGCCGGAGAGCTCCTTCGGATAGCGTTTGCCCAGGTCGGTAAGGTCGACGGTGGCCAGAATCTCGGCCACCTTGCGGCCAATCTCCGCCTTTTTGTCGCCGCGCATCTTGAGGCCGAAGGCCACGTTATCCTCCACCGTCATATGGGGGAAGAGGGCGTAGCTCTGGAAAACGATGCCGAAGTTCCGTTTGTGGATGGGGATATTAGTGTAGTCCTTGCCTCCCAGGAGGATTTGACCGGCGTTTGCCTCCAGCAGGCCGCCCACAACCCGCAAAGTAGTGGTCTTGCCGCAGCCCGAGGGGCCCAAAAGGGAGACCAACTGCCCCTCCTCAATATTCAGCTGCAGATTGTCCAGCACCTTGTGCCGGCCGTCGTAGGCCACGTCGATGTTTTTTAGCTCCAAATATGACATAATACTCTCCTATTCCCTCTACCGGCCTGATTTTACCAGCTTTTCGCTGACGAGCATAATCGCCAGCGACATGAGCATTAGCAGCACCGACAAGGCAGACACAGTGGGGTCGTAGTTGTATTCTATATAACTCATCATGGCCACCGGCAGGGTGACTACGCCGGGGCCGGAGAGGAAGATGGTCAGAGGCACGTTGTTGAAGGCGTTGATAAAAGCCAGCAAAAAGGCGGACACAATGCCGGAGGAGATGTTGGGCAGCACAATACGGAAGAAGACGGTCAGCCGGTTGGCTCCCAGGCTCATTGCCGCCTCCTCAATGGCGTAGTCCAGGCTTTCGATGCTGGCCCCCACAATGCGAAAGGCATAGGTGACCACCGAGATAGCCAGGCCCAGCAGCAGGGCTGCCTGTACATTCAGCCGCAGCCGGACGATGATAAAGGTGAAAAGGGCAAAGCCCAGCACCACTTGGGGCACCAGGTTGGGGGAGAAAAACAGGTCTTTAATAAACTTTTTGCCTCGGAAGCTGTTGCGGCTTAAGGCATAGGCCCCGGGCACTCCCACCAGCAGAGCGATGGAGGTGGCGGCAAGGGAAATGGTGAAGCTCAGCTTAAAGGAGCTGATAAAGGTCTTATTGGCAAAGACCTTGCTATACCAGTCTAAAGTGAAGCCAACCGGGGGGAAGGCGATATAGCTTTCAGTGGTGAAAGAGGTGAGGGCGATGAGCACCAGGGGTGCAAAAATGAAGAAATAGACCAGCCCCACCATAAAGATTAAAAAGGTGTTTTTCCGTTTCACAGAAGTCCTCCTCCGGCAGGTATTTTACAGGTTTGGCGGCGGGATCAGGTAGTTTTTTCGCCGATGCGGGCGGCCACCTGGTTGAGGATGCCCACCACCAGATAGGAGGTGACAATCATCACGGTGGCAATGACCGACGCCCTGGTCCAGTTGTCCAGGGTCATAGCCTGCTGATAGATGAGGGTAGAGAGGAGCATATTCTTGTTGCCGCCCAGCATTAGGGGGGTGGAATAGGCGGCGGAGGCCCCGGCAAAAACCAGAACGCTGCCCACAATCAGGCCTGGAACGCTCAGGGGCACCACCACCCGCAGGAAGGTTGTCAAGCGGTTGGCTCCCAGGCTCTGGGCAGCCTCCAGGGTTTCATCGCTGATGTTTTCCATTACTCCGACTAGGGAGATGAGCATAATCGGCAAGAAGAGGTAGACCGAGCCCACCAGAATGGCCCCCTCGGTATAAAGGAGCTTGAGGGGCTCGCTGACAATGCCCAGCCGAACCAGGGTATTATTGAGGATGCCCTCACGCCCCAGGATGGTAATCCAGGCAAAGGCCCGCACCACTGTGTTGGTGAGAAGGGGGAAGGTGGCCATGGCGATGAAGATGCCCTTGCGGGATCCCGGCTGGCGAGAGATGTAAAAGGACACCGGCAGGGCCAGCACCATGGAGATGAGTGCAGTGACTACCCCCACCCGCAGGGTGCGCAAAAAGATGCGCAGGTAAAAGCTATCCCCCAAAAACTTCTGATAAAGGCTCAGGGAGAGCTGTCCCTCCACCTGGAAGGTGGGCAGGACGATACGGGCGATGGGCAGGATGAGGAAGACGAGGATAAGGAGCAGGCCGGGCAGCAGCAACAGCCAAAAGCTCTTTTTTCGCAAGCAAGGTCCCCCTTTTGAGTAGCGTTCAGGCTCCCGAAGCCTGGGCACGGCGGCAAACCGCCTTAATAAAAGTATAGCCAAAGTACAGCCTCAGCAGAAAATTGCTTTAATAAGAGAATTGTCTAGCAAGGGCCAGCTTTAGGGGGATAGCTCCCCCACAAATTGATCCAGCCGGGCAAACTGGTCGGGGCCTACCAGGATCTTACCCCGTTCCACCAAAATGAGGTTCTCCTCCTTGAGCTTGTCCAGATAGCGGTAGAGGGTGCGCAAGTTGATGTTGAGCTCCTCCGACAGCGTCTGGCGGCTGATGGCCAGCCGGTGGGGCAGTGTGACCCCGCGGCACTGCTGGTGGATGTAGAGCACCAGATTTTGCAGGGCGGTGTTGAAAAGGGTACGGTCGCTTTTGCTGATGGACTGCTCCATAACCCCTGCCAGGTACTCCAAGGTGAGAAGGCAGGTCTTGATGTCCTCGTTGAGGCACTCCCGAAAATAGGCGGCGGAAATCTCCAGCAGGCAGCAGTCGGAGGCTGCGGTGACGGTGGCCCGGTAGACCTGGGTGTGGTCCAGCATCTCATAGAGGCCGAAGAGCTGCACCGGATACATGGTGTCGGCAATGATGCTCTTGCCGTCCACCGAATATTTGACAATGTAACACCTGCCGGATAGCAGCAGATAGATTTTATTTAGGGGGAGGCCGCTGTTAATGAAAGGGCTTCCCTTCCCCAGCCGTACCAGGCGCACTTGGGTGCCCAGATAGGGGGTGAAGCTTTCTTCCGGGCGCTGGTGGTTGTACCGCCCCGAAAAGGCCAGCTCCAGCAAGGTATAGAAGTTTGTCTTGTTCTCGTGCAAGCTAAACACTTCCTTGGGCCTGCGGTTTGTTTTATCATAGGCCAGATGATGAAAAAATTAAATGACAGTTGTCAGTTTTGACGGCAAAGATATGGCCGCTGGCAATTCATCTTTATTTTACCGTTCTTTTACAATTTTGCAAGTCCATCCGACAGGTAATCCAAGAAGAAACCTTGATTTTTGCTATGGGGAAATCGCCTTTTGCCTGTCAGTTGTCATTTCATCACAGCATAAGCTATGCTAGAATGGTGGCGTAAAAGATAATGAAAAAGCCAAATTGGCGACCAAATATAGCGATCAAATACGGTGAGCAGATATCAGGAGGAATTTTCTATGGAAAATACGACCAGCAAGCAGCAAGAGATTCTTGCTATTATCCGGGACTCAACTCTCACTCACGAGCAGACCATGATGCAGCTGGCCAAGGCCGCCGAAAACCTGCTGGACACCCCCGGCCTTCCCGAAGAGTTTCAGGCCATGTTGGCCGAGGGCCTCATCTGCGACCTGGGCGAGGGCCATGCCCCCTATGCTCCCCGGTACATCTGCCCCGACTACAGCGTCCTCATGGAAAAGGGCAGCACCTTCCTGCGATTGGACCCTCCAACCAATCTGTTTGAGGCTACTAACGCCCTGCTCATCCTCTATCGCCACGTTCCCTCGGTGACCCACTTTCCCGTCTACATCGGGCGTATCGATCAGCTGCTGGAGCCCTTTGTCCAGCAGGAGGACGAAGCCGCCGCCAAGCTGTTCATCAAGGGTTTTTTGCGGCAGATTGACCGTACCGTTACCGACTCCTTCTGCCATGGCAACCTGGGTCCTTACGATACCAAGGCGGGCCGGATTATTCTGGAGTGCGAGAAGGAGCTGCAGGACTCCACCCCCAACCTGACTCTTCTCTACGACCCGGAGCTTACCTCCGACGAATTCGCAACCCTCTGCACCGCCTCGGCCCTGGACTGCGCAAAGCCCAGCTTTGCCAATCACAAGATGTTCCTCCGGGAGTTCCGTGAGGATTATGCCATTGCCAGCTGCTACAACGGCCTGCCCATCGGCGGCGGCGCCTACACACTGACCCGCCTTAAGCTGGGCCGGATGGCTGAAAAGGCCGCCTCTGCCGCCGATTTTATGGAAAATGTTCTCCCCCGCACCGTGGATGTGATGCTGCGATTCATGGATACCAAGATTCGCTTTTTAGTGGAAGAAACCCCTTTCTTCCGGCAGAACTTCCTGGTGCGGGAGGGGTTCATCAAGGCCAGCCGGTTCAACGGCCTTTTTGGCCTGGTGGGCATGAACGAATGCGTCAACACCCTCATGACCCTGGAGGGCAAGACCGGCCGCTTTGGCCCCGATGAGGAGGCCAACAGCCTGGGTCTGACCATTATGGACAAAATCAAGGCCCTGGTGGAAGCCCACCAGAATCTTAACTGCCCTTACTGGAATAACCGCTTTATGCTCCACGCCCAGGTGGGGCTGGGTTCTGACATAGGTTCCAGTCCGGGCACCCGCATTGCCATCGGCCAGGAGCTGCCCCTGCATCAACACCTGCGCCAGGCCGGCCTTTTCCACTATTACTTCCCCTCCGGCACAGGGGATATCTTCCCCTTTGACTCCACGGCCGCCGGCAACCCTGCCGCCGTGCTGGACATCATCAAGGGGGCCTTTGATGTAGGCATACGCTATTTCTCCACCTACTCGTCGGACAGCGACGTCATCCGCATCACCGGCTACCTGGTGAAGCGGTCGGATATCGAGCGGCTGGAGCAGGCGCAGCCGGTGGTCAACGACACGGTGGCGTTGGGCCTGGGCGCCGCCCGCAACTCCCGCATTCTGGAACGCAAAGTGAGAATCCTATGACTATGATCGCGCCCATAAATAAGATCATCGACCATAGCGTGGTGGACGGCCCCGGCAACCGGACGGCCATCTTCTTCCAAGGCTGCAACTTCAATTGCAGCTACTGCCACAATCCCGAGACCATCCAGGTTTGCAGCCAATGCGGGATCTGTGTGCCGGCTTGCCCCAGCCAGGCCCTGGCCATGAAGGAGGGTAAAGCGGAAGATAAAATCGAAGGTAAGGTAGTGTGGAACCACGCCAAGTGCATCGGCTGTGACGCCTGCATTGCCGCCTGCCCCCACGACAGCTCGCCAAAGGTTCTCTTTCTCACCCCCGAGGAGGTGGCGGCCCGGGTGGCGGAAAATCGCCCCTTTATCCGGGGGGTGACCTGCTCAGGCGGAGAGTGCACTCTCTACCCTCAGTTTCTCACCCGGCTCTTTACTCTGACCAAGGAGATGGGGCTGGAAAACCTTTTGGACAGCAACGGCAGCTACGATTACCTGGCCGATCCCGCATTGCTGGCGGTCACCGATGGGGTGATGCTGGACATCAAGGCCTTTGATGAAGCCGCCCACAGGGCCCTCACCGGCTGCGGCAACGCTCCGGTGCTGGAAAACGCCGTGGGTCTGGCCCGGATTGGCAAGCTGCCCGAGGTGCGCACCGTCGTCGTTCCCGGAGTGCTCCCCAACGCCGAGACGGTCCGTGGGGTTTGTGAGCTTCTTGCCCCTTACCTCGCGATTGCCCCCATCCGCTATAAGCTGATCCGCTACCGCCCCCTGGGGGTGCGAGCCGAGTTTAGCGGCTGGCCCACCCCTGCCACTGAGCTGATGGAGGAGCTGCGGGAGATTGTTTTAAGCTACGGTTTCGCCGATGCGGTCATTGTTCACTAAAAGACATAGTTTCTCCGGAAAGAGAAGCTATGTCTTTTTTCTATAGGGAAGTGTAGGCAGAAACAGGAAACCAGCATGACATATCGGTTTCCTGTTATGAAACAAATGACGGTATTCAAAATGAAGTTACAGTATATTTCGGTTAAGGTCATTGTGCTATTTGCGATTTACCGTAATTGCAGCCTAGTCACAATTAATAAATCATTCAATTTCAAAAATCTGCTCATAGAAAACCTCTGCTATTCTTGAAGTTATCTGTATACGCTACATAAAGAAAGATATAGCCGTCCCTTGGCGGAAACCATGTCTGCTTATTGTTCCAACATGGAAATACTGCAAAGTCCGGACTTCATGACGAGCTTTCGGAGCAGCGGGTTATACATAAACGGCGATTTGAAATGCTTGAGCAAAAGCTTGATTCGGATAGGCAAAGATTTTACTCTGTACTTCCGAGCCGGATCAGCACAGCCCGAATTAAGTATGCTTGCAAGCGCATGTGCGCTGTTCAAAGCATAGCTGATACCCTCCAGTGAAGAAGGGCTAATAAAACCGGCTGCTTCCCCGAGCAAAAACGCCCGATCATCGCCCGTATAAAAGCTTCTAAGTCCCTTGGGCATAGAGACGAGACAAGCCTCGGTCTTAACAGGAGTGTCAAAAATAAATCCTTGCTTATTCAGTTTTTGTTTGAGCAATTCAAAGCTCTGCTTTCCCGTTTGGAGAGGGAAGGCGCCTCCTAAAATGAAAAATCCGCTTTTTGAGATGCTCCAGCAATAGGAATCAGTTATATCAGGGTCAAAAATGCAGGAATAAAAAGGCGTTATATGCTGCTCTGGAAACCACTGTTGTATGGAAAGGTAGCGGCAGATGCTCCGATTCGGATATAATGTGCGCCTGACAATGGAATTGGAGCCATCGGCTCCTATGATATGCCTTGCCGTAATCGTTTTCTCTTCATGGTCTTTTAGATAAGATACTTCATAGACTTCGCCTTTTTTTCTTATAGAGGTACAGGCCGCCTGGTTCTCAATGCGGACATGTTCAGGGATAAGCGAAATAAGCCACATGTCAAACTTGTGGCGGTCAAGGTTTATGTAAAATCGCTGATAATACCGTAAAAGCATTTGTTTTGAATCAATGGTCTTCACCGCAAAAATCTGTGGGTCAACAAGCACTGCTTTAGGCAAGGTAAGATTAAACTTTGAAAGCGCTTTTTGTGCATCCACCGCCAAAAGGCCGCCACAGGGCTTCTGAAATGCGGTATTGTCATCAGTGCTTTTTTTATCAATTGCAATAATACGGAACCGTTTATCCAGCAGGCGCGCAATTGTAGCTCCGGCAGGGCCAAGCCCAATGATCGCAATATCGTACAAGCTAACACCTTCTCAGTATTTTATTAAGATCCAAACAAGCGCACTCCAGTAAAGTCTTATAGCCCTGAAATTAAGATTTAGAAAGTCGTCGCAGAAATTCCTCTTGACAAAATAGCTGCAAGCACTGCTGATAGCTGATGCCGGAAGCTTTCGCCTTATTTTTTAGCTTTGCGAGAACGGATGCACCTATATCCGGCATTACAACCACACTCCTATCAGATCCTTAACCTTTTTTTGTACTCGCAATGGTTTTGCATATTTGATGAGGTTGGGTACATTCTTTTTTTGATCCTTCACATAGCCTTGAATGGCCTTATTGAAAATCTCTTTGTCCATTTTACTCATATAGCGCAGACAGTCACAGATAGTGCGATCGCGGTCATAAATGCGAACAGTGCTTCCATCGATTTCTCCTCTTGTAGTGCCGAGATTCAACAGGCTGGATTCGATAAAATAAATTTTCACAAAAGGATAGTCTATTTTCATTCTGTACTTTGAAACATCTTTATCCACAGCCAGATGCCATTCAGCGGGGGTGCGGTCATTATATCCGTAGTAAAACAACGCGGAATGCATGCAAAGTACCGCATCAGGGAACAGACGGTTAATGATGGTTATTTCGCTGTCGCCGGATTGATCAATCCAATGATAATAGCCGCGCTTGATTTTTTCGATCACACCGTCGGCCAATAGTTTTTGAATATCCTTATAATATATTTTGGAAGCGAAAAGTTCGGCTGTGCGCATAACATAGCCGTGATTCGCAAATAGTTTTTTTATTTTATCATAAGATAGCACTGTCTCACCTCTACTAAAAACGACTAATCTAATCCAATGAGCGGTGGTTTTAATAATTGTATATAGAAATACAGCAAAAGTCAACTTATACTAGATTTTTGAAATAACAGTTTTGGATATAGGGGAACTTGCAGGGTGGCAGCTGTGCTGTAGAAATCTCAACTATATGTTACAATAAAAGCAATATGAGCTTTGAGATCAATATTTCGCTGCTTGATATAAGCATCTTTACAATCAACCAGTTACAAAGGCTATTGGTGATGACGGGACAAATATAGTTGAGGTGAGGCAATGCGTATATGGTCGATACAGCCGGAAGCGTTATACGAAAAACTCAAGATTGAAAAGGTTATGCATTGTGATCCGACTCAGTCTGAGTGGATTACCGAATGCGGCTTTGGGTCAGCTTATGATTGGATTGCGGAACAAATGAAAGTGCGCATTGGATCACCACCCAAAGATGTCATTTATCCGTTCTGGGCGTGGCACACGATTGAGTGGAAGCATCAAAAGCCGGACCTGCGCCGTATGGAATTTCGCGGATACAAAGGGAATCAAGTATGTCTGGAATTGGATATCCCTGATGATATGGTGTTGCTTAGTAATGAAGACATGTGGCATATTGTACTGAACGATGGATATTATGGCGATTGTACTAATGAACAGGAAATGGAAGTGGAAGAAGCGTGGTTCGATAGTCTTTGCTCAGATGATCAAATCTCCGTAAAGACGCAATCATGGGAGAAAATTTTTGAGATATCCCCACCTTATGAAAGTACATGGGTGTGAGTAAATAAATGAGGAACACAAAATGAAACAATATGTAGTTGACGCATTTACAAACAAGGTATTTGGTGGAAACCCCGCTGCTATTTGTATTCTGAGCCCTTGGCCTTCGAAGGAATTTATGATGAAAATTACGGTAGAGAACAATTTGTACTGTTACGTTTGAGACGCTTAGTGGCGACCTCATTGTAAAACGTCGGGAAAAACTTTACGAGATGGATTTTCCTGCCTATGACCTAAAGCCCGTCACTGTAACGGAGCAAATGATTCAGGCTTTTGGTGCTGCGCCAAAAGAAGCCTACATGGGCAGAGATTTAATGTGCGTGTTTGAAGATGTATGTTGATGATTAAGAATATCTGCCTTTGAAATTTATAGCGTACCCGCGACGATACTCTCGTGCAGTGTGGAACGCTGGCTCGAGACTACGACTAAGGTTTTGTTGGCGCAAAACCAAGTCTCCGACGTACGTCCTTATAGCCTGCTTTCCCGCAATGCCTGCTTAAGTATTTGCGCCTGTCCGAAAAGCTCCTCGTTGGCGGCGGGGTTGGTTTTCAAGAGATGATTTTTTATCTGTTTCCATGCGTGAAATGGTATATCGGTCGCGTCCTGCAGCCTTGGATTCATAAAGCAGCTTATCCGCTGCCTGATAGAGCTGTTCAAACGTACAACCGCTCCGCACCAGCACGGCGCCGATACTAACTGAAACGGGCCGAATTATTCCGGCGTCGTTGCTGTATACTCTGCGAGCCCGGCGGCACAGAGTTCGGCAGAACTGCTTCACCTGCTCCTGGCTCTGGGGTACATCCAGATAGACAACAAATTCGTCGCCGCCCAAACGCCCCAGAACGTCGTTTTCACCAGCCAGCTCCTGTAAGAGCTCCGCCAGGTTGCTTAGAGCGATGTCGCCTGTATGATGACCGAGGCTGTCGTTGACCTCCTTGAACAGGTCGATATCCAGCATCAGCAGCGCCGCCTGACCCTGTAGATGGGACAGTCGTTCATCGATAATGCGCTTGATCGAGACGGCATTATAGAGCTGGGTCAGACCGTCTGTTTGGGCCTGGCGCTCCAGCTTCTCCCGTTCCTTTATTTCCTCCTGGACATCGGTCAGCTTGCCGATGAAATAGCGCACCTGACCATGCTCATCCTTGATTTGGACAAAGGTGTTGCGATACCACCTCTCCTCGCCATTTGGCAGGCGATAGCACGTCTCATTACCCGTGCTTTCATCCCGCAGTTTTTTTAGCAGCTTCATTACGCTGGAACTCTCCTCCTGCGCCTTGATCCGATGAAATTGTGGAAGCTGCTCCGGAAGGCTAAAACGATGGGCAAAGCTTTTGGAAAGGGATAGTGTATCCGTTTGACAATCATATTCGTAGATATACTCATTGGCCAGCTCATACAGGTGCCGATATCGTTGGTTTTCTATCTCCAGGCGGGCTCTTGCCCGGACATTGGAATGGAACACCCATCCTCCGGCAATCAAGAGGAGTATAAATGCCGTGGTGACGATTCCCAAGCTGGTAATTGGATTGGCCTCAACAAAATCTTTCAGTGTGACTCCATCCTCATAACGGTCCATATTTTGCTGGACAAGCATGTCCATCTCGGCTTCCGAGATACTGCGCACCGTTTTATTGAGAATGGGAATCAGCTGAGAGTGGCGTTCTTTCTTCACGCCAAAGCAGAAGTCAGCAGTACTGCCCGCCTGTGGAAGAGACTGTAGCTGCCGATATTGAGGGAAGTACCCCAGATAACTCACAGAGTAGAGGTTTAGAAGTGCACCGTCCACCTCGCCTTTTTTCACCGCTTCCATGCATTGAAGAGCCGTATCATAGGAAACAGTGGCCATGTCAGCCAAATATTGCTCAGTAGCCTGTCGATCCACCACAGCGATATGCTGATCGACTTTATTTTCCACCTGCCCCCGCCGGATTACCATCGCCCATTGGGTAGAGAGAAAAGTATCACTCATGAGCAAGCCATGTTCCCGAGCCAGACCATAGTTGTATGGGATTCCGCTAATCAAGTCAGCCTGTTCTGTATCCAACAGCTCCAGAGCCTCCCGGTAGCTGGATACCGGTAGATAGGTAAAGGTAAGACCGGTCTTTTCTCCGATCCGGTGCAGGATATCCGGCGATATGCCCCAGGAGACTTCATCTTCCCTGGATGACTGAATAGGCATCAACTGGGGCAGAGCCACACGCAGGGGCTTTGCTGTATTGAGATATTGCTGCTCCTCCTCAGTAAAAAAAAGCTGCTGGGGCTGGTCTAAAAAATATCGATTGCTTAGCTCGAGTTCAAAGAATGGCTTGGTTTGCTTGATCGTCAGAATGCTCTGATTGAGTTCGCGGAGGAGCGTAACATTATCTTTTGCAACGGCAAAATAGAATGGAACGCCGCCATACTGGGCGATGCTGCGCATTCCTTTAACCGGCGTCAGGCTGTTGCCGATGCACAAATCTGCACGTCCCTCTTGCAGGGCTTGATTGATTTCTTCTTCGCTGTCGCACAGCACCAGATCATAGGAGATATTGTTGATTTGGCAATAGGCCGCCAGCATTTCCTGTGCTCGAGCGGCTTTACGGAAAGCGGCAATCTTCAAGTTCGGGTACTCCTGAAAATTCGCCTCATGAATGCTGGGATTGTCCTCCAGTAAGAGCAGGGTGGTGTAGCTGTACCCATATCCATACTCAGGAAAGTCGAATTGACTCTCCGTCTGCTCATTTTTCAGCAGGCCACCCAGCAAATCCACTTCGCCTTGTTCCAGCATCTTAAGCGACGTATTCAACGCCGCGTTGATTTCGCCCGGTACCTCCACGATTTCATAATCCCAGCCGGAATACTGGGCAATCTCCTGCAGGTAGTCGTAGGTATAGCCGCTGTAAAGCCCCTGCGCATCCTTATCGGTCAGTCTGCTCTGGATGGGGTAGGCAATGCGCACTGTGCGCGGAGTATAGCATGTGGCGGCGACTGGTGCATAGGCAGGGATGGAAAGAATAGATAAACAAACCAGCAATATTATGCCGACGCTTAGTGCCCGGCGTAATTTTTTTATCATTTGCCACACACCTCCTCTCTGCACCCATACAGGACGATGTATGTATCACTGGTTTTCTTTGCCTGATAGAGTGCCTCGTCCGCACAGCGATAGAGCGTCTCAAAGTTTACTCCATGGTGCGGCGCAAGAGCGATGCCTATGCTAACCCGAACCAACTGTGAGGAGCTTTCTTTTACATATGCCGCCGCTGATAGGGCAGGGACAATCAGCATTCCACATAGCAACAGAGCTAGCAGATTCCTTATTACATCGCATATGCGAAAATACAAGCTTCTGCGCAACCCTTCCACCTCATTTTATGAGAATCTTTTATATCATCCAACTATTCTTCTCCGTCTGACCATCCATAATTTAGATGTAGCGCCTATCCCCCAACTACATACCCTTTGGAGGGTTGCGTAATCCTTCTAAAATGTGATAGATGATTCGATCAAACAGTATTTCCCCAGTATTGGGGCCGTCATATATTTTTTCAAGGACAGCAAGTTGCTCAGCAAACCCACGCATAATACCCCAAATTTCAGCGAATTGGTTGTAAACTGTTTCTTTATTGGTAATAGAGCCGTCTTGGTGACCGCGTTCCAATGCTGCACAGAACAACTTTTGCACTGGGGAAATGATGCTGTCATAGATGTACTGTGGCAATTTAATGTCATGACGGACTAGAAACATTTTGTAATCCATGGCAAACAGGAGGTAGCGGCTATGCTGCTCATAAAAAGCCTTAAAGCCATACAAAAGGATCGACATCTCCTCCCACCCATCCTTTGCTAATGGAAGCTGATCCCAGTTGCTGGCGCGTACCTGTTCCACAGTCTCTTCCCACAAAATCTTTTGTGTTTGCAGGAGTAGTTCTCCCTTAGTATTAAAATATCGATAAACTGTACTTAGACCCACCCCTGACTCCTTTGCAATTTGTGACAGCGTAATGGCGTCTATACCATATTTACAAAATAGGCCATAGGCAACATGGAGCATTTTATCTTTTCGCTCCGCCATTTCTTCTTCTGTGATTCTCATCCGGATAAGCCCCCTTCGTTTATATGATAGCCATGGTGTCATAAAAGGTGACAAAACTTTCGATCATATGACATATAGGGTTTCATTTGAAAAAATTTTCTTCGTTTTATATGACAGTCAGGGATTCATATAGTTAAAAAATAATAGGCAAGCAAAGGTATACCTTATCTCTTGCCTTGAATAATACAATTACCTATTATATATATTAACATATTTTCCGACAAAAAATCAACAAAAACATCCTTTTTTGTTGTATTGCCGCTGCTGTTGCAACCGGCCTTTTGCTTATAGCGCACCCGAGACGATACTCTCGCGCAGCGCGGAACGCTGGCTCGAGACTGCGACTAAGGTTTTGCTGGCACAAAACCAAGTCTTCGACGCACGTCCTTAATAGGTCGGACGTTCAAATCCTGGGCTGGGATAAGCAAAAGACCGGCTGCTTTTGCAACCGGTCTTTGCTTATAGCGCACCCGAGACGATACTCTCCCTCAGCCTGGCGGCTGGCTCGAGACTACGACTACGGCTTCCGCCGCCGTTGGCGTCGCAAGCCAAGTCTTCGACGCACGTCCTTAGCAGGTCGGACGTTCAAATCCAAGGAGCAGGATAAGCAAAAGACCGGCTGCTGTTGCAACCGGTCTTTTGCTTATAGCGCACCCGAGACGATACTCTCACTCAGCGCGGCCCGCTGGCTCGAGACTGCGACTAAGGCTTCCGCCGCCGTTGGCGTCGCAAGCCAAGTCTTCGACGCACGTCCTTAGCAGGTCGGACGTTCAAATCTTGGGCACACAAAAAGAAACAGAGCAAGCAAAATGCCTGCTCTGTTTCTTTAGCGCACCCGAGACGATTCGAACGTCCGACCTGCCGCTTAGGAGGCGGCCGCTCTATCCTGCTGAGCTACGGGCGCTTATCACAAATGCTATTGTAAACGATTTGTGATAAAAACTCAATGCTTTTGTTTGGTTATTTTATTAACCCTGCAATCGTCCGCCAGATTGCCGCCTATTTCACTAGACCCGTCTGATGATTGAACTCTTCAATCAATGCATCGATTTCTGCTGCCTGCTTATGAACGGCGCCCCAGCTTTCCTCATAGCCGTACCATAATTCGTCCAGCTCTTCGACGCTTCTGCCTTGCTGCTCTACCCAGGTATAGTATTTCAAATTATGCAGGCGTTTTCTGGCCGGATAAGTCAATTCTTCCATGTTGTCGGTACGAATACCCCGCATATGGCGGTTGAAATCCATGCAGGCCTTTAATTGGCTATAAGCGCCTTCGGATTCCGCCAGCTCCTGGACACGAGAACCATACATGGCGGCGGAATCCGTCAGGACGGTAGCAACTACGTCGTCTTCGGTGAGCTCGTAATATTTGGCTGTCTTGATGGCGCAGAGAACGTTGGCAATACCGGAAATGCCCAGCAGGCTCAAGCTCTCCACCACGGCAGGGTCGACGCCGGCTTCATTAATCAAATAAGCTTTACCGGCTTCCTCGCTGAACATTCTCAGCAGGTGCTGGCTGTCGTCGTCATCAATGGCAATAACGAGGTCAGTGTTTTTGACGTTGTGAATCCAGGGGATATGCTTATCGCCGATGCCCTCGATGCGGTGATCGCCGTAGCCGTTGTTCAATAAGGTGGGGCACTGCAGCGCCTCGCCGACGGCCAGCTTCATGGCGGGATACTGCTCTTTCAGGAAATCGCCGCAGCCCATAGTGCCGGCAGAGCCGGAAGTGAAGCAGGCAGCCGCCAGCCGGCCTTTTTCGCCTTTGATGGATTCAAAAGCCTCCTTGATGGCGTTGCCGGTGACTTCGTAATGCCAGAGGTGGTTGCCCATCTCTTCAAATTGGTTGAAGATCATTACGTCTTGCCGGGTGGTTCGCAGCTCCCAGGTCTTATCGAAGATTTCTTTAACATTGCTTTCACAGCCGGGGGTAGCAATGACTTCGCCGGCAATGGAATTGAGCCAATCAAAGCGCTCTTTGCTCATACCTTCCGGCAAAATGGCTACGGAATGGATCGACAATAGCTTGGAATTGAAAGCGCCGCCCCGGCAGTAATTGCCGGTGGAAGGCCAGACGGCTTTATGGTAAGTGGCGTCAAACTGACCGGTGACCAGCCGGGGAACGAGGCAGCCGAAGGAAGCGCCTACCTTATGGCAGCCGGTGGGGAACCATTTGCCTACCATGCAGATGATACGGGCATCGACTCCGGTGAGAGCTTTAGGCAGCTCAATAAAATTGGGACCGCCAAAGAGGCCGCCCTTTTCCTTAGGCTCGTTTTTCCAGGTAATGCGGAATAAATTTAAGGGATTAACATCCCAAAGACCAACGTCCCGCAATTGCTCCTTTATATAGGAAGGAATATTTTCCGGATGTTTCATTTGCTTGAGTGTGGGGATAATGACCTGATGCTCTTTAGCCAGTTTAATATTTTTAGCCAGGTTATCTTTATGGATAGTTAAGTCGATCATGGCAGTCTCTCCTTAATATAAATTTTTGCAGGGCAATAGTGAAATAAGTATATAATAGTAAGTTGAAAAACTCAATGAGCGGAATTGACTTTTGTAAGATTAACGAAAATTTTACGTATAACATAGTGTAGAAACAAACTTGAGCAGCCAGGGCCCTGGTAACCAAGGAAGGCAGAACGCAAATGGATATGGATTTACTGGAGAAAATCTACCGGCAGTATTACAAAAGAATTTACAACTACATCTGCTTCCGGATCAACAACCATTTTGATGCTGAGGAGCTGGTCAATACCGTTTTTGAAAAAGCCATGCGGGGCTGGGAGACTTTCCGGCCCGAACAATCCCCTTTGGAAGCCTGGTTGGTGGGCATTGCCAGAAACGTAGTCACCGATTATCTGCGGAGCAAGAAACGTAAATTTTTTCTTCCTCTCGAGGATATTTTAAGCCTGGCTTCCCCCCAAAGTTCGCCCTTGGAAATCGCTCTGCAAAAAGAGGAGCATCAGGAACTAATCAAAGCCATGGCGCAGCTGAAGGATAGAGAGAGGCAAGTCCTCTCCCTGCGGTTTGCGACTGAGCTTAAAAATAATGAGATTGCTCAAATCATGGGGATAAGCGAATCCAACGTGGGCGTGATTATTCACCGGGGACTAAAAAAGCTGATGAAGGTACTGGAAAGCGAGGTAGACTTGGTATGCAGGACCGCGAATCTTTAAAAGATTTTCTCCAGGAATGCCGGCAAGTGGATTTTTCGGAAGGAAGCCTGGAGGGAAATTGGCAAAAGCTCAATGACAAATTGAAACGACCTGAAAAGGAGAGAGAAACAGTGACGAAGAAAATGTGGAGAAAACCTGTGGCGGCAGCCGCGGTCTTATGTTTGATGCTGAGCGGCTCCCTGGCTCTTTATGGCGAAGAAATTTTTCGTATTATAAAGGAAGCAACTCTCGGAACCCATGCCAGCTATACCATGGTGGAGGATCAGAGGCAGGTGATTCCTGTGCCGGAAGAGCTAAGGGGGAAAATATTTGATGCAGAGGGTAAGGCCGTTGACAATTTAAAAGAAGAGCAGGCCATCTATAACGCCCAAGGAGAAGAAGTCTTGTTTTCGGATATTGATGGAACAATAACGATGGTTACCCGGGAAGAGCACGAGCAATACAGGCAGGAGCAAGAAAAAGCGCATTGCCAGTTTAATAATTTTGAGGAGGCTGCCGAATATTTTATTACTGAAATCAGCTTGCCTGCCTATCTGCCGGCGGGATTTGCCTTTGATCGGGCAGAGTTTTACGGGGATCAAGAGGCTGTTGAGGCTGGCGGCAATAAATACCTGAGCCTATATTTCACGAATGGCACTGAGGAGTTCTCTTCCCAGATCCGCTATATGGATGAAGAAACGGCATTCAGCTCCAGCAGTGGATCAGAGCTGGAAAAGATAGATATTCAAGGGCATGAAGCCGTGGTGCAGGGCAATAACGTGGATATTCAAATCGGCGATGTGATGTATATGTTCTTTGGCCAAGGCAAGGTATCCACAGAGGATTTGATCAAAATGGCGGAGTCTTTGGTCAAACCTTGAAAATAAGAGGCTGAGATTCCCGAAGCATAATAGCAGAATTCGAGAGGCCGGGAGGGTTGACAACCCCTCGGCCTTCTTGTTTTTTGTATTTGATTTTGAATCTTTGGTTGAATTTCAAGGGAAGCCGGTTTGTCGAAGTAAAATCCACTGGAAGGCACTCATTCATGGAGCTGCTTCCGGAAATGTTGCCGATGAAAGCCGCAACAAGGGCTGAACTGTAGGTGGACAGAAAAATTGACCAGACGGGGGCTATTTGTACAAAAATTACGTTTGTATGCAATTAGCGGAAGCAGGGTGAGCAAAAATTACGTTTGTATGTGAAATGCAAAGAGGAAATCTACACACAAACGAAAAAATTGCACAAATTAGGCCTGAGATTGGCTAAGAATGACCCCGGCAAGGGTTGCAATTTACATACAAACGAAAAAAATGTACAGGCGCCGGCGAGGATCTGCATACAAACGAAAAAATTGAACAGAAACTGCCCAGGCTCCAGGAGGCCATTGCTCCTGCCCCAATAGTTTCTTAAACTAAATGCTATTCCGAAAGAAGATCGGATGGAATTTACTTTGGAATTTAAGGATTTTGAATATTTTTTCAAAAAAAGCGAAAAAAGTAGTTGCAAAAGGGGAGGAAGGGTGGTAATATAAGAATCCGCCCCCCCAAGAAGGGGCAAACCTCCAAGAAAACATCGAATAGCGCCGAAACCTAAATCTCAGGATGAAGGTCAGGCCAATGACGAAGGATCTTTTGTTCAAGCCAAATCCGATTGAGCAAAAAAGACGAGTCAGAGTCTTTAGGGAACCGAAAAGAAAACCCCTTCCCCAGACGGAGAACGCGGTTGAAAAAAAGGTCCGAAAAAAGATAAAAAAAGGTGTTGACAAGGAGAAACGGATTTGCTAATATATAAAAGCCGTCGCGAAAAAGACGGGCCGATCCTTGAAAACTGAACAGTTGAAAGAAAAACACAAACATGCAAAATGCGGGTTTTATCGTCGAAAGATGATGAGATCGTACGGGCCAAGACGAAGCTTGGACGGATGGAGCAAGACCATCATACGCTAATGCGTAACACCTGCTTAGGCAGGTGAAAAAGTTGAGAGCCAAAGAGCTTTCAATAGAAACTGTTAGCAAACCTCTTCGGAGGCTGCGATAGATTTTATTGGAGAGTTTGATCCTGGCTCAGGACGAACGCTGGCGGCATGCCTAACACATGCAAGTCGAACGGAGATTGTTTCGTAGTTTACTATGGAACGATCTTAGTGGCGGACGGGTGAGTAACACGTGGGTAATCTGCCTGACAATCTGGGATAACAGGGTGAAAACGCTGCTAATACCGGATAAGCTCACAGGGACGGGAGTCCTGGTGAGAAAAGGAGCAATCCGTTGTCAGATGAGCCCGCGGCTGATTAGCTAGTTGGTGGGGTAAAGGCCTACCAAGGCGACGATCAGTAGCCGGCCTGAGAGGGTGTACGGCCACACTGGAACTGAGACACGGTCCAGACTCCTACGGGAGGCAGCAGTGGGGAATTTTCCGCAATGGGCGAAAGCCTGACGGAGCAATGCCGCGTGAGTGACGAAGGCCTTCGGGTTGTAAAGCTCTGTCTTCAGGGACGAAAAAAATGACGGTACCTGAGGAGGAAGCCACGGCTAACTACGTGCCAGCAGCCGCGGTAATACGTAGGTGGCAAGCGTTGTCCGGAATGACTGGGCGTAAAGGGCGTGTAGGTGGATTGATCAGTCGGATGTGAAATACCCGGGCTTAACCTGGGAGCTGCATTCGATACGGTCAGTCTTGAGTGCAGGAGAGGGTAGTGGAATTCCCAGTGTAGCGGTGAAATGCGTAGAGATTGGGAGGAACACCAGTGGCGAAGGCGGCTACCTGGACTGTAACTGACACTGAGGCGCGAAAGCGTGGGGAGCAAACAGGATTAGATACCCTGGTAGTCCACGCCGTAAACGATGGGTACTAGGTGTAGGAGGTATCGACCCCTTCTGTGCCGGAGTTAACACAATAAGTACCCCGCCTGGGGAGTACGGCCGCAAGGTTGAAACTCAAAGGAATTGACGGGGGCCCGCACAAGCGGTGGAGCATGTGGTTTAATTCGACGCAACGCGAAGAACCTTACCAGGTCTTGACATAGTACTGCAAGGCTAAGAGATTAGTCCCCCTCTTCGGAGGCGGTATTACAGGTGGTGCATGGTTGTCGTCAGCTCGTGTCGTGAGATGTTGGGTTAAGTCCCGCAACGAGCGCAACCCTTGTTGTTAGTTGCCAGCACATAATGGTGGGCACTCTAATGAGACTGCCGGTGACAAACCGGAGGAAGGTGGGGATGACGTCAAATCATCATGCCCTTTATGACCTGGGCTACACACGTGCTACAATGGCCTATACAAAGGGAGGCGAAGGAGTGATCTGGAGCAAATCCCATAAAGTAGGTCCCAGTTCGGATTGCAGGCTGCAACTCGCCTGCATGAAGTCGGAATCGCTAGTAATCGCAGATCAGCATGCTGCGGTGAATACGTTCCCGGGCCTTGTACACACCGCCCGTCACACCATGAAAGTTTGCAACACCCGAAGCCGGTGGGGTAACCGCAAGGAGCCAGCCGTCGAAGGTGGGGCAGATGATTAGGGTGAAGTCGTAACAAGGTAGCCGTATCGGAAGGTGCGGCTGGATCACCTCCTTTCTAAGGAGCATACAAGGCTGAAAAGATGCCTTGAGAGCATCCAGGTCGGTCATGTTTCGTGTTAGACTTGCTCGCAAGTCGTTCAACTGTTCGGTTTTCAGGGATTCGCATGAATCCTTGAAGCAAGCGATGAAGAATATTTTACGTCATTTGGCGGAAAATAGACGAGTCGGATGATCTTTGAAAACTGCATAGAAAAAGTAGAGCACAATGAGGAAAAAATGGGAGTAAGCAGCAATGCGAGCTCCAAAAGATAGAAATAGGGATAAGTCTGTTGTTACTCCCGCAGGTAGT
>JAHDPO010000015.1 GCA_018434325.1 Clostridia bacterium | reverse complement strand
AGTCTGGGCAAAAAGACGCCTGCTTTTTCTGCCGTCTATTCTTTTTCACGCTGACTACTCTTTGATGACAGAACTAATTCCATCCCCACCTCATTTTCCAGCCTAATTTATTTTTTCTCCTACAACAACTTGACACCGACGGAACAATCGCGAGATTTTGACAGTATCTCTCCGTTATGTTAATATGGACACAAATACATTATCAGGAGGGATACAGATGGCTGAAGATAAAATGAAAATTGAAGATAAAAAGGAAGTCCCTGGTAACACTGATTTTCAATTTGAAGATACAGTCTGCTCCGCCGAATTTGGCGAAGGCTGCAAAATCCCGGAAGAAAAAGAAGACGAAAAAAAGTAATTCAGGTTGTGTCTAAAGCGAGCAAAGATAGGAGCTGCAATTCGCAGCTCCTTTTTATGTGCTTTTATGGCATATATTATGATCTTTACGACTTGCTTTAGTCATAATATAATAAAGCGTTAAAGTGATGAACGCTGAATACACTAAGAGCGAATCGCCGCTGAAGAATTGATAAGCTTTAGTTTTAGTGGGAAATGAAATGAGATGGTGAGTACGTGGCAAAAGATCATATACAGATTTTCCATAAGATTTCAAATAGTTTATCTTTAAATATGGATATTGAAAATGACGAGTTCAGAAAGAAGTACACCCTCATCAGTCTGCAGCGGGGAAAGCTATTTAAATGGGTAACCTTTTTCGTCTGTTTTTTTAGTCTTTACTTGGATCTGGTTTTAAATCGAGACAGCAGCGTTGACTTGCTTTACCGGCAAATTCTTATGTCCATACATCTCGTGGGTCTGGTGTTATCCCTGGTTTATATCACCGTTTACCATGCTCTCGAAAAATCGCAGCGATATCGCTTTTCTCCGATAACCAAAGCGGTCATTATTTCTGATATTTTCTTAACATTGCTGGCGGGAGCTATGTTATCTATAAATAGCCAAAGATTTGTAGGCAATACCGATGCTTATATAATGGCGGTTTTTGTCGTCGCTCTGGTTATTCCCATGTATCCTAAGTGGGTATTGGGAATCTATGCGTTCATTCATCTCTTTTTTCTGACGGTACTTTCTCTTTTTTATCAGAGCAATACTGTTATGATTAGACAAGGTAATTCTACATTCATCATGCTGGTGGCCCTGGTGATATTTTTGGTGCTGTATAAATATAATATCAAAAATTTCTTGTACGAAGAGAGACTTAAAGAGGATAAAGCGGAAATTAAGAGGATGGAGCAGGAATTAACCAGGCATGCCAACGTTGATTGCCTGACCAGTGTTTTCAACAGACGGGCAGGAATGGAGCTTATAAGCAAGAAGTATGAGAGAGCCAAGCAAGAAGAAATAGGATTTACTATCTGTTTTATCGATATGGATAATTTAAAAACGGTAAACGATACATTCGGTCATTTAGAAGGTGATTCTTTTATTATTGAGGTTTGTAAAATTCTAAAAGAGGAAATCCAGCCTGATGATTTAATTTTCCGTTATGGCGGAGACGAATTTATGATATTGTTCGACAATGATGCAGAGGGTGAAATCGACAGCGTTTGCCGCAGAATTACCGGGCGGTTTGAGGCGCTGAATAAGAATAATTATAAGCCGTATTCGATAAACGCTACCATGGGCACGTTCTCTTATAAGCCGGAAATGGGTTTAAGTCTGGCGCAGATTATTGAAATAGTGGACAGAAATATGTATCATAACAAGCTGAATAAAAACAGACAAGACAGACTCAATAAAAGTATTTAAATGAAATAACATAACCAGCCGATAATTCCGGCAAGCAGGGTCAGCGCAATAGGGTTAATATTGCAGCGCATATGCAGCACAAAGGCGGCAATCAATATTGCCAAGGACAGAAAATCAAAACGGTGGTTTTGCCAATCAAAAAGATTGGCCATATCGAAGGTGGTTGACAGCATGATCGATAAGGCCACCGCAAAAATCAGGCCGACAGAAGCAGCTTTGACACTGGTTAGGGCTGCTTTTAAATATCCGTTATTGTTGATTCTTCCTTCATATTGCATGAAGGCCAGCACAAAGATCAGCGAGGGCATGCTGACGGCAAAGGTTGAAGCCAGCGCCCCCCAAAAACCGCCGTATATCTGTCCCACATAGGTTGCGGAGTTAATGGCAATAGGGCCCGGAATCAAGACGTCCAAAGCGTTCAAATCAGCAAATTGACTAACTGTCATGCCAAATTTAGAGGCTTCCTCAAAAATTAGAGAGAGCATGGCATAGCCGCCGCCAAAGCCTAAAAATCCTATTTTTAAAAATGTAGAAAATATCTGCAAGATCATTTTTTATCCTTTCCGGTATAGATCAACACCCCCGCCAGTGCGGATAATAGGATCAAAACCGGTGCTCCAATAAGATTAAGCAAGGTGAAAATAAAGCAAATAAGCGCAATAATAATGTTTACCTTGGCTTTTAAGTTGTATTTGGCAATGGTATATGCCACCGCAAATAAAAAAGCTGCCGACGTGGCCCGAACCGCAACTAATGCACTCAACATAGGCCCTTGCTGAGGCAGCAGCTGATAAAGCAATGTGGCTATCGACATGAGGATATAGGCCGGCAGAATCGCCCCGGCCCCGGCAAAAAACATGCCGCCGGCGCCGTTTATTTTCTTCCCTACAAAACAAGCGTTGGTCAGCGCGATAACCCCCGGAAATGTTTGCGACAAAGCTGCATATTCGTACAAGCTCTCTTTATCAATCAAACTGCGTTTTTCACATAATTCCCTCTCTATAACGGGCAGCATGGCCATGCCGCCGGAGAAAGTGAAGGCGCCTGCCAATAAATAGACCTTGAGCAATATCAAATTTTTTTTCATGACAACCCCCTAAGCTGCTTGATTTGATTATAGCAGCTCGGTCCCTTGAATTAAAATATATATATGGTACTATACGCATAACTATAAAGTTATGAGGTGGCAGAGTGAATATACGTCAGTTAGAAATTTTTTTGGCGGTATGCGAAACGATATCGATTACAGAAGCAGCCAGGCAATTGCACTTGTCTCAGCCGGCAATTTCAAAAGCGATCAGGGAGTTGGAAAGGGATATCGGCCTTTTGTTCTTCGACAGAATTAACGGCAAACTATATTTAAACGAAGAAGGAAAAGCCTTCCGGGTCAAAGCCGGTCAGCTGGTGGATGACTTCAAATCCTTAGAATGCTTCAGTAAGCAGAGCGGCAGGGAGGTTCCTCTGCGAATCGGAACAAGCCTGACCATAGCGATGAATTCTTTACCCTATGCGATAGCCCGGTTTAAAGCTAAGTATCCCGAAACTCCTTTGAAGATTTATGCGGAGAATGTGCAGCAGATTCAAAGAAGGCTGTTAAGCGGGGAAATCGATATTGCTTTTATGGAGGGTTTCGAGTCAAATCAAGGTTTTGAGGCGGAATTGCTTTCCGAGTATCCGCTTTTTCTGGTGTGTTCCGCCGCCGCCGAACATGAGCTGATTGCCGGTGAAAAAATAAAGCGTGAGGATTTATTTAAGCTGCCATTTTTGTTGAGAGAAAAGGGCAGTACGCTGCGGGATTGCTTCGATGAATTAATGCATAAGCTGAAGGCGGACATATCGCCGGTATTGGAAAGCATCAATACGGAAGTGCTCGTTAGAGCCGCCAAAGCAGGCATGGGCATAACTGTCTTGCCAGGACCTTTGGCAGTCAGCTATTTGGATGAAAAGGTTTTTAAGTATCTTCGCATTGAGAATTACAGCATGTCTACCTTAAATTATGCCGTAACCCTAAAAGGCAAGGTCAGGAACAAAAGGCACAATGATATTATCGAATATTTTAAAAAAGGAGAGATGCAGCAGGAGGACCTCCTTGGCCGCATAGTGTAACCTTGGCCAATGACCAAATGCGAACATAACTGGGGACACTGAAAAATCTGCTCAAGCTCCAGCCTTTTTGCGCAAAATTGCAGGTTTAAAGTGTCCGAAACTGCTTATCGGCTGCTTGTCGGCTGTATTTGGCTGTATTTAGTGTTGCGGTCAGGAGACGTCCGCTATTCTGAAGGGGCATGACACTTTAAACTTGCAATTTTGCTCATTTGGCCAAGGTTTGCCAACGTTAACCGGATTCCCGCCAACTAAAACTAACGGCGGACAGAGTTTATCAAAGCTTGGTCAAAAGTGGGTTATTCCGCAAAACCAAAACCCCGCCAGGCTATATCTGACGGGGTTTTTTTAAGAGGTGCGAGTCGGATTTGAACCGACGAATGGCGGCTTTGCAGGCCGCAGCGTTACCACTTCGCCATCGCACCATATATCCGGACCTGCCGGTAAAATGAACCCGACCTAATGGCCGGGAGAGAAAACTGGAGCGGAAGACGAGATTCGAACTCGCGACCCTCGCCTTGGCAAGGCGATGCTCTACCACTGAGCCACTTCCGCATTTACTTCTCGGAGAAAAAAGATGGTGCCTTGGGGCGGAATCGAACCACCGACACGAGGATTTTCAGTCCTCTGCTCTACCGACTGAGCTACCAAGGCAAACCGTGTTCTTAAGCCGACGCATGTTATTTTAGCAAATGACAATTCCTTTGTCAATCACTTTTATGAATGAAAAATCATTTAAATTTTGCGCCTTAATTCTGAGCTTTGATTGGCACCGTGCATTTCACTTGTATTTCCAAGCCCTGCCAACCGATCTTCCCAGATATATGAGCGCATACGTATGAGCTTTTGCGCTAATGAAAGATTTAGGTTGTGACTTGTTTGTAAAAATGGTAAAATCATAACAAGAATGACAGATAAATAATGTGCATATGCAAAATTAGGAGGACAGATATGCTGCAAAAAAAAGTAGAAGAGACTGTCTCGTTTATCCGTTCTAAGACAAGCCTGCAGCCGGAGATCGCACTGGTGCTGGGATCAGGTTTGGGGGCTTTGGGGGAGCAGCTGGAAGAAGCCTGTGCAATCCCTTATGAAGAAATTCCTCATTTTGCCCGCTCCACGGCTCCGGGCCACAAAGGCCGTCTGATCATCGGGCGGCTGAAGGGCAAGATCCTTTTGTGTATGCAGGGCAGATTTCATTATTACGAAGGATACACCATGCAGCAGGTCACTTACCCTGTGCGGGTGATGAAGGCCTTGGGAATCGGCACTTTGATACTTACTAATTCCTGCGGCGGCTTGAATCCGGATTTTGATCCCGGCGATCTGATGGTGATCACCGATCATATCAACTATATGGGCGCCAATCCATTGATCGGCCCCAACGAAGATGCTTTCGGCACCCGTTTTCCCGATATGACAAGAGCCTACTCTCGGGATTTGGTGGCTTTAGCTAAAGCCACAGCCAAGGGCATGGGCATAACCCTTCACGAAGGGATTTATTTGGGCTACAGTGGTCCCAGCTTTGAGACGCCGGCGGAGATCCGGATGTTTAAGCAGCTGGGAGCCAGCGTTGTGGGTATGTCCACAGTGCCGGAAGCCATTGTGGCCAGCCATTGCCGTATGAATCTGCTGGCTATTTCCTGTGTTACCAACCTGGCCGCCGGCATTTTAGATGTGCCCTTGACCGGCGAGGAAGTCATCGAGGTTGCCAATCAGGCCGGCAAGAAGTTTACCGGACTGTTGGCGGAAATTGTCGGCAGGATGTAAGATGGCCGACGTCCAATACAGCATGGCCGATGCTCATGATACCAATAATGCTCAATATTGGATCGATACATTAAAGCTGGAGCCCCATTATGAGGGCGGCTGGTACCGTCACATCTGGACTTCCGATATGGTTTTGTCTCAGAGGGGGTTGCCGCCGTCATACGATGGAGATCGCGGAGCTTGCAGCCTCATCTATTATTTGCTGAAGGATGATGAGGTTTCCTGCTGGCACAAGCTTACGTCCCCCGAGGTGTGGACTTGGCATTGCGGCGGCAGTTTGGCTATGCTCCAGGGGGGCAAAGGCCCTAGGCCGGCGGCAGAAAAAGAATTGTTTTTGGGGGCCCGTCCGGACAAAAGCGAAGCCTTTCATCTGGTAGTCCCCGAAGGCGTTTGGCAGACTACCAGAGTCAAGGAGGGCGGTTTTGTTCTGGTCTCCTGTATAGTAGCACCCGCCTTTCACGAGGATGATTTTTTCTTGCCGGTCACAGATTAAGGAGTAGGAAGGCTTAAGAACGCTTAAGAACGTTAAGGATAGGAAGGGCAGAAAGGCTATGGGTTTTGCGGCGGTCAATTTTTCATTAAAAGATAAAATTGCTCTGGTTACCGGCGCCAATAAAGGCTTAGGGCAAGCCATGGCTGTGGCCCTGGCCCAAGGCGGCGCAGATATCGTGGCTTTGGGCAGGCAGGGGATGGCCGAGACAGAAGAGCTGGTTAAGCAGGCCGGCGGCAGATTTGCTTGGGTACAGGGGGATTTATCCTCCTCCGAAGCGATAAAAGATCTGGCAGCCCAGGCGATTGCGGCTTTTGGCCGGATAGATATATTGGTCAATAACGCCGGCGTTACTCCGGTGAAACCTGCCGAGGAATACAGCGAAGAAGACTTCGACCTGGTAATGAAGGTTAATGTCAAAGCTCTTTATTTTTTAAGTCAGGAGATTGGCAAAGCCATGATCCGTCAGGGCGGCGGCAAAATCATCAATGTCTGCTCCGTTCAATCCATGAAAGGCGGCAACAGCGTTTCCGCCTATGTGGCCAGCAAGCATGCCGTAGCGGGAATCACCAAAGCTCTGGCCAATGAATGGGCCAAATACGGCATCAATGTCAATGGCCTGGCTCCCGGCTATATGGTGACAGACAATACAGCTAAGCTGCGGCAGCAAAAAGAGCTGACGGACAGCCTTACGCAGCAGATTCCCATGGGCCGCTGGGGCAGTCCCGCAGATATGATGGGGCCTGTGGTATTTCTGGCCTCGGAAGCCTCCCGCTATGTCAACGGCCACCTTTTGGTGGTGGACGGCGGCTATATGAACAATTAATACCGACGATCAAAAGGAGTTTAAAGCTATGACGGAAGCCTTGCGGCAAGTGACACACATCAATAATGTAGCGTTAAGCGAAGACGGCGCCACCGTGGTGATCATCGATCAGACCAGGCTGCCCAACGATACCGTTTATTTGACTTTGCAGACGGCGGAAGATATGTATGACGCCATTTTTCAGCTGAAAGTCAGAGGGGCGCCGGCCATCGGTATTTGTGCCGCCTACAGTATTTACTGTCTGGCACAGCAGATCGAAACCCGGGATTATGACGGCTTTCTGACAACCTTTCGGAAGCAGAAGGAGTATTTAAACTCCTCCCGGCCTACGGCGGTCAATTTAAGCTGGGCATTAAACCGCATGGAAAAAGTGGTGACAGCCAATGCCCATAAGAGCATTAAGGATATCGTGGCGCTTTTAGGCGAAGAAGCCCAAAAAATTCATGATGAAGACGTAGAGATGTGCCGGGCCATTTCTGAACATGGCCTGACGCTGATCAAGGATGGCGACGGTATCCTCACCCATTGCAATGCCGGCCCTTTGGCCACCTCCCGCTACGGCACCGCTTTGGGGCCCCTGCTTTTAGGCAAGGAGCGTGGCATGGAGTTCCGGGTTTTTGCCGATGAGACCAGGCCCCTTTTGCAAGGCGCCCGGCTGACCAGCTACGAGCTTTATAAAGCCGGCGTCGATGTTACGCTGATTTGTGACAACATGGCCAGCATAGTTATGAAAAACGGCTGGGTGCAGGCCTGCTTTGTAGGCTGCGACAGGGTGGCTGCCAACGGCGACGCCGCCAATAAAATCGGCACCAGCGGCGTGGCGATTTTAGCCAAGCATTACAATATCCCCTTTTATGTATTGGGGCCTACTTCCACCTTTGATTTATCCTGCAAAACCGGTGACGATATTGAGATTGAGCTGCGGGACCCGGCGGAAATCCGGGAAAAGTTCTACAAAGAGCCCATGGCATTGAAAGACGTCAAATGTTACAATCCGGCCTTTGACGTCACAGATCACAGTCTGATCACCGCCATCGTCACCGAAAAAGGGATTTGCCGTCCCCCTTATGACAAAAGTATCGCCGCGCTTTTTCGTTAATCCGGGCGGAAGCCTGGGGCGAAGAAAGCGGCTTTACTGAATAAAAAATGATTATGATGACAAAGAGGAGAGGATTAACATGAATCGAATGAAGGTAGTTGTATCTTGTATACTGGCTTTTATGCTGCTGTTCAGCATAGCTGCCTGCGGCGGTACGCCGGCCCCTGCCACGCCCACCCAACCCAGCGGCGCCACTGAGCCTGCCGGTGCGGCTCCCCTGAAAGTTGGTATTGTCACCACTTCCGGTGTTGACGACGGTTCCTTTGGCCAGGACTGCTACAATGGCATTTTGGCTTTCCAGAAAAACCATCCTGAGGTTCAGGTCAATGCAATTAAAGAACCAGACGTCAGCAAGGTTTTAGACGCCGTAGCCGCCGTTATCGCCGACTATGACGTATTGGTGCTGCCCGGCTTCCAGTTTGCCGCCGCCGGCGCCATTGCTGCCGACAATCCCGACAAAAAGATTATTCTGGTGGATACGGCTCCCACGGATGCCGACAACAACACCGTAGAGCTGGCAAACGTTTATTCCATGCTGTTTAGAGAAGAGGAAAGCGGCTTCTTTGCCGGCATCGCCGCCGCTCTGGAAAGCAAAACCGGTAAGGTGGCTGTGGTCAACGGCATCGCTTATCCTTCCAACGTTAACTATCAGTTTGGCTTTATGTCCGGCGTCAACTACGCCAACAAGCATTTTGGCGCCACGGCCCAGTACGTGGAGCTGCCTTCCTATGCCGGCACCGATGTTACCGGTAAAAACGTGGCCGGCAACTACATCGGTGCTTTTGCCGACGAGGCTACCGGCAAGGTGGTAGGCGCCGCTTTGATCGACCAGGGCGTGGATGTGCTCTTCGTGGCCGCCGGTGCTTCCGGCAACGGCGTGTTTGCCGCCGCCAAAGAAGCCGACAATGTCTGGCTGGTAGGCTGCGACGTGGACCAGTACGATGACGGCGCCAAAGGCGACAAAAACATCATGCTGACCTCCGGTCTCAAGGTAATGCACAGCAACGTTGAGAAACAGCTGGAAGAAATCTATAACGGCACCTTCAAGGGTCAGAACGTAGTTTTGGGCGCCGATACGGATTCCACAGGCTATGTCAGCGCCGAAGGCCGGCAGCAGCTTTCCGAAAACACCCTGGCCAAACTGAAAGAAGCCTACGATTTGCTGAAGGCAGGCAAGATTGTACCCGCTGCCAACTTCAATGAACAGGCTCCCGATAATTTCCCCGGTCTGTAAAATCTCCCTGTATAAAAATCATAAGGACGGTACCGAAGATGAGCACACCTACACCCCATAATTCGGCCTGCAACTCCGCCAAGCCCGGCGACGTCGCCAAAATTGTACTGATGCCCGGTGATCCTTTACGCGCCAAGTACATAGCGGAAAACTTTTTAGAGAATGCTGTTTGCTTCAATAAAATCCGCAATATGCTGGGTTTTACCGGCACTTACAAAGGCAAAGCCATTTCCGTTATGGGCAGCGGCATGGGCATCCCCAGCATGGGGCTTTACGCTTATGAGCTCTACCATTTTTACGATGTGGAAGGGATCATCCGGGTAGGCTCCGCCGGCGGTATTGGAGAAAATATCAAAATGCGGGATGTGATTATTGCCATGTCCGCATCCACCGACTCTAATTTTGCCGCGCAATACGATTTCCCCGGCATTCTGGCGCCGACGGCGGATTATAGCTTGCTGCGCAAGGCAGTGTCTTGCGCCGAAGAAAAGCAGATATCGACGGTTGTGGGGCCGGTATTCAGCTCCGATGTATTTTATTACGCTCAGGACAATATGGCTCCCCGTTTTCAGCGCATGGGCATACTGGCTCTGGAGATGGAAACAGCGGGTCTTTACCTGACTGCTGCTCATGCCAAGAAAAAAGCCCTGAGTATCCTGACCGTTACCGACCATTTATTCACCGGGGAAGCCCTTTCAGCCAAAGAACGCCAGGAAAGCCTGGATGAGATGATTGAAGTATCCCTGGAAACCGCTATCTGCTTTGCTTAATTGAGAAGCAAAGGGAGGCCTGTCCCCCTTTAGCCCCTGCCGTTTGCGGGCGACTAAAGGGGGATCTGGTTTATCCTGCTTTCTCACACAGGGAGGATACATGAGCGAATACATTGTGGAAATGAGACACATTACCAAAAGATTCCCCGGCATCGTGGCCAATGACGATATATCCATCGGGATCAGGAAAGGCGAAATTTTTGCTTTTTTGGGGGAAAATGGCGCCGGAAAATCCACATTGATGAGTATGCTGTTCGGCATGTATGAACCGGACGAGGGGGAGATCCTGGTACGGGGAGAGAAGGTGAAGCTATCCTCCTCCAACGAAGCGGCCGCCCTCAATATTGGCATGGTCCATCAGCATTTTAAACTGGTTGATAACTATACCATAGCACAGAATATTATTTTAGGAATCGAACCTATTAAGAAAATCGGGGGCTTGATCCCCTACGTTGATTGTAAAGGCGCCCAGGAGAAAATCCGGGAATTATCCAAGGCTTACGGTCTGGAAGTAGACCCCTGCCAGGTGGTGGAAAGCGTCAATGTCTCCATCCAGCAGCGGGTAGAGATTTTGAAGATGCTTTACCGGGAAGCGGAGATCCTGATTTTTGACGAGCCCACCGCCGTTTTGACGCCTCAGGAGATTCAATACCTGCTGGACATTATGGTCGAATTGCGCAATAAAGGCAAAACCATTATTTTGATCACTCACAAGCTGGAGGAGATCAAGCGGATTGCCGATCGCTGCGCCATTTTGCGCCGGGGCAAGCTGGTGAGGGTCTTAAATGTAGCGGAGACCTCCACCCAGGAAATGGCCAATTTAATGGTAGGCAGAGAAGTGGTTTTCGAGCGGGAAAAACAGCCCGCCAATTTCCGGGAAGTACTTTTGGAAGTAGAGGATCTTACCGTCCGCAATGAGGACAAGTTTGACGTGGTCAAAAATGTCTCCTTTTCTATCCGACGGGGCGAGATTTTTGCTATTGCCGGCGTTTCCGGCAATGGCCAGATTGAAATCGCCGACGCCATTGCCGGCTTGGTCAAGCCCCAAAAGGGCAAGATCAAGCTGAAAGGCAAGGATATTACCGCCGCTACTATTCGCCGACGCACGGAAGAGGGCATGTCTTATATTCCCGAAGATCGGCAAAGGCTTGGCGTGGTGCTGGATTTCAGCCTGGAAGATAATCTTGCCATCAAAAAATATTATCGGGAACCTTTTTCTCAAAAGGGCATCTTGAAGCGGGAGGGCTTCCAGAAGTTTGCCGAAGAACTGATCGAGCAGTATGATATTCGCAGCGGCCAAGGGGCCAAGACCATCATTCGGTCCATGAGCGGCGGCAACCAGCAAAAAGCCATCGTGGCCAGGGAAATTTCCCTGGAATCCGATTTGATGATTTTTGTCCAGCCCACCAGAGGCCTGGATATCGGGGCTATTGAAAACATCCAAAAACAGATTTTGCGGGAGCGGGATAAAGGCAAGGCCGTGCTTCTGATTTCCCTGGAGCTGGATGAGGTGATGAGCCTGGCGGATACCATCGGCGTTATCTACAATGGCCAGCTGCAAAAGATTTCCCCCGCCGAGGAGCTAACCACCAATGAGGTCGGAGAATATATGATGGGGGTGAAATCTTGAAAGCTAAAAATCAGACAACCCCTAATGGCCTGATTGGCAAAATGATTAATGCTTTGGATGATGAACGGCTTTCCCAATTCGCTATCCCCATCGTATCGATAATATTGACGATCATCGCAGCTTCCGTTCTGCTGCTGGTTTTAGGGAAAAACCCCATAACGGCCATGAACGGATTTCTGCGGGGCAGCGGCTTTATGATGAAGCCTCTCTATGCCGGCGGCCAAAGCATGCTGACGGACTTCTTATCCTTCTTAGGCATTTTAGCGCCGATGCTGCTGGCGGCTTTGGGTATTATTATCGGCATGAAATCCGGTATGTTTAATATCGGCATGGCCGGGCAGATGCTGGCGGCAGGTTTTATTGCCACGGTTTTTGTGGGCTATAGCGGTCTCAATGCTTACATTGCCAAGCCCTTGGTTATTTTGGTTGGCATAACGGCCGGCGGTCTCATCGGGGCAACGATTGGCTTCTTAAAATATCGCTTCAATATCCATGAAGTGGTATCCAGCATTATGTTTAACTATATTACCAGCTATATCGTGGCCTTTTTTATCAATACCTACTATAAAGACATCATCACCCGTTCCTCCCGGATCTGCAGCCCCGCCTCCCGCCTGAGCATTACCGGTATTGCCTGGGGCAGCTCCAAGCTTACCTTGCCTTTGGGCATTATTTTGGCTATTGCCAGCGTTTTTTTGGTGAAGTTTTTGCTGGACCGGACGGTAATCGGTTTTGAAATGAAGGCTGTCGGTTTGAATCGGGATTGCGCCAAATATGCCGGCGTCAACGTGGGCAAGAGCATTGTTCTGGCCATGGCTCTTTCCGGGGTTTTTGGCGGTCTGGCCGGCGTCACTTATTACGTAGGTTATTTCAACAGCATTGTGCCAAAGGAACTGGCCAGTCTGGGCTATGACTCCATCGCCGTAGCCTTGCTGGGCAATATCAGCCCTATTGGCGCCATATTTTCCTCCATTTTGATCACCATCTTCCAAAAAGGCAGCATATACATGAGCTCCACCGTGGGCGTTCCCAAAGAGATCGCTTCCGTAATTACCGGTATCCTGCTTTTGTTCAGCGCCTGCGGCACTTATATGAGATATCTGGCCAGAAGGCAGCGGGAGCGGCTGGCGGAGAAAGCCAAGAAGGAGGGGGTGCAATAAATGGATACGATTATGATCGACGGCTTATCCTTTGCTTTGCCCCTGTTTATTATGGCCATCGGCGGTATTTACAGTGAAAGAAGCGGTATCGTTATGCTGGCGCTGGAAGGTCTCCAGGGTTTTGGCGCTTTCATCGGCGCCATGACGGTGATTTTGACCCGTGTTTATTTGGGCAACAGCTCTCCTTACTTGATCTATATCGCCATGGTGGCAGGTATGATCGGCGGCAGCCTTTTTTCGGTCATTCATGCGGTTTTGTGCGTTAAATTTAAAGCCAGACAAGTAATCAGCGGCGTCGTAGTCAATACTCTGGCCGTGGCCCTCACTACTTTTCTGACCAGTGTCATCAACGGCATTATAACCGGCGAGGCCTCCAATAAATTTCAGATTGGCGTATCCTCCAGGTTTACGGTGCCGATTTTATCAAAAATCCCGATTTTCGGCGGATTATTTAAGAATATGTATCCTTTTGAAATCGTGATTTTAGTTATTGGCGTATATTGCTGGTATCTGCTTTACAAAACAAAGTTTGGCCTGCGCCTCCGAGCCTGCGGCGAAAATCCCCACAGCCTTGATGCTGCCGGCGGCGATGTGGGAAAAACTCAGTTTATTGCCATCATGATTTGCGGCGCTTTGTCCGGTTTAGGCGGCATTTTCATTGCCTATTCCGTTTCGGGAATCTTTTCGCCGACTATTTACATGGGTTACGGTTATCTTTCCATTGCCGCCTTAATTTTTGGCAACTGGAAGATCCCCCGGACTTTTGCCGTTTGTCTGTTTTTCGGCTTTGCCAAATCGGTGGTCTATCAGCTCTTGCTGATGCTGGGAATGCCCAGCAACTTTACGGATTTATTCCTGATTGTGCCCTATGTGCTCACTCTGCTGCTTTTGATCTTTTTCTCTAAGCATAATCATCCGCCCCGGGCGGTGGGCGAGATTTTTGACAAGAGTAAGCGCTAGAACCGGAGAAACCAGTAAAACAAAGAGTCTGTTCGCTTAAGCGGGCAGGCTCTAATTGCAGGGAAGGTATAATACTAATCTGCAATTAAAAACCGTTAGTTTTTAATTTGCCGCACAGAGTGCGGCAGTGGGCAAGCCCACATAAATAGCTATAGTGGGCTTTGCCCACGCAGATTGGCATATATGCTATTCTGCCTGCGCCTTTGGCGCAGTGGCAATCAAGAATTGCCAGATT
>JAHDPO010000065.1 GCA_018434325.1 Clostridia bacterium | reverse complement strand
TTTTCTGCCAGCACCATGGTGATGGCCGCCGTCAGGGTGGTTTTGCCGTGGTCAACGTGACCGATGGTGCCAATGTTTACGTGGGGTTTGCTTCTTTCAAATTTTGCCTTTGCCATGGATTCGTTCCTCCTTAATAATTCAAAGTAAAACTATTTCTTTGCATCGCAGATTCCCCGGCTGCTTATCGCAAGCCTTATCTGCCTTGTCTCTTTTTGATAATTTCTTCAGCCACGGTCTTGGCGGCTTCCTCATAGTGAGAGAACTGCATGACGTAGACGCCCCGGCCCTGGGTTTTGGAGCGAAGATCCGTAGCGTAGCCAAACATTTCACCCAAGGGCACAATACCCCGGATAACCTTACCGCCGCTTTGGTCTTCCATGCCTTCGATACGGCCCCGACGGGAGCTGATATCGCCCATGACGTCGCCCATGTATTCCTCGGGCACGCTGACCTCTACGGACATCACCGGTTCCAGAATTGCCGGACTGGCTTTCTGAGCGCCGTTCTTAAAGGCCATGGAGCCGGCAATCTTAAAGGCCATCTCCGAGGAGTCTACTTCGTGGTAAGAACCGTCAACAATGGTGGCCTTGATATCAATCGTAGGATAACCGGCCAGTACGCCATTTTCCATGGCTTCCTTGATGCCGTTGTCCACCGCAGGAACGTACTCCTTCGGCACTACGCCGCCCACAATTTTGTTGACAAATTCATAGCCCTTGCCCGGTTCATTGGGCTCAAGCTCCAGCACGCAATGGCCGTATTGGCCGCGGCCGCCGGACTGACGAATGAACTTGCCTTCGCAGCGGATAGCCTTGGTAATGGTTTCCTTGTAAGCAACCTGAGGCCGGCCTACATTGGCGTTAACCTTGAATTCCCGGAGCAGGCGGTCCACAATGATATCCAAGTGGAGCTCACCCATGCCGGAGATAATGGTCTGGCCGGTTTCCGGATCGGTATGCATTTTAAAGGTGGGATCTTCATCGCTGAGCTTGCTCAGCGCTACGCCCATCTTGTCCTGATCGCCCTTGGTCTTCGGCTCGATAGCCACGTCGATAACGGGCTCGGGGAACACCATGGACTCCAGGATAATGGGGTTGGCCTCATCGCAAAGGGTATCGCCGGTGGTGGTATCCTTTAAGCCCACAACGGCGGCAATGTCGCCGGTATGAACCTCCTGGATTTCCTCCCGGTGATTGGCATGCATCATCAGCAGCCGTCCTACCCGTTCTCTCTTGCCGGTGGTGGCATTAAAGATGGTAGTGCCGGATTTCAGCGTGCCGGAATAAACCCGGAAGAAGGCCAGCTTGCCGACGAAGGGATCGGTCATGATCTTGAAAGCCAAGCCGGAGAAAGGCGAATTATCATCGGCCATCCGCTCGGATTCTTCGTCGGTATCGGGATCGATACCCACCACCGGAGGAATATCCAGAGGCGAGGGCAGATAATCCACCACCGCGTCGATCATGGGCTGAACACCTTTGTTCTTGAAGGAAGAGCCGCAAACCACCGGCGTAATCTTGACATTGATGGTGGCCAGCCGGATACCCCGGACTAATTCCTCCTGGGTAATCTCTTCGCCTTCCAGATACTTCATGGTCAGCTCTTCATCTTCTTCGGCTACAGCCTCAATCAGCATATCCCTGTATTCTTTGGCCTGCTCCATCAGCTCTGCCGGTATTTCGGTGAAATCGATTTCTTTGCCGATATCATCCTTATAAATCTCTGCTTCCATCTTGACCAAGTCAATGATGCCCCGGAAGTTTTCTTCCGAGCCGATGGGCAGCTGAATCGGTACGGGCTTGGCTTTTAAACGGTCTTTCATCATCTGAATGACCCGGAAAAAGTCGGCGCCGATACGATCCATTTTGTTAACATAGGCAATGCGGGGAACGCCGTATTTGTCAGCCTGACGCCAAACAGTCTCCGACTGGGGCTGTACGCCGCCAACGGCACAAAATACCGCAACGGCTCCGTCCAGCACCCGCAGAGAACGCTCGACTTCTACGGTGAAATCAACGTGTCCCGGCGTGTCTATGATATTAACCCGGTGACCCCGCCACTGACATGTGGTGGCGGCTGAGGTAATGGTGATACCTCTTTCTTGCTCTTGCACCATCCAGTCCATCGTTGCGGCGCCGTCATGCACCTCACCTAAGCGGTGAGTCCGTCCGGAATAATACAAAATCCTTTCGGTAGTCGTGGTTTTGCCGGCGTCGATATGGGCCATGATGCCTATATTTCTGGTCTTTTCCAGTGGAATTTCCCGTACCAAGATAATACCCCTTTCAATTACCAACGATAATGGGCAAACGCTCTGTTAGCCTCGGCCATCTTATGGGTATCCTCTTTCTTCTTTACGGCACCACCGGTATTGTTGGCCGCATCCATGATCTCTCCCGCGAGACGGCTTTCCATTTCTTTTTCTCCCCGTTTGCGCGCAAAGGTCACTAACCAACGGATACCCAGAGTTTCCCTGCGATCGGCTCTTACTTCGATAGGCACCTGATAATTGGCGCCGCCCACCCGGCGAGCCTTGACTTCCAAAGTAGGCATGATGTTTTTCAGAGCATTTTCCAATACTTCCAAACCGTTTTTGCCGGTTTTGGTTTCTACGGTATTTAATGCATTGTATAAAGCCTTTTCTGCGGCTCCTCTTTTGCCATCATACATGATTTTATTAATCAGTTTGGTTACCAGTGTGGACTGGTAAATCGGATCTGGCAAAACTTCCCGTTTGGGAGCCGCGCCTTTTCTGGACATAAGATTTCCTCCTTAACGATTCAACTTCTCAGCACCACCGCAAACAAACTTGTCTTTTTCCTGCGTTTGTCTTGCGAGATAATGCTAATACTGTAGGGATTTACTGTTGCACACCCCACTATGCGGTACCCTCCGCGCCTTTGCGACCGCTGACGGTCGCTTGTCAGAAGACAATCCATAGCGGCTTGGCCTGCCTAAGCAGATTGCTGCCGCCTGCAAGGGCTGAACTTCCAAACAAAAAGCTGAGACAATTCCGTGGAGATTTGCCTGTGATTACTTCTTGGCAGTGCTCTTGGCGGTACCGGCTTTCGGCCGTTTAGCGCCGTATTTGGAACGGCTCTGATTCCGCTTGGCTACGCCGGCGGTATCCAAAGCGCCCCGAATGATGTGGTAACGCACGCCGGGAAGATCACGCACCCTGCCACCCCGCACTAATACCACGGAGTGCTCCTGGAGATTGTGGCCGATACCCGGTATGTAAGAAGTCACCTCGGTGCCGTGAGACAAGCGTACACGGGCTACTTTGCGTAAAGCAGAGTTTGGCTTCTTAGGCGTTGTGGTGTAAACACGGGTGCAGACACCCCGCTTCTGCGGGCAGCTTTTCAAAGCCGGTGCTTTTGGTTTTTTAACAATAGCTTCTCTGCCCTGTTTCACCAGCTGGTTAATAGTAGGCATACTGTTTTCCTCCTTCCAAAAAAATAAGAATCATGTATAGGCTTGTTGATTAACCCTTTGATGGCAATCACCAAAGGATTGTATCACTTTCATAAGGCTGCGTCAATAATTTTTGCGCAGCCTTTGGGCTGCTGTCAATAATTATTCCCTGTCGTCGTCCAGCAGCTCAATCTCTTCCGGCATCTCTGCCAGTTCATCCATCTGCTCATCCAAGACGTCGAAATCATCTTCATCGGAGGCCATATCGTCGTCAAAGCTTTGGCTTCTGTCGTTGTCATCTCCTGCGGCCAGGTCGCTGAGGTCGTAAGTAGCGTAGCTCTGGCCCGGGGCATGGATCTGGATGTCACGGTAACGGGACATGCCGGTGCCGGCGGGGATTAGCTTGCCGATGATGACGTTTTCCTTAAGGCCCAGCAGGGGATCCATTTTGCCCTTGATCGCAGCTTCCGTCAGCACCCTGGTGGTTTCCTGGAAAGAAGCGGCGGACAAGAAGGAATCGGTGGCCAGAGAGGCCTTGGTGATGCCCAGGAGCACCGGTTTGGCGACAGCTTCCTCGCCGCCCCACTCCCGGACTCTATTGTTTTCTTCCTCAAATTCAAAGATATCGATGAGGCCGCCGGGCAAAAGCTCCGTATCGCCGGCTTCCTCCACCTTGACCTTGCGCAGCATCTGGCGGATCATCACCTCGATATGCTTATCATTGATATCAACGCCCTGGAAGCGGTACACCTTCTGAACTTCCCGCAGCAGGTAGAGCTGAACGCCCTTCATGCCCTTGATCTTCAGCAGATCGTGGGGGTTGATGGAGCCTTCCGTCAGCTCCTGGCCGGCATCCACTTTTTGGCCCTCGCTGACTTTCAGCCTGGAAGTGTAGGGAATGGCGTAAATCTCTTTTTCACCCTCGTCGGCAATCACCTCTACCTCACGGCGGCCTCTGACCTCGGAAACATGGACGGTGCCTTCGATCTCCGTGATGATGGCCTGGCCTCTGGGTTTGCGGGCTTCAAAAAGCTCCTCCACACGGGGCAGACCCTGAGTAATATCGTCACCGGCCACGCCGCCGGTATGGAAAGTACGCATGGTCAGCTGAGTACCGGGCTCACCGATGGACTGAGCAGCAATAATACCCACAGCTTCGCCGATTTCCACCCGCTGGCCCGTAGCCAGGTTGCGGCCGTAGCAGCGGCGGCAGACGCCGTAACGGGAATGGCAGGTCAATACGGAACGGATATATACCTGTTGAATGCCGGCGGCCACAATTTCTTCCGCCTGCTCTTCCATAATTTCCCGATTGGCCTCCACGATAACCTCGCCGGTTGCGGGATGGACGATGTTTTCCATGGCAAAGCGGCCGATCAGGCGCTCCACCAAAGGCTCAATGGATTCGTTGCCATCCTTGACCTCGTCTACCCAAATACCTACGTTGGTGCCGCAGTCATCTTCACGAACAATGACGTCCTGGGCCACGTCCACCAGACGGCGGGTCAGATAACCGGAGTCAGCGGTACGCAAAGCCGTATCGGCCAAGCCCTTTCTGGCGCCGTGGGTGGAGGTAAAGTATTCCAGCACCGTCAAGCCTTCCCGGAAATTGGACTTGATGGGCACCTCGATGGTCTTACCGGTAGGATCAGCCATCAGTCCCCGGATACCGGACAACTGCCTAATCTGTGAGATATTGCCGCGGGCGCCGGAGTTAGCCATCATGTATACGGGATTGAAGTGATCCATGGAAGTCAGCAACGCATCCTTGATCTCTTCAGTGGATTGGTTCCAGATCTCAATGACCAGCTTGTAGCGCTCATCTTCCGTAATCAAGCCCCGGCGGTACTGGTTCTGGGTCTGCTCAACTTTTTCCTCGGCGGCCTTCAAAATGCTGGTTTTCTTCTCCGGCACCATGATGTCGGCAACGCTGATGGTGATACCGGCTTTAGTCGAATAATCAAAACCCTGCTTCTTGATGCCGTCCAGCATCTCCGCCGTCCGGGCATTGCCCAGAACCTGGAAGCATTTGGCCACGATTTTGCCCAGTTCTTTTTTGCCGACGATATGGTTATAGAAGCCCAATTCATCGGGAATAACCTGGTTGAAAATCAGCCGGCCCACCGTGGTCTGCAGCAGCTTGCCGTCCACACGAACCTTCACCGGCTCCTGGAGGGTGACGGCGTCCTGCTCGTAAGCATAAATGGCTTCGTCTTTGTCCTTGTAAATCGGCATCCGGTCTCCCCGCTCCGGGTTGAGCCGCTCACCGGTAAGGTAGTAAGAGCCCAGCACCATATCCTGAGTGGGGGTACAGACGGGCTTGCCGTCCTTGGGGTTCAAAATATTGTTGGCAGCCAGCATCAACAGTCTGGCTTCAGCCTGGGCTTCGGCAGACAAAGGCACGTGAACGGCCATCTGGTCGCCGTCGAAGTCGGCGTTGTAAGCGGTGCAGACCAGTGGATGAAGCTGCAGGGCTCTGCCTTCTACCAGTACGGGCTCAAAGGCCTGAATGCCCAAACGGTGCAGGGTTGGGGCCCGGTTTAAGAGGACGGGATGGTCCTGAATAACCTCTTCCAGCACTTCCCAAACCTCATCCTTTACACGCTCCACCATCCGCTTGGCGCTCTTGATGTTGTGGGCGTGGCCTTCGTTGACCAGCTTTTTCATGACGAAGGGCTTAAAGAGCTCCAAAGCCATTTCCCGGGGCAGGCCGCACTGATGCATTTTCAACTCCGGTCCTACCACGATAACGGAACGGCCGGAATAGTCGACGCGCTTGCCCAGCAGGTTTTGACGGAAGCGGCCCTGTTTACCCTTCAGCATGTCGCTTAAGGATTTCAAGGGACGGTTGCCGCTGCCGGTGACGGGGCGGCCCCGGCGGCCGTTGTCGATGAGGGCGTCCACCGCTTCTTGCAGCATCCGCTTTTCGTTGCGGACGATGATATCGGGGGCTCCCAGATCTAAAAGCCTTTTCAGGCGGTTGTTGCGGTTGATCACCCGGCGGTAGAGATCGTTTAAGTCGGAGGTGGCAAAACGGCCGCCATCCAGCTGAACCATGGGCCGCAGCTCCGGCGGAATTACCGGCACCACATCCATGATCATCCACTCCGGCCGGTTGCCGGAGTTTTTGAAGGCTTCCACCACTTCCAGGCGGCGGATGGCCCGGATTTTTCTCTGGCCGGAGGTATCCCGCAGCTCCTGCCGCAGCTCCTGAGCCATTTCATCCAGATCCATCTCTTCCAGCAATATCTTGATGGACTCCGCTCCCATGCCGGCGTCAAAACGGTTGCCGAAGCGGTCTTTATAATCCCGGAACTCGGCTTCCGTCAGCAGCTGCTTTTTCATCAGCGGCGTGTCGCCGGGATCGGTGACAATATAAGATACAAAGTACAGGACTTTTTCCAATAACCGGGGAGAAATATCGAGAATCAAGCCCATACGGCTGGGAATACCCTTAAAGTACCAAATGTGGGAACAGGGGGCGGCCAGCTCGATATGACCCAGGCGCTCCCGGCGGACTTTGGCTTTTGTCACTTCCACGCCGCAGCGGTCGCAAATGATGCCTTTATAGCGAACTCTTTTATACTTGCCGCAATGGCACTCCCAATCCTTCGTCGGTCCAAAGATCCGCTCGCAAAACAGGCCGTCCCGTTCAGGTTTCAGGGTGCGGTAATTGATGGTTTCCGGCTTTTTGACTTCCCCGCTGGACCAATCCAGTATCTGATGGGGGGAGGCAAGACCGATGCGCATCCTGTCAAAATTGTTAACATCTAACAAAAGAATCCCGCTCCTTCCTAAAACGCTTCGTTGTCATCCACATCTTCAAGCAAAGGCACCTCTTCATCGAAGGTTTCGATGTCTTCGGGGAAGAAATCCTCTTCCTCATCGGGTGCATCGGCCAATTCCCCGTCATCCGGGAGCTCTGCGGGAGGCAAGCCGCCCTCTGGCATGGTTTGATCCAGGCCAAATTCCCGGGCCGATTCGCTGACGTCGTCGTCCAGCTCTTTGATTTCGATTTCTTCGTTATATTCGGAGAGCACTTTCACATCCAGGCAAAGGCTCTGCAATTCTTTGATCAATACCTTAAAGGATTCGGGAACGCCGGGCTCCGGTACGTTTTCTCCTTTGACGATAGCTTCGTAGGTCTTAACCCGGCCCACCACGTCATCGGATTTTACCGTCAGAATCTCCTGAAGGGTATAAGCGGCGCCGTAAGCCTCCAAGGCCCAAACCTCCATCTCACCGAAACGCTGGCCGCCGAACTGGGCTTTACCACCCAAAGGCTGCTGGGTCACCAGGGAGTAAGGGCCGGTGGAACGGGCATGGATCTTGTCATCGACCAAGTGGGCCAGCTTCAGGATGTACATGATGCCCACGGTGATTTCGTTATCGAAGGGCTCGCCGGTACGTCCGTCAAACAAGACGGTCTTGCCGTTTCTGGGCCGGCCGGCCTTATCCAGCTGATCCAGAATATCCTGCTCCGTGGCGCCGTCAAAGACCGGTGTGGCAAAGGAGTAGCCCAAAGCCTGAGCCGCCCAGCCCAAATGGGTTTCCAAGGTCTGGCCGATATTCATACGGGAAGGCACGCCTAAGGGATTGAGCACAATCTCTACGGGAGTACCGTCGGGCAGAAAAGGCATATCCTCTTCCGGCAGAATCCGGGAGATAACACCCTTGTTGCCGTGGCGTCCGGCCATTTTGTCGCCCTGAGAAATTTTACGCTTCTGAGCAATGTAAACCCGGACAACCTGATTGACGCCGGGGGACAGCTCGTCGCCGTTTTCCCTGGTAAACACCTTGACGTCCACGATTTTGCCGGCTTCGCCGTGGGGTACCCGCAATGAGGTATCCCTGACTTCTCTGGCTTTTTCGCCAAAGATGGCCCGCAAAAGCCGCTCTTCCGCCGTCAGCTCCGTCTCGCCTTTCGGCGTTACTTTGCCCACCAGAATATCGCCGGGGCGAACTTCCGCGCCGATGCGGATGATGCCTCTTTCATCCAGGTCCTTCAGTACGTCATCGGAGACGTTGGGAATATCCCTGGTGATCTCCTCGGCGCCCAGCTTGGTATCCCGGGAATCACATTCATACTCTTCAATATGGATGGAAGTAAAGTAATCTTCCTTCACCAGCTTCTGACTGATCAGCATGGCGTCTTCGTAGTTGTAGCCTTCCCAGGTCATCATGGCTACCAGGATATTGCGGCCCAGGGCCAATTCGCCGTGATCCGTGGAAGGGCCGTCGGCGATGATCTCACCGGCGCTGACGGTCTGGCCTTTCTTGACGATAGGCTTCTGGTTGATGCAGGTGCCTTGGTTGGAACGGGAGAACTTAATCAGCTTATAGCGGTCTTTTCCTCCCAGCTTATTTTTAACTACGATATCGTCGGCGGTAACCCGCTCGATCACGCCGTCTTCTTTGGCGATGATGGCAACGCCGGAATCCTTGGCTGCCTTATGCTCCTCGCCGGTGCCTACAAAAGGGGCCTCCGTCCGCAGCAAGGGCACGGCCTGACGCTGCATGTTGGCGCCCATCAAGGCCCGGTTGGCGTCGTCGTGTTCCAGGAAGGGGATCATGGCCGTAGCAATGGAGACCAGCTGTTTCGGCGAGACGTCCATATACTCGACTTTGTCCGGAGTTACCACCATGATTTCGCTGCCATAGCGGGCCTGAATCCGGTTAGACATGAAGTAGCCGTCGTCGTCCAGCTCCATATTGGCCTGAGCAATAACGTATTCGTCTTCTTCCGCCGCATCCAGATACTCAATGGTCTCCGTAACCCGGTGGGTTTCCCTATCCACCAGGCGGTAAGGTGTCTCGATAAAGCCGTATTCATTGACCCGGGCGTAAGTGCTCAAGGAACCAATAAGGCCGATGTTGGGGCCTTCAGGGGTTTCAATGGGACACATACGGCCGTAGTGGGAATGGTGAACGTCTCGCACTTCGAAGCCGGCCCGCTCTCTGGACAAACCGCCGGGCCCCAAAGCCGAAAGACGGCGTTTATGAGTCAGCTCCGACAAGGGATTGGTCTGATCCATAAACTGAGACAGCTGGCTGGATCCGAAAAACTCCTTGATGGCTGCTACTACGGGACGGATATTGATCAGGGCCTGAGGTGTAATAACCTCCACGTCCTGAATGGTCATGCGCTCCCTGACCACCCGCTCCATACGGGACAAGCCGATACGGAATTGATTCTGCAGCAGCTCGCCTACGGAACGCAGGCGGCGGTTGCCCAGATGGTCGATGTCGTCGGTGCGGCCTTCGCCGTTCATTAAGCCGAGAAGATAACGGATAGACTCCACAATATCATCCTTGGTCAGGCAGCGGATTTTATCGGAAATCTCCAGCTTCAGCTTTTGATTTAATTTATAGCGGCCCACATGAGCCAAATCGTAACGCTTGGGATCAAAAAACAATGTGTTCAGCAATGAACGGGCGCTGTCCACCGTAGGCGGCTCGCCGGGGCGGAGACGCTTATAGATCTCAATGAGGGCGTCGTCTTCACCCTCGGTATGATCCCTTTCCAGGGTCAGCAGGATCCGTTCATCATCGGAAAACAGGTTGTTGATCTGGCCGTTGCTGCTATAGCCCAAAGCCCGCAGCAATACGGTAACAGGCAGACGCCGGGTTCTGTCCACCCGGACATGGATGGCGTCGTTGATATCCGTCTCCAATTCCAGCCAGGCGCCCCGGTTGGGGATCACCGTGGCGGTAAAAAGTTTTTTGCCGCTGGGGTCCATAGTTTCATCATAATATACGCCGGGAGAACGCACCAGCTGGCTGACGATAACCCTCTCGGCGCCATTGATAATAAATGTGCCCTTCTCGGTCATCAAAGGGAAATCCCCCATGAAGACCTCCTGCTCTTTCACCTCGCCAGTTTCTTTGTTGATAAGCCGGACCTTGACCCGCAAGGCAGCAGCATAAGTAGCATCCCGCTCCTTACACTCCTCCACCTGCCATTTTGGCTCCCCTAAACTGTAATCGATGAACTCCAATACCAGATTTCCCGTGAAATCCTGGATCGGCGAAATATCCTGGAACATTTCCCGGATGCCTACTTCTAAAAACCAGTTGTAGGAATCCTGCTGAACCTCGATGAGATTCGGCATTTCCAGGACTTCTTTGATTCGGGCGAAAGTTTTACGTTCACGCTGCTTCGTTGCCAGAGACTGCCCCATCAATTTTTCACCCCTCAACAATTTCTTTAACTTCGCATTAGTCACTATATGCAGCCCAATTTTAGCCGCTTTTAATGAGAACACATAATAGCAAGGTGGTTTCCCTTGCTTATGAATCTTCTATTAAGGTTAGTCTTGCCTCTTCAAAATGGAAAAATTCACCAACCTGTAAATTTCTCACGGACCATCTCCGAGGTGAAAGCATCTATAATAAAGCCAGATATTTCCTTTCGTTCCCAGGAGTCGCATCTTATATTATTATCACATTAAAAATAGTTTGTCAAGCTTTTTTGACGGCAGAAAAGGCCGGAAAATGTCATTTATTATTGCTAAGAGCTGAATACCCCTTGCCAGGCATTCAGCTCTTTTCGTTTTCTTAATCACTCTATGAAGAAATCTCCGCGGTGTCTGTGGCTGCATCTAAAATCTCATTGCAGCCGTACATTTCAAAGCCGTAATTTACTTCCAGATTACGCAAGCCGAATTCATGCTCCTCCTTAGTGGTGGAATTAACGCCATCTAAGGCGATGATTACCCGGTAACCCCGGTGAAAAGCCTCAATCGCTGTCTGCGTGATGCAAACATGGGTACGCCAGCCTACAAAGATTAACGTCTCCGCTGCCAGCTGGTCCAAAACCTCCTGAAGATCCGTCTGGATAAAACCGTTGAAATAGCCCTTTTTAACCACATAATCCTGGGGATGGGGGGCCAGCTCCCTAATGACCTCAGCACCCCAGGTGCCTTCCAGGCAATGATCTTCCCAAATTTTTAATTCCTCATCAATACCTTGCCGGTGACAATCACAAACATAGATTACTGGCAGGCCCCGGCGGCGGGCTTCATTAAATAAGCGGGACAGCGGATCGATCAGCGTCAAAATCCGTTTGCAGGGAAGGGCCCCGCCTTCCAGAAAATCGTTTTGCAAATCGATGCCGATAATAGCCGCCTTGGCGGCAGGCTGCTGCACGCTCTTTTCTTCCGCACCGTTTCGCCGGCCGGCGGTGCTGGTTTCCAAAATCCGCACTACTCGCTCATATTCCCGCCGCTTAAGCTTGACCCGCTCCAGCTGAGCCAGCATCAGCTTTTGTTTGTCATGCTCTTGGGGATTCAGCAAAAGTCCGATCTCTTTCAAGGAGAACTTTAAATCCCGGTAAAGGCGGATTTGCTGTAAACGCAGGACATCCTCCTCAGAATAGAGCCGATAACCGCCGGCGGAACGGCAAGAAGGTTTAACCAGGCCCTGATCTTCATAAAACCGTATGCTTTTTACGGTGAGCCCCGTCATTTCCGACGCTACTTTTATGGTAACCACGCCTTCCCCTCCTTGCCTGTTCCGCCGTTCCGCCTGCTCCGGTTTTGCCGGTTTTTCCGAACCGCAGTTTCTTATATCTTTGCAAAAAAATCAAGGCTTGTCAATGCAGGGAAGAGTTACGTCGGTGTCAAGTTGTTGTAGGAGAAAAAATAAAATGGGCAGCAAACAAGGGTGGGAGGAAAAGATCCCGCCACTTGAGGGAAGTTCAGCGGGAAAAGGAGTAGATGGCAGAAAAAGCAGGCGTCTTTTTGCCCAGACTA
>JAHDPO010000041.1 GCA_018434325.1 Clostridia bacterium | reverse complement strand
TCGTGTTCAAATATTTATGCGACTGTTTGCGCTTGGTGTACTTGCCATTGATAATTCCTGTCCTGCTTTCTGCTGAAAGGCGGCGGGAACTTCTTCGGTTGAACCATATCGGGCGGTGGCTTCAAATAGATGATTTGTTTCTGCGCCAATGTTTTCGACGAAACAGAACGTTCAAGAAACGGATAATCCCGCCAGCATAAAAAAGAATGTTTTCGCATATTTTTCATTCTTCTGCCGGTCGGAATCGTTGCGATGATTTCACTGTAGCCGCTGTCATTGCTTTGGAGCAGAGCATTCCCTTGGCGGGGAGGCTCACACGCTGTCGCAAACGGCCCACACGCCGTTTCAGCGATTGCGGTGGTGTCTACTGCTTCATCGGGACAGCTATCGTTTACAGGGGCGAAGCTGGGTTCCATTCCTTCAGAGCAGTTTTCTGTATAGAGGGCATCGGCAAAGGCACCCTCCTGAATGGCTTTCATGAGCGCCAGCTTGGAAAGGTTCCGTTCCGCCGCAAGGTCAATATAAAATGAACGCTGCTCATCGGTTTCACAACACTCCAGTATCACGGCATTTTGTGTCCAGCCAAGGGACTGTGCCCTTTCCATAAGAACCGGGTTGTTTTCATAAGTGCGGTAAAAATCACGCATCCTGCGGAGATTACGAAGAGAGAAGCCTTTCAGCGATGGAAACCGGTTGGCGAGCATTTCAGCCAAATGTGGGATAAATGCTTTTTCTCCCTGACGGCAGATACATTGACCGATCCGTGTATAAAGCTCCAGCAGTGCCCGATTGCAGGGCTTCTCGTCTTTTTCATAGCATTCAGCTACCGCAGAGGCAACCTGTTCCAGATACAGGGCGCTGTTCTTTTTCAATGCTTTCATAGACTTCTCCTTTCCGGCTCCGTGGGAGCCTGTTTTTTTATGTACCCGGCAGAGCAAGCTCCACCGGTGAAATGCTTGGAATTGTTAGTAGCTTTGTTTCATTTCAAGGCCGCCGTCTTGTTGTGCAGTTGCTTCATCCATATGAACGCCCAGCCGGTTGGGAAGATAATCACTCAGCCAAGTGCCGCCGAAGGCACTGTGTGACTGCAAACGCCATATGGCGAGCTTTCCCATATGCAAATCCACATTTTCCATGGAAAACAGCAGATTGGTGCAGCCGTCATGCTCAAAAGCGAAAACCTCCTTGAAGGTATCGCCGTTTTGCAGGATACCTTCCTGTGTCAGCAGCTCGTTAATACCATTTACCCATTCTGAAAGCTCCCCGCCGCAGCCTTGAAGAATCAATCCTTCACGGTCTGTCATGGTGCGAAGCTCATCTGTCGTAATCCGTTTCACGGTATGGCCTCCTTTCATTCCATCCTCATGCCGAACTGCTGAGTGGGGCTTTCCTCCGGCTCAGACGGTGCCGGACGTGAAAGCACTGAGAAGCCGTCCTCGCCGGGAACGACACCGAGGGTGCGTCCATTGTCAAAGGTGCAGTGAAGCGTGCCGATGTCATCCACAAAATTTACCGTCCCTTCCGTACCCGGCGCAATGGGGGCGTATGGGTCCTCCATGCTGTTCAGGCGGATACGGGTTCCGCTGGGATACCGCTCCTTCATCCGCTGTGCTTTTTGGTAATCAAAAAACATTTTCATTCCTCCTGATTCAAATTTTCTGCCAGTTCCATGCAATATAGAAAATCAGGCGCGGGATATTTCCCCGCACCTGATTGCCGTTGCCCTTATATAATCTGCTCAATCTCCGTTCCGTCCTTGAAACGGATGAGCAGTTTTTCTTCGCTGAGTACCGTGATGGCACTGATCAACTGCCGCACCGTGACCTCGTCAAAGGTGGCGATGCCGGTGTCCACTGCTTCCAACTCGGCGGCCAGCTGCTCCGCCCGTTCATCCGCCTGTTCGGTATCCTGCCGATTTTTCTCCAGCTCGCTCCGTTTGGCCACCAGTGCGGAGAATTCCATACTGACCTTTTTCAGTTCCTCATCGTATTGGGTGGAATCCGCTCCCACGGCGGCAGCAAGCTGGAGAAGCCTGTACTGCTGTTCCCGCAGTTGGGACAGCCTGCTGTCGATGGCTGCGAGGCTGGTTTCGCCGTTCTCCGGCAAAAGGGCTGTTCGGATGCTGTCCTGCAGAATCGCTTTCAAGGTCTTTTGGCTGAACATTTCGTTCATGGCACTGACCACCGCAGTGTGAATCCGGCTTTCCTCCAGCGTAGGGGCATCCTTGCAGAACTTTTTGCCGTTCTCCAGACGGTTGATACACCGCCAGACAATTTTTTTACCCTCCGGTCTGGTCCATGTCACCCTGCGGTAAGGGCTGCCGCAGTTCCCGCAGGATAACAGCTCGGTCAGCACATATTTGCCGCTGTATTTGGCAAGCTCGGTTTTGGCGGCTGTACTGACTTTTTTCAGGCTGGATCGCCGTGCCATTTCCTCCTGCACCCGCTGAAAGGTCAGCCGGTCGATGATGGCGGGATGACTGTTCTCCACGTAGTATTGGGGGAGCTCACCGGTGTTTTTCTTGGTCTGGCGGGTGAAAAGGTCTGCGATGTAGGTTTTCTGGAGCAGAGCGTCCCCCATGTATTTTTCGTTTCGAAGCATCCCCCGTATCACGCCGTCATTCCACTTTTTATGCCCCCGCGCCGTTTTGATGCCGTCCGCCTCAAGGTCTGCGATGATTTTGGCTACGCTGTGCCCAATCAGATACCGTGAAAAAATCCTGCGGACGATTTCCGCTTCCTCCGGGTCGATTTCAGGCAGATCGTTCTCGCCTCTGCGATAGCCTAAAAATCCGGCATAGTGGAAGTAAACCTTGCCATCCTTGAAATTCTTGCGGTGTCCCCAGCGGATGTTGCCGCTCATGGATTCGCTCTCGGCCTGTGCCTGGCTCATCATAAAGGTTAGGATCATCTCATTGTCCATGTAGAGGGTGTTGACATTTTCCTTTTCAAAGAAAACACCCACGCCCATCCGCTTAAGCCTGCGGACATAATCCAGACCGTCCAGTGTATTCCGGCAGAACCGGGACACCGATTTGGTGATAATCAGATCCACCTTGCCCTTTTCGCAGGCTTTGATCATCCGCAGGAAATCCTTGCGCTTTTTGGTAGAGGTTGCGGTTTTGCCCTCGTCCGCGAACATATCCACCATGGTCCACTCTTGCTGGGCGGCGATTTTTTCGGTGTAATATTCAATCTGTGCCTGATAGCTGTCAAGCTGTTCCTCGGAGTTGGTGGAAACGCGGCAGTAGGGCGCTACCCGCAGGCGCTGTTTGCGGATATCTTTCTGGTTGTGCTTGGGATCTGCGGGAATCACCGTGACTTTTCTCACTGCGCTTTCGGGCACTTTGCATCCTCCTTTCCATCTGCTTCAAGGGATTTTCCGTTGATGAGCCGCAAGCGGAGACCGCCGTGGGCGGTAAATTGGATTTCCTGCACTGCGGTTGTGAAAAGCTCTCTGAGAAGTTCCTCATTGATAGATTGTGTGAGGATTTTTTCCTTCAGTCTCTGCATCTGATCATAAGGCATAGAATCAGGCAGTCCGCTGTATTGCTCGGCGGCACAGGCCAGTATCAGCATTTTGGTATATTCCGCACCCGGCTCGGCTTTGTTCAGTTCCCGGATGACCTCGTTTCGGATGCGTACCGCCTCCAGCGTCGATTCATTTGTATTCTGCGGCAGGAGCCAGTCTAAGAGGTTCGGGTTCTGCGCCAGCACATTCAGCCTTTCGGATAGGGCTGTGCGGATGTCCTCGTCCTCTATGTAACGGCGGTTGGTACAGCCCTCCTTTTCGCAGTACCAGCGGGGCTTTCCCCCAGCTCTGGTATCGCGGAGCATCCTGCCGCCGCACACGCCGCAGACCGCCTTTTCACGGATGGGTCTGATGTAATCCGGGCAGGGTGTATAGGTATTCTTTTCTCCCCGGACAAGCTGGGCACGCAAAAAGTCTTCCGGCTCAAGGATGGGGGGATATTCCTTTTCCCCAAGATAGCGTTCGTTTTCGAGGATGCGCTTAACCATGTGCTTGTTCCATTCAGCCGTGTGGCTGTGGTAACGAAGCCCCCGGCGCATCATTTCAGCGGCAATTTTGCTGTAGGCCATGCCGTCCGCATAAAGTCTGAAAATTTCTTTGACCGCCGCCGATTCTGTGGGGCTGCATTGTATCTCTCCCTTTTTCATGGTGTACCCGAAGGGGATTTTTCTCTGCCATGCCATATTACCGCACCGTCCTTTCCATGGTTTCTTTCAGCATCAGACCGTTGTAGAGATTGAGATTCATCTCGGTTTCCGAAGAGATGAAGACGCTCTCCACCAGCGTTTCAAACACTTCCTCCGTGAGTGCCTCTAAATATTCGGGACTGTCCTCCAGATAATCCAGCATGGCTTGGGTCGCTTTGATCTGACTGTCCTCGCCGTTGGCCTCCATAATACGGCGGCGTTGACGGCGCAGCTCCCGAAGCTTAAAGTCAATTTCGCCGGTTTGGGATAAATAAAGAGCAGAATCTACGTATCCTTTCGACTTGAGTCGAACAAGAACGAGATTCTGCTCGGTGAGCTGGGCGATTTCTTTGTCGATATCATTGATTCTGCGGTTGGAGCGAAGCTCCTTTTCCCGAAGCTCGGTCAGCTGGGTTAAGACCGGGGACAGGATTTGCGCACGATGCCGTTTCAGCTTGTGGTACATGCGGAGGATTGCCGTGACAATCTGTTCCTCCGGTATCTGTGAGGTGGGGCAAAGGTCTTTATCACGGTCATGCCTCCGGCAAGTCCAGTAGACCTTTTCATTGACGATTTTTCTGCGGAACAGAGTACCGCAGCCTTCACAGCGGATTTTCTTTGCCAGCAGTGCGGAGGAAACCGTTCCGTTTGTCTGCCTCCGTCGGCTATCCATCAGTGCCTGCACCCGCTGAAAGTCCTCCTTGGAAATAATCGCCTCATGGCAGTTCTCTACAAAGTATTTCGGTTTCTCACCCTTGTTGCGCACCTGCCGGAACGGGATTTCGTTGGTGGCAAAGCTCTTTTGCCAGATCATATCTCCGGTGTAGGCGATGTTGGTGAGGATGTACGCCACCGTACTTGGGTGCCAGACGGTTCGCCCTTTGGTGCGGGGGACGCCTGCTTTGTTCAGCTCGTCTGCGATGTCATCCTTTCCCTGACCGCTGAGATAAGCGGCATAAATGCGGCGCACCACCTCGGCCTGTTCGGGAATAATCATTAGGGTGCGCCCCTCCAGCCTGTAGCCGTAAGGCTCGGACGGCGATAGGTAATCGCCCTTTTCCATACGGATGCGGACGCTGATGCGCATATTGTTTGAGTGGTTCTGTGACTCCATCTGTGAAAAAGCGCCGTAGATGGTGGCAATCTGCTCAGACGTCATTTTTCCGGTGTCGATGTTCTCCTTTTCAAAGTGGATGGAGATGCCCAGCCGTAAAAGCTCCCGCACATACTGGATATATTCCTTGGTGTTTCTCGCGAAACGGGATATGGATTTGACGAGGACGCGGTCGATCTTTCCGTCCCGGCAATCCTGAATCATCCGGTTGAATTCATCCCGCTTGCTTGCCACAAGGCCGGAGATGCCCTCGTCGGCATAAATGTCCGCCAGTTCCCAGCTCTCCTGTGCGGCGATATGCCGGGTGTAATAATCCACCTGTGCGATGTAGGAGTTCTGCTGATCCTCCGAATCACTGCTCACACGGGCATATGCCGCCACACGGAGCTTTGCCGTTTCCGGCTTTCGCGCCTGTATCAATGTGATTTTAGGCGCTTCCGCCGATGTTGAATTGGGTTGATACATCTTTTTTCCCTCCTTTCAACGACATACACTACCACACCTCCCGGCATATAGCTACCGAATCGTTGATAATATTCAGAAAACAATTCCGCGACTCAGCATAGTGCGATGATGGTGGGTCGCAGCCTGCGTTCCAAGTCTTTTTTAATCCTTTCAATTTCCTGATCTGTCATGTTCTTGGCGGCCGCAAGACGTGTGAGCTGCTGCAGGGCGGCAGCGTACATCAGATTACCGGATACCTGTGCGTTTGTCATGGTGTTTCCCTCCCTGATAAAATAGGCGTCGGAGCCAGTCCGACGCTGATTGCCAGCGCCTCGTCAATTTTTTTCATTTCCTGTTCATCCAGCCTTCCGACATATTCCCGAAGCCTGCTGCGGTCTATGGTGCGTATCTGCTCCAAAAGCACAAAGGATTCCTTCAGGCGGCCGCAGGCATGACCGATGCTTGCATGGGTGGGGAGCGGCTTTTTCGGCTTCGCTGTAATGGCGGCGGCAATCACGGTGGGACTGTAACGGTTTCCAACGTTATTTTGCAGAATGATAAGGGGCCTTACACCGCCTTGTTCCGAGCCGACCGTTGGATTTAAATCTGCATAGTAGATGTCGCCTCGTAAAATGGTATTATGGAACTGTTTCAAATACACACCTCTTTTCCTATGCCGGTATTCTTAATGGCACAAAAATAAGAACCTCACGCCGTTTACAAAATCAAAGATTTTGACGGCTGAGAGAACCTTGTTGCTTCGCAATATGGGACCGCCGATCCCTAATGGCGTGAGGTTCTCATGGCTTCTGACATTAAGATTTTTCTTCTGTGCTTAATTTGACACTACTCCCCAAGCACACAGAGCTCTGGTTTATAAGAGCTCAAAAGGCGACGGCCTGAACTGCGGCTGGCTTCACCGCATCATAGGAATCTCACCTCCACCGGGATCTCCGCTGGCTGCCCTCATTGCGTGGTCCCCAGGTCTTGTGGGGGCTGTGACTGGACAGAAGTATCAATATGGGCTGACGGGGTCATTGCAAAACAGGCTGCCACAGCCTGCTTTTCGGACGGATGGGTACCGCTTTGCACCTTATTTGGCCGTCTTTGATAGGGTGGAAAATGAGAAACCATGAACAGAATAAAAATAATATGGTTGCTTTCATGTTCTCATCGCCGTCCTACAGGTGGTCTTGGCGCATCCTCCGGGGTCGCTTTCCCTTTTGGGGTCCGTCAGCTAACGTATTCAGGTCGTCGGATATGAAATTTTCAAAGAGCAATGAGGGTGAATAGAAAAACCCCCTCACTACTAAGCCGATTTCGTGAGGGGGTCTACAAAAAATATTTTTACTTTTCTATCATTTTTTTGAGCTTCAGCCGAATCTGTCGTTCACGGTAGCTGATAGTTTGTTGCTTGATACCGGTTTCCCGCTCCAATTCCGACTGAGATTTTCCTTGAAAGTACAGGGCAAAGATTAAAGCCTGTTCCTCCTTAGAAAGCTGTGCGAGGCATCGGTGGAGCTTTTCCGCTATGAGCTTGTCCACGACCACATCCTCCACACGGGGAGAAGCAAGGTCTGGAATCCCATCCTCACCTGTTGTTTCCACCGTATCCATGGCACTGTAATAAAAGACGCCGTGTGCCATATCCCTTTCCTCCAGATAGGTTTCACGGCGCTTCATGCGGTGATAGGTAACATAGACTTCTTCGCTGACCGGCACAAGCTGACCCTGCACCTTGATTTGGTATTTTTTCTTGATCTCCCTCTGATGCTGAGTGTCTCTTTTGATGCTTTTCATAAAATCTGCTCCTTTGAATTTCAAATTTTTGAAATCCGCCGGAGCCATCGAATCCGCATAAACGAAACAAGACGGCAGGAGAACCTCCTTTGCAGGAAGTTCCGCACTGCCGTCTTGCGTTCTGGCGGATTTCATTTTTATTACTGAGGTACGGTTATGCTACAGGTTTTACACGATCATGCGTTATGTTCAACGTGCCATCGGTATTTACGGTGATGCGAGTAACGCAATCTTTTATCTGAATTTCAAACAGACGTTGATCGCTGCTCATATCGCCGATGCGTTTTTTATTCAGGTTTCTTACTTCGGTCATAGAAATACTTCCCTCCCCTCGACTGATTTGTGAGTGTTCAGGCATATAAAGCAAAAGCTGTTATCGCCTTACGCAATAACAGCATACTAATTTATGGGACAAGCTTGGAGGTGTGGGAATAGCTTTCCGATAGAGTGCGAGTAGCGAATTTTTAATATTGTACCAAGTTCATGCATGAAGTCTAAACATGTAAAGCCAATATCAGCGTTAATCAAGTTAACCTTGATATCAGTCTCAAAACGTGATAAAATATTCCAAATAGGCTATTTGAGGGCAAAGCTCTTTGGAGGAGATATTATGGCGTTCAGCTACAACAAGCTATGGAAAATACTGATAGATAGAAAAATGATGAAAAAAGATTTGATGGCTATGACGGGCTTAACTACAACTACTATGGCAAAGTTAGGCAAAGAACTGCCGGTCAGCATGGACGTTTTGGCGCGCATATGTAAGGCTCTCAGGTGTAATATTGGGGATATCGTCGATTACATTGATGAAGAAAATAAATAGGATACAGTTCAGTTTGAATGGAGGGTTTCGGCATGAGGTTATGTTTTGGCTCATATTTAGCGATTCTTGTTCCGTGCAAGGCAGTTAATATTGATAATAAGCAGTTGTGCGAAGCACTTCTTCATTCTGTTGCCCCCAATTATGAGTTTACCTTTTCAGGGCAGGAAAATGCAGATCGTGTCAGAGAAGATGCCACATCAAAATTACTGCGGTGTGAACAAAACCTCTCAAAAGATATTACTGGGCCAGCCCGCAACGCCGTTCCACAAGAAGTAGCCAGCTACTTTAAGAACAATGTCATCAATCTGTTGGACAGTAATTTATCCAAGCAGATAATCCTGGCGCTTAAAGACATGATTGGTAATGATTTTCCTGAAAAAGATGGGAAGAAAATACATGGTATTTACGATGATACGAAAGTCGAACTGGTCAATGGCATAACAAAAAAAGAATTGGCATCCCAAACCGAATTCTGTTTTCATTCGTTTTTGGCCGGAGTCTTTTTATATGTTGTCACAAACACTACGAACCGAAGCGGCAAAAAGACGATTCGGTCTGTTACACAAGAGTATGTTCTTTCCTTCACATCTCGGATTGAAGAAATAACGCTCCTTGAGGATAATGTGTCAGATCGGATCTGCACTTATGATTATAGAAACGGAAAGACCGATACAGAATTCGCCGAAGGTGTCGCAGAGTATGTGATAGACAAAATCAAGCAATTACCTCAGCCATCAAAACAGGACGATTCCCTGCTTGTTACTCTGCTGTCAGAAGCTAATGGTAAGTGTTTATATTGCGGTGGTTATCTTGGAATTCCCAAGCGAGGGAAGATTCCGGTTAAAAACTGTGAAATTGTCTATTTGAAGCAGTTACCAGATGAAGCGGACAGCTATGAAAATGCGGTAGCATTATGTACAAACGAATGTGCTCCTCTTGTTCCGGCGATGTCATCTGATGAAATAGCAGAGTTGCTTGAAAAAAAACACCGTTGCGCGGATATTCAGGCATTTCTTGACAGAATATCCGGCATTAAGTTTCAGGATGAAATAGAGACCGTTCTGCGAGAAGTTCATAAGACAAAGAACGCGCAAGGACTGGAGCCAACAGATATCAAAGATTTGGTTGAGATTGATCGTAAGATTCACGAACCTTTCCTGAAGGACAAGATTAATGCGAGTATGGCTCGCTTATATAAAACTGTAAAAAACACTTGCTCCCGTCTTGAACAGGAAATTGGATTTGACACGAATATGTTTGGGGAGTTAATGAAATCCGCTTATAAGCTGCTCGAAAGTGGAATACAGCAAAAATCAGATATCATCGATCCACAGGAATACATAGCAGATCTCTTAGTTGAAAAACTATTTTCACAAGTTGGACAGAGACATAGAGACGCCTGTGAGATCATTGTTGGATATTTAGTGAAAAGGTGTGATTTGTTCAATGAAAATACCAAGCAAAGTTAATTCTTTCTCCGATAGCGTCATTGCTCTCTTTGCGCCTATCTTGGAGAAATTAGAGGAGCGGGATATGACCCCGCATGAACTGCTCGAAGCGACACGGACAAAGGTATCGGAAATAAGCATATTTCTTGATGCTCTTGATTGTTTGTATAAACTTGGGCAAATAGAAATACCTGATGGGACGGAGGTACTCCACTATGTTAAAGCGGATAACATGCGAGAAGTTTAAAACTCAGCCGGAGGATTTCCGGCCTGGGCTTAACGTCATCCTTGGCAGTTCGGATGGCAGCAACGCTATTGGCAAGTCCACTTTTCTGCTGATACTGGATTTTGTATTTGGAGGGGATAACTACCCAAAATCCGCAAAGGATGTGATCACTCATCTTGATCACCACACGATAAACTTCATCTTTGAATTTGATGGCTTTTCCTACTTTTTTTCTCGAAGCACAAGCCGCCCGTCCGTGGTGAATCGCTGCGACAGCCAGTTCCATGTCATTGAGGAAATGAGTGTGCCGAACTATCGCAAATGGCTGTTCCACGAGTATAGAATACTTCTGAGGGGTATTACTTTTGATGAAATTGTAGAAAGATTCTTCCGTATTTACGGCCATGGAAGCCATAATGAACACAAGCCTCTGCAAAGCGAGCGCGAATCAATGGCAACGGCTGTCGAGTACCTTATGAAATTATTGGATAAGTTTGAAGCCATCCAGGATCTGAAGACCGCCGAAGAAAGCTATGGCATCAAGCCAAGCAAACAAGCGGAACGTTCCATATCGGATATCACGGCTGATATTGGCGAGAATAAAGATAAAATAGAAAGTCTGGAAAAGCGCCGGGAGAGGCTGTGCAGGCAAAATGAAGAGGCCAACCTGCGCGCTTTGGGTATTGATCCGCAGCAAGCGGAGCGGCTTGCTGAAATTAAGAGTGAGTTGGGTAAACTGAGCCGCCGGAAGAGTCGTTTGATATCCCAGCTTAATGCAGTCCGCAACAACATGCCTGGTAATGACGGAGTGCTAAAAAAAGACTTTTCGGCGCTGCTCCATTTTTTCCCTGATGCTAAAATTGATGCTTTTACTGATGTCGAAGCTTTCCATGCTAAGATCAACGGTTTTCTTCGTGCTGACATTGAGGAAGAAATTGCACGGCTGACGCCGCAAATTGAATACATAGATGCTGATATTGCAAACTATGAGAAGCAAATCGAGGGTTCAGGAGTCGCCAAATCTCTCTCGCAATCCATTCTTACTCAGTACGCCCGTGTGTCACGGGAAATAGAAAAACTGGTGGAAGAAAACGAAGCACTGCAAGGCGAAATGGAGCAAATGGAAAAGCGCAAGGAGATCGAACATCTGCTGGCGAATCTCCGTAAGCGGCAGGAAGAAGCTCTCGCCGCTGCTCAGGATGAAGTGAACGCTGAAATGAAGCGAATTAATGATATTATTACCGGCGGTGACAGAACCGCACCAGAATTGACGCTAAAACCGGACAAGACCTTTGAGTTTGAAACCCCCGATGATAAGAGTGAAGGAACAGCGTTTAAGAGTCTTGTGGTATACGATCTGAGTATGCTCGCTTTAACTCCGCTCCCTGTTCTGATTCATGATTCAAGCATCGTTAAGCGTATAGAGGATGCCGATTTTGAACAGATACTTGGTTTGTATCAGAAAAGCGGTGAAAGCGGCAAGCAAGTGTTCATCGCATTTGATAAGGCAGATACTTATACACCAAATACATACAAAATCGTTGATAAGGCGTCAGTTCTCCGCCTGTCCGTGGGGAATGAATTGTTTGGCAAGTCTTGGAGCCGGCAAAATGCTGTGCCAGAGACGGAGCCCATTTCCAGATCAGATGCCGAAGATAAAGCAAAAACAGAACAGCGAAACGATGAAGATTAAGGAGATAAAAGCACATGGCACGTATTGGAAACCTACTGAGGCAAATCTCCGACCCGACACTGCGAGAGCAGTTGACAACCGAAGTAGATAGTCTCAAAAAAAATAAGAAGTTTGGGCTGGTGTTTGAGGAACACGAGCCGGAGTATACGCCGCTTTACGGTGTCGCCTTTAGGTGCGGGTCTTTCGTCGCCAGAAAGACTGGAAAGCTTACAGGTGTTTATATCGTGAAAAAGATGGACGGTGAGACCGCCATCTGTGAACACAAGAACTCGCACGAAATTGAAACCATCCCGATTGCGGAACTGGTATCCGTGGCACAATTCGGCGAGCCGATTTTCCCGTCGCTTGAGCCGATTGCGAAAGTGGAAAATGCGCCGAATGACAGTCTCTGGCACACGATTATTGAAGCGGATAACTACCATGCTCTTCAGCTTTTGGAGTACCTTTACGAGGGACAAGTGGATTGCATATACATAGACCCGCCCTATAACACAGGGGCAAGGGACTGGAAATATAACAATGACTATGTGGACTCCGCCGATGCATGGCGGCATAGCAAATGGCTTTCGATGATGAAAAAGCGTTTACGATTGGCGAAGCGTATTCTTAATCCAAATACAGGCGTTCTTATTGTTACAATTGACGAACATGAGGTTCATCATTTACGGACGATGCTTGAGGATATCTTTCCAGAATTTTTTGTTCAAATGATAACCGCAGTCACGAATCCCAAAGGTGTAACTCAAGGCCGTTTTTCCCGTGTAGAGGAGTATGCTATCTTTTGCTTTGCTAAGAATGCATTTGTTGCAGACAGCAAAGATAATTTGCTTAATATACCTAATCCTAATCGAAAGCCTCGATGGAAAGGACTTCTTCGTTCCGGAACAGACGCATTGAGAACTGATAGAGAGAGTATGTTCTATCCTGTTTTAATCGATGCTGAAAAACAGATGATTATTCGTGCTGGGAATTATTTACCTATTTCCCAGAATCCTGTACTTGGAGATAAGATCGATGGATATGATGTTGCATGGCCTATCAGACGCGATGGGTCATATGGTCGGTGGAGCGTGGGTAGTGAAACACTGAATGATTTGATTAAAAAGGGATATGTGGCATGTGGGAAATTTGACATGCAAAGAGCGACATGGGGTATTTCTTACATCAGCCAACCTAATCAGCTTCAAATTGAGCGCGGTGGTATAAGAATTGTTGCTCGAAATCCAATTACAGGTGTTGTGGAAATTGAATATGTAAACGATGATACAAGAGTGATAAAAACCGTATGGCATCGTACCACTCACGATGCGGGTGCATATGGTTCTGACATGGTATCAGCGATAATTGGACAATCACGAGCGTTTTCATTCCCGAAGTCTCTTTATTCTACAAAGGATGCCATTTCTGCAGTTATGAAAAACAAGCCTACCGCTCTTATTGTTGACTTTTTCGCCGGTAGTGGAACGACTCTTCATGCTGTTAATCTGCTGAACGCTGAGGACAATGGAAAACGGCGCTGCATCCTTGTCACCAACAACGAGGTTTCCGAAGCCGAAGCCCAACTATTGACTGAACGGGGATACCAGCCGGGTGATCCAGAATGGGAAAAGCACGGCATTTGCCGTTCGGTGACTTGGCCGCGCACGGAGTACAGCATCCTTGGCAAACGGGCTGATGGTACGGTGCTTTCAGGCGAATATTTTACAAACCAAACAACGACAAAAGAAGTCAATCGCTCGTTCTATCAGCTTGGCTTTGTTGAAAATCCTGCATCACTTACCCCTGCTGCGAAAAAGCAGATTGTTGCTCTCATCGGTAAGGATAAGCTGCCGCAGTCTCTCGTGAAAGCAGACAGCCGTTTCATTGTATCAGAAAAGCATACAGCGTCCGTGTTGTTTGACCCTGATGCTGCTGATGAATGGCTCAATGTCCTTGAAGATCAGGAGCATATAACCGATTTCTATATCGTGGCAAAAGACAGCCGAACATATAATAACATCAGACAAAAGGTCGTGGACCTTCTCGGTACGGTCACGGTAACCGAACCTCTGAAGCGCCCGATGAGCGAAGGTTTCGCCGCTAATGTAGAATACTTCAAGCTTGGCTTTCTTGACAAAAACAGCGTGTCGCTCGGTCAGCAATTCGCCGAGATTCTTCCCTTGCTATGGCTGAAAGCTGGAGCGATTGGCAAGCGCCCCGAGCTGGACAGTGCGGAACTGCCGAATATGTTGATTTTGCCGCAGAACTCTTTTGCAGTTCTCCTTGATGAAGACTGCTACGGTAAATTTGCCGAGGCTTTGCTGGAAACGAAAAATATTGGTACGGTATATTTTGTTACAAACTCTGAGGAAGCGTTCAGAGAGATGTCGGATGGTATTGGGATCGAGCAAACTTATCAGCTATACCGCGACTATATTGATAATTTCGTAATCGGGAGCAGGAGGAATAATCTATGAGAGCAACGTTATTTCCGTTTCAAGAATCGGCACTTGCCGACTTGCACGAGAAGATAAAAAAAGCACATGCCTATTGGAGTGAAAAAGATCCTCAGGTCATTTCGTTTACTGCTCCCACAGGTGCCGGTAAGACAATTATTATGACCGCTTTATTTGAAGATATTATCTTCGGCCATGCCTATGGAGTAGCGGAGCCGGATTCTGTTTTCGTTTGGCTTTCGGATATGCCGGAACTCAATGAGCAGACACGTTTGAAAATTGAAAGCAAATCGGAAAAATTTCGCACAAGGGACATTCGGGTAATTGACTCGACTTTTGATGCAGAGTATTTTACCCCCGGCGGCATCTATTTTCTGAATACACAAAAGCTCGGTTCGGACAAGCTGCTCACGCAGAAATCCAATTTGCGCGAATATACGATTTGGGAAACAATTGCAAATACTGCGGAGCGTCAGCCCAAGTCCTTTTTTGTTGTAATCGATGAAGCGCATAGAGGAACATTTACATCCCCACAGGCCGAAAATAAAGCACAGTCTATCATGCAGAAATTTATTAAAGGAAGTAAAGAAGATGGTCTCCCTGTTATGCCTCTTATTATCGGAGTGACCGCTACGCCTCAACGGTTTCAAAAGCTTGTGGCCGATACGACATCTACTATACAAAAAGTTGTCGTTCCTCCTGAAGATGTGCGAGAATCCGGTCTTTTGAAAGACAGAGTTATTATTCACTTCCCCGACATTGCAATCGGTGCCGATATGACGATGTTTAAGGAAGCCGTTGCCAATTGGAAAAAGAAATGTGAACGATGGCAGTCTTATTGTGACCACGAGGAAATTAAGAAACCCGTCCGCCCTGTTCTTGTCATTCAGGTTGAGGATGGAAATGAACGGGAAATCACTCAAACAGATTTGGATTCCTGCATCTCCATACTTGAAGATGCGATCGGGCGCAGACTTCAAGCTGGAGAAGTTGTTCATACGTTTGATAAACACGAGACCATTAAAAGGCATGGGCTGGATATACGCAGGGTGGATGCTTCCCGCATTGAAGAAGATGAAAAGGCTATCGTTGTGTTCTTTAAAATGAATCTTTCCACTGGCTGGGACTGCCCTCGTGCCGAAACAATGATGTCGTTCCGACACGCAAATGATTATACTTATATCGCTCAATTGCTCGGACGTATGATACGTACCCCGCTTGCCCGTCGTGTGGAGTCTGATGCCGAACTGAACAATGTAGGTCTATTTCTTCCTTTTTTTGATGAAAAAACAGTCAAAATGGTGGAGCAGGCATTGCGCGACAGTGAGGCAATTGTTCCTGCTGAAACCGGATCGCATAAGGAGCTCATCACCCTGAAACGTGATCCTGCATTTGCCGATGTATTTAGCGATATGAATTTAATAACCTATCGCATAGATTCCGCGAGGAAACAACCCGCACTCCGCAGACTGATTGCGCTTGCCCGTGCGCTAACGCAGGACATGATTGCCCCTGAAGCTCGAAAAAGCACACTGAAAAGGGTGCTTGATGAGTTTGAATCGGAAATAGCCGAATTGAAGAAAAGCGGCAAATTTGAAGAGATCTCTAAAGCTGTTACCGGCTTGGCGCTGCGAACGCTTACCATAGATTACGGCAGCGGCGCAGAAGGGACGACAGACAACATATCAGAAATTGTGGAGCTCTCAGAATTTGATATCAACAATCTCTTTGAACGGGCGGGAAAAGTGCTCGGCGAGGGTTTGCACAAGGAATATTGGGTCCGTCACGCTGTCCGTGATTTTAAGGATGTAAAAACAGAAATTATTGTGTTGACAAACGACAATGCAGCCATGGAGCGTCTTGAATCGTTTGCAGACAAGCTGTTCAACGAATTATATGACATGCATAAAACAGCATTCCGAAAATTGAAAGAGGATCGTAGAGATGCTTACAAAAAGCTGGCTCTATCATCAACAACCCCAATTGCTCTTGACTGGGAACTGCCTCCAACCATTGATTTTTTAATTGGCGAAGATGCTGTAATTCTGGAAAAGCACCTCTACATCCCTTCTGATGGTGGTGAATTCAAGGTAAGCCTGAATGACTGGGAACTTGGTGTTATCAGGGAAGAAATGAAGGATGAAAAGGGTGCTGTAGCATGGCTCCGCAACCTTGACCGTAAAATGTGGTCATTGGAAATTCCATACGAAGTGGACGGTGTGGTAACTTCGATGTTCCCTGACCTGATTGTTGTTCGAGCTGATGCACATGGATATGTTTTTGATGTACTGGAACCGCATGACTCAAGCCGTAAGGATAATTATCCGAAAGCCGTCGGATTGGCCAAGTTTGCAGAGAAGCACGGAGAGCATTTCGGACGTATTCAATTAATCCGCAAGGCAAAAGGAGCGGATAAGCGAGATCACTTCTATCGCTTGGATATGGGAAAACTGAGCGTCAGAAATAGGGTCCGCGGTGTGACATCTAATGCCGAACTCGATAGAATCTTTAATGAGGATGCACAAACAGAGGAATAAGCTTCAAGAAGGGGGAAACATCGTGGCTAATTGTGAATATCAATATCCGGCACTGACCGTGGAAAAAAAGCATGGTGACGAGTGTTTCCTTAACGGCTGCTGCTCCGCTCATCTTGTAGACTTTTGGAGATGGGCATACTCCGACCTGATGGGAAATACGGAGCGTGGCAAACTCGCCGAGTACATTGTTTCTCTGGCAATGCACTGTGCCAATGGTGTTAGCGAAGGCTGGAGAGCTTTTGACGTGTTGACACCCGAAGGAATAAAAATCGAAGTGAAAACCTCAGCCTATTTGCAGAGTTGGGCGCAAAAAAGGATATCCAATATTCGTTTTGACATCCGTGAAACTCTGGCTTGGGATTCGGTTACGAATACTTATGCGGAAATTGCTATGCGCCAAGCGGACGTTTATGTGTTTTGCGTTCAAAACTGCAAAGAACAGAAGTTGGTAAACCCGCTCGACTTAGCACAGTGGGATTTTTACCCCATTACTACAGAAGCTCTGAACGCTGCCGTTAGCAATCAAAAATCAATAGGATTAAATACGTTACTGGCCCTTGGTGTCAAAAAGTGTTCTTTTACCGAATTGCGCGACACAGTAATTTCATTGGCTAAGACGCCGATTTACAGATAATAACAGACCAATAAAAAGATTTGGAGGTACTTTATGGCTTTTCAAACTGCTCTAACAATTAAGGAAACAATCGCCAATATACATAGCAAAAAATATTTGCTGCCGTCTATTCAACGTGAATTTGTCTGGGATGTAGACCAAATAACCCAGCTGTTTGACAGCCTGATGCTTGGCTATCCTATTGGTTCCTTTCTGTTTTGGGAGGTTAGCCCTGCTAACGTGAAGGAGTTTGTTTTTTATGAATTTCTTCGGAATTATCACGAACAGAAAAAGGATGGCCGGCACAATCCGAAAGCAAGTATTATCGGCAACGAGACCGTCACTGCTATTCTTGATGGCCAGCAACGCTTGACATCGCTGTATTTAGGATTAATGGGGACATACGCCTATAAAAAACCATATATGCGGTATGACAATCCGAAAGCCTACCCGATAAGAAAGCTTTATCTGAACTTATTGAAAAAATCGGATGACGATGACTGGTTTTATGATTTTGCATTTCTTACTTCTGATGAGTGCAAAAATGACGATAGCCACTACTGGTTTTTCGTTGGGGATATACTGGGGTTTGATAAACTGTCCGATGCGATGAAGTACCTCCAAAAAGTCAACAGCTATCTTGTTAAAATCGGACAAGGCTCATATGATGAGGAGAAAGCAGAATTTGCCACCGAAACACTTAGTAAACTGTGGCAAGCAATTCACGCCGATGGAACGATCAGCTATTATCTTGAAAAGAGCGATAAACTGGACAAAGTCCTCAACATATTTATTCGTGTAAACAGCGGAGGAACACCACTCAGTTACTCCGACCTTCTCCTTTCCATTGCTTCTGCACAATGGGATGATCTGGATGCCCGTGAGGAAATTCATAGTGCAGTTGACGAAATAAACGCAATTGGCAGAGGATTCAATGTCAATAAAGATTTTATACTCAAAGCCTGTTTAGTCCTGTGTGATTTCCCTGACATAGCATTCAAAATTGATAACTTCAATCACACTAATATGATGAAGATACAGTCGGAATGGTCAAATATTATGGCTGCCCTGCGAGAAGCGGTAACCCTTGCCGCCAGACTGGGTTTTAACAGAGATAACCTGACATCAAATAACCTGTTCATACCTATCGCCTATTATATTAAACACATAGGCTTGCCTTCAAATTTTGCGGCATCACCCAAAAATGCTGAGAACGTTAGGGCAATCAAAAAATGGCTTGTAAGCGCCATGCTGAAGCGTGTGTTCAGTTCCCAGCCTGATGGTGTCCTGCGCCCTATTCGGGAGATAATCGCTAAAAGCGATGGTTCGATCTTTCCGCTTGAACAAATTATTGAGCGGTTTAAGGGAACAAACAGAACACATGAATTTACGGATGCTGACATTGAAAATCTGCTGTATCTCAAATATGGACAAGGTGATACGCTGACAGTGATGTCGGTTCTCTACCCTTGGGCAGACTTGCACAATTTGTTTCATATGGATCACATTTTCCCAAAAGCAGAGTTCACAGAGCGCAAGCTTCGCAAGATGGGAGTTCCTTCAGATAGAATTTCAGATTTCTTGGAGAACTTCAATTACATAGGCAACCTTCAATTACTTGAGGGGCTGGACAATACATCAAAAACCAATAAAGATTTTAAGAAGTGGTTTGAGGATAACCTGCCTACAGAAGAGGCAAAGACTGCCTATCGGCAGAAACATCTGATACCCGCTGGCGTTGATCTTGCGTTTACAAACTTCCCGGAATTTTTAGAAGCCCGTGAAGCTTTAATAATTGATAGATTAAAAAAGGAACTGCAAGGATAGCGTGTGAGAAAAGAACTTGAGGGATGGATGATGGAACTGAAAATTGAAGAGCTGTGGTATTCTACCCGCCAAGACGACTGGCTGATTGCCGAGAATTGTTATTGGAATCAGGTTTCTGATGCGAATAGAAATCTGGAAAAATCGCTTGAGATGTTAAATCCAGATGACATAAAACATATGAATGTTGAGACATTTTATCTTTTTCTCCACGACACTTACTTTGTCTGGAAATATACTGCCAAAAATCGGCTTGCCACCACCCGCGCACAGTTAAAAAGGCATTTGACTGACATCACCACACTGGCTGAGATTCAGAACGAGTTGTTTTCTTTTGATAAGGCACAAATTCGTACTGGACTTGAGATCGCAAGCAGGATTCGAGGTTTGGGCATCGCCGGAGCGTCAGGATTACTTTCAGTTTTATTCCCTGATTATTTTGGGACTGTTGATCAATTTGTAGTGAAGTCCTTGCTGCGCATTAATGAGTTAAATGAACTTGAAAATCTTGTTCGGATGCGCCCAGAGGCACTGACGCTTGCAGATGGCGTAGTGCTTGAACAACTATTGCGTGCAAAGGCAGACGAATTGAATCGGATATTCCAGACTTGTACATGGACACCAAGGAAAATTGATAAAATCCTCTGGGCCTATCGTGAAAAGGGTGAAAATCTGCCCCATATCGATGAAAAGCCGAATCTGAAACGGCATAGCGAAAATCGGATTTAAGCTCGCTTTTGCTGGAAAGAGGAATATTAGAAAAAATTATTGCAGGATAAAGTAAAAGGAGTGCTAATCATGAAAATCGTATCAAATTTTAATGAGTTAATCACAAACAGCCAAACTTTAGATGGATACCTCCGTTCTCAAGTTGACCCGGAATATGATTTTGCTCTTAACTTAATCAAAAAAGGAACTTGCTTTGTTGCGGTGGGAGTTTCCGGTGCTTATAAATTTTATCCCAGTCGGTTCATTGGTTACGCTGACAATTCAATGGATGCTCATTTGAACAACGTGGAGAAAGACGGGAAAGAAACTAACCCGGCTATATCAAAAATTTTGGGCGCTAAACCTTCGATTAATTCCATCTTAAATCAGGAATATGCAAGATACTGCGAAGCATTGGGCTTTGTGCCACGAGATAAAGGCGCATTTGGAACCGAAAGAAAGTTCTGGGTAATAGAAAAATGATTAACAGGAGCCAACACTATGTACGACTTAGATAAAATACTGGATGAAGTGCGCACGAAGTACTATGCGTCGAAGATTTTACCGCGCCCTAATATCTTATGGTCTGATGAACACTGGACAGCCATCAACGGCAAATACGATTTGTATAATAACCAGATCACTGTCAGCCGGGCATTTAATAGTAATGATATTTCTTATGAAGCCTTAGCGTCCGTCGTTTATCACGAAAGCCTGCACCAAGATTTTGCAGATCATGACCGCAAATTTATGCTGAGGGCAAATAGATTCCCTAACTACAATACATATGCAAAAGAACTGGATGAATATCTTAGCGATTACTCACTTAACTTGAAATATGACAAAATAATAGCTGATTATTCAAAAGGTAAAAACGAGGTGGCTTTTGTTATCATTCCTTATCTGGAAGATTTTCAAAACGCCTTTACTTTTTATGATGGGAATATTTATATTGACACAGAAGCGCAGGTTTCAAATGTTTCAAAAAGCAACTTGACAATCTTTCTGGTAGACAACGGGAAAAAATACCACATCGTTGCTTGGGCGGAGAATGTAGAGTTTTTTAAGGAGCAAAAGCAGATACTTCATGGCGATTTCGGAGGGCTTGACTTTTCTTATAGGATTTCGGCTTTGAGGGACAATGTAAAAATTCTTTTTGATACAACGTGTACCTATGCGATTTGGAAAAATGCGTTTCCTGCTTCTTTAGAGACTGATAAGTTTTGCGTCTATAATATTGGAGCGGATCTAATACAAGAAGATATAAAATATATCAACTCATATTGCGAGGGCTTTTATGAATTGGGGATGGCTCCTTTCGCAATAGGGATAGCCGCTCCATATGAGCAGCTTCCGTACAAAGAATTATATGCGATAGCTGTCAATGAAGCTGGGTTTCGGGGAATATGGGCAGCAAATGCGCTTTGCAAAATAGATTTGAATTACGATACGCTCTTTAATAGAGCTGATGCTCTGAGGGATAGCGGACTTATTACATTGGCTTATAATGAAATGAAAAAGGCGTATTCCCTGGCAAATAAAAATCCTAACTGTACCGCAGAATTAATTAAATTATGTGCGATGGTGTCAGATTTCTCTCTCGGCAATCAGTTGATTAAAGAACTCTCCGGTTCAATTGCTGTAGATGAATATCTTGCCAACAGTATTGCCCACCTTCAGAAGTAAAGGCATCATATAATTCAGCGAAGTTAAAGAAGTAAATGAATAATCGCTGATGACAAAAGAGGAGGTGTGTTAATGCCATTTACTATTGTCCGCCAAGATATAACGAAGCTGAAAGTTGACGCCATCGTCAACGCAGTCAACACCGAATTGCAAATGGGCGGCGGGGTCTGCGGAGCGATATTTAAAGCGGCGGGAGCGACACAGCTTCAAGCTGCCTGCGATAAACTCGCACCGATTAAGACTGGTGAAGCCGTTATTACGCCGGGGTTTAACCTTTCGGCGAAGTTTGTCATTCATGCCGCGGGTCCGGTTTATCGACATTGGAATGAGGAGCAGAATGAGAAGTACCTCCGTGCCGCATACACGAATTCGCTGAAACGAGCCGTTGAAAATAATTGCGAAAGCATAGCCTTTCCACTGATTTAGCCACTTTGGTAGCGATAAGTGAACTTGACAAATCCAGTGTTCATAAGGTAACATAAGAAAAGCACTAAAAGGAGATTAATTACTATGCGGCAAGGTATTCTTAAATAACAATCAACTGAATGATGGTAGGTACGAATGATTTGGCCTTATTACATCTGTTGTAATGGGTTTGGTTTTTGTACCTTAATTTAAGAATACTTTCATATTTTATGGATCCGCCATGCTGTAGAATTCTCTTTCTAACAGCTTTTAATGTCGTACTCATAATTGTTATGATAGCAGTCCCCTGTGATGAAAGTATTTCAATCACAGGGGACTTTTATCTTTTAACGATTATATGAGGTGTGACTTATGAAAATAATGAATATTGGCATCTTGGCTCATGTAGATGCTGGAAAAACAACATTAACAGAAAGTATGCTCTATGCCAGCGGTACAATTGCTGAGTCCGGGCGTGTTGACAGGGGTTCAACGATTACAGATTCTATGGCACTTGAAAAGCAAAGGGGCATTACAATTCAGGCATCCATAGCATCTTATCAATGGAGCCATTTCAAAATCAATTTGATTGATACGCCTGGACATATCGATTTTTATTCAGAGGTAGAGCGCTCATTGAATGTGTTGGATGGCGCTATCTTGCTGATCTCTGCCAAAGACGGCATTCAGGCACAAACACGTATCCTTTTCGATGCAATAC
>JAHDPO010000049.1 GCA_018434325.1 Clostridia bacterium | reverse complement strand
AATTGCTCCATGATTTCCTGTACAATGGTTCTCACAAGGGGCAGCCTCCTTTGGTGTTTAATGGTTTTTGCGACTTTATTAAACCACATTTTGCTGCCTCTTGTTTATTTTTTTTATCCTACATTTATTTTACACCGAGCTTTTTCATACTCGCAGAACCCTTCCCACAAAGTCATCTGTAGGTCATCAGAGCAGCCCGTCAGCCTCAGGCGGCGATGGCGTAAACGCCAGACAGCCCAGGCTGCAAGGCTATCGCTTACGTACCTGGGCTGCCTGAGGAGTGGATGTTCTGGGAATCAAAGATTCTTGTGCAGCGGCATGTTGCGTATGCGCTTCCCTGTAATCTCGTAATAGGCGTTGGCGATGGCCGGCATCACCGGCAGCATACCCATCTCCGCAATTCCCTTGGCGCCGAAAGGGCCTATGGGGTCATAATTGTCCACAAAAATAATTTCCATTTCCGGTAAATCGGCCATTTGCGGAATCTTATACTTGGCCAGGGTATCGGTTTTATGGAACCCTTCCTCTACCACGAACTCCTCATCCAGCGCCATGCCCAGATTCATTAGCATTCCACCCTCTGCCTGGCGGCGGGCCGCTTCCGGGTTGATCACCGTGCCAATATCCAGAGCTTCGATCATCTTTAATACTTTTATCTTACCGGTGTCAGGGTTCACTTTTATGGCGACAGCAAGGGTAACATAAGTATTTGTATCATGGATGATATACTTTTCTTTGGGAACAGCACCTGTGCTGTTGCAGTCTTCACGGGGCCAAAGGGTTTTGGGAAGCTTACTATAATGGTGTACCGTCAGGAACACCCCTTTAGACTTAGCCAGCTCCGCTACTTCCGACAAAGTGTAGATTGCTTCCTCACTGCGGTAAACTAAGCCGCCTTTAAAGGATAACTCATCCATCGGGCAAACCAGATAGGCGGCGACGAAATCCAGGATCGCCGTTGTCATCTTTTGTGCAGCGCCAATGGCGGCAGGCCCCCACAGGAAGGTGCCGCGGCTGGACATAACCGATCCGCCCCAGGAGAGCTTGTCGGTTTCCATGGGCCCGAGCTTGATGAGCTCATAGGGAACGTCCATGGTCTTGGCCACCATCTGCGCCATGGCGATTTGAGACTCGTTGCCCATCTCGGCTACACAAATGCGCAATAGCAAAGTGCCGTCGTCCAACAGGTCGATATCGGCGTTGGCATCCTCATCAGGGCCCAGACCACCGGAGGTGTGCCGCCAGGCAGAAGCTACACCGATGCCGATGGCTGGATCCTTCTCCTTCATGGGAAGCAATACTTCCTTTACCCGTTTTTCAACTGCATCCAGGGTGGCAATAAAGGCATGACCCTCGCCAATCACTTGCCCGTCGGCACATTCCGAACCGGGCCGCAGGCCATTGAGGCGGCGGAAAGCAAAGGGGTCCATATTCAGAGCCCGGCACGTTTCATCTACCGCACTCTCGATGGCAAACAGACACTGGGGAGTGCCATAGCCCCGCATAGCCCCGGAGGAAACATTATTGGTAAAGGCTACAACACCGGTGGCGTCAAAGTTTGGAATAACATAGGGCCCGCTGCTGTAGCAAACCGCCTGAGGCATTACCCGAGTACTGAAATAGGTATATGCACCGCCATCGCCCAAAAGCTCTACCTTCAAGCCTTTGATTTTTCCGTCTTTGGTGACGCCCAGCTTTTCTTTCATATAGAAAGGGTGGCGTTTATTGTGGTACCGCAAAGAATCCCCGCGGCTGAGTGTCACCCGTACCGGACGCCCAGTTTTCAGCGTGCCCAGGCTGGAGAGAAGCCGGCACAGATGATCCCCTTTGCCGCCAAAGGAACCGCCCACCTGTACCTGTATAAAGTTGACCCGATCTGCAGGCACACCCAAAATGCGGGCGCAGTTATCCCGGGCGCCAAAGGCAGCCTGGGAGTTGCTGTAGTTCACAAACCGCCCATCCGCCTGAGGCACGGTGATAGAGCACTCCGGTTCCAGGTACGCATGTTCGATACGCTGGGTAGAATATTCCTCCTCGATTACCACATCGGCGTCATTGAACGCCTTATCAACATCTCCCTTGCTCAGGTGCAGGCGGATGGTTTCATTGCCATCCTTGGTGATTTTAGGCGCCCCTTCCTTCAGCGCTTCCTGTGCAGTGAAAACAGCCGGTAAAATCTCGTATTCGATATTCACTAATTTGGCCGCCGCGTCAGCCTGCTCCTGGCTTTCGGCCAGAACCAGTGCCAGAGCCTCGGAACGGCTACGGATACGGTCTCCGCAGAGCAGCGGCATATCTTGCACCAGCGGGCCAAACTTGAAGCCCTCACAGTCTTCATGGGTAAGTACACACACCACGCCGGGTGCCTTTTCTGCCTCCTCTTTATCGATACCCTTCAGCATAGCGCTGGACTCCTCGCTCCAAACCACTTTGCCGCACAGCATTCCGGGCGCGTAATAGTCATCCACATATTTTAGGGAGCCCGTCACCTTGCCCACTGCATCAATCATGGGATAGGAGCGGCCAATTACGTCGCCGGAAGTGCGATTTTCATCAATCCATTCATCGCCGCGCAAAATCGCAGCCGTCCGATGAATTGCCTTAATCACCCGGGGATATGACCCGCAGCGGCACAAGACCCCACGGAAGGATTTGTCTATCTCCTCCCGAGAGGGATTCAGGGTTTTGTTTAACAAGCCCAAAACAGCTATGATTTGTCCAGGCGTACAGAAGCCGCATTGCATAACGCCCTCTACAATAAAACTCTCTTGTACCGGATGGAGAACACCTGACTCGTAGGCCACCCCTTCTATTGTGATGATCTCTTTACCGTCAAGCTTTTCCATCTTGTAGAGACAAGCGCGCCTGCATTCTCCATCAACGAGAACATTGCAGGTGCCGCAGTGGCCCTGATCACATCCGCACTTGGCGCCTGTGAGGGACAGCACTTCACGCAGATAACGCAAAAGCGACCAAGTGCGGTGTTCTTCGGCAATATCGTGATGTATGCCGTTGATTTTAACAATAACGCCGGCGGCACCATCTTCCTTCTTCTTGTTTTGCGCACCCTTGATTATAAAATTATCTTCAGACATGGTTTTTTTGCATGATAAGCGACAGTTGGCAGGTCGGTCATCATGCGCTCCTTTCTCTGGATAATATCCACTTGCCTTCGGCAAGGTTTATACCGCCTTTCGGAAGGCAAGTGGAGTAGAGGGGGATTCGTATAAGCACGTTTGCGACCGAACTATCTGGCGGCAGGGTCAACAATGTAAATCTCATCAAGGCCCTCTTGCATATCTTCGTGATACTTATTGTTTTCCTTTTCCGGTTTATAGGTGAGTAAGGAGACAACAATCATGAGAATGAAGGATATGGCGGTACCTAAGGCGCCGTAATATGTGCCGCCATTGTGCAGGACGATATAGGTTATCCAGATGCCGATCATGCCGCCAATGACCGCCGTGTTGGCTGCAATAGTGGTGGCTTTCTTCCACCAGATGCCCAGCACCAGTACCGGAAAGAGGGGCATAGTGATGCCGATGGAGAACATGATCATGTCTGCAATCAGCCCGGGGGGATTAATGGCCATCATGACCCCTGCCATGCCTATAATAAAGATGACGATTCTGCCTACCAGAATGCTATTTTTACGAGTAAGCTTGATGCCCAGCAAACCATGGATAAAATCGTCACTGACGATAGAGGCTGCCGAAAGCAGGTAGGAGTCTGCTGTAGAGATACCCACGCCGCAGGCTCCACAGAAGAAGAGGACCATCAGGATATGGGCAAAAATAGGATTGACGGGAAATATGGTACCCTCAATCATGTAGGGGATAACGTATTCAGAGGCTTTGCTGTCCAGGCCAGGCATAGCGGCAAAGCAAACCATGCCGACGATAAAGCAGCCGGTCCACACCAAAAAGCGGATGGCCGGGGTCCAGGTGGCCATTTTACGCTGGGTTTTCAGATCGCGGCCGGAATAGCAGGCCCGTACAAATACGTGGGGAAGCATCACCGAATAGCCAACGATTAACGCAAAAGGATAGCCAAAACGATAACCATAGGACTCCCACCCGTAGGGCCCAGGGTATGAGAAGAAGGCGCCGCCGTCAGTGTTGTAAACCTCTTTGACAGCACCAAAAAAATCGCCGCCAAACATATAGAATAGCGCTACAAAGGCAATCAGCCAGATAACGATGAAAAACAGGATCCCCTGAATCGTATCGGTGAGCGCCACCGACTTGAAACCACCAATGGTGGTGAACAACACCATGGCGACACCGATGGTCAGGATAATGGCCCCATAGCTGATGCTGCCATCAGAAACACGAACTCCACCCTGGGCAATGGCTGCGATAACGGAAGTGACATAGGGAAATGCGGAGATCATCATGATGACGGCGACCATGGCCCGCAATAGCTTGCTGCCAGGACCCTGAAACCGGTCGCAAAAAGTGTCTGCCGGAGTAATATATTGCCGCTTGCGGCTGAGGACCCAGATCCGGTTGGTGACAAAATGGGCCAGCAAGGCATACACCGGTAGCCAAATCATCTCACTTATCCAATAGGTGAATCCGCCCTTGTAGTATCCTGCCGGTCCGGCGAAGAAGAGCCACACGCTCATCAAAGAGGCAATGTAGGTCATAACGTTCTGAAACCAGGGCAGCTTGCTGGTAAACAGGCTGGCGCCAGGATTTTTGCTGCGCTGGTGATTAATGAATGAGCCGATGCCAAGAATTAAAGCAATATAGGCAGCTATGGTGATCCATAATTCACTAAATGATAGCATAAATTCGATACATCCTTTCCTCTTATGAATTTATTAAGATCGTACAGGCAGCGGCTTACCTCTGCACCTGTTTCGCGCTGTCTGCTTCAAGTTCTGCCATGGCCTCTTCATTAGCGATGCGGTCTATCTCGGCATTTTCTGTAAGGAATGCCGCCTCGGTTTTGCGGGGTTTGTAGATTTTAAAGATTCTTGCGTTGATGGTGAAGTGTACGATCCAGGAAAGGGCCATGCCGCCGACACACCACAGGATTGCCCCTGTCACGTTTCCCTGGGGAGGCACGCCGGGAATATTGAAGATAATAAATAGCACAACAGTGAAAATCAACCAATATTTTTCAATTTTGAGAAGTTTCATGATATTTTCCTCCTTTTGACGTATGCTGGCTCCTCTTTTCGTACACAAGGTTTCTCCCATTAACGCATAATACCTGCTCCTTCCCTTTTTTTCGTTATTCTTGCCTAACTAAATGTACCGGTATACCGGTACTGGCATTTGGGATAATCTGCAAGCTCACTCGGTAATAATTTTTTGCATTGTCCTTTGTGATAGTAAATCAATTATAAAATATTATAGATATTTAGATATGTCAATATGTTTTTTATGAATTTTTTTCTTTTTAGTCTCTAATTAATGACTTGACTTATGCCATGGATAGGAATATACTTTGCTCAAAATGATGATACCGGTATACCGGTTAAATTATTTCTCCCTATAGAATTCTTACATGAACAAAAGAACAGGAGGACAATATGGAAAAGAAAATTATCTCTGCTAATGGAATCAAGGCCCCGGTGCATAAGCTTAGTTCAGTTATTCAAATTGATAATGTCATCATATCTTCGGGCATATCGCCAAAAGATTTTGTCAGCGACCAATGGGCCGTGGGCATCCGCGAACAGACCCTTCAATGCCTAAAAAACATTAAGATTATTCTGAATGCTGCCGGCGCTACGTTGGAAGATCTGGTGGTAGTAGAATGCTTCATTAGTGATGTGCGCTGGTATAAAGACTTCAACGACGCCTGGAATGAGTTTTTTGGTGATGTACAATTTCCACCAACCCGTTCAACTTTTCAGGTGGGATTGCTGGCGCCTAATATGAATATGGAAATGAAAATCGTTGCTGTCAAACAAAAATGACGCGGCCCTATAAGTGAACAAACTACTTCTTTTGCTAAGGAGATGTAAGACTCATGAGCAAAACTCTGATCAATAATATTGGCTGTCTCTATTCGGGTGATATCGCACAACCTGTGCTGAATGCCGATTCTCTCCTGATTGAAGACGGCGTAATCACCGAGATCGGGCAGGGCCTCACGGCTACTGACGCAGAAACGTATGATGCATCCGGCACTACATTGATGCCTTGTCTAATTGATAGCCATGTGCACGTAGCCATATCGGAATGGGCCCCTCGGCAAAGTGCCATGAAATGGTTAAACGCTTATGCCGCCTCAGGCATCACAGGCATTATCTCAGCTGGGGAGACCCATATTCCCGGTCGTCCCTCCGATCCTCAGGGAGTCAAGGCTTTGGCAGTTGTTACCCGGAAAATCTTCGAAAAATTGCGTCCTGGTGGTGCGAAGGTCTACGCCGGCGCCATTATTCCCGTCGTCGGCCTCACCGAGGAGGATTTTGAGGATCTGGCAGACATCGGTGTGCGGCAAACCGGCGAGTTCGGCCTTGGCAATGCTGTTGATCCCGAAACCGCAGGCCCTATGACAGAATGGGGCCGCAAATATGGTGTGCGCACCATGTGCCATACCGGCGCCACTTTCCTGGCCGGCTCTGCCGGCATGAACGTCGACCGTATTCTGGGCATCAAACCGGACGTGATTTGCCACGTGGCCGGCGGCGGTATCCCGGTGGATGGTATGCGCCGGTTGGTGGAAGAGCTGCCTGCCTATATGGAAATTTGTGCTGTTAATCGCCCGAATCCTCAATTTATGGGCGCTCTCATTGACATTCTCCGGGAAAATAACGCTTTCTCTCGATTGATCCTCGGTACCGATACGCCCTCCGGTTACGGCGTCTTCCCCCATGGGGTGTGGGAAGTCATGACGTTGCTGTGCGGCATGTGTGGCCTGGAACCTGAAATCGCTGTTGCTGCAGGTTCCGGAAATACGGCAGCTTGCTACGGCATCAAAGCCAACATGATTCGCGAGAGTTATGCCGCGGATCTGATCCTCTGCGACGCGCCGCTGGGCGCCCAACAGGATACAGTGGCCGACTGCCTGCGGGCCGGTACCGTCCCCGGGGTCAGCATGGTGTTCGTAGATGGCAATGTCCTCGTTAGCGGCGACAAGGTCAACACCGCCCCGCCAAAACGAGCTGCCGTCAAACAATGCCCAGAGAAAGTGAGGAGCTGACGGATTATGAGCAAAACGATTATCCACAACATTGGCGCCATCGTTACTGGCGACTGTGGGCATCCCATCGCCGACGGTGACACCATATGCACTGACGGCAGCAAGATCATCTTTATAGGGAAAAAGGCTGATGCTCCGGATCTTGACTATACCATGGACGTCGATGCCGTAGGGCTGACCGTCTGTCCCGGTCTGATCGATGGAAACACCCACCCGCCCCTGGCCAACTACCTACCTGCATACAAGGCCTATGATTGGGTAGACAATTATGCCGGTGCAGGTGTTACCAGTATGGTGAGTACCGGCGGCTTTGGTTTCCCCGGTGCTGCAGCCGATGTGGTCTCAGCCAAAGCCCAGGCAATCTACGGCAAATATTTGTGGGATCATTATCGTCCTTCTTTCGTGAAAATCCATGCCGGAAGCGTAATGCTGCAGCCAGGTATGACCGAGACGGATTTTGTTGAGCTGGCCGCCCAAGGTGTCCATATTGTGGGGGAAATTGGCCTGAGTGCGGTAACGGAGCCTGAGGAGGCTGCTCGTCTGGCAAATATGGCGCGGAAACACGGCTTCGTCATTACGCTGCACGCTGCCGCTCCCTTCAGCGCTGACGGCATTGCCTATACCCTGGAGGAAATTGCCCATATTGCCCCCGATGTGTTGTGCTGTTTGAACGGTGATCCCACCCCTTTGCGGGAGGACTGGGTTAAGCAGCTCGTACAATGCGGCGAATACTGGTTTGACTGCGTATCTAACGGCAACGAGACGATGCTGATCAAAATTGCCCGCTGGGCCAAGGAAGCAGGGACGCTGGACAAAATGCTGCTGGGCACCAATGTTCCTTCGCTTTCCGGGTTTTCCCCTATGGGCCTATGGATCCAGATGGCAGCCTTGTCGCAAAATGCCGGTGTGGATCCTGCCATTGCCGCGGCCATGGCCAGCGGTAATGTGGCCAATTGCTACAGACTGGATCACGGCGTCCTCGCGCCAGGCATGACTGCCGACTTTATGTTTACTTCCACTGGAAGCATCAAGCCCGATATGCTGAGTACCATTGCTTATGGACGGGTGCCCAGCGTCGCCGGTACATTTATCGACGGCAGGCCCGGCCTGAAGGAATGCAAAAACATGGCGCCGCCAAAAAAACGTCCCATATTTACCGATTGGGTCTGATGGCGAAAGGAGAAGTTATGGGAAATCTATGCCGAATCATCAGTGAAAAATGTGTTGGCTGCGGGTTGTGCATCCGCAACTGCCCTGTTGCCGCCATTGCGTTGATTGACCGTAAGGCCGGTATTGGCGCCGCCTGCGTAGGCTGCAATATCTGCTTCAAAATCTGCCCCAAGGATGCGGTGGAAAAGGTTGATGTTCCATCCCGCAGTGTGCAATGCTCCTGTTGCCCTGTACACTGCAACGTGCCTGAGGGCGGCTATGGCTCCTGCCAACGCTACTGCAATAACAGCGGCCAGCTGATTCGTATCGAGCCCCTCAACATAATCGATCCCAACGAGATCAAGATCAACAACCTTACGGGTCTGCCTGACCGCCCGTTGTTGTCCGGCTTTGGGGCCGGTACCAACCTCTATTCCACCAACGTGCCTGCAAAAATCATAGCCGGCGCCAAAATTGGTGATTTGGATGTAGTTTCCTGTGTCACGGAGACAGTGCTGTCCTTCAATGGTGCACGTGTCAAAGTGGATACTGACGAAAATATTGGCTCCAATGGCACACCCATCCGCCGCCATGGCGTCATCGTTGGATACGTCAACACTTCCGAGTACGGCTCTCATATGCTGTATTTTGGCGGCGCCGAATTGAACACCGGTTCTAGCGGATTTATGGTCACGCGTACGGTAAGTGATCTGTTGAATAAAAAGCCGGTCACGGTCAGTACCGATATGGTAAAGGCCCTGGTACTCCAGCATGGCAAAGCGCCGATTCTGGATGGCCGCTCTACACAGTATATGCGTATAGGCTGCGGATCTATGGTCTCTTCCGGCTTTGCTCTCCATTGGATGAAGGTAGTGGATGAGTGCATCACCATCGACTATGACATCACCGCTAAAATGTCCACCCACACCACCAGCGGTTTGCGCTATGGCCTGCCCGATAGCGGTATAACCCCGGCTGGCACCTACAGTTCCCCCGGGCGTTGGTTTGGTGAGCCGGGCACCGGATGGGGTGGTTCTAACATCCTAAAGCCTGAAGACATTTTCGCTGATGTGGACAAAACTAAGGCCTGGCCCGGCATGCGAGTAATTGTTACTGAGCCTACCGCCGAGCGTGCTGTCTATTATGAAGCCGACGAAAACCGCGACCTGGTGGAAAAGCCTATCCCGGAGAAAGTACAGGCTGTTATCGACCTGATCCACAGTTGTTGTGAACCCTGTCGCTGTAATGTATCCGTGTGTGCCGGCTTCGGCGGCGGTGTGCGCAATGTTATCTCCAGAATCAGCCCCATTCTGGTTAATCAGGCTCTACGGGCAGGTAAGCTTATGTATACGATTTGCGGCAACCCTGTTCACATCTGGGAGGGCGGCGGCATTACCGCAGAATGCAGCGTAGAGGGTTGCCCTGAAGGCGCTTTTTCCTGGGTTCCCACACCGGCCGGCGTTACACCCCTGGAGGTTACGATGACGCGGGAAACCTTCGAGGAGATCGGCGGCTACGTGGATGCGGTCCGTCCAATTGAAGAAATACAGAAAACCGCACCCACGAAAACCATTTCATTAAATCGATAGGAAACGTATTGTGCGGCGCGGATTAGAAAGGGGTACCCTTGCATGGGGAAAAACAACGCGGAAAAAGTAATGCCAAAAAAGAAGGGACTCAGCAACCTGGACTTTTTCACCATGGGTTTTGGCGCCATTGTCGGCGTTGGCTGGGCACTCTCTATTAATAATTGGATGGCTTCCGCCGGCGGACCTCTGGCGGCCTCCGCCGGTTACCTGCTCACCCTTGTTTTGCTTATCCCCATTGGCCTTTGCTATGCTGAGCTGACGCCGATGATGCCGGTGGCTGGTGGAAACGTCGCCTTTGCCTACCGAGCCTTTGGTCAAGGGACTTCTTTCATCGCCGGCTGGTCGGCCATTGGCGCCTTCATTACTTTGCTTCCTTGGGAGGCCATTTATATCAACGAAATTTTGACCATGTTGTTTCCACAACTCAAAGCCGGTGCGCCGCTATACTCTGTGCTGGGATATTCTATCCACTTCCGTGCTATAGTAGTGGGTCTCGCCTGTGTTGCCGCCCTTTTTCTCTTCAACTGGAAGGGGGCAGAGGCCTCGGCAAAACTACAAAATGTGCTGTGTCTGCTCCTTATCGGCTCGGGATTGTTGACCATTATCGCATCATTGTTCAAGGCTGACGCCAGCAATTTGCTTCCTATTTATGAAAATGTAGGCGCCGGTACCCATACCAGCTTTGGCGGCGGCGTATTTGCCATTCTTGCCTCTGCCCCTTTCTTTATGTGCGGCTTTGAAACTATTCCGCAATCTGCCGAGGAAGCATCGGACAAGACGAATTCTATCGGCAACATCGTGGTGACGGTCATTGTCGCCGCAAGCCTTTTCTATGCCTTGCTGCTCCTTTGCCTGGGCCTGGCCATGCCCTGGCAGGATTTTATCAAGCTTCCCTCGCCTGCTGTGGCCAACATGCTTCGCAGTCTTTACGGCGATCCCTGGGGAACCGTTATTGCCGGGATCATCATCTGCGGTGCTCTTTTTGGTCTGCTCACCACCTGGAACGCCTTTTTGGCAGCCACTCCCCGACTGATGATGGGACTGTCCCGAGCCAGTCTTATTCCTTTTGTGTTCTCCCGTTCCCACCCGAGGACAGGCGTTCCTACTGTTGCGCTGATTTTTTGCTCTCTTTTCGCAGCGGCAGGTCCCTTCCTTGGTATCAGTATAGTGAATGTGCTCACCAGTTTTGCCTCTGCAGCTTTTGTACTGTGCTGGTTAATCACCGTCTGTGCATTAATCCGCCTTCGCCTGAAGGAACCGGATGCGCCTCGCCCCTACAAAGTGCCTGGCGGTCTCGCCATCCCGCTTTTTGGCGCCTTTTCCTCCACCATTGTTTTCGTACTGTTTCTGGTTCCCGGCTCTGTTTGCTACATCGGAAACACCGGCGTCCTTATGCTGATTGTATGGATGGCCCTGGGCGGCCTGCTGTATTTTTCTACAGCAAACAGCCGGGCAGCTAGATCTAGAGAGGAGCGGGAAGCAGCGCTGTTCGCCTGCGGGAAGTGAAAGGAATAAATCCTGGGCAGGGAATAAAAAGAGGGCTGCAGCAATGTTTTGCTACAGCCCTTTTGTACTCATCAGTTCTTAGTATTTGATAAATTTATCGCCGGAAACGCCGCAAATGCTGCATTTCTCGGGGATGAACTTCTCGATATTGCCGCAAACGGGGCAGAGGTAATAGAATACTTCCTCGGTCTCGTTCAGGTTATCCAAGGCTTCCTGATAAAGCCGGGCATGAACCTCCTCGGCTTTCATCGCAAAGGTGAAAGACATCACAGCGGCTTTGTTGCCTTCTGCTTCGGCTTGTTTCACAAAATCGGGATACATATCTTGAAACTCGTGGGTTTCGCCGGCAACGGCATCTTTCAGGTTGTCTGCGGTGGAAGAGATCTTACCCGCAACTTCAAAATGCTTGAGGGCGTGCAGGGTTTCGGCATCGGAAGCAGCCTTGAAGAGCTTGGCGGCGTTGATCTTGCCTTCCTTTTCCGCCTTTTTGGAATAGGCCAGATACTTTCTGTTGGCCTGGGACTCACCGGCAAAGGCCTCCATTAGGTTATCAATCGTTTTGTTTTCGTTCATGTTCTTATCCTCCTTATTATTTTGGTTAAAAGCTTTAATTAGCTTTTCGACAGCTTCTTTGGGGAAGCCCTCCATCTGCTGCCGCTGCAGCAGCAGCGACTGGAGAAAATCCCGGGTGTTTTCGCTTTGGGGCAGCATATAGCCGGCTTCGCGAATCAGGTCTTCGGCCATGATACGATTGGATTTTTCAATAGCCTTAGCCAATTTGCCGGGCAATTCGGCAGCAATCTGCTCTTGGCGGGATTTGCTGCGCAAAAGCTCATTCATTGCCCTTAAAACAGCTTCGGTTTTGGGCTGCTGAGGCGGATATACTTCCGGTACCATGGAAATTGCTCCGGAGGGGCAGGCATCGGCGCAATCGCCGCAGCCGTTGCACTTTGCCGCATCGATGACGCTGTTTTCCGTATCGGTAGCTCCGGTGGGGCAGACATAGAGGCACAAGCAGTCCTTGGTACACAGGCGTAAATTTCTTACCGCATATTTTTTAGACATTTGCCTTACCTCCCTTCGACCTTTTCAAATTTCCAGTTCGGCACCTTGCAAACAGGACAAATCTCCGGCGCTGCATTTCCAATGTAAATAAAGCCGCAGATGGTGCAGACGTAAACGCCGGTATTTTCCAGCATGGCATCCCCCAGCTTTTGATAGCGGGTGATCAGGGATTTCAAAACGCGGGTGACCTTTTCACTCCAGACCAAAGCCCGGAGAGCGCCGCGGTCCTTGGCTTCGGCGGATACGGCGTTGGCGCCGGGGTAGCCTTCGCTTAAATCCTGATCAATGAGGGCCAAAAGCTTATCAAAATCCGGGTTGGCCGCAGATGCAGCGACTGCCTTAAAATATCCGGCTAACTCGCTGAAGAGAGCTGCTTCCTCCGGCTGATATTGTTTTTCACAACCCCGGGCCAGATTGGAGCAAAGGATACTGATCTCCAGCGGCGACAGTTCCCGGAGATCTGAGGAGGGCTCAACGAGAACAACCGGATCCTTCGGTGCAGATGCAATGGGCGTGCTTTGATGCTGGAATTGCGTTTTGTCGGCGCCGCAGAGAGGGCAGACCCAATCCTCCGGCAAATCCTCCCAGGCCGTGGCGGGAGCAATGCCGGATTCGGGGATTCCTTTGGCTTCATCATAAGTGTAGCCGCAAACGGAACAGACGTATTTCCCCATACCATTACCTCCTTTATTTATTTTCTTCTCTATTTGCAAGGCATTTAGGGCAAATGCCTTTAAAATATACGTTTTTGTCGTAAATCCGGAAATGGCTCAAATTTTCGGAGATCAGGGCGTTCATGTCGATAGGAAAATCATAGATGGTTCCGCAAGCCTCACATTTGAAGTGGCCGTGGTTTTCCGTCAGAATATCGTACCTGACTTCGTTGTCTTCAATGGTAAGCGTCCTAACCAAGCCGGCCTCGGCTAAAATGCGTAAGGTGTTATACACCGTTGTTTTCGACAATGTGGAGATATCCTTCTGAAGAGCGGTATAAATCTGATCCACCGTCGGATGGGATTGGTTTTGGGCAAGATATTCCATGATCTTTAGCCTTTGGTGGGATGGATTGATGTTTCGTATCTTAAGCTCTTGCTCGAAATTCAAATCTGGCTTCATCTTGCTCACCGCCCTCCTGAAGAAATTTTGTAATGAAATCAAAATTGTAATCATTACAATAAAAATTATACACCATAAATACCTTCTGTCAATAGGAGATTTAATTACTCTAGGAATAGAATGTGGATATCGAATGGAATGTTTGAAATAGAAAAGGGCACATTTTATAAGCTATGTCATAAAATGATAATGACAAATTATCAATTCTATTAAAGCGATAAGTTGTCGTAAATAGATTGAGGAGAGATTCTATGGAGAAATATAACAACAATTGTCGGCCCGGCTGCCGTCCTGATCCCTGCCGTCCTGATCCCTGCAGGCCCATACCTTGCTGGCCGCCCGGTCCCACCGGACCCACCGGACCCACGGGACCCACCGGGGCAACCGGCGCTACCGGCGCCACTGGCCCAGCGGGACCTCCCGGCATAACCGTCACTACCGGTGCAACGGGAGCAACCGGCGCAACCGGACCTGCCGGCGGACCTACCGGCCCAACTGGCGCAACCGGCCCAACTGGGGCAACTGGCCCCGCCGGCGCCACCGGCGCAACCGGTCCTGCCGGAGCAGCGGGTGCAACCGGCGCCACCGGCGCAACTGGCCCTGCCGGAGCAGCGGGTGCAACCGGCGCCACCGGCGCAACCGGACCTGCCGGAGCAGCGGGTGCAACCGGCGCCACCGGCGCAACCGGACCTGCCGGAGCAGCGGGAGCAACCGGCGCCACCGGCGCAACCGGACCTGCCGGAGCAGCGGGAGCCACCGGCGCCACCGGCGCAACCGGCCCTGCCGGAGCAGCGGGGGCAACCGGCGCCACCGGAGCAACCGGTCCCACTGGGGCAGCCGGAGCAGCCGGCGCCACCGGAGCAACCGGTCCCACCGGCGCAACCGGTGCAACCGGCGCTGACGGCGCAACCGGTCCCACCGGCGCAACCGGCGCAACTGGCGCCGACGGAGCAACCGGCCCCACCGGCGCAACCGGGGCAACCGGCGCTGACGGAGCAACCGGTCCCACCGGCGCAACCGGCGCAACTGGCGCCGACGGAGCAACCGGCCCCACCGGCGCAACCGGGGCAACCGGCGCTGACGGAGCAACCGGCCCCACCGGCGCAACCGGAGCCACTGGTGCAGCCGGAGACACCGGCCCTGCTGGTGAAGGCGCAATTATTCCCTTTGCTTCCGGTACCCCCGTTGCCGTGACCACTGTATTAGGCGGTTTGCTTAACACCTCCAGCGCTGTGGGCTTCGGGCTTAACCTTCCTGGTATTGCAGCAGCCAGCGGCACAATCAGTCTGCTCGGACTGGTCAACTACGCCTTCTCTGTCCCCAGGGATGGAGTTATCAGCTCTATGGCCGCTTATTTGAGCGTCAGCGCCGCAGTCAGCCTGGTTGGCTCCGAAGTAACGGTGACTGCTCAGCTGTTCGAATCTGCTACACCCGACGACACTTTCGTTGCGGTGCCGGGAGCAGTGGTCACACTGGCGCCGGCCCTCACGGGGTTAATCGCTATCGGCGATATAGTCAGCGGTGTTACCACCGGGCTGAACATTCCTGTTACTGCAGGAACCAGACTGCTCTTGCTGTTCTCTGCCGAGGTCACAGGCGGTCTCGATTTGGCGGCTGCCATCGCAGGCTATGCCAGCGCCGGCCTGGGGATTTCCTAAGAGGCTCTCAAAGCAATAGCAATACTGTTTTGAAAGCCGACGCTGCTTAAACATCACAAGCCCCGCCGTGCAGCTTGAATCTGTGCGGCGGGGTTTACTTTTGAATTATGGGCCTTGGTACCGGCTATTGCAAATTTTATATTTGACAGTTAACCGTATTAGTTCTATAATACGGTTAACTGTATTGAGATAGTAATACGCTTTGAGAGGTTGCGGCAGGCAGCAATGATTTCATTCGAGCACTTTATTATAGAGGATGGCAGCCCCATTTACAGCCAGATTGTGCGCCATATTAAACAAGGCATCATTGCGGGCGTCATTCAAAACCGGGAGGAAATGCCCTCCCGGCGGCTGCTGTCGGCTCTTCTTGGCGTTAATCCCAACACCATTCAAAAAGCTTACCGTTTGCTGGAGGAGGAAGGGATTATCGAATCCCATTCCGGCGCCGGCAGCTGGGTGACGGTAAATGAGCAGCAGATAAAGGTTATCCGTTCTCAGCTATTGGAGGGGGACGTGAGGGCGTTGGTAAAGTCCATGAAGCAGATGGAAATCTCCAAGGAAGAGGCTGCCCGGCTGCTGGGAGATATCTGGGATGGCAATTGAAATCCTATCGGCTGCCGCAGAAGAAATGATCGCATGAGGAGACGCTATAGATGAAACGTTATTTTTCTGTATTAATGCTGGCTGCCGGCAGCACAATCTACAAAATCAGCGGTCTGCTTTTGCTGATGGCGGCCCTGGAGACGGCCTCGTTTTACCGGCTGCTGCAAATAGGTCCTGTGGACCAGTTTTATGCTCTCGAAAGCTTGATTGACCGCAGCGGCATACCCCTGATTTGCGGTTTTGCCTTTCTCGGCCTTTGTCTGATCCTCAGCCTGACGGGATATGAGTCTGGCCGCAGCAAGATCAGCTATACGCTGCAAAGACTTTCCTTGCGTGAAGAGACTATTGCCTTGCTTTGGTCCGGCTATTATTTAGTCTGCTTCCTGATTTTCTGGGCAGTGCAGCTTTTGATCGTCCTTTGCCTTAGCCGCTTATATATTGCTGTTGTGGATCCCGCTTATTTAAATGAACAAACAGTTTTTCTGGCCTTTTTTCGTAATGATTTTTTACGCAGTCTGCTGCCTCTGGAGGAAACAAGCCGTCTCCTCCGCAATGGGGCTTTGCTGCTGAGCTTATCGCTGGGGGCGGCCTGTTTTCCGCTCAAGCAAAGGCGGGGCAAGCGAGATATTGCTATGAGTTTTTTGGCGGTCTTCACGTTTTGGAGCTTTCCGCAGGAAATGGGCCGCTTTGGCTCCGATGCCTGGATTTTCCTGCTGGCCTTAGCGTTGGCGGGCAATTCCGCTTACTACATTCTTTGGGAGAAATCAGATGAAAAAGCTTAACATTGAGAAGTATATTCCCGCCGGTATCGATTATGGGCAGGAAATTAAGTGGCTGGCCGCCGGCATAGGCGCAAGCTGTTTCTATAGCTTAGGTTTTCTTTTTCGCTTCAGCGCAGAACGTGGAAGGCTTTTTCAGAGGGTGGGGCTGGAGAAAGTGCTGCGGGAAGGCGCCATTATGGCGGATTTCCCCGAGATTTTGGACAAAAGCCTCATGGGCTTTGGCTTATTGATTTGTGGTATGGTAATTTTGGCCGTTTATCATTATTTCTACCATTACCAGGGCAGCAAAAGCATTTATCTGATGAGGCGGCTGCCGGATCGCTGGGAGCTGTGGCGCCGCTGCCTGGCTCTGCCGCTGTTGTGTACGGCGGCGGCTGTATTGCTGGCCGGCCTTTTATTGCTGCTTTATTTCGGTATTTACCTTTTGGCCACACCGGCAGTCTGCCTGACTCCCGGTCAATGGCAAAAAATCTGGCAGGCCTTTCTGCCGGCTTATTAAGGAGAATAGCCATGTTAAACATTAGTAATCTGAAAAAATCCTACTCCGGCAAGCAGGCGCTTAAAGGTGTGAATTTGAGTCTGGATCGGGGGGAGATTATCGGCCTTTTCGGTGAGAACGGCGCCGGCAAAACTACGCTGATGAAATGTATTCTGGGTTATCTTCGTTACCAGGGGCAAATCACCCTGGATGGCCAGGCCATTACCAGAAAAAACATCGGTCGGCTGTCCTTTGCCACCAGTGAGCACTCCTTCTTTCCCAATTTGACGGCCAAAGACCACAAAGAGTTTTACAGCGCCCATTTTCCTGCTTTCCGGTCAAAGCGCTTCGACGGTCTGCTGGAGTTTTTTGAACTGCCGGCAGCGAAGCTTGTCCGCCGTCTTTCTACGGGCCAGCAAAACCAGATCGAGGTAATCCTGGCTTTATGCCAGGGCGCCGATTATATCCTGATGGATGAACCCTTTGCCGGCAATGACGTATTTAACCGGGAGGATTTCTACAAGGTACTGCTGGGCATTTTGGAGCCCGGGGAAACGGTGCTATTATCCACCCATCTGCTGGAGGAAGTGGAGAAATTTATCGGCCGGGCCGTACTGCTGCGCCAGGGCCAAATTCTGGGCGATGTGCTGATGCAGGATTTGGAAGAAAGAGGCGATACTCTGATGAGTTATGTGAAGGAGAGCTATCAATATAAGGCCGACCGGGTAGGCAAGGCTTTATCACAGCTCTCTGATGACCGATAGGGAGGACCCGGTTATGCGAAAGAGCTTAGGCTTAGTATTGGTTTTTCTGATTTTAGCTGTGGGCGTTTTTTATTATGGCTGGGTCTGGGTAGATCAGCCCAAGGACAAAATCCTTGTCGAGGAAAAGACACTTTTGGGAGACAAAGCTGTCGCCTCCGGCCTTACGTTGACCAATAAATTAACCTGCAACAACCACCTGCTTTGGAATATTGTTACTCTTCCGGGCACGGATAAAAAAAGTGAGGTGGATTTCCGTTTCAGCCAAACCAGGCAAGAGGAAGAAAGGCAGGAGCGGCAGTTCTGGATCAATGTCTATGTCAATACCAATTTTGGCATGAGCGGCAATCTTGACTTGGCCTGGGAACAAGAAAGCGGAATGATCATGGAGCCGATTTTGGATGTGGCGGAGAGAACCCTTCCGGGAGAGAACCGGGAAGAGATCTTGTTTCTCAAAGATTATTACGAATATTATCCTCTGACCATAGACATTTCTTTCCCCTACAGAGCTTTGGAAATGAATCAGGAAATTATAGGGGATTTGACAAGCTATTTCCGGATACCGGTGGAGGTCAATCATAAGATCAAAGTGAAGGTGGCTAAGGATAAAACAGGAGCTGTTGTCGATGTGGAAAGCAATGATATCGAGCATGGCATAGGCATTGAAGCCAAAGGAGCAGATACAGCGGATGGCTGCTACTATATCGTTGATGTGCAGCGCTATCACGAAGGGACTGCTGAATCGGCGTCTTTGCCGGCAGCTTTGGCAGGCGTTCATTTGCTGCCTCTGGAAAGCCTGGGAGAGATGGGGGCGCTCAGCGGCAACGTCCGGCCTAAGCCAAAAGAAATGAAGCTGGTCTATCCCTTCGAACATGAGGATGACCGGGGACGCGGGCTTTTGGCCGGCAGGGATCGGGAAGATCTTCTTTTGATCACTGAGGAAAAAGGCGAAGGAGATGGTGAAGAAAGCCGAATGATGCTGTCGGTAATTGAACGGCAGACCATGAAATTGCGCCAAAAAATAGAGCTGCCCCGGCAGGAAGCCGAGGCTGGTCTCTGGGAGTTTAGGGCCTTTGACGATTCTTTTATTGTGGTTTTTGCCGATTATAGCTTTTGCGTGATTAACGATGAGGAAGGTGAAGGCTATAAAATAGCCATAAACGGCAACTTTAATGATTTTCGCCAAGCCGCCGATACCTATTTGCCCTTTGGCGATATAGTAATGACCTATAACGGGGAGAAGCTGGCCATGGCTTTTTATCAGGACTGGCGCAGCAGCAATCCCTATTTGCTGGTTTATGAAAAAGCCGGCCTTGCCTATGCCGGCATATACGAGCACAGCAGCAGCCGCGACCTCTATGCCAACGACCGGCTTGGCCTGCGTCCTCTCTATGGCCGGCCCTTGAGTCTGAGCTGGGATTAGGCAGGAAGTGAGGGGAGGAGGAAGTATTTGAAGTATTAATGGTGTGAATCGATAGCCTGGGCAGCTTCGCTATGCCGGGCAGCATATTCTTTTTCTTCAGGAGTACGCAGCAAACCCAGTTGAATGGTAATCACCGAAGCGATGATGAGGGCAAAGATATAGAAAGAGTATTTTAATACCTCAATAGGAGATACGTTAGTCAGGCCGGTCATGATGAGCATGCCGCCGTCATGGGGGCACAGAGCCAGGAAAGCACAGGCGAAGATATCCAGCAGGCTGGCCAGCCGCTTGGGAGAAATATGGTAGGTGGCGCCGATCTCCTTAGCAATGGGCGCTGAAATAATAATAGCGATGGTGTTGTTGACCAGAGCGATGGACAAAAGGCCGGACAGCAGGGAGATGCCGTATTCAGCGCCCTTGCGGTCTGCGATTTTTGAGGTGATGGTGTTAATCAGCCATTCCACACCGCCATATTCCCTGATTAGCCCGATCAGACCGGAAATCAGAATCGCTACAATAGTGATGCTCATCATATCGGACATGCCGTTGCCGATGGCTTGGATATATTCAAAGAAGCCTACTACGCCGGTGGCCAGACCGATGATGCCGCACATGACAATGCCGACGAACAGGACCCCGGCTACATTAAAGCCCATAAGAGCCGTTGCCAGTACCACAAAGTAGGGGATAATGCGGACGATGTGATACTCTAAATCCCCTTCGATTACCCCGGTGCCGCCGACGAGAGCATACATGATCACAGCCACTAAAGCTGCCGGCAGGGCAATCAAAAAGTTCATTTTAAATTTATCTTTCATCTCACAGCCTACGCCCTGGGTGGCTGAGATGGTGGTGTCAGAGATAATGGACAGATTATCGCCGAAATAGGCGCCGCCGATGACCGCTGAGCAGGCAATGGCCATATTCAGATTGCCCTTGGAGGCTACGCCGATAGCAATGGGCGCCATGGCTGCAATAGTACCCATGGAGGTGCCGATAGCCGTGGAGATAAAGCAGGAAATCAGGAAAATGCCGGGAATCAGCAGAGAGGCGGGAATGAAACGCAGGCCCAGATTAACGACGGAGTCAACGCCGCCCATGGCGCTGGCTGCGCCTTGGAAGCCGCCGGCCAGCAGATAGATCAGGCCAATCAGCATAACTCCGGGGTTACCTGCATTGCCGCAAAACACATCGATCTTTTTATCCAGCTTCATTTTGGGATTCATCAACAGGGCACAAGCTAAACCGATGATCAGGGCTACGTGCCTGGGAAACTGCTTAAAGGCGCCTTCGTAACCCAGAGCCGTAAAGGTCAGACCGCTGCCAATGTAGAGCGCCAGGAAAATGAATAGAGGTATAAATGCAGAAAAGCCGTACTTCTTGCCATTGTTTTCTTGATTCATGTTCATACCCTCCTATTATTATAATGGTTAATTAGGATAGAGCCACCCGCAGTTGTTCCAGAGCTTTTGTCAAAGTGCTTCTGGGGCAGGCCGCATTCAGACGCATAAAACCTTGGCCGCCTTGACCAAAGCTGCAGCCCTGACTAAGGGCCAGCCCCGCCTTTTTGACTAAGAATTCTTGAAGCGCATCATCTCCCATCTTAAGTTCTCTCATATCCAGCCAGCATAGGTAAGTAGCCTCAGGCTTATTGGCCTTGATTAAGGGCAGGTGTTGCCGGCAATAATCACCGATAAACTGCAAGTTTTCTTCTACATAGATTAGAAGCTGTTCCAGCCATTCTTCTCCCTCGTTGTAGGCGGCCATGGTGGCTGCCAGGCTAAAGCAATTGTTGCGGGCAATATCCATCTCCTTAAGGGCTTTGAGATATTGTTCCTTGTGTTCCGCCGTATCAAAAATAGTAGATGAGGCTTGCAGCCCCGCCAGATTGAAAGTTTTGCTGGGAGAAATAAAGGTGGTGGTAATGGCTGCAATCTCGGGAGAGATAGTGGCCATTACCGTATGTTTATTACCGTGAAGCACCAGGTCGCCGTGGATTTCATCGGATAGGATACCTACGCCGTAACGTACACAGATATCTCCGATTTCTTTTAGCTCTTTCTTGCTCCAGACCCGGCCTACCGGGTTATGGGGGTTACAGAGGATAAAATATTTGACGCCTTCTTTGGCTTTGCGTTCAAAGTCAGCTGCATCCATAGTGTAGAAACCTGAATTATCCCGTCGCAGAGGATTGACCACCAGTGTGCGGTTGCTGTTTTCCACAATGTCGGCAAAAGGGTGATACACAGGCTGTTGGATTAATATTTTATCCCCCGGCTGGGTAAACAGGTTCAGGAATATCCGCAGAGAAGGTATTACGCCGGGAGCAAAGGCCATTTTCTTTATGTCGGGACTATAGCCGTGGCGGCGGCGCTGCCAGCTGATAACTGCCTCGAAATAGTCGTCGGGCCGGAAGGTATAGCCGAAGATTCCTTGATCCGCCCGGGCTTTGATGGCGTCAATAATGGGCTGGGCGGTGCGAAAATCCATATCTGCAATCCATAGTGGGATTACTTCCTTTGTGCCAAAGTTGAGAAGGGACTCTTCCAGCTTGGCGGCATAGTTTTGACTGCGATCAATTTGAACATCAAAATTGTATTGCATGGGGGCACCTCTTTCTATGGGCTGAATATTCTGATTGCCTGATGTATATAGCAAATATGATGCCAGCCATTTTTTGATTCTAAACCTTGATTTATCAATTAAACGAAAAGGATTTTATAAAACAATAGGATGAAGATTTGCAACTTCAACCTATTGTTTAACCTAATAATCGAACATGCTTTTGTGCCCCAAAAACGAGAGACGGCCTCCTTAAAGAAGCCGTCTCTTTGCATTTTCCTTATGTTGTATTAATCTATATTTATAACGAGGCGTTATAATCGGGTGGCTATGGCCGCGCCCTTTTTGGTCAGCCGGCTGCCACCCCGGCCCCGGGAGACGGAGACCAGACCCAATTCATTAAGCCGAATCAAGATGCCCCGTACTTCCTGTTCCGTCAAATAAATGCCCTGCTCCCGGGCAGTTTGACAGAGGGCGCCCCGGCCCAAGCCCGCCACTGCTGCCAGCAGAGTTTGCAGCACGAAGGTGTAGGCCTCTTCCTTGCCGCCGGCTACCTGCCCCAGAGCTGCCAAAGCATCGCTTTGTTGGTCGGATTGCCGAAATAGAGATTTCGCCTCTGCTGCCGGTGGAGTTGCCGTCGTTGCCGGCCCCAGGAATGGCATGGAGAAAACTCCATATTTCTCAAGCATAATCTGGGGCAGATCCTGAGCCTCAATTAGATCTTTGTCTGCAAAGCGCAGATACTCCACAATATTGATCAACTCCCGCACATTGCCATCCCAACAATAGCTGCGAAATATTTCCCTGGCCTGGGGGGAAAGGCGAAAGCCGGTCCCCAGCTTGCGCTGTATCGCTTCCATGATTAAAAACAAATCTTCTTCCCGATCTCTCAGGGGCGGTATATTAATGGGCAGTGTATTGAGTCTATAGTAGAGATCACGTCGGAAGGCTCCCTGGCGCACCATATTTAAAATGTTTTCGTTGGAGGCGGCAATGATCCGTACATCAACGGCGATGATTCGGTCGTCCCCCACCCGCATCATTTCTTTTTCCTGCAGTACCCGCAGCAGCTTAAGCTGAAGATTTTGGCTCATGCCCTCGATCTCATCCAAAAACAGGGTGCCTTTGTGAGCATATTCAAAAAGCCCCAGCTTGCCGCCTTTTTTGGCCCCTGTAAAAGCTCCCTCGGCGTAGCCGAAGAGCTCGCTTTCCAGCAGGGACTCGGGCAAGGCTCCGCAGTTGATGGCCACAAAGGACATATCCCGACGGGTCGAGGCCCAATGGATGGAATGAGCAAACAGCTCTTTGCCGGTGCCGCTTTCGCCGGTTAGCAAAATGGAAGAGTCCGTTTGCGCCATCTTTCGGGCTACATTTTTGGCTCGCACTATGGAGGGGCTTTCCCCCACAATATCGTCAAAAGTATATTTGGACTTATAACCCCGGTGGCAGAGCTGCAAACGAAACTGGTGCTGCCGTTTTTCCTCATCGGTGAAGCGCTGCAGCAGAACAAAGCAACCTACCGGGTCCCCCTGCCAGAATACCGGAACCGTGGATATGGTGATAGGGGAGCCGTTGATCATAATCAGCTTAGAAGCTCTTTTATCCTTGCTCTCCTGGAGAATAACCTGATCAATCCCGGGAGCGGCTTCATGGAGTGTCCTGCCGATCACTTCCCGGCTCATGCCGATAATAGTCTGTGCCATGGCATTGGCGGCAAATACTTCTCCGGTCGTATTTACACCCAGAACCCCCATATCCAGCGCACTCATCAGCATATCCAGGTAGTTTTCCATCCGCAGACTTTCCAGGCGGAGCATAGCCACGCTCTGTCCCGATTCTACCAGCATGTCCAGATAAGCGTGATACTTTTTACTGCGCAAAAACCAGGTATAGCCTAGCTTAAGGGCAATTTCTGTAAGGGTTTCGCAGGTAAAAACCCGGCTGCCGATATCCAGGATCCGGCTGACGCCTGCGGGCGCATACCGCCGTTCTCCCGGTGTAATAACAAGTTCAGCTGCAGGCGGCTCCTGCATATTGGGGGCTGCCGGTATCATGTTGATGTGAGTGATACCCAGGCGATTTAGCTCGGCGATAGTCTCAATGGCCATGTTGACGCTGAGATTTACCAGCAAGGCCCGAGTCCCTTGGGGAATTTGCTGCAAGGGCTCCAACTGGCTTTTTTGAAAGGTCAGTGTAATCAGCACTATATTTTTGCTGGAGGGGATCAGCGAGATCACATAGCTGAAGACATTGGAAGAGGTAGCGCCAATCAAATACAAATCTCCATCGGGCAGACTTTCGGGTACTCCTTCTTCAATGCTGAAATTATGCAGCTGTAGCGTACTGCCAAACAGATCCAGCAGTAGACTATTGTAGAAACCCGCTGAGGCGGCTCCTTCAGTGACCATTACAATTTGTTTTGTCATGTCCTCTCCCGCTAAAAAGTGAATTTGGCATAGATATTTACTGCCTGCTGTGAGATAGTTGTATCATAATTACGTGCCGGACACAAGGTAATAGCCATAAAAATAAGGCTTCGGACTATTCGCTGATCCGAAGCCTTTTTCTTCAATATATTATTTTTCCGGTACAGGGTTCTTACTGTTTTCCCTGATGTCTACTGACAGGGTTCTTTCCACATTGTCCTGGCGGCAGCCTACAAGAAATGAAGTGAGATTAGCCGGCACGCAAGAATGGTTGGGGATGATTTCGATCTTGTCGCCTACCTTAAGCCGGGTTTCACCCTGAATCTTAAGCTTGCCTACTTCTTCGGACAAACCAACCAGCGACAGCTGGGGATGGCCTTTCACCCAGCCGAAGCCGGAAATGCTGCTATTGCCGTGAGCTCCCTGGTCAAGACCGAAGCATTTGGAGCCGGCGTCAATGATAAACATATCTTCCCTCGGTTTTGAAATGATGGTGGCATAAAGGCTCAAAGCGCATTCTGCCTCCTCTGCCACCGCAATGGAAAGCTGGATGGCGTCGTTAAATACATAGTTGCCGGGATGATAGATATTAATATTTTCATCGGCTATTGATCCGGCAAAGGTGGGCGTAGAACCGCTGCTGATGATTTCCAAAGCATAACCGGCTTCCCTTAAAGCAGAGGCAGCCGTCATCATGGCATTTCTCTCATCATCGACGTATTTGGCCAGATCGTCATGGTTTTGCGCACCGTAGACATGGCCGGGATGGCTGGAAATCCCTTTGAAGCAGAGGGCCGGCAGTTCCCGGAGGGCATTGGCAAAGTCTGCGACCTTTTCCGGAGCCACGCCGAAGCGGTGCAAACCGCTGTCCACAATAATTGTATAATTGACGGTAACCCCTGCCCGCTCCGCCGCCTCGCTGATAGCCCGGGCATTTTCTATGCAGTCCAGACGGATAATGAAATGGCATTTTTGAGACAGAGCAATGACCCGGGAAAGATTGGGTTCAGATGCTGCCGGATAAGCATACATTATGGTTTCCATACCGGCCTCGCAAAAAGCCTCGCATTCATCTAAAGTGCCTCCCAAAAAGCCTGTGGCGCCGAAAGCCTTTTGCATCCTGGCGATTTCCGTACTTTTGTGGGTTTTGGTCATAGGCCAAAGCTCTTTGCCATATTTATTGCATAGTTCCTGGTATTTTTTCAGATTGCTTTCTAAAATATCCAAATCCACAAGGACGGCGGGGGTGGCAAGCTCCTGTTTTTTCATATAGTAATCATTCCCTTCCGGTATAATATTGGTTGATCAAAGGAAGATAAATTGTAAAATAAAGACCATGGCTAAGGCGGTAAGAGCCTGAGCGACGCTGATGATGGGCAGAGTTTTGTAAGCAACCTCCGGCTTCATTTCGGAAGTGGACGTAATCACCCAGAAGAAATCATCGTTGCCGTGAAATACCATAAAACCTCCGGCGGCGCAGGCCAGCATAGCGATAACCAGGCCTATCGGCGTCGTGAATCCCAGAATATTTAGCAGAGGCAGCAGCATGGAGGCGGCAGTGATCATGCCTACGGTGCCGGAACCGATGCAAGTGCGGAAGATAGCGCCAATAATAAAGGGAACCAGGATGCCCAGGGTGATGCTGGAGAAATACTGCTGGACAATGGTTTCCAGATGGCTGGTTTTTAATACTGTGGCAAAAGCGCCGCCTGCGCCCACGATGAGAACGATCTGGCCGGCCGTCTTCAGGGATTCGCCAAATTCCCCGTCAAAGGTCCAGACTTTTTTGTCCTCCGGATAGAGAGTCTTATAGGTGACGAAAGCGCAGATCAGGCCGATCAGTAAAGCGGTAACAGGCTGGCCGATGGCGGACAGCAGTGCGGTGATGAAATTATCTTTGCCAAAAGGCGCCGCATCCAAAGAAGCAATAGTATGCAAAAGCATAAGGAAGATGGGCAGCAGGATAGGCAGGAAAGACTGGACTGGTCCCGGCAGGCGGCTGTCGTCCACAACCGTCTCCTCAATTTCCGTAGGGAGATAATAGTATTTGCGGCCAAAAAAGCGGCCCAGGTAGTAGCCGACCAAAGTGACGGGTATAGAAACCACCATGCCCAGCAAAATAACCAGACCCAGATCGGCGCCCAAAATGCCGGTTACGGCCAGGGGACCGGGGGTAGGCGGTACCAGCATATGAGTAGCGTGAAGGCCCATGCCCAAAGCAATGGCCATGGTGGTCATGCTGGTCTTGGTATCCCGGCTGAGCCGGCGGGCTAAGGGCGAAAGCAGGACAAAGGCGGAATCACAAAATACGGGAATGGATACAAAATAGCCCGTGACGGCCAGGCCCAGATCGGCGCGCTTGGGGCCGGTTATTTTAAGTATGGTACGGGCCATCGTTTCAGCGGCGCCGCTTTTTTCCAAAAGGCTGCCCATGACGGTGCCGATGGCGATAACTACGCCAATACCGGCAATAGTGCCGCCCATACCGGCTGAGAATGCGCTTACGATTTCCGGAACAGACAGTCCTGTTATTATACCATAAACAAAAGCACAAATCGTTAAAGCAAAAAAGGGATGGAGCTTAATTTTAACCGTGAGAAAAACCAGTAGTCCAATAGATAAGGCCAGAGATACAATAATTAGTGTGGTATTCATCACTCATTCTCCTTCCATTTATTCAAAGGTCTGTCCGGCGGTTATCCTTATCACCTCCCTAAATCGACGGACCATCTCCTGGTCCATGGTTTAATGTGTTTTAATTATATTCGACTAAATTAATATTATTACAACAATTATTAAATACCAATCATAATAAGCAAAAATAGTTAAATGTAATTAAATAATTAAACCTGATTTACGTTTTTTGGCCAACGGTGTATAATAAATAAAAACCGACTAGTGAGGTTCCTAATGGACGAGATAAATCTGGGCGAGCGGATTGTGCTTTTTCGAGAAAAAAATAAGATGAGCCAAAAAGAACTGGCTCACCGTATTCAGATAACACCTTCCATGTTAAGTCAGATCGAGCGCAACAATGCCAACCCTTCGCTTTCGACACTGAAGCTGATTTCAAAAGAATTACAGGTGCCTTTATATTATTTGTTTATGACCGAAGGCAAGGAAAAAGATATCGTTGTACGCTGGCATGAGCGCAAGCAGATTGGCTCCCGGGACAAAAGCAGGCCATATCTTGAGCTGCTGACGCCGGATACCTCGGGAAATATTGAGTTTTTTCAAATGACGTTACAGCCCCATACGGAAAATTCCAACCAATTGATGAACCACGAGGGAGAAGAGGTTTCCCTGGTGCTGAAAGGCAGCATTACTTTACAGATGGAAAATGGCGAGTACGTTTTGCAGGAAGGGGACAGTGTACGCATCCCCAGTTTAGCCTATCACCGCTGGTATAATAATACCGATGAAGATACTATGCTGGTTTTCGCCGTTACCCCTCCGAGTTTTTGATCAGCCAAGGAGAAAGCAGAGAGCATGTTAAGAATCGGATGTCACTTGTCTTCATCAAAAGGATATTTGGCCATGGGCAAGCAAGCCCGGGCTATCGGCGCCAATACCTTTCAATTTTTCACGAGAAATCCCCGGGGCGGCAATGTCAAGGCTCTGGATATGGCAGACATAGAAAATTACCTGGCTTTTGCCAAGGAAGAGGGCATAGAGAAAATTCTGGCTCATGCTCCCTACACGCTGAATGCCGGCTCCGAGGAAGAACGTCTGCAAACCTTCACCAGAGAGACTATGCTTGAAGACCTTCGCCGCCTGGAGCATATTCCCGGCGCTATGTATAATTTTCATCCCGGCAGCCATGGGGGCAGGGGGCCGCAAGAAGGGGCGCGTTCCGTAGCCCGGATGCTGGATCAAGTGCTTAAGCAGTCGCAAAACACTATGGTTCTGTTGGAAACTATGTCCGGCAAAGGCAATGAGATCGGCAGAACCTTTGAAGAGCTGCGGCAGATCATCGACGCTGTGGAGCTGAAGGAAAAACTGGGAGTGTGTCTCGATACCTGCCATGTTTTTGACGGCGGCTATGATGTGGCCGGCCGGCTGGAAGAAGTCCTTGAGGAATTTGATGATATTGTGGGGCTTTGGCGGCTGAAAGCCATTCATTTAAATGACAGCATGAATGCTTTGGGCAGCCATAAGGACCGTCATAGCAAAATTGGCGAGGGAGGCATAGGTCTTGAAGCTTTCAGGAGAATAGTCAACCATCCCTCGTTAAAAGACTTGCCTTTCTACCTGGAAACCCCAAACGATCTCGATGGTTATGCCAGAGAAATTGCTTTGCTGAGGGAGATGGCTGCCGATAACTCTCATTTCGTCGAAAAATAGGGAGATTTCGGAATAAGTGGAGATAATTCACGACTATACAGGATCTGAGGCTTAAATCTCAGTATCCTGTTTTTTTATCGTCTAAAATCGGCTATATTTCAATTTATTGGGAAATAATCTAATTTAGTAGTTGACGAAATACAATTTTATGATAAAATGGTAAAAAAAGGATAATGAGAAAGTATTAAGAAGGTGATCTTATTATTTGCCGTGAGCACAATATTGGCGGGGAGCCTGATTTTATCATAGATGAAGGAAATGAGGGTCATCCTGCCGGAGCCATACCCGAGTCCGGCAAGGGGATGATACCGGTAGGTTTTATTTTTTTATCCGGCGATTCTCCTCTGCTTGCCTTATTACCGGCGGGGTATGAGAACAACGGTGTTTTTCAAGACTTTCAGGAGGCGATTGCATACTATTCTAAAAATAAGCAGCGGGATGCCTCCGGCCAGAAGGTAAGTGAGTTGATACTGGTTATCAACGGCCTCAATTATTATCGCAATGTATCCCTGCTGCAGCGGGAGCCGGAAGCCCTTTTATTGCAGTCGTTAATCAAATTGCGGACTGCGGCGGGCGGCGCCGGAATAAAGCTGCTGATGCCCGAAGAAAAAAGTACGGCGCAAAACCTTTTGATCGACTTAATGAGTCAGGGCTTTTATGATTTTTGGTTTTTAGCGGGGCTGGACAGCCGGCTTTTTCAAGAGATATTGATTACGACACGCAGTTTCCGCCAACTGGAGGCCTATTTGGGCACTTTGCCGCTTCCAGTTATTCCTGAACCGGAAGAAGGCCGCCGGCTTTGGCAGGTCAGGCTGCAGAAGGGCTCCCGGTTGTTGCAGGTTTGGCTGAGCAATAAGATAGGATTCACTAAAGGCGGTAAGAGGAGCTTATGGAGGAAGCCGGCTTCGCCGGCAGAGGTGAAAGCAATGGCGGCAGCCCCGGCTTCGGAGGTAACCCCGGCTTTGGCAGCAACCTCAGTCCCGCCTTCTGCGGCAGCCTCACCGCCGGCTTTGGTAGCAGCCGCAGTCCCGCCTTCGGAGGCAACCCCCGAGCCGACCGCTAAAGCGTTAACCGAGGAAACTTTATTGGAAGCGCCAGCCCCCAGGCAGTGGCTGCCTCTTCCAAAGATCAAGTTGCATATAAAAATGAAAAAACAGAAAACAACAGAAATGCCTCGGGCGGGCTCCACAGCCCTTTTCTTTTCCGAGGAGGATTGCCTGCTGACATATGCTTTGGCTTTTTTGACCGCTGCTCATTTAGCCGGCGGCGGCGGCAAAACCCTGCTTGTGGAGTTGCCGGGAAGCGGCTCCCGGCTGGGGAAAGCTTTAGGTCTGTACCTGCCGGAAAAAAGCTTGAGCGCAGCGCTGCAAGACTTTGCCGCAGGCGCCAGGGGGCCTTGGCAACCCTATTGCATCCGGGGCGCCGGCCCTGATTATGCTCTTTTGGATATCCTGCCTCAGGGCCAGATAGAAAAGAAGCTTTATCCTTTTTGGGACAGTTTTTTAGCATCTTTTGTTCATTGGGCCATTATGGAGGAGCAGTATACCTACATTCTTTATTTGGGTTTTGGAGAGCAGGCTTCGCTTTGCTGGAAAGACAGCCTGGTTTGCCGGAGTAAAATCATTGTATTGTCTCCCTGGAGCCCCTCCTTTAATGAGGCCCCTTATTTGCAGGGACAGTGGAAAAGCCGCTGCTTGCCGGTTTTTGACGGCAGCTGGGGGGCGGAACAAGTGAAAAAGCAAATAAAAGATCTGGCTTTAGAGCAATATTTCATCATACCTCCGGCTGTTAAAAAGGATTTTATCGCACTAACGGCTTTGGAAGGCAGACGTCGGGATGTTTCGGCGGAAACCCGTCAGTGTCTGGCTGCTTTATGGCAGAGTATATAGCGGCAGAGGATGCAGTAGAAATCGGTATTAAAAAACCAGAACATAGATTGGAAAGGGGATTTTACGATGAAAAAAAATACAATAGTCTTTTGGTCCTGCACTGGTGCAGACGCCTCAGAGTTGTCCTTCGGTACGGCGGAATTGCTGGCGGAGCATAGAAGAGCTTTGCTTGCCGAGTTGCCTTGTCTGGGGATTCCCCGCTTAGGCTTTGTCTCCGGCATTATGGATCGCAGCCGCAATACAGAGTCTGCACTTATGTGCTTTGATCAGAAAAACTGTCTGACCTGGGATCTGGTGCATCAGGTAAACCAGAAATTTGCCGTTTTGCCTGCCAGCGTATTTGCCACTCCGGACTGCCCTATTGTAACGAGGGTGAGCTTCAGTACGCTGATGGATTTTGTTACGGCTCTCCGGGAATTGGCCTGGGCCAGGGGCTGCCGTCACTTGATCCTGGATTGCCAGGGTCAGCTGGTCAATCCCATGACCTTTTTTTCTCTGAAAGCAGCCGATCAGGTGGTGATTCCTTTGGCCAAGCCCACGGAGGCAGCCTATGCCTTAGCTTCGATCCGCCGCTTGATTCAGGTATATAAGCATCGCCCTGAGAAATTTATTCTGGCGGCAGTGGGAGATATCAAGGCTATTGAAAGGATCGTATACGCCAAGGGAAAAGAAAAAGAAAATTTAAAAGGTATCAAAGTGACCTCCTGGGATAGCCGTAAAATCAAAATGGCCTTAGATCAGAGCTTTGTTTTTGATGACGAAGACCTTCAGGAAGAGGGAGACGGCGGATCAAACGGCAAAGAAACGACAGCGGATCAGCCGGGTTTAGCCAGTCAACCATTTTTCGGCTTTGAAAAAGAAGTTCCCTGGGGAGCCTTGCTTAATGAGGAAGCAAGCTCCTGGGAGCTGAGGCAGGATTATTTTCCGACTCAAGCCGGAGCCGGCAATGAGCGGGAAACAGGATTAGTCTATTTGTAAGGGGCCGCCATGAAAAATTTCTTTAATCCCTTAGAATATATCTATACTTTGGGAGAGGCGGAGGAAGAACGGTTATACGACCACGGGGCTGTCGACCTTTCGGCGGCAGTAAGGCAGGTGAGGAATTATCTGCGGGAAAACTATAGCGCCGGCCTGGCTACGGCAGTCATTGATCCCGAAACCAGGGAATTGATGAAGAAGCAGATCCTGCATTATTTGGGAGAGACGGGTTTATCTGCTCCGGGGATGGATCAGAAGCAACTGTACATTCGGCTTCAGGAGGAGATTTTATACTACGGCCCTATCCAAAAAGCCCTGGATGACCCGGCGGTGGCCAATATTGATATTAACAATTATAAAGATGTTTATCTGGAAAGAGAGGGTGTGGAGGAATACCATCCGGAGATGGGATTTAAGGATGAAGCTCATTTAGAGGTGATCATCAATAAAATGCTGATGGCTGACGGCAAGGCGCTGACAGCTAATGAACCCCATATCGACAGTCTCTTTGAGAAGTTCAGGATTTGCGCCGTTTTAGGCTCCGGCAGAGGCGGCATTGCCACAGAGGGCACCTGCGCCTCAATACGAAAATTTTCCGAAGAGACCATTACATCAGCCCAATTGGTGGCCGGCGGCTGTATCAGTGAGGAAATGAATGAGTTCTTTGCTCAGGTGCTGCCTTGGTGCAACGGCATTATTGCCGGAGCTACCAATTCGGGGAAAACCACAACCATGATGGCCATACCCTTTTATTTTCCCGCCGATACCAGGATCATTACTATTGAGGACAGCCCGGAAATGATGCTGCGCCGGCGCAGCAACTATCAAAACTACCATAATATTGTAGCTTTACAAACGAAAGATCATGAAAACAAGGAAAAGCGGTTTGACATTGCCCGGCTGACGAAAGTATCTTTGCGGATGCGGCCCGTCAAGGTGATGATCGGGGAGGTGCGCGATGCTCAGGCCTGCCGCCAGGCTCATGAAAGCATGAACACCGGACACATCACGTATTTCACCATCCATGCCAGTTCCGCTGCCAACGCTGCGGTGCGCATAGTACAGTTAGCCGGGGACGGCTACAACGACGAGATCATTGCCGCCCAATTGGCCGATACCGTAGATTTGATTCTCTTTCAGCAAAAAATGGGCAGAAGCCGGGTAATCACTGAAGTTGTAGAGTTGGCAGGTTATGAGGGCGCCAAAAAACCCGTTTGCCGGCGGCTCTTTCAATTTTGCCAGACTGGTCTGGGGGGCGACGGTAAAGTGTCCGGCTGCCATCAGCGGCTGAACGGTATTTCCCAAGCTTTGGCGGACAAGCTCCGTCAAGCGTTAGTACCCCGGGAGCATATCGATCACTGGCTTGTGCCGCCAGCGGGATGGCAGGAGAAATAAGGAGGGAACCGGACCATGGCGGGATCTTTTATTAATGCCGGGCTGTTTACCGGCTGGCTGACGCTGTCATTCCTGCTTTTGTTTACCGGCAATCCCAAAGATAGAGGCAGGAGAAAGGAAGAAAGCTATTGGTCCAGGGAGGAGAAACGCCTGCATAGCCAAGCTGACGCGGCGGGAGTAAGCTGGGGCGGCAGAGAAACAAAAACAGTCTGGATTCTTAGCTTATCCGTGGCCTGCGGCCTATATTTTATTACCGGCAACCTGCTGCTTTTCGGTGTGGGCTGGCTGTTGATGCTGATTCTGCCCAGCTTGATCATCAACAGCCGTAAAAGGCGGCAACGCCTGGAAACATTGATGGCGCTGACCGATTCTTTACGCCAATTATTGGCCCGCCTGCCGGATCAAGGCAGCCTCAGCAGAGCCATTGAGATGGTGATTGCAAGCGATGGCCGGGGCGAGAGGGCAAAGATCCTGGGGCAGGTTCTGGAGGAATTGCGTTTAGGCAGCAGTGTCCGGGATGCGGTTGCCTTATGGAAGAACACTATAAAGCTTAAAAAATTTGACCATGTGGCGGAGACATTGATTCAGGCCAATAAGGATGGATGGACTCCCGCCGCCCTTCGGGCTTTGGATAAGTCCGTTCAAAGCCTGGAAGCTGATTTAAAAGCAGTTCTTTTGGTTGCCCAGAAAGCTGCCGGTCGCAAAAGACAGCTGTACGCCGCTTTATTAATGGCCTGGAGCTTTCCGCTGATTTTATCAATGCTGGATACGGGACAAAAAAATCTTTATCTCCACTCCCTGCCGGGCAAGGCCCTGACTTTTGCTTACGTGACCGTCAGCCTGTATGTAGTGGTAAAGGGTCAGGAATATTTGTCTTTGAATGTTGAAGAGCTTTAATACGATTTTGTGGCCAAATTGCCGATAAGGATAAAGGAGGGAAGACCGGTATTGGGCGTTATTGATCCGATGGTTTTTTTACCGCCGCTGGTTTGGGCTATGTATGTGTCCTGGCTGTTCTTTGAAGCTTTTGAATGGTGGCAAAAAAAGAGAAAGCCTTATCAACTGGCTGACTTAGCTTCCAGAAGCCAGGGATGGCCTGATCGGTCCCAAGGCAATCGCCGTCTGAAGCCGGTGATCAGCGTCATGGATAAAGGAGCGGGTATGCTTCACTTGGAGCAGTCTTATTGGCAGCAGTTAGACAGGAAGCTTGAGCTAATGGGAGAGAAGACAGACGCTCGGGAAACGCTGGCTGTTTTGCTGCTGAAAAGCTTGCTGCTGGCCTTGCCGGCCCTGATCCTGCCCCTGCTGTGGCAAGATTGGCGGCAAGCTCTGGCCTATCCGGCAGTTTTCGCTTTGCTTTTCCGGCAGGAGCTGAGAAGACTGGAGCAGCGATACGGCCGCTGGCAGCGGGATTTGGTGAGAGACATACCTGAGGTTATGGACAGACTGCGTATCTGTTTTGCCGGCGGCAGAGATTATTTATCGGCTTTGCGACAAGCTCAGTCTGCCGGCGGGCCGGCCATGGCCCAAGCTTTGGGGCAATTGATTCATGATATTCAAACCATAGGATCGGCCGGCGCTTTCCGGCTGTTTGCCGTCAGCTTTGATTTGCCGCCGGTACAAAAGCTGGCCTCGGCGTTGATGCTGGCGGTGGAAAGCGGCTATGGCGCCGCCGAGGCCTATTTCAGCAGCATAGAGGGCGAACTGACGGCCTTGCGGCAGGAAGCGGCAGAGTCTCTGATTCGCAGCAAACCGGAAAAAATGGCTCAGCTGTATGGGCTTTTATTTGGCCTGGCCGTAGCGGCACTGCTTTTAAAAGGTTGGGAGATATTGCAGCAAGTGGGAGGACTGTTCGCCTGATGGGAACGGGTAAAGGAGGAAGCGGATGATTAAACGGTATAACGATATAGGTATTTATTGGAGCGGCAGGCTTGAGGCCTTGCGATATAAAACGGCCGGTTTTCTGCGGGAGGAAAAAGGCGATTTGGTTTCCGCTTTGGGCTGGATGGCCATAATGGCGCTGCTTTTGGTGTTGATTAAAGGCATTGTGGACGGCAAGCTTACGAGCTACGTCAACAACATCTTTTCTCATCTTGACCGGGTGTTTAATCCCGGCCCTTAGCGGAAGGCGGAATAAGAAAATGGGTAATCTATGGCGCAGCCGATCGGGAGAAGGCCTGATCAGCGGCTTTTATGTCATGTTCGTCCTGGCTGTCATTCTGTTTATGGCAGTAGAAGTGGCCGCTTACAGCATGTGCGCCTGGAAACTGTACGGCGCCTGCGGTGAGATCATGGAGATGATGAAAGGGGAAAACGGCCTGGACGGCAATATGGAAAGACAGTTTCAGGAGCTGCTGGTATCCTTGAATTTGCTGGAGTTTGATATCCGTCTCGAGGGTACGCCCAAAACCGTACAAAGGGGAGAAATGATGGAGTTGAAGGCTTGGGGCCGCTATCCCATCCGCAGCTTAAGGCCTTTTGGCAAGGAGCTTAGCGTGCCTTTCAGTCTGCGGCTGCACGGCCTGGCTCATACATATATTAGAAAAGGATAAGCAAGGGCGAGCCGGGCGTACAGGCCGGCAAATGAGAAAGGCGGCATGGAAGATGAGGGCGTTTTTTTGGCTGTGGATAATGTTTCTGCTGGTTTGTCTGGTGACGGATTCCGCTTCTTATTGGCTGGTCAGGCACCGCTTGAGCCAAAGCCTGGATTTAGCCTTGGATGGAGCAATCGTCAGCAGCATTGCCGAGGTCGATCTGGTTTGGGGAAGGCAGTTTGCCGAGCCGGCAAAAGCCGAAGCCTGGGCCCGGCATATCCTTTGGCAAAACATGGCTGGTTCTTTGGAGCAAAGCCTTTCCTTCCATTTGGAAATGACGGCCGATAATGACCGGATAGGAGCGGCAGGACAGGCTAAAGTGAGAATTCCTTTTTTATTGGCCGGCTTAATCGGCCAAAAGGACAAGGAGATTACAGTTAATAAAAGGCTGGTCTACCAGAGTCAATATAAATAAGAAGCCCTATTGACCGTGAGATGGCGGAGAGGCTGATTGAACCTTAGGTTGAGCAGGAAGACGCAGGGAAGGGTGATCGAAACTGGTAAAAGGAAAACAGGGATTCTCCGGTTTTATCATTAAAGGCTTGGCCATCAGTTTGAGTTTCGTGGCGGTATTCGGTATTACTTTCGCTTTAAATCAAGCTTACCTGAAACAAGCCGCAGCTACACAAACGGTGGCTGTGGCAAAAAAGGATCTGCTGCCGGGGACGCCTTTAAATGCCGACAGCCTGATCATGATAGAAAAGCCGGTTTTTGGCTTAAATAATGACTATGTTGCCGATATCAGTGAGCTTATAGCCCGGGGGCCGTGGTATATCGGTGAGGTTGGCCTGGGAGCAGGAGATATCCTGCGGCCCCGGCGGCTGACTTCTGCCGGCAGCGCCGGCGGTGACTGGCGCTGGGAGTTCAGCAACCGGGAGGATGTATGCTTAATTGCTGTGGCTACGGATCTGGTCCGCAGCGGCGGCGATTGGCTTTGGCCGGGGATGCGAGCCGACGCGGTGGTCTACATACCTGCTCAAAACGGCTATGAAGAGTCCCTGCCATCACAAATCATCGGGCCGGAGGAAGATCCTCTATTAGCGAATCTGCTGGTGGTCGATAAAAAGAATGCCGGCGGGCTGGCTCTTGCCGAAGGCTGGACAGGAGATGGCTACAGCAGGGATCTTTTGCCGGCCGTCGTAACCTTGATGGTAGATAAAGAAGACAAGGAGCGGATTAAAGCCTTGATTCGCTATAACGAAGAAGGCAGAATCTATTTTTCGCCCCGGTCGGGTCAAGCTAACGGCGAATAAGGAGAGGTGTAAGAAGCAAAGGTGCAACAAGGAGAGGTAATGTTTGCAGGAAAAATAATTTTAGGCGTATTACTGTTGGGCGCCGCCGCCACGGATTTGGTGAGCCGGCGGATCCCTAATCTTCTTATTTTAAGCGGCCTCGGCTGTTTCCTGATCCTGGCGGTTGTCTTGTCCTTTAAAGGGGAAGCTGCCGCAGTGCCCGGTTGTTTGGCGGCAGGGACGCTGGCCTTTTTTATCCATTTCATTCCCTATCGCTTTCACTGTTTGGGAGCCGGCGATGTGAAGCTGGCGGCTCTCATTGGCTTTTTTCTGGGCTGGCACTATTGGCTGGACTTTCTGGGGATGTATTGTGTGGTGCTCCTGGGGGCGTCTTTCGTTTTACTCTTCTTAGGCAAAAAAAAGCCAAGGGCTTTGCCCCTGGCTCCTTTCATGGCGGCGGCCTATTTTCTCTGGCAGGGTTTTATGATATAGTAGGATAAAGTGAGATTTAAGGGGGTAATTTTTGATGAAGAGAAGGCTGTCTTTTCTCTTAACCATCCTGCTTCTGATATCTGTCCTGCCGGCAGGTCTTTTGTTTGCCGAAACCAGCAATTCCATTATTAATCTGGCAGGAGCCAAAGCGGGTTATTCTATTGCTATTTTATCGGAGCCGGAAAGAATCCCGGTGCTGGTGATTCAGCCTCAAAGCGGCACCAGGCTGCAAGGCATTTCTTTTGAGCTGCGGCTTACTAATGCCTATTGGGATTTTGACGCTTATAGCCGGATGGGCATGGAAAACTATGGCGACGTCAATAAAGATGGCGAGTTCACACCAGAAAATTCTAAAGAAGGCTATCTTACCGGCAGGCAGTGGCCTCAGGGCTTAAGCTATGTGATGAGTCCGGGAAGTAAGGATACCACCGCTGTTATCACCATTGATCCCTATACGGTGGTTTCCAGCTACGACGCCCTCTATATTCCTATGCTGGTTGAGGTGACGGGCAGCCCGGCTGCCGTTGAGATTTACGATCCAGCCTCCAGCGGCCTTTCCACCGGCGGCGCTTATACATTTGCCAGCAGCGGCTTGGGCGGCGCGATCACTACCCAGGTGAAGCCGGGGGAAAGCAAAGACTTTTCCCAGACCGTAGTTCTTGAGGATCTCATTATCCAGGAGCTGGAGCCCGGCGCCATGGTAGGCGGTACGCTGACGCTTCTGGCCCCTAAAGGCTACAGCTGGATCAATATTGATCAAATTCAGCTGGCAGGGCGCAAGACCAGCGGTTTAGCCGTCAAAGACAGATATTATGCCGTCGAAGGGGTAAATGCTACGCCAAACCCGGCGGCGGTAAAACTTGATCTTGCGATGAATAATGAAAATTCAGGAGAGGGCCGTGCTTTCATCCTGAAAAATCTCCAGCTGGCGGCGGCAGAGGATAATACCGCTTACGGCGCGGTTGCCGTTACGTTGTCGGGCTGCAATATGGAACGGGAAACGGTGAAGGTGGCTAACCGGATCAAAGTGGATTATTCCCTTAAAGCGGCTGCTGCGGCACTGCCCAAGCTGACCGCCGGCTATGATCCCGCCGATGCCGTCAATGAAAATATCAAAACCGTTAAGGTGGTTTTAGAGGAGTCGGTGGCCGGCAGATGGTGGGCCGAAGGCAGAACCAGCTTTACTTTGCCGGCAGGGATCACGGCCAGGGCGGTAAAAGTTACCACCACAAATTTCGCTTTTGATCTGCCCCAGGATACGTTGATTAAGCGGATTGATGAGAACGCGTATGCGTTAAATACAGCAAACAGCGGTTCCTGGACATTGGCGGCAAACGGACTGACTATCCGCAATGCTTCCGTAAAGCAAGACCATAAGGCTAAAGTAGAGATGACCTTTTATATAACTGCTGATGCAAGCTATAGCGGTCCTGTTTTTCTTACCGCCGGCGGCAGCGGCCTGAGCCACGAAACGGCTGTAGCCATTGCCGAAGTAGTGGCAAAACCGGCTGGTACGGATACGGTGGAGCTGACGGTTGGCAGTAAGCAGCTTAAAGTTGGCAGTGAAAAAATAGAAATGGATGTCGCGCCTTACATCAAGGATGGCTTCACTATGGTGCCTGTCAGCTATGCAGCCAGGGCTTTGGGGCTTCCTGAAGGCAGCATAGAATGGGATGGCCAGGCCAAAACGGTAAAGATCGAGTCCGGCGAGAAGACGGTCTTGTTGACTATTGACAGCAAGGAAATGCTGATTGACGGGCAATCCGTAGAGATTTCTGCGGCGCCGATTATCAAAGAAGGAAGAACCTTCCTGCCCTTCAGAGTATTGGGTGAGCAGATTCTGGGCGTTACCGTAGGTTGGGACGCCGACAAAGGCATAGCTTCGTTTTCTTAAACCTGATCAAAATATAGGAGCGAGGAGTGATGGCATATGGATCAAAACGTCAAGCTGCATACGGAGCTTTTGGGTAAGGCTACGGTGGAGGCGCTGAAGAAAAATTGCTTTCAGGCTGAATATCTGCCGGATGCGGAAAGTGCAAGAAAGCGGTTGCTGGAGATGATTCCGGCTGAGGCTGCCGTTGGCTTCGGCGGCTCGGCTACCATTAAATATCTGGATATCAAGGAAGAACTGGCCAAGAGAAATTGTATCTTCTACGATCATAATGCCGCCAAGGACCCGGAAGAGGCTCAGCAAATGCGCCGCCGCCAGTTGACTTGCGACGTTTTTCTGAGCAGCTCCAACGCCATTACCCGGGACGGCCGGCTTTATAATGTGGATGGCCGAGGCAACCGGGTGGCGGCGATGATCTTCGGTCCCGGTGAAGTGATTATTGTTGCGGGCATCAACAAAGTCGTAGCAAACCTGGAGGAGGCAGAAGAACGGGTTTACGGCTATGCCGCCCCCATCAATAATATCAGATTTGGCTCAGACAATCCCTGTGTCAAAGTCGGTCACTGTATGGATTGTTCTTCACCTAAGCGTATTTGCAATGTTGCGACCATATTTCACAAATGTCCCGTGGCCATGAAGATTACCGTTTTATTGGTTGGCGAGGCGTTGGGTTACTAAGCCATAGAGGAAAAAGGCCATAAATGAACAGTAACAGCAGCAGAATGCTCAACCGCAAAAAACGAAAAGCACGGCAAGCCTTATTTCTTGCCGTTGCTTCTTTTTGTCTTTTGGCATTGCTGTTTTTTGTTTTTCAAGACGCTTTACCCGTCTATAGCTACAATGTTTTCGGGAATCAAAACGGCCAGGGCAATGAGCCGGTTGATGGCTCTGCCCCGGCCGCAGCCGGTAAGGGACTGCGGCCGCCGGTTATACCGGAGGATTGGGAATTCACGATTATTTCCACCGGCGATATTATGATGCACAGTCCTCAGATTAAGGCAGGCTGGCAGTCCGAAAGCAAAAGCTATGATTTTTCCTTTATGTTTGAGAGGATAGCGCCTTTATTGCGGCAAGGAGACCTGGTTATCGGCAACCTGGAAACTCCCCTGGCGGGAGAAAGCAACAGGGGCTTTACCGGTTATCCTATGTTCAATGCACCCGAGATATTGGCCCGGAATCTGAAAGACGCCGGTTTTGACGTAGTGTCTACGGCGAATAATCACAGCTTAGACCGCGGCTTCCAGGGTCTTTGCACCACACTGGATAATTTGGATGCAGCAGAGCTTTTGTATACCGGCACTTTTCGCAGTCCGGAGGAATCAAGGATTTTAAAACTGGAAACAGCCGGCGTCAGAATCGCTCTGATTGCCGCTACTTACGGTACCAATGGTTTAACGCTGGCGAAGGACAAAGGCTTCGCTATTAATTATATTAATGCCGGTCAATTGTTGGCCGATATCAGCCAGGCTCGTCAGGAAGGCGCCCAATATGTAATCGTGATGCTGCATTGGGGGGTTGAGTACCAAACGAAACCGAACAAGGAGCAGACGGAGCTGGCGCAAACCCTGCTTAAGGGCGGCGCCGACCTGATTTTAGGCAATCATCCCCATGTATTGCAGCGGGGTGAGGCTATTCATCTGGCAGAATTATATGCCCAAACGGAAAAACAATCTTCGGGACAAGCTGCCGCCGATTTTCCCTCACTTGTATATAAAGCTTCCGGCAAGGATCAAATGAAATTCGTCATGTATTCTCAAGGCAATTTTGTTTCCAACCAAGAGGGCATGGATCGCCTGAGCAGCATTTTATTAAAGCTGACCCTGGGCGTAGACGGAGCTACGGGAGAGCCTTATTTCAAAAATGCCGAGTATATACCGATTTATACCCAGCGCAGAGACCGCCAGGGATTTTCCCGGCATCAGGTTTGGCCGCTGGAGCTGGCTCTGGCTGAGCTGGCGGGGGAAAAGCCGCCCTTTGGCGGCGAGGATAAGTCTAATGTCCCTAAAGCCTGGGATTATATAATAAAAAGCCAGCCGGCTTTAAGCCTGCTGACCTTGGAAGATACCCCCGTGTGGAGCGAATTGACAGAGAAGCCGGTCCCATAGGGCAGCCGTAAGGCAGCCATGGGGTAGCGGCTGAATCAATAAAGATAAAGCATTCCGGTAACCAAAAGCCGGCCGGGCAAAAAATCAGCAGGCAAGCCGGCCCGGATGCAAGTACCGGCAATATCTATACCCATAGCCTCCATGGAGGGCCTGGCTAAATCCGGATGAGCGCAAGCCGGCTCGCCTAAGCGAGCTTTACAGGGGTCGCAGAGCTTGCAGTTGCCGCCGGCGGAGGCCAGAGCATAAGGCAGGCCGAGACCGAAGGCGGAATTCTCCAGTTTGACCAGCTTTTTAAGGCTGATGACGGACATTTCTTTGAACTTGGCTTCCATAGCCTCATCATAATGAGAATTGCTCCACTGCTCTTGATCCTGAACAAGTATTGCCAGGCGATAGCTTTCATTCATCCGGCGATAAAAGGAGACATCGGCCAGATTAGGCGGACACATAAAATTTTTGCCGTAATGGCCGCAGGTATTCAGGCTGCATTTAACCCGGCTGCGATAATCATAAATAACGTCTTTGGCCCAAAGGAGCTTTGCCCTGGTGTATTCGCCTGCGGCTTTTTCTTCTAAGGCCAGACAATTTTTTAATAAATCGCTGACGCTATATTCCATATAAGCCTCCTTGTTTTCTGCCTTTTGTTGAGGTTTTTATCTGATTAACGAAGAATTCTACGATAATTACTAATTTCCTTCTTAAATATTTTTCTTTAGTATGTTAAAATAAAAAATATAGTATTTGCGTAATTTATAAATTTCTAGGGAGGTATCAAGATGAACCCAGATTCCGAAAAACAGGTTTATACCGACACATCCCAAAATACCCAGCCTGTCCAGGAGCCCTCCCAGGAGTCGCTGCCGGCGCCGGTTAATGCGGTGCCTGTCATAACCCTGGCTTCTAATAGCATGGAGGCGGAGCTTCATATAGAACCTCCCCAAAACGGCGGTTCCGATCTGACTGCCGAAGAGCTGAAAGCGGCTTTAGCCGCTAAAGGCGTGGTTTATGGCATATTGGAGAATATACTGGAGGCATTGGAGAAAAATCCCCATTATGACCGGCCTGTGGTGGTGGCCAGAGGGCTTGCGCCGATAGACGGCGCTCCGGCGGAGCTAAGCTATAAAGTAAGGCTGGGCAAGGATTTAAAACCACGGGAAAATGCCGACGGCACAGTGGATTACAAAGATCTGGGCCTTTTTGAAAATGTTAAAGAAAACGATATTTTATGTATAAAGACGCCGGCCACTGCCGGAACACCGGGCTGCAATATTTTTGGCACGGTGATAGCGGCCAGACCCGGTAAAGATTTAGCGCTGCCCGCAGGAAAAAATACCAAGCTGTCTCCGGATCAGTTGCAGCTTCTGGCTGAATGCGACGGCCAGGTGGATATGGTCGGCCAAAAGCTGCATGTTCAGAATACGTTTATCCTTAATGACGATGTCTGCAATGCCACCGGCAATATCAATTTCTTAGGCAATTTGATGATTAACGGCAATATATTGACGGGTTTTAGCGTCCAGGCTACCGGCAATATAACGGTTAATGGCAGTGTCGAGGGAGCTCAGGTTGTGGCCGGCGGCAACATTGTTTTAAAAGAAGGACTCAACGGCGGCAGCCAGGGTATCGTTCAGGCCGGCGGCTATATTAAGGCAAAATATATACAATCAGGCAGGGCCCAGGCCGGCGGCGATATCGAATCCACCTTCGTCCAGCATTCCTATATTCAAAGCGGCGCCAATATTAATTTAGTCGGCAACAAAGGCACCCTGGCCGGCGGCCGGGCCGTTGCCCGCAACAGCATCAATGGCGCTTTTATAGGAGGCAAAAACAGTCCTGTGCCCACTGTTTTGGAGGTAGGAAATGATCCGGCTACGGTGGAGCGCCACCAGCAGCTGGAACAGCAAATTGAAACGAGCAAGAATCAAAAGGCCTCGTTGACGCAAGCTATTACTATGCTGAGAGAGTACGAAAAAAAGGGCAACCTTACCGCCGACAAGAAAACCGCCTTGGAGCAGGCCTGCACTGTCTGCTGTCAGCTGACGGAAAATTTAGAGAAGCTGGAAGCGGAGCTTGTGATCGTCCATGAAGAGATGGCTACCGTTGGCTATGGCACAATTAATATTAAGCAATCCATCTATCCGGGGGTGCGGATTATCATTGGGCCGGAGCAGGTGCTGCTGGAGACAAAGTACGACTTTTGTTCATTTATGCGGGGAGAACAAGGCATAACCTTCGTTCCTCTCCGATAAACTATAATACTAATCTGCAATTAAAAAACTTTAGTTTTTAATTTGCCGCACAGAGTGCGGCAGTGGGCAAGCCCACATAAATAGCTATAGTGGGCTTTGCCCACGCAGATTGGCATATATGCTATTCTGCCTGCGCCTTTGACGCAGTGGCAATCAAGAATTGCCAGATTAAAATATGGAATATTTTAATCGCAGAATAGTATTAACAGCAAATAAATCATTTACTTTAGAGAAGGCGGTATTTTATGAAGCTATTTATCGATTCGGCCAATGTCCGGGAAATCAAGGAAATATGGAGCATGGGCATTCTGGCCGGTGTAACCACTAATCCTACGCTAATCGCTAAAGAAGGGGTCAATATAGAAAAGCGTCTGAGCGAGATCCTGTCGGTGACGGAGGGAATCCCCGTCAATGGCGAGGCTATGGGCCGGGAAGCGGCGGAGCTGGTAGCTCACGGCAAAAAACTGGCGGCCATCGATAGCCGGATTGTCATTAAGGTGCCCATGACGGCCGAAGGCCTTAAAGCCATCAAGGAAATGAAGGCCGAGGGCATCAGAACCAATGCCACTTTGATATTCACTGCCGCCCAATGCCTGGCGGCGGCCAGGGCCGGCGCCAGCTACATCAGCCCTTTTCTGGGACGGCTTGAGGATAATAACCGCAGTTACCTTTCATTATTGGAAGAGTGCCGGCAGATCTGGCAAGGCTATGGCCTGACTACGGAAATCATCGCCGCCAGCATCCGCAGACGATCCCAGGTGGAAGAAGCGGCGGTCAGAGGCTGCCACATTGCCACCGTCCCTTATTCCGTACTGCTGGGCATGCTGCTTGATCCTTTGACGGATGCCGGCATCAAACGGTTTGAAGAGGACTGGGCTGCTCTGGGCAATGTTTAACGAGGCTGCAAAGCTGCAAAGATAGAGAAAAAAGCAAGATAATCCATCTGCCGTTAATCACTGGCAAGATGGATTATTTTCTTGCTATCTCCCTTGTCTGCGTGTAGAATAGATGTGAGAAAAAAAGAAAAATGCCGCCATATGGCGACATTTAACCGGTAGTCGGGATGACAGGATTCGAACCTGCGGCCTCCTCGTCCCGAACGAGGCGCGCTACCAAGCTGCGCTACATCCCGTGATTGCTGACTCCTTGGAGTCACTAAATAATTATAGCTACGAAAGACATAATAGTCAATGAATATTTTTTATGTCCTGGCGAAACCCGTAAGGCAGAAGTGGATGAATCGGCAGGGGGAGCCTGTAAGGGAAAGGAATGGGTATTGATATGTCAGAACGTGAAAAAAAGGACGAAAGCTATCTTGCCGCCATGGAAGAGCTGACCCAGACTATTCGCCGGATTACCGACGAATATATGGAAGAGGACAAGGATCCGGAGTTTCACTCCCAGCGGCTGCGGTTTCGCCAGATTGAGGATATGGTAGCCTCCGAGCGCCGGCTGCTGGAGGAGATCAGCCCTCCTTGCCGCCTGATTCTTGAGCATTTTTCTACGTTCCTGGATCAGCCGGATCGCAGTATTGCCATCCGCTTCGGCCAGTGCCGCTATTCGAATAGCGCTTATCTGGGTTTTTCCATCAACGAGTGGGGTCACGTGACCTTAAAGATAGGCAATTGCTGCATTACCTGGCGGGATGATGAATATCAATACATGTTTTATGCCGATAAGGTTGTGCTGCGGGCCTATGATATCCAGAAGCCGGAAATAGCTATTTCCTTTAATTTTTCGCTGAAATACTCCAAACTGCTGGAGGAGTTTCAGGATGTGCCGGGCCATCACCAGACGGCTTATTGTCAGCCGGATCTTTTTGACGAGTAGGCTTGAAGGAGCAAAAAATTTCCGCAGGCGATGGACAAGGGAGGGTGATATCACCCTCTCTGTTATCCCAGTTGCTCCAGCATTTCTTTGACCAGGCTGCTGACGAGACGGCCATCGGCTTTGCCTTTGGTAGCGGCGCTGATTTTGCCCATGACCTTGCCCATGTCTTTCGGGCCGGCGGCGCCGGTTTCAGCAATGGCTGCGGCGATCAGCGATCTGATCTCTCCTTCTTCCAGCTGCTTAGGCAAATAGGTCATCAGGATGCTGATTTCCTGATTTAAAGTGGCAATCACATCGGTGCGGCCTTTTTTTTCGTATTCAGGAATCACTTCCCGGCGCTGTTTCAGCTCCCGGGAGATCAGGGTGATGATTTCCTCATCGCTGAGGCTCTCGCCTTTTTCAATTTCCTGATATTTGATGGCGGATTTGACCATGCGGATGACGGAGAGCTTCAGCTTTCCTTCCTCCTTGGCCTTCATGGCCTCTTTCATCTCCTGATTAAGCTGCTCTGCAAGCGGCATGCTGCAACACTCCTTTTTGTAATTTTATATTTTATTTAGTAGTATACCATGTTTTTAATTGCGATTAGCATTTTTTATAATACTGCGTTTTTGCCCGATTGGGAAGTCCCGGAGGTTATTTGCTGATGACAGAATTTGTGCATTTACATAATCATACCTGCTACAGCTTGCTGGACGGCGCCTGCAAAATACGGTCGCTGCTTGCCCGGGCTAAGGAGCTGGGTATGGATTCCCTGGCTATTACCGACCACGGCGTGATGTACGGCGTCGTGGAGTTTTACAAAGAAGCCAAAAAAGCCGGCATCCACCCGGTCATCGGCTGTGAGGTGTACGTGGCCCCCAGAAGCCGCTGGGACAAGGTGGCCGGTTTGGACGAAAAGCCCTATCACTTGGTTTTGCTGGCAGAAAACCAGAAGGGCTACGAAAATTTGATCAAATTAGTCTCCCGCAGCTGGCTGGAAGGCTTTTATTATAAACCAAGGATCGACATGGAGCTTTTGCAGGCTAATGCTCAGGGCCTGATCGGCCTTTCTGCCTGCCTGGCCGGCCAAATCCCCGGCTTATTAATGGCGGGCAAGCCCGATGAGGCTAAAGAAGCGGCTTTGGCTTATGACGCCATATTTGGCCGGGGTAATTTTTATCTGGAGCTGCAGGATCATGGCCTGGAGAATCAAACCTCGGTCAATGGTGGCCTGATCCGGATTCACGAGGAGACAGGCATACCTCTGGTGGCTACCAACGACCTGCATTACGTCAGCCGGGAAGACGCCTATGTCCAGGATGTTTTGCTGTGCATTCAGACGGGCAAAACCCTGGCGGATACGGCCAGAATGCAGTTTGAAACTCAGGAATTTTATCTAAAAAGCCCTGAAGAGATGAAGCTGCTCTTTGGCGATTATCCCGAGGCTTTGGCCAATACCGTAAAAATTGCCCGGCGCTGCCAGGTGGAAATGGAATTCGGCCATAATCATCTGCCTCCTTATCCTTTGCCTGCCGGCCAGAAAGACGAGGCCTCTTACTTGCGGCAGCTTTGTGAGAAGGGGCTGGAGGAGCGCTATCCCGGCTCTGTGGATAAAGTGCGGGATAAGGAGATGTCCCCTCGTCAGCGTTTGGATTACGAGCTTTCCGTTATTGAGAATATGGGCTTCCCCGGCTATTTTCTGATTGTTTGGGATTTTATCCGTTTTGCCCGGGAAAGAGGTATTTATGTAGGGCCCGGCCGTGGCTCCGCCGCCGGCAGTATTGTGTCCTATAGCCTGGGCATTACTAATATCGATCCTTTGGCTTACGATCTTTTGTTTGAGCGCTTTCTCAATCCGGAGCGAATCAGCATGCCGGATATTGATATTGACGTCTGCTACCTGCGGCGGGGCGAGGTCATCGAATACGTTATTGAACGTTATGGACGGGATAAGGTCAGCCAGATCATCACCTTCGGCACCATGGCGGCGAAGGCTGCCATTCGGGATGCCGGCCGGGCCATGGGTATTCCCTTGGCCATAGTAGACAAAACTGCCAAGCTGGTGCCCTTTGAACTGAATATTACCTTGGACAGGGCTTTGCAATTATCCAAGGAATTAAGGACACTGACGGAAGAAGACGAACAGGTGGCGGGCTTAATCAAGGTGGCCAAATCCCTTGAAGGCTTGCCCCGGCACAGCGGCGTCCATGCCGCCGGCCTGGTAATCTCCGGCCGGCCTCTGGAAACTTACCTGCCGATGCAGAGATCGTCGGACGGCTTGCCTTGCACGCAGTTTGAAAAAGATACCGTGGAGGCCATCGGCCTGTTAAAAATGGACCTTTTGGGCCTGCGGACCTTGACGGTCATCGGTGACGCCGTGGAGCTGATCCGTCAAAGCAAGGGCGTCAATGTCGATATTGACCGCCTGCCTCTTGACGACAAAGAGACTTATAAGCTTTTGTCCGATGGCGATACCATCGGTATTTTCCAGCTGGAAAGCGACGGTCTGCGCCAAATCATCCGGGAATTAAAGCCGGAGCGCTTTGACGACATCGTGGCCTTGGTGGCTTTATACAGGCCTGGACCTTTGGGCAGCGGCATGGTGGAGGATTTTATCCGCCGCCGCCACGGCCAGGTACCCAACGCCTATCTGCATCCCATGCTGGAAGCCATATTGGATACCACTTACGGCGTTATCCTCTATCAGGAGCAAGTTATGCGAATCGCCGGCGACATGGGGGGCTTGACCCTGGGCGAAGCCGATCAGCTGCGCCGGGCCATGGGCAAGAAAAAGCCGGAGGTGCTGGCTGCTTACCGTCAGACCTTCGTGGACGGGGCCAAGAAAAACGGCGTGGCCGAGGATGTGGCCCGCAAGATTTTCGAGCTGATGGAATACTTCTCCGGTTACGGCTTCAACAAAAGCCATTCGGCGGCCTACGCTCTCGTCGCTTATCAGACGGCCTGGCTCAAGGCTCATTACCCTGTGGAGTTTATGGCGGCGCTGCTTTCCAGCGTCATGGAAACAAAAAACAAAGTGCCTTTTTATATCAACGAATGCCGGCAGCGGGGCATTGAAATTCTGGCTCCCGACGTCAACGAAAGCCTGCCCGGCTTCAGTGTCAACGGCGCTGCCATTCGTTTTGGTTTGGCTGCTATCAAACAGGTGGGGGCGCCGGCCATCCAGGCGATTATCGAAGAACGGGCCAATGGGCTTTATACCAGCCTGGAAAGCTTCTGCCGCCGGGTCAATCTGGCGCAAATCAACCGCCGGGTCATGGAAAATCTGATCTGGGCGGGAGCTTTTTCCTCCGTGCCGGGCCACCGGGCTCAACTGCTGGAGATATTGCCTCAAGTCATGGAAACGGCGGCAGCCTGGCAAAAAGACGGAGCCAGCAACCAAATATCTCTGTTTGATCTCTCGCCGGAGATCAAACCACAGGAAGACAGCTTTCCTCTGCCGGAAAAAGAGGAGATCGATCCCAGAAATATCCTGACCAAAGAAAAAGAGGTAATGGGCTTGTATCTCTCCGGCCACCCCCTGAGGCCTTATGTGGGACTGGTGGAAAAAAAGATCAGCCATCACATTGACGATCTGCCGGAAGAAGAGGATCTGCCGGTGGTGGTAGGCGGCATTGTCAATGAATACCGACGGACGGTGACGAAGCGGGGCCAAATGATGGCCAGCTTCCGGCTGGAGGATCTGACCGGCAGCGTGGACGTGCTGGTGTTTCCCAAGCTTTTTGAAGAAATGGCCCCCCGCTTGGCCAATGACCTGGCTGTGGTGATCAAGGGACGCTATCAGGGTCAGGAAGAGCAGCCTAAGCTGTTTCTGGAGAAACTGGAAGTGTTGGGCGGTATGGAAGAAAGCCCGGCTGAGGGCAGTTCCGACCGTCAAAAAATGTTTGACAACAGTGATGGCTTGCCCAGCCGCAGTTCCTCCGACAGTTCCTTCGGCAGCTTCCCGGGCAGCTTCCCGGATAGTTCTCCCGGCAGCGGGCCGGCGGCCCAGGACAAGGCGGAGCGTTTGCCACTTTGGGTCACTCAGGATGTGGATATCCTGGATACCGCAGCCGGCAGGGTTTCTTCAGAAACCGGCAGGGCCTCTTTGGAACGCCGTCAGCTTTGGCTGTCTTTACCGGATCAGGAAGCCCCCGATCAAGAAGTGATGGATCAGCTGCGCGGTTTGATGAACAGGCACTGCGGCCCTATCCCCGTTTATTTATTTTATGCAAAGCAAAAGCGGGCTCTGGCCGTTGACTTTTGGCCGAAAATTGACGGCAGCGACCTTTTGTTGAAGGATTTGGTTGCGCTGTTGGGTGAAGAAAAAGTGGTTTTAAAAGAAAAGGCCAGAAAAGAGCCCCCTGCAGTATAAAAAGAAGCAGGATATTTTAGTGCAATCAAGAATTAAAAGGGGAAAGGAAGGGAGAAAATGAGCATTGCAATTTATCCGGGCACCTTTGACCCGGTGACCGTAGGCCATATTCACATTGCGGAAAGAGCTTGCCGGCTATTTGATCAAGTAGTGATTGCCATTGCCGATCAAAATTATAAGCGCGCCCTGTTTAGCTTGGAAGAAAGGCGGGCGCTTATGGAGGAAGCCATCGTCCACCTGCCCAATTGCAGTATTGAGGTCTATGATTCTTTGACTGTCGATCTGGCCAGAAAGATCGGCGCCAATGCTATCATCCGGGGGCTGCGGGCTGTTTCGGATTATGAATATGAAATGCAGGTGGCGGCGATCAATAAATATTTAGATGAGGGGATAGAAACTATTTTTCTGATGTCATGCGCCGAGTATTCCTTCATCAGTTCTTCCATGATCAAGCAGGTAGCCAGTTCCAATGCCAGGGTGGCCGGCCTGGTAACTCCCGGGGTGGAAAAAGCCCTGAAAAGCAAATTTGCAGACAATACTAATCCGGAAAGTCTCAACAGCCTCTGATCGCGGATGAAGGAAAGAGGGGAGAGTTCAACATGTGGACCGTAGTTTATATAGCTCAAAATCAGGTAATGGCGGATCAGTATAAATCACTGCTGGAGATGGAAGGAATTTTAGTGATGCTCCGTCCCTTGGGAGCGCCTCAAATGGGGGCCTCGAGCCCTGTGGAGGTTTTAGTGGCGGAATCTGAAGCCCAGGAAGCGGCAGAGATTTTGACTTCTTCTTTTACCAGCTGAAAGAATGTTAACGAACCCTGTACTATTTGAAGGAGGGATGGCCTTGACCTACCAATCCAGGCTTCAGGAACCTATGGTGGACGATCTGTACAAAGCCGTGCTGTCTCTGGAGAATCAGGAAGAATGTTATCGGTTTTTTGAAGACCTTTGCACGGTCGGCGAAATCAAGGCGATGGCTCAGCGCTGGAAAGTGGTGAAGATGCTGACCGAAGACCGCACTTATTCTGACATTATTGAAGAAACCGGCGTCAGCACCGCTACCATCAGCCGGGTTAAAAAATGCCTCTATTATGGCGCTGATGGTTACCGGCAGATCCTTGACCGTCATTTAGCGAATAAAAAGGAAGATTTAGGCGTTGACGGCAAGGACAATAAATGATAAAGTAAAAAAGTCGGCAAGATTAACGTATTAATAAAGGGGAGTAACTCGCCGCTGCTAAAGCGGATTTACTGATCGCCATTCCGGCTGGAGCATATCCGACCCGGTCAGTAACACACTTTGTGAGAGTAAGACCTTTGTTTCCAAACTCATGGATGACATGGTATGGAAATAAGGTCTTTTTTTGTCTATTCTCTCTGTGGCAGAATAAGGGAAAAGAAAAAAGAGGATACTGTATAGTACGTTTAATCAAAACAGACAAGAGCAGTATATAAGGAAAAAGCGGGAAACAAAGAAAAGGGGTGTTGTTGGTGCAAAAAGATCCATGGTATCAGTTAAACATGGAGGCTGTGTGCAAGGAATTGGGAACAGACAGGACAAAGGGCCTGACTGCTGCCGAGGCGTCTGCCCGGCTGGAGAAGTATGGACCCAATGAATTGGCTCATAAGCAAGGGGCTACTTTGCTGCAAATGTTTTTTGAGCAGTTCAAGGACTACATGGTTATTATTCTTATTATTGCCAGCATAGTTTCCATGCTGGTGGGGGAAGTCGTAGACTCCCTGGTGATTATTGCTATCGTTATCGTTAATGCCTGTTTGGGCGTTTCCCAGGAATACCGGGCCGGTAAAGCCCTGGAAGCGCTGAAAAAGATGTCGGCTCCCAACGCGAAAGTAATCCGGGATGGCGAACATTTGGTGATTCCGGCAGTTCAGCTGGTGCCCGGCGACTTGGTTGTTCTGGAAACCGGCGACTATATTCCGGCTGATTTGCGTTTGATGGAAACGGTCAATTTAAAGGTTGAAGAAGCTGCTTTAACCGGCGAATCGGTACCGGTAGAAAAATATGCCGACGCCAAGCTGGAAGGCGATATCGGCCTGGGTGATCAGATCAACAGCGGCTTTATGAGCACATTGATTACTTATGGCCGAGGCCAGGGCATAGTCACCTCCACCGGTATGAATACGGTAATCGGCAAGATTGCCGAGATGATCCAGGAGGATGAGGAAGAAGATACGCCTCTGCAGAGGAAATTAAACCAATTAGGCAAGGTTTTGGGTACGGCTTGCCTGGCAATTTGCGCCGTCGTCTTTGTTATGGGTCTCCTCAGAGGCGAAGACATGCTGGAAATGTTCATGACGGCAGTCAGCCTGGCGGTGGCGGCCATTCCCGAAGGCCTGCCGGCAGTAGTAACCATCGTATTGGCCCTGGGCATGCAGCGGATGGTCAAGCACAGAGCCATCATGAAGAAGCTTCATGCTGTGGAAACCCTGGGCAGCACCACCGTTATTTGTTCCGATAAGACGGGTACTCTGACCCAGAATCAGATGACCACCGTCAAAATGTATATTCCCGGCGTCGAGATTAACGTAACCGGCGAAGGCTATTGCCCCGTAGGTGACTTAACTATCGACGGCAATAAAGTCGATATGGCTGCCGAGCCGGCTATTTACCGGCTGCTGGAAATCCAGGGTCTTTGCAATGACAGCCGCCTGGAGCATGACACCGCCGACGGCAATGATCTCTGGAAGATCCACGGTGATCCTACGGAAGGCGCTATGGTGGTAACCGCAGCCAAGGTCGGTATGACCAGAGAGCTGCTGAATAAGAAACAGCCTCGTTTACAGGAGATTCCTTTTGATTCTCAACGTAAGCTGATGACGACCTTCCACAAGAATGAGCAGGACGAATTAATGGCCTATACCAAAGGCGCTCCTGATATTCTGGTCAGTCTCTGCACCAAGATTTTGCGGCGGGACGGCAGGGTCGAGGATATTACCCAGCAGGATATTGATGATATCCTGGCCCAAAATAAAAAACTGGCCAGCCAGGCCCTGCGGGTATTGGCCATGGCATTTAAGCCGGCGGCGGAAGTACCCTCCCATCCCAGTCCGGAAGCCGACGAAAAGGATCTGGTTTTTACCGGTCTGGTTGGTATGATCGACTTGCCCCGGGTGGAGGCTATTGAAGCCATTAAGGTCTGTAAGACTGCCGGTATCCGGGTTATCATGATCACCGGCGACTACAAAGACACGGCTGCCGCCATCGCCAGGGATTTGGGAATCATCGAGCGGGAAGATCAGGTTATGGCCGGTTCCGACTTGAACAAAATGAGCGATAAAGAGCTGGATGAAGTCGTTAAGACCGTCAGCGTTTTTGCCCGGGTATCCCCTGAGCACAAGGTTCGCATTGTCCAGGCCGTGAAGAATAACGGCGAAATCGCCGCCATGACCGGCGACGGCGTCAACGATGCTCCTGCCTTAAAGAGAGCGGATATCGGTGTGGCCATGGGCATCACCGGTACCGACGTCACCAAAGAAACGGCGGATATGATCATCACCGACGACAACTTTGCCAGTATCGTCGAGGCTGTGGAAGAAGGCCGTGTTATCTACAGCAACATCCGCAAATTCGTTTTCTTCCTGATGTCCTGTAATGTGGGCGAGATCCTGATCATTTTCATGGCCATGATCTTCCAGTGGGCCATTCCTTTGCTGCCTATCCATCTGCTTTGGGTTAACCTGGTCACCGACGCCTTCCCGGCCTTGGCTCTGGGTACCGAGAAGAAGGAGCCGGGCCTGATGAACGACCCGCCCCGCAATCCTTCCGAACCCATCATCAACACCGGTATGATCATCAACATCGCTGTTCAGGCGCTGGTTATGACGGCGGCAGTGCTCTTCTCCTTCTGGCTGGGTTGCCAGCGGGGCGGCGGCATGCTTACGGAGATAGGCTTGGCTACCGGCCGTACCTATGCTTTTGTTACCATCATCTCCTGTGAATTGCTGCGGGCCTACTCCGCCCGTTCTGAAAAATATTCCATCTTCAAGATTGGTATATTCAGCAATAAAAACATGAACCTGGCCACTATCGTATCCTTTGCTTTGCTGCTGGTGGTTATGGTCGTGCCCACTTTCCGGGACATCTTCAACCTGACCCAATTCCATTTTTCTGATTGGGATGTGGTGCTGCTGATTGCTATCATGCCGCTCATCTTCGGTGAAATCACCAAGGCGGTCAAGCGGGCTGTGGCTAAGAAGTAAGACAGCCGTGTCTGTGGCCGAGCAGTAAGACAGAAGAAGGCAAGCCGGATAATCCGGCTATAAAATGCCAGATAAGGAAGGATGCCCTGCTGCCGTATGAAGCGATAGCGTGGGCATCCTTCTGTTTAGGGCCGAGAGCCGGGAGCCGGGTGCAACTGTACACAACTGCGATTTTTGAATGTTCAGCCGCCAAGGATTGAGAGAGGAGCATTCTATCCCTGGGAAAACGCCAAGATTCAGCCTCGCACCCGGATCAATGGGTGAATGGCTGTATAAAAACTTTTTCGATGCCCATACTACAAAGTGTGAATCTTTTACAGGAGGAACGTTTTGATGGGAGAAGAAAAGAAACAGAAATGGGTTAACAGCCAGTCGGCAGGTTTAAGCCGGCCGTCGGCCAAAGCTCCCTGGTTTGTGGGCCGAAAGAAAGAAAAAGAGCCGGACCCAAGCTACAGCAAAGCCTATCAGGCGGGGCTGGCCAAGAAAGCCGTGCCGCCTATGGAAATGAGCTGGGAGTTTTTCCGCCGGCTGCGTTATGAAGACAGCACTCGTTTTGATTATGATGAAGATCCCTTTGACGAATATATGGAGCAGTATGATGGCAGTTCTCTGGCAGACCGGCTGCGCCACCGGCATTGAGGCGGGCCGGCCAGTTAAGCCGCAGTTGGCAGAGTGAGGGGGTTCTGTTCAATTTTTTCGTTTGTATGCAGATCCTCGCCGGCGTCTGTACAGTTTTTTCGTTTGTATGTGAATTGCAACCATTGCCGGGGTCATTCTTAGCTAATCTCAGGCCAAATTTGTTCAATTTTTTCGTTTGTGTGGAGATTCCCCTTTGCATTTCACATACTAACGTAATTTTTGCTCACCCGGCCCCCGCTAATTGCATACAAACGTAATTTTTGTACAAAAAGCCCCTGTCTGGTCAATTTCTCTGTCTGCGGCTACAGTTCAACCTCGCCGCCGGCTTTCATCGGCGACGTTTCCGGAAGCAGCCCAATGGGTGTCTTCTAGTGGATTTTACTTCAACAAATCGGAACTTGCCTTGAAATTCAACGGTATTGGAATTATGTCATCCAACATTTCTTTTCCCATGGCTGAACGTCTTGACTGGCGGCTCCTTGTCACCTAGAATAGAAGTAGACAAGGAGGCAGACCATGGCATTAAATCAAGCAGAACGAGAACAGTATAAAGCCTTACGGGACGAAATCCGCAATATGATTTTGTCCCGTTTGAATGTAGGTCAAAAAACGGCGGTAGAAACCGGCGAGGGGCCGGTGCTCTGCCTGGCCGGCGCCGGCAGCGGCAAAACCACGGCGATGGTCTATCGCATATTGCATTTGCTGACCTTTGGCCCTCATTATGACCCCGATTGTCCGCCCCCTGATTGGTTGGGCGAAGCAGAGCTGGAGTATCTGGCTCTCTTTTTGGCGGAGGGCGGCAGGGACCGGGGAGACAAGCCCTTGCTTTCCCGGCAGCTGCTGGCTTTAATCGGCCAGCAGGGTGTGCCGATGTATAATATTCTGGCCATTACCTTTACCAATAAAGCGGCTCAGGAGATGCGGGAGCGGCTGGAAGCCCTCTTGGGAGAGTCCCTGGCGGATATGTGGGTAATGACCTTTCATAGCGCTTGTCTGCGGATATTGAAGCGGGAGCGGCAATATCTTGAAGGCTATCAGAGTGATTTCTCTATTTATGACAGCGGGGATCAGGAGCAAGTAATTCGGGAGATTTTAAAAAGCTTGAATCTTGATGATAAGGAGCATCCGCCCAGAGCCTACCTGCACTGGATCAGCCGGCAGAAAAGCAGCATGAAGCTGCCGCCGGCCAACTATTCGCCGCCCACCCGCAATATGGATCATATGCAGCCCTTAGTCTATGCCCGTTATCAGCAGAGCCTGCTGAAAAGCAACGCCATGGACTTCGATGATCTGCTGCTCCAGACCGTGATTCTTTTTCAGCAGCGGCCGGAATGCCTGACTAAATATCAGCAAAAATTTCAGTACATAATGGTGGATGAATATCAGGATACTAACCATATTCAGTACAGGCTGGTCAAAATGCTGGCTCAGGGCCATGGCAATCTTTGCGTGGTAGGTGACGACGACCAGTCTATTTATAGCTTCCGTCAGGCGGATATCCGCAATATCCTGGATTTTGAGCGGGATTTTCCGGGCGCCAAGGTTATCAAGCTGGAGCAAAACTACCGTTCTGCCGGCAGGATACTGGAAGCGGCCAATCACCTGGTGGCCAATAACCGGGAACGCAAGCAAAAGAAGCTGTGGACCGATAAGGAGCCGGGGGATAAAATCTATTGCTACCGGGCTACCGATGATCAGGATGAGGCTCGCTTTGTGTGCAGCCGGGTTCAAATGACCCGGGAAAAAGGCGGCACCTTCGGTGATCATGCCGTACTGCTGCGAACCAATGCTCAGTCGCGGGTGCTGGAGGAATGGTTTGCCAGCTTCCGCATTCCTTATGTGATTATCGGCGGACTGCGTTTTTATGAACGCAAAGAAATCAAAGATATTCTGGCTTATTTGAAGCTGTTGGCCAATCCCGATGATCAGATAGCTTTACGGCGGATCATCAACGTGCCGAAGCGGGGTATTGGAGACGCCACCGTCAATCAGATCATCAGCCATAGTATAACCAGCGGCAAAGGCTTAGCGGAGGCTCTTTTTGACCGGGAGGGACTGGGTCTTTCCAGCCGGGCTGAAAAGTCTGTGGAAGAATTCCGTAAGCTTTTTGCGGAGCTAAGACAGCTGGCCGGCGAAGAGAAAGTGGGACAGCTGACCAGGAGTATATTGCAGAAAAGCGGTTACCGTCAGATGCTCCAGGAGGTAGATAGCCTGGAAAACCGGGACCGCTGGGACAACCTTCAGGAATTTATCAATAAGACGGACGACTATGACAAGACGGTAGGCGGCACTTTATCGGAGTTTTTAGGGGAGATTTCCCTGATCACCGATATGGAGATGGTAGCCGATGAAGACCGCCGGGGTGTTGTTCAGGTAATGACCATGCATACGGCTAAGGGCTTGGAATTTCCTCATGTATTTGTGGTGGGTCTGGAGGAAAGAATCTTCCCCCATTTTCGCTGCATCACCGACAGTGAAATTGAAGAAGAGCGCCGTTTGTGCTATGTAGCCCTTACCCGGGCCAAGGAGAAGCTCTATTTGTCCTGGGCTGCCCGGCGCAACCAATACGGCAGTTATACCCACCAGCTGCCTTCACGTTTTTTGGCGGAGATTCCCGAGTACTTAAAGGAAGAGTTTCCACCGAAAAACGGCGGCTTTGCCTTTGGCGGCGGCGGTTATGAGGATGAGCCCTTTGAAAGCGGCGGCGGGATAGGAGGCGGCCTGGGCGGTTCTAAGAATTGGGGAGGCTACGGCGGCCGGGGCGGTTATGGCAATAGCGGCCGTTACAGCGATGGCGGCGGTGACCGGGGCGGCTCCCGTTACAGCGAGAGCGGTGCCGGCAGCGGCGGGGGCAGTGGCAGCCGTTATGGCAGCGACAGCCGTGGCAGCATCGGCAATAGCAGCAGCGGCAGCTCCAGCAGCTCCAGCAGCTCCGGCGGTCCCGGCGGCGCTGCCGAAATCTTCAGGCCCGGCGACAAAATCATTCATAAAGTCTGGGGGCCGGGCAGTATCGTCAGCGCCAAAGGCGCCGGCCAAAGCCTGACTTACATAGTAGCTTTTCCGGACAAAGGATTAAGGACATTACAGGCGGATATTGCCCCCATCAAGCGGATGGAAGGGTAAGCTTTCGGCATTAAAGAGGCAAATGAGGTGTGCGGGTGGACAAAAAAGAGCAGGGCAAGCAAGCTTTGGCAGCTAAGCAGCAGCAGATGAAAGAATTGGCGGCACAGTTAAACCGCTATTCTTATGCTTATTATACCAAAGACGATCCTCTGGTATCGGATAAGGAATACGACAGGCTTTACCGGCAGCTGGAGGAGCTGGAGGCGGAGACGGGCCTGATACTGCCGCAATCGCCCACTCAGCGGGTGGGAGACCGGGTTTTGCCGGGCTTTCAAAAGCATACCCATCTGGGTCCTTTGTGGAGCCTTGACAAAGTCAGGACTTGGGAAGAACTGCAGGAATGGGAAAACCGCAACCTTCGGCTGCTGGCCGACGGCGCAGGTGAGCAGCCTATGCTGGAATACATTGTGACCATGAAGTTTGACGGCATGACCGTTAATTTAACCTATGACGGCGGCAGCCTGGTTCATGGGGCTACCCGGGGCACCGGCACTGTGGGGGAGGAAATTTTGCCCCAGCTGCTGACCATCGCCGGTATACCCCCGGCCATCGATGATCAATCCCTGGCGGAAATCCGGGGTGAAGCGATCATGACAAAAGAAGCCTTCGATGCATATAATGCAGAGGCAAAGGTTCCTCTGAAAAATATGCGCAACGGCGCTGCCGGCGCTTTGCGCAATCTGGATATCGGTGAAACCCGCCGCCGCCGGTTGACCGCTTTCTTCTATGATATCGGTTACTGGCAGAATCGGCCTTTTTCCACCTACGGCGAGGAATTGGCCTGGCTGGAGAAGCAGGGCTTTACCGTCCATCCCTTCTGCCGCCACTGCCAAAGCCTTAAAGAAGCGATGGCGGCGGTGGAGGAGATCGAGGCTTGCCGTGACCAACTGAACTTTGACATCGACGGGGCGGTTATCGCCATCGATGATCTTGGGCAGCGGGAGAAGCTGGGTTTTACAGCTAAGTTTCCCCGCTGGTCGGTGGCTTATAAATTTGAGGCTTTGGAAGAAACCACCCGGCTTTTGGCCGTGGAATGGAATGTGGGCCGCACCGGCAAAGTTACGCCGACGGCATTGCTTGAGCCGGTGGAGCTGGCGGGAGTTACCGTCAGCCGGGCTACATTAAATAATATGGACGATATCCGCCGCAAAGGCGTAAGCATCGGCGCTATTGTGTTTATCCGGCGGTCCAACGATGTGATTCCCGAAATATTGGGAGTGGCGGCCAGCGAAGATGAGGATTTAGCGGCAGAGAGCTTTGAGACGGAATATCCTGAATCGGAGCGCCCTGAGCCGGAGGCGGCTGCCTCGGCGCCGGGACTCCGGGAAATCCAGACGCCCAGCCACTGCCCTCAATGCGGCAGCGAATTAATCCAGGACGGCGTTCATCTCTTTTGCCGCAATGCCATCGGCTGTAAGCCGCAAATGGTCAAGGCCCTGGCCCATTTTGCCGGTCGGGAAGCCATGAATATCGAAGGCTTCAGCGAAAAAACGGCTCATCAGTTTTTTGAGGATTTAGGGCTGCGCAGCGTGGATCAGCTTTACGATTTGACGAAAGAGCAATTGCTGTCCCTGGATAAGTTCAAAGACAAAAAGGCCGATAATTTATTATCAGCCATCGAAAAAAGTAAAAATTGCAGCCTGGATTCCTTCATCTTTAGCCTGGGTATTCCCCATGTAGGCAAGAAAACGGCTCAGGATCTGGCCAAAGCCTTTGGTACCCTGGAAGCTCTGGAAGCGGCGGAGCCGGCAGCTCTTTTGGAGGTGCCGGAAGTTGGGGGGATTATTGCTGAGTCTGTCCACCAGTTTTTTCGGGACGACAAGATCCGTCAGGTCATCGAAAATCTGCTGGCCGCCGGCGTCAACCCTGCCCCGCAAGACAAGAACGGGCCGGCTGCCGGGATCTTGGAGGGCCAGGAGGATCAACCCTTTGCCGGCAAAAACGTGGTGGCTACAGGCGTATTGCAAGGCTATAGCCGCCGGGAAATCGAAGCCAAGCTCAAAAGTCTGGGGGCGGCGCCCCAGGACAGCGTTACCAAGACAACGGATTACGTGATCGCAGGGGAAAAAGCCGGCTCAAAGCTGGCCAAGGCCCAAGCCTTGCAGTTTGAGACAGGAAAACCGCTGATCCTGACGGAAGAGGAATTCCAGCAGATGCTCAAAGATTGAGGCGGCCAAGAATATCGTTGTCGGAGGAGAAGAAAGATGGAGCTTTTTTACTTGCCGCAATTCAATAATCAACAGCTGATAATGTTTTGTCTTTTTGCCAGTTTTGTATTGCTTTTGTTAGCCGGTTGGGATAAACTACAAGCCAAAAGGCAAAAACGCCGGGTGCCGGAAAAAGTGCTGCTTTGGGGAGCTTTTTTCGGCGGGGCCTTAGGTTTATGGCTGGCCATGACCTGGTTCCGGCATAAGACAAATAAACCGGTTTTTTATTATCTGACACCCCTTTTAGCTATTTTACAATGGGGTTTACTATTATATTGGGGAGGCATAAGGTAAATGCTTGCGATTATTGTTGGCGGCGGTAAACTGGGTTTTGCTATTGCTGAGCTGCTGACGGAGGAAGGCTACGATGTGACCGTCATTGAGAAGAATGAGGAGCACATTGATTCATTGGAAGAAAAATTGGATATCCAGGTGATTCAAGGCAACGGCGCCAGCATATCGGTTCTGGAAAGCGCCGGTATAGCGGATGCCGGCCTTTTGGTGGCGGTCACCGCCTCCGATGAGGTCAACATGGTAGCCTGCATGCTGGGCAAGCAAGCCGGCGTCCAGAGTACCATCGCCCGGGTACGCAATCCAGAGTATTTGGAGGAGAAGTCTTCCGGAGCCAATTTCTTGTCAGGTATCGATTTGATTATCAATCCGGAGCTGGTTACTGCCCGGGAAATCGCTAAGCTTATTGAAGTGCCGGAAGCCCTGGATGTGATGTATTATGCCGATCACAAGGCAATGCTGCTGGAGCTGCCGATCACGGAGAAATCCCCGGTTAAGGGTCTTAGCATGAGCCAGTTGAATCCTAAGCTGCCTTATTTGATTGTGGCTTTGGCCCGTAATCATAAGGTGATCATTCCCCGGGGCAGCGACAAGATTTTCTCCGGCGATACGATTTTTCTGCTGGCCCGAACCAATGAGATGATTCAGGTAGAGCATTTCCTGGGCATGGAGCGTCAGGAGACTCAGCGGGTGATGATTTTAGGCGGCGGCCGCACCGGCGGCCATTTGGCCAAGATATTGGAGAAAAAGGACTACGCCGTCAGGCTGATTGAAAAAGACTATAAGAAATGCGAAGCTTTATCTGAGGAGCTGCGGCGGGTGCTGGTGATCCACGGCGACGCCACGGACCTCGATTTGCTGAAGCAGGAAGGCGCAGGTAAAACCGACGTTTTCGTCAGCGTTACCGACGATGATAAGGTCAATCTGCTGGTCAGCCTGATTGCCAAGCATTTGGGGGCCAGGCGTACTATTGCTCAGGTGCGGCGTTCCGATTATATCGATATGATGGAGCGGGTAGGCATCGATATCGGTGTAAGTCCCAGAGTTTTGACGGCTAATGCCATATTTAGATTTATCAAAAAAAGTGCTCATTTGCTTTCTTTCACCCTTCTCAGGGAAGAAGGCGCCAGCATGATGGAATTTATTGTGGATTCTGATTCCAAGCTGGCCGGGCACAAATTGAAGGATTTGACCTTCCCCGTAGGCTCTCTTGTAGGCTCCATCATGAGAGACGGCGAAGTAATGATCGCCAAAGGCAACGACCGGTTGCTGCCTGATGATCAGGTCACCATTTTTTGCCTGCCTCGGGTTCATGATCAAGTCATTAAATTGTTTAGTTAGATCATTTGTTCAGATGATCATTCAGCAGATATTCGTTTAGTCAGATAATTGAAGGGAAGACGTTTTCTTGGGGACAAATGTTAAACGCATACTTTCTTATTTAGGTGTAGCCCTGGCCGTTCTGGGGCTTTCCATGTTTTTCCCTATGGTTTTGGGTATTATTGACGGCGATCGCCATGCTTTGGTTTTCGGTGTGGTAGGCTTGTCGGGAGCTTTAGGAGGCGTGGCTCTGCGCCATTTCTTCAATGAGTTTAGCGATATAACTTCCAGGGATGCTTATATCCTGGTCGCGATAACCTGGCTGGTGGCCGGCGTCTATGGCGCCATTCCTTATCTGGCCTATGGCGTCATTCCTAATTTTCCTGAAGCCTTTTTTGAGACGGTTTCCGGCTTTACTACCACCGGCGCTTCGGTGATTGCTGATGTGGAAGCATTGGAACGCAGCGTACTTTTATGGCGCAGCCTGACCCACTGGCTGGGAGGGCTGGGTATTGTCGTGCTCTTCGTCTCTCTTCTCAGCTTTTTTGGCAACAGCGGCATGCAGATGTTTAAGGCCGAGGCTACCGGCCCCATCAAAGAAAAAATTGTGCCGCGGATCAAAGAGACGGCGAAGATTCTTTGGATTACCTACTTGCTGCTTACCTTCTTCATGATTCTGGTCATGATTCTAGTAGGCATGACGCCTTTTGATGCGGTCTGCCATGTTTTCAGCACGATTTCCACCGGCGGATTTTCCACCAAAAATGACAGCCTTATCGGCTTTAGTCCTTTGATTCAGGTGACTTTGGCTTTTTTCATGATGACGTCCGGCCTGAGCATCGGGCTTTTTTATCTTGCTTTCAAACAGCATTCGCTGAGGCCTTTCTGGAAAAACGAAGAATTCAGGCTCTACATGGGCCTGCTTTTGGGGGCCGTCGGCCTCAATAGCCTTTTTCTTTGGAAAGGCGGCCGTCAAATTGGCGGGGCTTTGATCGAAAGCTACGTGCAGCTGTCTTCCGTCTATACGTCCTCGGGATTTGTCAATGCCGATTATACGTTATGGCCGCCCATCGGGCAATTATTGGTGCTGATGATTCCTTTTGTCGGCTCTTGTGCCGGTTCCACCGGCGGCGGCCTCAAAGCCGGCAGGGTTTTGATTTTGTTCAAAGGGGCCAAATCAATTTTTACCCGCATTTTGCATCCACGGGCTGTAGTCAATCCCCGGGTCAATGACCGGCTGATTACGCCGGAGGTCATGGCCAGCACCCAGAGCTTTTTCTTTATTTATGTACTGATCACCTTGATTTCTACAGCTGTGTTTTGCTTGGCCGATTATGATTTGCTGACTTCTTTTTCGGTGGTGGCTACTTGTATCAATAATGTAGGCCCAGGCTTTGGCCAATTGGGGCCTATGGACAATTACGGTAATATGCCGGCCTGGAGCTTGTATTTTATGTCCTTTCTGATGCTATTAGGCCGCTTGGAGCTTTATACGATTTTAATACTGTTCAGCCGGGGCTTTTGGCAGGAGAGCTAAATGTGGTATAATTAAGGGAATAGCATCAGTCAGGAGCGAAACTATGGAGATTAGTACGGAATGGTCCAAACTGCATAAAGCAAAGCGTATCGTAGTCAAGGTAGGCACCAGCACACTGACCCATCAGACCGGCAACCTTAACCTGGTGAGAATGGAGCTGCTTGTCCGTCAGCTGGCGGATTTGAAAAACCAGGGCCGGGAAGTGATTCTCGTCACCTCCGCTGCCGTAGGGGCCGGTATGGGCCGTCTTAATATACAAGAAAAGCCGAAGGAGATTTCTGCCAAACAGGCTTTGGCGGCTATTGGTCAAGGCATTTTGATGCACATTTACGAAAAACTGTTCGGCGAGTACGGCGTAGCCGTAGCACAAGTGCTGCTGACGAAAGATGACGTAGCCCACCGCCAGCGTTACCTCAATGCCAGAACCACTCTGCGGCAGATCATGGAATATGGCGCCGTTCCCATCATTAATGAGAATGATACGGTAGCCTTCGACCAGATCAAAGTGGGGGATAATGATACCTTGGCCGCCATGGTGGCCGGTTTGACGGATGCAGATCTGCTGGTGCTTTTGTCGGATATCGACGGGCTGTATACCAGCGATCCCCGTAAAGATCCCGGCGCCAGCCTGATTACCTTGGTAGAAGAGATCACGCCGGAGGTGGAAGCCTTGGCCGGCGGCGAGGGCAGCAAGTTTGGCAGCGGCGGCATGCAGACGAAAATTGCGGCGGCCAGGATCGCCGTAACGCAAGGCATTCCTATGGTGCTGACCAACGGCAGCCGCCGGGATTGCCTGCAATTTCTGAATGGTGTCGCCGAGCAGGCATTGTTCGTCAACCAAGGCACCCTGTTTTTACCGAAAGCCCATCCCCTGGGCAGCCGTAAGGGCTGGCTGGCCTTCAGCGCCCGGGCTGCCGGCAGCATAACGGTTGACGAGGGAGCGGCGGAGGCCCTGCTGGAAAGAGGCAAGAGCCTGCTGGCCAGCGGCATTCTTCGGGTAGAGGGCAGCTTTGAGCGGGGCCAGGTGGTGGAGATCAGCTTTGGCTCCCGGATCATTGCCCGGGGAATAGTAAATTACAGTTCCAAAGATCTGGCAAACATCCGGGGCCGGCACAGCAGTGAGATTGAAGGTATCCTCGGTCCCGGCCACGAGCCGGAAGTCATACACCGGGATAACTTATCCCCTTGGGAATAAAGAAAGAAGGCTATTTTATGGAAATTAAGGAAGAGATAAAGACGGAAACCTATGCCCTGGGAGCTAAAGCCCGACAGGCCGCAGCCTGCATGGCAGTTCTTTCTGCAAAAGATAAAAATAGGATGCTGACGGCGATGGCGGCAGCTTTACGCAGTGAAGCACCGGCTATTTTGGCTGCAAACGCCGTCGATGTGGCGGCGGCTAAAGCCAAAGCCATGACAGCCGCCTTTGTGGATCGTCTGACCTTGACGCCAGACCGCCTGGAGGGCATGGCTAAAGGCCTGGAGGATCTGGTGGGGTTGAAGGATCCGATAGGCCAGGTGCTGGGCGGCTGGAAAGGAGCCCAGGATATTGAAATCACCAAGGTGCGGGTACCCTTCGGCGTCATTGGCATGATCTACGAAGCACGGCCTAACGTGACGGCTGACGCTGCCGGCATCTGCTTTAAGACCGGCAATGCCGTGATTTTGCGGGGGTCCGGTGAAGCGAAGGCCTCGAATCTGGCGGTGGTGCAGGCGCTGCGCCAGGCCGTCCGCCAGCAGGGCGGTCCCGAAGATGCGGTGCAGCTGCTGGAAGATACCAGCCGGGAAGCCGCCCTTGCATTTATGCGGATGAACCGTTATCTGGATCTTTTAATTCCCAGAGGCGGGGCAGGCCTGATTCAGACGGTGGTGCGGGAAGCCACGGTGCCGGTAATTGAAACCGGTATCGGTAATTGCCATATTTATGCTGATGCTTCTGCCGATCAACAGATGGCCCTGGATATTCTCCTCAATGCCAAAACCCAGCGCATCGGCGTTTGCAATGCCGCCGAATCCCTGTTGGTACATCGCTCCATAGCTGCCGAATTTCTGCCTATGGCCGGCGCGGCGTTGGCAGCGCAAGGCGTGGAGCTGCGGGCTTGCCCCGAAAGCCGCCGTTATCTGCCCCAGGCGGCAGCGGCGACGGAGGCCGACTTTGGCGCCGAGTTTTTGGACATGATTATCTCCATAAAAGTAGTGGCTGATCTGGATGAAGCCATCGATCACATTAATACTTACGGCACCAGGCATTCGGAGGCTATTATCACGAAGGATTATGATGCTGCCCGCCACTTTACCAGCCGTATTGACGCCGCCGTCGTCCTCGTCAACGCTTCCACCAGGTTCACCGATGGAGGCATGTTTGGCTTCGGGGCGGAAATCGGCATCAGTACCCAGAAGCTGCATGCCAGGGGTCCTATGGGCCTTGAAGAGATGACCACCATCAAATATATCGTCCAGGGAGATGGGCAGGTCAGAGAATAAGGAGTCAGCATGAGCGACAGAGCATTCTTATTGCCGGAAGAAGACATCGATATTTCTCATATCAAACGCCTGGGCCTGATGGGCGGTACCTTTGACCCTATTCATCAGGGGCATCTGGTGACGGCCGAGGCAGTTCGTACCAGCTTTAATCTGGATAAAGTGATTTTTGTTCCCTCGGGGCAACCTCCTCACAAGGTGGAAAAAAAGGTCACCGCCAAAGAAAGACGCTTTCTGATGACGGAACTGGCTACGGTGACCAACCCTTACTTTGAGGTGTCCCGGGTAGAGATTAATCGGCAGGGCTATTCTTACTCCGCCGATACGGTGAGCTACTTCCGGCAGCTGATGGACCCCGACGGCGAATTGTTCTTCATCACCGGCGCCGATGCTATTTTGGAGATACTCACCTGGAAGGGCATCGACAAGCTTTTTGCCGAGTGTACGTTTATCGCCGCCACCCGGCCGGGTTTTCAGCCCCAGGCCATGGCGGAGCGGCTGGGTGCTCAGCTGAAACCGGAATACCTGAAGAAAATCATTACCATTGAGGTGCCGGCCATGGCCATATCTTCTACGGACATCCGCAGTCGGGTAGACCGGGGCCGCTCCATCAAGTATCTGCTGCCGGAACCGGTGGAACAATACATATATAAGCAGGGGCTATATAAAGCATGATCGAGGAAACAGGCAAAACAGGGAAAAAAGACGACAGAGGTGAAGGCGCCTGCCGTCCCGACAGCAACGTCCAAGGCGCTTGTCGCCCGGGCAGCAGGGGGGCGGAGGTTTGCCGCCTGGCCGGCTGCGGGGAAGAGTGGCAAAGGCTGCAAACTGAGCTGACCGGCAGGCTGAAGCTGCGGCGGTTGAATCATAGCTTGGCGGTAGCCGACCAGGCGGTAGCCATGGGCCATTTGTTCGGCGGTGATTTGGTTAAGCTGGCCCTGGCAGGCCTTTTGCATGACAGCGCTAAAGAGTTGGACAATGAACAGCTCTTGGCTTTGGCTGAAGCTCGGGGGCTGATCACCGACCCGGCGGAAAGGGCAAACCCTTCTATACTCCACGGACCTGTGGGAGCCTGGCTGGCCTTTCAGCAATGGGGTATAGAGGATCCGATTATTTTGGAAGCAATCCGGCTGCATACTACGGGGGGACCGGCCATGGGTCTGGAAGCCTGTATTATTTTTATGGCAGATTTAATCGAGCCCGGCCGGTCATACAATGGAGTAGAGATTTTACGGCGGCTTTGCCGGCAGGATTTACGGGCCGCCATGATTGAGGCCATCGAGCAGACTCTCGTTTATCTGGAAAGAAAAAAACTGCCGCTCCATCAGGGCACTTTGCGTTGTTTGGAGTGGTTGAAAGAAGAAAGGGGAATAGTATGGAAAGCAAAGAATTAGCAATTTTGGCCGCCAGGGCCATGGATCAGCGTAAAGGCTCAAAGATCACCGTATTGAAATTGGAGGATTTGTCTACCCTCACCGATTATTTCGTGGTGGGCACCGGCAGCAGCCGCACCCAGACCCAGGCTATGGCCGACTGCATTGAAGAAGAACTGGAGAAGGCCGGGGCCATCCTCAACCGCATCGAGGGTATGCAGGAGGGCCGCTGGGTTTTAATGGATTATGGCCAGATCATCATTCATATTTTCCAGGAGGACGAAAGGAGCTTTTATAATCTGGAACGCTTATGGTCCGATGCTCCGGCTTTGCCCCATGCAGAGGTCTTTCCGGAAGAAGCATAAGCCAAATGCCCCAGTTCTCATATGGATAAGCCGTAGATAGGTAGGCCTCCTGTTTTATTATGCAGGGGGCTTATTTTTTGGGAGACATTAATGCCGGTTATTTATTATACTGCCGGACGAAGGCGATAAATTGTCTGGCGGCATAAGACAAATAGGTGCGGTGGTTATATACCAGGCCAATGCGCCGGTGATTAGGCGGGTCCAGAGGCAGCATTTTAATCCGGTAAGAGGTCCGCCGCAGAAATAATTCGGAAAGAACACTGATCCCCAGACCGGATTCCACCATTTGCATGGCCGAAAACTCATCCTTTACCGTAAACTGGATATTGGGCTTCACACCCAGAATTTCAAAATGCTTCTCAATATTTCTCGGGCTGCCGTCAACATAGATGTAAGGTTCCCGTTCAAAGTTTTGAATGGGAAAAGCTTCTTTATCCCCAGGGTAATCCTCAGGCAGTATGGCTACCATTTGATCCTCATAAAGACTGATGCTGGACAATTCCTTAAGACTTGGCAGCAAAGTAAAACTGCAATCGACTTTGCCCGTTGTTATCCATTTCTCATTCTCCTTGTCTTCACCCTGAAATAGTTCAAATCGGATATTTGGGTAAGATTGTTTAAAGGATTTTATCAGGGCCGGCAAATAGTGGGCGGATACGCTGTTGATGGTGCTCACTCGAAGGATTCCCGTTTCTAGGCCTTTGACAGCCGATATTTGGTGAAGCAGATCATCATGGACGTTACAAACCCGCCTGACGGCAGGCAGCAACAATTCCCCCTCGGCCGTTAATTCCACGCCGGAGCGGCCCCTGGTTAACAATTGTATGCCCCATTCAGCCTCCAGGGCGTTTAACGTGTGGCTGATGCCGGGTTGGGTATAGCCAAGCACATCAGCAGCTTTTGATAAGCTGCCCAGCTCCGCCACTTTAATCAATATCTGATATCGGGAAATGTTCATGTCAACCCTCTGCCTTTCAATATGATCTTTTTTATATAAGAGTCACTTATGTAAAATATAAAAATCATTCATTTTACTTTGATCCAGGCCACCATTATACTATAAATAAGAAATTTAGTAAATCTGCGGCAAGGGGGAGACAAAATGAGAAAGAATAAAGCAGCCTTTTTATTGATAGTGGCTTTTTTAGTTATTATTGCAGGGGGCTGCGGCATGGCTGCCCCATCTGCCGGTACTGTTGAGGGCAGCAAAGGAGAAGACCCTATTATCATTGGGCATATAGCGGCTTTGTCCGGTGATAATGCTGCCTGGGGCCAGTCGGAGAAGAAAGCTCTGGAGATGATGGTGAATAACATCAATGCTGACGGCGGAGTTTTGGACCGAGAGCTGAAATTGATCAGCTATGACAATGGCGGCGATCAGACAGGGGCCTTTACGGCAGCCAACCGTTTGGCTAATGATGGAGCTTTGGCGGTAATCGGTCCTTCTCAATCCAATCTCAGCATCACTGCCGCCCAGGTTTTTGAGGAGACAGGTATTGTCATGATCAGTACAACAGGTACTAACGATCAGCTGACAGTACCGGCAGGCCATAGTCAGCCTTTACGGTATATTTTCAGAACCAATTTTACTGATGCCGACCAGGCGGAAAAGGCGGCCCTTTTTGCCATTGAATATCTGGGTGTTAGCAAAGCCGGTATTTTGAAAGACAGCAGTTCGGACTATTCTCTTAATCTAACCGCTTACTTTGAGCAGGCCTTTGCCGAAAAAGGCGGCGTTATAACCGCCAATGAATCTTTTCAGGCCGGCGATCCGGAGCTTACGGGACAGCTTTCCCGAATCAAGGAGTCAGGCGCCCAGCTTTTATTTATCCCTACTTTCCCTACTGAAGGGAAGCTGGTGATCAAGCAGGCCAAGGAGATGACATTGGATTGCTTTTTCCTGGGAGGCGACGCCTGGGCCGGTCAGCAATTACAAGGGATAGATAGTGAGATAATGGAGGGCAGCTTCTTTGTCAATATCTCCAAAAATGAGGATTCAGCTATGGCTTATTGGTTTGATAGCTATAGTAAATATTGGGGAGAAGAACCCATGATGCCCAATGGGGCCCTGGCGGCAGATGCTCTTTATCTGATTATAGAAGGGATTAAAGAGACGGAAGGCACTGATGCAGGGCGGCTGGCGGATTGGATTGCCGGCAGCCGGGATATTCGGGTGCTGACCGGCGTCATTACAATGAATCCTGATACCCATAGCCCCCTTAACCGGCAAACGGTCATTGAAACCATAGCCCAAGGTCAGTATACTGCTTTGTATTAGCCATAATTAAGCTGTATCAGCTAATATTTAAGCTGCCTTAAAAAAAACGGGCTGTCTTCCTATTGGTTAACAAAAACCAAGAGGGAGGCAGTCCGTATATTTAGGGGATTTTTAATGCGAGATATTGGTCTGCGGCCTAATGAATTTTACGCTGGAAATGGCGTCCCGCCGTCAGGGCCGCCAGAAAATCAGCGGCGTAGCTTTCCATATTCGGAGCCGGATCGCAGATGATGCCCGGCTCTTTTTGCTCTTCGCAGCGCAGCAGACAGAGCAGGGCCGAGGCCTCGCCGCTGAGGCCAATGGTTTTATAATGGTTAAAGGTATCCCGAAGATATTCCTGCACCTCGGGTATGCCTTTGAGGATCTCGGCCTGAGAGCCGCCGGGGATATAAAGAGCGTCATAAAAGACGGGGGCTGTAGTAGCGTAGGTTTTGTTGGCCTCTACGGTGCTGCTGTCGCAGGCGGTGACCGGTCCCAAATGACAGGATACGACATCGAAGCAGGCGCCGGACCCGGTAAGAGCCGTAGTGACGGCATCAAACTGCGCCCGGTCAAAGCCTTCGGCAACCAACACAGCCGCCTTTTTGGTTTTGGGGCTTTTAGGCGTGTTGGCCATGCTGAGAGCGGGAGAAGAAAATGTGGTGGGCTTAGCCCTTTTTGCCGGCGCTGTGACGCCTAAACCTTCGGCAACCTTTTGTGCCAGCTCCGGGTCAACATTGCCCAGCATATCTACTAGCTTTTGGTGGGTGCTTTTATTTTTGCATTTGCCCAGCTCAAACCGAAAAGCGTCAATGATGTGCTTTTTCTCCCAGTCGGACATACTGTTCCAAAACATAGCCGGCTGCGTATAGTGATCCCGGAAGCTGGCGCTGCGTTCCCGGATAATATGGCCATCTACTTTTTCCTGATAATGCTCAAAATGACTTTCGTCGGGGCGGGCAGCGTGAGGCTGGCCGTTATTCAGGGAGTTGGGGTAATAGCTGGTCTGGCCTTCGTCAATGGTCATGCGGTGCATGCCGTCCCGCTGGTTGTTGTTGACGGTGAGCAGCGGCCGGTTAATGGGGATCTGCTGAAAGTTGGGGCCCCCTAGACGGGAAATCTGCGTATCGACATAGGAAAACAGCCGGCCCTGGAGCATGGGATCGTTAGTGAAATCGATACCCGGCACCACATTGCCCGGACAAAAGGCCACTTGCTCCGTTTCGGCAAAAAAGTTGCTGACGTTGCCGTTCAGGGTCATCTTGCCGATGCGCTGCAGGGGAACCAGCTCTTCCGGCCAAAGCTTTGAGCAGTCCAGCACATCGAAGTCAAACTTGAACTCATCTTCCGGATTCAGCACCTGAATGGCCAGCTCAAACTCAACGGACTGGCCCTCTTCGATTTTTTCCCAGAGATCCCTGCGGTTGAAATCCGGGTCTTTACCGGCGATTTTCTGGGCTTCATCCCAGACGAGGGAATGGACGCCCAGCAGCGGCTTCCAGTGGAATTTGACGAATTTGAATTCACCTTTAGCGTTGACGAGCCGGAAGGTGTGAATGCCAAAGCCCTCCATCATCCGGTAGCTTTGGGGCACGGCTCGGGGCGACATCAGCCACATGACATTATGCATAGTTTCCGGCGTATTGACCACAAAGTCCCACAAGGTATCATGGGCTGAGGCTGCCTGGGGCATCTCATTATTGGGCTCGGGCTTCAAGGCATGGATCAGATCGGGAAACTTGATGGCGTCCTGAATGAAAAATACCGGCATGTTGTTGCCCACAAGGTCGTAGTTGCCTTCCTCCGTATAAAACTTAACGGCAAAGCCCCGGACATCCCGCACCGTGTCGGGAGAGCCGCGAAAGCCGGCCACCGTGGAAAAACGGACGAAGACCGGCGTAACCAGCTTGGGATCGCTGAGAAAATGGGCGCTCGTCAGATGGGCAAGGCTTTCGTAAACCTGAAAATAGCCATGAGCTCCTGAGCCCCGGGCGTGGACAATCCTTTCGGGAATCCGCTCATGGTCGAAATGGGTGATTTTCTCCCGGAAGATGAAATCTTCCATCAGCGTCGGCCCCCGTTTGCCTGCCTTGAGGCTATCGTCGGTATTGCTGATACCGACGCCTTGATTGGTGGTGAGATAACCGCTGCTGTGGCTGACCCGGGCAGCGTCAAGATCCAGGGATTTTGCGTTTTGCTTCTCTGCCTGCATGTAATACCTCCCTATAGAAATTCCTATACGTAGTATTGTCCATGCAGGTAAATTCATACAGACGAAGAGAATTTATTCCGGAGAATGTATGATGCGGAAGGAATCAAAAAACTTTTTATAGTAGGATGAACCATGTTTCTTGCAGCCAAAATAAGCAGTGGCTTCGAAAGTTACGTTTTCATCAAAAGCAATGTATAAGGTATCCCCATCAGTGTTGATGAGCGCCTCATGTCCGTCAATAAAAAAGTATTTTTCCGTCTTATCTGATCTACTGCCTTGAAAATAATTGAGATCTACCTCTCTAAGCAAAAGTCGGCAATTGCATTGTTCGCTTAATTTAGCGCCTACTCTTGTATATTCTTGATATTGATAATATTGCCAGGTATCGCCGCCATAAAAGCTGTAGCTAATCTCAGGTATAATAAACGAATTATATTCCTGTTTCGACCAGCCATTAAAGGTATACCAGCCGAGCTGGTAAACAAGCACCCCAACCAGAAGAAGCACCGCAATTGCCGCTACCCCAAATCTACTGTACAGCTTATTAAGCAGGCGCTCGCCTGTGGCCTCATTTTCTATACATTTCCGCTCCAAAGCTTCAAAGTCCGGTAAAGGTTTTGCATGGAAAAAAAGGTAAAGGCAATAAATCACTGCAACCGTAGCATAAGCAAACAAACCAACTAAGATAGGGCTAGATACTCTTAAAGTAGAGATGCTTAAAAGAGTACCGTATATGATTGCGTCGACGCAAACGCTAATACCGACAAGATAATAATTTATCGTTTGCCTGCGTCTTTTCTCATTGTATCGCCGCAGGGGCTCCAGCTTTTGATCAACCAGCGCCCGCTCTGCTGCCGGCGCCAGCTCCAAAGCCCTTGCGATGCTTTTCTTCGCCTGCCCATATTGAGAAGCCCAAAGGGGGACTTCCATTTCCTCTTTAGCCTTAGCATACCAGACTTCCCAGGTATCCGGCTCCTGCTGTATTAGCGCCCTGCCGGCCGTTGGACGTTGGCGCGGTTCTCTGCCCTCTACGGTTTGGGTGCCGCAGTATTCGCAGATACCTAAAGGATTTTCTCTATCCGCATAAATCAGGGTGCCGCAATTAGGGCAGCTGTAGGGGGTGAAAGACATGGCGAACCTCCTCTGCCGGCCATATAATTTGGATTGATAATTTACTTTTCAACGCTTTGGATTGAGCGATTAATAAGAAACCCCAGGAGCGCTCCGGTGAAGTTGAGAATAAAATCGTCAATGTCCAAACTGCCGGACATGGTGATGAGCTGGCCAACTTCAATGATAACGATAAATATAGCGACAACGATTGCATATGTCTTTAGCGAGGCAGCTTTTTTGTGAAAAAACGGTAGATAAAACCCTACCGGCAATAACAGGAACAAATTCCCGAAGAGGTTCCTTATTGCATGGCCTCTTATGTCTCCATCAAAAATAGCAGAGGTATATTTAATTATCGTTTTGAAGGGAATGAGATTAAATGCGTAGCTATACTGCATACTTTCCGACAGCATGATATTCGCTCTGCCGAATCCTCGAAATAGCATCCAGTACAAAATGAAAATATAAATGATGGCGCTTGCGGTAACGAGGGCGGTAAATATTTTCTTTAGCACAGCAAACCTCACAAATTCAATTAAAATACAAGTGACTCTTAAAACTAATGGGAGATGATGCGGAAAGAATTAAAAAACCTTTTATAGTAGGAATCGGACGGTTTATGAATTCTGCAATAATCAAAATCTGTGTCAGCTAGTAAAACCGTATTTTCATCAAGAACAATGTATAGAACCTGGTCTGAACCAAAATCCATGATTGCCGCCTTGTGTCCGTCAATAAAAAAATGTCTCCCCGATTCAGGTAATTCCCTCTCTTTTTGTTCGTAAAACCAAACCTCGCAATTACAGGATTGGCTTAAGCGAATCCTTCTGGACTCAGATTCGGGCGCAGGATATTTCCATCTGCCACTGCCGCGAAAGCTATAACTGATATTCGGCAGGTTTACCGAATTATATTCATGCCGGCTCCAGCCATTAAAGGTGTACCAGCCAATTTGATAAACAATTATGCCGATTAAGACAATACCGATGATGATCAGCAGGCTGGATCTGCTGTATATCTTGTTCAGCAGGCTATCGTCTGTCTGGTCATCTTCTGTCTCGCCCGGTTCCAATTCCTTAAAATTCTTTTTCGGGATGAAGAAAGTTATATAGATATAGGCAAAGAGGGCGATGCCCAGGGGAAATAACCAGGTGAAGAATTTAGCATTATAAAAGCTTAAAAAAGCCACGCCGAAAAACAAAGCGGCTAAAACTAAAAAATTGATATGCCCTCTGCGTCTTTTTTCATTATAGCGCCGGAGAGGCTCCAGCTTTTGCTGCACTGCTTCTTTTGCTTGGGCCGGCGCCAGTTCGGCAGCCTTCTCGATATACTCTTTCACTTCTCGGTAGTCGGCAAGGGATTTTATAGGGATTGTCAATTGTGCTTTAGCTTTATAATACCATGAATACCAGGCGCCCGAATCCTGGTATTCCAATAAGCGGACAGAGGCAGGCTGCTCCCGGGCCGCTTTATCCTCTATGGTTTGAGTGCCACAATATTCGCATAAGCCCAAGGAATTTTCTTTGTTTACATAAATTTGAGCACCGCAATTAGGGCAACGGCAGGAACTGGAAGGCATAGAACCCCTCTCCTTTACACGATAGTACGAGCCAACTTGGCAAACAGGCGATTTAAACCTGCAAAAAAGGCCCTATCAGATAAATCAGCAGGCTGAACACGATTAGGCAGACCAGGCCAAAGGGGCCGTTTTTACCCAGAGAAATCTGCCAAGGAGGCTGCTCCGCATAGCCACCTACGATCAAAGCCGCACCGGAAAAAGGCGATACGATGATGGAAATCATCCAGCCTGCCAGCACGGTCAGCACGAAGGTCATTTGGTTCATGCCCACCGCCGCCGGCGTCAAGGCCGCCAGCAGGGCGGTGCCTGTGGCCACGGCATGGATGCCCACCAACGATGGCAAAATGATCACCAGCATGATGGCGATGCTCATGAAAATTGGATAAGCATGGAGCCAATCCGGCAATAAAGCCGGTATTTTGGCGCCGATACCGGAGGCCTCCAGGGCTTTGCCCAGAAAACCTGCTGCCGTAAACAGGCCTATTTCCGTCCGGACTTTCAGCAGAGGCTTGTCATAATATTGAGCCATGCCCGCCCGGTAGGCCGGGATTTTTCGTTGAAACAGGGCTGTCAGCAAAGGGAAGGAAATAGCCACAATAGGGATAACGATCATCAAGCTCCAGCCGGTACCGGCATTAATCGTTCCGATCATCCCCAGCATAATTACAGCCAAGAGCAGCATGATTAAGATTCTTTTGTAATTGACCTTCTCGCCGGCAATGGGCTGCAGTCTGGGATAACGGCCCGGCCGCCGCCGAATGTGTATGGACAGCATGATCATATCAATTAAAATGTAAACGCAGCCGAAAGCCAGGCCTATGGGTACCAGGGAAACCCAGGGCGTACCCGTTGCCATGGTAGTCACCGCAATAGAAGCCCAGGCCGGCGCTAAAAAGCCGGGAGAGCAGTTGTAGCGGGTCAGGGAAGGATAAAACAATTCTTCGGCATCGTACATTTTGCTATGAGGATAAAACATTTCATAGGCAATTACGACTGCGCCTACGCCAACCAAAAGGCTTAAGAAAAAGCCGCTGACAGCGTTCAGCAACATAAAAGACAGCAGGAATTGCATCTTTAATCTGGCAAAGCGGGCCAGCTCACCTTGGTAATCCTCGTAATAAAAGGGCAGAGCCAACATGGGAGCCGCCGTAAACATGGTGGCCAGGCTGGCGTTTTGCATCAATGCTTCCAACCAGGTATGGATATCGGCACGGGACCAGATCAAGATAACAGCCCCGGCCAAAAAAAGTCCGCCCACCACCCGAAGATTAACGGGGCGCATTTGGCGCAAGCCCTGAGATAAAATAATAATTAAAAGAAAGGCGCAAATCAGTCTGAGCAATTCGATTTTGGCAAAATAATTGACGACAAACAAGGCGGCAAAAGAAATACTGATCCAGCGCAATAAATGATCCGTGGCGGTGTAAGGCTTTTGATTCATCTCGTCCCCTCCATGTGTACTGCTTCTTGGATATTCTGTAATACTAATAGAGTACCATTTTTTTAAGGATTAGACAAACAGCATCAGTAAAAAGTAATAACCGAAAAGTACGGCGCAATAAACGGCAAGAAGGGGTATGGATTCCTTGACCAAAGCGTCAAAGCTGATGTGAAAATATTCGGCGGCGATGGGCAGGCAGACATGGGTTGGCGTGATTTGGTTGGCGGTAAAGATCATGCCCATCAGCAGGATGAACATGGGCAGATGGGCCTCCGTAAGGGACATGAAGACCAGGGGAATACCGATTACCGCAATACCCTGGGAGCCGCTGATCACCGTTCCGAAAAAGAAGATCAGTGCAAAAATTAAAAATTCCGGCAGCGGCAGCTTGGCGAACAAGGCCGGCAAGGTGGCAATGACGCCGGTGGCCCCTAAGACCTCTTTAAAAATCATGATGAAGAAGGTGCTGATTAGCAGATTCGATTCAATGGCAGAACGCAAAAAGGGTTGCAGCTCCGCTAAACTGAAGCGGCCGATAAAGATGAAAAGCAGAATAGAAATGGCCGCAGCTGTATATACGGGGATATTAAGGGCAAGAATCAGAGCGATAATCAAAGCGATGGGCCAACAGCCTAAGCAAAGGTTTAGAAAGTCCTGCCACTTATTGGTGCTGGGGGGAAGCTGCGTTTCTTTGGGAATCCTCCTTAGATAAAAAACGTAACCCAATAGGGCCAGTACAATGACCATGGGCACCATGCCTATGATAAAAGCGCCGGCGGTTACCGCTCCTTGGGTTAGATTGAGGGCAATAACGACGGAAGAGAAAGTGGGCAGAAAACTTTCCGGTATGTGGCGGTAAAATGAGGTGACGAAAGCTTTTTCTTCCGTGGTCAAATCCTGGCCCACGGTTTTTTCCACGATCTCACCACAGAGAATGACTACGCTGGCCGAAGGCAGCAGGCCAAGGAGAAAAGGGGCCAGAGAGGCCGTGATTCGGCGGCTGTTAAATAAGCGGTTTAACGACCGCTGGGCCAGATCCAAGCTGCCCCGCTTTTCCAGCATCCGCTGGAGGAAAGCAATGAGATAAAAAACCAGCAGTATGGAAAGGGTGCTCCAGCTGGTGGCCCCGTGATATAATGCTGAAAAAAATGGCCCTATACCTATACCGAATAAAAGGGCGGCGGTGATCGTCGCCCCAATAATGGACATGAACAAAGGTTTTTTTAGTTTCAGTACAATCACCATGACGGCAAAGATCACCAGCAGTTTAATAATCGCCATAAATACCTCCATACCTCTGCAGCTTAAAATCTAATGCGTATAATCCAGGATTCTGATTTGTTCCCCCGCCTCTTGGGCAACGATCTCTTTCATTTTCTTGGCGAAAGGACAGGGATAGCCGATGGGCAACCCCCTTTGGATACAGGAAGCAAAAACGATGGTGTCCGCTCCTCTTTTCACCAGCTCCCGGGCTCTCAGCACCGCCTTTTTGCCGGGGCAGCCGCCGCAACTGGTGAAGCCAACCAGCTCGATATCTTCTTCGACGCCTTCAAAAACACCCTTTTTCTCACGGATCATACGAAAATCCGAGGTGCCGGGACAGAAGTCTTCTGTTTGCATACATCTGATTATTCCAACTTTCATGGCAGGTTCTCCTTATCAGGTAGTCGTTGTATTGGTGATCCGGCAAACAAGGCCTGCCAGTTCCTCTGTGCTGATGGTTTTGCCGCTGTCAAACCAATCGATCAGCAAACCGGTCAAACCGGCTGTAACAAAAGCGGAAGCGAAGGCTTTTTCCCGGGGATTTTGGATACCGGCATGGGTGAAGTTCATAAAGCGTTCATCCTGTAAATACTCGCTGCATTTTTTTTGCAGGATGCAAATCAGATAATTTTGGGCCAATGAATCAATAAAAGACTCGTTCTGGCCGAAAAATTTAAAAAATAATTTTGCGGCGTCACAAAGGCCGCCGACGACCTCTGCTTGGCAGCGCTTCAAATATTCCCCAAACAAGCTGTCCATGTAATACTCCAGCACATCTTCTTTTGAATCGAATACCTGATAGAAAGTCTGCCGGGCCAGCTTGCTGTTTTCCATGATTTCTTTTATTGTGATTTGATCGAAGGGCTTTTCTTGCATCAAAGAAACAAGGGTTTTGGCAATCCACTCCTGAGAACGCTTGGCGGAAGGGTTCGTCCCTTTATACACGGCGCATACCTCCAGTCTATGAGGTCTTTTTAATAACAATTCTGATACTACCAAAAAGTAAGACAGATGTCAATTATATTACGTATGTAGCTTTTTCTTAGAGAGAGCTTGCTGTAGCATAATGTCGTTATTGCGCATTGATTGATATATAATAGTGCTAAGAATATTGAAATAATCGCATTAATTTACGTGAAGATGTGTTATGCTTTCGGTATACTACCGATATATGGGCCTTACTGAAATATGTGCTGCGAGAAGGGGTCAGGTTTATGAGTGAAGCTACTCAAATCCAGCAAGGGAACAGCCGTTTTTTTGATACAACCATCGAATGGCAAAGCAGCCTGTTCTCCGTCCTTGAGCTTTTTCCCATTCCACTGGAGGTATTCGCGCCAGATGGAATAAGCCTCTTTGTCAACCGGGCTTTTGTGGAATCCCTCCATATTGACGCGGAGAAGCTTGTCGGGAAGTTTAATGTTCTGGAGGATCCCTACCTGAATCACAAAATAGGCTTGTCCGACTATCTGCGCCGTGTTTTTGCCGGCGAAGTCTTGTCCGTGTCTGACGCGAAGGTCCCCTTTGAGGAAATCAGCATCCGATACCACGTTGCAAAGGGAAAGGTGGTCGCCGGGGACCTGTATCAGGATATCATCTGTTTTCCGCTATGGAGTACAGAGCGGTTCCTTTGCGGCGTGATTGCCATGTTTATGACGATGATAGCGATAAAATAGGACTTAATCAGAAAACCTCGAATTGAGGGGTTTTACCGATTAAGTCCTATTTTTTTATACCCTATTTACCCATTACCCATTTACCCAAAAATCTTTTACCCAAGAAAGGAGCGCGCCGATGGCGAAAATCATTGCAATTATCAACGAGAAAGGCGGCGTGGGCAAGACAGCCACGGCTACCACGCTTGCCTATCTCCTGTCCAAGAGAGGACACCGCACCGCCCTGCTTGACTTTGACGGTCAGGGGCATTCAAGCATTATCTTCGGGGTGAAGAACCCCAATAAACTGGAGGTGACAATCAACACCCTGTTACGCAAGCTGGTTGAGGACGAGCCTTTACCCGAACCCGAAAGCTATATCATCAAAACCGAATGCGGTGTTAACCTGATCCCATCCAATACCCAGCTTTTCACCCTTGAACGCAATCTCTGCAATGTAGATTTCAGAGAGAGGATTTTGAGCCAATACATTGACGCCATCAAGGACAGCTATGAGTACATCATCATCGACTGTATGCCGCAAATGGGTACGCCGATGATTAACGTGATGATGTGTGCCGACAGCATCATAATTCCGACACAGGCGGAGCTTTTATCTGCCCAAGGTCTTGCAGAGTTGCTAAAGCACCATCAGGCAATTCAACGGAATAGTAACCACCGCCTGCGTATCGAGGGCATCTTGATTACCATGGATTCCCCCAACACGATACTTTCGGCACAGGTAAACGACTTGATTCAGCGTGGCTTTGCGGACAAGGTTCCCATTTTCAAGACCCGTATTCCCCGGTCTATCAAGGTTGCGGAAGCTGTACTTCACCATCAGACCATTTGCGAATTTCTGCCGGGAAACCCTGCGGCAATCGCCTATGGGCAATTTGTGGACGAACTTCTCTCCAATGAATACGGCAAAATTGCGGAAAGGAGCGTCTAACCCATGGCAATACCAAAGCCCAAAGCAGCCCTAATTGATTTTGATGAAATGCTGGGTATAGAAACCCAGCAAGATACCGCCCCTGCTCCTGTGCAGGGCGGTATCTTGGAAATGGACTTTTCACAGATGGAGTCCTTTCCGAATCACAGGTTCAAGCTCTATGAGGGACAGCAGCTTGACGATATGGTGGACAGTATTCGCCAATTCGGTATTCTGCTCCCGATTATCCTCTGGCACACCGAGGATGGGCGGTACATCATTCTCAGCGGTCACAACCGCCGAAATGCTGCCCAGCTTGCAGGGATTACGAAAGGTCCTGTGATCATCCGTGAAAACCTGACCCATGAGGATGCTGTTTTAATCGTCACAGAAACCAATCTGCGCCAGCGTTCCTTCTCCGATATGAGTCATTCAGAATGCGCCTACTGCCTTGCCCAGCATTATGAAGCCATGAAATGCCAAGGCAAAAGAAGCGACCTTTTACAAGAGATTGAAATGCTCCTAAACCCGCATGATACCAGTGAAAATGAAACTTCGGCTGAACCTCAGCACAGGTTGAAAAGCCGGGATAAAATCGGGCAGGAATATGGCTTGTCAAGGGATAAGGTGGCCAAGTACATTCGAATAGCTAACCTCGTTGACCCGCTTATGGAACGGCTTGATGCCGGCGAGATTGCTTTCCTTGCTGCCTATGACCTCTCCTTTGTGGAGGACACAGCAAAACAACAACAGGTGGCAGACCTCATGGAGTCCGACAACTATCAGATGGATATGAAAAAGGCGGAGCTGTTCCGCAGTTACTACGAAACCGGAAAGCTGACTGATCCCGCCATTGTGCAAATCCTTTCCGGCGAAAAAACCCGCAAGCCCAAAAGCAACAAGCCACAGCCGGTCAAAATCAAGCCTGCGGTCATTTCCAAGTATTTTTCCGCACAGCAGACCCAAAAGGAAATTGAGGAAGTCATTGATAAGGCTTTGGCACTGTACTTTGAAAATCAAGAATCGGAGGTGACAGCTTGAGCAAGACAACCATTCTTGCCGACCTATATAAAAAGTCGGTACAGGAATACACGAAAAACCCTGTGGAGTGGAAAGGTCTGCTGTCCTGCGCGGCGAGGTATTATAAGCGTTCCTTTGATAATGCGGTACTCGTTTATGCGCAGCGGCCTGATGCAACCCAGCTTGCCACCTTTGACGAATGGCATGACAAGCGAATTGACCGAAATATCAATGCAGGCGCAAAAGGCATTGCTGTCATCGACATGACCAACCCCAATGCCAGTCTAAAATACCTGTTTGACTTAACGGACACCAATGGCACTCCACAGAGCTTTCAAAATGTTTTGCGGTATCATTGGGAGTTGGAGGATCAGTATAAGCCCAGCGTTTTAGCAAGATTTCATGAAAGGTACAGTACACCTACCTCCAGTATCGAGCGGTGCCTATATAAGCTGGTGCAGCAACGGGTACGTCAGATCTTACCGCAGTACATGGAAAACTTTAAGGTGCGTGACGAAAGCAGTGTGCTTTACGACGCCCCTATCGAAGCGGTAAAAGCGGAGTTTATGGAGCTTGTCACCGACAGCGTAGCCTATACCGTGTTCCAAAAGTGTGGACTTTCCACGGAGCTATTTGAGGAAAACACCTTTACGAACATCAGCCACTTTAACAGCTTGGAACTATTTATGGTAATGGGAAGCTACACAGTTTCCCTTGCAAGACCCATTTTAAGAGAAATTCATCAGGAAATTCAGCAAATTAAAATCGAAAGGAGCCAAGTTTATGAGAACCGAACCGTTAATGAAATTCAATTACCGGAAGGGCGAGGACGGTCTGCTCTACCCCGAACTGCAAATCTCGGAGAACGAGAAAACCGACCAGATGCCGGTGGGCAGATTCGGGAACCTGTGGAAGAACTTCATGCTGGAGAACCACCCGCACCGCCTGTCGGAGCTGGTGGCACAGGGCAAAATCAACGAGATGATTCTGAAGGTGGACGAGGAAGCCGAGAACCGCAAGGAACGGCTGATACAGGAACTTTTGACCGCCCAGCCGATGCCGGACACCGAGGATACGATGGAGAGAGCCGCCCACATGAGCATGATAACCGATACAGCGGAGGAAATCGTGATCAGCGAATTGGTACAGAAGCCCCAATAACACAAACAACAGAGCCGCCCACAGATGGTAAACAGCCGTCTGCGGGCGGCTTTTTTTCTGTCCCGCCTACCTCCAAAACGCATGAACCTGTTTCCGAGCAGGAGGCCCCCGAACAGGTTCATGCACTGGACGCGGAAGAAATCTCCGACCTCATTGATGTGGTGCTGTGCGCTGATGATATTACCCCTGACACAAGGGAATGGGCAGCGGAAATTCACAAATTCTTTGAGGGCGGACATAAGCAGACCGTGAAAGCTAAAATCCTAAAAGCCTTTTATGGCAAGCTGGATACCGATTATATCACGGAAACCGGGGAACATCTATATCTTACCGCAGGCGATGATGGATTGACATTTGAAGTTGAGGGACAGCAATTCACTGAGGATTATGGCAAGCTCACGGCTCGAATTGACCGCTTAATTCTGACCGGGGCATATCCGTTCAGCTCCGCAGATACCGTGATTGATGATTATGCCATTCCCGATGAACAGGAGGAAATGCAGAGCATTGCGGACGAGGACGAAGATAGTCCTGATGAACCTCCGGCATCCGCTGAGCTGTCTGAAACGGACAGGCAAAAAATTATTGACGAATACCTCCAGTACGGCAGCGGCACGCAGGGCGGCAGGCAACGGATTTTTCAAGCCATGCTGTCTATGCCTGCCAAAAAAGACAGAGCTGATTTCATTCGAAAAGAATATTACTCCTACGGCAGTTACAGTAGTCAGCCCAATGGCGACAGATGGCGCTTGGAGTATACCCCCAAGGGGCTGGCGATTGATTACCGATCCGGTTCTCTGGAAATGAACGAAGTCCTTTCATGGAATCAGGTGGAAAGCGGCATTTTTAACCTGATCCGGCAAGACCGCTACCTGACAGAAAAAGATAAAGCGGAGATGGAAGCTGAGGGGCAGACGGTGTACTTTTCAGAACCTGAAACACCAGCACAGGAGGCTCCCGACAGACAGCTCACCTTATTCGATACAATCCCCGCCATGCGGGATAGTTATGAAGACGCCGCCGAGGACAGCAACGACGGCCTGATTGATGGAAACTCCATGGAGCCGGTGCAAATGCCCTTTCAAGAGGGTGACCGCATTTATTACCATGACCGTGTGTTTGAAATCGTTAAATTCCTGCACGATGGGCGCACGGTGGAAATTGGAGATATTGCACAGCTTAAAAATCTGAATGGCCTAAAAATTACCGAGCGTGTACCGCTGTCTGCGATTGCTGATTGTAAGCCGTTAAAAGACCATTACACAAATGGCGAGATTGCTACCATGGTGGTGGAAAGCGTCCAAAGCGGCGATTTTTCAGAGGAAACGCAGGCTGCCATCCAAGCCGCCACCCTCGTCAACCAGTCCAATGATGAGTACAACCGTACCATTATGGATGATTTCCATGCCCGTGCTTGGGGTGAAGATTTCAATTACCACTATTCCCCCGAACATCATCTTTACGATGGCGGCCCGAAAACCAAATTCAAAAACAACATTGCAGCCATCCGGCTTCTAAAGGAGCTGCAAGCACAAGGGCGCCCTGCAACAGCGGAGGAACAGATTACACTTGCGAGGTTTGTGGGCTGGGGTGGTCTTGCCAATGCGCTGACGTCGGATAAAAGCGGTTGGGAAACAGAGTACACAGAAATCAAATCACTGCTGACAAATGAAGAATTGCAGGCGGCACAGAAAAGCACCCTGACCTCCTATTACACGGAACAGAGCATCGTCAGCCACATCTATAAAGGGCTGGAGCGTATGGGGTTTCGGGGCGGCAACATCTTAGACCCCGCCCTTGGCACAGGCAACTTCTTTTCCGTGCTGCCGGACAGCATGGAGTCCTCCAAGCTCTACGGCTGTGAAATCGACCCCATCCCCGGACAGATCGCAAAACAGCTCTATCCCAATGCGGACATTCAGGTGATGGGCTTTGAAAAGACGGCTTTCCCCGACCATTTTTTCGATATGATGGTGGGCAACGTGCCGTTTAACTCCATCAAGGTGGATGACCCTCGCTATAATAAACACAATTTCCATATTCACGACTATTTTATCGCAAAATCACTGGATAAGGTCCGTCCGGGCGGCATGATGGCGCTCATTACCTCCAAGTTCACGATGGATAAGGAAAATTCCAGTATGCGCCGTTACATTGCCGGAAAAGCCGAACTGATTGGTGCGATCCGATTGCCGAACAATGCGTTCAAACAGGTTGCCGGAACCGAGGCCACCACAGACATTCTTTTTCTGAAAAAGCGAGATCGGGAAATTGTACCGGACGAGGAAAGCAGTCCGTGGCTGTCCGTGGAGCAAGACGAAAACGGAATTCCCATGAACACCTATTTTATTGACCACCCGGAAATGCTGTTGGGTGAGATGGTGTTTGACGAATCCATGTTCGGCAACGAAAAGACCACCGCTTGCCACCCGATAGCTGGTGAGGACTTGAACGAACGGCTGGAGAGAGCCATTTCCTATCTGGACGGTGAATATACCGAGGCTACCTCCGAATATGAGGGCGAAAAGGAAGTGCTGCCCGAATCCATCCCCGCTGATCCTAATGTGCGCAATTTCAGCTATGGGCTGGTAAATGGAGAACTGTATTACCGTGAAAACTCCCGGATGTATAAGCAAAACATCACCGGCCGAAAAGCCGAGCGTATCGGGGGCATGGTGGAGGTCACGGCAGCCATCCGCAGCCTGATTGACTTTCAGAACAGCGAGTATGCAGACCTCCATGAACTGCCCACTATGGAATATGAAAAGCAGCTTCAGGAGCATATCGCCCATCTCAACCATGTTTATGATGGCTTTGTTAAAAAGCAGGGCTATCTCAATTCCTATGCCAATGTAATCGCATTTTCAAGGGATTCCAATGCCCCTCTGCTCCGTTCCATCGAGGCGGAGAAAAAAGACCAAAAGGATGTATGGGAAAAGACCGCTATCTTCTACAAAGCGACCATCAAGCCCAAGATCATGCCTAAAGCGGTGTTTTCGGCGGAAGAAGCCTTGATGGTGTCCCTCAATGTGAAGGGCAAGGTTGACCTTGCCTATATGTCCTGGCTCTATCAGTACCCCGATCACCGCAAGGCTACACCGGAGGAAATCATTGATGAGCTGGGGGATAAAATTTATCAAGACCCTGATGATTACACCGGCAACCCGCACACCGGCTGGAAAACCGCCGACGAGTATTTAAGCGGCTATGTCAAGGATAAGCTGGCAACGGCACTCTTGAAAGCGGAGGAAGAACCGGAACGGTTCAGCCGAAATAGAGGCATTGAAGCTGGTGCAGCCGGTTCCCCTGACCCCGCAGGACATCAGCTTTACCCTTGGTTCCACATGGATTCCCCCGGAGATTTACCAGCAATTCATGTATGATACCTTCCAGACTTCGCCCGGAAATCAAATCGGGCGCTTTAGCATATCCCTTGAGTTTTCCAAATACAGCGGCGCCTATCATATTACCAATAAAAGTGCGGAAACAAGCTCCGTAACGGTCAACCAGTCCTATGGCACAGGACGGCTCAACGCTTACGAAATACTGGAAACCACTCTAAACCTCCGCTCAGTAGAGGTCAAAGACCCGGTTGATTATATTGACCCCAATACCGGGGAGGAAAAAACAAAGTACGTCCTCAATAAAAAGGAAACCATCCTGGCCCGTGAAAAACAAGCGGAAATCAAGATGGCCTTTGAAAGCTGGCTGTTTGCCGACCCGGAGCGTGGAGCAAGTCTGACAAAGCTCTACAACGACCGTTTCAATAATATCCGCCCCCGTGAATACAGTGGTGACTCCCTACTCATGCCGGATATGGCGGAGGGCATCAAGCTCCGCAAGCACCAGAGCGATGTCATCGCCCATGGCCTTTACAGTGATGGCAATTTGCTGATGGCACATGAAGTGGGGGCTGGGAAAACCTACGCCGCTGTCGGTCTTGGCTACGAAATGAAACGGCTGGGAGCAGTCCACAAACCCCTGTATGCCGTGCCGAATCACCTTGTGGGAGAATGGGCAGCCCACTACATGAAGATGTACCCCAACGCCAATATTTTGGTGGCGGAGAAAAAGGATTTTGAGCGAAAGAACCGCCGCCGCTTTGTCAGCAGGATTGCCACCGGTGAGCATGACGCTATTATCATGGGGCATAGCAGCTTTGAACTCATTGGCTTATCCAGAGAGCGCCAGCTTGCGGCCATGGAATCGGAAATGGCGGCCATTACAGAGGCGATAGCGGAAGTAAAAGCCCGTGACGGCAAGGACTGGACGCTTAAGCAAATGCAGATTTTCAAGTCTAATCTCCAGTTTCGGTATGATAGGCTGTTCAACGCAGAGAAAAAGGACAGTGTTATCAACTTTGAGGAATTGGGCGTGGATGCCCTGTTTGTGGACGAGGCCCATGCCTATAAAAACAACTTTTCTTACACCAAAATGCGCAACGTGGCCGGGGTTACCGGGGTCAGCAGCCAGCGCGCCATGGATATGCACCAAAAATGCCAGTATATCAATGACCTGAACAATGGCAAAGGCGTGGTTTACCTGACCGGCACTCCCATCTCCAATACGATGGCGGAGCTGTATATTCTGCAAAAGACCTTGCAGCCATGGGAGCTGGAAAAGCGCGGCTTGCTGATGTTTGACGCATGGGCAAGCACCTTTGGCGTGGTAGAGTCCTCGTTGGAAATCAAGCCGGAGGGTAACGGCTACCAAATGAAGAACCGTTTTGCACGGTTTCATAACCTGCCTGAGCTGATGGCCATGTTCCACCTAATTGCCGACATCAAGACCGCCGATATGCTGGATTTGCCGACACCAAAGCTGAAAACCGGTGCAGTACAGGTTGTAAAGACTGAAATTACACCGGATCAGAAACGCTTTGTGATGGAACTTGGCGAACGTGCGGAGAAAATACGCAACGGCCAAGTGGACAGCTCCGAGGATAATTTCCTAAAGCTCACGCTGGAGGCCCGCCTGCTGTCCACCGATCCGAGAGCCATTGACCCAGATTTACCGGATGACCCCAATACGAAGCTCAATGTCTGCGCCCGGAAAGCGGCTGAAATTTATCATGAAACCGCCGAAAAGCAATTGACCCAGCTTATCTTCTGCGACCAAGGCACACCCAAGGGTGACGGCAGCTTTAATTTCTACGAGGCTACCAAGGAGGTTCTGGTTGCGCAGGGGGTAAAGCCGGAGGAAATCGCCTTTATTCACGACGCCAAGACGGATGTACAGCGGGAGCAGCTTTTTGAAAAAGTGCGCAGCGGTGAAATCCGTATTCTGATGGGCAGTACCGGAAAAATGGGCACCGGCATGAATGTCCAAAACAAGCTGGTGGCGCTCCATCACCTTGATGTGCCGTGGCGGCCTTCCGACCTCATTCAGCGCAACGGCCGTATTCTCCGTCAGGGCAATGACAACGAGGAAATTTCCATCTTTAATTACATTACAGAACAGACATTTGATGCCTATCTGTGGCAGATTTTAGAGCAGAAACAGCGGTATATCAGCCAGATTATGACCGGGCGCTCCACCCTCAGAACCTGTGAGGATGTGGACAGCACCATGCTCCAGTATGCCGAGTTTAAGGCTTTGGCCGTGTCTGATCCGAGAATTAAGGAGAAGATGGAAACGGATAATGAAATCAGCCGCCTGACGGTGCTGAAATCCGCATGGCAGAGCCAGCGCAACGACCTTCAGTATAAAATCGAAAAACACTATCCAAGCAAGATCGCCGCAACCGAGCGTAAAATAGCAGGAATGGAAGCTGACCTTTCCACCTACACAGGAAATAAGCCAGCCGAGTTTCAGATGACCATTGACGGCAGGCTCCATAACGAGCGAACCAAGGCGGCGGAACACTTTATGGTCCGTTCCCGCAAGCTGGGACGAAGCTCCGGGGACACCCTTGATATGGGCAGCTATGCGGGCTTTCCTATCCGGTTGATACGGCACATGGGAGATGGAATCAGTATCCAGTTATGCGGCAAATGTACCTATACCACAGAGTTGGGCGAGTCGGAGCTGGGAAACATCACCCGCATTGAGAACCTTGCGGAACGCATTGCATCAGAATTAGAAGTCGCCAAGACCGAGCTTGCGGATTTGCACCACCAGCTTGAGGCGGCAAAGCTGGAGAGTGAAAAGCCCTTTACCAGCGAGGAAAAATTGGTGCAGTTACAGCGAAGAAAGGTTGAACTTGACCTTGCTTTGGAATTTAAGGACACCCCCGACTCCGTTTTAGAGCCGGATGAGGATAACACGGATGTTATGAATTATGAGCCGGACAATGAGGACGGTGTGCCTGTTAGAACGGCTCCTCCCTCTGCGCAGCTCACTTTGGAACAGCGGCTGTATCAGAAGCTGGCGGTTTTCGCAGGCCCTGTCCTTGAAGGGGAAGCGTATTATATGAAGTTAAAAAGCGAAGGCTTTGAAGATTTGGTGCTGGAAGCCATCGGCGGTGATGAATACAGTATCGCCCATTATTATAGCCAAAACGGTGACGCCATGCGCGACCCAGAGATTACCTTTACCATTGACAAACAGACCTGTTCCATTCACCCTACCTCGTTCTTGCAGGACGATATAGGGCTTTTTTATGAAACGGACAGCGTACCACCGTCAAGGGTGCGTGATTTGAAGGATTTCATGTCACAGTGGTTTACCAACATCAAACATCAGGGCTTTGAGCCTGAAAAGGTATCCGTTTACGCATCGGAAAATGATGAAAATGAATTTGAAAGATAGGAGGGATTTTTTTGAAACACGATATTTCACCGGAACTGTCCGAGCTTTTTAAGAAAAAAGCATCAGTCTTAGGGTATTCCATTCGTGAAGAAGCTGCGGAGCATGACCCGCAGCTTCTTTTGTCCGCTTTTCGAAATCAGGAGGAAATCTGCAAATTTGAAAAGACCGGCGCCATGCGCTATTTCAGGGACAGTCCTTTTGTGGCGGAACGCAAGGAACTGCACAAGCTGCTGTTAGACCTAAAAGAGCGTTATGATTTATACCTAAACGCAAAACCGCTTGACTGTGGAGGAGTCCGTGATTTTAGGCTGATTACAGAGTTTGGGAATCATCTTCTTGCCGCCAAGCAGTCTAAGGACAATGAAATCCGCTTTGTTACATGGCAGTATGATTATGACCGCAGCGGCGTAACCCTCGGACATTACTATGAAACCAATTATCAGGGGGCGTTAAAGGATTTTACCGTGCGCTCCGGCCTGCTTGACGAAAACCAGCTTTTCACGGAGGAAGAAATGGCGGTCTTATATGCCTCCTGCGTATTTCGAGGGCGAAATGACGATGACCTGACCTTTGAAAACGAACAGGAATTGCAGGCCGTCATAGAAAAACTGGAAAGCAATCTGCCCCAGCAGAGTATGGCGCAGGAAGCCGCACAGGAACAGGAGGACGAACATGGAATATAGCCAGATCAACACGATCACAAAATTCGGCCCGGACGATTACTCTCTTTGGACGCTCACCATGCCCCGTGACCAAATCGGGGAAATCCGGCAAGGCACACCTGTTATAGAGGGCGATATGCGCCGGGTGTTCGAGGAAATCCGTTCCGTCGATCAGCAGCCGGAATCAGTATGCAACTTTCTCCTCCCCCAAAGCGAGGGCTTACGCCTGCTTCGGGTTGATATGGGTGAAAATTTTACAGACAGAAACCGGTACAACGGCAGCTCCGTCCGTGGCTCCAGAGAAGAAATCATGGTAGAGCTGCGTGAGGTACTCAAGGGGCAGGGATACCACCTGTATGGGAACGCCTATTTTCAGAATGTAGATGTACTGGAAACCCTGCAAAAGATTGTGGAACATAACACCGACTATTATCAAACGGACTTCAAGTATGATATGGAAAAACTGACGCAGGCTGCCGGTGACCGCAATGCGCAACGGCATTTCCTCTGGATGAGCCGGGGTGGGGGTACATGGTGCTTTGCGGAGCCGGAGGTCTATGTCCGCAGAACCAATGCCCATAACACATGGAATTTTTACGGCGCCGGGAATAGGAGCGAACACGTTAAAGCCTTTTGGATTGAACTGAAAGGGATGCGGGATGAAAAGGTTATGGGCGATATTGTCGAAATGGATTACCAGAAGCATTTGGATTATCTCTGCACCCACTCCTTTGAACCGACTGCGGTGGAAATCGTGTTCAAGAACCCAAACGATGTCCGTACCTTTTCTTATCAAGAGTACGATCAGAACTTTCAGTCGATTGCCCAGCGGTATGGAACTGTGGAACGAGTGTCTTTCCGTGTGGCAGACCCCTATGAACTGTCCCGTGCGGTCATAGAGGCGCATGGACTGTTTTGGGACGCCACCGAGCCAATGGGGATTGAAGACTATGTGAAACGGCTGGATCGCGACCGACTCCATGACCATGGCTATACTGCCGATGATTTGATACTGACCGGTCCCCTAGATGCAGAAAAAGCGGTGAAAAATGGTCTTGCGTGCTATGCCCTTTCCTCGGACGGCATCAAGGAGCTGATTGCCGATCAAGACGATTTTCAGAAGCACCATTACAGAGGTGTCTTGTTTGGCATGGAAACATCAGAACGGGACACCTTGCAATATTTCAAGCAAGACTGTACCCCGCTGTTTTCCCATGAGGAAATGCGGGAAATCTGCGCTCTTGCTGTGCAGGCCGGGATGGAAAACAATCCCGAAAAGGCTCCCCTGCTGGATCGAATTATTCATAAAGCAGAGTGCGCCATGTCAAAGGTGGAACCCCAAATCGCCTTGGAGCAGGAACATGAATTTGAGATGGAGGATAGAGAATGAAAAAGAAGATGAATCCCAAAACAAAGCGGGCGGTTATGGTTCTTGCCATCATCGCCCTCCTTATTTTTATTGTCGGGCTGGTAAGCTGCTCCATTCAGCTTTCGCAGAAAGACCCGACACAGCCCGTTGTGACGGACAGTGGCAATCCAGCCCCCACCCCCGGCGATAAAATTGTAATCCCGAAAATTGGCCAAGAAAGCCCCGGAAATCAGCCGGATGACATAACCTCTCCGGGCGTTGAAGATAGCAGGCCGGAGGAAACCGGGAACGGCGGCAAAGATATGGAACAGGGAAAGAATAAGCCTTCCCCTGCAAAGCCTGCGGAAAAGCCGTCAGTGCCATCTAAGCCTGCCGCCCCCACTGTGCCGCCTGTAACCCCGATACCAAAGCCTACCGTGCCACCTGCTACTCCCACACCAAAACCGAGTGAGCCTGTGAAGCCGACAAAGCCCACCGAACCATCAAAACAGGAGGAAGAAAAGCCAAGTACGCCCGACAAACCGGGCGGCGGTGGTTCAGGGGGCGGCAGTACCAGCTATCCCGCCGCTGTGGTAGAAATCCTTATCCCTGAGTACAGTCACGCGGATAGGGAGTTTGAGGTAAAGACCACTCTGCGCAACGTGATGTCACTGGACTGGACGATTACCGAGGACGGAAAGGATACCCCACAGGGGGATTTTCTAAAGGGTACGCTTGATAAAAATGGCGGGAAAATCACTATTACCCAGCCGGGGCAGTATGTTTTGACGGCTGGCGCTAAAAATCATGGCAACCGAGCCTATACCTTTACCAAAACCATTACCATATACCCCACCTATGAAATCAAGGTAGAGACAGACAAAACCGCCCACACGGCTCAATCCTTTGTGGTAAAAACTACGCTTTCCGACAATGTGAAGCAGCAATTAAACTGGCATATCTACAAGGATGGCGGTGAGGTAAAATGGCAGGACGCCGTGACAGGCTCCCTTACCAACGATGGCGGCTCTATCCAAATCAAGGATAAGGGCAGTTATACTCTGAAAGCCACTGCCTACGATGAAACCAGCAGGGAGTTTTCCGGAAAGGCTGATGTGCAGGTTTATCCCATTGTCGAAATCGACGTACAGACTCCAGCCGCCGCCCACACCGATACCCCCGTTACCGTTGCTGTGAATACTAAGGAGCTGGGAGATCTCACGCTTGTATGGACTGCGACCAAGGATGGTAAAGAAATCCCCCTGGCCGATTGCATGGAGGGCAAGCTGGACAATACCGGCGGTACGGTGAGTTTTCTCGGCAAAGGAGATTACAGCCTGATCGCCACAGCGACCGATAAGGCTGGCAGAGCGTTCATTGGAAAATCGGATATTAAAATCTATCCTGTGGCCGCTTTTTCGTTTGAACTTCCCGCCACCACCCACACCGATAAACCTGTTGAAATAGAGGTGGTGTCCTCTGAATTACAGGATATGACCGCTGACTGGACGATCCTTTACAATGGAGAGATCACCCCTGCCACCTCCGTGCTGGAGGGCAATCTGACCAATGAGGGTGGTACGGTCCGGTTTAAGCAGAAAGGCGCCTATACGCTGAAAGCGACCCTGATGGATGCCCTTGGACGGGAATACAGCCATGAGGCCAGCACTGTGGTTTATCCTGTTGCGGAGACAGGTTTTTATATCCCCCCTCAGACCCACACGGATACGGCCGTAGAGGTTAAGACCAGCTTTCAGGAAGCAGCAGGATTGACTGCCGAATGGAGCTTGACGAAGGACGGAAAGCCAATCACACTGGAGGACGGCTTTGACGGAACCCTCACCGATGACGGCGGTAAAATCCGTTTTTATGAGGTTGGCGAATATGTGTTGCAAGCGGGTGTTACCGACAGCACCGGCCGCAGCTTTACCTATACCGCCTCTGTCAAAGTATATCCTGTCATTACTGTTTCGATGGAACTCGCCAGGGAAACCCACACGGATAAGGCGGCAACCGCTTCTGTCAAGCTGACAAACGCCGGTTCCCTGCCTGTGGCTTGGAGTATGGCGAAAGGCAATGTGCCGATACAGCCGGAGAATGAACTGACCGACAAGGGCGGTGCTATCCGCTTTTTAGAAAAAGGCAGCTATACCGTGACCGCTGCAGTGACTGATGAGGCCGGGAGGACTTTTGAGGACAGTAAAACCGTCAAGGTTTATCCTATCCCCGGCATGGCATTCAGCCTGCCTGCCGCCGTCCACACCGATGATATGGTGACGGTTGATACTGCCCTTACCGACATGGATGGACTAACGGCGGTATGGTATGTTGACAATACCTATGGTTTTCAAGATTGGGCAACCTACATCGACGGCCAACTCAGCAATCAGGGCGGCTCTATTCACTTCAAACGTGCGGGAGTATATGATTTACAGGCACGGGTGACAGACGCCACCGGCCGGGTATTTCTCTTTAACAGCGAAAAAATAGAGGTCCTGCCGGTGCTTTCCCTGACCTTTGAATTGCCTGCTAATGGCTACACTGATACGCAGATTGATGTGAGAACAAGGGGAAACAACAATGTGCTGCCGCTGGAATGGACGCTGATGAAGAATGGCGAAGTTATTCCACTGGATCAGGCGGTCACGGGCTCCCTGAACGCACAGGGCGGCAAAATTCGCTTCCCGGAGGTTGGCGAATACCGCCTGACCGCTTCCATAACGGATGCGCTGGGCAGAGTATTCTGTTATAGTGCTAAGATCAGCATCTATCCCCTTTATAACTGCAACTTTTCTATGCCAGCGGCGATTCATACAGGGCAAAACTTTGTTGTCAACATGAACAGCTCCATCAACCTGAACGGCAAGAGCATTGTATGGACAGCAACGAAAGATGGCGCAGCCGTGTCCGTTTCTGAATTTTTCAAGGGTTCGCTGGGCAATGGCGGCGGCACGGTTCATGTGGATACGGCAGGCAGTTATCAGCTCATCGCATCCATTACGGATGAACTGAACAGAGTGTTTGCCTGCACCCAAACCATCACGATTACCAATACCGCTCCGACCAAGCCGACACTGACAGCCAATGTCACAAGAACATACTTAAACGGGAAATTCCTTGTAAACCTGACCACCGCCAGCACCGACCCGGATGGCGATCCGATTACCTATGAATTTGACGGCAGGAGCAGCGATAACTATTATTCCCTCGGAACGTATACCGTTAAGGTTCGGGCAAAGGATGGATTTGACGGCGTATCCGACTGGACGGCTGTGACGTTTACCGTTTCAAACACAGCGCCCACGAAGCCAACCATTCAGGCCAGCGTTACGAGAACAGCGAACAACGGCAAGTTTTTAGTAAATCTCTCGGTCAGCAGCACCGACCCGGATGGCGATGCTATTACCTATGAATATCAGAATAAGGCTGCCGACAATTACTATCCGGCAGGCACTCACACCGTACAGGTCAGAGCCAAGGATAATTATGGAGGTATATCAGAGTGGGCGCAGACCACCTTTACGATTTCCAACTCCGTACCGACAACGCCGGTGATTACCAGAACGCCAAGCGGTAACAGTGTAGCTCCCGGAACAGCGGTTACCATCAAGGCGGCTTCCACCGATCCCGATGGTGACGCGATTACTTATGTATGGGAAGGACGAGCTGCTGAAACGCAGACTTATCCTCTTGGAAAAAATACGGTTCGTGTCAAAGCGGTAGACAGTACCGGCGCTGAGTCTTCATGGGCGGCCATTATCTTTTTTGTGGCTGATCCGAACCGTGGCGGGGGCATGACCCTGACCGGTCCGGAATCCACGATTATTGAGGATGGCGTAGAGGGTGCAACCATCACATCATGGACATTTACGGTTCCGGCTGTCAGCGGACACAGCGCAAGCTATGATTATGGTCAGGTAAGAGGCTACAACCGATTGACGGGAAGATGGGAGCAGTTGCCAACCGTGTCCTTCGATTCTTCCATTGGCTCATCCTTTGCGGCTGCGGATGGGAACCCCGCACGGGTTTACAGTTATAACGGGGTCTATATGTATGGCACATTGCAGGCCGGTGTATATACCAAACTTGAATTTTATTACTACACGCCGCACACCTGTATGTATAACAAGAGCAATATCACATACAGCGTGGAGTTTTTCTTCGAGTAAGTTCAGAACATTTTTGCGGGGCATTGCCGGTCGTGGTGGTGCCCCGCCATTTTTTATCGGAAAAGGAGTACAAAATGCAGGGATTTTTGAAGCCTTATCAGGTGGAACAGATAAAAAAGAAGTACCCTCCCGGTTCGAGGATTGAGTTGGATGGCATGGAGAATGAGCGGGATATGCCGGTGGGACTGAAAGGAACCGTTCGGTATGTGGATGACGCAGGTCAACTTGGAATGCTTTGGGATAATGGGAGAACCCTTTCTCTTATTCCAAATGCCGATTTGTTTCATATCCTCCAATCCGAACAAAAGCAGGAGGAAAATCAAATCTGTGTGCTGGTAGTGGAGCCGGGCAAAGCTCCCTACGCCAAACATATAGAGAATGACTACCGGGAAATGCAAAAGCTGGTGGACGGCTGTATTGAATTTGTTCCCTTGCCGGAGACGGACTGTCATATCTACTGCAATGATGAAGGCAAGCTGACCGGTATGCCCGGAAACCGCCGCCTTGACAACAAAGATATTATCTGCGGCACATTTTTTATCTGTGCAGATAATGGATATGGAAATGACATTTCTCTGAATGATGAGCAGATTAAATACTACACCGAGCGTTTTCGGGAGCCGGAACACTACACCGATGAGGAAGCCCATCATGCAGAGTGTGTCATCAAGATTATGCCTTCCGCAAGCGACAGCATAGAGGATGTAATGCGTATGCTTGGTTTTTTACAGGACGGCAATGACGGAATGGAGAGATAAGATGGGAGAAAACAAAAGTAAGCTGGACAGCTATATTGACTATATCAATGCACATATCCTGCCTTTTATCGACTATAACGAGCTTGACCGTTCCTACCGAACGGAGGAAAAAGCGTATGCAAAAGGGATCTTGAACCGACTGCATACGGCCATGTTGGAGCAGTATGGAGATACCCGGCTTGTTTGCGGCCATGGCGATATGCAGGAAGAATATGCTGTGGTTCCCGGCGTGATACAGGGAAAGCGAACGGGAGAAACTGCCCTTGCTCTGCTGGGCATTGACCTATTATCCTCCGGTGAACACTGCCAGACAGAATTTCTCTGTAAGTATGGCGTGATCTCACAGGGGCATAACAACTTGCCGAAAGCCCTTGCCGGTGAAATTACCGCAAGGTATTTACCCTATGACTATTGCTATACTGCGGATATTCCCGGTGACATTCATATTTCCAAGGGTAGTCTGCCGGAGGGTATCAAGGAAATTCTGCAAACCTTTCAGGAGCATACGGCGGAGCTTTTGTTTGAAGAAAATAAGGATATAGACATGGAACGCTGACCGCTCTGCTTGCAGGGCGGTTTTATGATGGAGGTGAATGGATTTGAGAACACAGTCAAGGCCCATGCCGTTTACCGAGGAACAGATGAAACAGGTCTTTGACACGAACCTGATTGATTTTGCCGTTCAAAACGGTTTTGAAATTGAAAAAGGAGATGCCAACACTGTTCATGTAAAACACAGCGGCGGCCTATATCTGTTCAAGCATGGCCGTGGCTATAAGTGCTTTAGTGAGCAGGCTCCAAGTGGGATGAAGCGCAACATTATTACCTTTGTGCAGGAATATATGGGGGCAAAGGATTTCAAATCGGCGGTTGAAATGATTTTAGGCTGCCGGGCTTACGAGCAGACGGATCATTATGTACCGCCCACAGAGAAAAAGCCACGGGGCGACTTAGTGTTGCCGCCGAAAGCCAAAAACTTTAACCGCACGATTGCCTATTTGACGCAGACCCGTGGCATTGACAAGGAAATCGTCTATGCCATGATAAACCAAGGTAAGGTGTATCAGGCCGTGACGGAGAAAAACGGATATACCTTTCAAAATTGTGCCTTTGTTGGCTTTGACGAGAATAGTAAGCCAAGATACTGCGCACTGCGCGCCCCCAGTGCAGACAGCAGCTTTCGGCAGGATGTGGAGAACTCCGATAAGACCTATGGTTTCTGTATGGAGGGACGTTCCAACCGTGTCTATGAATTTGAGGCTCCCATTGACGCCATGAGCCACGCCACCCTCTGTAAGCTAAACGGTATCGACTGGCAGGAGGATCACCGGGTAGCCGAGGGCTGCCTGTCGGATAAGGCTTTGTACCGCTATTTGGAACGACACCCGGAGATTGACGAAATCGTATTCTGCTACGATAACGATATGGATGGAGTGTTACCTGACGGTACACCCCACAATCATGGTCAGGTCCGGGCAGAGCTTTCCGCAGGGATATTTGCCGATTTAGGCTATACCGCCTATATTCAGACACCAAACACCAAAGATTTCAACAAGGATTTGACTACCTTTTTGAAACTGTTGGCGGCAGAGGCCAGCTATTCTCAAGCGGAGAATGAAATGGAGGATATTCGATGAAAGTATTATTGATTGGCGGCACAGTTGCAGCCGTTATTGTTTTAGGCGTATTGGCAGTCGCCCATGCGACTAAGGTGTACAGGACTGCCACCGTTTTTCTGGATCATTACTAATGCCGGTGCCATACTTCTTTTTTCGCCCTTTTCAGGGAGCGAAGCGACCCATGCCCCCACCGCTTGCCGGTGGGGGCTACTTAATTCCAAAATCTCAGATTTTGGAGTTAAGGCAGGAATAGGCGGGTTCCACCCGCCAAGAAAACAGCTTACAGGCAAAGCCTGTAACCGGGTTCCCCATCATATAGAGGTGTTCTAAACGGAACACCGAGGAAAGGAGGCTGCTATGCCTGAAAAAAGCGTGAAACGGTCTATCAATTTTTCACCTGAAACCTTAAAGGCGTTGGATACCCTTGCCGCGAAAAACAACACGACCACCTCGGAGCTGGTTCGCCAGTATGTCGAAAAAGGACTGTCCATTGAGGGATACAGTCAGGACATTGATTTCATCGCACGGATTGTCCGGCAGGAATTGATGGCGGTTTACCATCTTGAGGACATCAAGGCTGTTGTGGAGCAGCAGACAAACCGCATTGCCAAAATGCACATGAAGTCCGGCAAGGTGGACGCCGCTGCCTTTTTCCTGCTCATCAAAGTTTTAATGAATGTTGCCCATGAGGGTACGGAGGATCAGTTTGACCAAATGCTGAATGAGGCCGTCACGCTGGGAGTTGACTATATGCAGAAAAAGGATTTTCAAATCAACAGCTTTTTGCAGGATACTGACAATCTGCGCCGCCTTGCGGATAAGCTGTAACAGAGAGTGAGGGAAAATACTATGACACAGGCAAACCGATACAAAGAACTTGCTGCATTGACAAAGCGGGCTGACAACCTCGACCCTGCTTATCATGCGGCTTTTTATCTGCTGTCCTATGACCCGGAACTTTACGAAACCGCCCGCAGATTTGTGAATGTGGACGGCATCGGCTTCACCGGCATAAAACGGGCAACCCGTGACTTTGACGAACGCACACGCTTTGTTGTTGACATTGCCCATAACCTGTTTTCCTATAACAGTGCTTGCAAAGCTACTCCCTTTGAGATTTCACGGCTGGGTTATCCCTACTTGGAAATTGTGTGCAATTCTTTCTATATTGCCACAGGAGAGGTTCAAGTCGTTTTGGAGCAGGGACAGGACGAGCAACCCGGAATCAAACTGGATGCCAGCCATTATCAGCAAAGCAGGCGTATCCAGCAGAGATTTGAGCAACTTCAAAAAGCTATGATTGCTGACACGGTGCAGGACGAGGCCACAGAGCCGGAAAGGTAAGGTGAATTTATTATGATTACAGGAGTTATCCGTTATCAGGGCGGTACGCTGGTGGTGGAGCTGCCCTGCGGAGCTTATGAGCTGGCGGAGCATTTGGGCAGTATCGGCATCCGTTCCCCGGCTTCGGAGATTTTAGCCCATGGTACGCAACAGGTTGAGGTAAAGCTGGCAGCCAGTGAACCGATTGGAGCATTCATTCTTACCAACCTTCGGGACAGCGACACGCTCTCCGGCGTGAACCTTGCCTGTCAGGAGGTGAACCGTGTCTGCCCCTTTGGGTATGAGGAATTTTTGGATATGCTCGAACCTGATCCGCAAGCCGGTTTTAACCGTTATGCGTTTTATAAGCCCTATGAAACTCTGCCGCCCAGCACCGCAGGGGGCATGAAATTTATTTTGGAGGAAAGCAGGCGGTATCACTCCACAATGGAGAATTACCGCACTGTATGCGAAGCGGAGGCCGCGGAGGACGATCGCAATATCAGAGAGGTAAATCGGATGTTGGAATCCGATGAGGATGAATGGGAACGCTGACGGGAGGTGATGGGCAATCTCCCTTTTAGTCTATAAGCAGAGATTCAAAAATCCCAATTATAAAAGCACCGCTGGCAAGAATTATGCCCATGTGCGCTACATTGCCACCCGTCCGAGGGTTGCCAAAAATGAGGGCATGAACCATGGCCTGTTTGGGAAGCTCTCCCCTGGTCCCGTTACCGAGTTTGAGGACTGGCGTGATGTGGCAAGGCTGGTTTATGCCAATTCCAAAAAGCATATCACCATGTACCGCAGCGTGATTTCTTTTGACGAGGAAACGGCTGCTGAACTGAACCTGACCGACCAAAAGGCATGGCAAAGGTATATTGAAAACCACATTATGACCATTGCCGAAAAAAACAATATTCGGCGGGAGCATTTACAATGGGCTTGTGCGCTCCATAAAGAAAGGCACCATCCTCATATCCATGTGGTGTTTTGGGATACCTCGTCACGGGTCAAAAATCCCTTTACCCCGCCTGCCGTTCCTAATGCTATCAGAAAGCAGCTCATTAAGGATACCTTTGCGGAGCGCATCCGTGCCTACGGAGAGCAGAAAACCAAGTCTGCCGCTGAACTCCGCAGTATCAGCAATGAACTGGTGGACGAGTTTGAACAGCATTTGCGACGGATGGGCAAGGATCAGTATAAGCGGCTCCGTGCCGACTATGACGAGGAAAACGAGTTGTCCGGCAGCTTTGATTTTGACGATGCGGTACTGAATGAAACTGCCGACCGTGTATTCCGCCTTAAATCCGAACTTCCGCCCACCGGCCGCATTGCCTATCAGCTTTTGACTCCAGATATGAAAGCCAAGGTGGATGAACTGGTGGAGTATCTTCTTGAAAATGTTCCAGCACTTAGGGAGCAGAAAGAAAGCTACATAGACAGCAAAATGAAGATGGTTCTGCTCTACGGCGGCAGTGATGAATACCTTAATAGCCAGCGAAACCGATTTTCCGGGGAAGCGGACAAAATCATTGCAAACCGAGTGCTGGGCATGGTAAAGACCCTGAACCGGCTGGACTATGAAATAAAGTCCGAGGAATACAAAAGCGCCCGCCGTTCCTATTTTGCAGAGCAGATGCTAATGGAGGCGCTGGATATGCTTTCCAGTCTGACCCGTGACAATGACAGCCGATTTGATGATTGGGAGAAGAAAAACGGCCGGGAGCTGTCAAAGGACGCTAAAAAGGAGCTGTTTTTGAAATTGCAGGATAAAGGCTATGAACATTAAACATCAGGGAGGAATGTGGATTGAAAACAAGAAAAGAGTTTTTTGAAGAATTTTTTACACGGCTGACCCGAACGGGTTTCCGTGTGGAAAGCATTATGGAAAGTGATATAGCCGCCGAGGTCTACAACGAAAGCTCCCTGTTCTGTGTGGTTACACAGGATGGGGAGCTTGTTTTTGAAACCTACGGCGGCGAAAAGGTCAGGGCTTTGGAGCAGGCGGCTGAAGAAACACGCGCCGGTCTATCCTGCTGTATGCAGCCGCCATTTGCAGACATGGAACGGACGGAAACGGTCCTGCTGACAGGCGGCTCTTACATCAAGGTGTTTGAAAGTGCCGGGGTGGTGCTCCTTTGCCGCCGCACTACGCTGTTTGGATATGAGTTTGTCACCTGTCAGAAAGCTATGCCGAAGCACAACACAAAACGCTTTTACCGGGAACATTTCTTTTATGACCCGGTGTTGGCACAGGATGATTTTTTGGAGCGCAGCGGCTTAAAGATACCGGCTCCGCTTTCCTTTTCTCACGAAGAACTCCGGGTACTGGTATCCTGCTGTGCGAGGTGCGTCATGCTGGATAATGAGATGGACAGCGGACAGGAAGACCGTATCCGTGAATTGATGGCAAGGATTGAAGAAAGCCTGCCCGGGCAGCCTGACCTTTCCCCCCGCCACTACTTTCAGAATGAAATGTAAGGAGAACGCCAATGAAAACCAAAACCGAGTTTTACCAAAGTTATTTTGAAACCCTGCAAAAGAAGGGGTTTACCGTGCAGCCGTCCACTTCGCCGGACTATGTGGCGGACATTTACCACAGAGATAAACTGATCGCCTTTTTCACCAAGAATGACATGGTGATGAAAAACCCCTTTGTGGAGGTGCAGGATAAGCTCATGGACAGGATACAGACCCTTGCCAAGTCCACAGCGGTGGCTTGCGGGATCTGTGCGGATAAGCCTTTTGACGAGGAAACCGCCGTGAAGCTGCCCAACAACCTGTATAAAATCAATGAGCATAACGGCGTGGTGCTGGCCTGCAAGCATCACCCCCTGTTTGAGTATGTGCTTTCCACCTACCGCTGTGATGAAAAGAAAAACCCCATCCAGCGCCAGTATTTCTACAACAAAGAGGACGCCTTTGAGAGTTTTGCCACCAGAAGCGGCCTAATTGATGAAAAGCGGCTGTTCTCTGAAACCGATTTGAAGGTCATCTATGCAGGGCTGGTCAAAATGCGCACCATTGACAACGACATGACGCAGGATGATCTCAACTCCGTGGAACGGCTGGTGGATAAAATCGAGGACATTATGCCGGAGCTGCAAAAAAGGGAAAAGGCACTGGACTTCTCCTGGCTCTTTGGCAGCATGGAGCCAGGAATCGAACGGGAATAAAAGTAGCTGCCTTGTTAGGGCAGCCACTTACTTTGCCATCAGCTTTGCAACATGGAGAAGCGCATCCGCTTTTTCCTGATTCAGCAACCGGGCGCTTTCCACCAGCTCCCGTTCGTAAGCCGTGGGGTACAGCACATCGGCGCCTTCATTGAAGAACTCGGCAAGTGTTGTGCCAAGACGAGCAAGCAATTTTTCAAGAACAAGCACGGACGGCTGGCTGTCGCCTTTCTCAATTTTACGGATATAATTTTGCGATATGTCCGTGTCCTTTGACAGCTTGTAGACGCTAATGCCCCTTTGCGTTCGGAGCTGCTTAAATTTTTGTGGTAAGTCCATCGTCATCCTCCCATATTCTGTACTTCTTTTATTATGGTGGATAACACAATAAAAGATAAGACAACGATATTTGTTGATAGTACGGATATATAGTTGTATTATGTAAGAGTAACTGCGTAACCCATTCAGATAGGAGAGTGATTTTATGAACCATCCAAGTGGGGAGTCGATTTGGGGCAATATCAATACCGCCCTTGAAGTCGCCCTGAATATTTATCTCATCATGGCAACCAATGAAACCGGCCTTGAGCGTGAGGGTATTATGGTTCCGAAAGAAAAGGCAAAGGAGATTTTGTCGGACAAAGCCATTTCCATGGCAGAGCGGGACGGGGATTGGCTCTGCTACGGCGAGGACACCAAGGATATTCCCATGTATGAAATGCTCCAGCGGCGTGTGACGGCCTGCAAGCGCATGGAAGCCAAGGCGATGGAAATGATGGAGGAAATCAGGCGTGATGGCAAGCTGAGCCTGACTGATTACTTTGGCGAGTGCGCCCCGCCTGCCCAGCAAGGCAAAGACAGCAAAGCACCTGTTGAAGTGAGAAACGGTGTCTATTTCGTACAGTCGGGCGGACAGGATTTCTTTGCTGTCCATGAGGCTGTCGCGGATAACTTTATGTCTGATGTAGCCGTAGCCTTTGGCAAGCGGCAGGACGAGTATCTGCTGTACGATCTGAACACCGCTGCAATTCCACTTTATGAACTGAGCCAGCTTTTCGATGAAGTGAATGACCTGATTGTTTCCGAGGACAGCCTGCTGTCTACGCTGAACACCAACTTCAAAACCTACGTTTTGTACTACAACGAACTGATGGAGGAGGAAGCGAAAATCCCGCCTGTAAACGCCCCTGTCAGCTTGTTTCTGCAAAAGCAGCTTGACCGGTCTGCCAATGAGCCGGAATACATTGACTTCAAGGAAGATACTGCAAAAGAACCCCATAATCAGGGGGAAGAAGCCGAGGACTTCGGCTATGAGCCTTAATCATTGAAAACTTAATAGAACAACGACCGCCCTCCTGCACCGTCTTTGATGGTGCAGGAGGGCATTTTTTGTTTTTTCGGGAGGTGAAGAACTTGAAAATGGTGTATATCGCCAGTCCCCTGCGTGGGGACTACAACACCAATATTAATAATGCTGTGGAATATTGCCGCCTTGCCGGGGCGCAAGGGGTACTTCCTCTTGCCCCGCATATCATTTTCAGCCAATGGTGCAATGATACCATTCCCGAACAGCGTGAAACGGGGTTGCTGCTTGGCCTTGCCCTGCTGGAAAAGTCCGATGAGCTGTGGGTCATGGGAACCACATTCAGTCAAGGGATGCAAGGCGAGGTAGCATTTGCTATGGAGCATAAGATACCGATATTTTTCGTGACCCATCCCCATGACCCGGCTTACTATCCCGTCAGCGCCGATGAGAACAGGCTGTTGACCTCGGTTGACTGTCTCCCTGAAAGCAGACGGGAAAGCTACAAGGGGAAGTTTGTGATTCTTCGGCATGAACATCTAAAGCCGGAGTACCGGACGCCCCGCAATCAGATATGGACTGTTACCCATGGCCCCGGCTGCCGCCCGGATTATATCCACAGCGATACCGTTCACCTGACGCATCCTGCGGATGGGGATCGCATGGCGGTTGGGCGCGGCGATGTATGGGGCGTTCCCACGCCTGAAACGATGGACTGCATCCGGCAGACTTATCCAGAGTTTGATGCTGCCCTCCAGCCAGCCGCAGAGCAGGACAAGGACTTTTGCCGATGAAGAAAAAGGAAAAGCTCATTTTAGGGTCCATGATCATCGGTCTTGGAACAATTTTTAACCTGTTCTTTACGGCGGCTTTGCATGGGCTGCTGTCGCACAGGGTCCGCACCCTGACTTTACTCCCGTTATGGGACTGTATCGCAGGGCTGTTTACCCAGCGCCAGCAGCTTTTGTTGTTCCTATCCTTTGAGGGTTTCCTGTGCCTGTGCTGTGTGCTGTTTTGGGTACAGAACAACCGCCCCTACCAAAGCGAGCTTGTGCGGGTAGCCGAGGATATTTTTACCCCAGCTCCGGTAGGGCAGTATCAGCACGGCTCAGCCCGATGGCTGCGGGAGGAAGAAAAGCGCAAGGTATTTGGAACACAGATCATCAATCCGGCGAATCCCCTCATCCGAAAGCTGCTGGATACCGGCTTTGATGATCTTCCGTTTATGAAAAAGGACAAAGAAGAAACAACGCAATCAGAACAGGCGGAAACCGGGCAAGGTGCGGTGGCACAGGACGAACCCGCCGCAGCGCCCGATTCCATAAATCCAAAGGAAGAAAAGGAGGAATTGATACAGGATGCGGACTTTGAATCCGTGGATTATGACCTTGCGGCTGCGCATTTAAGCAAAACACAGCCGCAGGATTCTCCGGTTGCCCCGCAGGATAAGCCGGAGAAAGAAAAGACAGACCCTTACAAGCTGTTTGACGAGGGCGGCATTGTGGTGGGTACGGAGAAAATCCGAGCGAAAGAGCTTGGGGAGCCGTCCGAACGGCTTTACTACATTCCCGATGATACCCATACCCTGACCATCGGCGCCACCCGTTCCGGGAAAACACGGTGCCTTGTCATCCAGTCTATCTGTACGCTGGGACTTGCCGGGGAAAGCCTTGTTATCAGCGATCCCAAGGCCGAACTGTTCCATTACACATCGGTATTCTTAAAAAAGCTGGGTTATGAGGTTATCTGTCTGGATTTTAAGAACCCGGAAAAAAGTACCCGGTACAATCTCCTTCAGCCGGTCATTGATGCGGTCAATAAGGGAGATATGGAACGTGCGGAAATGTATGCGTGGGATATTACCAATACCCTCGTGGGCGATGATGTTTCCAACGAGAAGATTTGGGAGAACGGCGAAAAATCCACCATAGCAGCGGCAATTCTCTGCGTGGTGGTGGACAACAAAAAGCGGCCGGAGTATCAGAACCTCACCAACGTGTACTGGTTTATCGCAGAGATGAGCAAGTCGGTGGGCGGCAAGACGCCTATGAGCGAGTACATGAAGAAGCTGCCCAGCAGCCACCCTGCACGGGCGCTTATGTCCATTGCCGAGGTCGCCCCAAGCCGTACCAAGGGCAGCTTTGATACCTCGGCGCTGACGACCCTGCGCCTGTTTACCAGCCGTTCAGTCTATTCCGTTACCCATAAGAGCGACTACAACATATCGGAGATTGGGCAGAAAAAGCAGGCTTTGTTTATGATTCTGCCGGACGAAAAGACGACCTATTATCCCATCGCCAGCCTGATGGTTTCCCAGCTCTATGAGTTGCTGGTGCGCCAGTCCGATCAGCGGGGCGGCAGGCTCATGCGCCGGGTCAATTTTGTGCTGGATGAGTTTGGAAACTTTACCAAGCTCACGGACTTTACCAACAAGCTGACGGTGGCTGGCGGACGCGGGGTGCGGTTTAACCTGTTCCTGCAATCCTTTGAACAGCTTACCCAAAAGTACGATAAGGAAACGGCGGCTATCGTCAAATCCAACTGTCAGACATGGATTTATCTGCAAGCGGATGATAAGGAAACCTTGCAGGATGTGTGTGACAAGCTGGGCAAGTACACCACCAGCGCCTATCAGCTTTCCAGTCAGCATGGGCGGTATGTCAACCCCTCCAGCTCCCACAGCATCAGTCTTGTGGCAAGGGAGCTTTTGACCACGGATGAAATCCGCAGAATCCAGCGACCGGCTCAAATCGTCATCAGCCGTTCCCATCCGGCGATGATGAACGCCCCCGATCTGTCACAGTGGTATTTCAATCAGATGTGCGGATTGGGCGGCAAGGAGCATAACCGCCTGGTTCGGGAATCAAGAGAAGCGGCCCGGCCGGTCCTCTCTGATGTGGCAGGCGATATTCCGCTATGGAACATTTGGGTGTATTACGCCAAGGACTTGCAGATGAAGGAAGCCCAGCAGAAGTCCCAGGCTTTTGCTTCTCAGATGGGCGCAATTTTTTCAGAAAAAGGATTCCGGAAAGGAGGTTCCAAACACAATGAAAGTGAAGATGGAACAGATGATTAAAAAAATCAGGGCAAAAGGCAAAGCGGTGAGTGCGGGTGTGCTCACCGCTTTCCTTTTGCTCCAAAACAGTACGGTTGCCTATGCCACCGGTGGCGGGATTGGCGGAAGCCAGATTGCCAAGGGTACGGAAAAGCTCATTCAGGACGCCACCACATGGCTAATGATTCTGGCTCCCGTGGTGGCAGGTCTGCTCATTATCTATTTCTGCATCCGTCGAGGTGCGGCGGATGAGATGGATCAGAAAAAGTGGAACAACCGCATTGTGGTGGCGATTGTGTCCTGCATCGGTGCGGTGCTGGGCAGCGCCACCCTCAATATCATCATCGGCTACTACCAGTAAGCCGGTGAACTGTTCGGCATAAGGCCGGGAAACCTCTCCCGGCTTTATCATAACCCCAAATATATCAATGAAAAGGAGAACAAACACGATGAAAAACTTTATGAACAAGGTCATTTCCCAGGTGAACGATGTGAAAGAAAAGGTAAAGGCTACCGCCATGGCGGGGGCTCTGAAACTCCAGCAGCTCAGAGCAAAATCCGGTATGGTCCTTGCCCAGCAGTCCGGCGAGGGCTTTGTGGACACGGCGCTAAAAATTTTGATTTCTGTGGTGATCGGCGCCCTCCTTCTGGCGGGGCTTTATATGCTGTTCAACGACACCGTACTCCCTACGCTGGTTGAGCGTGTCAAAGAGCTTTTCAATTACAAAGGGTAAGACCCTGAGTGACCCATGCTGCCGTTATGATGCGGCGGCATGGGATTTTTTATAAAGGTAAAGGAGAAATTGCCATGAAAGTAACCGCTAAAATCGTTGCGCATTTAAGTGACGAAGGCAGACTCAAGGCTATTGCCACGGTCTGCTTAAATAATGAGTTTTTGATTACCGGGGTGCGTGTTGTAGAGTGCGAAAAAGGCCCCTGCGTATTCATGCCCAGCAGGAAAACCAATGCCGGGGAATACCGGGATATTTGTTTTCCTATCACACCGGAATTGCATGGTCAAATCAAAGACACCGTACTGGAGGTTTACCACAGCCAAGGGAAAGAAACGGTTCCGGAAGAGTAAGCCGCACGAAATTTATGCCCTGCGGGATCTCCCGCAGGGCGAGGAGGTGATTTTTGATTGGAAATAATTCTTGTGCTGCTGATTGTGGCTATCCTAAATGGCGCCGTAGCTTTTATTGATGAAATGCTCTCCGGCCTTGTTCCCATGACATTAAACGCCGACCAGTACATGACGGCGGTTGGCGGCGGCAGTATGGTAAGCGTGCTGTTTGACATTCTGCTGGGCTTTGGCGTGTCTTTGATTATCCTCAAATTTCTGAAAAAAGGGTTTGAGTGCTATGTCATGTGGACGGACGGCGACCCGGACGCAGAACCGGCCTATTTGGTCATTCGCTTTATTCAGGCCATTGCCGTGGCGGTCTGTTTTCCGGTCATGTACGGCTGGCTTGCCGAGATCACGCAAAGCCTGACCGATGAGCTGATGACAGCCATCAGCGCAAGCACAGGCTACAACTGGCAGGCTTGGGTCAACGGAATCAGCTCTCTTGGACTGGTGACAGCTATTTTCGGGCTGATTTTCGTGATCTGCTACTTTGTGCTGTATTTCCAGTTCCTGATGAGGGGGCTGGAAATTATGATTCTGCGCATTGGTCTGCCCCTTGCCTGTGTCGGTCTGCTGGACAGCGACAAGGGCGTTTTCAAAGCCTATATCAACAAATTCTTTCAGACCACCTTTGCGGTGGTGGTGCAGATATGCCTTTGCAAGCTGGGTGTCGGCATGATGATGAATGTAAGCATAATGAATATCTTTTGGGGTATTGCCTGTATCGTGCTTGCCATCAAGACCCCCCGTTTCCTCAGTGAGTTTATGGTTCCCACCGGCGGCGGCGGTGCGGGTGTCATCAACAATATGTATCATTCCGTCCGGCTGGTGGGCATGGCAAAGGGTATGGTCAAGTAAAGGCGGTGATGAAATGATAACCCTCGACGATATTTCCATGGCGGTCATTTCTCTCATCCGCTTGGGTGTGGTGTTCCGCTTTATTTACTGCATGATCAGGCTGCAATCGGCAGAGGAAGAACAGGGGCGGTATAAGAAGCGGGCGAAAAACACCGTTGTTTTCTATGTGATTGCCGAGTGTATCTGGCAAATCAAGGAGATTGTATTCTTCTACTACGGAGCGTAAGGAGGAATGGCGTGAACAATGAAATAAACCTTTACATCCCCACCGGAGTAAAGGCTGAAAACGAGCTGTTCAACGGTTTTGGCAGGCGGGAGCTTTTGCAGAGTGTTGTCGGCTCCCTGTTTGGCGGCGCTGTCGCGGCACTTCTTTGGCTGATTGCCGGGAATGTAGCGCTGACCGTTGTAGCGGTTCTGTCCGGCATTTTCGGCTCGGTGATGATGTGTACCAAAGACCAAAATAACCAAAGTGTGGTTGACCAAGTCGGGGATATGCTCCGGTTTCGGCGCAGCCAGCAGATTTACCCCTACCGTATGCAGGATGAATGGGGTATGAGATAAGGAGGTAGAACTTTGACGTTTCTCGACCTTTTTGCAGGAATCGGCGGATTCCGTAGAGGTCTCGAAAGAAGCGGACATACCTGTATAGGTCATGTCGAAATTGATAAATACGCAAATAAAAGCTATATGGCACTATACGAGCTTGCACCCTGCCCTTACCGGGAGGACGCAGGCTCTAATTTTTCTATGATGTGCAAACCGGAGGTGAGAAAAAACTGTGATGGGAAAAACTGCAAAGGCGAATGGTATGCCAAGGACATTAAACAAATCCGAGCAGGAGAGATTCCAAAAGCTGAAATCTGGACTTTTGGATTTCCTTGCACTGACCTTTCCATTGCAGGACGCATGGAAGGTCTTAGAGGAAGCCGAAGCGGACTGTTTTTTACAGTCGTTGGCCTGCTCAAAAGCACGAGTCCCGAAAATCGACCCCAGCAGCTTATCGTTGAGAATGTTAAGCATCTGCTGTCAAGCGAGAATGGCGGGGCATTTACCACCGTTCTCGCTGAACTATGGGAAGCTGGGTATGACTGCGAATGGCAGGCCGTCAATTCAAAACATTTCGGCGTTCCCCAGCACAGGGAGCGAGTGTACCTTGTTGGACATTTTGGAGGAATCCGTGGACGAAAGATATTTCCTATCGGCGGAGCAAACACGGCGCCTGTTAAGCAACTTATCGGAGGCAGCCAAGGAAAACGAGTCTACGACATAAGCGGTGTTTCTGTCACCCTGACGGCGGAAGGCGGCGGCTTTGCCGGGCGAACGGGGCTTTATGCTGTTCCAGCGGACAATGAAATAGAAGTCCATTCCATCGAGGCAGGCATTGTTCGCTTGGGCAATATCAATCCAAGTGGCAATGGCATGAATGGAAACGTGTATAGTACACATGGTCTTTCTCCAACACTTACGACGAATAAAGGAGAAGGGCTAAAGGTAGCTTCACCTGTACCTTCTTATGTCACTTTTATTGATATGGATGAGGGGGCGGTGTTGACTGAAAACGCCAGATGCCTAAAAGCACGGTATCATTCAGGCATCGGCAATCACCGGGGGGAAACCTCCGGTGTCTTTTTGTGCCATGGGCACCCGGACTGCGTGATGGCAGTCATCACTCCCGACCGCATGGAAAAGCGGCAAAACGGCAGGCGGTTCAAGGCACCGGGAGAACCCAGCTTTACCCTGACAACGCAGGATCAGCACGGCATTCTGCTGTGCTGTTGTGAGGGGTGGAAAGACGGTCTGCCGATCAGAGAGGATAAAAAAGACGGCTACACTATGGCATATCCCGGCGACGGCATCAATTTGGCCTATCCCAACAGCCACCGAAGCCGGGGGCGTGTCGGGCGCCAGTGTTCTCAAACCCTGATGACAGGCGGGAGCATGGGCGTTCTTTTGTGCTGCCGCATCCGCAGGCTGACACCGAGAGAGTGCTTCAGGCTGCAAGCCTTTGAGGACTACCTGTTTGACCGTGCAAAGGCGGCAGGCATCAGCGATGCCCAGCTTTACCGGCAGGCCGGGAACGCCGTCACGGTCAATGTTGTCTATGAGATTGGAGTGCGCTTGCCGGGAGGTCGCCTATGAGATTTTCTGTTTTGTATGTAGACCCGCCCTGGTCTTACAAGGTTTTTTCCAAAAAGGGACAGGGGCGCAGTGCCGAAAACCATTACCATACCATGAGTGCCGAGGATATCTTCAACCTTGATGTGGCAGGGATTGCAGATAAGGACTGTGTGCTGTTTCTGTGGGTGACATTCCCTTGTCTGCTGGAGGGACTGAAAGCCATCGAGCGTTGGGGATTTACCTATAAGACCCTCGGCTTTTGCTGGGTAAAGCGGTGTAAAAAGCAGCAAGAGAAATGGTTTTGGGGGCTTGGCTTTTGGACGAGAGCTAATCCCGAACTGTGCCTGATCGCATCAAGAGGCAGGCCGAAGCGCCTGTCCAAAGCGGTTCACTGCATTGTGGATACACCGGTGGAATCCCACAGCAAGAAACCGGACGAGGTGCGCCGCCGTATTGGACAGCTCATGGGGGATGTTCCCCGTGCGGAGCTGTTTGCCAGACAGCAGTACGACGGCTGGGTGTGCCTTGGTGATGAAATCGACGGTCTTGATATACGGGAGGCCATCAAGCAAGTCAAAGAAATGGAGGGATGATATGGTATTTGAAGAACCCCCATCACTTTTTCTTGCCTGCCTGCTCCTTGCCCTGTTCATGGGCAGCCTGTGCGATATGGCCATCCGCAGAATACTAAAGCAAACCGCACCGAAAACCGCCGTTCTCAGTATGACTGTGACGGCGGTTTTTCTCTGCTTATACGGATTTACCCCTGCGGCTCTGCGCTGTATCCTGCTATGCCAGGTTCTGATAGTGGCGGGGGTATTTGACCTAATGACTTATGAAATCCCCGATTGTCTGCATTTACTGCTTGCAATGGCGGGGCTGATTTGCTTTCAGCCCCTGCCTGCGCTTTTGGGTTTTCTGCTTGTTCCCCTGCCATTTCTAATCGCTGCGCTGAAAACGGAAAAAATCGGCGGCGGTGATGTAAAGCTCATGGCGGCCAGCGGCTTTGCCCTGGGTGTAACAGGCGGCATCTGGATGATGATATGGGGACTTTTATTTGCCCTGCTTTGGAACCGTGCGTTTTGCAGGGAACAAAAAAGCTTGCCCCTTGCACCGTTTTTAGCTTTGGGGGCATTCCTGACCCTTTTTCCAACTTAATAACGATATGGAGGATAACAACAATATGAAAGATTTACTCAAAAACAGAATTGTGGTGGGGCTGCTGTGCATTATCACAGCCCTCATCATCTGCTTCGGCTTGACACCCATGTTCAATAATGCACTCCAGTCCAAGGTGGAGCTGGTGCGTGTTACAACTGAAATCAAAAAGGGCGATGAAATTACGGCAGGCATGATTACCACCGTGGATACCGGCGGCTACAATCTGCCCTCTGATGTGATCTATCAAAAAGAGGATGTCATCGGCAAATTCGCCAATGCCGACCTTTACAAAGGCGATTATATTCTGAAAAGCAAGCTCTCGGATACTCCCCAACTGAAAAACGAATATCTCAGCGGGCTGGACGGCACGAACAGAGCCATTTCCGTTACCATCAAGAGCTTTGCATCCGGTTTGTCCGGCAAGCTGGAGCGCGGGGACATTGTTTCCCTGATTGCCAGTGATGTGGGCGAGGCCCGAAAAACCCTTATCCCTGATGAACTGCAATATGTAGAGATTATCGCCACCACCGACAGCAGCGGCAACGACAGCAATATTCAGGAGCAGCCCAAGAATAACGAGGATACCGAGCTTGCCAGCACCATCACCGTCCTTGCAACACCGCAGCAGGCAAGGCTTCTTGCGGAGCTTGAGCAGACGGGAAAACTTCATGCCGCCCTGGTCTACCGTGGCGGTGCAGAGAACGCACAGAAGTTTTTGGACGAGCAAGCCAAGCTGTCGGAGGCTTTGTATCCTGTGAAAAGCGAGGGCTTAACCTATGAAACCGAAAACAATGACAGCACACAGGCATCGGCTCCTGACAGTGTGGACGGAAGTGTGCCTGCAAACGGCAATATTCCAGATGTGCAGGATTAAGAAAGGGAGGCCAAAACCATGGAAGAAAGCAAAGTAATTGCCGTCATGGGCAGTCAGGGCAGCGGTAAAACCACCGCTGCCCTGAAACTTGCCCTTGCGCTTTCGGCGGCGAAGAAGAATGTGATTGTGGTATTTTGCGACCCTTTTACGCCGGTGATCCCTGCCGTACTTCCCGCCCATATCACGCATGACACCTCGCTGGGAAGTCTTTTAACGGCTCCTGCGCTTGCACAGACCACTATCCTGAACGCCTGTGTGCCTACGGAAAAAAGCGATTATATCAGCCTGCTGGGATATTGCGCAGGAGAAAGCCTGATGCACTATCCGCAGATTACAAGAGAAAAAGCGGTGGAGTTTTTCATTCTGCTCCGATATTTGGCGGATTACATCATCGTTGACTGCACCTCTACCTTTGAAGCAGACCCGGCATCTATCGTTGCCATTGAACTGGCTGACAGGGTACTAAAGCTGGGAACCGCCAATCTGAAAGGCGTTTCTTATTACCTGACCCACAATCCCATGCTGGCGGACAGCCGGTTCCGTAAGGATACCCACAGCACCGTCATCGGAAATCTCAAAACGGGGCAGGATTGGGAGGCTGTGGCACAGCAGCTCGGTGGCACTGATTTTGTTCTGCCCTATACGCCTGAACTGGAACAGCAGTTTGACGAGTTATCCCTGTTGATTACGCTGACACAGCCGGAGAGTGCCGGGTACTCTGCGGCAATCCAACAAATTTTGGGGATACAGCCGGAGAAATCCAAGGCCAAGGTCGTGCCTGAAGCTGCCCCAGCGGCGCAATCTCCAAAAAGGACAAAGAGCAAGACAGCGTTTCGGCTGCCCTTTGCCAAAGGCCGGGGGGAGTTTTGATGCTCTCCACCGGACACATCGAGCTAAAGGACGCCAACGCCTATGTGATGGAGCATCACCGTCACCATAAAGCCGTAAGAGGACACCGTTTTTCCCTTGCCTGCTATGAAAATGGCAAGCTCTGCGGTGTTGCTATCGTTGGCAGACCCCGATCACGCCGCATTGACCAGCACATGACTGTTGAGGTCCTGCGGCTTTGCACGGATGGCACACGCAATGCTTGTTCCAAGCTGTACGGGGCTTACCGCCGTGCAGCGAGGGCATTGGGTTATAGCAGGCTCATCACTTATATTTTGGATGGAGAAAAAGGAAAAAGCCTTTTGGCAAGCGGCTTTTCCTATTGCTACAAAAGCAAAGGCGGGAGCTGGAACCAACCGGGCAGGCCGAGAACCGATAAGGCTCCGGTCTGCCCGAAACATTTATATGAAATCATCCTGAATTGAAGGGAGGACGTAAATTGCAGAATGTCTTAAATATTCATAACAATGTGGGATTGATGGGCGGGGAAACCCGCCTGCGCCCCTTTGCCGAGGTCTTGAAGGATGTGCAGGAGTACATCACCAAGAACTATGCCGACCAGCTAAAAGATGACCCGGAGCATAGCCGGACGTTGATCGGCAGCTATATCCGCAAATATCTTGAAGAAAAGCAGCTCGGCGTGGACGGCATGGAACCGGATGAGCTTGCCGAACTCCTGTATGGAGAAATGACCGGCTTTTCCTTTCTCTCCAAGTACCTCTATCGTGATGATGTAGAGGAAGTCAACATCAACCAGTGGGACGATGTGAAGGTCATCTATGCAAGCGGCGAGGTACTCCCCACCAAGGAAGCCTTTACCTCACCCCAGCACGCCCTTGATGTCATCAAGCGTATGCTGCACAAGTCCGGCATGATACTGGACAATGCCAAGCCCTATGTGATCGGCCATCTTTCCAACAAAATCCGTATTACCGCCACATCTCCCGGCATTGTGGACGAGGACAAGGGGCTGTCCGTATCTATTCGTATCGTCAACCCCCGCAAGCTCAAAAAAGAGGAATTTGTCAGCTATGGGACTGCCACCGCCGAAATGCTGGATATGCTTTCAGTGTTTTTCAATTATGGGGTTTCCATGTGCATGACCGGGGCGACTTCCTCCGGCAAAACGACGCTTATGAGCTGGATACTCGATCAGATACCTAACGACAAGCGGCTGATTACCATTGAAAAGGGCTGCCGTGAGTTTGACAGCGTAAAGCGTGATGAATTGGGCAGGGTCCTTAATAATGTCATTCACTTCATCACCAAGGAGTCCGACGATCCCAAACAGGTGGTGTCCATGGTGAAGCTCTTGGAGCTTGCCCTTACCATGCACCCGGATTTCCTTGTGGTGGCGGAAATGAAAAGCGAGGAAAGCCTGCAAGCCATCAAAGCGGCGAATACCGGCCATACCTCCCTGACCACCATTCACGCCAACGGCTGCGAGGATACCTATTACCGCATGGCGGCGCTGTGCAAGGAAAGCAGCTCCATGGATGATGCCACCTTGATGGGACTTGCCACAAGGGGCTTTCCCGTGGTGGCCTTTGCCAAGAAGCTGGAGGACAACAGCCGCCGCCTGATGGAGATTGCCGAGTGCGTGGGTGTAAAAGCGGGGGCGCCTGTCATGCGCACCCTGTACCGCTTCAATATCACCGACACCCTCACGGAAAATGGAAAGCCCAAGATCATCGGTCACTATGAAAAGGTTCATGAACCGTCTGAGAGCCTGTGCAAGCGGCTTAGAGAGAACGGTATGCCGCTGAAATTACAGCAGCGGCTTTTAAGTGCGTAAGGGAGGTGCATTACAATGAGCATGGTAGCCTATAAAGCACCTTATCTTCTGCAAATTATGATGGATGATGAACCGCTGAACCCCCGCACCGACTACGACAACTTCGGGCATATGATTTGCTGGCACAGCCGGTATAACCTTGGGGATCAGCATAATTTCGAGGACACCAACGATTTACTCAAGACTTTGGTGCGTGACAGTGTTTCACCCGACACCCTCATTGCCTATGTGAAATCCGGCAAGACAGACAAGGTGAAGCTGGAATATGACCGTTCGGCAGCAAGCTGGGAAATCAGCAGCTATGATACCCATTTTAAGAAATGGTATCACGAGGCTTCTATTGAGGGCAGGCTGGAAGTGAATCGGCAGGAGGCTTTTGAAAGCCTTGTGGATTCCCTGCCCAACGCTGACCTCTATGCACTGGCTGCGGAGAAAAATATCATCCTGCCCCTGAACCTATACGACCACTCCATGCTCAGTATGTCGGTCAGCTCTTTTCTTGGCAGGGCGCAGCACGCCGAATGGGATTCCGGTCAGGTGGGCTGGATTTATGCCACAGCGGAGGACATCGAAAAGGAGTACGGCAACCTGACACCGGAGAGCTACGACAAAGCAAAGGCGCTTTTGAAATCCGAGGTGGAGTGCTATGACTACTACCTTTCCGGGCAATGCTATGGCTTTCGGCTTTATGAGAATGGAGAAGAAACCGATAGCTGCTGGGGCTTTTTGGGGAGCTTTTTGGAGGTGGCAAAGGAGATTGCATCCCAAAGCCTGCCACAAACCCATCAGGATATGGTGGATGGTTTGCAGGAAGTGTCCGATACCGTGACACGGTATAAGGGTTATGAGGACTTGATGGAGGATTTAGAGGAAATGGAGGTTTGACACAGTGACAATACTTGTGACGATTGCGTTTTTACTGGCGGTAACGGGCAGTTTTATCCTGCTTTCGTTATCGCCCTTTACTTTTTTGGAGGGGCTTGCGGATTATGTGAAGCCCCGAAACACCACACTCAAAAGCAGGATTGCCAAGAGCCGAAAGAATAAGCAGCCCAAAGGACTGAAACTGCTTTTTATTGAAACCAAGGAGATTTTGCGTATCACCGGAAAAAGCGGACAGTTTACGGCACTCTGTATCCTGTCCATGTTTCTGTTTGTGGTGGGTGCTATGATTGCCCTCACCATGAAAAACAGCTTTCTTGTGCCGGTACTGGCGGTGGGGTTTGCGCTCTTGCCGTTTTATTTTGTGAAGCTGACCGCAGGCAGGCATAAGAAGCAGATCAACACCGAACTGGAAACGGCGCTGTCCATCATCACGACCAGCTACCTGAGAGGGAAAAACACGATTATCCGCGCCATTGAGGAAAACCAGCCTTACTTAAATCCCCCGGTGGCCGAGGTATTCCGAAACTTTCTCTTGCAGGCAAAGCTCATCAATTCCAATACTAAGGAAGCCTTAGAAGGATTAAAAGCAGGGATTGACAACAGTGTTTTCCATGAATGGGTGGACGCGGTGATAGCGTGTCAGGATGATTACAACTTGAAAAACATTCTGCCGCCTATTGTCGCCAAGCTGTCGGATATGCGTGTGGTATCGGCTGAACTGGACTTGCTTTTGTTTGAGCCGGTCAAGGAGTATATCACGATGGTGGTACTCCTTTTGGGCAGCGTTCCACTGATGTATTTTCTCAATCAGGACTGGTATCACACCTTGATGTTTACTGACTTTGGAAAGATACTGCTGGCAATCTGCGCCGGAATGATTTTTGTATCGGTAGCGGCCGTTGCGAAACACACACGCCCCATAGAGTACAAGCGATAAGGAGGCGCGATACAATGCACAGTATGATTTTAATTTTCTTCGCCCTGTTTCTGACGGCAGGGCTTTATCTTATTATGGCGGAGCTTCTCAGCGTACCGACCTATAAGGCAACCAAGGCGATTCTCGGCATGGGAAAAAAGACGAAAAAGCAGGCACGGGATTCCGACGCCTTTATTATGGAACTGGCGGTTAAGCTGTCAAAAATCCTGCCCATGGACGAATACAAAAAACGCAAGCTGACCGCCATTCTCAAATCCGCTGAAATTCCCATGACCGCAGAGGTCTATGCGGCACAGGCAATCGTAAAGGCAGGATTGATTTTTTCAGGTGTTGTTCCGTGTCTGCTGTTTCTGCCGATCCTGTCGCCGGTGTTTGTAATCATTGGGATTGCCGTGTACTTTACAGAAAGCACCAAGGCGGAAAAGCTCATTACCGCAAGGCGGCAGGATATAGAATACGAACTGCCCCGTTTTGTGTCAACACTGGTACAGGAGCTGAAGGCAAGCCGTGATGTACTTTCCATTTTAGAGCATTATCAAAAGAACGCTGGGAGAGCCATGAAAAACGAGCTTACCATCACCACCTCGGATATGCGTACCGGCAATTATGAGGGGGCGCTGACCCGGTTTGAGGCCAGAGTGTCCAGTGCCATGCTTTCGGATATTGTGCGGGGATTGATTGGAGTTCTCCGCGGTGATGACGGCGTGGTGTTCTTTCAAATGCTCTCTCACGACCTTAAACAACTGGAATTGCAGAGACTAAAGCGGCTGGCGATGGAACGCCCGCCCAAAATCCGCAAGTTTTCCTTCCTGCTCCTTGGCTGTATGCTGCTCCTGTATATGGGTGTCATGGGGTATCAGATTCTCGGCGCCATGTCGGGAATGTTTTAGGGGGTGCGGCTATGATTAGAAAAATACTGAAATCAAAACGAGGCGAGGGCTATCTTGATGTGGCTGTCGGCATTCTCTGCCTGCTGCTGGTGGTATCCTTTGCCGTCTCCCTGTTTCCGGTCTTTACCACAAAACAGCAGCTTGATATTTTCGCCGCGGAGATTGTGCGTGAAGCGGAAATCAAGGGAAGCACCAGCGTGGAGTCCCGTATCTCGGATATGCGGGAGCAGACCGGCCTTGACCCGGACATCCGCTGGGACTGTGACTATTACAGCGGACGAAAGGTACAGCTTAACGGAGATATTGAGGTGGTTCTGACCGATACGGTGGACATTGGATTTTTCATCTTTGGCCCGTTTCCTATTGAACTTCACGCCAAAGCAACCGGGAAATCCGAAGTCTATTACAAGTAAGGGGGGCAGAGCTTATGCAACTGAAAAAAATCATAAAAGATAAAAAAGGCGGTTCAACGCCCCTGACGGTTGCCCTGATTTTAGGGCTTCTGCTCCTGATTTGCGCCGTCTCGGAGTTTTTCAGGCTGGGGATCATGGTGCAGGGTGTCCGTGACGGACTCCAGCAGGCGGTCATCACCGTAGTCACCACCAATTATGACGAAGCCTACAACGGACTGCGTGAAGGGTACTCCGGCGGTTATATCCTGTCCGGCGATAGCTGGCAGGAGAACCTTGACTATGATGATGTGTATTACCGCCTTGACAATCTGCTTGGCACGGATGAGCAGGACGGCTACCACATCAAGCGGCAGGCGGAGGGTTACGAATACCGCCTGTCAGGGCTTTCCGTGGAATTGTCCAACGCACCCCTGACGCCGGGGAACGCCGACAACAATCTGGAAGCGGACGCCCGCATTACCATTGAAATCCCTCTGTCCTTCGGCTGGGGGAAGCTCCCGCCGTTACAGATGGAACTTCGTACACGGTCAGCCTATATGCCCAAATTCTAAAAGACGATTGCTGCCCGCTGAAATGTCTGGACGCGCAGGAAGATTCAGGATATAATGAAGTTGGGTAAAAACAGCGATATGGGTAAATAGGGCTGAACCATTCATAACAATATGAAAGTGAGGCCATCATATGAAAAAGAATTATACAGCCAAGAAAAAAGCGGTTATCACCGCATTGTCCCTTGTGGCAGTCTGCCTTGCAGGAGGACTTTTCTATTATATCAGCAATATGGGCGGTCAGCCGCCGGAAACCCCTGTGGGGAGTACACCCCCTGCCGAGGTTGAGGTTTTTGTGCCGGAAATTAAGCCGGAAACAACGCCGGAGGTCAAGCAGGACGGTAACACATCTGCGGTCACGCCGCCAGAAACACCGGAACAGACTGCGCCGCCTGCCAGCACTGAACCGCAGGGACAGGTAAGCAAGCCGTCTGATGGGAAACCAAAGTCACCGTCAGAGGCCGTTCCTCCCTCCAGTCCTCCGCCAGCCAATTCTCCCAAGACTGAACCGAAGCAGGAGCAGCCGCAAGGCGGAGAAAAGCGTTCAGATGGCGCAATCTACGTTCCGGGCTTTGGTTGGGTTGAAGATAGCGGAGAAGAAAACGAAACAAAAACTGCCCCCAACGCAGGAACCGGTGATCCGGTTGGCGATATGTAAAACGGAATAACCTATTCAGAGGGATACAGCTATTGACGGCTGTATCCCTTTTTATTTTGGAGGTGGAAACTTGAAACGATTGATTTGTGCATTGCTTTTACTGGCAATGCTTTTTTCTTTATCCGTTCCCGCTTTTGCCGCAGACCCCAACATTGACGGCGGCGGTGGCGGCATGAATCAGGGAACCAGTCAGAACTCATGGACGCCGGGGCGTGACGGTGTACGCATCACGATTGTTCGTGACAGCGACAATACACCTGCATCAACGCCGATTGATTTATCGAATGGCGCAAATAGTGATATAGCCATTCATTTTCAATATAAAAGCAAAATCAGCTATAAAAATGGTTATACACTGTCACCAAAGCAAAACGGCTATACATCTTTTAAGCCAGCAAATGCCATGCCCCGCATCATCAGCTCAAACGGCTCCAGCAACATTACAGCTATCCGAAACTACTTCTGCCGTGAAGGAACTATTCGGGACATAGCGAATGCCGCAGGCTTTGACTATGACACCCTGATCGGTGGGGATTATAAAATCCTTTTGGAACCGATAGCGTATTTTAAGTACACCGGTGTCATGTTTGCGATGACTGCCACAGAAGCCGCGCTTTACAACAAACAGGCTGGAAACGGTCTGCGGAGCAAGATGGTATCTTTATCTCATAAAAATCTGCCGCTGTCCATGTTTCTTGAAACCCCGGATTTGGGTTTCCCTGCATGGGGCGGCTCAACCACACAGGCGCAGAATGATGAAACCATCATAGCAAGCTTGGGGCTGGGCATTATCCGCTTTTCCGAGCCTGACCCGGAGCCGCCAAGGGAGAGCAATGTGACTTACCGTTGTGATACCGAAGTCATCACGGCCGTCACGCTTTCCGCCGGTTCACAAAAAACACCGGATAATCCTGCATACGCAAGGTTTACTATCAACGGCAGAACCTATTCCCATAATAGTATCTATATCCCTGACGGTGGCTCCCAGCTTGCATGGGTGAAATGGCGTACCCCCAAAGAGCCGGGATTTATTACGATTACCGTTTCCAGCAACTGTTCTGTGAGCAGCAGTGAGATTGCGGCACAGATTGTAGACCTTGATAGGAATCCGCCGCCCGATCCGCAGGCCAACGACCGCAACGATGGTTTCTCCATCTCAGCCAAACCCAGCAAACCGAATGTGACCTCCCTCTCATGGGGAGAGTGGGACTGCTGGTGGCATGAATATTGGGTATGGGAAAGTGATTGGAATTGGTATGATGATGGCAACGGCGGCGGTTCTTGGGAAGATGATGGAGAGTGGGTAGATAGGGGGTGGTGGGAATATGCCTGGCTCTCTTATTCGGCAACCTTGACCGCTGAAATGCAGACCAAGCCGGATGCAAAATCGCCTACGGCTTCTGGCAAGACAATGAAAAGTGGATATGGACTAAATGCCAACGTGTCGGCACAGGTCCGTTCCTCCGCACCCAGCAGCCATATCACCGGTGTGCAGAATGTGGTGGCATACTTCCCTGAATTTAACTATGCAACTTATTGGCGGCTGCTTAAACGGCTGAACACCGGGTATTCCAGTACCTTTGAATTTCAGAAAAACAAGTACAGCACATATGGCCGCCCCTGCCACTTTTCGCCGGTTTGGTTTCCTGACGGACGATATACAATCTATGCGGAGTGTATCGACGCATGGACACCGGCAGGAATGTTGCAAATCAACCTGACGGACGATTTGACCATCCGGGATTCTTTGTTTTCCGACTGGCATATTCGTCCGATAAAGTGAGGTGTCTGATAATGAAAATGGATAAAATACTTGCTATATTGCAGAAAACCAACGATGGCGATAATCTTTCCCCCGAACATCTGAAGTTGGTGGAGCTGGGCATCAACGGCTACCTGAATCAAGCTGGACTGGCTGCCCTTGACCGCCTGTACGAAAGCGTAGAGGACGGAACCTATACCAAGCCCTACCATCTTGGCGTGGAATATATGACCCGTGACCATGAGGGCTTTATCTATTTCAAGGACAAAGAGGTGGAGCATTATTCTTCATCGTGGGCGTATTCCTTGGAAGCAAAGGCTTGTCTGACGAAGTTGCAGCACCAATGTCTGTATCTTGAAAGCATAAATGACCTGAACGGTCCTCCGTATATGCTGTGCGATTACAGAATGAAAGGCAGGCACGGAGAGCAGTTTTGCGAGCATGAAAATCAGATGCTTGACCAGCTTTGCGGAGAGAACGGGATTGTCTTTTCACAAGTCCATCTACCTCACAATAGTGTAATGGATGGATTTCTGATGCCGGGAAGTGTCGGTCAAGATGATGTGAAAGACGCACCACAGTATAGGGAGATGCTGATGACCGGAGATCTCCGGCCGCCGTGTACGGCTACGGTAACGGTGTTCTCTTATGGCTCCGGTCCGCTGAGAAATGCCACAGAGCAGGAGCTGGATGCCATGAACTGTTGTCTGGACTACATGGCGGATCATGCGCTGCTGAAAGAACATTCAAAAGCGGAATATGCTATGCTGGCTGAAAACACGCTGGACGCCGAAGAAGAATATGAGCGTTAGGAGGGCAGCTTATGGGAAACCGAGCAATTTACAACATCATTGAGCATGGGGAAACCCATGCTTTTTTTGCGGATTGGGGTGCAAACGCCCTGTCACCTCTTTTTCGCCTTTCGCAAGCCAAAGCAATTCAACAACAGCCAGATAACTTTCCAGAAACGATTGCACACATTTTTGCGCATTTGGATTATGAGGGGCAGTATTGTCTTTTCCGTCTCCGTGATGTGGATATGTTCTGTAAGCCCCTTACCGATGAAGAAGCCGCAGGCTGCGAACAGGCATTTTCGCAGAAAAGTGGACTGGGAATGCGAATTACCCTCGACCTTGACCATGATAGCTGCCTGTTGGAGTATAACCGTAATTGCCCATGGTATCAGTCTATGGATAATCTGTCTATTCCCATTTCAACGGGGATTGAAAATGTCGAAAAGCTCATGGCCTATGCTGATGAAAAGGAAATCTACGATTTCAACCAGCTTATCGCAATTTATCAGCAAGGAACCGGCATCGAAGCCCTGTTGGAAAAATCCCGTGGGGATATGCGGCTGACGGAATACTTAAACTCACCGCAGGCGCAGGAGGACAGAGAACGCTACCGGCGATTGCTCGATTATCAGGAGGATTTTGACGAGGAAGCCGCCGAAGAAATGGAGGAACGATAAATGGAGGGACTTTTATTCCCGATTATTATGCTGGGCGTGTCGCAAAACGTTAATAAAAAACGTTGGGCGATACGCCCTTGTTTGAGATATTCAGGCAAGAAAACACCTTAAATAGAGGGCTGCATCACCATTTTAGCCTTCAATTAGGCACAAAAAACAAGGGGAAGGCCTT